>NZ_JABFCP010000011.1:0-785897 GCF_013087615.1 Rhizobium sp. WYCCWR 11152 | reverse complement strand
TTCGGCTGCCTGTATTGTCTCCAGGGCACTCGCTGTCTCCCTGAAGTAAGGCAAGGTTTCCCAGAGGCTGTGATCGCCGACGATATAGAATCGGCGTTTTGCGCGCGTCAGGGCAACGTTTAACAGGTTCGGCTTCGATGCGGCCCAGGCTGCCGCTCCGATGTGAGCGGCATCGGCGCCGAGCACCATGAAAACGAGGTCTTCTTCCTTGCCCTGAAACGTATGCACCGTGCCTATCCGTTCTTTCAGCCACTTCGACAGTCTTGGCGGAGCCGAGCGCATATTTCCGTTCGGATCGATCCATGCCGCGTGGGCCAGAGCTTGCCTCAGACTGTTCTTGATCTCCTTGAACGGCGAGATGATATAGAGATCCGGCAATGCGCCGTCCCGGCGATAGGTGGCGGTGAGGACGTCGACGATGAAACCCGTCTGTTCTGGAACGGCCTGTTTGCCTGACACTCTTCCCCTGACGTCGATCCAGGCGCTGTCGCCATAAAACGGTGAAGCGTCGCCAGCTGGCCGGCGCTCTTCCAGCCCGAAGACCATCTTGTTCTGATAGGCGATCTGATTGGCAAGGCCAAACATCGGATCGATGCAGCGCCGATGGACCCTGAGAGGGCTGCCGATCCAGAGCCCGTCCGCCTCCTCGCCCTGAACGGTCGTTCCATAGCCGTTGGCGGCATCGGCCAGCATCTGCACCGACGCCCTGTTCGGCGAATATTGTCCCGCGGCGGTGTGGGGCGAGAGCGCCGAGGTAGCGGTGATCAGCGCGCTTGGCAGCGTGAAGACCGGCTCGATCTGCTGGGGATCACCGATCACCATAACGCGTCGCGCCCGCAACAGGGCGCCGACGGCCGCTTGCGGCACCGCCTGACCGGCTTCATCGATGAAGACCCAGCCGATCGAGCCGGCTTCGAGACCACGGAACTGCCGGGCAAAGGAGGCAAAGGTTGTCGAGACGATCGGAACGATCATGAAAAGGCTCTGCCAGATCAACGCAATGTGCTCGCCGTCGGCGGGATCGTTGTTGGAAAGCAGTTTGTTGATGGCGACGATGTTTCCGCCGAAACCTCCGCCCTTCTTGCCAACATCCGCCAGCCACGCTTCATGCAGCGTCAACGCTGCTTCCAGCAATGCAGAACGGAGACTTGCCAGTTCGTCCTGATGCCAAAGACCGTCAATCTGGAACCGGTCCGTCTCCAGATCAGTGAGACGCCCGGGTAGGGTGGGATGACCGAGAATCGTCCCGAGACGACCGAATTCTCCTCTCTTCCGGGACCAGATTTCCCGTTGCGATCTGAGCGCCCGTTCGGCCCGCTGATGTCCGCGCAACGCCCGTTTCAGCGCAGGTCCATGAGTTTTTGCAAGATGACGCTCGCATTCCGCCAGTGCCTTGCGCAGTTCCAGCTGCCCGCGCGCATTGGCGCCGACATGTTGCCGATGCTGCCGCGCAGGGGTGGTCGGCAACACCCTCTCCCACCAGGCAGGAGCGCTGCGGTCGAGCAACTGTTCCTCCTCCTTCAGATGAGACAAAGCTTCCCTGATACGAAGTATTTCGGCTTGGACCATGTCGTATCTCTCCTGCGCTTGCCGAAATTCGCTTGCGGCTGCCCTGACCCCTTCAAGGGCTTCGCGGCAGAAGGCATCCTGCGAAACCAGGGCGATTTCGTCATAGAGATCGGCATAGCGTGCACATTGGCCGATCTTGTCGCCAACCGCGCCGTCGGCGACATGAAAAGCCGCCGACGCTTCGGCAAAGGTCGGTCCTTCATAGCTTTTCAGCCATTCCCAAATGGTCTGTGGCTTATCAGTGCCAGACCAGCCGGGTTTCGGCCTGTCGGCGATCTCCATAAAGCCGAAACGTTCCTTGAAGGCTCGGCGGTTCCTGGAGTTGCCGAGCGCACAGGCGATCAGACCCCACGGGCGGTCGTCGTCGGAGAGCTTGACGGTGGCACCATTGTCCTTCTGGCAAGCGATCTTGTGTGCGACCGTCTGTAGATATTGGAATGAAGACGTCTTCGCGATTGCGCTCTGCTTGGGAAGGTCACGCGAAATATTCTCCACGGCAGCGTTGTTGGAGGAGGCGACGACCATCTCGAATCCTGCCAGGGCCGGGATCAGCGCCGATATCGAGGCCGTGCTCCGGTCCGAGAAAATGACGCGGCGCGGCGCGCCATCGAAGGCATCGCGCGCCGTCTTCAAGGCGGCCAGGATGCGGGCGCGCCGAACGATATTATCCGCGAACATGTCGCGAAGCAGCGTCGTCTTTCCCGTCCCTGGCGGGCCGTTGACCGAGAACAGTCCCGTTTCCGACAGATCGTCGATCGCCGAATTGATCGCGAACTGTTGCATGAGGCTCATGGCGTGGTGAGGTTCGCTGAGCCAGCGCCCGTTTTCCAGGATGCAAGGCCCGAACGATCGCCCGGCGCCCCCGTCCTCCGAGTAGAGGTCGATCCGTTTCTCACGCGCCAGCGGGGTGAGATATTGCCTGAGCGGCGCGGGGATATCGCCATGCGTGACGCGCATCATCGCCTGCTCGATGTCCTCGATGAAGAAGCTGTTCAGGATCCCGATCTCTTCTTCGATGTTTGCACTCTCGTCCTCCTCGTCGTCGGCATCGGGCGCATTGCTTTCCTGCGGCGGCGGCAAGGCGAGGACTTCGGGTTTTTCCGCTCTGTCTCGATAGCGTATTTCAACGGCGGCGATGGGCTTTTCCTGCTTCGAGGCAAAGCCGGCCCAATCACAGAGCAAATCATGCAGTGTCAGGATTTCGCCGGCATTGATCGGCTGATCGGCCATGTCCTCGGAAGATGAAGATCTGACATGCCGTTGTGCCCGAAAGTTTTGAAGCAATTCCGAGAGCTGCCGCTTGCTGTCGGCAAATGCCTCGTAGCCGAGCGAGGAGAGGCCGGATTTCCGCACCCGTCCCAGAGCCCATGGCAGCGTGGAAACCGAAAATGTTTCAAACATCGGCTGTCCCAAGGGAGAGAGCTGCAGACTGGCAAAGCAGGTATCGCCATCGAGGTCGCTGCGTTCGGCATCGTCATATTCGGCGATATCGGGCGCAACGTTATCGAAGTGTCTGCGGACATCGGAAATTTCGGATTTGCTGAAAACGCCGAGGAACAGGGTAAAACCCGTGATCTGCTTCTCTTCGGGGATCACTGGACGGCTGAGTGCGGCACCGTCATCCCCGAGCGTTTTCGCATGTAACCAGAAAACACTTCGGCCTTCACCGGAGACGATGCGACTGGAGAGATCGTAAGGAATGAAGAACTCGATCTTGTGCCAGAAATCGAGAATGGCCAGAAGCCGTTCCCTTTCGGCGCCGTCTGCATTTGTCTGCATGACTTCTCACTGAGGAGTTGCAAAAATAGGCTCGCGCTTTCTTTTAGCAACGATCGCAGCTCAAAATCAAAGACCATGGTGACTGCGTGTCCCGGAGCCGCCGGACCGCATTTCCGCACCATGGCAAAGCCACATCAATGCAGACGGGGTCGGCGCCGCTCGCTGAGTTGCCGTCCCCGGTTCCAGCGGGCGATGGTCTCCGGCACGACGTCCGTCTTGCCAACGGCGGGCTCGGCGATCGAGCGCAGGCGCTCGAGGGCAATACCCGCCTTGGCGGCATAATCGAGCGAGGTCGGATCGTCCGAATGCACGTCCTGGATCGCGGCGAAGACGGTCTCCGCCTCGGCCAGCCGTTTGCTGGCCGCAAGGGCGATACCACGCTTGTAATGTGCCTGGATGAGATGCGGCCCGATCTCGCCGACCCGGCGGAAAGTCTCTGCGGCCTGCTCATATTGATGCAGGGCAAGCTGCGTGTCGCCAAGCCGCATTTGGATCGGTGTCGGATCGGGCGCTTGCTCGACGAGAACCTTGTAGGCAGCCAGTGCCTCCGTCAGTTTGCCGCGGTCGAACAGCAGATTAGCGAGCCCGAATTCCGCGCCGGTATGGCCTGGAGCCGATTGCAGGACCTGGTTGAAGGCGATCTCCGCCTTGCTGCGGGCTCCGTTGCGGTACATGTCGAGCGCCTGTTCATAGACGAAACGGATGCTGCGCGGGTTGAGCACGCCATGTAGATTCTGGCCGTTGCGGGTGCGGAACAGGGTGCAGCTGATCCGCCTTTCCTCCACCCCGAACATGTACTTATAGGGCTCGTTTCCGCGCAGGAAGTCATAGGTCTTGAAGCCGTGCTCGATCGCCCGCCGGATACAGTAACCATGCAAGATGAGACCGGGAGACGGCGTCTTCCAGTTCTCGTCGCGGCCGGTGATATAGAAGAGGATGGCCTTCTTCTGCCGGTCGACGATATTCGCCAGCGCGCCGAGCGGCTGGTCGCCATGCCAAAACACCGGCACCTCGAGATTGCCGCAGTTGAAGCTGTCCCTCAGCATTTCGCGTGTGGTGATGATCAGCCGTTCTGTCCGCTCCGTGCCTTTGCGGGCACTCCACTTGATCCGCCAGAGATTGAAGAGGATGTCCAAGTCCCTATCGATGGTCTCGGCGGTTGCCATCGTGATCCGGTAAATATCATCGCCTTCGACCTTGCGCAGGAAGCGCCGGAGCTTTTGGCGCGTCTGGCTGCTCATGCGCTGTTCGAGATAGTCGTCGAAGCTTGCCGGCAGCGGGACGATCGGGCAGATCGTATTGTCGATATTCTCGCTGTTCTTGGGCGAGCTGTCGCGAAACATCACCTCTGGCCCCTGCAGCGCCTCGATCATCTTCTCGCGCCGGCGGGCAGGACCGCTGAAATATTCGAGCTTCAGGTCGGTCCAGTTCTGATGTTTGAGAAACGAAGCAAAGCCGGCAATGGCGTGATGCTCGTAGTCCGGTCTGGCGATAAAGCCGGTATAATCGGCCGCAAAATTCCCTGCCATGATGATCTCGTCGTAGAAGAGCCCGGTCTTCTCGTTCAGATGCGTGATCAGGCGCAGCGGAAAGAAGGCGACATAGGGTGCTTCGGGATCGCGTTCGCGAAGGGCAAGGATGAACCAGCGGCGTCTGCGGGACAGATAATTCTTCAGCCAGATCCAGGAGAGGAAATGCTGCGCGTCGGGATCTTCCATGAAGACCTGATCCCAGTTCTCGCGTACCGCCTCGAACCCCGCAATGGTGTCGATGATATCTATGCGCATGTCCGCCCCCCAATACCCCATACGTCACTCGGGAGGTTTCATTCTAATGGGAAACAACGATCTTCAAATAAACCGTCCGGATGATTTAAGTGGCCTAAATGGGATTAGTCCTGAGCCGGCGCATAACCCGAAATCGCAATCGGTTTTGGTGATAATGATGCGCAGATTCAAAGCGATAGAGCACAACGGGTCCTGAAGGATGCTGCGCTTCAACGGACCTCGCCCGAAAGTGTGCGGCGGTTTTGAGAACATGAGTACATAAGGATTAGATCAGAGCTCGCCGGAGATCCGCGGGCTCGCATGGATGAAGGCCCAGAGCGTCCGGCTGATGGCGACGATCTCGGCGATCGACTTTTCCAGAAGGTCGAGCTCGCGCGCGTCCATCTGTTCGATCTTGCCGTAGCGGATCTGCTTGTCGTCCTCGACGAGCCGCATCAGCTGCGTACTCGAGATCTCTCCCTTTTCGTCGAAGGAATAGATGCAGTGATTGTACTTGTTGCGGATCTTGGATTCCTTCTTCAGCCGCGACATGGCTGAAAGGATCGCCTTGCGGTCGGAAGGGGAGGTCGAAGCGAGCTTGGACAGCCGTTCGATGAGATCGATCCGGGCGCGCGTGGTGTTGAGCGTCAGGAACACGACGATTGCTGCATCCTTTTCGACCCGGAGAAGATGGGCGATGATGTAGATCAGCAGGCTTTCGGTGTTCGTCCAGACATAGTTCAGGCGGCCGACCCGCAGCAGGACATCGGACATCGCCGCCATGCTTGACCCTTTCTCCCCGGAGGGGATCCATCCCTCGATGGGATGACATGTGGACATTACATCAGAACAACGGCAAGTCCGTCATATTTACCGGACCGCTCGTGCCGGATCACGAGCGATCAGCGCTCCTTGAAAGCCCGGGACATGCTGTCGGTGATCGGTTTGCTCAGATATTCGAAGAAGGTGCGTTCCGACGTCTGAATCAGCACTTCGGCCGGCATTCCGGGAACGGGATGGAAATTGTGCACCCGCGCAATCTCGGAATCGGGTATTCCGACGCGGACGATATAGACGTCCTTGACCGAAGCACCCGCATTTTCCTCGATCGAATCGGCTGAGACGTAAAAGACCTTGCCCTGCAGAACAGGGGTCGTGCGCCGGTTGAGCGCCGTGAGGCGGATCGAGGCCGTTTCTCCCTCATGCAACTGGTCGATCGAAGTGCGCAGCACCTTCGCTTCCAGGATCAGCGGCACGTGCGACGGCAGGATCTCCATGATCGGCTTTCCTGTCGTGATGACACCGCCGGCTGTGTGAAAATAGGAGCGCACCACCGTGCCCGACACCGGCGAACGGATAGTGGTGCGTTCGAGCACGCCGGCGGCCTCGCGCATCTGTTCGCGCACACTGTCCAGATCGGTTTCGGCGGTCTCGAGCGCATCGAGTGCCGCCTGCTTGTTGGAGTTGACGGCGATGACGGCTTCCTGGCGGAATTTGGCGATCTCCGCCTCGCTCTCGTTGAGCTCGCCGTTCAGTCGAGCAATGTCGCCCATCGCATCGGCGATCGCCCGCTCGATTGCCAGCAGATCCGTCTTGCGCATATAGCCGACCTTGACCAGCCGAGCCTTGGAGTCGCGTTCCTCGGTCAGCAGCGACAGCTGCCTTTCGAAGGATTCTCGCTGGCCCCTATAGCCGACGAACCGGAATTCGAGCGATGCGATGTTCTTCCCGATCAGATTGAGCTGCTCTTCAAGCTTGATCTGCTTGCTGTGGAAGACGACGTTCTGGCTCTGGATGATCGCGTTGATATCAGGATCTCCGGCCTCCTTCGTCACGATATCGGGAAGCTGGAATTCGCGCAGGCCCTGCGCTTCGGCACGGAGCCTGGCGACAACGGCTTCAAGGCGCAGGCGGCGAAGCTGCAGCATCCGCTCGTTTGAACGGGATGCTGTGGGATCGAGGGTCAGCAGGATGTCGCCTTCCTTGACCGTATCGCCTTCGCTGACGCGCATCTCCTTGATGATGCCGCCTTCCAGATGCTGGATGATCTTGTTGTTGCCGGTCGCGACGAAGCTTCCCTGCGCGATAACGGCGGAGGCGAGCGGCGCCGTCGCCGCCCAGAAGCCGAAGCCGCCGAACGAGGTGAAGAGAACCGTCAGGCCGACGATGCTGTGTACACGGATCGAGCGCGGCACATCGCTATACCACTCGAGCTGCACCGGACCGGTCGTCTCCCGATTTTTCCGTCCCATGTCGTTCATCCCTCAATGCGCGGTGCTTGTTGACCGTTATTGCCGTTGTTCTTGGAAAGCGCCTGCAGCACCTCGATCCTTTCCCCGAACATGGCGACGGTACCCTCCTTGAGCACGAGGATCTTGTCGACGCATTGGAGAAGAGCCGGGCGCTGGGTAATGGTGACGGTGGTGATGCCCTGCTTCTTGGCGTGAATCAGCGCCTTGGCTAGTGCTGCCTCGCCCTGGGTATCGAGGTTCGAATTCGGCTCGTCGAGGACCACGAATTTGGGATTGCCGAAGAAGGCGCGGGCCAGCGCGATGCGCTGCTTCTGGCCGCCCGAAAGCGGAGCGCCATCGGCCGCCACGATGGTTTCGTAGCCCTGCGGGAAGCCTGCGATGAGTTCGTGCACGTCGGCCAGCACCGCGGCCTCGTAGATCTGGTGATCGTCGACGTCGTCGCGCATACGGCAGATATTAGCCTTGATCGTGCCGGGAAAAAGCTGCACATCCTGCGGCAGATAGCCGATGCTTTCGCCGAACTGGCGCTGGTCCCAGTTGCGCAGATCCATCAGGTCGAGGCGCACATTTCCCGATGTCGGGACGATCGAGCCGACGAGCATCTTGCCGAGCGTCGTCTTGCCGGACCCGGAATTGCCGATGATCGCAAGCGATTCCCCCTTCTTGAGCGAGAAGGAGATGCCGTTGAGAATGACCTTCTTTTGCGGTGGCGGCACGAAGAGAATGCGTTCGACATCGAGTCGGCCTTCGGGATTGGGAAGACGCAGGCGCGGGAAGTTCAACGGGGAATTCAAGAGCAGTCCCTTGATCCTGCCATAGGCGCCTGCCGACCGGTTGAACTGGTTCCAGCCTTCGATGGCGCCTTCGATTGGCGCCAGCGCGCGTCCCGAGATGATCGAGGCCGCAATCACCATGCCGCCCGTCAGCTCGCCGGAGAGCGACAGATGCGCGCCCCAGCCGAGCAGAGTGACCTGGGTGATCATCCGGCAGGCCTTCGATATGCCGGAGAAGATGATGTTGCGGTCCTGTGCCTCGACTTGCGATTTCAGCGAACCCGCCGTTTCCCGGCCCCACATCTTCACGGCCTCGGGGATCATCGCCATTGCGTTGATGATCTGCGAATTGCGAGACATGGAATCGAGATGGAAATTCGCCCGGCTGAGATAGCCGTTGGATTCGGCGAATTGCCGGGCGGTGAATTTCTGGTTCAGATAGGCGATGACGAAAAGCACCGCGCAGCAGACCATGATGATGATGCCGAGATGCGGATGCACGAAATAGACGACCACCACGAAGAACGGCATCAGCGGCGCATCGAGAAATGCGATCAGCGTGCCTGATGTCAGGAAGCCGCGCAGCAGCTGCAGATCCTGCAGCGTCTGATAGTCCTTGCCGCTGCCATGCAGCGATGCCCGCGCTGCAGCGCTGAGGATCGGCGCGCCCAGCTGCACTTCAAGCTCCACCGCGGTGCGCATCAGGATGAAGCGCCGCACCGAATCCATGAAGGCCTGCAGCAGCACGGCGCCAAGCACGGCGATCGAGAGCATGACGAGCGTGTCGATGGAGCGGCTTGTCAGCACCCGGTCGGATATCTGGAAGAGATAAAGCGGTATCGCCAGCAGAAGGACGTTGATGGCGATCGTGAACATCATGACCACAACCATATTGCGTCGTACCGCCGCCATGCCGCGGGAGAGGCTGGCGGCGAAATTCACAGGCTCGCTGCGCTTGTGAAAACCGCCGCCACTTCCTCCGCCCCCGCCCCCGCCCCCGGGATCGGAATCCTTGCCGTTTCCGCCGCTGCCGGTGCGCAGCCGCCTGTCGTTCTCGCTGAACGGACCGCTTTCGCCTTCGATGGTCTTGCCGAAAGGCATCGTCGGGCTCGATTTGAGCTCGGTCTTCTCTTTCGGCAGTTCGGGAGCCACCCGCGCTTCGATCTGCGGTGGGGCCGGCGCTTCCGCCGGTTTTGCTGTCGCCAGGCCCTGCGCCACCGCGACAGGAGGTGCCGTTTCCACTTTAGCTTCCGGCACCGCCGTCTTTTCCGGGAGGGGCGCCTGCGTTGCGCTTGCGCGTCCGGTATCGGCAGCCTCGTTTGCCGCAGCTTCGGACGTCTCCTTGCGCTCATCGGGAGACGAAGGAGCGGCGCCGCTCAGCCTGCGAAGGTTCTCGACCGCCTCGTCGATCGCGGAGATGCACATCTCGGTCATCGCCGTTTCCGAGGGGGCAGCGGAGGGAATATTGCCCGACCTCAGATCGAGGGCGCTGCCTGCCGCAAAAACTTGTTTCGAAATCTGGTTCATCGTGGTTCCTTCGCAATACTTAAGGTCACGCGACCATGGCTTGCATTACGTCGGCGGGATGCGTCGACGACCATGAAAAATCCTGCCCGGCATTGATGACGCCGTCAGCACAATCGCCGCCTGCCGGATCGTCGTTGTCGAGAAAGGCGATGACCTCGTTGGCGAGCCTGTCGTCGGCCGGCTGCGGCTGTGTCGTGTCATGCTCCACCAGCCCGCCCTGAATGAGGATGGCGTCTGAATAGAGCTGGCCTGCCAGATAGGTCGTCTGGCCGAAACTGTCGTAGTCGACGATCTCGGCGATGTTGACGACCGCATTGCTGCCCGTGTCGATCGTAACCGTTGCATCGGGATTATTGTCGAGGAGCGTCGATGCCGCCTGGGTGACATCGTCGGAATCGCCGAGGATGCTGACCTGCTTTATGATTGTCATGTCATAGAGATTGCCGGTGATGTAGAGCACGTTCAGCCCGGCATATCCTTGGAAATTCGCATCGAAGGACAGCCCCTCCGGCATATTGGGATCGCGATCTTCGATCGCCTTCTGCGCGTCGACCATGTAGTCGGGCATGGCCTCGAACGGGCCGCCCGTCCCGACATTGTGGATCGAGGCGAAATTCCAGATCAGGTTGTTGCCCGTTTGTATGTCGGCGCCGGGATCGAGGTCGCCCTCTGCCCGCACCCAGTCATTGTCGTAGAGCAGCGAGACCTGGGTGATGCTGTTGATATCGAGCACATTGCCGCCGATGATCACCAGATCATATTGCAGGCCCATCTGGAAAAAGGAGGAGAAATTGATCGAAGTATTGCCGCCCGTCAGAACCGTGGCTTCGGACCCTGAGGTGGTGACCGTCATCGTGTCGTTGTCGGTGACGAAGTGATACTGCTCGATCCACTGGACGAAGGAGACGTCGCCGTCGATGACGCTGACGCGCCAGCTGTTGGGGAACGTCGGATCGGCAGGATCGGGTTCGGCATAGCTCGATGCTTCGAAGGTGCTTTGTTCGAAGACGGCGATGTTCTTGGCGATCGTTCCGGCTTCCTCGGCCGAGTGACCGGATGAGCGCAGCGCCGAGGCGATCTCGTCATTGTCGCTGTAGACAAAGGCCTGGGAGACCGCGTCGATCTGATGATAGTTGCCCATGACGGCGGTGACCGAGGCAATGACGCCGGTATGGATCACGGAGGCGACGTTGACGACGACGTTCGCACCGGCGGTCACCTCAAGGCTGTTGCCGCTGGGGTCGGTCTGCTCGACGGATGTATTGCTGTCATCGGGCTCTTCCGGGAGCTCGGCGAGACCGCGATCGGGCAGGAAGTCGTCGAGGACCGGTATATCGGTCTCGGCCTTGCCGTTGATGTAGACGGTGATGGGGCCGTCGCCCGCGGGATCGGTGGTGACGAAATGATGCGTCTCGTCGGTGCCGAGCGAAGTTGTCCCGCTGTCCTCGGTATTCTGGATATAGCTTTCAAGATCCTCGGCGATCTTCAGGGCGCCATCATAGGTATCGGTGCGGTGCAGGCCCGCAAAAGGCGTGAAGATCTCTGCCTTGGTGCTGAAATCCGCCAGCCGCTCGATGACGAAACTCGTGTCTCGAGGCGCATGGACGCCGTCCGTCATATCGAGATAGTCGTCGTCATAGAGTGCGTTGACCTGGAGGACATGACTGATCGCCGAACCAGGTCCGGCAAAGACGGTCAGTTCCGGCTCATCCGTGAGCACGATATCCGTAGGATCGCCGAAATGCGGTAACGGGATGTCCTTTCCGGCAATCGCCGCCAGCTTCTCGAGGCTCTCTTCGAAGACACGGCCGAAATGGCGCGTTGGGCCATATTCGATTTCGTAGCTGCCGCTTTTGTAAATGATGCCCGGATCGTAATCCTTGAGCTGGAGATCGGAAGAGAAGGCGGCGCTAAAGGCATCCTGATCCGGCAGAGCCGGTCCATCCGCGCCCGGTCCTGCGCCTTCGGCATAGTTGGTGCGCAACCTCATCTCGTCGGTCGTCATCTCGAAGAGACCGATGAAGTGCGCAATGATTTCCGAAATCTTCTCGATATGCATGGTTCGGCCCTCCCATTCGAGATGACGATCGGCCTTGGAGGCACCCGCCGGGAGCCGTGGTGTGGTCGTCAAATCGTTTTCAAGCAGTCAAACTGCACCGGCTTGAGCCGGTGCAGTTCGTCTTGGTCGCTGGAGGTCAGTGTCAGGTGCTGGTATCCTCGCCGACGTCGGAGACACGAGAGTTGCCGCCGATGACGCTGGAGTCGACCGTATTGCTGAGCAGGTTCGCACCCTGAACGAGCTCAAGGTGGTAGCCGGAATTGGCAAGGATTGCCGAAGCGTCCGCTGCGCTCGAGCCAGTGGCGTCGTCGCCAGCCTTGAGATCCCAGCCTTTGCCGTCCATGTCCAGGCCTTCTGCACTATTGGCGGTGCCGCCATTGGCATTCAGGTTGTTCTGGGCTCCTTCGTTGTCCATCTTGATGTTCCAGGCGCTATCCTGGTCGGCCAGATGGTTCGCCTGGACGGCGCTGAAGCCGCTGTCATTGCCTGCGCCGGTCAGCGAATTGTTCAGGATGCTGTCGACGTCGAGAGTGAAGGAGAAGTCGTCCCCGAGGTTGAAGGTGAGGTCGTGTCCGGCAACGCCGAGGTTGGAGTCCTTGACGTCCTCGATGACGGCGAAGTCTGTGTCCGTCTTGTTGAAGCTGTCGGAGGTGTTGTTGCTGTCGGAGACCGTCTTCGTATCCGTCTCCGTCTCAGTAACGGTCTTGATGTCGGTGTCGGTTACGGTCTTGGTATCGGTGTCCGTGATCGTCTTGGTGTCGGTATCGTTGTCGCTGTACGACTTGCTGTCATAGCTCCAGTCGTAGTCGTTATTGGAGTCGGTAGTCGTCGTGGTCTTGGTGCTCGTATCGTCGTCGGACTTGTAGCTCCAGTCATATTCGTTGTCGCGGTTGTCGCCATTGTTGGCGGCGACATCAATCTCCGCCTTGACGTCCACGTCGACGCTGTTGTCGGTATTGTCGCGATTGTCGCCATTGGCGACGCCGCCGACATAACCGGTCGAGCCGTCGTCGACTTCAGTTGAATTGACAGCGCTGTTGGCAAAGCCGTCGGCAAGCGCCCCGACCTTGGTGATTTCGATATCGTCAGACATTCAAGTTTCTCCAGAAAAAAACCGGAGCAGCTTTTCGAAATCCCTCTCATCTCAAATGGGATTTTACTCGCGCTCGCTCCGATGCGGTTAACATCGGCAGATGTATTCGATACTGGTCATCTGCGGCTTCTTCGCGATTTGTTGATCAAACCGTTGGTATTGGGAACGTACGTACTCAGTACAAGGCCGCACATATCCGGCTCCGAATCCTGAAAGGATAAGGAGTGGTCGGGTTTTCTTTTCGTTGAGTTGCCCTATAATGGAGGCCATGCATCAAAAACGCATAACGATACCTGGCTTTTCCATGTCGCCACTTGGACGACGATCACAGAATGCTGGAAAAAATGCGGATCCGATAGACACCAATTCGGGCTAAGGCCGATTTGCCCTGCCCGAATAGCCCTCGAACAGCTCCAGTCGTCGGAGCGCTAAGATCTGTTCGGCGTCGGCATCGGCGAGCAGCTATAGTCGAGGGCTCCCCGGCATTCGCTGCAGGGTTGAAAGGCACCTGTCGACGGTTTGCTGTCTCATATCCGGCCCGCCCTGCATAACTAAAATATGACAATTTGTACTGAAATATTACATTCAACTGATCATCTATAGTCGGAGCAAATATAGCCCTGAAGTATATATTGCAGCGAAAATACAACCAAAGCTTTGTATCGTATCGCTTTTTGTCCGTTAAAACTAATCACTTTGGGCCATTTCCTTCCTTCTCAATCCGTATTAACATAATTAAGAAATGTCTAAAAAATAAGGCGATGACATTCGGGGCCGGCATTTCTTACTATCTTATACCCGCCATCGCTCAACGTTTTAGTAAAGTGTAACGCTAGGGGAGGCGTAAATGTTCATGACAGGCTCAGGAATGGAGAATGCGGACCAGGGAAGGAAGTTGGGTCCGTCCGGAGATAATATACTAGTGGTAGCAAAGGCGGATCTATTTTCAGAATGCATGGTAGAAGCACTGGCAAAGAAATTTCCGAACTGTGAAGTGTCAAGCATAACGAGTACAAAGCCGATGCTGGAAAAAGATGCCAGCGATATGAAACTCGTTTTATTTTATCATATACCCGGCCCGGAGCTTCACGAAGCGTTGCAGGCTGCCCGCGAAAACCACCCTGAAACCTCGATCGGACTTGTCGTCGAAGCTATCGACATGCTCGAGCCCTATGTCAGCCGGCTGGTAGAAGCGCGGATCATCGATGGCGTCCTGCCACTCAACCTGCGGCTCGATGTCTTCATGGCTGCAGTGGATCTGCTGATGAAGGGCGGCGAACATTTTCCGTCAGCACTTCTCAATCGCCTCACCAACAAAAACGCCCAGCTGGAGCCTTCACTCTATCAGACAAAATCGGTCGATGCGGCCCGCAGCAATGCGCTCAAGCTGAGACGCGACAGCATCTCCGCTTTGACGACCCGGGAGGTTCAGATCCTGGATCTCATATGCAAGGGCACGCAGAACAAGATCATCGCCGACAAGCTGCATCTTTCCGAGAATACCGTGAAGGTTCACGTCCGCAACATCTACAAGAAGATGAACGTCCGAAACCGCACGGAAGCTGCATCCCGTTTCTTCAACGAGCATCCCGCCGGTGAAGACGACATGTCCGGCCGGTGGCGCAATTGATCTGACGCTTTTGCTTCAGATCGGGGGGCGTGCAAAGCAGCGTGACTTCTGTCCGAAGCCGCTTGGAGAGCAGATATAGGGCGCCGAGCCATGATAGGCTACGGCGCGGACCATTGCCCCCGCCGGGCGCTCGGCCCGATTTGCCGGATAGGCATACGCCTTGGAAACGCGCGGCGCCTCGACCACGGCGATATTCTTCTTCGCGACGACCGCGATATCGTCGTCGACGACCGTGCAGGCCGTCAGTCCGATCGCAAGAAGCGACGTTCCCCAGGCGAACATCGCCGAGCGGATACGCCGGCCTTTCAGCTGCGCTGCATCTTGTTTTTTCAACATGCCAAAACCCCTCGCATATGGCGCTTCCGGATGCAAGACCGGCGGTGCAGTTGCGCTCGGCCAATCTCCCGTCTTCCCCTTTATATTAGCTGCATTGAGTGGAGCTTGAGCGACGGGTGAAAGCATTGTGGCGGAGAAGTGTTAAGTGTGATTAATCATCTGTTACCTTGAAGAATACTTGTGTAATTATTTTGGATACTTGAACCTTTTAAAGTTGACCTTCACGCTAATCGTCTTATCATTTGAGTAGTAAATCAGTTATACCAAGAATAACTACAAAGTTATTCATGTCTTGATAGGGAGTTCACGAACATCCAGACGGATAGGAAGACTTGAAGCGCATAAATAAATCAAAAGACTAAATCCAGGGGAAGGAGTTTGTAATGCGTAGTTTCGTTCCCAGCGAAAGCCATTCTGAAGTGTCAGGCATCCCGGTAGCGCAAGCGTTGCGCACCGTTCTTGTGAATGGCGGGGGAGGTTTCCTCGGTTCACATCTCTGCGAAAGGCTTCTGCAGCACGGCCACCGTGTCATTTGCCTCGATAATTTTTCCACCGGCCGCCGTGCGAATGTCGATCACATTGCGTCGAACACTCGCTTCCACATCGTCGAGCATGATGTTCGCCAGCCCTTCGACATCGAAGCGTCGCTCATCTTCAATTTCGCCTCCCCGGCCTCTCCGCCCGACTATCAGCGGGATCCTGTGGGAACGCTGCTCACCAACGTGCTCGGCGCCGTCAACACCCTGGATTGCGCGCGAAAGACGGGTGCGATCGTCGTCCAGTCGTCGACGTCGGAGGTTTATGGCGACCCGATCCACAGCCCGCAGCACGAATCCTATTGCGGCAATGTCAACCAGATCGGACCGCGCGGCTGTTATGACGAGGGCAAGCGCAGCGCCGAAACCCTGTTTTTCGACTATCACAGGACTTATGGCGTCGACATCAAGGTCGGCCGCATCTTCAACACCTACGGACCGCGCATGCGCCTGGACGACGGGCGGGTGGTTTCCAATTTCATCGTGCAGGCCCTGCGCAACGCGGATCTGACGATTTATGGCGATGGCCAGCAGACCCGTTCTTTCTGCTATGTCGACGATCTCATCGAGGGTTTCCTGCGTTTTTCGGCCGCCGGCAGCGCCTGCAACGGCCCGATCAACCTCGGCAATCCAACCGAAATGACCGTTCGACGCCTGGCGGAAATCATCCGGGACCTGACGAACTCGCGTTCCCGGATCGTCCACCTGCCGGCGGTCACCGACGACCCCCGTCAGCGGCGGCCGGATACTTCCCGGGCCATGGCCGAGCTTGACTGGCAGCCCCGCATCGGGCTCGAAACCGGCTTGGCTCGCACCGTCGACTATTTCGACGGACTGCTCGCCGGCACAGAGAAGGCGGAGGTCGTATGAGATGCCCCGCTACATTCTCGTCACCGGCGGCGCCGGTTTCATAGGCAGTCATATCTGCAAAGCGCTGTCGCGCGGCGGCATGATCCCGGTTACCTACGATAATCTCTCGACCGGACATGCCGACAGTGTCCGCTGGGGGCCGCTCATCCGGGCGGAACTTGCCGACGCAGCCGCGCTGCGCCGGACCCTTGCCGAGTTTTCGCCCGATTGCGTCATCCATTGTGGTGCCAATGCCTATGTCGGCGAATCCGTCGAGATGCCGAGGAAATATTACCGGAACAACGTCGTCGGCAGTCTGACATTGCTGGAGGCCTGCCTCGACCAGGATATCGACCGGATCATCTTTTCGAGCAGTTGCGCCACCTATGGCGTCCCCGCCTCGCTGCCGATACGGGAGGAAAGCCCGCAGCACCCGGTCAATCCCTATGGACGCACCAAGCTGATTTTCGAAATGGCGCTCGAGGATTTTGCCGCTGCCTACGGCATCCGCTTTGCCGCACTGCGTTATTTCAATGCGGCCGGAGCCGATCCAGACGGCGAGCTCGCCGAGCGTCATCAACCCGAGACCCATCTCATCCCGCGCGCCCTTCTCGCCGCCGCCGGCAGGCTGGAGCGGCTCGATATCTTCGGCACCGATTATGCGACCGAGGACGGAACCTGTGTTCGCGACTATATTCATGTCAGCGATCTCGCGCAGGCGCATCTCGCGGCCGTCAATCATCTGTTGGCGGACGGCGGCTCGCTCAGCGTCAATCTCGGCTCCGGCCGGGGCACCTCGGTGCGCGAGATTCTCGAGGCGATCCATCGCGCCAGCGGCCGCGAAGTCCCTGTGCGTTATCGCTCCCGCCGCGTCGGCGATCCGCCGATCCTCTTTGCCAATACTGCAAGGGCGAAAGCGGAACTCGGCTTCTCGCCGGCTTTCTCGGATATCGATACGATCATCCGCACCGCCGGTCCCACCTTCGGGCTGGAGATGAGGGCATGAGCAATGTCTCGCAAATCGGCCATGGCGTCAGGACGGCCAAAGCCGTCACTGCTGATGCATTCGATCCTGTTTTCACCGGCTGGAACCGTGTCGCCTATGGCTTCGGCATTCTCTGCTGGCTGACGGCACTCGGCTATTTCTGGATCTGGTGGTGCCAGTCCGCCCATATCATTTCCTGGGCCACCTTCGTGCTCGTCACCCTCGTGCTTGCCTGGATCACGCTTGTGCCGGCCTATTTCATCCTGATCTTCCTCGATGCGAGGACGGTCAGCCCTCGCGCAGGGCTGCCGGAAGGGCGGGTGGCTATGGTCGTCACCAAGGCGCCGTCCGAGCCCTTTGCCGTCGTCCGCACTACGCTGCAGGCGATGCTCGACCAGATCGGCGTCGATTTCGATGTCTGGCTCGCCGACGAGGACCCTTCGGAGGAAACCAGGCGCTGGTGTGCGGCGCACGGCGTGCTGATCTCCACCCGAAAAGGTGTGGCGGAGTATCATCGCACCACCTGGCCGCGCCGGACGCGTTGCAAGGAAGGCAACCTCGCCTATTTCTACGACCATTTCGGCTATGCGCGCTACGATTTCGTCGCCCAGTTCGATGCCGACCATGTGCCGACGCCGACCTACCTCCGTGAAATCCTGCGCCCCTTCGCCGATCCCGAGATCGGCTACGTCTCCGCTCCGAGCATTTGCGATGCCAATGCCGGGACAAGCTGGGCGGCGCGCGGCAGGCTCTATGCGGAGGCAAGCCTGCACGGTTCGCTGCAGACGGGTTACAACAACGGCTGGGCACCTCTTTGTATCGGCTCCCATTATGCGGTTCGCACCGCCGCCCTTCGTCAGATCGGCGGCCTCGGCCCGGAACTTGCGGAAGACCATTCGACGACGCTGATGATGAATGCCGGCGGCTGGCGTGGCGTGCATGCCGTCGATGCGATCGCGCATGGCGACGGACCGGCGAATTTCACCGACCTCGTCGTCCAGGAATTTCAGTGGTCGCGCAGCCTGGTCACCATTCTGTTGCAGCATTCGCGCCGCCACATCATGCATCTGCCCTGGCGGCTGAGGTTCCAGTTCGTGTTCTCGCAGCTCTGGTACCCGCTCTTTTCCGTCTTCATGGCCATGATGTTCCTGCTGCCGGTTGCTGCGCTGCTGACGGGCCGTGTCTTCGTCAATGTCACCTATCCGGATTTCCTGCTGCATTTCGCGCCGATGTCGATTGTCTTGACGCTGTTTGCCTTCTTCTGGCGGACAACGGCAACCTTCAGGCCGCACGATGCGAAACTGCTCGGCTGGGAAGGGCTTGCCTTCATCTTTCTGCGCTGGCCATGGTCGCTTGCCGGCAGCCTTGCCGCTGTTCGCGACCATATCTGCGGCTCCTTCGTCGATTTCCGCATCACGCCGAAGGGAAGGCAGCAGCAGCGGTCTTTGCCGCTGCGCGTCATCGCGCCCTATATCGGGCTCGCCGGCCTTTCCGCCGCCGCAATGATGTTTGCGACCGATGCCGCGGCCGCCCAGGGTTTTTATGTTTTCGCCATGATCAACCTCACGGTCTACCTGTCGCTGACGGTACTGATCGTTATTCGCCACGCGGTCGAAAACGATCTGCCGCGGCTGCCGCAATCGCGCGGGCTGTGGCTTGCGACAGCCACCGGGCTTGCGATTTTTGTCGCCGGCGGCACGCAGGCGGGGAGCCACGGCCTGCGCGGCCTCGAAGCTCTTTCGCACGGCCAGACGTTCGTCAGTTTCACCGAAACGCAATTTGCCGTGGCCGGCGCCGGCCTCGGTGGCGGCAAGACCAGGATCGTGAAATTCCACCTGAGATGGAATGGTTTCGGCAGAACCGGCCGAGACGAACAGGGTGCGTGAGCCGGCGGAACCGGCAAGTGTCGAGTATGGAGGATGTAATGAGTATCGGATCGAGACTATGGGGAGCAGCGCTTGCTCTCAGCCTGTGCCTGCCGGTGGCAGCGCACGGCGCCGAGGTCGCCAAAAAGCAGGCGCCGACGCCGCTCAGCGCCTATGAGCTCTATCGGATCTACGGCGACAAGACCTGGACCTGGAACACCGGCGGCGGCCGTTTCTTCGACGACGGCCGGCGGTTCGTCGCCTGGAGCAACGACAAGGGGAAGCCGTCCTTTGCTGAAGGCAGATGGGTGGTCGACGATCTCGGCCAGCTCTGCATGCGCGCCACCTGGACGAATGCCGAGGGCGCGGCCCGCGCCAGCACCTGTTTCGGACATCGCAAGATCGGCAACACGATCTACCAGCGGCGCCAGCCGAACGGCGAATGGTATGTCTTCCGCCACGCATCGGTTCGTCAGGATGATGAATTCCAGAAGCTTGTTCCCGCCGATACCGTGAGCGCGAAGGCAAGCGAAGTGAAGCAGATCCTGCTGAGCCAGGAAATAGCCCGAAAAGGAGGGTGAGCCGTGAAGAAGCTGATGAAAAACCACCTCTCGACCGCCGCGATAGCGCTGCTGCTACTGTGTGTCGCGGATCTGCCGGGCCGAAGCGAAGTGCAATATGCCGCCTTTGCCCCGAACCCGGCCGCGGCCGTGCGGACGATCATCGACAAGTGCCCCGTGCTTCACGCCGACGGCATCAAGTTCGGTGCCTACGATCCCCACGGCGATTTCGGCGCCCAGGCGAATGTCGCGACCGAAGCCCTGTTCTTACCATGGGAGGACGTCGACCTCGAGACGTTGCGCGTCGCCGATGCCTATGCGCAGGCCAGAGGCCGCAACTTGCTGATCACCGTGGAGCCATGGTCCTGGGACGTCGATTGGCGGCTGACCTCCACGGAGCTTCGCGCAAAGGTTCTGCGCGGTGATTATGATGTCAACATGCGTGCGATCGCACAGATGATCTCCCAGCTGAAAAGCCCGGTGATCGTTCGCTGGGGACAGGAGATGGAAGACAAGTCGGGTCGGTTTTCATGGTCCGGCTGGAGCCCGCAGGACTATATCGCGGCCTACAAGCGGATGATGAACATTGTCCGCCAGGAGGCGCCCGGCACCGAGCTCATGTGGTCGCCGAAGGGAGAGCCTGGCCTCGAGGCCTACTATCCCGGCGACGATTATGTCGACCTCGTCGGGATCTCGGTCTTCGGCCTGCAGCGCTACGATGAGCTTGCCTACAATGAGCACCGGACCTTCTCGGAAGCGCTGAAGCAGGGATATGATCTCGTCGCCGGCTACGGAAAGCCCGTCTGGGTGGCGGAGCTCGGCTATGAAGGCGGCGACGCTTATATGAAGCCGTGGATCGAAACGGTTACGTTGAAGCAGAGCGCCTTCCCCAATCTGCAGGAAGTGGTCTATTTCAACGATCGGGATGTGCACGCTTGGCCCTTCAATCTCGGCCGGCCGGACTGGCGCGTGGTCGAAAGCCTGGGCAACTGACATTCCAAAAAAAGAGAGGTCCGCCGGGGTGTTGCGGGCCTCTCCTCTCATGTCCGGCGACCGATCATCCCTTGATCGTTGCCTTACCCTCTTCGATCAGCCGGGTTGCCGCATCGGCGGGCGAGACCCGTTCGAAGGCGAGTTCGTCACAAATCGGGCGCAGCACGCGCTGATCGAACTGCGTCGATCCCATCGGCGCCGGCGCCGGATATTCGCCGACCTGATCCTTGAGGAGATTGACGTATTTGACCGTTTCCTGCTCCGTCGGGTTGAGCTGGGGCAGGATGGCTTCGCGCACCGTCGGCGACATCGGCACGCCGCGCTCGACGCCGAGGATCTTGCCGGCCTCGACATCGTTGACGAAGAAATTGATGAACTTCGCTGCCTCTTCGGCGTGTTTGGTCGTGGCCCCGATGCTCCAGATCAGCGCCGGACGGTAATAGTGGCCAGACGGCCCGCCCTTCTTCTCGCGTGGCAGCGTGGTGATACCGATCTTGTTCTTGATGATCAGCTGATAGCCGACCATCTGGTTGGAATAGGCCATGCCGATCGCCGACTTGCCGAGCCCCAGGCAATTTGTGTCGATCGTGTTCTGGTCGAGCGTCTGCACGTCTGCGGCGACCGTGCCGCCCTTCTTGCGCAGGTCTTCCCAGTAGGTGAACCATTCCTTGGCGTCATCGGCGTTGAAGCCGAGGGCAGCGCTTTCCTTGGCATAGAGGCTCTTGCCGCGCTGGCGTAGCCAGGCGTCGAAGACGTAGGCGTAGCGGGCGGCATAAGGTCCGCCTGCAAAGCCCTGCTTGCCGACTGCCTTCGTTAGTTCGACGGCGAGCTTGGCGTATTCTTCCCAGGTGAGATCGGGCGTCGGCAACGGCAGGCCGGCCTTTTCGAAGACAGGAATGTCGAAGAACATCGAGAAGGAGTTGAGGCCGAGACCGATGCCATAAAGCTTGCCGTCGACGGTGGTGAGCTTCAGCATATCAGCCCCGAAGCTATCTACCTTCAGCGTCGTGGGCACGAATTCGTCGAGCGCCAGGCTGGCGCCGCGCCTCGAATAGTCCGAAATCGTACTGGGCTCCAGCTGGAAGACGTCGGCGACGGCGCGGCCGGCCATCTGGGTGGCAAGCTTCGTCCAGTAGCCGTCGCCGGAGAGCGATTCGCCCACCACGGTCACCCCGGGCGATTTCGACTGATAGAGCTTGGCAACCTCGAGCGTACGCTTGGCGCGGTCGTTGGATCCCCACCACATGGCGCGCAACTGTGCGTCTTCGGCAAAGGCCGGAATGGCGCTTCCGGCGCCGAAGGCGAGGCCGGCGGCCGCGCCGGCTGAACCCATCAGGAATGAACGGCGATTGACCTGCATGATATCCTCCTTGTTCCAATATGCCCGCTGCCATCCTCCAATGGCGTTGTCAGAGCATTTCAGCAAATAGACTACGCAAAAAAAATTTTATTGCAAGAACCAATCATTTTCTTGCAAATTTGCATTATTTGCATAATGTTTGCCCCATGAACGACCAAAAAATCAGACGGCCGCGTCAGGCCGATATAGCCACATTGGCCGGCGTCTCGGTCTCCACGGTGTCACGCGTGCTCGCCAACGAACCTGGTATCAGCGAAAGCGTGCGCCGGCAGATATTGAAGGTGGCAGCCGAGAACGGCTATCCCGTCAAGCCTGCTTCCGAAGCGGTTGCGGGGGGACTGGCGCTGATTGCCAGCGACGGCGTCACCGGCACCCTCAGCGTCTTTTATGAAGCGATCGTCGACGGCCTGCGTGCCGGCGCTGCCGAAGCGGGCATGCCCTTCGAAGTCCGGCTGGTCCGCGAAGATCGAACCACGCCGGATGCCGTGCGCGACTATATGCAGACCGCAGGCGCTGAAGGTCTCTTTCTCGTTGGTATCGATCCGAACGAGATGTTGCGCGACTGGCTGCAAGCCAGCATGACCCCCACCGTTCTTGTCAACGGCACCGATCCCAGGATGCAGTTCGATGGCGTTTCGCCGGCTAATTTCTTTGGCGCCTATGAGGCGACCAGCCGGCTGATAAAGGCCGGCCATCGCCGCATCCTGCATCTGAGCGGCTCTCACCGCCATACGATCCGGGAGCGCGTGCGCGGTTTCGAGGCGGCGATCGCCGCCGTCCCCGGCGCCGAGGGCCGTCTCTTGTCCCTAGCCCTTCAAGGCAGCGCCAGCCGAGAGGCGCATGAACGCACGGCAGAAGCACTTGCCGAGAATGCTGGTTTTACCGCCGCCTTCTGCATGAATGATTTTATCGCCGTCGGCGTGCTCGAGGCCGTTACCGAGGCCGGGCTGCGTGTGCCGGAGGATTTCGCGATTGTCGGCTTCGACGATCTGCCCTGCGCGCTCATGACCAATCCGGCGCTTTCCACCATGCGTGTCGACCGCGCAGCCCTCGGGCGCGAAGCCGTTTCGCTGATGCTGTCCCGTTTCCGCAACAGGACGGCCTCTGCGCGCCACATCTGCCAGGCGGTCGTTCCCATTCCGGGAGGGACTGTTCCGAACGCCTAGAACAGGATGATTTAGGCCAAGGCCTAAAATCTGAATCCTGTGCTAAATTAAATAGTTAGAGCATGATGTCGTCCGAAAACCGCTCACACTTTTCGGCATCATGCTCTAGAACCCGTGAGTGATACCGATGACCTATGATCCCGCCAGCGCCAACCCGCTCGCCGGCAATCCGCTGGAAACCCGCGCCGATATGAGCCGCGCCCTGCTTGCGCTCTTCGATCCGCTGCTTGCCTGTTTCTCGAAGGGTAATGCCCGCGTCACCCTCAATGGCGGCGCCGCCCATTTCGACCGGGCGGCGGCCGATCTCGAAGGGTTCGCCCGCCCGCTCTGGGGATTGGCGCCGTTTGGCGCCGGCAACGGCGACTTCGCCCACTGGCATCGTTTCGCCGAAGGTCTCGCAAACGGCACTGATCCCGCCCATCCGGAATATTGGGGAAAGGTCAATGGCCGCGATCAGCGGATGGTCGAGCTTGCCGCTCTCGGTTTTGCCCTGGCGCTGGTGCCGGAAAAGATCTGGGAGCCGCTCGATGCGCGCGCCCGCGGCAATGTCGTCGCCTATCTCAAGCATGTCAGACAGTTCGACTATGCCGACAACAACTGGAAATTCTTCCGGATCTTCGTCGATATCGCGCTCGATCGTCTCGGCGCCGATTTCGACCGCAGCCTGACGCGGCAATATCTGCAGGAGCTCGAAGGCTTCTATATCGGTGACGGCTGGTATCGCGATGGAAACGTCCGCCGCATCGACCACTACATTCCCTTCGCCATGCATTTCTATGGCCTGATCTATTCGAAGCTCGTCGACGACGATTATGCAAAGCGCTACCGCGAGCGCGCGGTCCTCTTCGCCCGAGATTTCCGGCACTGGTTTGCCGCCGACGGGGCGACGATCCCCTTCGGCCGCAGCCTGACTTATCGTTTTGCCTGTGCCGGCTTCTGGTCGGCGCTCGCCTTTGCCGATGTCGAGGCTCTGCCATGGGGCGAAGTCAAGCATCTCTGCCTGCAGCATCTGCGCTGGTGGAAGGATAAGCCGATTGCCGATCGCGACGGCGTGCTGTCGATCGGTTTCGGCTATCCGAACCTGCTAATGTCGGAGAGCTACAATTCCGCCGGCTCGCCCTACTGGGCCTTCAAGGCCTTCCTGCCGCTGGCGATCGCTGAGGATCACCCATTCTGGACGGCGAAGGAAAAAGTGCCGGAACAAGCACCTGACATCGTCTCCCAGCGTCATCCCGGCATGGTGATCATGCGGGCGGGCGGCGATGTCGTTGCGCTGTCTTCCGGCCAGGAAAACCTGCAGATGCGGTGCGGCACGGAAAAATATGCGAAGTTCGCCTATTCGGCCCGCTACGGCTTCAGCGTCGAGGCCGATGAGCGTGCCTTTGCGCTCGCTGCCTTCGATTCAGCGCTTGCCTTCAGCGATGACGGCCTGCACTACCGCGTGCGCGAAACGAACGAGGAAGCCAAGATCGCAGGCGAGGTGCTGTTTGCGAAATGGTCGCCTTTTGCCGATGTCGACGTCGAAACCTGGCTCGTGCCCGCCGCACCCTGGCATATCCGCCTCCATAGGATCAGGACAAGCCGGCCGTTGCGGATTGCCGAAGGCGGATTTGCCATCGGCCGCCGGGATTTCGAGCTGGATACGCTGTCCGCTTCGGGTGGGATTGCCTATGCGGTCGGCGAAGCCGATTTCACCGGCATTCTCGATCTCGGCTCTTCGGTCAAACGTTCGGGTATTGTCCAGAAGGCAATGCCCAACACCAATGTGATCGTCGCGAAAACCCTGGTGCCGCAGCTGCGTGGGCAGATTCCGGCCGGTGAAACCATCCTGGTGACGGCGGTGCTGGCGCTTGACGATCCCGCCGCTCTCTCGTCCGCCTGGACAAGACCGCCGAAAGCACCTGAGATTGCAGTGCTGGAGGCCCTGGTGAGGGAAAAGGGCGTCACAGTCAGCGCCATCGAAGCGCCCGGACAAATGCCATGAGCCAGCCGGCCATTATCCTTGCCATGCAACCGTCGCGCACGCAGCACGTCCTGCCGGATGAGGTCCTGCGCCGGTTGAGTAGTATTGGTCGCCTGCTTGATTCCAAGCCGCTGCAGCGCTTCGACGACGAGCGTGCGAAACGTCTGCTGACCGAGGCGGAAATCCTGATCACCGGCTGGGGCGGGCCCTATGTCGGGCCCGAAATTCCCACTGCGGCGCCGCATCTCAAGTTCATCGTCCATGCGGCGGGCACGGTGAAAGGCGTCATCGACGACGCCATCTTCGAAGCCGGTATCCCGGTCAGCCATTCGGCCGAGGCCAACGCCGTGCCGGTGGCCGAATTCACGTTGGCGGCAATCATCTTCGCCGGCAAGCGCGTCTTCCGTTTCCGCGATCTCTACGTTGCCGACCGAAACCGCGACCGGACACATTTGATGCAGCGCGAAGCGATCGGAAACTATCGCCGCACCGTTGGCATCGTCGGCGCTTCGCGCATCGGCCGGCGCGTGATCGAGCTCTTGAAACCCTTCGACTATAGACTGCTGCTCTCCGATCCGACGCTTGATGCCGCCGAGGCCGCCGGCCTGGGAGCAGAAAAGGTCGATCTCGACGAATTGATGCGGCAAGCGGATATCGTTTCCCTGCATGCGCCGTCGCTGCCGTCGACGCAGCATATGATCGATGCGCGAAGGCTGTCGCTGATGAAGGACGGCGCGACGCTCATCAACACGGCGCGCGGCATTCTCATCGATGAGGCCGCCCTGCTTTCAGCGCTGAAGACCGGTCGCATCGACGCGGTCCTCGATGTCACCGATCCGGAAATCCCGGAGGCAGGTTCTACTTTCTACGATCTACCGAACGTCTTTCTGACACCGCATATTGCCGGCGCCATCGGGCTGGAACGGGCGCGCCTCGGCGAGATGGCGGTGGATGAGATAGAGCGCTTCGTGACCGGCAAGCCGCTGCTCTACCAGATCCATCAGGCAAATCTCGAAAACATCGCCTGAGGCGCGTCAAGCGGCTGAGAGCAATTCCAGCAAAAGTGCGCAGCGGTTTTGCGTCCGGAATTGCTTAAAAACAACGCTCTATCGAAGGGTATCAGCGCGACGTCCTCAGCGAATTTGGCGAACCGTCATTGGCAAGTTCAGGCATGAGATCGGCAATCTCGACCACCTTGCCGGTGCGCGAACTCGTCAGCGCCGCAATGCCGCAGAGCACCGACATGGCACCCGCCCGCGTGCCGGCGCGTTGCGCAAGCTTGTCTTCCATGTCGGGCTTGAAGATCATGTTGCGCATCCGGTCGTCGCCGCCGTAATGGCCGCCGGTGAAATGCGGAACGACGATGCGCTCTACCGCCTCCCTACCGTTCGGGAAATTGCGGATGAGCAGGATCGTGTCCTCCTTCGGCTCTTCCCAGGGCTGGGCCTCATATTGACGAAGCTCGATCCGGCCTTTGGTGCCGTTGAAGGCAAGGTGATGGCCTTCGATCGGCTGGAAGGTGTTCAGCGAATAGGAGACATGGACATTGTTACGATAACGGAGCGACACCACCATCGTATCGGGAATGTCGATGTCCTCGCGGAAGACGCAGCCATCTCGGAAGTAGCCGTCGATCTTCGAGGGATCCTCGTAGAGTGAATCGAGGAAGGGATCGGCCTCTAGATCGAGATAGTAGTCACATTCATGCGCGTGCGGACAGAGCTTGCAGCGCGGGCCGCGGAACGGGCCTTTGCGGCCGTAATTCTGCAGGTCGGCGAAAGAGGTGACGGCTTCGGGATCGCTGTCGAGATACCAGTTCAGCAGATCGAAATGATGCGTGGCCTTGTGGACGAACAGGCTGCCGGAATTTTCCGTATAGGCATGCCAACGGCGGAAGTAGTCGGCGCCGTGCTTGGTGTTCAGATACCAATGAAAATCGACTGAGGTGACCCGGCCGATCTCGCCGGCATTCAGCAATTCCTTGATCTTCGCAGCCGTCGGCGCATAGCGATAGTTGAAGGACACGTCGACCCGGCGACCAGTGCGCTTTTCGGCATCCAGAATCCGGCGAATCTTTTCGACCGAGGTCGTCATTGGCTTTTCGGTAATGACGTCGATGCCGGACTCCAGCGCCCGCACGACAATATCGTCATGCGTATGGTCGGGCGTACAGACGATGACCAGATCCGGCTTCTGCTCGGCAAGCATCGAATCGATGTTTTCGTAGAGCGGCGCATTGCTGCCGATCATGTTGCGGGCGCGCTCGCCGCGCAGCGAATTCCTCTCGACGATGGCGGTCAGGTCGACATGTTCGCGCCAGCCGGCAAGCAGATCCTTGCCCCACATGGTGGTGCCGCGGTTTCCCGTACCGATCAGGGCAAAACGGCGTTTCTCCATCGAATGATCCTCCTGCATGCGTGATGAAACAAATACTGAAATCAGGCCTGGCAGCAGCTCCTGAAGCGCTCGACGCAGGTGGCGATCACTTCGTCGGCCGGGCGTTTCCACCAGTTTTCGGCCGAAAAGATCTCCACCTCCTGCGCGCCGAAGAAACCGGCGGCCTCCACCATCCGTCTTATGCCTTTGAGGTCGATCACACCATCGCCCATCATGCCGCGGTCGAGCAGCATGTCCTTTGTCGGCGCCAGCCAGTCGCAGATGTGATGGGCAAAGATGCGTTTCATGCGGCCGGCGCGGGCGATCTGGTTGGCAAGATCGGGATCCCACCAGACATGGTAGACATCGACTGCAACGCCGACATCCTCGCCGAGCTGCTCGCACATATCGAGCGCCTGACTGAGCGTGTTCACGCAGGCACGGTCGGCGGCATACATCGGATGCAGCGGTTCGATGGCGAGTTTCACGCCGGCAGCCTGCGCATGCGGCAAAACGGCGGCAATGCCGTCGAACACCATTCGGCGCGCGGCGACGATATCCTTCGAACTATCAGGCAGGCCGCCGACGACGAGCACGAGGCAATCGGCGGAAAATGCTGCCGCCTCGTCGATGGCCCGCCTGTTGTCGTCGAGGTTTTTCTGCCAGTCGGCATCGTTCGCCGCCGGGAAGAAGCCGCCGCGGCAAAGGCCGGTCAGCTTGATGCCGTTCGATTTGACGATACGCACCGCCTCGTCGAGACCGACCTTGGCGACTTGGTCGCGCCAGGGGGCGATCGCAGTGATGCCGTGTTTCAGGCAGATATCGACGGCCTGCGCAAAACCGCATTGCTCGCGGATCGTCGCCAGGTTGATCGAAAGTCCTTCGACCTGCATGTTATTCTCCTCCCATCACTACAGCGCCGCGCGTCTCTTCAGACGCGCAAAGGACGCTGTAGCACTTTGAATTGCTGCATAATTTTGTCCTCAAACCGGTTCCGACTTAAGGACAAAATTATGCAGCAGCCCGTGCTTCAGTTGACGCCGTGGACGGCAAGCACCTGTTTCATGCGCGCCGTTGCGAGTTCCGGATCGGCGAGAACCCGGGCCTTGTCGGCCAAGCGGAAGAGTTCGGCAAGATGCGTCAGCGAGCGCGTGCTCTGCTGGCCGCCCACCATGACGAAATGGTCCTGCAGGCCGTTGAGATAGGCGAGGAAGACGACGCCGGTCTTGTAGAAGCGCGTCGGCGCCTTGAAGATGTGGCGCGACAGCGGCACGGTCGGCTCCAGCAGATCGAAGAATTCATGGTTGCTCTTGCGGCCGAGCGCTTCGAGGGCTGCCGAGGCAGCCGGAGCGATCGCATCGAAAATGCCGAGCAGTGCGTCGGAATGGCCCTCTTCGTCGCCGGCGATCAGTTCGGCATAGTTGAAATCATCGCCGGTATACATGCGCACGCCTTTCGGCAGCCGGCGGCGCATCGCCACTTCCTTCTCCTTGGAGAGCAGCGAGATCTTGATGCCGTCGACTTTGTCGGCATGGGCCTCGATCACCTCGAGGCAGGTGGACATGGCTTGGATATGATCACCATTGCCCCAGTAACCTTCGAGCGCCGGATCGAACATTTCGCCGAGCCAATGGATGATGACGGGTTCCTTGACCTGGCGAAGGATCCGGTCATAGACGCGGATATAGTCGTCCGGCCCTTTGGCGGCGGCGGCAAGCGCCCGGCTCGCCATCAGGATGATGCGGCCGCCGGCTGCCTCCACGGTTTCGATCTGCTCCTCATAGGCCCTGAGGATCGTGTCGACGGTGACGTCGGGTCCCGGCGTCAGATGGTCGGTGCCGGCGCCGCAGGCGATCAGCGCATCCTTGCGGCCGGCCGCCTCACTGAGCGCCCGGCGGATGAGGTCGCGCGCTTCCGGCCAGCCGAGGCCCATGCCGCGCTGCGCCGTATCCATCGCCTCGGCAACGCCGAGGCCGAGATCCCAGAGCCGGTGGCGGAAGGCCAGCGTCCGCTCCCAGTCGATCGCCGGCGTCAGCCACGGATCGTTGTCGGCGAGCGGATCGGCTACGACATGGGTGGCGGCATAGGCGATGCGCGGAAAGGCCTTGGCGTCGCGCTTGGCGAGCGCGATCGGCGTGCCGGTCAGCGTGTAGGGAACGATCTTGCCGTCGAGAGGGAGATTGATCGTCGTCACGGCTCAGAACTCCAGTGCGGGAACGTCGAGCCAGCGGCGCTCGGCCCAGGATTTCAGGCCGAGTTCGGCAAGCTGCACACCCTTGGCGCCGGCTTCCAGGCCATAGGGCCACGGCGCATCTTCGACGACATGGCGGATGAACATTTCCCACTGCGCCTTGAAACCGTTGTCGAAGGCCTGGGTATCCGGAACCTCGTCCCAGGTCTTGTAGAAGTCGATCGTCTGCGGCTGGTCCGGGTTCCAGACCGGCTTCGGCGTATTGACGCGGTGCTGGCTCCAGCATTTCGTCAGACCGGCGACGGCCGAACCATGCGTGCCGTCGACCTGGAAGGTGACGAGGTCGTCGCGGCGGACGCGGACGGCCCAGGAGGAATTGACCTGCGCGATCGCGCCGCCTTCGAGCTCGAAGGTCGCATAGGCTGCATCGTCGGTGTCGCAATCATAGGGCTTGCCCTGCTCGTCGATGCGGCGCGGAATATGCGTAGCACCGAGGCAGGAGACGGCTTTGACTTCGCCGAACAGATTATCGAGCACATAGCGCCAGTGGCAAAGCATGTCGAGGATGATGCCGCCGCCGTCGCCCTTGCGGTAGTTCCAGGAGGGGCGCTGGGCCGGCACGCCCCAATCGCCTTCGAAAACCCAGTAGCCGAATTCGCCGCGCACTGAGAGGATCTTGCCGAAGAAGCCGGAATCCCTGAGCAGCGCTAGCTTGCGCAGGCCGGGCAGGAAGAGTTTGTCCTGCACGACGCCATGCTTGAGGCCGGAGCCGCGCGCCTTGCGGGCAAGGTCGAGTGCCACCTGCAGATCGTCGGAGATCGGCTTTTCGCAATAGACATGCTTGCCGGCATCGAGCGCCTTGGACAGAAGTTCGGCGCGCATCAGCGTCGTGCCGGCGTCGAAGAAGATCGTGTCGTCGGGATTGGCGAGCGCGGCATCGAGATCGGTCGACCAGCGCTTGATGTTATGCTTCTTCGCCAGCTCTTCCATCTTGGCGCCGTTGCGGCCGACGATGATCGGGTCGATCTCGAGTTTCTCACCCGATTTCAGCGTGATGCCGCCCTGGTCGCGGAAGGCGAGAATCGAGCGCACCAGGTGCTGATTGTAACCCATGCGGCCGGTGACGCCGTGCAAGATGATCCCCAAGCGTGCCATTTTTTCCTCCCAGCAGATTTTTGCGGCGGGAGCGGGCATCCTCGTCCGGTCCTCCCGAGCCGGTAACTAAACAGTTACTTGATGGCAGAAGAGCAACGCGGCTGTCAATAGTCAAATCCGAATTTAGAGATTCAGCGCTTGATCGAGGTCAGTGTGACGTGGACGATATGCCTTTCCCAGGCATTGAGATGGGTCGGCTCGATCAGGTCGCGGCCGAAGATCGTCGAAAGCGTGTACTGGTTGGACAGGTAGAAATAACCGAGCGAGGCGATCGTCAGGTAGACATGCAGGGGATCGGCGGACTCGATGAAGACCCCCTGCTTTTTTCCCTGCTCGAGCACGTCCGAAAGCTCGCCGATCAGATGCGAATGCAGTTCCTTGAGCCGGACGGACTGGCGCAGCCAGCGGGCCCGATGCAGATTTTCCGTGCCGAGCAGGCTGAGGAATTCCGGATGCTGGAGGAAATAACGCCAGGTGAAGAGCGCCAGTTCGCTGATGCCTTCCTCGGGGCTGCGGTCGCCGATATGCAGCGCGCGCTCGGCGGTGCGGATGCCGACATAGGCCTCTTCGAGCACTCTGAGATAGAGCTGCTCCTTGTCGCCGAAATAGTGATAGAGCATGCGCTTGTTGGTGCCGGCGCGCTCGGCGATGGCGTCGACACGAGCTCCGCCCATGCCGTTTTCAGCAAATTCCCGGGTTGCCGCGTCAAGGATAGCAGCGCGTGTCCGCTCCGGATCGCGTTGGGCCGTCCGTTCGGTAGATGGGCGCCGAGACCTTTTCTTTTCCCCATTCCCCCCGCTGTCGTTCATCTCTCCACCTCCGTCTCACATGTTGCGCTCATAAGCCTTCGGTGCGAAATTGTAAAAACCGAATTTGAAAGCCCCGCGAGCGACACCGCTTGACACGCTCGCCGCTTTGCCCGTAGCTTGTAACCAATTAGTTATTTATGCAAGGGTAACTAGGTTCGGAAGCGTGTGGAGGCGCTTCCCTTTGGAGGAGGAAAAGAAATGACATTCCGTGTAAACAGACGTAATTTCGTCGCGGGAGGCGCCACGCTTCTCTCGCTCTCGGCGCTGGGCACCAGCGCTTTGGCACAGGAAAAGCGCTTGCGTCTCCTGTGGTGGGGCTCGCAGCCGCGCGCTGACCGCACCAACAAGGTATCGCAGCTCTATCAGTCGAAGAATTCGGGCACCTCGATCACCGGCGAATTCCTCGGCTGGGGCGATTACTGGCCGCGCCTTGCGACCCAGGTCGCCGGTCGCAACGCGCCCGATGTCATCCAGATGGACTATCGCTATATCGTCCAATATGCACGGCGCGGCGCGCTCGCCCCGCTCGAATCCTATATGCCGGCCAAGCTCAACCTCGACGATTTCGACAAGGCGCAGATCGAAGGCGGCAGCGTCGACGGGCATCTCTATGGCGTCAGCCTGGGCGCGAATTCGGCGGCCACGGTCCTGAACACCACGGCCTTCAAGGAGGCCGGCGTCGATCTGCCGACTCAGGCGACGACCTGGGAAGAGTTCGCCCGTATGGGTGCGGAGATCACCAAGGCAGGAAAACGCAAGGGCATGTTCGGTTTGGCCGACGGCAGCGGCGGCGAACCGTTGTTCGAAAACTGGCTGCGTCAGCGTGGCAAGGCGCTTTATACCGCCGACGGCAAGATCGCCTTCGACGTGGACGATGCCTCCGAATGGTACGACATGTGGGCCAAGTTCCGTGAGGCCGGGGCCTGTGTTCCTGCCGATATCCAGGCTCTCGACAAGAACGATATCGAAACCAACACGGTCTCGCTCGGCAAGTCGGCCGCCGGTTTTGCCCATTCCAACCAGTTCGTCGCCTATCAGGCAATGAACAAGGACAAGCTGGCTCTGACCAACTACATGCGCATCAAGCCGGAATCGAAGGGCGGCCACTATCGCAAGCCTTCGATGTTCTTCTCGGTCTCCGCCCAGTCGAAAGCCGTGGATATGGCCGTGGACTACGTCAATTTCTTCGTCAAGAACCCCGAGGCAGCGCTGCTTCTGGATGTCGAACGCGGCATTCCGGAATCGAGCGCCATGCGCGAGGTCGTCGCGGCAAAGCTTGATGAGAACGGCAAGGTGGCATTGGCCTATGTCAGCGGCCTTGGCGAACTCGCCGGCAAATTGCCGCCGCCGCCGCCGGCCGGCGCCGGTGAAGGTGAGCTGATGTTACGCAACATCGCCGAACAGGTCGGCTTCGGACAGCTGTCCCCCTCCGACGGCGGCAAACAGCTTGTCGCTGAAATCACGCAGATTCTCGCACGAGGCTGATCCCGTATGAGCAATGCGATGCGCACGCCCGCAGGGGCCATCAATGTGGAAAGATATCAGGGGGCCGTGGCCGAAGGACGCTTCAAGCGTCTCTGGAATGCCAATGCTCCCGGCTATCTCTTCCTTCTTCCATGGCTCATCGGCTTTTTCGGGCTGACGCTCGGGCCGGCCCTGATTTCGCTCTACCTTTCCTTCACCGACTTCGACATGCTTCAGTCGCCGCGGTGGGTGGGAATGGCGAATTACGTGCGCATCGCCACGGCGGATCCGAAATTCTCGGCCGCCATGTATGTCACCTTGACCTATGTGGTCTTCTCGGTGCCGTTCAAGCTGACCTTCGCATTGCTGGTCGCCATGGCGCTGAACCGCGGCCTGCGCGGGCTGTCGGTCTATCGTGCCATCTTCTATCTGCCGTCACTGCTGGGCGGCAGCGTGGCGATCGCCGTGCTCTGGCGCCAGCTTTTCGCCAGCGATGGCCTCGTCAATGCCGCGCTTTCGTATTTCGGTATCGAAGGTCCGAGCTGGATCTCGCATCCGAACTATTCGATCTATACGCTGGTGGCGCTGTCCGTCTGGCAGTTCGGCTCGCCGATGATTATTTTCCTGGCCGGCCTGCGCCAGATCCCGCAGGATATGTATGAGGCCGCGAGCCTCGACGGCGCCTCCAAGTTCCGGCAATTCTACAAGATCACGCTGCCGCTTCTGACGCCGGTGATCTTTTTCAATGCCGTCGTCCAGACGATTGATGCCTTCAAGGCCTTCACGCCGGCCTTCATCATATCAGGCGGCACCGGCGGTCCGATCAACTCGACGCTGTTCTACACGCTCTACCTCTATCAGGAAGCCTTCGGCAATTTCCGCATGGGCTATGCCTCGGCGCTCGCCTGGATCCTGGTGGTGATCATCGCGATCTTCACCGCCTTCTCCTTCCTGACCTCGCGTTATTGGGTGCACTACGATGACTGAGATGACCGCTTCCGTCACTGCGGCCAGGCCGCCATCCGACATCACCAAACGCAGCCTGCCGGCGTCGCTCATCATCCACGCCCTGCTGATCGCCGCTTCGCTCCTCATGCTCTATCCGCTGTTATGGATGGTTTCGGCATCGGTCAGGCCGGAAACGGAGATCTTCTCGTCGACCTCGCTCATCCCGTCGTCGATCGATTTCTCCTCCTATGCGCGCGGTTGGGTCGGCCTCGATGTCAGCTTCGGCCGGTTCTTCTGGAATTCGCTGGTCATCTCGGTGCTCGTGGTGACGGGCAATGTCATCGCCTGTTCGCTGACGGCTTTCGCCTTTGCGCGGCTGCGTTTTGCCGGCCGGAATTTCTGGTTCGCGATCATGCTCGGCACGTTGATGATCCCCTATCACGTGACGCTGATCCCGCAATATGTGCTCTTTCTCGATCTCGGCTGGGTCAACACAATCCTGCCGCTTGTCGTACCGAAGTTCCTGGCAAGCGATGCCTTCTTCATCTTCCTGATGGTGCAGTTCTTCCGCGGTATTCCGCGTGAATTGGACGAGGCGGCGATGATGGACGGCTGCAGCGCTTGGCGCATCTATTGGAAGATCATGCTGCCGCTGTCGCTGCCGGTGCTGGCAACGGCCGCCATCTTCTCCTTCATCTGGACCTGGGACGATTTCTTCGGTCCGCTGATCTACCTGAACGACATGAACACCTATACGATCCAGCTCGGCCTGCGCACCTTCGTGGATTCCACCAGCGCATCGGATTGGGGCGGTTTGTTCGCCATGTCGACCCTGACGCTCGTGCCGGTGTTCTTCTTCTTCCTGTTCTTCCAGCGCCTGCTGATCGAGGGCATCGCCACGACGGGCATGAAGCGTTGATGGCGATGACGGGAAAGAGCGACATGAGCATCAGAACGGTCGCGATCGTCGGCTGCGGTATCGGCCGCTCCCATATCGTCGAGGGTTACCTGCCGCATTCCGACAAGTTCAAGGTCGTGGCGATCTGCGACCTGAACGAGCAGCGCATGGCAGCGGTCGGCGATGAGTTCGGCATCGAACGGCGCACCACCTCTTTTGCGGAACTGCTGGCCGACGACACGATCGACATCATCGATATCTGCACCCCTCCCGGCATTCATCTGGAACAGGTGGTCGCGGCACTTGCTGCCGGTAAACATGTCGTCTGCGAAAAGCCGCTGACGGGCTCGCTTGCCGCCGTCGATACCATCATGGCAGCAGAAAAGACCGCCAAAGGCGTACTGATGCCGATCTTCCAGTACCGTTACGGCGACGGCATCCAGAAGGCCAAGCGGATCATCGACGCCGGTATTGCCGGCAAGCCCTATACCGCTTCGGTCGAAACCTTCTGGCTGCGCAAGCCGGAATATTACGCCGTGCCTTGGCGCGGCAAATGGGCGACGGAACTCGGCGGCGTGCTCGTCACCCACGCCCTGCATCTGCACGACATGCTGATGCATCTGATGGGTCCGGCGGCAAGGGTCTTCGGCCGCGTCGCCACCCGCGTCAACGATATCGAGGTCGAGGATTGTGCCTCCGCCAGCCTGCTGATGGAAAACGGCGCCTTTGTCTCGCTTTCCTGCACGCTTGGTTCGCAGGAACAGATTAGCCGGCTCAGGTTGCACTTCGAGAATGTCACTTTCGAGAGCAGTCACGAGCCCTATACGCCCGGCAAGGACCCCTGGAAGATCATCGCCGCGAATGACGACGTGCGCGAGCAGATCGACAGGGTGGTTGGCGATTGGCAGCCGGTCGCGCCGCGTTTCACCACGCAGATGGGCCAGTTCCACGCTTTCCTCAGCGGCCATGCGCCGCTGCCGGTGACGACAAAGGACGCCCGCCGCGCGCTGGAACTCGTCACCGCCATCTACCAGTCTTCCGACAGCGGCGCTGACGTGTCGCTGCCGGTCGGTCCCGATAGTCCGAAATACGCCGATTGGCGCGCAAGAACGAAGTAACCGACAAAATAAAAAGAGAGGGTTTTGAGAAGATGGCAACCAGTGTCGTTCTTCAGAAGGTCGAGAAGCGCTACGGCGCGATGGATGTGATCCATGGCATCGACCTGACGATCGATCCCGGCGAATTCGTCGTTTTTGTCGGCCCCTCCGGCTGCGGAAAATCGACCCTTCTGCGCATGATTGCCGGCCTTGAGGAGATTTCGGGCGGCGCGCTGCTGCTCGACAGCGAGCGCATGAACGAGGTGGCGCCGGCCAAGCGCGGTATCGCCATGGTTTTCCAGTCCTACGCGCTCTATCCGCATATGTCGGTCTACAAGAACCTCGCCTTCGGCCTGGAGACGGCGGGTTACAAGAAGGCAGAGATCCAGCCGAAGGTGAAGCGCGCCGCCGAAATCCTGCAGATCGAGAAGCTGTTGGAGCGCAAGCCGAAGGCGCTCTCCGGCGGCCAGCGCCAGCGTGTCGCCATCGGCCGCGCCATCGTGCGTGAGCCGCGCATCTTCCTGTTCGACGAGCCGTTGTCGAACCTTGACGCCGAACTGCGCGTGCAGATGCGCGTCGAGATCTCCCGCCTGCACCGCAGCCTCGGCAATACGATGATCTATGTCACCCATGACCAGGTCGAAGCCATGACGATGGCGGACAAGATCGTGGTGCTGAATTCCGGCCGCATCGAGCAGGTCGGCGCGCCGCTCGATCTTTACAACAACCCGGCCAACCGCTTCGTCGCCGGTTTCATCGGCAGTCCGAAGATGAATTTTCTGAAGGCGCGCATCGAGCAGGTCGGCGAGACCGAAACCAGCATCCATGTCTGCGGCAATTCCGTCCGCCTGCCACGCCGGCTGAAAGGCGGGGCGGGAGAGGAGGTCACCTTCGGCATCCGTCCCGAGCATCTTTCGCTGGCCGATGGCGCAATCACGCTCTCGACCGTCAACGTCGATCTCGTCGAAAATCTCGGCGGCGCCACCATGCTCTACACCACCACGCCGGATAACCAGCTCCTGACCGTCGCGCTTGACGGCCAGCAGAAGGTGGAGCGCGGCGCCAATGTGAAGGCCTCCTTCGATCCGGCCCGCTGCCACGTCTTCGATGCCGCCGGCAAGACGATCTAAGCGCGCCGCTGCTTGACATCAGATCCTCCTCTGGCCCATCATTTCGGGAGGGGCCGCAGGGGGATCAAGCATGACGCCTGAAGATAGGATTCATGCGCTTGGCATCTGGCAGGGCCCGATCGAAATCTCGCCGATAGCAGGCGGCATCACCAACAGGAATTATCTGGTCAGCGATGCCGTCGCGCGCTGCGTGGTCAGGCTCGGCAGCGATATTCCGATCCATCACATCAACAGGCAGAACGAGCTTGCCGCAAGCCGTGCCGCCCATGCAGCCGGCATTTCGCCGGCGGTCATCCACCATTCGCCGGGCGTCCTGGTGCTCGAATATATCGAGGCGAGAGCGCTTTCGCCGGAAGATATCAGGACACCGCAAATGCTGGCCCAGGTCGTGCCGCTGGTCCGCGCCTGCCATCGCGACATTGCCCGGCATTTCCGCGGCCAGGCTATGATCTTCTGGGTCTTCCACGTCATCCGCGACTACGCCGCCAATCTGAAGGTGTCGAAGAGCGCCTATCTTCCGCTGCTGGCGGGGCTCGTCGGCAAGGCTGATATGTTGGAAGAAGCGGCAGGACCTTTCGAGATCGCCTTCGGCCATAACGACCTGCTGGCCGCCAACTTTCTCGATGACGGCAAACGGCTCTGGCTGATCGACTGGGACTATGCCGGATTCAACACGCCGCTTTTCGATCTTGGCGGATTGGCCTCCAACAACGAACTCTCGGAAGCGGCCGAGCGCGCGATGCTGGAGACCTATTTCGACCGGCCGCTGACCGATAATCTCAGCCGGCGCTATACCGCGATGAAATGTGCCTCGCTGCTGCGCGAGACGCTCTGGAGCATGATTTCGGAAATCCATTCCACCATCGATTTCGATTACGCCGGCTATACGTCCGAAAATCTCGCGCGCTTCGAGCGCGCCTATCAAGCCTTTGAACAGGACCAATAAATGACGAAGGAATTACCGAAGACGGCGAAAGCCGTGGTCATCGGCGGCGGCATCATAGGCTGCTCGACGGCCTATCATCTTGGCAAACTTGGCTGGACCGATACCGTCCTGCTGGAGCGCAAGAAGCTTACCTCGGGGACCACCTTCCACGCCGCCGGCCTCGTCGGCCAGCTGCGCACCAGCGCCAACATCACCCAGCTTCTCGGTTATTCCGTCGATCTCTACAAGCGGCTGGAGGCGGAAACGGGCCTCGGCACCGGCTGGAAAATGAATGGCGGCCTGCGCCTTGCCTGCAATGAGGAACGTTGGACCGAGGTCAGGCGCCAGGCGACCACCGCCCAGTCCTTCGGCCTCGAAATGCAATTGCTGACCCCGCAGGAAGCCTTCGATCTCTGGCCGCTGATGACGGTCGACGATCTCGTTGGCGCTGCCTTCCTCCCGACCGACGGCCAGGCCAATCCCTCCGACATCACCCAGGCGCTGGCAAAGGGCGCCCGCATGTCGGGCGTTTCGATCTTCGAGGATATGGAAGTCCTCGACCTCGAAATCGACAAGGGAAAGATCCGCGCCGTCGTTACGGCGCAAGGGCGCATCGAATGCGAGCGCGTCGTCGTCTGCGCCGGCCAATGGACGCGCGCCTTCGCCGCCCGCTTCGGCGTCAACGTGCCGCTCGTCTCCGTCGAGCATCAATACATCATCACCGAATCCTTCGGCGTGCCCTCCAACCTGCCGACGCTGCGCGATCCCGATCGCCTGACCTACTATAAGGAGGAGGTCGGTGGCATCGTCATGGGCGGCTACGAGCCGAACCCAATTCCCTGGGCGAAAAGCGGCATCCCCGAAGGTTTCCACTACACGCTGCTGGACAGCAATTTCGACCATTTCGAACAGATCATGGAACAGGCGCTCGGCCGCGTTCCGGCGCTGGAAAACGTCGGCGTCAAGCAGCTGCTGAACGGCCCGGAAAGCTTTACGCCGGATGGTAACTTCATTCTCGGCGAGGCACCGGAGCTGAAGAATTTCTTCGTCGGCGCCGGTTTCAACGCCTTCGGCATCGCTTCGGCCGGCGGCGCCGGCATGGCGCTTGCCGAATGGGTGACGAAGGGCGAACCGCCCTATGATCTCTGGCCGGTCGATATCCGCCGTTTCGGCCGGCCGCATTTCGATACCGACTGGGTGCGGACACGCACACTCGAAGCCTATGGCAAGCATTACACCATGGCCTGGCCGTTCGAGGAACATTCGAGCGGCCGCCCTTGCCGCAAATCGCCGCTCTATGACCGGCTGAAGGCGCAGGGCGCCTGTTTCGGCGAAAAGCTTGGCTGGGAGCGGCCGAACTGGTTTGCCGATCTCTTCGCCAACGAGGAGCCGAAGGATGTCTACAGCTACACCAGGCAGAACTGGTTCGACGCGGTCGGCCGCGAGCATAAGGCCGTGCGCGAAGCGGCCGTCATCTTCGACCAGACCTCCTTTGCCAAATTCGTGCTGAAGGGCAGGGATGCCGAGGCAGCGCTATCCTGGATCGCCGCCAACGATGTCGCAAGGCCTGTGGGATCGCTTGTCTACACGCAGATGCTGAACGACAAGGGCGGCATCGAATGCGACGTGACGGTCGCCCGCATCGCCGAGAACGAATATTACGTTGTCACCGGTACCGGCTTCGCCACCCATGACTTCGACTGGATCGCACGCAATATCCCGGCGGCGATGCATGCCGAGCTGGTCGACGTCACATCCGCCTATTCCGTGTTGTCGCTGATGGGACCGAATTCCCGCGCCGTGCTGGAAAAGGTAACGGGCAGCGACGTCTCGAATGCAGCCTTCCCCTTCGGCAAGGTCAGGACCGTCGGCATTGCAGGCTGCCCCGTGCGGGCCCTGCGCATCACCTATGTCGGCGAGCTCGGCTACGAACTGCATATTCCCGTTGAATATGCGACCACGGTCTATGACGTGCTGATGGCATCCGGCGGCGAGCTCGGCCTCGTCAATGCCGGCTACCGCGCCATTGAGAGCTGCCGCCTGGAAAAGGGTTATCGCGCCTGGGGGTCGGATATCGGTCCCGACCATACGCCTGTTGAGGCCGGTCTCGGCTGGGCGGTGAAGATGCGGAAGAATATTCCCTTCCGCGGCCGTGAGGCGATCGGGCAGCAGCTTGCGGGAGGCGTCAAGAAGCGCCTCGCCTGCTTCATTCCCGAGGATGCCGATGCCGTGCTGCTCGGCCGCGAAACGATCTATCGCGACGGCAAGCGCGTCGGCTGGCTGTCGAGCGGCGGCTTCGGTTATACGCTGGGCAAGCCGATCGGCTACGGCTACGTCCGCAGCCCCGAAGGGGTGACGGAAGAGTTCGTCCTCTCCGGCACCTATGAGCTTGACGTCGCGCGGGAACGCATCCCCTGCAGGGTGTCGCTGTCGCCGCTCTACGATCCGGATATGGCGCGGGTGAAGGCGTAGCGGCTGCTGCCTAGAACAGCGGCAAGCGGTCGTCCTGGATCAGGATCTCCAGCTTGTCAGCCACATCCTGCGTCCAGGCTCGGTGGCCTGTCAAGGCCGCCGGGAAGAGTCCCGGAAGGGTGAAAAGAGCCGCCGAGATCGCGAGGCCGGTGCGCGGGATATCGGCGATCAGAGCGGCGATTTCGCCAGCCCTGGGATCGCGCAATTCGTAGCGCTCGCCGTTGCCGTGCTCGCCGATCGCATAGCGCATCCATGCGGCAACAGCGATCGCATAGGTCTCTGCCCTGTCGCCATGCGCCAGTGCCTCGGTTGCCGGTTCCAGCAGCCGCTGCGGCAGTTTCTGCGTGCCGTCCATGGCGATTTGATAAGTGCGGTGTGCGATCGCCTTGTTTGCAAAGCGCGCTATCAATTCGCTGGCATAGTCATCGAGATCGATGCCGGGAACTGCATCGAGTGTCCTCGCCGCTGCATGCATGTGGCGGTAGGCAAGGGCTGCCAGGGCTTCATCATCCATCACGTCGCGGATGAATTCATAGCCGCCGATATAACCGAGATAGGCAAGCAGCGAATGCGCGCCGTTCAGCATCCGCAGCTTCATCTTCTCGTAGGAGGAGACCTCCTCGACCATCAGTGCGCCGCGCACCTTTTCCCAAGCCGGCCGGCCATTGGCGAAATGGTCTTCGATGACCCATTGCGTAAAGGGTTCGGTCTCGATCGCCGCCATATCCGTGCGGCCCGTCAGCCGTTCGGCATCGGCATAGGTCGCCTCGGTGCTGGCCGGCGTGATGCGGTCGACCATCGTCGACGGGAAGGGCACATTCGCCTCGATCCAGCGATGCAGGTCGGGATCTATGCGGGAGGTGAATTCCAGCACCAGGCGCTTCAGCACGGCGCCGTTGCTCGGCAGGTTGTCGCAGCTCAGCGGCGTGAAGGGCGCGATGCCCTTCTGCCGGCGGCGGGCGAGGCCTTCGACGAGATAGCCGATGACGCCGCGCGGCGCATGCCGGTTGGCAAGGTCGGCGACGATGTCGGGGTGTTTCAGGTCAAGGCCGCCGGTTGCGGGATCGAAACCATAGGCCTTTTCCGTCACCGTCATGCTGACGATGCGGATATCGGGGTCTTCGAGCCGCGCCAGCAGGCCGGCCGGATCGCGCGGCGCCACATGTGCCTTCAGGATCGAGCCGACCACCTCAGCCGTCGTGCCTGAGGTATCGCGGATCAGCGTCGTATAGAGCCCGTTCTGGGCGCTCAGATTGTCGGCAACATCGGGCGTGCGCAGGCTTGCCACCTCGATGCCCCAGTCGCCGCCTGCGGCTGCGAGCGCGCCGTCCGTGAAGGGTGCGAAATGGGCGCGGAAGAAAGCGCCCGGGCCGAGATGCAGGATGCCGGCCTTCAGCGCATTCCTGTCATAGGCGGGAAGTTTCGCCGTCGGCGCAAGGCCGGTCAGGTTTTGTAGTCTATCGCTCACAGCTTGTAGGCCTTTTTCGCATTGTCATAGGAGAGTTCGCGCGCGACGATCTCGGCTTCCTTCTTGGAAATCCGGTGCTCGGCGGCGAGCTGGGCAAGGAAGCGGCAAACTTCGCGGCGCCAGACGTCATGCCGCGCGGGGATCGAAAGCAGCGCGCGCGTATCGTCGTTGAAACCCGCCATATTGGCAAAACCTGCCGTCTCGACGACTTGGTCGAGGTAGCGGCGGATGCCGTTCGGGCTGTCGTAGAACCACCAGGGCGGGCCGATCATCAGGCAGGGCCAATGGCCTGCCATCGGCGCCAGCTCGCGTGCATAGGTCGTCTCGTCGAGCGTGAAGAGCAGCACACGCAAACCCGGTGCGTGGCCATATTTTGATAGCAGCGCATTCAAGCCGCCGACCCAGTCCGTGCGTGTCGGGATATCGGCGCCCATATTGGGGCCTCGGGTCGAGAAAAGTCCGCGGTCGGTATTGCGTCTGGAGCCGGCATGGATCTGCATCACCATGCCGTCCTCGGCCGAAAGCCCGGCCATCTCGGTCATCATCTGGCCGCGGAAGAGCTCGGCCTCTTCAGGCGAAAGCGGACCCTTCAGCGCCTTGTCGAGCAGCGCCTGTTTTTCCGCAAGCGGCAGGTCGGCGGTGAAGGCGGTGGGCACGCCGTGATCGGTCGCGGTGGCGCCGAACTGGCGGAAATAGGCGCGCCGGCGCCGATGCGCCTCGATCAGGCTGTCCCAGCGCGTGACCTCGGTGCCGGTGATCTCTCCGAACTTGATGAGATTGTCGCGGAAGCCGACGGCATCGGGATCGGTGACACTGTCCGGCCTGTAGGTGGTGCGCACCTTGCCGATCCAGCCGTCGGCCGCCATCTTCTGGTGATGCGCCAGAGGATCGAGCGCTCCATCCGTCGTCGCGATCGTTTCGATGCCGAATCGCTGATGCAGCGCCCGCGGGCGGAATTCCGGAAGGGCAAGCTGGGCATTGATATGGTCGTAGAGCGCATCGGCATTATCAGCCGTCAGCGGCTCGGTGCAGCCGAGCACGGCCGACATGGCGTGGTCGACCCAGAGGCTCGAAGGCGTTCCGCGGAAAAGATGATAATGCGCGGCAAATGTCCGCCAGATCGCCCGTCCCTCAGCCACCGGCTTGCCGTCGAGCCGCGGCACGCCGAGCTCGTCCAAGGTGACGCCGACGCTGTGCAGCATCCGGAAGAGATAGTGATCGGGAATGACCAGCAACGAGGCCGCATCTTCGAAGGGCCTGTCGTCGGCGAACCAGGAGGGTTCGGTATGCCCGTGCGGGCTGACGATCGGAAGATTGCGCACCGTCTCGTAGAGGTCTCGCGCGATGGTCCGTGTTGCCGGATCAGCCGGAAAAAGCCGGTCCGGATGAAGAAAGCCGTTTCCTGCATCCATCAGTATTCCTCCCTGATGGATAACGGCCTACCCCACAACATCAGGCGCGGCAAGGTCTTTTAGTAACCAAACGGTACAGTTTTGCGCATGGCCGCGCCGGGCATGGAAAGCATTGACGAGGTGGCCTATTTCCGCTTTGGGAGAACCATCTGTTCTGCCGGTTTCGGCAAAGGAGGATCGATGTCCGACGAGACGAACCACATCACCCGGCTGGAAGAAATGCTGGCCCACCAGGCAAAGGCGATTGAAGAGCTTTCCGATCAGCTCGCCGAGCAATGGAAGACCGTCGAGCAGATGCGCACCAAGCTCGACCGGCTGACCGAACGCTTCCTGTCGCTGGAGGAGCAGTCGCTGGACGCGCCAGCGATCACTCGCCCGCCGCATTATTGACGACACGCGGCGCAATGCCGCGTGTCGTTGGGTGTCTTGCGCCATGAGACGGCGGATCAAACGCCGCCGATGCAGAGATATTTCATTTCCAGATAGTCGTCGGCGCCGTGCCGCGAGCCTTCGCGGCCAAGGCCGGATTGCTTGATGCCGCCGAAGGGCGCCGTCTCGGATGACATCAAGCCGGTATTGATGCCGATCATGCCGTATTCCAGCGCTTCCGCCACCCGCCAGACCTTCTTCAGATCGCCGGCGTAGAAATAGGCGGCGAGGCCGAACTCCGTGTCGTTTGCCTGTTGAATGACATCCTCGACCGTGTCGAAGCGAAAGAGCGGTGCCACCGGCCCGAAGGTCTCCTCGCGCGCCACCTTCATGCCGCGCGCAACGCCGGTCAGCACCGTCGGTGTGAAGAAGGTGCCGGCGCCGTCGATGCGCTTGCCGCCGGTCAGCACCTTGGCGCCCTTGGCAAGCGCGTCGCTGACATGATCTTCGACCTTGGCAAGGCCTTGCTCGTCGATCAGCGGCCCGATCACGACACCCGGCTTAAAGCCGTCGCCGACCGACATCTCGGTGACCTTGGCGGCAAGCTTGGCCGCGAAGGCGTCATAGACGTTCGACTGGACATAGAGGCGGTTGGCGCAGACGCAGGTCTGGCCGGCATTGCGGTATTTGGAGGCAATCGCGCCTTCGACGGCAGCGTCGAGATCGGCATCGTCGAAGACGATGAAGGGCGCGTTGCCGCCGAGCTCCAGGCTCACCTTCTTGATCTGGTCGGCGCACTGCCGCATCAGGATGCGGCCGACCTCCGTCGAACCGGTGAAGCTGATCTTGCGCACTTTTTCATTGCCGCAGAGCTCGCGGCCGATTGCCGGGCCGTCGACCCCGACGATGACGTTGAAGACGCCGGCCGGAATGCCGGCCTGCTCGGCGAGTACGGCAAGTGCGATCGCCGTCAGCGGCGTCTGTTCGGCGGGCTTCGAGACCACGGTGCAGCCGACGGCAAGCGCCGGGGCGATCTTGCGGGTGATCATCGCCGCCGGGAAATTCCACGGCGTAATCGTGCCGACGACGCCGACCGGCTGCCGGATGACGAGCATCCGTTTATCGTCGGAAGGCGCGGGGATCGTCTCGCCGTAGATGCGCTTGGCTTCTTCCGCATACCATTCGATATAGGCCGCGGCATAAAGGATCTCGCCGCGCGCTTCCGGGAACGGCTTGCCCATTTCGGCGGTCAGGATCGCGGCGAGTTCGTCGGCATTGACGACCATCAGGTCGAACCATTTGCGCAGGATCGCGCTGCGCTCCTTGGCCGGACGGGCAGCCCAGCCCGGCTGGGCGGCATGGGCTGCATCGATCGCCGCCCGCGTCTCTGCCGCACCCATATCGGGCAGCGAGGCGAGCAGCTCGCCGGTTGCCGGGTTCAGCACGTTGAAAGTCTTTGTGGCATCGCCTGATGTCCAGACGCCGTCGATATAGCCGGCATCGCGCAGCAGGGGCGAGGAGAAGGGAACGTGCTTGGTCAGTGCGCTGGTGAAAGCCATGTCATATCCTCCTTGGGAGTGTGGCTGCCGGTTGCCGGCAGCCATTGAAATCCGGTTCGGGTGCGCTTAACGGCCCGCGCTCGCTTCCAGCATCGAGGCTTCGAGAATATCGAGCGCTTCGCCGAAGATCTCGTCCTGGATGGTGATCGGTGCAAGAAAGCGGATGACGTTTCCGTGGACGCCGCAGGTGAGCAGGATCAGGCCCTTGTCGAGCGCGATCAGTCGCACCTGGTTGGCGAATTCCGAGCTCGGCAGTCCCGTCGTCCGGTCGTTGAATTCGACGGCGTTCATGAAGCCCGGTCCGCGGATATCGACGATCTCCGGCACCGTCTCGCGCAACGATTCCAGCCGCTGCTTCAGCCGTCCGCCAAGCTGGTTGGCGCGGTTGCAGAGATCTTCATCGGCAATGACGTCGAGCACGGCGTGGGCAGCGGCGATCCCGAGCGGATTGCCGCCATAGGTACCGCCGAGCCCGCCCGGTCCCGGCGCATCCATGATCGCGGCGCGGCCGGTGACGGCGGCGAGCGGAAAGCCGCCGGCCAGGCTCTTTGCCATCGTCGTCAGGTCGGGCGCCACCTCATGATGGTCCATCGCGAACATCCTGCCGGTGCGGGCAAAACCGGTTTGCACCTCGTCGGCGATCAGCAGGATGCCGTGCTGGTCGCAGAGCTCGCGCAGCGCCTTCATGAAGGCGGCAGGTGCCGGGTAGAAGCCACCTTCGCCCTGCACCGGCTCGATGATGATGGCCGCGACGCGCTGCGGATCGACATCGGCGGCGAAGAGCTTCTTCAGCGCCGCCAGCGACTGATCGGCGGTGACGCCGTGCAGCTCGACCGGGAAGGGAATATGGAATACGTCGCCGGGCATGGCGCCGAAGCCGACCTTGTAGGGCACGACCTTGCCGGTCAGCGCCATGCCCATGAAGGTGCGGCCATGGAAGCCGCCGCCAAAGGCGATGACGGCCGAGCGGCCGGTTGCGGCACGCGCGATCTTGACGGCGTTCTCAACCGCTTCGGCGCCCGTCGTAACGAAAATCGTCTTCTTCTCGAAATCACCAGGCAGCAGCGCGTTCAGCCGTTCGGCAAGGTGCACGTAGCTTTCGTAGGGCACCACCTGATGGCAGGTATGGGTGAACCGGTCGAGCTGATCCTTGACCGCTGCGATGACCCGGGGATGGCGGTGGCCGGTATTGAGAACGGCGATGCCGGCGGCGAAATCGATGTAGCGGCGGCCCTCCTTGTCCCAGATCTCCGCATTCTCTGCGCGATCGGCATAGATCTGAGTGGTCATGCCGACGCCGCGTGAGATAGCGGCGTTCTTCCGGTCGGTAAGGCTTGTCGCGGTCATCGATGGCTCCTGCGTTGAGAGGGGGTGGAAAGCTATCTTGTATAATTTCTGCAAGATGTATATAAAACTCCTACATTTTTCCTGCAAGAAAACAAGCGGCATTTTTTGCTTCAAACATCACGCTTTTTGATGGAGGTTCTGGGGCGATTAGAATCGGGGATAGTTTCGGATGAACGATAACGGGCCTGTGCGCTACAAGGTGGCGGAAGCCGCGCGGCTGGCGGGCGTTTCGGCCTCGACGCTGCGCCTCTGGGAAAGCCAGGGCCTGGTGGTTCCCGGCCGTTCGGAAACCGGCCATCGGCAATACAGCGCCGACGATGTGGCGCGGCTGAAGCGCATTTCCTGGTATCGTGTCGAGCGGGGCCTTAATCCCGCGGCAATTCGCGAGGCGCTGGAGAGCGAGGAGCCTTCCGCCGACGGCGCCGAGGCAAGCCAGGATGCCGGCCTTGGCCGCAAGCTGCGCAGCCTGCGCCATGCGAGCGGCAAGACACTCGATCAGGTGGCCGGCGACATCGGCGTCACCTCGTCGACACTCTCGACGCTGGAGCGCACCTCGCAGGGCGTCAGCTTCAAGACGCTGCACGATCTGGCAGACTATTACGGCACCACCGTCTCCCGCCTCTCGGGTGAGGAAAGCGGGGAGGTGCCGGCGCTGGTGCGCGCCGGCGAATGGCGCAGGTGGCCGGAAACGACGCCGGGTGTCGCGGTGCAGCTTCTCGCCGAAGGCCGCCGGATGATGGACTGCCATCGTTTCGTGCTGGCGCCGGGTACTGCCAGCGAGGGCGCCTATCGCCACGAGGGCGAGGAATTCATGCATGTTCTGTCCGGCCGGCTCGAACTGGTGCTCGACGGCGATCAGTTCTTCGATCTCGGCCCCGGCGATTCACTCTATTTCGAAAGCCGCCGCGACCATTCCTGGCGCAACCGCCACGATGGTGAAACCGTGCTTCTCTGGATCAACACGCCGCCGACATTCTGAACGGCTAAGGACGCAAGGCGCTCCAGCAGCAGGAAAGCGGTTTCGCACTCTGCGCCTTTGCGCTATAGCGCTGCTGCATAATTCCTTAAATCGGAATCGATTTAAGGATAAAATTATGCAGCCATCAAAGTGCTACAGCGTCCTTTGCGACTCTCGAAAAGACGTGCGGCGCTGTAGGGGATGCATCGAACGAAAGACAGTCTCATGGCAGCGACCATACGTTATCACGAAGGCGATATTTCCGCGGCCGATGCCGCCCGCTACACCGGCGCGATTGCGATCGACACCGAAACGCTCGGCCTGGTGCCGCGCCGCGATCGGCTCTGCGTCGTCCAGCTTTCGCCGGGTGACGGCACCGCCGATATCATCCGCATCGCCGCCGGTCAAAAAGAAGCACCCAATCTCGTCGCCCTGCTCGAAGACCCCACCCATCAGAAGATCTTTCATTACGGCCGTTTCGATATTGCCGTGCTCTTCCATACCTTCGGCGTCACGACGACCCCGGTTTTCTGCACCAAGATCGCCTCGCGCCTGATCCGGACCTATACAGATCGCCACGGCCTCAAGGACAATCTCAAGGAGATGCTCGACGTCGACGTCTCCAAGGCGCAACAATCTTCCGATTGGGCGGCCGAGAGGCTGTCTCCGGCCCAGCTCGAATATGCCGCCTCCGATGTGCTTTATCTGCATGCCTTGCGCGATAAGCTGACGGAACGCCTGATCCGCGACGGCCGCTATGATCATGCGACGGCCTGCTTCGAATTCCTGCCGACCCGCGCCAAGCTCGACCTGCTCGGCTGGGAAGAGGCCGATATCTTCGCCCACAGCTAAGCGAATTGCCTTCGTTCTGCGTTTGCTAGTAACCGGGCGGCAGACTTGTCTGCGGCCGTTAGCGATTCATTAACGCCTGTTTATTAACATTCCTGTTAATTTTTATGCATTCGATGACGCCGGAACTGCGTCATGCGGATAGGAGGATCTGCTGGGATGCAAGGGGACCGGATGAGCGCGGTCCTTTTCTAGAGCCTGCTTTCATCGTCACTTTACGAAAGGAGCATGCCATGTTGACTCCCGTTCGTGCAGCGTCCAATGCAAGCTTTTCGTCCCAGGGTCAGACAGCGGCGATCGTCGCCAGTGGTCTCGGCCACTCGGTGATTGCCCCTGCGCCTGTCAACGCCGTCGAAGCCGCAGACCTCAATTCCGCCATTGCCGGCAAGCTCAATATTCTGCTCCTTGCGGCGCGCGAGCGCATGGTCGAAGCCCTTTTCGATGTCATCGATGCGGCAGGCCGCTCGATCTCGCTGGATCGTGGCGAGGACGAGAGCAATCTTGCCTTCGCCTCTCGGCTCGCCGATGCCATCCGGCGGCTGCCAACCGCCAGGATCGACGAGGTCGAGCGCCAGCTCGCCGAGAATGGGCATAGCGTGCCGCTCCGGACGATCGCCGAGGCCCTGAAGAACCCGACAGGCCCTGAAGCCGCTCGCATCGTCGCCTATCTGGAAATCGTCCGCTATAAGGATCGCGATCTCGCCGCCCGCGCGGTCGTCCGCTCCTATGGCCAGAACGATGCATCGCCGATGCGCGCCGAAGCTCGCCCCGAGATCCGGCTGCCCGAGATAAGACTGCATGAGGACAGGCTGCCTGCCGCAATGCCTCAGCCGGCAGACACGGCGTCCGCGTTAGGCGATTCGCTGATCGAGGCCGCAGCTCCGGCGACCACCGAGGAAGCGGTCATCGCCGAAGCTGTGGAAGCTGCCGATCCGGAAGCGCCGAAAGCTGAAAACCAGGCTCAGTCCGCCCCGGCGACCACAAGGGAGGTCGTCCCGGAAAAATCTGCATCGCAGGAGATTGAAACCCGGCACCCCTCGTCGACGGAAGCCGCAGCAGCCGACGATACGCAGGCAACGCCGGAGCCGGCTGCCATCCAAACCGGTGCGATGTCGGAAAAGGTCGATCCTGTCATTCCCAGGAACTGGGCAGGAATTGTCGCCTCCATGACCGAAGAAGTCTCCGAGATAATCGCGACGATCATCCGCGAACAGGACGTCGAAACCGTGCTAGAGGATGTTCCCGTCGAGGCGGCGGTGGAGATCGATACGATCCTCGACGATGCCGTCATCAGCGATGCGACCGAAACCTTGACCAGGCAGCCCGCTGAATTCACCGCACCCGATGCTCGCCAGTCCGCAGCACTCCGCCTATCGCAGATGGATATTGAGACCGTGGCTGCGGCCGTCCGTCAGCCGAAAGAAATCTCCGCGCAACCGCAGATGATGCCGGTTCCCGAGACGGCCGCGGCTTCCTATGTGCCGTTGGCGGCAAGGATGCCGGAGGGATTTGCCTATACCCAGCTGCCTTACCAGTTCGCCAAGGACACGCCGTCGAACGACAAGGCAGGCGAAACGCATCACCAGCATCAGCACCACCGCGACGACGCGTCCGAGGATCAGCAGCAGGCGCAGTCCGGCGGCGAGGATGCCGAGCCCGACGCCGAAGAAACCGACGCCGCACCCGAGCGGAGGACGCCAAGGATGATCGATACCGAACCGTCGGCCTATCAGGCAGGCGTGGCCACTGATCCGGTCTATGCGCTTTATCAGCGCATGGTCGGTTGGGAATAACACATTTCATCGCCTGAAAATGAAGAACCCGCCGGATCGCTCCGGCGGGTTCTTCAATTCAAAGGCGGATGCGAGGCTTATTCGCCGCCGCGGTTCTTCAGGGCTGCGCCCAAGATGTCGCCGAGCGAAGCGCCGCTGTCGGACGAACCGAACTGGGCAACGGCTTCCTTCTCTTCCGCAATCTCCAGAGCCTTGATGGACAGCATGATCTTGCGGTCCTTCTTGGAGAAGTTGGTGACGCGGGCGTCGAAGACCTGGCCGACCGAGAAGCGCTCGGGGCGCTGCTCGTCGCGGTCGCGGGCGAGGTCGGCGCGACGGATGAAGGAAGTGATGTCTTCGTGGTTGACGAGCTTCACTTCGACGCCGCCGTCGTTGACTGCGATGACTTCGCAGGAAACGACTGCATTCTTGCGCAGGTCGCCAGAAGCAGCGGCGTCGCCGACTGCATCCTTGCCGAGCTGCTTGATGCCGAGCGAGATGCGTTCCTTCTCGACATCGACGTCGAGAACGACGGCCTTGACGACGTCACCCTTGTTGAACTCCTCGATGACCTGCTCGCCTGGACGGTTCCAGTCGAGGTCGGAGAGGTGCACCATGCCGTCGACATCGCCGTCGAGGCCGATGAACAGGCCGAATTCGGTCTTGTTCTTGACTTCGCCTTCGACTTCAGTGCCGGCCGGATGGCTGCGGGCGAATGCTGCCCACGGGTTTTCCAGCGTCTGCTTGAGGCCGAGCGAAATACGGCGCTTGGACGGATCGACTTCGAGAACGACGACTTCGACTTCCTGGCTCGTGGACAGGATCTTGCCGGGGTGAACGTTCTTCTTGGTCCAGGACATTTCCGAGATGTGGATCAGGCCTTCGATGCCCGGCTCCAGCTCGACGAATGCACCGTAGTCGGTGATGTTCGTGACGGTACCGGAGATCTTCTTGCCTTCCGGATACTTGGCCTGGATGCCATCCCACGGATCGCTCTCGAGCTGCTTCATGCCGAGCGAGATACGGTGGGTTTCCTGGTTGATGCGGATGATCTGAACCTTGACCTGCTGGCCGATGTTCAGGATTTCCGACGGATGGTTCACACGGCGCCATGCCATGTCGGTGACGTGCAGCAGGCCGTCGATGCCGCCGAGGTCAACGAACGCACCGTAATCGGTGATGTTCTTGACGACGCCGTCAACAACCTGGCCTTCTTCGAGGTTCTGAACGATTTCAGAACGCTGCTCGGCACGGGATTCTTCCAGAACCGTACGGCGCGAAACCACGATGTTGCCGCGGCGCTTGTCCATCTTGAGGATTTCGAAGGGCTGCGGATTGTGCATCAGCGGGGTCACGTCGCGGATCGGGCGAATATCGACCTGAGAACGCGGCAGGAAGGCGATCGCACCGTCGAGGTCGACCGTGAAGCCGCCCTTGACCTGGTTGAAGATCACGCCTTCGACGCGCTCGCCAGCTTCGAACTTGGCTTCGAGCTTGACCCAGCTTTCTTCGCGGCGAGCCTTCTCGCGCGACAGAACGGCTTCGCCAAGCGCGTTTTCGATGCGCTCGACATAAACTTCGACTTCGTCGCCGACCTTCAACAGGCCGTCCTTGGCGCGCGCGCCGAATTCCTTGAGCGCGATGCGGCCTTCAACCTTCAGGCCGACGTCGACAACGGCGACGTCCTTCTCGATGCCCGTGACGATGCCTTTGGTGACATAGCCTTCGGCCAGGTCGTTCTTGGCAAAGGACTCTTCGAGAAGAGCCGCGAAATCCTCGCGGGAGGGGGTAGCTACTGACATAAAATCTCCTGCGTGTCCTGAAACGGAAGCGGACACGTATGCGCCGGTTGGTTTGCGTTGAACGGGCCTGAACCCAGTCCGCCCTCTCTGACGAAGGCAATCCGGCGCTTGGACGGAATTTCAGGCTTGCTGTATTAGAAGCGATCCATGCTCAGAGCACGCAAAATCGCTTGAATTTAGGCATTTCGGCTCAAGACCGCATCGATGATCGATTGAGCAGCTTGAAACGCGGCCTCTATACTCATTTCCGACGTATCAAGCAAGTGCGCATCATCAGCTGGTTTCAAAGGGCTGTTGGCCCGTCCCATGTCGCGTTGGTCGCGCCGCTTGACGTCCTCGAAGATCGCATCGAAATCCGCCGTCAGGCCTTTGCCGAGGATCTCGTCATAACGGCGTCTTGCGCGGACTTCCGGCGACGCCGTTACATAGAATTTCACCGCCGCATCCGGGCAGACGACCGTGCCGATATCGCGCCCGTCGAGCACAGTTCCCGGCGCTTTCGCCGAAAACCGCCGTTGCGCCTCGACCAGCGCCCGGCGCACCGCCGGCATCACGGCAATCTTCGAGGCAGCTTCGCCGATCTCATGTTTGGAAAGTATATCGCGATCCAATCCAGCGAGTTCAACCTCTCTTGCGATCTTTTCTGCCACCGCCTCGTCGTCGAGCGGCAGGCCGGCATCGAGCAGCGCCTTGGCCGTGGCGCGATAGGTCAGGCCGGTATCAAGATGGTGATATCCGTAGCGCTCTGCGATGAGGCGCGAGAGCGTGCCCTTGCCCGCTGCCGCCGGGCCATCGATGGCGATGGTGAAGGTCTCGTTCGTCATATGATCAATCCTGCGACAGCGCCCGATCGCGGCGATCGTGTTCGCGGAAATGCGGAGGCTGGTACCATTATTCCGGCACCTCTTCGATCCTTGCCCCGAGACCCTTCATCAACGTCATGAATTCGGGAAAGCTGGTCGCGATCATCGCCGCGTCGTCGATCGTGACAGGATGCTCCGAGGCAAGCCCCATGACAAGGAAGCTCATGGCGATGCGATGGTCGAGATGCGTGCTGACCCTGTCGTCGGCGGCGTTACCGAGGCCCTTGCCGTCTGGCCGTCCGCGCACGATGAGAAAATCCTCGCCTTCGTCGCAGTCGACGCCATTGAGTTTCAGACCATCGGCGACGGCGGAAAGGCGGTCGGACTCCTTGACGCGCAGTTCCTCCAGCCCCTTCATGGTCGTCGCGCCTTCGGCGAAAGAGGCGGCGACGGCGAGGATAGGATATTCATCGATCATCGACGGCGCGCGGTCTTCGGGAACGGTCACGCCCTTGAGTTTGGAATGGCGCACGCGCAGATCCGCCACGTCCTCGCCGCCGGCAAGACGCGCATTCGCCACCTCGATATCGGCCCCCATCTCCTGCAGCGTCAGGATCAGCCCGGTGCGGGTCGGGTTCATCAGCACGTTGACGATGGTGATGTCGGAGCCAGGGACGAGCAATGCCGCAACCAGCGGGAAGGCGGTGGAGGAGGGATCGCCGGGAATGTCGATCACCTGGCCCGTCAGCCTGCCACGCCCTTCGAGCCGGATTGTGCGCGCACCCTCGCTATCGGTCTCGACGGAAAGGGCAGCGCCAAAACCCTGCAGCATCTTTTCGGTATGGTCGCGCGTCATCACCGGCTCGATGACGGTGGTGACACCCGGCGTATTGAGGCCGGCAAGCAGCACGGCCGATTTCACCTGGGCGGATGCCATCGGCACCCGATAGCGGATCGGGCTCGGCGTTCCCGGGCCTTTGAGCGTCACCGGCAGCCTGTCGCCCTCGGAGGCGCTGACCTGCACGCCCATTTCGCGCAGTGGATTGAGAACGCGACCCATCGGCCGTTTCGAAAGCGAGGCGTCGCCGATGAAGGTGGAGCGAAAGTCATAGGTGCCGACGAGGCCCATGGTCAGCCGCACGCCGGTGCCGGCATTGCCGAAGTCGAGCGGCGCGTCAGGCGCAAGCAGCGCGCCGTTGCCGGTGCCGTCGATCACCCATTGCGCGCCATCCTTGCGAATCCTGGCGCCCATCGCCTGCATCGCCCGGCCGGTATTGATCACGTCCTCGCCTTCGAGCAGGCCGGTGATCCGGGTTTCGCCGGAAGCAAGCCCGCCGAACATGAAGGAACGATGCGAGATCGACTTGTCGCCCGGAATACGGACGCTACCGGTAAGACCGGCGGATTTGCGGGCGGTGGCGGGCCTGGGCGCAGAGCCGTGCAGCATGGCGCAATCCTTTGCAAACGCAGTCTATTTTTGCCACAAGACAGGATTGGCCGGTCGCAATTCCCGTCCGCTTCTGCAGCTGTTGCGGCTCGTTAACATAAACGCGCCGGGCGGTCATCCGTCGGCTTGCCAAAAACCCCGCGCTCGGATCGCAAAGTTTGGCTTTGACATGGGAAGCCACAGCGATTAAGGGGACCGGCTTATAAATTCCGATGGAACGCCGGCTTGAACGGCATCTGCCGAATCTCATATTCGGCTATTCACACGAGGCTTATAGTGGCGAAAGCGGAACTTGGAACCAAGCGTACCGATCCGGAAACCGGCAAGAAGTTTTATGATCTGAACCGGGATCCGATCGTCTCTCCTTATACCGGCAAGTCCTACCCTCTGTCCTTCTTCGAAGAAACCTCGGCGATCGCCGAAGTTGCCGAGGAAGACGAGGTTGCGGAAGTCGATACTGAAAACACCGAAGTCGAACTGGTTTCGCTTGAGGATGCCGATGACGCTGCCTCTGGCGACGACATCCCCGATATCGGCGACGACGATGTCGAAATCGAAGGCGATGACGACGACGATACCTTCCTCACACCCGACGAAGATGACGATGATGACGACATGAGCGACATCATCGGCGTGACCGGCGACGAAGACGAAGTCTGAGACCGCATTTCGGCCCGGCGAGGAAAAAATTCTCCGGGCCAGATTTTTTAGGCTTGCTATCTCCGGAATCCGGAAGTAATAAGCCGCCACTCCGAAGGGCACGCCTTGAGGAGCATCCCAGGACCGGCCCTGAGCCGGACCACCTTGATGGGGCTATAGCTCAGCTGGGAGAGCGCTTGCATGGCATGCAAGAGGTCAGCGGTTCGATCCCGCTTAGCTCCACCAAAATTTTCTTAAAAACAAAGACTTGCTGAGCGCGATTCAGTTGATTTAACGCTGTGGGTTTGCTGGGGGAAGCACCTGGGAAACACGGCCGCCGGAGAATGCGTATTTTTTTGCGGCGCTTGTCGCTTTAGTTCCTCCTAGCCGGGTGGGCGATTCTCCGAGGGAAGCAATTTTGGTTGCTCGATATCTTTTTGCGGATGAAGCGGGCTGCTTCACGTTCAACAGAAATCAGAACGTAAGCCACCACTTCATCATCTGCACCGTGACGACGAATGATCTGAAAGTTGGAGACGCGCTACACAACCTTCGCCATCAACTTGTCTGGGAACGTGCGCAGATCGGCGATCTTTTTCCATGCTACTGAGGAGAAGCAAGCGATACGAGATCGGGTTTTCAAAACAATTTTGGAGCATGATTTCGAAATTCAAGCGACCGTCTGCGAAAAGGCAAAGGCGCAGCCTCAGGTAAGAGCGGATAAGGCGCGCTTTTACAAATACCCTTGGTACTACCATCTGAAGCACGGGATCGCACCTCATATCCCGGAAAATTCGCAGTTGCTAGTCACTACCGCTTCGTTGGGCACGAAAAGAAGGGCTAACTTTCACCAATAGCTTTGACGACGTGCTGTCGCAAACCGTGCGAGGTGCGAAGTGGGTCGTCGATTTCAGGCCTTCCCAAACGGACCCATGTCTGCAACTTGCAGATTATTGCGCGTGGGCGGTACAAAGAAAATGGGAACGCAACGACCTAGCCTCTTACGACCTAGTAAGGGATCGGATCTCATACGAGTACGAGCTTTGGAAGCACGGGAAGACCTGTACTACTGAGAAAAGTTGCAGGTCGCCATACCGGCAATCTTGGCTATCAGCCGCCACCCCGGCAGACACTGCCGCGTCAGCATATGCAGTCGTCGCAAGGCGGGTCGAATTATTGCCAGCAGCTTGCGTGGGGGCGGTCGGATTGCCGGCCAGCGCCGGACTTGCCAAAGGTGCCTTCAGTGCCAGGTCGGAGACGAGATTGACAATTGTCGACTGTGCCTGAGTACCGGTATGGTTGGCGCGGTCGAAAGCATCTGCGTGAATGTTCTGGGGATCGTATGTTGCCTCAGTCATAAGGCCGGTCGTATCGATGACCGCGGCAAACGTGTCAGTGAACGACATGATGGAATAGAGATTCTCGTCGCTGTTCCATGTGGCAAAGAACACCTTATCAGGATCAACAACCGCCGGAATCCGTATCAGGGAATTCCAATCGTAGCCAACGGCGACGTCGACGCCGCTCCTTTCCACCGCAATGCCAGCGCCCGGCAAGATTCTTGCTGGGAAGCGTCGGAGAACGCGCATGCTGATGCCGGCCATGTTCGACTGCTCCATTCTTGAATTTGCAGTCAATCATCGCAGGTTCTTGCCGCCATGAGCACTTGAAGTATCCGGAAATGTTTTGCAGCTAGGCTGACATAGCCTAAGGTTTTATAAGCGCTGCCGTCCCCGCCCGATGATGTGAGCAGGGCGCCGTCTTGAACATGCCTCTAGTTTGGCGGAGACGTACGGGATGATCTGCAAAATCGTCGCACTCTTCATTTTGACTGCCGGTGTTCTTGCAACGATATTTGCTAGTGCCGATGATCCATATGTGCCCACGCCCTGGCCAGAGATAAGCGCTCCAAAGACCTCCCGCTTGGTGCCGCCATCTGCGCCCTTGCCGTCTGACCGGTAGACGCACCGCATCGTCCCGCTGTTTGATTTCTACACCGTTCGTTGTTGACAGCGGCCGGTCGACCGTCAAGCAAACAGCAATGGTGACGAATCGCAGTCTTCTCTCAGAATTCGAAGGCCTTATCATCCTGCTTAAAGGTACGCCGAAACTCCTCCTCCCAAGGATCGAAAAATTTCTCGCCCTTCGGAGGTGGGGGTCTCGTGGGCCGTTCGTCTTCTTTATTCTGGTCTTTCAAATCGTTCATCGTCACCTTCTAGACAGACGAAGCGAAAGCGTCGACCATGCGCCCGGACACATTTGTAGACATCGATAGATTGTGTGATTGGACAGGATGCCGGCTCGCAAAATTTTAGTCACGAGGACGCGACCAGGCGGTCACCTACCCACGAAGGCTCCAACGGCAGCACCAAGAGACGCGCCGAATGTTATCCCGATTACAGCATCATCAAACAGCATCCGGCCGACAACCGCGCCTATTCCAACTCCGATCGTCGCACCCAGAGCCATGGGTTAACTCCAATCCCATCGCGATTCATCGCGTGTGATTTCATCTGCAAACAAGACCGCTGCCGGTCAGAACGGCAAGATATTGTCCTAGGAGCATGGCCAAATCAGGATCGCGCCGTCGCGGTGGTGTAGATTGGGTGGGCGGGCTTCGGCCCGCTTCCTCAATCAACTTTGCAAAGTGCTCCCGCCATATAGACCATGTTCCTCGTGGCAAACTTTGGAGCGATTCTCAGGAGTTTTTGGCGAATTTGGTACTTTAGCCATCCCTTTGCCCGTCCAGCCAAATACTGTTCGTATTGAATGTCGTGGGCGAAAATAATTAGACGTTCGACCTTAAGGCCACACGTCTTCAGCAAGTTTTCGAAGGAGCCTGGCGTATAAAAGTTGATATGGCCGTAGGGGCCCGATTCTCGGATGGACTTCGAAAGATTGTTCGTAAGTTCAAGCGGCACCTCAACATAGAGGTTTCGACTCACGCGTTTGGCCTCACGTAGAAACATGCGTTCGTGCTCGACGTGTTCAAGCACGTGGATTGCCAGACCCAAGTCGAATGTCTTGTCTGGATGTGGGATTGAATAGCCGTCGAATTGGTCCGCCGCCGCTAGGGCATCGATTTGGCGTGCGCGTATGGCCTCTATACCTGATCGAGATAGCTCCACTGCCGCGAAACGATTGGCGAAGCCATTGTCGGCAAGTTCCGAAAGAACGGCCCCTTCTCCCGCGCCTATATCAATTACTGATTGGAAGCTCTGATCTGCTGCGATTCGCTTGATGTGTCCAACGGACTGCTTAGCGGCGATAGATCGTTTCTCCGCGACGGACCCATCAGCGTAATAATCGTCGTACATCTCGACTATTTCGGCGCTGCTGCTCATGTGGATGTCCTCCCCGGTGGGATTATGCGCACGCAAGACGTATAAGCAAGTTAGAATTTCCTAAATACACACCTGGGTTGCGTCACGGCGCATGCCGTGCCGTCTTGCGCCGGCAGGGCGTAGTCCCGCTTTGTGTGCCGTTTGATGAAGCTGGCGACCTCATGTTGGCTGAAAGTTTGATGTCGCGGCTCCGTGCCGGCCAACATGCAAATGCCAGCTTACCGTGGCACACGAGGTAGTGGATCGTTGATGCCGATACGTTCAGCTCGCGCGACTTCGGGACGGACCCGACGAACCCTGACCGGGCTCGCCCTCGTCGGCTCTATCTCGTTTCTTGCCGGCATGACCGATGCGAGCGGTCTTCTGCTCACCGGCGATTTCATCTCCTTCATGACAGCGAATTGGTGAAAGATCGGCAAGAACTATGCATCGTCGTCGCAAAGACAGCCGAAAGCAAGGGCTGGAACCGCGATGAATGAGAGCCCGTACGAGGCATCCACGCACAAGCCGCTTGGCGATGGAAGATGCATCGCTGGAGGCCACAAGTGAGAATTCATCGGCAATAAGAAAGTATCGAGGGCGGCCGTTCCGGGCAAAGAGCCAAAATTAGAATATTTTGTCTATTGATTTGATGGATTATGGCGTTCCATAGCCCTGTCGATTTTAACAATGAGATTTTCGAACGTCCGGCGGATGCGTCGTTGGGCGCATGTGACTTACCGTCTTCTTCCAAGATCAGCCAGGAGATATCCATGAGCAATCCAGTTCTCGTCAATCAGATCATTCTCGAGTCCGATGTCGTGCCGCTGACCGGCCGCGTCGGAGCCGAAATCAGGGGTGTTCGCCTCGGCGGTGACCTTTCGGACGCGACGGTCGCAGCCATCAACCAGCTTCTCTTGAAACACAAAGTCATCTTTTTCCGCGATCAGGACCATCTTGGCGATCCAGAACAGGAATCTTTCGCTCGCCGCCTGGGCGACCTTGTGCCTCATCCAACCCAAGGCCCAGTGGCCGGCACGGCCTCCATCCTCAATCTCGATTCCAGCCGCGGTGGCGGCAGGGCGGACCAGTGGCACACCGACGTCACCTTCGTGGATGCCTATCCTAAATTCTCGGTCCTTCGCGGCGTCGTCATTCCGGCGGCTGGAGGGGATACGATCTGGTCCAACACCCATGCCGCATACGAAAGTCTGCCAGCATCGCTCAAATTGCTGGCGGACAATTTGTGGGCCATTCACAGCAATGCCTATGACTACGCAGCGGTGCGCCCTCGCGCCACCGCTGACGAGAAGAAGCACTTCGAGGAAGTTTTCACGTCGACCATCTACGAGACCGAGCACCCAGTCGTGCGGGTCCATCCCGAAACCGGCGAAAGATCGCTGCTGCTCGGCAATTTCGTTCAGCGCCTCATCGGCTTGTCGAAGAGCGACTCCACGAAACTCTACGAGGTGTTCCAGTCCTACGTTACCGCCCCGGAAAATACCGTGCGCTGGCACTGGAGAGCCGGCGACGTCGCGATCTGGGATAATCGCGCGACCCAGCACTACGCTGTCAACGACTATGGCGACCAGCACCGGGTCGTGCGCCGCGCCACGGTTGACGGCGACGTCCCCGTCAGCGTCGACGGCCGCCGCAGCGTAACCCACGTCAAGGCCGCCAAGCCGAAAGCAAAGGCCGCGTGAGCGCGGCCGGACAAGGGAAGGACCATGAAGCTTCATGGTCCTTCCCTTGTCCGAACGGAATCGATGTCTATTTCGAGAATGTTGGTGGCCACGTCTGGAGCGCCGTGTTTCCATTGCTGAACGACTTCGCACGCATACCGGTCTGCGGGCTCATCGCGCATTACAACGAAACCTCCTCTGTCTCGAGCGGACGTGATCAGCTTCCCGCTGTGATGCGTGCCATCCTGCGGAAAAGCCTCACCATACGAGGCTTCATACAGCGCGAATTTGCCGATCAGCGTCCTGACTTCTATCAGCAAGCCGCAGCGTGGATCTCCGAAGGACGGCTGAAGTACAAGGAAGATATCGTTGACGGACTTGAAAACGCTCCGGAGGCTTTTCTTGGCCTTCTGGAAGGGAAGAATTTCGGAAAGCTGATCGTACGCGTCGCGCCCTGACCCGTCGCCCCGGTGTTCTCTATTTCGCGGCGCAGTTCTTTTTGCTCACGGTCGGAACAGAACAAAAAAGCGAATCCCGAAGAAGCGGACATCGGAGCACGTATATTCTATGAAAAATATAGAGACGCTTTAATTTGGTCTCGTCTTATTCCGGAGGGTATGATGAAGATCACAAGGCGAGCTTTTACTGCAGTGGTGGCAGGTGCCATCGCGACACCTTTGACGCATGTTCGGCTGGCCGGCGCCGCTGACAAGGTCGTGCGTATCGGCTACCAGAAATATGGAACGCTGGTGCTTCTCAAGGGCAAAGGCACGCTGGAGAAGAAACTGGAACCCAACGGCTATACGGTTGAATGGACCGAGTTCCCGGGCGGCCCTCAGCTGCTCGAGGCCCTGAACGCCGGCGCTGTCGATTTCGGATCGACCGGCGAAACGCCGCCGATCTTCGCCCAGGCCGCAAACGCTCCGCTTGTCTATATCGCACACGAGCCGCCCGCCCCGCGCGGCGAAGCCATACTTGTCCCGAAGGACAGCCCCATAAAGTCCGTCGCGGAGCTGAAGGGCAAGAAGGTCGCCTTCAACAAGGGCTCGAACGTCCATTACCTGCTCGTCAAGGCGCTCGAAGAAGCCGGCTTGACCTATGAAGACGTCGAATCATCCTTCCTCGCCCCGGCCGACGGCCGCGCGGCCTTCGAAAAGGGCGCGGTCGATGCGTGGGTTATCTGGGATCCCTTCCAGGCAGCGGCGGAAGTCGCAGTCGAAGCGCGAGAGCTCAGAAATGGTGAAGGCATCGTCCCCAATCACCAGTTCTATCTCGGCACCAAGACGCTGGTCGACGGCCACGCCCAGGCGATCGATGTTTTGATCGACGCCATTTCCGAGATCGACGAATGGACCAAGTCCGACACCGCGGCTGCGGCTGCGGAACTCTCACCATCGGTCGGCATCCCCGAACCTGTCCTCGTCAAGGCGCTCGAGCGCCAGTCCTATGGGATCAAGAGCCTGGACGACACCGTCGTCGCTCAGCAGCAGAGCATCGCCGACACCTTTTTCAAACTCAAGCTCATTCCGAAGGAGGTGACGATTGCCGACGTTGTCCGCAAGGGCAAGGCATAGTGCTCATCTTCCCACCGACGCTCGACGTGAGTTCAGCAAAAAGGATAATGCCCGTGACTGCTGCAGCAAGGACGCTTCCGATACTCGATCTCGGGCGTTTTGCATCCGCTCATCCGGAACGAGAGCAAGCGCTGGCGGAGCTTCGTGACGTCAACCGGACACTCGGATTTTTCTATCTCACCGGACACGGTATTTAGAGCGGCGGCAAAGATCCCCGTAATTTTAGACCATCTATCGCGGGCCAGGTTAACCTAACGTCTGCATGCCGGACGTCGCGACGTCCGCCTGCAGAAGGAAGCTAGCATGACGGTTCCACTGGTCAGCTTGAGCAATCTGTCGACGGAGCCATCCCCTTCGCCTCAGGTTGCCGCGATATGGGAAGCTCTTTGTGCGGAGGCCGTCAATGCTTCGGCCAAAGATGCAGCACTCACGCGCGCCATGAATTCCGCAGTGCTTTATCATGCGAGTTTCGCCCAGGCGCTCGCTCAGAGGGTCGCGATCAAACTGGCCAATCACGACCTCGACCATGAAGAGCTGCTGGCGGTGATTGCCCAGGCGTTCGTCGGTAATCGCAATATTGTCGCCGATGCCGCCGCCGATCTGACCGCGATCAAGGAACGCGATCCATCGAACACGGAAATCCTGACGCCATTCCTGTATTTCAAGGGCTTTGTGGCTCTGCAGGGACAACGCGTCGCCCACTGGCTTTGGCATCATGACCGCCTCCATTTGGCGCGCCACATCCAGAGCCGAATTTCCGAGGTTTTCGGCGTCGACATTCATCCCGCCGCAAAGATGGGCAGGAGCATCATGCTCGATCATGGGAGCGGCTTGGTCATCGGCGAAACGGCTGTTGTCGAAGACGATGTATCGATACTCCAGAATGTTACATTGGGAGGGACGGGCAAGGAGACCGGCGACCGGCACCCCAAGGTGCGGCGCGGCGCTCTTATCGGAGCAGGGGCCAAGATTCTCGGCAACATCGAAATTGGTGTCGGCGCCAAGGTGGGTGCAGGCAGCGTGGTCATAAATGCCGTTACAGCCTACACATCGGTCGCCGGCATTCCGGCGAGGCAGGTAGGCAAACGCCACTTCAACCTTCCGGGCATTACGATGGACCAGACCCTGTCTGAACCGGAGTATACGATCTAAGGCCTGGGGTAGGCTTGTCTGGGCGAGGTTGGCGTGGCGAGTGACTTGAAATCGCGCCGCCCTACATCAACTCCGGCGGGCCGCTCTGACAGCCCGCCGGTGCCTCGCAGCTCACATCTCGACGATAACAGCCGTCACCCGCTTGACCACCGGCAGCATCAACAGCAGAACGGGAAAGGCGATCGCCCAGGAGAGCGCCCATGCGGAGGGCCACATGGCAAGTGCAGGCGCGGTCAGGCCTTGTGCTCTCACGATGCTGATCGCTGAGACGACTGATGTCATCAGCAGCGAGAGGATGAGCGGCATGACGATCGTATTGTAACGTTTGGGGAGTTTGCCTTTGGGCATTTTGATCTCCGTAAGGTGCCGATCAGACAATCGCGCAGCGCCGACCGGCGGGTTGCGCGTTGATTGACGTAAACGCTTACGGAGCTTCGATCTGAAGCAACGCCGTCTCTATGGCCGAAAATGCCCTGCCGTTCAAGTCCGCCCCCATCCCCTTCCGATCGCCTTTGCTAATTCCTCAACGAAAGGAATTATCTTTGTTGCCGCAACCTCAGCGATTCGGCTCCAGGACCCTCCGACAATGACCAGAGCAAGACGCCGCCGCATCATCCGTACCCGACGAACCCTGACCGGGCTCGCCCTGGTCGGCTCGATTTCATTTCTGGCCGGCATGACCGATGCCACCGGTCTTTTGCTGACCGGCGATTTCGTCTCGTTCATGACGGGAAACACGACGCGGGCCGCCCTGGCCTTGAGTGAGGGCAATCTTTATCACGCGGCGGTCCTGATCTCCGCCATCGTCGTTTTCGTGCTTGGCAATGCGGCAGGCATCGTCATCTCTCATGTTTCGCAACGCCGCATCTTTGTGGTGCTTGGCTGCGTCGGTGTCGTGCTGGCGCTCGCCTCGATGATGACGGCGCAGAACATGCTGCCTTCGCGGTTCTACATGATCGTTTTTTCCATGGGCATGGTGAACGCCGCCGTCGAGCACATCGAAGGCCTGCCGATCGGGCTGACCTATGTGACCGGCGCCCTGTCGCGTTTCGGCCGCGGCATCGGCCGCTGGATCGTCGGCGACCGCCATGTCGAATGGACGATCCAGATCGTGCCCTGGGGCGGCATGGTGCTCGGCGCGATCGCCGGGGCCGTCCTGACACGGCTAACGGGCGCACATGCGCTGTGGCTGGTCTCCCTCTTCGCCATGGTGCTTGCGCTTGCCGCCATGCTCATCCCTCGGCCGCTTCAGCGCCGCTTCAATCAGAAGGTCGCACCGAGCGGATCGGCCATCACGCGCGCGAAATAAAACCGTCGCATTCCTGTTACCGTCGAATCGGATAGGAAGGATCGCCGCCCATCCTCGAGGAGTAGGTCTTGTTCGTCATTTCGAAGCTTGTCTGGATTTTCGCTCAGCCGCTGTCGCTGGCATTCTTCCTCGTCTTCATTGCCCTGCTTGCCGGCCTTCTGCGCTGGCGTATCTTAAGCATCCTCGGCGCAGCTGGTTCGGCCCTCATCCTTTTCGTCACTCTCTACACCACGGCCGGCAACCTTCTGATGCAGGGCCTGGAGCAGCGCTTCGCAAAGCCGCCCGCGGATCCCGATAACCTGCAATGCATGATCGTGCTCGGCGGCGCCTTCGAAAACGAGGTGAACACGGCGCGCCACGGCATAGAATTCAATGCCGGAGCCGACCGCTTCGTCGAAGCCCTGCGGCTTGCGCAGAAATTTCCGCAGTCGCGCGTTCTGGTATCGGGCGGTGACGGCTCCATTTCGGGCATCTATGAAGGTGATGCGGCGGCGTCCGAGCGTTTCTTCCCGCTCTTCGGCGTCGGCAGGGATCGCCTGATCGAAGAGAGACAATCGCGCACCACCTTCGAAAACGCCGTCAACACCAAGGAATTCCTGGCAAGCCAGGGGCTTTCCAATTGCCTGCTGATCACCTCGGGTTTTCATATGCCGCGGTCCGTCGGCATTTTCCGCAAGCTCGGCATCGATATCGTGCCCTGGCCGACCGATTATCGCACCGATGGCCAGGTGAAGCTCGGGCTCGATTTCACCCAGCCGAACCTCAACGCCCAGAACTTGGCGACGGCAATCCGCGAATGGTACGGCCTGGTCGGCTATTATCTCGCCGGCCGCACGTCGGAGCTCTACCCGCAATAGAGCAATTCCAGGAAAAGTGCGAAGCGGTTTTTCCGTCCGGAATTGCGTAAGAACAAGAGGTTAGAGCGCCGCGTGTCCGCCAGGACGCGCAAAGGACGCTCTATCATTTTGAATCCACGCATAACCCCGAAAATCTTTCGGGGTTATGCGTGGTGAGTTATTTCTTCGAGATGGTGACGAATTTCGTGCCGCGCACGCGCGCCGTCACGATGCAGGGATCGCCTTCGGTGCGGTCGCAGAAGCGCGGATGCATTTTCATCGCCAGCACCATGTTGCCGAAGCGCTGGACGAAATCGTAGCCATAGATCTGCGCAGTCGCGATCATGAAATAACCGCCTTCGGCAACCTGCAGGTAGAAATTATAGGTGCAGCCGTCGTCGTTGCATTGCGGCCCCTTCTGCCCGTCGCAGGTCAGCTGGCCCTCGTTGACCACCGCGTCGATCAGGCCGTCATTGTTGATGTCCTGCCGGATGATGAAGCCGTCGGCAAACTCGGCCGTCTTGCACTGCTCCTGGAAATGTTTCTTCTCGTAGATCTCAGGGTCGGAGATCAGCGATTGCTGACCGAAGGCGGCAGCCGGCATGGCAAGCAGCAGGACGATATTCAGAACGGCGAGCACCAGCGTTTTCACGGCTTTCCTCTTTCGGATAAAGGCTCCCAATGCATGTCGCCCAAAGTGTGCAGCGGTTTTGGGGCAACGACATGCAGCAAACAAAGACTTCACCTTTATGGCCGCGCCGCCTTGCGCCGCCCTTGCCGCCGTGTTTCTTTCCGGAAATTGTTCGCCGGTTCCGGGGGCCGCATGTCCTTGCTCGTCTATCTCGATTATGCCGGCATTGCGCTGTTTGCCGCGACAGGCGCGCTCGCCGCCTCGCGCAAGCAACTGGACCTGATCGGCTTTTTGTTTTTCGCCATGGTGACGGGAACGGGCGGCGGCACCGTGCGCGATATCGTGCTCGGCCGCGTGCCGGTCTTCTGGGTGCTGAACCCCGCCTATATCCTCGTCTGCTGCATCGTGGGCGTCATCGTTTTCTTCACCGCCCACCTGCTGGAATCGCGCTATCGCCTGCTGATCTGGCTGGATGCGATCGGCCTTGCCGCCTATTGCGTGATCGGCGCCGCCAAGGGCCTCGCCGCCACCGGTTCGCCCACGATTGCGATCGTCACCGGCACGCTGACGGCGACCTTCGGCGGCATCCTGCGCGATCTGATGGCAAACGAGCCTTCAGTGCTGTTGCGGCCGGAAATTTACGTGACCGCAGCCCTTATCGGCGCCGGTGTGTTCACCGCCGCCAATGCGCTCGGAATGCAGCTCTATCTGGCGTCTGCCTGCGGCGTCGTGGCGGCCTTTGCCGTCCGTGGTGGGGCCTTGTGGTTCGGCTGGACCTTCCCGACCTACAGGCACAAGCCCGGCCGGCATCCCGACGATGTCATGTGAGGCCTAATGCATGTCGCCCAAAAGTGCGCCGCGATTTTGGGACAACGACATGCATAAAAACAAGGATCTAAAGGGCGTCGCATGAGGCCGATTCGGCGCGACGCGTTTTAAAGGGGTCGTCAGCCCTGCTTCGCCCGCAGGCGGATCACCACGTCGACATGGGCGATCTCCATGCCCTCAGGCGGTTCCGGCAGATTGGCGATCTTCAGGTTGCTGACGGGAATGTCGAGCACTTCGTTCTCGCCTTCGACGAAGAAATGGTGATGGTCGGAAACATTGGTGTCGAAATAGGTCTTGGCGCTCTCAACGGCGAGAACGCGGATGAGACCGGCTTCAGTGAATTGGTGCAGCGTGTTGTAGACGGTTGCCAAGGACACCGGCACGCCGGCGGCAACCGCCTCTTCATGCAGTTCCTCGACGGTCAAATGCCGGTCGCCCTTGGCAAACAGGAGGTCGCCGAGCGCGACGCGCTGGCGGGTGGGGCGCAGGCCTGCACCGCGCAGCCTCACCTCTATTGCGATCGGGAATGCACCCGTCATCAAAACCAACTCCGGTTATTCTGGCATAAAGCAATCATGTTTCTTTAAGCGGTATAACTTTTGCATCGGAGCCTTTCAATAGTTCAATGGGGACGGGAGCCTGATAAACGCGGCAAAAACGGGCTTTTGACGCAAATAGGTCTGGTCCCAGCCCTAGCCTTCCTGTATGCGACCACCAAATAATGGCGCAAGCCTGGTCCGGGGCGATGAATGAAGCTGCCTTGCTTGTGCTTCATTTTCTGAAGAACTTGGACTACACGTTCACATCCATCGGCTTGACGCGGGGGGAAAAAGAAACTTTATGACGACCAGACAGTCCAGCTTCTCGTATGAAGAACTCATCGCTTGCGCACATGGCGAGCTGTTCGGCCCCGGCAATGCGCAGTTGCCGCTGCCGCCCATGCTGATGGTTCACCGCATCACGGACATTTCCGAAACGGGCGGTACCTTCGATAAGGGCTACCTCAGGGCGGAATACAACGTTCGCCCCGACGACTGGTATTTTCCCTGCCATTTCGAAGGCAATCCGATCATGCCGGGCTGCCTCGGTCTCGACGGCATGTGGCAGCTGACCGGTTTCTTTCTGGGTTGGCTCGGCGAGGAAGGCCGCGGCATGGCGCTTTCGACCGGCGAAGTGAAATTCAAGGGCATGGTCCGGCCACAGACGAAGCTGATCGAATATGGCATCGACTTCAAGCGTGTCATGCGTGGCCGTCTGGTCCTCGGCACCGCCGACGGCTGGCTAAAGGCGGACGGCGAGACCATATATCAGGCGGCCGACCTTCGCGTCGGTCTATCGAAAGACAAGACGGCCTGAAACCGCATTTCGAGCGGCTGACGAAAACAACAAAGGTTTGATCAGATGAGACGGGTAGTTGTCACAGGTCTGGGTGTCGTGTCCTCGATCGGAAACGACGCGGCCGAAGTCACCGAATCCTTGCGGCAGGCAAAGTCGGGTATCTCCTTTTCGAGCGATTTCGCCGAGCATGGGTTCAAGTGCCAGGTCTGGGGCAGTCCAAAGCTCGGTTCGGCGGAACTTGCCGAACTGGTCGACCGCCGCGCCATGCGTTTCCTGTCGCAGGGCGGCGCCTGGAACCATGTGGCCATGAAGCAGGCACTTGCCGATTCCGGCCTGGAAGAGAAAGACTACGCTCAGAACGAGCGTACCGGCATCATCATGGGCTCCGGCGGTCCGTCCACCCGCACCCTGATCGAAGCTGCCGAAATCACCATCAAGAACAACAGCCCGAAGCGCATCGGCCCCTTCGCCGTGCCGAAGGCGATGTCCTCGACCGCATCGGCCACGCTCGCCACCTGGTTCAAGATCCACGGCGTCAATTATTCGATCTCGTCGGCTTGCTCGACGTCGGCGCATTGCATCGGCAACGCCGCCGAGATGATCCAGTGGGGCAAGCAGGACGTGATGTTCGCCGGTGGCCATGAGGATCTCGACTGGACGATGTCCAACCTTTTCGACGCCATGGGCGCCATGTCCTCTAAGTACAACGACACGCCGGACAGCGCCTCGCGCGCCTATGACGTCAACCGCGACGGCTTCGTCATCGCCGGCGGCGCCGGCGTGCTGGTGCTCGAGGAGCTGGAGCGCGCCAAGGCCCGCGGTGCCAAGATCTATGCCGAAATCGTCGGCTACGGCGCAACCTCGGACGGATACGACATGGTCGCCCCCTCGGGCGAAGGCGCTATCCGCTGCATGCGCCAGGCGCTCGCCACCGTCAAAGGCGACGTCGACTACGTCAACACCCACGGCACATCGACGCCGGTCGGCGACAGCAAGGAAATCGGCGCCATCCGCGAAGTGTTCGGCTCGAAGATCCCGCATATCCAGTCGACCAAGTCGCTGACCGGCCATTCGCTTGGCGCTGCCGGCGTGCAGGAATCGATCTATTCCCTGCTGATGATGCAGCAAGGCTTCATCGGCGAAAGCGCTCATATCACCGATCTCGATCCCGAATTCGAAGGTGTCCCGATTGTGCGCAAGCGCATCGACGACGCCAAGATCGACATTGCCCTCTCCAATTCCTTCGGCTTCGGCGGCACCAACGCCACGCTCGTCTTCCAGCGCTATAACGGATAATAATATGACGGGAATCATGCAGGGTAAGCGCGGGCTCGTCATGGGCGTCGCCAACAACCACTCGATCGCCTGGGGGATTTCAAAAGCTCTCGCCGCACAGGGTGCGGAACTCGCTTTCACCTATCAAGGCGATGCGCTCGGCAAGCGCGTCAGGCCGCTTGCTGCCGAGGTCAACTCGGATTTCGTCCTGCCCTGCGACGTCGAGGACATCGCCTCGGTCGATGCCGTGGTCGACGCGATAAGCGAGCGCTGGGGCAAGCTCGATTTCATCGTCCATGCCATCGGCTTTTCCGACAAGAACGAGCTGAAGGGTCTCTACGCCGATACGACGCGTGAGAATTTCAGCCGCACCATGGTCATTTCCTGTTTCTCCTTCACCGAGATCGCCAAGCGCTGCGCTCCGTTGATGGAAGATGGTGGTGCGATGCTGACGCTGACCTATAATGGCTCGACGCGCGTCATCCCGAACTACAACGTCATGGGGGTTGCCAAGGCAGCGCTCGAGGCTTCGGTGCGTTATCTCGCCGCCGATTACGGCCCGCGCGGCATCCGCGTCAATGCCATTTCCGCCGGCCCGATCCGCACGCTTGCCGGCGCTGGTATCTCCGATGCGCGCGCGATCCTCTCCTGGAACCAGCGTAATGCGCCGCTGCGCAAGACCGTGACCATCGATCAGGTCGGCAGCTCGGCTCTCTACCTGCTCTCCGACCTTTCGTCCGGCGTCACCGGCGAAATCCACTTCGTCGACGCCGGCTTCAACGTCACCTCCATGCCAACGCTGGAAGCGCTGCGCAGGGCGGACGTCGAGTAAACGGCTACCCCATTTGAAACTCAAAGGCCGTGCGCAGATGATGCGCCCGGCCTTTTTGTTGTTCGATGATAGGATCAGCGTCGAAGCCCCGTAGGCTTATTTCTTCGCCCAGAGAACCTTGAACCGGGCGTTGCGGCAGGTTTCGCCGCTTTCCCTGAAATTTGCCGCCAGAACGGGCTCGTAAGGCAGGCCGCGATTGGCGACGAGCATCAAGCGGCCGCCGCCGCGAAGGGCGGATGCGGCCGTCTTGATCATTGCCTGGCCGAGCGCCGGATCGGCCGCGTGTCCCTCATGGAAGGGTGGGTTCATAATGACGAGATCGTATTTGTCTTTGACCGGCTCACCCGCCAGATCGTGCCAGAAGAAGCGTGCAGGCGCGTTCGGGCAGTTCTTAGCCAGATTATCCCTGGCAGCCTCCAGAGCCGCGTGGTCGGCCTCGTAGAGGTCGAGGCGCGTCAGTCCACGCGACTTCTGCGCCTGCTCGACGGAGAGATAGCCCCATCCGGCGCCGAAATCCGCAACGTCGCCGGTGAAATCCTCAGGCAGGCGCGAGGCGAGCAGCTCCGATCCGGCATCGATGCGGTCATGCGAGAACATGCCTGGAGTCGCTTGGAAACGACCGTCGACGCGCACCGGCGCCTTTGCCAGCTTGGAGATAATCTCGTCGGCATCCGCCGGCCGGCCAAACCAGAAGGCGAGGCCATGATATTTCGGCATATGGTCGACGGCGAGATTGAAACCTTCCATCCGCTTGCGCAGTGGCTGGATGCCGTCTTCCTTGGCGCCGGCAATGACGATCAGGCCGCCGAGCCGCGTGCGGGCGATCGCAGCGGCGAGATTGGCCTCGTTCTCGCCCTTGTGCTTGGTGCAGAGCACCAGAGCCGCATCGTAGTCCTCGCCGTCGATCTCCGGCTTCGCTTCGATCCGCTGCGCCAGCAGCTGGCGATAGAGCGGCCGGAAGCCCTGGACGGCGCTGAGCGAGGCGGCAAAGCCTTCCGGCAGCGCAAAGCCTGCCTCGGCGCCGAGGAAGAGCACGCGCTCGCCCTCGCCGGGCGCCGCGACTGTGCCGCTGGCAAAGGGATGGAACAGGGTCTTCAGCGTCTCGCTGCTCATGGTCTCGTCTCGTCTTAAAGCATGTCGCGCAAAAGTGTTCGGCGGTTTTGCGAGCACGACACACGCAAGACCGAAGACCTGAAGTGCGGTAAGCGATCTGAAGGATCGCGCCGCGCTTTAGGATACAAAAAAGGGCGCGGAAGCATCCCCGCGCCCGGTATTGAATCTGGAAGGCGGCTTATTCGGCCGCTTCTTCCTTCTTCTTCTCGTTCGGGATTTCCTGGCCGGTGGCCTGGTCGACGACCTTCATCGACAGGCGAACCTTGCCGCGTTCGTCGAAGCCGAGCAGCTTGACCCAGACCTTGTCGCCTTCCTTGACGACGTCCTGGGTCTTGGCAACACGCTCGGAAGCAAGCTGCGAGATGTGGACGAGGCCGTCGCGGGCGCCGAAGAAGTTGACGAAGGCGCCGAAGTCGGCGGTCTTGACGACCGTGCCTTCGTAGACCTGGCCGATTTCAGGTTCGGCAACGATCGAGTGGATCCACTTGCGGGCCGCTTCGATCTCCTTGCCGGAGGACGAAGCGATCTTGACGGTGCCGTCGTCCTCGATGTTGATCTTCGCGCCGGTCTTTTCGACGATTTCGCGAATGACCTTGCCGCCGGAGCCGATGACTTCACGGATCTTGTCGACCGGGATGTTCATGACTTCGATGCGCGGAGCGAATTCGCCGAGCTGGCCACGGCTTTCGGTGATGGCCTTGGACATTTCGCCGAGGATGTGGACGCGACCGCCTTGGGCTTGGCCAAGGGCGACCTTCATGATCTCTTCGGTGATACCGGTGATCTTGATGTCCATCTGCAGCGAGGTAATGCCGTCGGCGGTACCGGCGACCTTGAAGTCCATATCGCCGAGGTGGTCTTCATCACCGAGAATATCGGAGAGGACAGCGAAGCGATCGCCTTCCAGGATCAGACCCATGGCGATACCGGCAACCGGCTTTGCCAGCGGAACGCCGGCGTCCATCAGAGCGAGTGAGGTACCGCAGACGGTCGCCATCGAGGACGAGCCATTCGACTCGGTGATCTCGGAGACGACGCGCAGCGTGTAGGGGAACTGCTCAGGCGTCGGCAGCATCGGACGGATTGCGCGCCATGCGAGCTTGCCGTGGCCGATTTCGCGGCGACCCGGGGAGCCCATGCGGCCGGTCTCGCCAACCGAGTAGGGAGGGAAGTTGTAATGGAGCAGGAAGCGCTCCTTGTACATGCCCGTCAGGCTGTCGACATACTGCTCGTCTTCGCCGGTGCCGAGGGTGGCAACCACGATCGCCTGGGTTTCACCGCGGGTGAACAGCGCCGAACCGTGGGTGCGCGGCAGAAGACCGACTTCCGAAACGATCGGACGGACGGTTTCGAGGTTGCGGCCGTCGATGCGGCTCTTGGTGTCGAGGATGTTCCAGCGGACGATCTTCGCCTGCAGATGCTTGAAGATCGCGCCGACTTCTTCGGGTGTGTACCGGGCTTCGCCTTCCTCGGGGAGGAAGTGCGCCTTCACCTTCGCCTTGACGGCGTCGACGGCGGCGTAGCGGTCGGCCTTCTGGGTGATCTTGTAGGCTTCGCGAAGTTCACCTTCGGCAAGGCCGAGCATTTCGGTTTCGAGAGCGGAGTAGTCTGCCGGCTGGAAGTCGCGCGGCTCCTTGGCGGCCACTTCGGCGAGTTTGATGATCGCGTCGAGAACCGGCTGGAAACCCTTGTGGCCGAACATGACGGCGCCGAGCATGACGTCTTCGTTAAGTTCCTTGGCTTCGGATTCCACCATCAGGACGGCGTCATAGGTGCCGGCGACGACGAGGTCGAGGCTCGATTCGTCCATCTCGTCGAGATGCGGGTTGAGAACGTATTCGCCGTTGATGTAGCCGACGCGCGCACCGCCGACCGGGCCCATGAAGGGAATGCCGGACAGCGTCAGCGCAGCCGAGGTGGCAACCATCGACAGCACGTCGGGATCGTTTTCGAGGTCATGCTGGATAACGGTAACGACAACCTGCGTGTCGTTCTTGTAGCCCTCAGGGAAAAGCGGGCGGATCGGGCGGTCGATCAGGCGGGAAACCAGGGTTTCCTTTTCGCTCGGACGGCCTTCGCGCTTGAAGTAGCCGCCGGGGATCTTGCCGGCCGCATAGGTCTTTTCCTGGTAGTTGACGGTGAGCGGAAAGAAGTCCTGGCCGGCCTTCGGCGCCTTGGCCGAGACGACGGTGGCGAGAACGACGGTTTCGCCGTAGGTGGCGAGAACGGCGCCGTCGGCCTGACGGGCGATCTTGCCGGTTTCGAGTTTCAGCGGGCGGCCAGCCCACTCGATTTCCACTGTGTGTGTATCAAACATGTCTTGTCCTTCAATGCGGGAGCACGCGCCATCGCCGATATCAAGGCGCAGCGCACAGTCGACCGCAATCAATGTGACGTATCACGGGCAAGACAACGGGAGGCTTTTCATCCTCGGTTTCCTCAGGCGTTCCTGAGAAACCGGGCCAAAGCTCACTGACAAGCCTTGGCCGAAAGCATCCGGCAATCCTGCCCCATGACAGGTCAACGGTTGGTTTGGCAGAACCGGCCCATCCGGGTCTGCCGGTCTTTCCACCGCTAAAAGATAGGGCGCGGTTGGAACATTTCATCGGGAGCCGTGTCCCGAAACAGGATCCGGCGGGCGCTCGGAAAGCGCCCGCCGGACAATCTTAGCGGCGGATACCCAGGCTGGTGATCAGCTTGGAATAGCGGCCTTCATCCTTCTTCTTGAGATAATCAAGAAGCGAGCGGCGGCTCGAAACCATCGTCAGCAGGCCACGGCGGGAATGGTTATCCTTCTTGTGGTCCTTGAAGTGTTCGGTCAGGTTGTTGATGCGTTCGGTCAAGATCGCGACCTGGACTTCCGGAGAACCGGTATCGCCTTCAACGGTCGCATATTCCTTGATCAGCGCAGACTTGCGCTCAGCAGTGATCGACATCGGGTGATCCTTTCTAAGAGGAGGAGATTAAAGTCGCCAAAAGCCGGGATGTCGTCCAGCTTTGGCCGTGAATGCAAACGGGCGTACCCGATGCTGGCGCTGCCTATAAACCAAATATGGATCAATGGAAAGAGGGGTCGTCCTTGGCGGCTTCAACGGCCCGCCATGGCGCCTCGGATCATCCCGTCATAGGCTGCAGGATCCTGCAGCATGGCGAAATGGCTCACATCTTTCAGGATGACGAGTTTGGCGCCCGGAATCTGTTTTGCCATCATTTCCGTATGGTCGAGCTTTACGGCTTCATCATGATCGCCGATGGCAAGTGTGACCGGCACCGAGATCTTGCCAAGATCGGCGGCCGTCCAGGCCGGCTGGGTTGCCCACATTTCGGAGATCTGCTTGACGAAGGCGTCATATTCGTTCGGCGTCGGCGAAAGCTTCCGGTACTGCTCCCCGGCGACGTTGATGTAGTCGTTGAAGGTCTTATTGTCCATGACGTCAGCCTTGACGCCGTCTGTTGTGACGTTGGCTGCCTGGGCAATGACGCGGGTCAATTTTTCTGGGTGTTTCATCGCCATGTCGATGCCGATGATGCCGCCGTCCGACCATCCGACCAGCGTCACCTTGTCGATCTTCAGATAGTCAAGAAGTGCCACATAATCCGATGTCATCAGATCATAACCGAAGGGCTGCTGGCTGCGCGTCGAGCGCCCATGTCCGCGGCTGTCGGCAACGATGACCAGATGATCCTTGGCAAAATCGGCGACCTGGTGACCCCAGACCTCGGCATTTCCAAGACCGCCATGGATGAAGAGGATCGGGTCGCCTTCGCCGTATTCGGCGTAATACATCTTGATGTCGTTCACCTCGGCCATGCCGCTCGTCTTTGCCACCGGCATCGAAGGAAAGGCCGGAAGCTCGGCCCAGCGCTCGGCGGATTGAGCGCCGGTGACGGCAAGCAACATCGAAAAGAACGTCAGGATTCCGATAGCAGTTCCACGCATAGTCTTTCCCTCTGTCGGGGCCCCATGGCCCGACAGGGAAGATATCGCATCGCTACCGGCTGACAATCGCTGTCGTTGTCAGAAAGCCAGATAGGCTCAGGCGAAAACCCGCTTCGGGCGGAACTCCCCCTGGCCGATCTCGCCGATCGCGATCAGCTTGCCGCGGGCCGTCGCATAGGCTTCGCTTTCGGCAACCGGCGCATCGCGGCCACGCACCAGGATCGGGTTGCCCATCTTCAGCCGGTGCGCCTGGTCGTCATTGATGACCAGATGGGGCAGGGAGGATAGCGCTTCGCAGGTGTTGATCAGCAGCGCGTCGAGGGCCGCCAGGCGCTCGTCCATATCCTCGATCGCCTCCAGTGCCACGAGATCCGCAAGCGGCACCATGGCCTCTTCCGCGAAAGGCGCGACGAAGGTGCGCCGCAGCCCGGACACATGGCCGTAGCAGCCGAGCTCGCGGCCGAAATCGCGCGCCAGCGCCCTGACATAGGTACCCTTGCCGCATTCCACTTCGAAATGCGCGCTATCGGCGTCCGGGCAGGCGAGCAAGGTCAGCCGGAAGATATCGACCTCACGCGAGGGGATTTCGACGGTTTCGCCTTCTCGCGCCAGATCATAGGCGCGCTCACCTGCGATCTTGATAGCGGAAAACTGCGGCGGCACCTGGCTGATGGTACCGATATATCCAGGCAGAATATCGCGAATCTGCTGTTCGCTCGGGCGTTTGTCCGAACTCTTGGTCACCTCGCCCTCGAGATCGTCGGTCGCACGTTCCTCGCCCCAGCTCACCGTGAATTCATAGATCTTGCGGCCGTCCATCACGTAGGGGACGGTCTTCGTCGCGTCGCCGAGCGCGATCGGCAGCATGCCGGAGGCGAGCGGATCGAGCGTGCCGGCATGACCGGCCTTCTCGGCCTTGTAGAGCCACTTGATCTTGGAGACGGCTTCCGTCGAGCCGAAATCCACCGGCTTGTCGAGGATCAGCCAGCCGGAAATCGGCCGGCCTTTGGGTTTGCGTGGTTTGGACATGCGTCTCTTCTGTTTATTGTTCGTCATTATCGCCGTCGAGGTCGCGGCTCACCTCGGGCGAACGCAGCAGCTCGTCGATTTTCTTGTAGTTGTCGAAGCTGGTATCGTCGCGGAAGCGTACCTCCGGCATGTATTTCATCTGCCGAAGCTGCGGCCCGAGCCGGCCACGGATGAACCTTGCATGACGGTTCAACGCCTCGATGACGATGCTGTGGTCGGAAACGCCGAGCGGCGTCACATAGGCGGTGGCGATCTTGAGGTCCGGCGACATGCGCACTTCCGAGATCGAGATCACGGTCGCCTCGATGATTTCGTCACGCACTTCGCCGCGCTGCAGCACCTGGGTGAGAGCGGCGCGAACCTGTTCGCCAATGCGCAGCATGCGCTGCGAAGGCGCGGAAGAAGTTACTCTGGTCATTGTTATCTCTATTTGCCGATGCGGCTGGGAATCGAACCCGTCAAAGGAGAGCGTCCATGACTCTTTTGGTCCAAAAGGTCAAGTCAGCAGATGTCCGAAAGCCATCCGCCGGCTGGCGGATGGCTTTCGGAAAAGTTCAGGCGCAGCAGCTTAGAGCGTGCGCGTGATATGTTCGACGCGGAAGCACTCGATGACGTCGCCGGCGCGCATGTCCTCGTAGTTTTCGAAGGCCATGCCGCATTCCTGACCCATCGGCACTTCGGACACTTCGTCCTTGAAGCGCTTGAGCGTCTTGAGCTTGCCTTCGTGAACGACGACGTCGTTGCGGATGAGGCGGACGCCGGCACCACGTTCGACCTTGCCTTCGACGACACGGCAGCCTGCGACCTTGCCGACCTTGGTGATGTTGAACACCTCGAGGATCTCGGCATTGCCGATGAAGGTTTCGCGCCGCTCTGGAGACAAGAGGCCCGACATCGCTGCCTTCACATCATCCACGAGGTCGTAGATGATGTTGTAGTAGCGGATTTCGATGCCTTCGCGCTCGGCGAACTGGCGTGCCTGCGTATTCGCACGGACGTTGAAGCCGATGATGGCCGCGTTCGAGGCTTCGGCGAGCGAGATATCCGACTCGGTGATACCGCCGGCGCCCGAATGGACGATGCGGGCGCGGACTTCGTCGGTGCCCAGCTTCTCCAGCGCACCGGCAATCGCTTCGATCGAGCCCTGCACGTCACCCTTGATGACCAGCGGGAACTCCTTGATGCCGACGCTCTGGCGCTGCATCATCATCTGTTCCAGCGAACCGCGCTGTCCCGACTGGCGGGCAGCCGCCTTGTCGCGGGCCAGACGCTGACGATACTCCGAGATTTCGCGGGCGCGGCTTTCGCTTTCGACGACGGCGAACTTGTCGCCGGCCTGCGGCGTGCCGGAAAGACCGAGAACCTCGACCGGCGTTGCCGGGCCTGCTTCCTTCACATGGTCGCCCTTGTCGGTGACGAGAGCGCGCACGCGGCCCCAGACGTCGCCGGCGACGATGATCTGGCCGGGACGCAGCGTGCCCTTCTGGACGAGCACGGTCGCGACCGAACCACGGCCACGATCGAGCTGGGCTTCGATGACAGTGCCTTCGGCGGTCCGGTTCGCATTGGCCTTGAGATCGAGAATTTCCGCCTGCAGCAGGATCGCCTCAAGCAGCTTGTCGAGGTTCTTGCCGGTCTTGGCCGAAACCTCGACGTCAAGCACTTCGCCGCCCATGGATTCCACGAAGACTTCGTGCTGCAGCAGCTGGTTGCGGACCTTCTGCGGATCAGCCTCGTGCTTGTCGACCTTGTTGATCGCCACGATGATCGGAACACCAGCCGCCTTGGCGTGGTTGATCGATTCGATCGTCTGCGGCATCACGCTGTCGTCGGCTGCGACGACCAGGATCGCGATGTCGGTCGCCTGCGCACCGCGGGCACGCATTGCCGTGAAGGCGGCGTGGCCGGGCGTATCGATGAAGGTGATCTTCTGACCGTTCTGCTCCACCTGATAGGCGCCGATATGCTGGGTGATGCCACCGGCTTCGCCGGAGACCACGTTGGCATGGCGGATGGCGTCGAGCAGCGAGGTCTTGCCGTGGTCGACATGGCCCATGATGGTAACGACGGGCGGGCGCGAGACCAGTTCGCCATCGTCGTCGGACACGTTGAAGATGCCGAGTTCGACGTCGGATTCCGACACGCGCCTGACCGTATGGCCGAATTCGCCGGCGATGATTTCGGCAAGGTCGGCGTCGATGACGTCGCCCGGCTTCATCATCTGGCCTTCCTTCATCAGGTACTTGATGACGTCGACGGCGCGTTCGGACATGCGCTGCGACAGTTCCTGAATGGTGATGGTCTCGGGCAGAACCACCTCGCGGGAGATCTTCTCCCGGGTTTCCTGCATCTGACCGCGGCGGAACTTCTCCTGCCGGCGACGCATCGCCGAGAGCGAACGACCGCGGGCATTGTCCTCGCCGTCCACGTTGGCAGTGGTGATCGTCAACTTGCCGCGACGGCGCTCTTCATCCGTCTTCGGACGAGTCGTGACCGGCTTTGCGGGTTCCGGGCGAACGACGCGGCCACGGACCGGACCGCCGCGCGCTGCGCCACGATCGTCTTCTTCCTTTTCGTCGCGGCGGCCGCGAACGGCCCCAGGGACGGCAGCGCCGGCTGCCGGACGGGCAGCAGGTGCTCCAGCCGCATCGGGCCGGCGTGCGGCCGGTGCCGACGATGCGGGCTGCTGCGGCCGTGCGGCGTCGGTGCGTGCTTCGGCCGGAGCCGGTTCTGCGGCTGCCGGTTCAGCAACAGCGGGTGCCTCAGCCCGCCGGACGGCCTCTTCAGCGGCCCGGCGGGCAGCTTCTTCCGCTTCGGCTGCCTTGCGGATAACCTCTTCGGCGGCACGGAGCTTTTCTTCCTCGGCACGGCGGATCGCATCCTGGGCGTCACGCGCCTGGGAGTCGGCAAGCGCGCGGCGGCGGGCGTCCATCTCTTCCGGCGACAGATGGTTCAACACCACCGGGCGCGGACGATCGTTCTGGCGCGGCGGCTGGTGAGACTGCTGCGGCGGACGCTGGTTCGTCTGGTTGTTGTTGCCCTGCTGAACCCGCGGTGCCGGCGTCGGCTGCTGCGGACGCGCCTGCACGGGTGCGGGCGCCGGTTCGGCTGCGCGCACGGGGGCCGGCGGAGCGACGGGTGTGATCGGCTTTTCGTCTTCCGGGCGCATCGGGCGCCGCTTACGGGTCTCGACGACGACCGCCTTGGTGCGACCTCGACCCATATCCTGGCGAACGGTGCCCTGGCTCATCCCCGATGGTTTCAGGGTGAGTGTCTTTTTGCCCGCTACGCTGATTGTCTTGTCGTCGTTACTATCGGTCATTCGTTCCCGTTCCTTCGGACAGGGAGCGATGACTAGATCAGACCCTGTCGTTCAATACTGTCGATCAATGAGGATGGGACCGGCCGATGCCGGTGACCGCCTCATTGTTTTTGCCGGCCAGCGCCGCCCGCTGCCCGGGACTGACCGCCAATACGGTACTGTTCGAGCATCTTTGCGCGCTTCACTACACCTTCACCCGCCTGCCCTGCAAGCACTGCGGCATGGATAAAAGCATTCTGGCCCATCAGGCCTTCCATTTCGCTCTCCGAGAAGAGACGGAAGGAAGGTATCTCCTCCTCGGTCTCCATTCCGAGGTGCCAGGCCTTGCGGGCCTGGTCGATTTTCCGGACGCCATCGTCCGCTGCACCAGTCGCGTGGAACACCGCAAGGGCTGCTCCGCTTCTGACCGCGGCATCCACTTTCGAGGACCCGCTGACGAACTGGCCGGCTTTCCGCGCCATGTTCATCATCTGCATCAATTGCGCCGCGAGCAGCCGATCGACACTCGCGCCGAGATCGTCCGCCGCCTTTACATCCGTCTTCAGCGCGCGGGCGAAGAGCTTCTTCGCCACCGCCCTGTCGACCAGCGACCGGTCGATCTTCACCCAGCATCCGCGTCCCGGAAGCTCGCGCTTCAGATCGGCGACAACTGTTCCATCGGGAGCGGCGACGAAGCGGATCAGCTCTTCCGGCGATCCGCTTTCGCGCGTCACGATGCACATGCGTCCGTTCACGTCATAACCTGCAAGATCGTCGTCCTCGAGAGGAGCGTCCGGTTCATGCGCGGTCATCATGCTTCTTGTTCGGCTTCGGTGACCTCTTCTTCGGTCCCCTTCGCCAGGTCCTCTTGCGTGATCCAGCCAGCCGAAAGGCGGGCCTGGACGATCATCTGTTCTGCCTCGACGCGCGAGACGTCGAACTTCGAGAACAGGCCCTCGAACTTCTTCGTTTCGCCGTTCTTGCGTTCCGACCAGCCGACGAGATCGTCGGCAGCGCAACCGGCAAAGTCCTCGATCGACTTGATGCCGTCTTCGCCGAGCGCCACCATCATCTGGGCGGTCATGCCGTTGATTTCACGCAGTTCGTCCTGAACACCGAGCGCCTTGCGCTTCTCGTCCATCTCGGCTTCGAGACGCTCGAGGAATTCGCGGGCGCGCTGCTGGATTTCCTGCGCCGTCTCCTCGTCGAAACCGTCGATCGAAGAGATTTCGTCGAGATCGACATAAGCCAGTTCTTCGACCGCGGCAAAACCTTCCGAAGCCAGAACCTGGCCGACCATCTCGTCGACATCGAGCGAATCCATGAACAGATTGGTACGCTCGTTGAATTCCTTCTGGCGGCGTTCCGATTCCTCGGCCTCCGTCATGATGTCGATATCCCAGCCGGTCAGCTGCGAAGCGAGGCGGACGTTCTGGCCGCGGCGGCCGATGGCAAGCGACAGCTGCTCGTCGGGAACGACGACTTCGATACGCTCGGCATCCTCGTCGAGAACGACCTTGGCGACCTCAGCCGGCTGCAGGGCGTTGACGACGAAGGTCGCCGGGTCTTGGCTCCACGGAATGATGTCGATCTTCTCGCCCTGAAGCTCGCCGACGACGGCCTGAACGCGTGAGCCGCGCATACCGACGCAGGCGCCGACCGGATCGATCGAACTGTCGTTCGAGATCACCGCGATCTTGGCACGTGAACCCGGGTCGCGGGCGACCGACTTTACCTGGATGATGCCGTCGTAGATCTCCGGCACTTCCATGGTGAAAAGCTTCACCATGAATTGCGGATGCGTACGCGACAGGAAGATCTGCGGGCCGCGCTGCTCGCGACGGACATCATAGACGTAGGCACGGACGCGATCGCCATAGCGGACGTTTTCGCGCGGGATCATTTCGTCGCGGCGGATGATGCCTTCGCCACGGCCGAGATCGACGATGACGTTGCCGTATTCGACGCGCTTGACGGTGCCGTTGACGATTTCGCCGGTGCGATCCTTGAATTCGTCGAACTGGCGGTCGCGCTCGGCTTCACGCACCTTCTGCACGATCACCTGCTTGGCCGACTGTGCGGCGATGCGGCCGAAATCCATCGGCGGCAGCGGATCGGCGATGAAATCGCCGAGTGCGGCGTCCGGGTTGCGGTCGCGGGCCAGCTCCAGCGGGATCTGGGTCGAATAATCCTCGGCCTTCTCGACGACTTCGAGCAGGCGCTGCAGGCGGATTTCGCCGGTCTTCGGATTGATGTCGGCACGGATGTTGGACTCGGTGCCGTAACGGGAGCGTGCCGCCTTCTGGATGGCATCGGCCATTGCGGCCAGCACGATCTCGCGGTCGATGACTTTTTCGCGCGCCACTGCATCTGCGATCTGCAGAAGTTCGAGCCGGTTCGCACTGACTGCCATTGTCTTGTTTCTCCGTCTTTACTCCAGGGGTCCCGTCCCTGGAGCGGTCTGTTGATCGGTTATTCTTCGTCGTCCGCTTCGTTCTGGTTGGCGGCCTGGGCTTTCGCCAGCTTGTCGGCGCGCAACGCGTCGCGGATCAGGTCGTCGGTCAGAATGAGCTTCGCATCGCTAAGCGCCGTGAAGGGAATGGTGACCTTCTGCTCTTCCCCATAGGCGATCTGGTCACGCTCGAGCGTGAAACCATCTGTGCCTGCTTCGACGATCTTGCCGCGGAAGCGCTTGCGATTGTCGATCAAGATCGACGTCTCGCATTTCACAAGGTGGCCCTGCCAGCGGACGAAATCGGATTTCCGCACCATCGGACGGTCGATGCCGGGCGAAGACACTTCCAGATGATACTCTTTATCGACCGGATCTTCCACATCGAGGACCGGAGAAATCGCCATCGAGACTTCTTCGCAATCCTGAACCGTCATTGTGCCGTCGTTGCGTTCGGCCATGACCTGCATCGTCGCACCGTTCTGGTTCATCATGCGGACGCGGATAAGGCGGAAGCCCAGGTCGACGAGAACGGGTTCGATGATATCGGCAAGACGCTGGTCGAGCCCGGTTTCGGTTATCAGCCGCGGCTCACGTTCATTGTCTGCGTTTGTCAGATCCGACAAGCGGTGCGCTCCTCGCAATTTCATGCTTTTTCGGCGATCGCGCTAATAAAAAAGAGCGGGTCCTTGCGGCCCACTCTTCATCAAGCGATCAAGAATTTGAGAGGCATATAGTCGGGTTTTTCCGAAATTGCAAGGTCCGCGACCGATTCGGCCAATTCGCTTGCCGCGCGTGAACAGGCCTATGGCCAGCGCCGGTCTTGCGCATATATTGCCGTTGGCGCGCAATAACAAAAGCGGGAGAAATCGTGGCCTACACTTCGTCGACATTGGCGCCTTTGCGGCACGATACCTACCGCACCATCTGGTTCGCGAGCCTTTCTTCGAATTTCGGCGGCCTGATCCAGGCGGTCGGCGCCGCCTGGATGATGACGACGATCACCGCCTCGGAGGACATGGTCGCGCTGGTGCAGACCTCGACGGCGCTGCCGATCATGCTGTTTTCGCTGATATCGGGTGCGCTGGCCGACAATTATGACCGCCGCCGGGTCATGCTGACGGCGCAGTGCATGATGCTCACGGTCTCGGCGCTGCTGACGGCCTCAGCCCTGCTCGGCTGGATCACGCCCTGGCTGCTGCTCTTCTTCACCTTCCTGATCGGCTGCGGCACCGCGCTCAACAATCCCTCCTGGCAGGCATCGGTCGGCGATATGGTGCCGCGCGCCGATCTGCCGGCAGCGGTCACGCTGAACAGCATGGGTTTCAACATCACCCGCAGCGTCGGCCCGGCGATCGGCGGCGTCATCGTGGCTGCTGCCGGCGCGGCCGCGGCCTTCGCGGTGAATACGCTGAGTTACCTCGCCTTGATCTATGCCCTGCTGCGCTGGCGGCCAGCCGCGCCCGTCTCGACCCTTCCGCGGGAGGCGCTAGGCAGCGCCATCTTCGCCGGCCTGCGTTATGTCTCGATGTCGCCCAATCTCGAAAAGGTCCTCGTCAGAGGGCTGCTCTTCGGCATCGGCGCCAGCTCGATCCTGGCGCTGCTGCCGGTCGTCGCCCTCGATCTCGTTGCCGGCGGGCCGCTGACCTACGGTTTCATGCTCGGCGCCTTCGGCATCGGCGCAATCGGCGGTGCGGTGCTGAATGCCAGGCTTCGCCAGGTGCTTTCCAGCGAGATGATCATCCGCCTCTCCTTTACCGGTTTTGCACTGAGTGCGGTCATCGCAGCCTTGAGCCCGAGTGCCGTCTTGACCTCCGCCGGGCTGCTCGTTTCAGGCGCCTGCTGGGTCTCCGCACTATCGCTGTTCAACACCATCGTCCAGCTTTCGACGCCGCGCTGGGTGGTCGGCCGGGCGCTGTCGCTCTACCAGACCGTCACCTTCGGCGGCATTGCCGGCGGCAGCTGGCTGTGGGGCGTTGCCGCCGATCGCTACGGCGTCGCCGATGCTCTGCTGATGTCATCCGTCGTCATGCTGCTCGGCATCGCCATCGGCCTGCGCTTTTCCATGCCGGCCTTTGCCTCGCTCAACCTCGATCCGCTGAACCGCTTCACCGAACCGGCCCTCAGTCTCGACATCACGCCGCGCAGCGGCCCGATCGTCATCCAGGTCGACTACGAGATTGCCGACGAGGACCTTGCCGAGTTCATGGAATTGATGGGCGAGCGCCGCCGTATCCGCATCCGCGACGGCGCCCGCAACTGGGCGCTGATGCGTGATCTCGAAAATCCCAGCCTTTGGACGGAAACCTACCATACGCCGACCTGGGTCGAATACATAAGGCACAACCAGCGGCGCACGCAGGCCGATGCCGAAAACACCGACAGGCTGCGTGCGCTTCACCGCGGCGAAGGTCCGCTGCATGTCCACCGCATGATCGAACGCCAGGCCATTCCGCCGGGTGACGACGTCTTCCACAAGGCGCCGATCGATCTGCATCATTGAGACCAGGTGTGCAGAGATCAAACATGTACAGATTCAGGCTCGCTCACCAATCCGACCTGGCTGCCATCGTCCGGCTTCTGGCCGATGACGATCTTGGCGGCAGAAGGGAGATCGTTTCGGATCCTGTCGACGCGCGTTATCTCTCGGCCTTCGCCGCGATCGAGGCGGACGCCAATCAGCTTCTGGCCGTCGCCAATGACGCGACCGATCGGGTCGTCGGCTGCCTGCAGCTGAGTTTTGTTCCCGGTCTTTCGAGGACGGGCATGTGGCGCGGCCAGATCGAAAGCGTGCGTGTCGCAAGCGATCTTCGCGGTTCTGGCCTCGGCGCACAATTCATCGAATGGGCGATCGCCCAATGCGCCGAGCGCGGCTGCGGCCTCGTGCAGTTGACATCGGACAAGACGCGAGGGGATGCGATCCGCTTCTACGAGAAGCTCGGTTTCGTCGCCAGCCATGAAGGTTTGAAACGCAATCTCTGAAGCAATTCCAGGAAAAGTGTGAAGCGGTTTTCCGTCCGGAATTGCGTAAAAACAAAAAGTAAGAGCGGTTCTGTGCTTGCATGAAAACTGAACCGCTCTGAAGCCGGTTACTTCAGCTTGCCCTTCATCGCAGCCTCGGGAAAGCATGTCGGCTTCATGCCGTTCTTTGCCTGCCACTGGCCGATCGAACGCCGGGTCTTGTAGCCCGGCAGACCGTCGGAACCGCCGACATCATAGCCCTGCCGTTCCAGCGCCTTCTGCATGGCGGCGACGTCCGAGCGCAGCATCTTGCCGACATCGCCCCATCTGCCCTGGAAGGCGCCGTCATTATAGGCGATCCGGTCGGCAAGATTGCCGATATAGAGCGCATAGAGATCGGAATTATTGTATTCCTTGATGATGTAGAAATTCGGCGTGACGATGAATTCCGGCCCGTCGCGGCCAGCCGGAACCAGCATCATGCCCTCAGCCTTCATCTCGCCGGAGGGAAAGCCCTTGCCGGAGATACGGTCAATGCCGAGCGAGGCCCAGTGCGACAGCGGCTTTGCCAGATCGGGTCCCTCCTGCGCGCAGGAGACCACCTCCGGTATCGACACCTCGAAGCCCCAGTCGCGGTTGCGCTGCCAACCTTTCTTGACCAGGTAATTGGCGATCGAGGCGAGCGTATCGGGCACCGAGGTCCAGATATTGCGGTGACCGTCGCCATCGAAATCCACGGCATATTTTAGATAGCTCGTCGGCATGAATTGCGGCTGGCCGAGTGCCCCCGCCCACGAACCCTTGAAGTTGGCTGGTGTGACGTCGCCGCCGTCGAGAATATGGAGTGCGGCCACCAGCTCGGTGCGGAACATCTCCTTGCGCGTCGACATGAAGGCCTTGGTCGCCAGCACCTCGATCGCCGAATTCGGGATCTTCGCCGCGCCGAAGCCCGTCTCCCGGCCCCAGATGGCAAGCACGATCGAGCCCGGCACGCCATAGGTCTTTTCGATCCGCTTCAGCGTCGAGCCATATTGGGCGGCAAAGCCGCGTCCCGTTGCGGCAAGCTTCTTCAGCTGGTCCTCGTTGAAATAGGGAGCGGGCGAGGAAAATTCGGCCTGCGTCTGCTTCTGCTCCTTTGGCGGCGGGAAACCGGGCGGAGCGAGATCGGGCAGGTTCCAGTTCAGCGTGATGCCGGAGAAAGCGGCTTGAAAGACCTTCTCCGAAATGCCGTTCGCCTTCGCCTCCGGCCAGAGGTCGGCCTGCACCCATTTTTCGAACTGCACCTCGACATCGGCTTTTGAAGGGGCCGCGTAACAGGAGAGGGGCAGGAGAGCTGCCGCCAATGTGAGTGCGAATATCCGCAGCCGCCGTGGAACACCCCCCTCTGCCCTGCCGGGCATCTCCCCCACAGGTGGGGAGATCGGCTGGGCGCGGAGGTTTCCGCCGATAATCGACGTTTCTGCGCGGCAAACTGACAATGAAGCGGGAAACCAAAGCCACTTGTGATCTCCTCCCTTGTGGGGGAGATGCCCGGCAGGGCAGAGGGGGGTGTGGTGCAACATACGCAAGCCTCTCATATCACCGTCCGCGCCCGAAGTGCCGCCGCAAGCGTGCCCTCGTCGAGATAGTCGAGTTCGCCGCCGACAGGCACGCCATGCGCCAGCCGCGTGATCTTCACATCGAGCCCCTGCAACTGGTCGGTGATGTAATGAGCCGTCGTCTGTCCCTCGACGGTGGCATTGACCGCGATGATCAGTTCCCGGATGCCGCCTTCGCCGACCCGGTCGATCAGGCCGCGAATGTTGAGATCGTCAGGACCGACCCCGTCGAGCGGCGACAGCGTGCCGCCGAGCACGTGATAGGCGGCGTTCATCGCGCCTGCCCGCTCCAGCGCCCAGAGATCCGATACGTCCTCGACGACGATGATGACGGATTGATCGCGTTGGGTGTCGGTGCAGACAATGCAGGGATCGACCGTATCGACATTGCCGCAGCGCGAGCAGATCTTCACCTTGTCATAGGCCTCGCCCATTGCATTCGACAGCGGGCCTAGCAGTTGATCCTTCTTCTTGATCAGATGCAGTGCCGCCCGGCGCGCCGAGCGCGGCCCGAGGCCCGGCACCTTCGCCAGAAGCTGGATGAGTTTTTCGATTTCGGGTCCGGTGACTCGTTTTGCCATGCGCCGTTCTTAACTGATATGGAACGAAAACGGAATCGCGGAAGGATCGGCCATCCCATGAAAATCCTGGCCTTGTGCACCGGCAATCCGGAAAGACTGCCGGGCAAGAGCTACAAGACCGGCATCTTCAAACACGCCGTCAACGGCGCGGTGATGATCGATGCCGAAGGTCTGGTCGGCGATGCGATCTGCAACCGCAAACACCATGGCGGCGTCGACCAGGCAGTCTATGTCGAGGGATCGCTGACGCTCGACTGGTGGGCGCAGGAGCTGGGCCAGCCCTACGAGGCCGGCACGTTCGGCGAAAACATGGTGATATCGGACCTCGACAATCGCGACGTCGCCGTCGGCGACCGCTTCGCCGCTGGCGATCTCGTCCTCGAGGTCACGGCATGCCGTATGCCCTGCGCCACCTTCGCCGCCAGGATGGCCGATCCGAAATTCGTCAAGCGTTACACCGCCGCCGCCCGTCCCGGCATTTATTGCCGCGTCATCCGGGGCGGCGTGGTCGAGCCCGGGATGCCGATGGAATACACGTCTTTTTCGGGAGACAAGATTACGATGCCCGAGCTAATGGAGACCTTCGGCCGAAGGCTTCAGGGCGCAGATCGGGCGCGATATCTCGCGGCCCCAATTCACTACAAGCTTCGGGCCATGCTGGAATCCCAAACCGACGAAGCGCATTAGATCACTTGACACCTTGATATGAGGGCCGCCTCAGAACGGCAGCTTAAAGCCCGGTGGGATCGGCAGGCCTGCCGTCAGCGCCTTGGTCTTTTCGGCGGCGAGCGCCTCGGCCTTGTCCTTGGCGTCCTTGTGAGCGGCGACGATCAGATCCTCGAGGATCTCGACATCGTCTTCCTTGAACAGCGACGGATCGATCTTCAGGCTCTTCAGCTCGCCCTTGCCCGTGATGACGACGGCGACGAGACCGCCGCCCGCCTTGCCTTCGGCCGTGAGCTCGGCGATCTCCGCCTGCATCTGCTCCATCTTGGCCTGCATTTCCTTGACTTTGCCCATCATGCCCATGATGTCGCGCATCGTCTCGCTCCTTGTTGAAACTTTAGAATTCTATGTCGTCGCCCGGCAGGATGTCACCTTCCTCGGATTCGGCGGCGGCCGGCGGCGTCACCTGGCCTTCCTCCTCCGGTTCGGGCGCCCGTACGCGCACGTCGATGATCTTAGCACCGGGGAAATGCGCAAGGATTGCCGCCACGTCAGGGTCCTGGCGCGCGTCGATCACATGCTGTTCCCGGGTCCTGGCCTCCGCTTCGACAAGCGTCGGCTGGCCCTCGTCGCGGCTGAGGCTGACAATCCAATGGATGCCGGTCCATTCCTTCAGCTTGACGGCAAGCTCGTTGAGCAGCGTCGTCGGCGCACCGGGAGCCAGGCTGACGTCGAGCCGGCCGGCTTCGATCCGGACCGGGCGCAGGAAGGTGCGCACCATCGCCTTCAGCTTCGGATCGCGTTTCTCGGTGGCGAGGTTGACGATATCGTTGACCGAATTGATCGGGACGAGCGGCTTCGGCGCTTCAGTGGGCTTGGTTTCGATCCGCCCGACAGGCGTCGTTTCCGGCTGGCTGCTCGGCACGGCGCGCAGCATCGCCACCGGCGCTGAAGGCTGTGGCTTGCTCGGTGCTGTTTCCGGCGCGCGTGCGGCGACACTGCCCTGATAGGAAACCCGTGTTCCGTTGTTGCCGCCATTGCCGGAAGGTGGGGAAGAGGGCCGCGGGCCGGCATTGTCGCCGGAAAATTCGGCAAGCCGCCGCGCCGCATCCTCGGGCGCCGGCAGATGCGCGGCATGTGCAAGCCGGATCAGCACCATTTCGGCAGCGCCCGCCGTTCGCGAGGAGCCTTCCGTTTCGGGAATGCCCTTCAGCAGCATCTGCCAGATGCGCGACAGCGTCGTCACTGCAACGCCCTTGGCAAATTCCGCCGCCTTGGTGCGCTCGACCTCGCTGAGCGAAGGATCGTTTGCCGCATCCGGCACATATTTCAGCCGCGTCACCAGATGGGTGAAATCGGCAAGATCGGTGAGCACTACCACCGGATTGGCGCCGGCTTCGTACTGGTTCTGGAACTCGCCGAGGGCGGCCGCCACATCGCCTTTGACGACATGCTGGAAGAGATCGACGATCCGGGCGCGATCGGCAAGGCCGAGCATGCCGCGCACGGCTTCCGCCTGCACGACGCCTGCGCCATGAGCGATCGCCTGATCGAGCAGCGACAGGCCGTCGCGCGCCGAGCCTTCGGCAGCACGCGCGATCATCGCCAGCGCGTCAGCTTCCGCCTCGATGCCTTCCTTGGCCGCGATTGTCGTGAACAGCCCGACGAGATCGGAGGCGCTGATGCGGCGCAGGTCGAAGCGCTGGCAGCGCGACAGCACGGTGATCGGCACCTTGCGGATCTCGGTGGTGGCGAAGATGAACTTCACATGCTCCGGCGGCTCTTCCAGCGTCTTCAACAGGCCGTTGAAGGCCTGTGTCGACAGCATGTGCACTTCGTCGATGATATAGACCTTGTAGCGCGCCGAAACCGGCCGGTAGCGCACCTGCTCGATGATCTCGCGGATATCGTCGATACCGGTATGGGAGGCCGCATCCATCTCGATCACGTCGACATGCCGGCCTTCCATGATCGCCTGGCAGTGTTCGCCCGGCGTGCGAAGGTCGATCGTCGGCTTGTCGATCTCCGATGTTTTGTAGTTCAGCGCCCGCGCCAGGATGCGCGCCGTCGTCGTCTTGCCGACGCCGCGCACGCCGGTCAGCATGTAGGCTTGCGCGATGCGGCCGGTCTCGAAGGCGTTGGTGAGGGTGCGGACCATCGGCTCCTGGCCGACCATCAGGTCCGTGAAATCCTTGGGGCGGTATTTGCGAGCCAGCACTCGGTATCCGGTGCCCGTCGAGGCGGCATCTTTTGATTGTCGCTCGGTGTCGCTCATCGCCCTGCTTGTCGCCCGGACTGTCGGGCACTTCGTGGAGAGAAGGTGGGAGGCTGGCACGATGACCCGTGCCGGGCTCGTTAGGGCTGCTTCCTTCCGGACCTGACCCGGTTGGCGAGTGGCTCGTCCACCACCAACCTCCCGGATGCACATATCGGCAATATCGTCATCAAAAGCAAGCCAACATGCGAAAAAACTGCTAGTCGTAGGAAAAGACAGGAGGAATGCCCTTTGAAAGGTTTCGCGCTCGATCCCCGGCTGGAAAACGACAGCGTCAGCATCATGGTCACCGGTCTCTGCGATCTGAGATTGTCGAGGGACGCCCGCTGGCCCTGGCTCATTCTCGTGCCGCGCCGGGCTGACATCACCGAAATCTTCGAGCTGACGCCGCTCGACCAGGTGCTGCTTGCCTTCGAGACGGAGCTGGTCGCCAAGGCGCTGAAGGAGATCACCGGCGCGACAAAAATCAATGTCGGGGCTCTTGGCAATATCGTCCGCCAGCTTCATGTTCATGTCATTGCCCGCTTCGAAGGCGATGCCAATTGGCCGGGTCCCGTCTGGGGCTTCGGGCGCGCTGAACCCTACGAAGACGGAAAGAGAGACGAATTTATAGCGAAGCTGCGGGAAGCCCTTTCATCATGAGTCATTCGCTTTTCGATTCGGATGTGCCGCATCCGGAACCCAGCAATCTCACGGCCTTTGCCGCCAACGACCTCAACCGCGATTCCGAGCATCGCGACGAACAATCCGTCGAAAAGGCGCTGGCCAAGGAAGGCACCCATATCTTCGCCTTCACCAGGGATAAGCTGGTGCTGAAGCATGACGGCCAGGTGCTCGACCCGCTCTTTGCCCGCTACGAGCTGCAGGAATTGCAGCCGGATTGGGACGAGACCGTGCTTCTCGGTTACCGCAAGAGCGGCGAGCCGCGCCTTGCCGTTCCCGTTGGCATAGACGTCGACGACCTCACCAGCCAGTACAAGCCTGCCGACGGTCGCACGCTGTTTCGCGAAATGCTGATCGACGAAGTGTTGCTCGGCGAATTCGCCCAGGCCGCGAGCCTCATCCGCTGGAATGGCGACAATCGCTTTTGTGGCCGCTGCGGCTCGGCGATGGAGATCCACATCGGCGGCTACAAACGTGTCTGCGCTGCCTGCGAACACGTGATCTTCCCGCGCACCGACCCCGTCGTCATCATGCTGACGGTCGACGAGCAGCGCGACCTCTGCCTGCTCGGCCGCAGTCCGCATTTCGCGCCCGGCATGTATTCCTGTCTTGCCGGCTTCCTCGAACCCGGCGAGACCATCGAGAACGCCGTGCGCCGCGAAACGCTGGAGGAATCGGGCATCCGCACCGGCCGCATCCGCTATCACGCCTCGCAGCCTTGGCCGATGCCGCATTCACTGATGATCGGCTGTTACGCCGAGGCGAAATCCACCGAAATCAGCCGCGATGAGACCGAGCTGGAAGATTGCCGCTGGTTCACCCGCGAGGAAACGATCGAGATGCTGGAACGCCCGAGCGCGACAGGCAGGGCCTCGCCGCCGAAAGGGGCGATCGCCCACCGCCTGATGCGCGACTGGGTGGAGTGGAAGCGGTAGCGCCATGCCGGTTGCCCGCTCGGAACGGCTGCTGACGCTGCTCCAGACGCTCCGGCGTTACCGGCGGCCGGTGACCGGCACAGTGCTTGCCCAGGAGACCGGCGTCAGCCTGCGCACGCTCTATCGCGATATTGCCAGCCTGCAGGCCCAGGGCGCGATGATCGAAGGCGAAGCCGGCATCGGTTATGTGCTGAAGCCCGGCTTCATGCTGCCGCCGATGATGTTTTCCGAAGAAGAGCTGGAGGCATTGGTGCTCGGCTCGCGCTGGGTGGCCCGCGCCGCCGAGCCGCGCCTTGCCGGTGCCGGTGCCGACGCCCTGGCCAAGATTGCCGCCGTGCTGCCGGCCGATATGCGCGAGATGATCGATTCGGCAGCACTTTTCGTCGGTCCCAAACGCAGGGACGAGGACAAGGCTGACGTTTCGGCCATCCGCAGGGCGATCCGCCTGGAGCGTATCCTCGAACTGCATTATGGCGACGAGCAGGGCCGTATTTCGCGCCGCCGCGTCTGGCCTTTCGGGCTCGGCTATTACGAGCATGTGCGCGTCCTCATGGCCTGGTGCGAACTGCGCCAGGATTTTCGACACTTCCGCACCGACCGCATCATCGACATGGCCTTGCACGAGGCGCGCTACCCACGCCGCCGCACGGTGCTCCTCAAGGAATGGCGGGAGACGCAGGACGTGCCGATGGAGAACTGAACGCTGCTGCCATAAACTGTCAGCAGATGGAGTTATTATCAGTGCTAATCCACCAGGAAGGAGTACTGATCATGGTAACGCCTCCAGCCATTCATTTCACCAACGACCGTATTGCGGCCGAGTCCTTTGCCGATGTCATTTCGGCCGAGACTTTTGCCGATGTCCGCCAGTCAGCACCGTCAGGCCTGCTGCACCTGGTCATGAACATTTTCCGATTTCGCAGAGGAGACCGCACCGGCCTCGACCTTGAAGCGACACCGGATTACCTGAAGCGCGACCTCGGCTTCATCGACGGACGCGACCCGCGCTGCGAGGAGCGTTTTCCGCTCTAAAGCATATCGCGCAAAAGTGTGCAGCGGTTTTGCGACAACGACATGCGCGACCGCTTTAGGCCGCCCATCCCTATCAACATTCTGCCCGACGAGAACGGGGCGTTGCGATAGCAACGCCCTCGGTAGTCTGCTGCCATAATTTGTCAGCAGACGAGATCTCTGGCGGCGCCATTCTTAAACAACGGGAGAACCGAAATGACCAGCCCCAATCTCATAATTCTCTACGTCAAGGACCCGGGTGAAAGCGCCAGCTTCTACCGGAATCTGCTGAACCGCGAACCGGCTGTGGAAGCGCCGAATTTCGTCGCTTTTCCGCTTGAGGGCGGTTTCACGCTCGGTCTCTGGCGGCGCAGCAAGGTCGAGCCGCAGCCCTCCGCCATCGGCAATCGAGGCGAAGTGGCCTTCATGGTCGAAGGAGAAAATGCCGTCGCCAGACATTATGAAGACTGGCGCCAGCGCGGTCTACCGATCGCCCAGGAATTGACCGAACTGGATTTCGGCCCGACCTTCGTCGTGCTCGATCCCGATGGGCATCGGCTGCGTGTCTGTGAGCCGGATAAATAATTCAGGCGACTTGCGGGGCTTGCCTTACAGCAGGCCTCGCATCGCATGTCCCTTGTAGACGCCGAGGATGCGGACTTTCTCGGAAAAGAACCGCAGTTCCTCCAACGCCCGGCGCACGTTCGGATCGTTCGGATGGCCTTCGATATCGGCGTAAAACTGCGTCGCCACGAATTTTCCGCCGAGCTGGTAGCTTTCCAGCTTCGTCATGTTGATGTTGTTGGTGGCAAAGCCGCCGAGCGCCTTGTAGAGCGCGGCCGGAATGTTGCGGACGTTGAAGACGAAGGTGGTGACGACCTTTTCTTCCGCCGAATTCCGCTGCGCCCATTCCTCGTCGCGGGACAGGACGACGAAGCGGGTGACGTTGTTTTCCGTATCCTCGACATTTTCGGCGATGATCTCGAGCCCGTAGAGATCGGCGGCAAGGCGTGGCGCCAAGGCGGCCATCGAGCGGTCGCCGGTTTCCTGCACGAGTTTCGCCGCCCCCGCCGTATCGCCGGCGATCACCGGCTTCCAGCCATTGGCGCGAACGATCTTGCGGCACTGGCCGAGCGCGTGGATATGGCTGTGCACCGTGCGGATCTCGTCCTTGGTAACACCGGGCAGCACCATCAGCTGGAAGCGGATCGGCATGAAATATTCGCCGATGATGTGCAGCCGCGACTCCGGCAGCAGATGGTGGATATCGGCGACGCGCCCGGCGATCGTGTTTTCGATCGGGATCATCCCGATATCGGCATCGCCGTTGTCGACCGCCGTGAACGCATCCTCGAAGGTCTGGCAGGGCAGCGGCTCCATGGTCGGAAACATGTCGCGGCTGGCCATGTCGGAATTGGCGCCGAATTCGCCCTGGAAGGCGATCCTGTTGGTCTTGATGTTCATGATGGTTCCGTCAGTTCGACTTTGCGGAGAGGATGCGCCGCGCTTTTTCGAGGTCGGCGGGAGTATCGACACCGAGCGGAACCGTGTCAACGATCTCGGCGTCGATGCGCATGCCGGCTTCGAGCGCCCGCAGTTGCTCCAGTGATTCGCGTTTTTCGAGCGTCGAGGGACCGAGCGAGACGAACCGTTCGAGCGCCGCGCGCCGATAGGCATAGAGGCCGATATGATGGTAGAGCGGCCCCTGGCCGTAAGGGGCGGTTGCGCGCGTGAAGTAGAGCGCGTGCAGCCGGGCGACGGAAATCGGTGAGCCGACGATCTTGACGATGTGCGGCGCGGTCTTGTCCTCCTCATTGTCGATTTCGGTTGTCAGCGTGCCGATATCGACCGCCTCGTTCTCGAGCGGGCGCAAGGCTGCACGCACCGTTTCGGGATCGATCGTCGGCAGATCGCCCTGGATGTTGACGATGATTTTCGCCTTGCCCTCCGGATCGACTTTCGTCAGCGCCTCAAAGATTCGATCGGAACCCGATTGGTGGTCCACGCGGGTCATGACGACTTCGAAGCCGGCCGCAGCCACGGCATCGAACACTCGGGTGTCGTCGACGGCGACGACGACGCGGCCGATGGCTGCCTCCCTGGCGCGTAGCGCCACCTGGACGATCATCGGCAGACCGCAAATATCGGCCAGCGGCTTGCCCGGAAGCCGGGTGGAGGCCATGCGCGCCGGGATCAATACGAGCACGCCGCCTAAATTTGAATCACTCATTGTTCGGGCCTTCTATTCCGGGCTGAAAAGTGTCAAAAAGTCTCATGCGCAAGACCATTTAGACAGTTGCAACGAACAGCCAAAAGACATAGGTTCCGCGCGATTTCAAGATGGTCCGGTTTATGATCTGCCGGCTGCAAGGGGAGCATTGCAGATGAATTCATACGTCAATACGGCCGTGGGGGCGCTGCTCGGAACGATTTTCGTTCTGATGTCGGTCTCCATCGCGTCCGAAGGAATCTTCCATTCCGAAGCACCGGAAAAGGAAGGTTTCGCGATCGTTGCCGAAGAGGCGCCCGCCGCTGGCGGCGAGGCTGCGCCTGCCGTTGCCGTTCCGATTGCGCAATTGCTCGCTTCTGCAGATGCCAAGGCCGGCGAGACGGTCTTCAAGAAGTGTCAGGCCTGTCATGACGCCACCAAAGGGGGGCCGAACAAAGTCGGTCCCAACCTCTTTGGTGTCGTAGATCGCCCGGTCGCCTCGCATGCAGGCTTCGCCTATTCCGCTCCCATGAAGGATTTCTCCAAGGGTGGCAGCGAGAAGTGGACCTTCGAATATCTCAACAAGTTCCTGCTGGCGCCGAAAAAGGACGTTCCGGGCACCGCCATGGGCTTCGCTGGTCTGGCGAAGGATCAGGAGCGCGCCAACGTCATCCTCTACCTCCACACGCTCGCCGATTCGCCGGTGCCGCTGCCGGATCCGAACGCTGCGACGCAGTGACGCGGCAGACAATCGCGTGACATCGAAGCCCGGCCCGCAAGCCGGGCTTTTCTTTGTGCGGATATCAGCTCAGGCGCCGAGGAAATAGGCCCAGAGCGAGACCGTGATGGCGCCGAGCGCCGTCGTCACGGTGATCGTCGAGGCGGCGAGGCTGTGACCGACGCCGAAGCGATTGGCGATCAGCCACGCGTTGACGCCTGTTGGGACGGAGGAGGTCAGTACGATCGCTGCCGTCCATTCGGGGCTGAGGCCGAGGAGATGGCTCGCCGCCCAGACGCAGCCGGGCAGCAGCAGCAGCTTCAGGCTCGAGGTGACGCTGGCGATACCGAGATTGCCGGAGACGCCGTATCTCTCCAGCGCCATGCCGAGCGATATCAGCGCCGCCGGGCCGGCAATGCCGGCGATCTGCCCGACGACCGTTGCCAGCGTTGTCGGCATGGTGAGACCGGAAAGGTGCATGGCCATGCCGGCCGCAAGGCCGATCACCAGCGGGTTGCGCACGAGATTGACTGCGATCTGGCGAAGCACGAGCACCATGCTGCGATCGCTTTTGCCGGCGATCTTGCGCTCGGCATGCTCCATCAGCACCGTGCCGGCCACCATCATCACGGGCAGATGCACGGCAAGCAGGATCGACAGCGCCACCAGCCCTTCGTCGCCGACGGTCCGCTCGACGAGCGGCAAGCCGATGAAGATATTGTTGGCGAAGGCCGAGGAAACGCCGGCCAGCACGCCGATCCGTTCGTCGCGGTTAAAGAGGCGTGTGGCGGCGATATGGCCGGCCGTCCAGGTGATGGCAACGCCGGAAAAATAGACGATCCAGAGCCGGAAGGGTGAGGCGCCATGAAAATCCGCCTCGGCGATGGTGCGGAAGAGCAGAAGCGGCACGGCGATCTTGAAGACGAATTCGCTGAGCGCTTCGCCGACATTCGACGCCATCAATCCGCTGCGAACGATCACCCAGCCGATGAGAATCAGAATGAAGACGGGAAGGACGTCGAAAATGATGGCTGACATAGGGGAGGCTGCTCTGCGCGGGGGAGTATTCGACGTCTAGCAGCAAACGGCTTGGATTGAAAAGCCAATCGCCGCCCGATCCGGCAGCCTGGGCGTCCGAAAGCAAAAAAAGCGGGCACAGCCCGCTTTTCCGCTCCGGCCTTGCCGGATATCCGGATCACGAAGCTGCCAGTTCATCCGTGGTCAGCATCGCGCCGGTAAGATCGAAGGGATCATCCCTCGTAAGGCCGGCTGCAACTGAAAGCTGCTCATGCCGGTCTTCTTGCGAGTATTTCTAGATACTGAAAATGACAGGGACATGACGAATAGGCGGCACTTTTGCGAAGAAATAGACAGGCCATCCACCATTTATCCTTCCAAACCGCGGAAATTTCGCTAAGACCAAACCCCGGCTATCACAAACTCTGGGACCCCCCATTTCATGACAAGATTCGATGTTCTGACAGTCGGCAACGCAATCGTGGATATCATTGCCCGTTGCGACGACCAGTTCCTCATTGACAACCAGATCACCAAGGCGGCGATGAACCTCATCGATGCCGAACGCGCCGAACTCTTGTATTCGCGCATGGGACCGGCGCTCGAAGCTTCTGGCGGCAGCGCCGGTAACACGGCGGCGGGCGTGGCGAGCCTCGGCGGCAAGGCTGCCTATTTCGGCAATGTCGCCCAAGATCAGCTCGGTGACATCTTCGCGCACGACATCCGCGCCCAGGGCGTCCACTACCAGACCCGGCCGAAGGGCACCTTCCCGCCGACGGCGCGTTCGATGATCTTCGTTACCGAGGACGGCGAGCGTTCGATGAACACCTATCTCGGCGCTTGCGTCGAGCTCGGCCCGGAAGACGTCGAGACCGACGTCGTGGCCGACGCCAAGGTTACCTATTTCGAAGGTTATCTCTGGGATCCGCCGCGCGCCAAGGAAGCGATCCTCGATTGTGCCCGCATCGCCCATGAAAACGGCCGCGAAATGTCGATGACGCTGTCCGACAGCTTCTGCGTCGACCGCTATCGCGGCGAATTCCTCGATCTGATGCGCTCCGGCAAGGTCGATATCGTCTTCGCCAATCGCCAGGAAGCGCTGTCGCTCTACGAGACCGATGATTTCGAGGAGGCGCTGAACAGGATCGCCGCCGATTGCAAGATTGCCGCCGTGACGATGAGCGAGAATGGCGCCGTCATCCTGAAGGGCCGCGAGCGTTTTTACGTCGATGCGATCAGGATCAGGGAAGTGGTCGATACGACCGGTGCCGGCGATCTCTTCGCCTCCGGCTTCCTCTATGGTTACACGCAGGGACGCTCTCTCGAGGATTGCGGCAAGCTCGGTTGCCTGGCTGCCGGCATCGTCATCCAGCAGATCGGCCCGCGCCCGATGACCTCGCTTTCCGAGGCCGCCAAACGGGCAGGGCTTATTTGAAGGCTTCGCCGGGATAGGCGCCCCAGATCTCCGACTGCGCCACCCAGCCCGAGGCGCCGTCAGATTCGGCGCGGCACCAGTCGCCATTGCATTCGCCGATCGTCAGCATCACGCCGGGTTCGAGCTTGGCGACGATCGAGGCGGAGGGCTGCGCCTCGCGGCGCAGATTGACATAGATGCCCTTGCCCTTGGTCTTCATCCACGGGGCGGCGATCGCCGCGCGCTGACCGGACAGCAGCGACTGGTTGACCCAGCCTTCGGTGCCGTCGGCATCGCGGATGCGGCGCCAATTGTCGTATTCCTGGATGATCTCTACCGGCAGGCCGGATTTCAGGTACATCCACGACACGGCGTAATCCGTTCCCGGACCGATGCGCAGGTTGACGCGCTTGGATTTCAGCGTGACGAAACGCGGCAATGGCAGTCCGCTTGGCCCCTTGGCCGCCTGCGCATGGGCGAACTCGACGCTTCCCATGGATGCAGCCAGAGCGATGGCAAGGGCGAGGCAGGACTTCAGGACTTTGCTGCGCATGGAAGTTTCCGTTTGCTCGAATTCGCGGGCAGGCCCGGCCTGCTCGCGCTCCGGGCTCTGACATTCCCCGGCTGCACCACGAGTTTTGTTTGTCTTCGCGTGCGGGTCTGGTAGAAAATGCCCGGAATGGGAAAATTATCACCCCTCTTGGTTAAAGACCTCTGAACAAGGCACCACAGGCAGCCATGACAGCGAAGAAAAAACCGAAGGTCTACATCACCCGCAAGCTGCCGGATGCCGTCGAAACCCGCATGCGCGAACTCTTCGACGCCGAGCTGAACATCGACGACGCGCCGCGCTCGGTTCCCGAGCTGATCGCTGCGGTCAAGACCGCCGATGTGCTGGTGCCGACCGTCACCGATCGCATCGACGCGGCGCTGATCGAACAGGCGGGACCGCAGATGAAGCTGATTGCGAGCTTCTCCAACGGCACCGATCACATCGACGTCGAGGCGGCGGCGCGCAAGGGCATCACCGTCACCAACACGCCGAACGTCCTGACCGAGGACACCGCCGATATGACCATGGCGCTGATTCTCGCTGTTCCGAGAAGGCTCGGCGAAGGTGCGCGCGTGCTGACCGATAAGCCGGGCGAATGGGCAGGCTGGTCTCCGACCTGGATGCTCGGCCGGCGCATTCACGGCAAGCGGATCGGCATCGTCGGCATGGGCCGCATCGGCACGGCGGTGGCCCGCCGCGCCAAGGCTTTCGGCCTGTCGATCCACTATCACAACCGCAAGCGCGTCAATCCGGCCGTCGAGGACGAGTTGGAGGCGACCTATTGGGAAAGTCTCGACCAGATGCTCGCCCGCGTCGACATCGTTTCGGTCAATTGCCCGTCGACGCCGGCGACCTTCCACCTGATCTCGGCCCGCCGTCTGGCGCTGCTGCAGCCGACGGCCTATCTCGTCAACACCGCGCGCGGCGACGTGGTCGATGAAGCTGCGCTGATCAAATGCCTGAGGGAGGGCCGGATTGCCGGCGCCGGCCTCGACGTCTTCGAGAACGAGCCTGCCGTCAACCCGAGGCTCATCAAGCTCGCCAATGAGGGCAAGGTCGTGCTGCTGCCGCATATGAGTTCGGCGACGATCGAAGGCCGCATCGACATGGGCGACAAGGTCATCATCAATATCCGCACCTTCATCGACGGTCACAGGCCGCCGAATCGGGTACTGCCCGGCCGCTAGAGCAATTCCAGGAAAAGTGCGAAGCGGTTTTCCGTCCGGAATTGCGTAAAAACAAAAGGCTAGAGCGGTCCTGCGCTTCCGTTAAAAGCTGAACCGCTCTAAGCGCATCTCAGGATCGAATCACGCGAGGCGCATCAAGACGCAAGGACCTTGCGCATCTCGATGAACGTCGTCCTGGCAAAGCCGGGATGGGCTTTTTCGGCGGTTCTGGAAAATCCCCAGGCGGCAAAGACGGCGTGGTTGTCGGTGAGTTCGATCCGCGTTTCCAGCCGCAAGGCGGGAAGACCGAGCGCCGCAGCGGTCTCCTCGGCAATTGTCAGCAGCCGTTTGCCGAGGCCCTTGCCCTGCACCTCAGGCAGAACGGCGAGCTTGCCGACATAGAGACAATCGGCCTCCGGCCGCAGGAAGAGGCAGCCGATCAGTTTTTCGCCGTCGATGGCGACATGGCCGATCTCGGTTCCGGCCTTTTCGGCCAGTGATGCCGTCGTCAGCTTGAGCGCCGAAGATGGCGGGTCGATCCTGCCATTCATGGAGGCGAAGGCGGAAAGGATCAGCGCCAGCAGTTCATCCCAGCGCGTGAAAGTTTGATCAAGCGGAACAATCCTCATCCCGCCTGTCTCTGTGTTGTACGGCGTCGTTTGTAGCGGATGGTATCAAACCGAGCCGAGAGCGCGTCATAGAGCAGCAACCGTCCGACCAGCGGTTCGCCGGTGCCGGTGACGAGCTTGATCGCCTCCATCGCCATCATCGTGCCGATGACGCCGGTCAGCGCGCCGATGATGCCGGCCTCGGCGCATGCGGGAATCAACCCGGCCGGCGGCGCTTCCGGAAACAGGTCACGATATCTAGGGTTGGGCGTTCCGTCCTCAGCCGTTTCATAGGGCTTGAGAACCGTCAGCGAGCCGTCGAACCGCCCGACGGCGCCGGTGACGAGCGGAATGCGCGCTTCATCAGCCGCATCGGCGGCGGCATAACGGGTGTCGAAATTGTCGGAGCCATCGATCAGCAGATCGAAGCCTGAGAGCTGACGGCGGGCGGCCTCCTGGGAGAAGCGTTCTTCGAAGCGGATCAGTCGGACATGCGGATTGAGCCTGGCGATGGCGAAAGCAGCGCTCTCGGTCTTCAATTCGCCGATCGTGCCGGAATCATGGATCACCTGGCGCTGCAGGTTCGACAGCGACACCCGGTCGTCGTCGACGATCCCAAGCGTGCCGACGCCGGCTGCGGCCAGATATTGCAGAACCGGCGCACCGAGACCACCGGCGCCGATCACCAGCACGCGGGCGGCTTTCAGCTTCTGCTGGCCGGCGCCGCCGATCTCGGGCAGCAGGATGTGGCGGTGATAGCGCGCGATTTCTTCCGGGCTGAGCGGTTCCATGGCGCCGATGTTATCATGACGTCCGACGCCGGGAAAAGCCGCCTCGGTCATTCGAACACCCTTCCGTCGGCCACCGTGAAAAACTGCGCCCTGTCGCCGAGCGCTGAAAACATCGCGCGATCCGTTCCGGTCATGAAGGCCTGGCCGCCGAGCCCGTCGATAAGGTCGAATAACGCGGCGCGGCGGCCCTCGTCGAGATGGGCCGCGATCTCGTCGAGCAGCAGGATCGGCGCATGGCCGGTGAGATTGCCGACGAGCCGCGCATGCGCAAGCACCAGGCCGACAAGCAGCGCTTTCTGCTCGCCGGTGGAGCAACGCTCCGCCTCCATCGCCTTTTCGCGGTGATGCACGATGAGATCGGCCCGGTGCGGCCCCTCGAGCGTGCGCCCCGCGCCGGCATCGCGGTAGCGGCTCTCCGCCAGCATCGCCGCGTATTCGTCCTCGAGGTCGACCGAGGGGCGCGAGAACTGGCCGTCCATGAAGCCGGAGAGCTGCAGCGATGCCGAAGGGAAGGGCGAGCTTTCTCGTGTTTCCTCGATCAGCCGGGTCAGCAGGCCGAGCATCTCCTGCCGGGCAAGCGCCATGGCGATGCCGAGGCTTGCCATCTGCTCCTCGATGCCGGCAAGCCAGGAAGGATCGAAGCGGCCTTCGTCCAGCAGTTTGTTGCGGCTGCGCATGGCGCGCTCGAAATCGCTGGCGCGGCGGCCATGGGCGGGATCGAGCGACAGCACCAGCCGGTCGAGAAAGCGGCGCCGGTCGGAAGAGGCGCCGGTAAAGAGGCCGTCCATCGCCGGTGTCAGCCAGAGAAGGCGCAGATGGTCGGTCAGTTCGTCGACAGTCTTTGCCGTCGTGCCATTGATGCGCAGCCTGCGGGCGGTGGTCTCCTCGCCCGTTTCGATGCCGGTGCCGATCTCGACGTCGCCCTCCATGCCGTCGAGCGCGGCGAAGATCGAAAAGCCGCCGGCCGCGCCGACGCGGGTAATGTCGCCATAAGCCGCGCGGCGCAAACCGCGGCCAGGCGAAAGCAGCGAGACGGCCTCCATGAGATTGGTCTTGCCGGCGCCGTTGTCTCCCGTCAGCACGGCATGCCGACCATCAAGTGCAAGGGCCGCCGCCACATAGTTGCGGAAGTCTGTCAGCTTCAGACGGGAAAGAGAAACCTTGTGCGGCATCGAATGTCCGGAATCGTAAAGCGTGACAGCTAAGCCGAAGTGGCGCTGATGGCAAGGCTGGCAGCTTTTTGACCGTGGATCGCGTACCGCCGCGGCTGCCAGACGTCAGGACGCGGCGGTTGGCGCCACGCAGGACATATATTCCAGATGATCCCGTGACCGAAGTCCTTGTGTCCGTCATCCTCCCGATGGAATGGCAGCCACGGCGCTTCGAAATTCGGTTAAAAATACAACCATCCGAGATGGCCTGACATCGCCAAACCGATCCCGTAGACAGTCATTGCCAATGTCTTCCAGCGCCGGATATTCAAGGTTTGCCGCCATCCTCCTAGGCTACTGACGTAACGTAAAGCCCAAAAAAAGTTGGTTGAATTTTGCAACTGCAGGGTTGAGTTATCCGGTGCAGGCGATATGGTAAACGGACCGTTTATGTATAAGAGAGTGATGAAGTGCCAGATCCGGTTGATATTATCGTCGGTCGCAACGTCAGACAGTTTCGCGCCCTTCGCCGTGTTTCTCAGCTCGAGCTTGGCGAAGCACTCGGACTGACTTTCCAGCAAATCCAGAAATACGAAAAGGGGGCGAACCGCGTTTCCGCCAGCAAGCTGCATCAGATCGCGGTTTTTCTCGACGTCGAGATCTCCGCTCTCTTCGAGGGTGCCGGCATGTCGCCATTCGGCAGCCGTGTCGAACTCAGCCCCGACGCCTATGCGCTTGCGCTGAGCTACGACAAGCTGAACTCACCGGCAGGCAAGGAAGCGGTCAAGACCATCGTCACCCTCATGACGGGCGAAGCGGCCGAAACCACCGCCTGATTCCAGCGCAGCAATCACGGTTCCCACGGAAAGCACGACCTATTCAAGGTCTGGATGATTTCCGGACACCTGCGGGTGTGCAGCAATATTGGGGGGATGACCTGCATCAGGACAAAGACCGGAAGCAGACCGCCTGATTGAGGTTCGATGCCGCGCGCTTCAGTGAATCTCGCATTCGTACAGCGCCATCAGCAGATCGTCCTGCGTCTGGTGGCCGGCATGATAGAGGTCGATCGCGATGCTGGCAATGGAAAGGCCTTGCTGGCTGCGAAGCTTGATGTTGCGCTCGGCGCACCATGTGTAGATGGCGCCGGCGAGAACGTCGACGTCTTCGGACTGGGATGAAAAGGCTGGCGCCATGGCTGATACCCTTGGTTTGTTTGTTCCCGCTAGCGTTAAGGACGCTCTATCACTTTGATTTGGTGCATGACCCCGAAATCGATTCCGGCTCCCGGGGTCATGCACTGACGGCAGAGACTGAATTCATTTGGAAAACTTGCAAGCGGCATCATCTGGCTGCGTTAACGCAAGTCGTCGTCCCGCCCGCTGCCGTATCGATCCGGGACAGATTCGCCGGCATGGACGGCGAATGTCGCAAATCAGGATTCTTAAAACAAAAAAGCCGGAGACGTTTCCGTCCCGGCTTTCGTAATGGGCATGTCGATTGCGGCTCAGCCTTCGAAGAATTCCTTCATGCGGGCAAAGAAGCCCGTCGATTCCGGATTGTTCTCCTTGGAGGAAAGCTGCTCGAATTCCTGAAGCAGTTCACGCTGGCGCTTGGTGAGCTTTTGCGGCGTCTCGATCTGGATCTGGATGTAGAGGTCGCCCGTCTGCACCGAACGCAGCACTGGCATGCCCTTGCCCTTGAGGCGGAACTGTTTGCCGACCTGGGTGCCCTCGGGCACGGTAACGCGCGATTTGGTGCCGTCGAGCGTCGCCACGTCGAAGGTGCCGCCGAGCGCGGCCGTCGTCATCGAGATCGGAACGGCGCAATAGAGATCGGCTCCGTCGCGCTGGTAGAATTCATGCGGTTTGACGGACAGGAAGATATAGAGGTCGCCTGCCGGTCCGCCGCGGGCGCCGGCCTCGCCTTCGCCCTGCAGGCGGATGCGGGTGCCGTCCTCGATGCCGGCGGGAATATTGACCGAGAGTGAACGCTCTTCCGTCACCCGGCCCTGGCCGTGGCACTTCGGGCACGGATCGGGAATGATCTGGCCGCGGCCGTGGCAGGTCGGGCAGGTCCGTTCGATCGAGAAGAAGCCCTGTGCCGCGCGCACGCGCCCCGTTCCTTGGCAGGTGCCGCAGTTCTTCGGCTGCGTGCCGGGCTTGGCGCCTGAACCCGAACAGACGTCGCAGGTGATCGACGTCGGAACGCGGATTTGCGCCGTCTTGCCGGAGAAAGACTCTTCCAGCGTTATTTCCATGTTGTAGCGAAGATCGGCGCCACGTTCGCGGCCGCCCGACGAGCGCTGGCGCGCGCGCCCTCCACCCATCATCTCGCCGAAGATATCCTCGAAAATGTCGGAGAAACCGCCGCCGGCAAATCCGCCGCCACCGCCGCCCATGCCGCCATGCTCGAAGGCCGCATGACCATACCGATCATAGGCCGCCCGCTTCTGCGGGTCCTTGAGCATCTCGTAGGCTTCGTTGATTTCCTTGAACTTCCGCTCGGCGTCCTTGTCATCCGGGTTCTTGTCCGGATGGAATTTCATCGCCAATTTGCGAAAGGCGCTTTTCAGCTCTTTCTCGTCCGCCGTCTTGGCTACACCCAGAGTTTCGTAAAAGTCCGCTTTTGCCATTAAGGATTAAACCCCGGAAATGGATTTTCCGGCTGCCATGGTGAGCAGCCGGATCAGGTGTTGAAGCATAACCACGCCGTCGCGGATTACGCGGACTTCTTGCGGTCGTCGTCCTTGATTTCCTCGTAGTCGGCATCGACGACATTGTCGCCGCCTTCCGCGGAGGCATCACCAGCAGCGCCGCCTTCGGCCTGCTGTGCTTCATAGATCGCCTGGCCGAGCTTCATCGACACTTCCATCAGCGTCTGGGTCTTGGCCTTGATGTCGTCGGCATCGGGCTCGGATGCTTCCGACGCCGTCTTCAGCGCGGCGATCGCATCCGAGATCGCGGTGCGGTCGGCCTCGGAAACCTTGTCGCCATAATCCTTCAGCGACTTTTCCGAGGAATGGATCAGGCTTTCAGCCTGGTTCCGGGCTTCGACCGCCTCGCGGCGCTTCTTGTCTTCGCTGGCATGGGCTTCGGCATCCTTCACCATCTTCTCGATGTCGGCGTCGGAAAGACCGCCGGAAGCCTGGATGCGGATCTGCTGTTCCTTGCCGGTGCCCTTGTCCTTGGCCGAAACCTGAACGATGCCGTTGGCGTCGATGTCGAAGGTGACTTCGATCTGCGGCATGCCGCGCGGCGACGGCGGCAGGCCGACGAGGTCGAACTGGCCAAGCAGCTTGTTGTCGGCAGCCATTTCACGTTCGCCCTGCGAAACGCGGATGGTCACGGCCTGCTGGTTGTCTTCGGCGGTCGAGAAGGTCTGGCTCTTCTTCGTCGGGATCGTCGTGTTGCGTTCGATCAGGCGGGTGAAGACACCACCCAGCGTCTCGATGCCGAGCGACAGCGGCGTCACGTCGAGCAGCAGGACGTCCTTGACGTCGCCCTGCAGAACGCCGGCCTGGATGGCGGCGCCGAGGGCCACCACTTCATCCGGGTTGACGCCCTTGTGCGGCTCCTTGCCGAACAGCTGCTTGACGACTTCCTGTACCTTCGGCATGCGGCTCATGCCGCCGACGAGAACCACTTCGTCGATTTCGGCAGCAGTGACGCCGGCATCCTTGAGCGCTGCCTTGCACGGCGCGATCGTGCGCTGGACGAGATCGTCGACCAGGCTTTCGAGCTTGGCGCGGGTCAGCTTCAGCGTCAGATGCTTCGGGCCGGAGGCGTCGGCCGTGATGAACGGCAGGTTGATTTCGGTCTGCTGCGAGGACGAAAGCTCGATCTTCGCCTTTTCCGCAGCTTCCTTGAGGCGCTGCAGGGCAAGCTTGTCGTTCTTCAGGTCGATGCCGTTGTCTCTCTTGAACTCGCCGACGAGATATTCGACGAGGCGCATGTCGAAGTCTTCACCGCCGAGGAAGGTATCGCCGTTGGTGGACTTCACTTCGAAGACGCCGTCGCCGATCTCGAGGATCGAAATATCGAAGGTACCGCCACCAAGGTCGTAGACGGCAATCGTCTTGCCTTCTTTCTTGTCGAGACCGTAGGCGAGGGCCGCAGCAGTCGGCTCGTTGATGATGCGCAGGACTTCAAGACCGGCGATGCGGCCGGCATCCTTGGTTGCCTGGCGCTGCGCGTCGTTGAAGTAGGCGGGAACGGTTATGACGGCCTTCTCGACCTTTTCGCCGAGATAGGATTCGGCGGTTTCCTTCATCTTCTGAAGGATCATCGCGGAAATCTGTGCGGGCGAGTAGCCCTTGCCATTGGCTTCGACCCAGGCGTCGCCATTGTCGCCCTTGACGATGGTGAAGGGAACGAGGTGCTTGTCCTTCTCGACGGTCGGATCTTCGTAGCGGCGGCCGATCAGGCGCTTGACTGCAAAGAGTGTGTTCGTCGGGTTGGTGACTGCCTGGCGCTTGGCCGGCTGGCCGACGAGGCGTTCGCCATCGTCGGAAAATGCCACCATGGAAGGGGTCGTACGCGCACCTTCCGCATTCTCGATAACCTTCGCGTCCTTGCCGTCCATGACTGCGACGCAGGAATTCGTCGTTCCAAGGTCGATACCAATTACTTTTGCCATGTCATTCTCTCCTTGAAGCAAGCTGTCGGAACCCCGAGAAGGCATTTCCCTGACAGCCCCTTACGGGATGGGTCTACTTGAGATTACGCAATCGTGATTGCGGTGATGCGGCGTATATAAGGAGCGGTTTTCTGGACTGCAAGGCGAGAAATGCCCCGGAATCCAGCAAAACGAATGTGTTGCGTTCAATTTTTACAGTAGCCGGGAAAGAGGTCGCCCCATGTCCGGAAAGCGGCCATTTTTTCGGGCATGTCGCGCAAAACTGCGCAGCCGTTTTGCGACAACGACATGCGTAAAACAAAGACCTGAAGCGCGAGGAGCGACTCTGAAAGATCGCGACGCGCTTTAGAGCATCGGGCTTGTGTAGGACATGCAGCAAAGGTCTCACTGGCCCATGATCAGATCGAGCAGCGTCGTGCGCCGCGGCTGGACGGAAGAGGTGGTCTGCGCACCCCCGACATCGCCGGGCGGCACCATACCCTCATAGCCAGAACCGCCGCCTTCGGCAATGTCTGAGGGCGGAACCGGGCCGCTGCCGGAGGTCGCCGCCTGCTGCCGGACAGGCGCTTGCGGATAGCGGTTTGCGTTGTCGTTGCCGCCGAAGACGCCGGAAATAATGCCGCCGATCGTCGATGGCGGCGCCTCGACCGTCATCGGTTGTCCGCTGCCCGACTGCCCATTACCCGGTGCCTCAGCCATCGGCTGACCATTGTTCGGATCGGCGATCAACTGGCCGTTGCCGAAGAGCGGTGCCGGCGAAAGACCCTTGTGGGCGGCGATCATGAATTCCTTCCAGGCCTTGGCGGGCAAGCCGCCGCCGGTCACCTTCTTCATCGGCTTGCCGTCGTCATTGCCGAACCAGACCCCGGTGGTCAGGTTGCTGGTGAAGCCGACGAAGAGCGCGTCGCGCGAATTCTGCGTCGTGCCGGTCTTTCCCGCCGCCTGCCAGCCAGGGATCTTGGCGCTCTTGCCGGTGCCGTTGTCGATGACGCCCATCATCATCGCATCCATCTGGGCGACGATCTGCTCGGACAGCACGCGCGGCGGGCTGTCATAGGTATTTTCGTAGAGAACCTTGCCTTCGGCCGTCGTCACCCGGCGGATGACGTGCGGCGTCGCCTTGTAGCCGCCGTTCATGAAGGCGGCATAGGAGGCGGTGAGTTCCATCAGCGACACCTCGGACGTGCCGAGCGCGATCGAGGCGTTCGGCTGCAGCTCGCTTTCGATGCCGAGCCGGTGGGCAAGCTTGATCACCTGATCCGGCCCGTCATACATCACCAGCTGGGCGGCCACCGTGTTCAGCGACTTGGCAAGCGCGGTCGCCAGCGTCACTTCGCCATTGTATTTCTTCTCGTAATTTTCGGGCGTCCAGTCGCCGATCCGGATCGGCGCGTCGTTGAACACCGAATAGGGCGTCAGCCCCTTCTCGAGTGCTGCGGCATAGACGAAAGGCTTGAACGAGGAACCCGGCTGGCGTTTAGCCTTGACGGCGCGGTTGAACTGGCTCGTCGCATAGTCCCTGCCGCCGACGAGCGCCCGGATCGCGCCGGTGCCGTCGATCGAGACGAGGGCCGCCTGAGAGGCGTCGAGCTTGCCGCCCTCCTTGTCGAGCACGTCGACCAGCGATTGCTCGGCCTTCTTTTCCAGCGACTTGTCGATGGTCGTATCGACGATGACGTCTTCCTTGACGTCGCCGATCAGGCTTGGCAGCTCGTCCATTACCATGTCGGCGACATAGTGCCCGGCGCCGGACCAGTAGCTCTTGGCCGAAGCCGGGGTCTGCGACATCGCCGTTTTGACCTCGGAATCGGTGATGAAGCCCTGTTCGCGCATCGCCGCGAGCACGAGCTGGGCGCGTGCATTCGCCGCGTCCGCATCGCGGGCCGGTGAAAGCCGCGACGGCGCCTTGAGCAGGCCGGCCAGCACCGCGGCCTCGCCGAGGTTGACGTCACGCGCCGATTTGTTGAAGTAGCGCCGTGAGGCGGCCTCGACGCCATAGGCGTTCGATCCGAAGAACACCCGGTTGAGATACATGGCAAGGATCTGGTCCTTGGTGTATTTCTGCTCCAGCCAGAGCGAGAGCAGCACTTCCTGGACCTTACGTTCCAGCGTCCTTTCCGGGGAGAGGAAGAGGTTCTTGGCAAGCTGCTGCGTCAGCGTCGAGCCACCCTGGACCATGTGGCCAGCCGTGAGATTGGTCACGATCGCCCGGCCGAGGCCGAGCGGATCGACGCCGAAATGTGAATAGAAACGCCGATCCTCGATGGCGATGACGGCTTCCGGAATATAGGGCGACATGTTTTCGAGCGACAGCGCCTCGCCGCCGGTGGCGCCGCGATTGGCGATGACGCTGCCGTCGACGGCGGTGATCTTGACGTTCGGCGGCCGCTCCGGGATTGCCCATGTGCTGGCGCTCGGCATGCGCGACCCATAATAGACCACGAGCCCGGCAACGCCGATGCCGGCCCAGATGAAAAGCACGACGCACCAGTAGACCATGCGGCGCATGAAGCCGAAAAAACCGCCGCCTTCACGCTCCCGCGGCTCGCGCTGCCGCCGGGGGGCGGCGCGCTGCGGCGGGGGTTTCGAGCCGCCGCGGCGCTGAGATCGGCCTCCGGCGATGCGATCGTCGGCATCGAGCGAGAATTCGTCATCGTCGCGTGCCGGCCGGCCGCTGAAGGAGGGTTCTATTCTGTCGCCTGATCTGCCTCTGCCTGCCATCGCGGACCGGTCACACCCCATGTTCGATCGCGAAGCCAACTTCGCATAACGGTGCCCTTCTCCAGCGCCGCGCGTCTTTTCAGACGCGCAAAGGACGCTGGAGCGCTTTGAGTGCCGCCGTGATCATCCGACTGAACTGTAAATGCGGCGATTTAACGGGGTATTAATAATGGAAAGTAAAGCAGATCGCGCCGGGCGACAGCATTGGCCTTCAGAACTGTCGGGCCTCGTAATCGTCGAGCGATTCCGGGTCCTGCTTATATTCCCACTCGCCCAGATGAAAGCGGCGCCAGATCTGGCCGGAAGGGTTGAGGCTCGCCCCATCGGTGAGGCGCACAGGCAGGATGGGGTTGTGTTTATGCCAAACGGTAACATCTGTGGCGGCTGCCCGAGGGCCGAAAAGCCCGAAGAAAGCCAGGTAGTCTTGTGTCATCAGGGTCCAGCCTCGAACGGATCAAAATCAATCCGCAACTTCACAAAACTGCAATAAAGAATCTCGCAAAACAAGTGCCTCGCGATGGCTTCACGTCAAATTGTCGGTGATCGCATTCGAGGTTCGATGCTTCCCCCCGCGGCTCCTGTCTTGCGCTCGCCGGCAAGGCGGCATGCGTCGTGAAAACAAAGGCCCGAAGTGCGTGGCGTGAGTTACGTGCTATACGACGTAGATTACCGCGCCGCGCGTCTTTTCGAGAGACATAAAAGAGGCTGTAACACATTGAATTGCCGCATAGTGTTTCCTCAAATCGGTTCTGCTTCAAGGAATTATGCGGCAGGCGGAACCAATAGGCTTCGCGATTGTTTATGAAGAAGCGGGACAGCCCCTCACGTCCCGCGAATGATCGGCCGTCTCCCCTCAACGCGTGCCGATCGACATCAGGCCCGGTGCATCCCTCCCAAGGGAGCGCCGGGCTTTTTCTTGGGCGTTTTCCCTTGGCTTCAAGCCTCGGAAGAGGACGTCGCTGCGTCCCTTTCTGTTTCATTCGTCGCAAGAGGGATCGCCGGGGCGGCAATCAAAATTCCTGCGGTCCGGCCTGCGATCATCGCCTCTCCGGTCGTCCCTCTGCCGTTCACCTCTTTGCCGATCGTCCCTTTGCCGATCGTCCCTTTGATTGTCGTCGCGCCAGTCACGATCGCGGTCGCGCCCATCTCGGTCGCCATCCCGCTCGCGCCAGTTACGGTCGCGATCCCGGTTATCCCGATCGCGGTCGCGATCCCGATTGTCGCGGTCGCGGTAGTAATAATCCGGGCCGCGGCTCCAGCGGTCACGGTCGCGATAGAAATCACGGTTGCGGTAATAGCGGTCCCAATAATTGTCGACGCTGAAGCGAATCATCGGAATGCCGAGCGGACGGTAATATTGCGGGCCGACATAGACGCGGCGCTGTTGGTAGAGGGCCTGCACATACTGGCCGGAAACCCAGCCGCGGCCGCCGTAGAATTCGACGTCGCACCAATTGACCTCGGAAAGGCATCCGCGGATCTCGACGGAAGAACCGGCGGGGATGACGGCGACGGCAGGATATCGGGTGCTCGGACCGGCACGCATGTTGACGTTCGCCGTCGAGTAGCCCTCGGCGGCCTGCGCTATGGCGGGCGCCAGCATAAGCATGCCGGCGGCTGCGATTTTAACAAAGAGATTTTTCACGCTTCTCAGTCCTTGTTGGCACGTTTTTCAGGCAGCGCTTGGCCGTGTTTCCTTGGCATATGCCATTGAAACAAAAGACAGAGCGATCGCCCGCAGCTGTCAGGGCGTCATCATTCGTCTTATCTTTCAATGGCTTATATGTCGCTCGCGATGAACGCAGCTTGAACGGCGAAATGTCTGTCCGCGCCTTGGAGCCGCGATGGTGCTTCCGGCAAGGCCGGTACTGTTAACGGTTCGTTAACCTTTCGGCGGCAGTCTCACTGCAATACCTGCTTGCTCCTTGACCACGGATGAACTGGCACTGAGATGAGCGGATGACGAAAGGCCGGGTCGAACCGGCCTTTTTGTTTGTCGCGACTTTGCGTGGCGCAGCTTGATGGAAGCCGCGCCTTTTCCTTCAGGCAGCGAGCGCTCGAAGTATCCGCACCCAGGAGCGAATGCCCTTGTGGTAGGAGACGAGCTCGTATTTCTCGTTCGGAGAGTGGATGCGATCGTCGCTGAGGCCGAAGCCGACGAGCAGCGATTCCATGCCGAGCATCTTCTGGAAATCTCCGACGATCGGGATCGACCCACCCATGCCGATGACGATGGCGGGCTTCGGCCACTCGTCGGAAAGCGCGTTCTTCGCCTTGGTGAGAACAGGCGAATCATAGGAAAGATGAATCGCCGGCGAGCCGCCATGCGGATGGAACTCGACCGAGCAATCAGCGGGAATCTTCGCACTGATATAGCTGCGGAAAGCCTCGCGGATGGCCGCCGGATCCTGCGTTCCGACAAGCCGGAACGAAACCTTCGCCGAAGCCTTGGCGGCGATCACCGTCTTGAAGCCTTCGCCGGTATATCCGCCCCAGATGCCGTTGATTTCGGCGGTCGGCCGCGCCCAGGTGAGTTCCAGCACCGAGCGGCCTTTTTCACCCGATGGAATGGAAAGGCCGACTTCGCCGAGGAAGCTCTCCGCGGTCTTGCCGAGCGTCTCCCATGAGGCCTTGATGTTGTCAGGCGTTTCCTCGACGCCATCATAGAAGCCGTCAAGCGTGATGCGGCCCGTCTCGTCATGCAGGCCGGCAAGAGCCTCGACGAGAATGTGGATCGGATTGGCGGCCGCGCCGCCGAAGAGACCGGAATGCAGGTCACGGTCGGCGGCCGTCACGATCACTTCCTCGCCGACGAGGCCGCGCAGCGCCGCGGCGATCGCCGGCGTGTCGCGGTCCCACATGCCGGTATCGCAGACCAGCGCATAATCGGCCTTGAGCTCGGCGGTATTGGCTTCGAGGAAGGGCTTCAGGGACGGCGAGCCGGATTCCTCCTCGCCCTCGAAGAGGATGGTGATGCGGCAGGGAAGCGCGCCGTTGATCTCCTTATAGGCGCGGCAAGCCTCGACGAAGGTCATCAACTGGCCCTTGTCGTCGGAGGTGCCGCGGCCGGTCAGGATCTTGCGGCCCTCGCCGACATCCTTGATCGATGGCTCGAACGGGTCGTTTTCCCAGAGCTCGATCGGATCGACCGGCTGAACATCGTAATGGCCGTAGAAGAGAACATGCGGCGCATCGGCGGAAGCGCCGGCATGGTGGGCGACCACCATCGGATGGCCTGGCGTATCGCGCAGCGAGGCCGTAAAGCCGAGCGTCCCGAGATAGGCGACGAGCCATTCGGCGGCCTTCCGGCATTCGGCTTTATAGGCGGGATCGGTGGAAATCGATTGGATGCGCAGAAGCTCGAACAGCTTTTCGAGGCTCGATGGAAGGTTCTGATCCGCGCGCTCAAGCACCTGATTGATATCGGTCATTTTCGACTCCTTTTTTGAAATTCGGCCGGACGATAGACCAAACCAGAAAAGCAGGCGAGGCGGAAAAACAAAAATCGGCGGCGCGAAAGGCCCGTCGGTCAAAGATCAATATCAGGAAGATTTGCTGGATAATATAGAAGAGATTTCTAATTCAATTTACAGTTATTTAGCACAACCTAAATAGCCTGACCGAATTCAGCTGTGGGAGGGGCAGATGTTTTCGGTCATTACATGTATTCGGGACAACCACGATTGGCGGCTGGTGCTTGCGGCGGCCGCCGTCTGCCTGGTCGGCGCTATGGCGGCTATGCTGCTGCTTTCCCGCGCTCAGGAATGCGATGCCGGGCGGCGCAAGCTCTGGATCGGCGCCTCGGCTTTCGCTTTCGGCACCGGCGTATGGGCAACGCACTTCATCGCAATGCTGGCCTATGACGGCGGCATGCCGATCGGCTACCAACTGGGCCTGACGGCGCTTTCTTTCCTCCTGTCGGTTGCCGGTTCGTGGGCGGCGATCCTCGTCGCTTCGGAAAGCCGCGGCAGGTTTTCTCGCATCCGCGGCGGCGTCCTGATGGCGCTCGGCATCGCCTCCATGCACCTGACCGGCATGCAGGCGATCGAAACGCAGGCGGCAATTCTTTATGATCCCTCCATGACGCTGAGTGCGGTTCTCGCAGGAGCGCTGTTGTCGAGCGCCGCCTTCCACGCATTTTTCCAATTGAAGGGACTGAGGCGGCTCCTCGCCTCGTCAATCAGTTTCGTCCTCGCGATCTGCGCGCTCCATTTCATCTCGATGGCTAGCATCACGCTCGTGCCGGATCCCGGCAAGCAAGTTCCGGCAACGGTGCTCGACGCCAGCCTGCTTGCTGCGATCGTCGTTGTGGCGGCGACGGCGCTCATTCTGATCGCGCTGGCGGTGGTCTTTATCGAAAGCCACCTGACGGATCTGAGGGGGCTCGCGAATGCCTCACAGGAAGGGCTGCTGATCCTGCGGGAAGGCCGGATCATCGATGCCAATGAACGCTTCCAGGGGCTCTCCGGCTGGAAGCTTGCCGGTCTTGCCGGCAAGGCGCCCTCGGCTGTTTTGACTGCTATTCAGGGAACTGGGCAGAACAGACCCAGCGAGACGCTGCTCAACACCAGGGACGGCAGGGAGATCGCCGTCGAAGTGACCGCGAGCAGGATCGTCTATCGCGGGCACAACTGCGAGGTGCTGGCGGTGCGTGATCTCACCGAGCGCAGGCAGGCCGAGGAGATGATCGAGCATCTCGCCCACCACGACGTGCTCACCGATCTGCCGAACAGGTCGCTGTTCGATACCCGCATCCGGCAGGCGCTGCAGATGGCCGAACGAAAGAACAGCGAGGTTGCCCTCTTCTATCTCGACCTCGATCGCTTCAAGGCCGTCAACGATATCTTCGGTCATGCCGAAGGCGACCGTATTCTCCGCAAGGTCGCCTCGATCCTGCGCCGCGTGGCCGATGAGAGCGATACGATCGCCCGCCTCGGCGGCGATGAATTCGCCATCATTCAGCCCGCCGGGCAGCAGCCGGCGGCGGCGCAAAAGCTTGCGGCGGCGATCCTCGACGAATTCGCCGCCGAGATGGACACGGCGCGCGACCCGACCGCCGTCGGCGTCAGCGTCGGCATCGCAATCTATCCCGCGGATGGCGCTGCTGCTGAAGAACTCTGCAACAATGCCGATACTGCACTCTACCGCGTCAAGCATGACGGTCGCGGCAAGGTCTGTTTCTTCGACGCGGACATGGATAAGGCGGCACGGAACCGCCGCCAGATCGAAAGCGAACTGCGCCATGCGATCATCCGTAATCAGATCCATGTCGACTATCAGCCGATCCTCGATGCGCTGAGCGGCGAGATCGGCGGCTACGAGGCCCTGATGCGCTGGAACCGGCCAGGTCACGGCTTGACCGAGCCCGATATCTTCATCCCGATCGCCGAGGAAAGCGGCTCGATCGTCCAACTCGGCGAATGGGTGTTGCAGCAGGCCTGCAGGGAGGCTGTGCGCTGGCCGCTGCCGTTGATGATCGCCGTCAATCTCTCGCCGGTGCAATTCATGCTGCCGAACCTCTGCGAGCGGATCGAGGCGATCCTCGCCGAAACCGGGCTTGCGCCCGGCCGACTGGAGCTCGAGATCACCGAGGCGGCCCTCATTCGAGATCGCGACCGGGTGATGACGACGCTATTGCGGCTGCACAAGCTCGGCGTGCACATCGTCATGGATGATTTCGGTACCGGTTTTTCCTCGCTTTCCAACCTGCGGTCATTCCCTTTCGACAAGATCAAGGTCGACCGCAGTTTCACCGGCGTGCTGGAACATGATGCGGCGGCGCGCTCGATCGTGCGCGCCATCATCGGCCTAGGTCATAGCCTCGGCATGCCTGTCGTGACGGAGGGCGTGGAAACCGAGATGCAGCGCCGGATCGTCGTCGAGGAAGGCTGCACGCAAGTACAGGGCCTTTTACTCGGCAAGCCGGATATCGAGCCGAGCATCAAGCTTGCCGCCCACGAAAACGTCCTGACCGCACAGATCGAAACCGGCGCGCCGTCGCTGCGACGCGCACAGTGTGCTGGCGAGTGATCTTACAGCGCCGCGCGTCTTTTCAGACGCGCAAAGGACGCTGTCGATTCCGATTTAAGGAATTATGCAGTGGTCAGAGCGCCTTGGCGTTTTCCAGAAGCCGGCGGATATATTCGAGTGTCAGCTCGCGCTCGAAAACTCGAAACCCTTTAAACAGCGCAAGGTCGGCCTCGCGCGCGGTCTCGATTGCCTCGGCCTCCATGGCGCGGGCCTTCGGCGTCAGGAAGAGCAGTTGCGCCCGCTTGTCGGATGGATGCGGCCGGCGTTCGATCAACCCGTCTCGGACCATGCGCGAAAGCGTATTGGCCATGGTCGCCTGTTCGATATCGACCCGCTCGAGAAGCTGTTTCTGGGTCAGCCCGTCCTCGGCCCAGAGTTCCAGCAGAATGGGGAACTGGCCCGGAGAAAAACCGAGCCCAACCGCGCGCTGGTGCAGCGAGCGGGCAAACCCTTTCGCCAGCTGGCTGGCAAGGTAGGCTCCCGAATCCATGCGGTTAAATCCCATGATTGCAAGTTAGGCTCAAAACCATGCCGGAGACAATGCAGCAAATCGCATACGATGCTCCTAAACATGCAAGCGGCGATCAGAATTTCGAGTGCCTGGTAAAACAAAAGTCGCCATGGCCTGGAGGTTGGCCATGGCGACTTTAAAGTGGGGACAAAGGCCCGGAGAGGGGGATAAGGCCTTTGTCCAAGCCTGACGCGGCGGGGGACAAGCCGGTGATCAGACCCGCGACGCAATCAAGCGCCGGTGACATCGATTTGTGGCTCAGAATGTGGTTTTTCAAGGGAGGGCCGTGGTTACAAATCGGTAACAGTTTGGTGAGCCGGAATCCGTGCCGTACAATTCCTGAGATCGGAATCGATGGAAGGATAAAATTATGCAGCAACGCCAAGTGCTCAGCGTCCTTTGCGCGTCCGAAAAGACGTGCGGCGCTGTGTGACGCTCCGAACGCCATAATCCTTTCCGCGCGCCGAATTTTATGCCGAACTCTATATGGACCTCGTCCCATGCCCGCGCTATCCATGCACGCATGAAAAAAGGCGATCACCTCTTCCTAGTCGATGGTTCCGGATTTATCTTCCGGGCGTTTCATGCATTGCCGCCGCTGACCCGCAAGACCGACGGCCTGCCGATCGGCGCTGTGTCCGGTTTCTGCAACATGCTGTGGAAGCTGCTGAGGGATGCGCGCAATACCGATGTCGGCGTGACGCCGACCCATCTTGCCGTCATCTTCGACTATTCCGCCAGGACGTTTCGCAAGGATCTCTACGACGCCTATAAGGCGAACCGATCTGCGCCGCCGGAAGAGCTCATCCCGCAATTCGGCCTCATCCGCGAGGCGACCCGCGCCTTCAATCTGCCCTGCATCGAGACCGAAGGCTTCGAGGCCGACGACATCATCGCCACCTATGCCCGCCAGGCCGAAGCGACTGGCGCCGATGTCACCATCGTCTCCTCCGACAAAGATCTGATGCAGCTCGTCAGCCCCAATGTCCACATGTATGACAGCATGAAGGACAAGCAGATCGGCATTCCCGATGTCATCGAGAAATGGGGCGTGCCGCCGGAAAAGATGATCGATCTGCAGGCGATGACCGGCGATTCGGTCGACAATGTTCCCGGCATTCCCGGCATTGGCCCGAAAACCGCCGCCCAGCTTCTCGAGGAATACGGCGATCTTGATACGCTGCTCGAACGCGCCGCCGAGATCAAGCAGGTCAAGCGCCGCGAGACGATCCTCGCCAATATCGACATGGCCAGGCTCTCGCGCGACCTCGTGCGGCTGCGCACCGATGTGCCACTCGATCTCGATCTCGACGCGCTGGTGCTGGAGCCGCAGAACGGCCCGAAGCTGATAGGCTTCCTGAAGACGATGGAATTCACCACGCTGACGCGCCGCGTCGCCGAAGCCTGCGCTTGCGATGCCGGCGCCATCGAACCGGCGATCGTCCGCATCGAATGGGGTGAGACGGCCCGCGGCCCGGATCTCGATGCGGCCGAGCCCGAGCCCGTTGCCGGCGGCATCCCCGACGTTTCGGGTGAATCCGTGCCGCTGCCGCCGCGCGCGAAGGCGAAGACCGCCGTCGAAGGCGCCTTTTCGCCCGCCGATCTTGCCAACGCTCGGGCCGAGGCCTTTGCGACGCTGCCCTTCGATCATTCGGCCTATGTCACGATCCGCGACCTGGCAACGCTCGACCGCTGGATCGCCGATGCGCGCGCGACCGGCCTCGTTGCTTTCGATACCGAGACCACGTCGCTGGATGCGATGCAGGCCGAACTCGTCGGCTTTTCGCTGGCGATCGCCGACAATACGGCCGATCCCACCGGCACGAAGATCCGCGCCGCCTATGTGCCGCTTGTCCATAAGAACGGCGTCGGCGATCTGCTCGGCGGCGGCCTTGCCGAAAACCAGATCCCGATGGGCGATGCCCTGCCGCGGTTGAAGGCATTGCTGGAGGACGAAGCGGTTCTCAAGGTCGCCCAGAATCTGAAATACGACTACCTGCTGTTGAAGCGCTATGGCATCGAGACCAGGAGTTTCGACGACACGATGCTGATCTCCTACGTGCTGGACGCCGGCACCGGCGCGCATGGCATGGACCCGCTCTCGGAAAAATTCCTCGGCCATACCCCGATTCCTTACAAGGACGTGGCGGGCAGCGGCAAGGCGAACGTCACCTTCGATCTGGTCGATATCGACCGCGCCACCCACTATGCCGCCGAAGATGCCGACGTGACGCTGCGCCTCTGGCTGGTGCTGAAGCCCCGGCTGGCGGCGGCGGGATTGACCAGCGTCTATGAACGGCTGGAGCGGCCGCTGTTGCCGGTACTGGCACGCATGGAAGCGCGCGGCATCACCGTCGACCGGCAGATCCTGTCGCGCCTCTCCGGCGAACTGGCCCAGGGTGCAGCAAGGCTCGAGGACGAGATCTACGTACTGGCCGGCGAGCGGTTCAACATCGGCTCGCCGAAGCAGCTGGGCGATATCCTGTTCGGCAAGATGGGCCTTGCCGGCGGCAACAAGACGAAAACGGGGCAATGGTCCACCTCCGCGCAGGTGCTCGAGGATCTGGCCGCCGCCGGTTTGGAGCTGCCGCGCAAGATCGTTGACTGGCGCCAGCTCACCAAGCTGAAATCCACCTATACCGACGCGCTCCCCGGCTATGTCCATCCGGAGACCAAGCGGGTCCACACCTCCTATTCGCTGGCATCGACGACCACGGGGCGCCTGTCCTCCTCCGAGCCGAACCTGCAGAATATTCCGGTTCGCACCGCAGAAGGCCGAAAGATCCGCACCGCCTTCATCTCGACGCCTGGCCACAAGCTGATCTCCGCCGACTACAGCCAGATCGAACTGCGCGTGCTTGCCCATGTCGCCGAGATCCCGCAGCTGACCAAGGCTTTCGAAGATGGCGTCGACATCCACGCCATGACGGCGTCGGAAATGTTCGGCGTGCCGGTAGAAGGCATGCCGGGCGAGGTGCGCCGCCGCGCCAAGGCAATCAATTTCGGCATCATCTACGGCATCTCGGCCTTCGGGCTCGCCAATCAGCTTTCGATCGAGCGTTCGGAAGCCGGCGACTACATCAAGAAGTATTTCGAGCGTTTCCCCGGCATCCGCGACTATATGGAAAGCCGAAAGGCCATGGCGCGCGACAAGGGTTATGTCGAGACGATCTTCGGTCGCCGCATCAACTATCCCGAAATCCGCTCGTCCAATCCCTCCGTGCGCTCCTTTAACGAGCGTGCGGCGATTAACGCGCCGATCCAGGGCTCGGCTGCCGACGTCATCCGCCGGGCAATGATCAAGATAGAGCCGGCGCTTGTTGACGTCGGCCTCGCCGATCGCGTCCGCATGCTGCTGCAGGTGCATGACGAACTCATCTTCGAGGTCGAGGACGAGGATGTCGAAAAGGCGATGCCAACAATCGTCTCGGTCATGGAAAACGCCACCATGCCGGCGTTGGAAATGCGCGTGCCGCTGAGGGTCGATGCACGCGCCGCCACCAACTGGGACGAGGCGCACTAAAGCATGTCGCGCAAAAGTGTGCAGCGGTTTTGCGACAACGACATGCGGGGAAATAAAGCCTAAAGCGGCAGCAGCGAATCTGAAAAGATTGCGACGCGCTTTAGAGCACTTCCCCAAAAATCGCAAAGATTTTTCTCGCCACCAGAACTCATTGAAAGTGCAGCGATTTACCCAAAGGGGTCGTATCGGAACGATACGGCAGGAAGGAACTTATTAACCTTCCTTTTCTATCCCGGTAGGGTCGTAATTTACAAAGCATGAGTGAGTAGCGGACGCATGCGTTTTCCCAGAACCAATTTGACGGATGCCGGAGATTTTTCCAGCGAGATTGAAACGGACCTTCCGGAGGAGAACCCAGGGGAGAAGCCGGCGGCACCCATCTGGCAGAGCAACTTTTCCCTCGCCCCGAATGTCCGTTTCACCCGCACGCCGGAAACGCTGATCAGCAGGCGGCGCGCGCCGAATGAGCCCGTTCGCGATGATTCGCAGATTGGACAGCAGGCGATACGGATAGAGCCGGTTGCCGTCGATGTGCCGTTCGATATCTATCTGCCAGGGCCGGACGAAATTTCCGTAGCACCGCAGAGGGTCGAACTGCAGCAGTCACCTTTGCTTGACGAGCCCGGCGCGCCGGCTTTCCGCGCCAGCGCCGAGCTTTCTTCCATTTCGGATTTCGCCTTCTGGGAAGTCATGGCCTTCGAAGAGGCCGAGCCGGTTCGCGCGCCGCCGTTGATATCGTTCCCGAAGACCGAGACCTCGCCCGAATCGATCACGTCGCTGTTCCGGATCATGGAATGGCGCCCCGGCCGGCCGGCAACCGCTCCCGTCGCCTCCCGCCCGGCCCCGCAGCCCGCCGCGGTCTCCACGAAGGTTGCCGTGCGCCCTGCGGCCGCCCCGTCCTTGGAAAAGCCCAGGCGCATTATTGTCGAGGCACCGGTCATGCTGGCACCTCAGCCCGCGCCAGCCACTCAGGTCACGCCAACCCCTCAAATTGCATCAGCCCCTCAGACAGCACCAGCGCCGCAGCGCACGCCGCCCGTCGCCGCGGTTCTGCCGTCGCCGCGCCTGGCCGCGAGGCCCGAAAGGATCGACGCATCCGGCTATGAATTCCCGCCGCGCGCCCTGCTGCAGGAACCGCCGGAACGCCTCGGCGAGATCATGTCGCAGGAGACGCTGGAGCAGAATGCCGGGCTTCTGGAGAGCGTGCTGGAGGATTTCGGCATCAAGGGCGAGATTATCCATGTCCGTCCCGGCCCTGTCGTCACCCTCTACGAATTCGAGCCGGCGCCGGGCGTGAAATCGTCGCGCGTCATCGGCCTTGCCGATGATATCGCCCGCTCGATGTCGGCGCTTTCGGCCCGTGTTGCCGTCGTCCCCGGCCGCAACGTCATCGGCATCGAACTGCCGAATGTCACGCGTGAAACCGTTTATTTCCGTGAGATGATCGAGAGCCAGGATTTCGAGAAGAGCGGCTACAAGCTGGCGCTCGGCCTCGGCAAGACCATCGGCGGCGAGCCTGTCATTGCCGAGCTCGCCAAGATGCCGCATCTGCTCGTCGCCGGCACCACTGGTTCGGGCAAGTCGGTCGCCATCAACACGATGATCCTGTCGCTGCTCTACCGCATGACGCCGGAACAGTGCCGCCTCATCATGGTCGACCCGAAGATGCTCGAACTGTCCGTCTATGACGGCATCCCGCATCTGCTGACGCCAGTCGTCACCGATCCGAAGAAGGCGGTCATGGCGCTGAAATGGGCCGTGCGCGAAATGGAAGAGCGCTATCGCAAGATGTCGCGCCTCGGTGTCCGCAACATCGACGGTTACAACGACCGCGTCGCCCAGGCCCGCGAAAAGGGAGAGACCATCCATGTTATGGTCCAGGTCGGCTTCGACAAGGGCACCGGCACTCCGATCGAGGAAAGCCAGGCCCTGGACCTGACGCCGATGCCTTATATCGTCGTCATCGTCGACGAGATGGCCGACCTGATGATGGTCGCCGGCAAGGACATCGAAGGTGCGATCCAGCGCCTCGCCCAGATGGCGCGAGCCGCTGGCATCCATCTGATCATGGCGACACAGCGTCCGTCGGTCGACGTCATCACCGGTACGATCAAGGCAAACTTCCCGACCCGCATCTCCTTCCAGGTGACCTCGAAGATCGACAGCCGCACCATTCTCGGCGAACAGGGCGCCGAACAGCTGCTCGGTCAGGGAGATATGCTGCATATGCAGGGGGGCGGGCGGATTTCCCGCGTCCACGGTCCCTTCGTCTCGGATGTCGAAGTGGAAAAGGTCGTTGCTCATCTGAAGACCCAGGGCCGCCCCGAATATCTCGACACCGTCACCGCCGACGAGGAGGAAGAGACGGAAGAGGAAGAAGCCGGCGCCGTCTTCGACAAGAGCGCCATGGCTTCCGAGGATGGCAACGAGCTCTACGAGCAGGCGGTCAAGGTCGTCATGCGCGACAAAAAATGCTCGACCTCCTACATCCAGCGCCGCCTCGGCATCGGCTACAACCGCGCCGCCTCATTGGTGGAACGCATGGAAAAAGAAGGTCTCGTCGGCCCGGCCAATCACGTCGGCAAGCGCGAGATCGTATCGGGACGGGGCGACGGCGAGTAATCGCCGGCGGCCAAGGCGTCTGACGAATTGCTGTTTACATCCTCAAGGCAGCCAGCCGAACCGTCTCGCTGACAAACTCGGTCTTCCCGCCGGTATAAAAATCCCAATCGCCACCTGCCTCCGCAGCCAGCCGGCGTTTCAGATCGGCATAGGCCTTGGCCCTCTCGGGGTGATCCCTGAGATAATCGCGAAACAGAATGCGGTCCCGATGCGCGCGATTATTGGGCCCGCAAAGATGGAGCCTGAACCCATAACCGTCATGATCGCGGGTGAAGGCCCATCGTTGCTCTCCAGTATCGCCGTGGAAGACGAAGTCGGCAGCGCGCACGATCTCGATCGCCGCCGGCAGGAACGCGTCGGATATCATCATGGCATCGAGGTCGATCTTCGGCTTGGCCGGCAGGCCAGGCACCGATGTGCTGCCGATATGCTCGATGGAAAGCAGGCGCCCACTGAGCAGGATCGAGATCTCGGTGCTGATCTCGGCAAACAGCCGCGGCCAGGAAGGATCGTAGTCGACCACCTTGATGGCGCGCATGCCCTTCCTCTCGATCTGTTCAGGGCGCCTTGGTCAGCAATCCATCGAGGATCTCGATCATCTTCTGCTCGGCCTCTTCGAGCGAGCCGCTATTGTCGAGCTCCACCACGTCATATTCGCCGCGCACCGTCAGCGGTCCGCGGGCAAGCCGGGCCATGATATCTTCATGCGTCTCGCGTCCGCGCGCCTCCAGCCGACCGGCGAGCACTTCGGGGCGGGCGGTGACGTTGATGACTTTCAGCCGCGGGAAGGCGGCCTGGAAGCGGTGAAGCGCCGAGCGCGAGCCGTTAGCGACGACGACATGGCCTCTCGACAGCGCTACCGAAACCTCGGCCGGAATGCCGTATTTCAGGCCGTGCGCTTCCCACCAGACGGCGAAGGAGCCTGACTGCTCCATGGAGGCAAAACCTTCGAGGGAGACGGAAAGATGGTCTTCGCCGCCGGCGTCACGGTGACGGGTGATGACGCGGCGAACGAAATGCACATTGTCGCGGCCCTTGAAACGCCGGGCCGCGAGGTTCATCAGCGTGTCCTTGCCAGCACCGCTCGGTCCGACGACGACGACCATGATGCCGCGCTCGGCTCCGGCTCCGGGGTGGGGCTCGTGCGGCATCATGCGACACGGCGTCCCTGGCGCCAGACGGAGCGTGTCACCGGCACGCCGTGCGAACGATGGACGCGGACAAGATCGGCGCGCAGCCCCGTTGCGATCCGGCCGCGGTCATCGAGGCTGACGGTACGGGCGGGCGTCGACGTCACCATGGCGATCGCCTTCGGCAGGCTGATGCTCTCCACCTCGTCGGCGAGGATGAAGGGCGCATGCAGCAGGCTGAGCGGTACGTAGTCGGAGGAAAGCACGTCGAGCACGCCCATCTCGGCAAGGTCGCGGGCGGCGATATTGCCGGAATGTGACTTGCCGCGCACGATGTTCGGCGCCCCCATCAGCACGCTCATGCCATGTCCGTGCGAGGCCCGGGCGGCGTCGAAGCTGGTCGGGAACTCGGCCAGGCGCACCCCGTTGTCGATCGCCTCGTCGACATGGGAGAGCGTCGCGTCGTCATGGCTTGCCACGGTGATGCCGCGCTCGGCGCAAACCTTGGCGATGGCGTTGCGGTGCGGCGTCGAATTGCGCGCCGATTCTGCCTGACGCTTGGCGACGAAACGCGCGAAAGCCTCGTCGCTCAGGCCCCGCTTCTTCTGGTAGTAGAAAATATATTGATCCATCGTCTGGAATTGCCGCTGGCCGGGGGCGTGGTCCATCAGCGAGACGAGCCGCACATGCCGGTCGCTTTCGAAATCGGCGAAATGTTCGAGCACATTGTCGGCCGAGACCTCGCAGCGCAAGTGGAGCAAGTGCTCGGCGCGCAGCCTGCCTTCCTTCTCCGCCGACTGGATGGCATCGGCCATCTCGCGCATCTCGCCATGTTCGAAGCCGCCGTCCTCGTCCGCACCCATGCGCAGGCAGTCGAACACGGTGGTAATGCCTGATGTGACGATCTGGGCGTCATGCGCCTGGATCGCGGCGGTCTTGTTCCAGCGGATGCCGGGACGCGGCTGATAATGGCCTTCGAGATGGTCGGTGTGCAGCTCGACAAGGCCTGGAATGATGTAGTCGCCTTCAAAATCTTCGCCGGCTACCGAGTTACCCTCGGAGATGTCGGCGATCTTTCCATCGCGGATGAGGATCGAGCCCGAGAGGATGTCGTCCTCGAGAACGATGCGGGCGTTGGAAAACACGGTCTCTTTGCTCATGTCGTCAGGTCTTTCAGCTTTTGGCACCGGCAAGCGGCAGCCAGGAATGAACTTTGAACGGGGCGCCGCGCGTCTCCTCGATGAAGACGGCAAGGCCGGAAATCAAAAGCGGCCGGCCGGTGAAATCGGCAAAACGCTCGTTCAGGATCGCTTTCATCACCTGAGCACGTGTCTCGGGCACTTGGCCGCTCAGCGTCATGTGAAAGCCGAAATCCTCCATGACGTAAGGATAACCCCAGCGCTGCAGATGGGCGCGCTGGCTGTCGCTGAGCTTCTCCGGATTGCGCCGCGCCATGTCGGCTTCGGAAAGCGCTGCGCGGAACGGTTCGAACGACCTTACCACCTTCGCGGCGAAATCCTGAAGAGGTTGATGAAGAGAACCGGGAACGAGGGCAAAAAAACGGCCGAGTTGCCCAAGCACGAGTTCAGGAATCTCGAAGGCTTGCGTGCGCTGGGCAAAATCCTCGGCAACGGTCATGAGATCTTTCTCGGTGACGGAGGAGGCGAGCGAAAACGGTGCCTTGATCGTGGCGTGAAAGCCGTAGCGGCGGGGGTCGGCGGTGAGCTCGAACTGTTCTGCAGCACCCAGCTGCTCATATTCCGGTGCAGGATAAGTCTCGCCGGTGAAAGCATTGCGGCCGAGCCAGAGCGAGGCCGCGCCGGTCAGGGGATCATCCTTCGGCGGCGAGAAATAGAGAGCGTAGCGCAAGGCTTTTATCCTGGGGATCGTCCAAACGGGGGAGCGCACTGTGCAGTGATTTGGCGGCGAACCGCAAGCAGGCTCCCGGCTAAAAGATTTCCGTGACAGAATGATGATGGCGTCAGTTCGTCAGTGGCCCTTTTTTCCCATCACGCGCGAACGCAGCGCATTCGAGAGGTTGTCGAAGGCGAAGACCACGAGGAGGATTAGCAGGACCATATAGGCGACTTTGTCCCAGTCCGAATTGGTCTTCATGGATTCGAGCAGCTTGAGGCCAATGCCGCCCGCACCGACGGCGCCGATTACGGTTGCCGAGCGGGTATTCGATTCCCAGAAATAGAGCGATTGCGAGATGAACACCGGCAGGACCTGAGGGATGACGCCATAACGTTGGACGGCCACCGGTGCCGCACCGACCGATCTCACGCCCTCACGCTGCTTGTCGTCAATGTTCTCAAGCGCTTCGGCATAGACCTTTCCGAGCGCGCCTGTATCGGTGAAGAAGATCGCCGCGATGCCCGGAAGCGGCCCCGGGCCGAAGGCGCGGGTGAAGAACAACGCCCAGATCAGCATGTCGATCGAGCGCAGGAAATCGAAGAGCCGCTTCGTGCCCCAGTTCGCGGCGCGGCTACGCATGATGTTGCGCGCGGCGATGAAGGCAAGCGGGAAAGCGACCAGCGTGCCGAACAGCGTACCGATAAAGGCCATGACCAGCGTCTGCATCAACTTCGACAGGATGTCGCCATGCTGCCAGCTTGCGTTGTTCAGGAAGTTGTCCAACGCCAGCGAGGCATTGGACTGGTTCGGATCGAGCCGTTCGCCGGCGAACATCAGGCCGACGACCTCAGGCAGGCTGCGGCCCCAGAAGAGCGAATGCGTATCGAAGAAGAAGTTTGCCCAGCCGAGAAAGCGGCGCTGGACATAGACCTGGTTGGTACGGATTTCCGCCTGTCCCGCGAAGCCGTAATAGACGTTCACCTTGTTGTCGTCTTGCTCCATCTGGGCGGGCGCATTGGACGGCAGGGAGGCACGATCGCGGGTGATGGTCACGGGATAGAGTTTGCCGTCGATATAGACGTCGACTCGGCTCGGCGTCACTTCCATGCGGTTGCCGTCGCTGCCGAAGGTGACGGTGTATCGGCTGCTGTCGGCATTGGGCTTCAGCCAGTTGATATCGGCGCCCTCGGGATACTGGCGGCGGCTCGTCCATTGGGGGACGACCTGGTCGTTCTGGAAACGCAGGCGCGGCTGGGCGCGCCAGGAATACCAGTCCTGGACATAGATCGCCGCGCGGTCCCAGTTGCCGTTCACGAAGGTGGGGATGACGTTGAAGAAGGCGAAGCAGAAGGCAAGGTAAACGAAGACCGCAGCTGAAATGAGGAGCAGACCCCAGCGCTGCATGAAGCTGCGATGGAAGACGTCCGGATAGGCGGAAAGCAGTCGTTCGCGCTCGGCGGCGTTGATGGTCGGAACAGAGGACATCAGGCTGCTCCCTGTCCGAATTCGAAGGACTGCTTGCCGATCAGCCGGCGGCGCAGCCAGGCGGAGAACTGGTCGACACAAATGACGGTGATCAGCAGCAGGATGATGATCGCATAGGTCTTGGCAGCATGGTCGCGTCCGATCGACAGGCTGAAGACCTCGCCTATGCCGCCGCCACCGACGGCGCCGATAATAGTCGAGGCGCGCACGTTGATCTCAGTCCGCAGCAGCGTGTAGGAGACGAAGTTCGGCAACACCTGCGGCAGGATCGCGAAGCGCACGCGCTCCAGCCAGCCGGCGCCGGCAGCGCGCAGGCCTTCATCCGGCTTCATGTCGGCATTCTCGACGACTTCGAAGAACAGCTTCCCAAGTGCGCCGACAGTATGGACCCATACCGCGATGATCGCCGAAATCGGACCGATCGACAGGATCGCGGCGAGAAGACCGGCGACGACGATTTCCGGGAAGGCGCGCATGATTTCCATGATGCGCCGCACGACCCAGCGCGTCACGCCAGCACCGACCAGATTGGTGGAAGCGAAAAAGCAGAGCAAGAACGCCCCGCTCGCACCGAGAATGGTGGAGACGATGGCGATGTTGAGCGTGATCGCGAGCTGGTAGAAGAAATTCGGGATGTAGAAACTATCGGTGATCCAGACGCGGTCGCTTGTATAGTCGTATTTGATCGAACCGTCGGAGAAGGGCGACGGCAGGTCGAACATGGCGCGGAAGATCTCCAGCGGACTGTCCGGCACGAAGCTCTTCATGAAGTCGAAGAAATAGGGAAGGCGCTCGAAGAACTTGCCCGAATTGGCGCTGTTGGCGAAGTCGAGCGAGGCGCCGAGGATGATCAGGAAGACCACGATTGAAACGACGGTATAGATCCGCCGCGTTCGAACCTGGCTCTGATAATGATCGAGGATGGTGCGGGAGCCCTCCTGCAATCCGCTCAGAGAGTCCGCGCCGGCCGAGTGCGCCATATGTGGCTTCCTTCTTGAAAAAACGGCGGCATCATCATGATGCCGCCGCAAGACTGTTCAGACTGAGGATCAGCCGCCGATAACGGCCTTACGGGCGTCGATGATCGTCTGGTAGAAGCTCTGGTCGACCGGCGCCCAGTCAACGTAGCCGCCGCCCGTGAACGATTCGAAGCAGCTCTTGTCTGTCTTCGGCAGTTCGGCGAAGTAGGTGGTAACCTTCTTCTGGAGGTCGGCCGGCAGCTTCTGGGAAACCATCAGCGGACCGTTCGGGATGAGCGGCGACTTCCAGACTTCGACGATATCGTCCATGTCGAGCAGGCCCTTTGTGACCATCTGGTGCAGGTTGCCGGAGGAGTAGCCCTGCGTCCAATCGCCCTGACCGGAACCGAAGGTGGTACCGACGTCGAACTTTTTGTCGAGAACGCCGAGAACGAGGTTCTCGTGGCCGCCGCCGAAGCCGGTTTCAGAGAAGTACTGCTTGACTGGAGCGCCGGTGTCCTTCGGAAGGGCAACGTTAGGAACAAGGTAGCCGGAGGTAGAGTCCGGATCGGCGAAGCCGAGCTTCTTGCCCTTGGCGTCGGCGAGCGTCTTGATGCCGGAATCCTTGCGGGCAACCATGATCGAGTAGTAGCCGGTCGAACCGTCGGCCTGCTTGGTGGTCAGAACCGGGGTGACGGCGTTTGGATCCTTGATATAGATCGCGGCGTAAGAGGCGGCGCCCATGACGGCGAGGTCGATCGTGCCGCCAAGGAGGCCCTGGATGACGCCGTTGTAATTCGGCGATGGGAAGAGCTGAACTTCGGAAACGCCGGTGGCAGCGATCAGGCCCGGCTTGACGCACTCGGTGCGGCGAACCTGGTCGGCTTCGTTTTCACCGCCATCGAGACCGATGCGGAGGACCTTGACGTCCTGGGCAGCAGCATTGCCGGCGAGGGCGGCGACGGCGATCGTTGCCATCAGGATCTTGCGGAATGCAGACATGGAAGTCTCCTTTTGTGACATGGTTTGTTTGTCAGTTATTTTTCCGACCGTTGTCCCGTCGGCCGGAAACGGGTCAGTGCACGGCGGCTGCTTTGGCCACCCTGCCGGATGAGACATCCTCGGCGCGGCGCTTGGATTCGAGGCTGGTCGAGGTGAGCGTTTCGTCGATGCCGGCGCCGTCCTTGTCGGTCCCGTAGATTTCCTTCACCGCTTCGGCGGTCAGCTCCGAGGGCTGGCCGTCGAAGACGACGCGGCCGCCGGCCATGCCGACGATGCGCTCACAATAGTTGCGGGCGGTGTCGAGCGTGTGAAGGTTGGTGATGACGGTGATGCCCTCGCGCTCGTTGATATCGCGCAGCGCATCCATGACGATCTTGGCGTTCAGCGGATCGAGCGAGGCGATCGGCTCGTCGGCGAGAACCATTTTCGGGTTCTGCATCAGCGCCCGGGCGATCGCCACGCGCTGCTGCTGGCCACCGGAAAGCGTGCCGGCTGCCTGCAGCGCCGTCTGCTCGATGCCGAGACGTTCGAGTGCTGCGATGGCATGTACGCGTTCCTCGCGGGTGAAGATGTTGAGCAGGCTCAGAAGCGTCGAGCGGTGGTTGAGGCGGCCGAGCATGACATTGGTGAGAACGTCGAGGCGCGGCACCAGGTTGAACTGCTGGAAGATCATCGCGCAGTCGCGCTGCCAGTTGCGCAACGCCTTGCCGCGAAGCCCGGAGACCTCGACACCGGCGAAATGAACGGAGCCGGAGCTCGGCTCCTGAAGGCGGTTGATCATGCGCAGCAGCGTCGACTTGCCGGCGCCGGAGCGGCCGATGATGCCGACCATCTGGCCCTGGGGAATGGCAAGCGTGACGGAATCGACGGCGAGCTTTTTTCCGAAACGACGTGTGACATTCTTCAGCTCGAACATCATGCTCTTCCCTTGCGATCCAGGCCTTGGTCAGCATCGCATTAGTCTCGCTTGATGAACCTCGCATGTCATATTTGTGTAAGTCCTGTCACAATTCTTCGCCCCTATATCGGGGGTTTTAACCGCCGTAGCGGGACAGGAAATCTTCCGCGTCCAGGTTGCGAAAATCCTCGAGCGCCTGGCGCAGCCGGTCATGCTCCCAGTCCCACCACGAAAGCCTGTCCATCCGTTCGCCGACCTCTCTTGGAAAGCGCTCGCGAATGAGTTTGGCCGGTACGCCGCCAACGATCGTATAGGGCGCGACGTCCTTCGAGACGACGGCACCGGCTCCGATCACCGCGCCGTTGCCGATGTTGACGCCCGGCAGAATGGTCGCCCCGTGGCCGATCCAGGCGTCGTTGCCGATCGTCACGCGGTTTGAGCGCCGCCAGGCGAAGAAGTCCGTTTCCATGTCGCCGTCCGGCCAGTAGTCGGCGGCGCGGTAGGTGAAATGATGCAGTGTCGCGCGCCAGGTCGGATGGTTGGTGGCGTTGATGCGCACGGCGGCGGCGATATTGACGAACTTGCCGATCGTCGCACACCAGACGGAGCCATCCTGCATGATGTAGGAATAGTCGCCGAAACTGGCCTCGCTGATGCGGCAGCGTTCCGAGACCTCCGTATAGCGCCCGAAGGTGGATTCGCTGACGGTTGCCGTTTCATGAAAATAGGGCTCGATACCCAGCTTGCGGCTCATGCAGCGATCTTTCTGGGTGAGAACTGCTGGACGTCGAGGATGCGGTCGGCGACGGCTTCGCGCACTTCTTCGTCGTGGAAGATGCCGAGAAGGGCCACACCCGCCTTCTTCTTTTCCGCGATCATGCCGACGACGACGGCACGGTTCCTGGCATCGAGCGAGGCCGTAGGCTCGTCAAGAAGCAGGATCGTGTGCTCGGTGATGAAGCCGCGCGCGATATTGACGCGTTGCTGCTCGCCGCCAGAGAAGGTGGCGGGCGGAAGCTGCCAGAGCGTTTCCGGCAGATTGAGCCTGGCAAGCAGGGCGCCCGCCTTTTCCCGTGCCGTGACGGCGTCCTCGCCGCGTGCCACCAGCGGTTCGGCAACCACGTCGATCGCCGCGACGCGCGGCACGGTGCGCAGGAACTGGCTGACATAACCGAGTGTATTGCGGCGGACGTTGAGCACGGTGCGCGGATCGGTGGAGGCGAGATCGACGATGCGTCCGTCGTGGCGGATGAGGATCTGGCCGGTGTCGACGGCATAATTGCCGTAGATCATCTTGAGCAGCGAGCTCTTGCCGATGCCCGATGGGCCACCGAGCACGACGCATTCGCCCGATGCGACGGAGAAGGCGACATCGGAGACGACGGGTAGCTTGATGCCGTCGCGCAGATGCATGGTGAAGCTCTTCGAGACTTCGGAAACGACGAGAGGCGTTGCCATGATTTCTTCTTTCTAGGGCAATTCCAGGAAAAGTGTGAAGCGGTTTTCCGTCCAGAATTGCGCAAATACAAAAGGTTAGGCGGTTCTGCGCTTCCCTCAGACCTGCAGGATCGAGGAGACGAGCAGCTGCGTATAGGGTTCGCGCGGGTCGTCGAGCACGCGGTCGGTGAGCCCGTGTTCGATGACGTAGCCGTCCTTCATCACCATCATCCGATGCGAGAGAAGGCGGGCGACGGCAAGATCGTGGGTGACGATGATGGCCGAGAGACCGAGATCGTTGACGAGGCCACGCACGAGATCGAGCAGGCGCGCCTGAACCGAGACGTCGAGGCCGCCGGTCGGCTCGTCCATGAAGACGAGCCGTGGGCCGGTGACGAGGTTGCGGGCGATCTGCAATCGCTGGCGCATGCCGCCGGAAAAGGCGCGGGGCTGGTCGTCGATGCGGTCGGCGTCGATCTCGACGCGTTCGAGCCAGTCGATCGCCGAAGCGCGGATCTTGCCATAGTGCCGATCGCCGATCGCCATCAGCCGTTCACCGACATTGGCGCCGGCAGAAACGGTCATGCGCAGGCCGTCGGCCGGGTTCTGATGCACGAAGCCCCAATCGGTGCGCATCAGGAAACGCCGCTCGGCCTCGTTCATACGATAGAGGTCGCGGTAGCTGCCGTCGCGCATGTGATATTCGACGCTGCCGGTGCTCGGCAGCAGCCGGGTGGAAAGGCAGTTGAGCAGTGTCGTCTTGCCGGAGCCGGATTCACCGACGATGGCCAGCACCTCGCCGGGCCAGAGCTCGAAGGAGACGTCGCGGCAGCCGATGCGGTTGCCATAGAATTTCGAAACGTCGTGGACTTTGAGAAGCGGAGTATCGCTCATTCTGCAGCCTCCCGGGCCAGCATCTCGCCGGCATGGCCGTGTGCGCGGCGGTCTTCGCAATGATCGGTGTCGGAGCAGACGAACATGCGCCCGCCCTTGTCGTCGAGAACCACTTCGTCGAGATAGACTTCCTCGGCGCCGCAAAGGGCGCAGGGTTTATCGAAGCGCTGGATATCGAAGGGGTAATCCTCGAAATCCAGGCTGACGACGTCGGTATAGGGCGGAACCGCATAGATGCGCTTCTCGCGTCCGGCGCCGAAGAGCTGCAGCGCGTCCGACATGTGCATCTTCGGATTGTCGAATTTCGGCGTCGGCGACGGGTCCATGACATAGCGGCCATGGACCTTCACCGGATAGGCGTAAGTCCGCGAGATGCGGCCGTTATGGGCGATGTCCTCGTAGAGCTTCACATGCATGAGGCCGTATTCTTCGAGCGCATGCATTTTGCGGGTCTCGGTCTCGCGCGGCTCGAGGAAGCGCAGCGGCTCGGGGATCGGCACCTGGTAGACGAGCACCTGCCCGACCCCGAGCTTTTCTTCGGGAATGCGGTGGCGCGTCTGGATGATCGTCGCATCCTTGGTATGCGTCGTCACCGCGACATTGGCGACCTTCTGGAAGAAGGCGCGGATCGAAACGGCGTTGGTCGTGTCGTCGGCGCCCTGGTCGATGACCTTCAGCACGTCGTCCGGTCCGATGATCGAGGCCGTCACCTGCACCCCGCCGGTGCCCCAGCCATAGGGCATCGGCATTTCGCGTGAGGCGAAGGGCGCCTGGTAGCCGGGTATGGCAATTGCCTTCAGGATGGCCCGGCGGATCATCCGCTTCGTCTGTTCGTCGAGATAAGCGAAGTTGTAGCTGGCCAGATCGGTCATTCGGCGGCTTCCTTCATGTCTTCGCCACCTTTGCGGGCGGCTTCGAATTCACGGCGCATGCGGCGGACGAGATCGAGTTCGGCCTGGAAATCCACATAATGCGGAAGCTTCAGGTGCTCGACGAAGCCCGTCGCCTGGACGTTGTCGGAGTGCGAGATGACGAATTCCTCGTCCTGTGCCGGCGCGGTGATATCCTCGCCGAGCTCTTCGGCGCGAAGCGCCCGGTCGACCAGCGACATCGCCATCGCCTTGCGCTCGCTCTGGCCGAAGACCAGGCCGTAGCCGCGGGTGAATTGCGGCGGCGCCTTGGCCGACCCCTTGAACTGGTTGACCATCTGGCATTCGGTGATCTGGATCGTGCCGAGCGAGACGGCGAAACCGAGTTCCGGCACGTCGAATTCCACCTCGACGTCGCCGATGCGGATTTCACCAGTGAAGGGGTGGTTGCGGCCATAGCCGCGCTGGGTGGAATAACCGAGCGCCAGCAGGAAGCCCTCGTCGCCGCGGGCAAGCGCCTGCAGGCGCAGGTCGCGGGTCATCGGGAATTCCATCGGCTCGCGGGTCAGGTCGCCGATCTCGTGATCTTCCGGCATGTCGCCGTCGGCCTCGATCAGGCCCTCTTCGCCGAGAATCTCGGAGACGCGCATGACGCGGCCGATCTCGGCGGCGCGCTGAGTGGGTGTCTCGACCGCCTCGTCCGAAAGCAGCGAGGGATCGAGCAGGCGGTGGGTATAGTCGAAGGTAGGCCCAAGAAGCTGGCCGCCCGGCAGATCCTTGTAGGTCGCCGAGATGCGGCGTTCGATCGTCATATCAGCCGTGTCGAGCGGCTTCGAATAGCCGAAACGCGGCAGCGTCGTGCGGTAGGCGCGCAGCAGGAAGATCGCCTCGATCATGTCGCCCCGCGATTGGCGGATGGCAAGTGCTGCGAGCGTGCGGTCGAAAAGCGAAGCCTCGGCCATGACGCGGTCGACGGCGAGCGCCAGCTGCGCCACGATCTGTTCGATACCGATCGCCGGCAGCGAACGGTCGCCGCGGCGGCGGTCGGCCAGCAGGCGGTGGGCATTGGCAATGGCGGCCTCGCCACCCTTAACGGCAACATACATGAGCTCAGATCTCCGTTGCTGTGATCTTGGTGGTGCGCGGCAGGCAGAGGAAACGCTTGCCCGCCGTCAGCACGATGTCGACGCCGCGCGGAAAGAGCGCGCGGTTCTCGGTCCAGAGCCGCAGGAAGGTCTCCGGCAGGCCGATAGGCGCGATCTCCGCCACGCTCTGGATGCCGGGACCCATCAGCGCCAGCCTGCGGCCGCCTTCGAGTTCGGCGAGTTCGATGATGAGGGTCGTCGAGCGGTCGGGATATTCCTGCGTACCTGATGCAAAGAGGCCGAAGGAGGAAAGTGCGGTGCCGGCTTCGGTGAAGGCAAAGCGCGCTTCGGCCTTTTCGGTGGTCAACGGCGCGCCGGTATGGAAGCCGAACCACTCCGGCACGGCGGATCTCGCCAGTCCCTGGGAAAGCCAGACGGGTGTGTCGTGGTCGCAAAGCGTCAGCGCGATCGTGCCGGCGGCGATGCCGAGCGGTGCCGGCGGAGCGACGTCGGGCTGAACGGTCTGGATCGTGCCGGGGCGGGCCATGCCGTCCATCAGCATCTTGAAGACGCTCTGGGCATGGAAGACCGGCTCGGCAAAGCCGCCGGTCAGAGCTTCTGTGTTCAGGCCCATCAGTTGTCTCCCCGCACCATGGTGAAGAAATCGACGCGGGTTGCCGCCGTCTCGTCCGCCTTGCGGCGTTCGGCATCGGCGATCCGCTCAGTGATCGGTAAAAGCAGGGCCTGTTCGACGAAATCCTTCGTCGCTTCCTCCTGCCAGAGCGCGTCGAAGATCGCCGCAAGCCTGGCCTTTTCGCGATCGGTGCCGAGCGCCTGTGCATGACCGACCGAGCCGGTGCCGAGCCGGACCGTCGCCCGCGTCACGGTCACTTCGCCGAGATTGAAGGGAGCGCCGCCGCCGCCGATGCGTCCGCGCACCATCACCAGCCCGGTCTCCGGTCCGCGCACCTGATGGGCCACAGGCTTTTCCGGCAGCGCATCGAAGGCCGCTGAGAGTTCGCTGCGTTCCGCACGCGCCAGCAGATCGGCGGCGCGTTTACGCCCGGATGCCGTCTGTGACGCAGCGTCTGTCCTGTCCGCTGATATCATCGCCGCTTCCCTTAAAATGTCTATTGATATAGACAACCATACAAGATACACTTAGCTCTAAATCGATGTCGTGACAAGCGTGTGACATCGTGAGTTAAATGGGCGGGCAGGGGTGGAATGGCGGGATTGAAGCAGGTGCAAAGGCAGACCGGCGTGGCGCTCTGGCGCCAGATCGCCGATCGGATTCGCGAGGCGATCAGCAGCGGAACCTATGACGAAACGGGAATGGTGCCGCCGGAAACCGTGCTGGCGCAGCAATTCGGCGTCAACCGGCATACGGTGCGCAGTGCGCTGGCGGCATTGGCGCAGGAGGGGATCGTCCGTGCGGTACAAGGTCGCGGCACGCTGATCGAGCGCAAGGAGCGGCTGAATTTCCCGATCACCAGGCGCACGCGCTTCACCGCCGGCATTGGCGATCAAGCGCGTGAAATGCGCGGCTTGCTGCTCAATGAGGCGAAGGAGGAGGCGAGTGCCGAGATCGCCCGCTGGCTGGGCCTGAAGCCGGGAGAACAGGTGATCCGCCTGGAAACATTGCGCCAGGCAGACAAGCGCCCGGTTTCAAGGGCGACGAGCTGGTTTCCCGCCAAGCGCTTTGCCGGTATCGGTGAGGCTTACCGGAACGCGGAATCGATCACCAAGGCTTTCGCCGAACTCGGCCTGCCGGATTATGTCCGGGCGACGACCGAGGTAACGGCCGCCCATGCGAGTGCAGCCGATATGGCCGACCTCGAACTCACTCCCGGTGCCATCCTTCTGATCGCCAAGGCGATGAATACCGATCTTGAGGGTGTGCCGGTGCAATATTCGATCAGCCGCTTCGCGGCCGACCGGGTCCAGTTCACCATCGAGAACTGAGCGCCTTTCCCCGCCGAAGCGGGGAAAGATCAGCTGAGATCAATGCGCGCCCGACATGTCGCCGAGCACTTCCTTGGAAGCGACGGTGGAATCCGCCTTCAGCGTGTAGACCATCGGCACGCCGGTCGCGAGATTGAGGGCGAGCACACCTTCTTTGCTCAGCTTGTCGAGCACCATGACAAGCGAGCGCAGCGAATTGCCGTGCGCGGCAACCAGCACCTTCTCGCCCCTGAGCACGCGCGGCAGGATTTCTGTGAGGTAGTAGGGCCAGACGCGGGCGCCGGTGTCGCGCAGGCTTTCACCGCCGGGAGGCGGCACGTCATAGGAGCGGCGCCAGATATGCACCTGTTCCTCGCCCCATTTGGCGCGTGCATCGTCCTTGTTGAGGCCGGAGAGGTCGCCGTAGTCGCGCTCGTTCAGCGCCTGGTCGCGGATCGTCAGGAGATCGGGCTGGCCGACCTTGTCGAGGATGAGCTTCAGCGTGTGCTGCGCGCGCACCAGCACCGAGGTATAGGCGACGTCGAATTTGATCCCGTATTCGGCGAGCGCCGCCCCGCCTGCATTGGCTTCCTGGACGCCGAGCTCGGTCAGATCGGGATCCTTCCAGCCGGTGAAGAGATTCTTCAGGTTCCAGTCACTCTGGCCGTGGCGAACGAGGACGAGGGTACCGCTCATGAATATGCCTCCGTAGTATCGTTATGAGGAAGTGAGCCCGAGCACGTCGAGCATGGAATAGAGACCCGGCTTCTTGTCGCGCGCCCAAAGCGCCGCCTTGATGGCGCCGCGCGCAAATATCGAGCGATCGGCCGCACTGTGCGACAGGGTGACGACTTCACCCTCGCCGGCAAAAAGCACGGAATGCTCGCCGATGACCGAGCCGCCGCGCAGCGTCGCAAAGCCGATGGTGCCCGCTTCGCGGGCGCCGGTATGGCCGTCGCGCACTCGGACCGATTGCGAGGCAAGATCGATGCCGCGCCCCTTTGCCGCAGCCTCGCCGATGAGAAGAGCAGTGCCGGACGGCGCATCCACCTTGTGCTTGTGGTGCATTTCCAGGATCTCGATATCCCAGTCATCAGGATCGAGCGCACGCGCTGCCTGCTCTGCGAGCACGCTGAGCAGATTGACCCCGAGGCTCATATTGCCCGACTTGACGATGCGGGCATGGCGGGCCGCCGCCGCGATCTTGGCATTGTCGTCGGGTAAACAGCCCGTCGTGCCGATGACATGGACGATGCGGGCCTGCGCGGCGAGGCCTGAGAATTCCACTGTTGCAGCAGGCGAGGTGAAGTCGAGCACGCCTTCGGCATCGAGAAAGGCGTTGAGCGGATCGTCGCCGATGATGACACCGGTCGGGCCGAGACCGGCGATTTCGCCGGCATCCTTGCCGATAAAGGGCGAGCCGGCGCGCTCGACCGCGGCATGCAGCCTGACGCCTTCGATCGAATGAATGAGCCGGATCAGCGTCTGCCCCATGCGTCCTGCTGCGCCAACCACCACCAGTTTCATCGCAGCATCGCTCATGTCAGTCTCACCAGGTCAGTTTGAATCGGAGGCCGAAGGCCTCTGCAGGTTGTTGAGGCGAGCGTAAAGACCGTCGCTGACCTTCGCAAGCGTCTCGTGATTGCCTTCCTCGACGACGCGGCCCTGCTGCATGACGACGATCTTGTCGGCCCGCACCACGGTCGAAAGCCGATGGGCGATGACGACGACTGTGCGTCCGCTCATCGCTTCGTCGAGCGCCTTCTGGACGGCTGCTTCGGATTCGGTGTCGAGAGCCGAGGTCGCCTCATCGAGAAGCAGGATCGGCGCATTGCGCACCAAAGCGCGTGCGATCGACAGCCGCTGGCGCTGGCCGCCCGAAAGCGTCACACCGTTTTCGCCGACCGCCGTCTCATAACCCTGCGGCTGCGCCGAGATGAAGTCATGCGCATAGGCAAGCCGGGCGGCCTCTTCCACCTCGGCATCAGTCGCTTCCGGCCGGCCATAGCGGATATTGTCGCGGATCGTGCCCTCGAACAGATAGGGCTGCTGCGAGACATAGGCGAGTTGCTGGCGCAACGACTTCTTGGTAATGTGGGCGATGTCCTGTCCGTCGATCAGGATTTCGCCCTCGCGCGGATCGTAGAAGCGCGGAATGAGGCTGATCACGGTGGATTTGCCGGCGCCAGAGGGGCCGACCAGCGCTGTGGTCGCGCCGCCCTCGGCAATGAAACTGACGCCACTGAGCACGCTCTCATTGCCGTAGGCGAAGGACACATTGCGGAATTCGATCCTTGCCTGCGTCACCGTCAGCGGCCGGGCATCCGGCAGGTCCCGCTGGCGCGGTTCCATGTCGAGCAGTTCATAGATCATCCGCGCATTGACGACGGCGCGCTCCATCTGCACCTGCAGGCGGGCAAGCCGGCGGGCCGGGTCATAGGCAAGCAGCAGCGCCGTGACGAAGGAGAAGAAGGCGCCAGGCGGCACATTGAAGTAGATCGAGCGGTAGGCCGCATAGGCAAGCACGCTGGCAACGGCAAAGCCCGCGAAACTTTCCGTCAGAGGAGAGGTGCGTTCGGAAAGCCGGGCTATCCGGTTCGCCCGGCTTTCGGCGCCCTTGATGAGTTTGTTGACCTTGCGCTCCAACTCTTCTTCCATCGTGAAGGCTTTCACGATGGCGATGCCCTGGATCGTCTCCTGCATGGCGCCGAGAACGTGGCTGTTCAGATGCACTGCCTCGCGGGTCGCCGAGCGCAGCCGCTTGGAAACATAGCGCAGTGCATAGAGCAGCGGCGGCGCCATGATGAACACGGCAAGGCTGAGCAGCGGATCCTGGATGATCATCACGGCGAGCAGCGAAACGAAGGTCAGCAGGTCGCGCACCGTCGAGGTGATCGTCAGATTGAGCACGTCGCGGATGCCGCTGACATTCTGGCTCACCTGCGCGGCGATATGGGCCGAGCGCGCCTCGCTGAAGAAGCCGACCGAAAGCGTCATCAGATGCGCATAGAGTCGGCGCTGGTAGCGCGCGACGATATCGTTGCCGACCCTGGACAGCGCCACCGCCTGGCCATAGCTCGCAAAGCCGCGCAGCACGAAGGCGATGAAGATCGAAAGACAGATGATCCAGACGACGTCGGCGCGCCGGTTGGCGAAGGCCTCGTCGATGATCGCCCGCATGATCCAGGCGGTGAACGCCGTCGAAAGCGCCACCACGATGAGGCAGGCAATCGCAAAGACATAGCCCCAGAGATGGTCCCGGCCGTTTTCAGCGATGATGCGCTTCAGGATGCCGGTTACGGTATCGCTGCTGACGCTCTGCGTTCTGCTTTCCGCCGCTTCCAAAAATGAGGTTTCCTGTCTCGGACCAAGCGCCCCGCGAAGGCGACGCGCACATTTGCCGGGGTCTATAAAGAGTTGGGACCGGTTTGGCTAGAGCGCCGCGCGCCCGGATAGGACGCGCCAAGGACGCTCTATTTGCTTTGCGTGCGGGCCTAGCGCCGCCAGCGGCGGCCTTCCGTCGAGACACCGAAATTCGCCGGCATGCGCGCATAGGAGGAAAGCCCGGCAAGCGCTGCCAGCGGATGTGTCACCACATAGGTCGGGATGGTGCGAAGCAGCGCCGTATGCGGCGCCTTGTCCTCGAAGGCGATGCGGAATTCCGGCTTCTTCAGCGCCGGGATGATCTTCTGCGAGATGCCGCCGGAGAGATAGACGCCGCCGCGCGCCATGAACACCATCGCCATGTCGCCCGCCACGCGGCCGAGATAGGTGGCAAACAGCGAGACGGTCTCTACGGCCGCCTTGTCGCTGCCGGCAAGCGCGTGCGAGGTGATGTCGGCGGGATCCTTCATCGTCGGCTCGATGCCGTCGACCACGCAGATGGCGTGATAGAGGTTGACGAGGCCGCGCCCGCAGAGGATCTGCTCGGCCGAAACGCGGCCTTCGATCGTCTCGATATGCGGGAAGATGTCATAATCGCGCTTGCTGCGCGGCCCTAGATCGACATGGCCGCCTTCGCCGGGAACCGGGATCCAGCTGTGCTGGGCATGCACGAGCCCGCCGACGCCGAGGCCGGTGCCTGGTCCCAGTACGACGCGGGAGGCGATCATGTCGCCGGTAGCGTCGCCGATCCGTTCGCGATTTTCATCCGAAAGCGCGGCGATTGCCAACGCCTGCGCCTCGAAATCGTTGACGACGAGCACATCCTCCATGCCGAGGCCCTGGATCATCGTCTTCGGTCGCACCACCCAGTCGCAATTGGTCAGCGGGATCTCGTCGTCGTTGATCGGGCCGGCGACGGCGAGGATCGCCGAGCGCGGCTGCACGGCGGTCTTGTCGAGCACGCCTTGCTGGATCGCCTCGTCGATCGTGGCGAAATCCGCCGTGCGCACGTTCGGAAACTGCTTCGGCTCGGCATAGGCATCGGTCAGGATGGAGAAGCGGGCATTCGTGCCGCCGATATCGCCGATCAGGATCGGGAAAGGCTGCGGAGCGGTGCTGTTGTTCGGTTTTGGCATGGCCGGTTCCGTGCTGATCAGGCTTCGAGTGTGGGAAGAAGTTTTATAGCGGTCGCGTGGTTGAGCGCCATCGGAATATCGTAGACGATCGCCAGCCGCATCAGCGCCTTCACGTCGACATCGTGCGGCATCGGCGTCAAGGGATCGACAAAGAAGATCAGGGCGTCGACCTCGCCGGTCGAAATCAGCGCGCCGATTTGCTGGTCGCCGCCGAGCGGTCCGCTTTTCAGCCTCGTAACGTTGAGGTCGGGGACGGCGTCGAGCACGCGCCCGCCGGTGGTGCCGGTGGCGACGATCTTCCAATGGGAGAGAATGTCCCTGTTGGCGCGGGCGAAATCCGCTATGTCGTCTTTCTTCTGGTCATGCGCAATCAATGCAAGGCATTTGCCGCCGGCCATCAACCCCTCCGCCCGAGAAATTCAATCGATTTGACCGCTTTATACCAAGAATTTGCGATTTGAAAGACAGCGGATCCCGGCCCCTGTCCCAGGACCTCGATCATTGTATCGCCGGCTTGTCGTTCGGAACCGGGCCGACATCGGGCAAGGCGCCGTCGGCGTCGGCGGCAGGCGCTGCGGCCGGAGCGGCGGTGAGCGCGCTTGCGGCGGAAGGTCCGCCATAGGTGGCGGCCTGCATCGAGGCGACGGAAGCAGCATCGAGCACGGCGGCGCAGGCCTTGGGCAGGTCGGAGACCATCATCTCGCGCGGCGGCTTCGGCGGCTTGGCGCCGGGCTTCGGCGGTTTTGGCGGTGCCCAGGGCGCCGGCGTGAACCACCAGGCGAGCGACTTGTCGCAGCCGTCGCCGGCAACGACTGGGGCCTGCGGCGTGCATCCCTTGGCACCGGGCGGGCATTTGATGCGGATGTGGAAATGCGAGTCATGGCCGTATTCCGGCCGGAGCTTGCCGAGATTGGTGCGGTCGCCGGTCCAGGTGTCGCACATCTTCTTCTTGATCGCCGGATTGACGAAGATACGCTCCACCTCGGGATAGCTTGCCGCCAGCATCAGCAGCCGCGCGTGCGATTGCGTCCAAACCTTGGGGTCGACGGTCAGGAACTTGCCCTTCTGCAGCATAGTGGTGAAGGGCAGATCCTGACGCTCCTCGGCCGTCATGCGGCGCGTGGGCATCGGCGTAAACCAGATGTCGGCATCAAGGCCGATCTGGTGCGAGGCATGGCCGTTCAGCATCGGCCCGCCACGCGGCTGCGCAATGTCGCCGACGAGAATGCCCGGCCAGCCGGCATATTTGACCCCGTCCTGCGAAAGACGTTCGAGCAGCGCGATCATCGCCGGATTGCCCCAGCGGCGATTGCGCGAAAGCCGCATCGCCTGCCAGGTCGGCCCGTCGGTCGGCAGCGCCACCGCACCCGTCATGCAGCCCTTTGCGTAAAAGCCGATCGGCTGTGCCGGTCCCTGCGTCGGCAGGCCGACGGCGCCGAACTGCCCCTTGGCGCTGCCCGGGCTCGGCGTCTTCTGCTGGGCACCGACGTCGCCGGCGGCAAGGCTTGCGCCGATTGCGCCGGCAAGCGTCAGTTTGCCGAATGTCCTGAAAGCCTGAGCGAAGCCGAAAGCCATACTATTCCCTTGAGCCGCTGCCGAAGTGATTTGCGATCGAACCTATCGTGAAAAGCAACTTTGGTGAATCGATGTTTTGGCTGGCGACGCGGGCAAGCGGCGGTGACCGATTGCCGCATCATCGTCGCCGCCTACGATCCCTCGTCGCAGAGTTGCCCCGCATGGCGCCAAGCTGGCTCGAAGAGCCGACGCCTTGACACGGACCCACGGCTCAAAATTTCGCGCGCCCGGCAAAAACCAAACTCTCTCCTGTTTTTCGCCCGTATTTTTCGTATTGTCGAACCCATCAATAATCAGGGGAAAGCGTGAATGGCGGCTCTGTGGTCGAAGATCGGTTTGTTTCTATCGCTTGCGGGTGCCTTGGCGCCAATGACGGCAACGGCTCAGGATCAGCCGTTTCTGATCGGGAGCTCGGTCATCAGCGAGATGAAGTACAAGCCGGGCTTTGCGCACTTCGACTACGTCAATCCCGATGCACCGAAAGGCGGAGACCTGCGCCTCTCCGCAAGCGGCGCCTTCGACACCTTCAACCCGCTGCTCGCTAAAGGCCAGGCGGCAGTGGGCTTGACGCTCGTTTACGACACGCTGATGAAGCCCGCCGACGACGAGCTGCTCGTCTCCTACGGTCTGCTTGCCGAGGGATTGTCTTTTCCCAACGACGTCTCGAGCGCGACCTTCCGCCTGCGCAAGGAAGCGAAATGGGCGGATGGTCAGCCGGTCACGCCCGAGGATGTCATCTTCAGTCTGGATAAGACGAAGGAATTAAATCCCCTCACGGCGAACTATTACCGCCACGTCGCGAAGGCCGAAAAGACCGGCGACCGCGACGTCACCTTCACCTTCGACGAGAAGAACAACCGGGAGCTCCCGAATATTCTCGGCCAGTTGGTGGTCGTGCCGAAACATTGGTGGGAGGGGCAGGGACCGGACGGCAAGCCACGCGATATTTCAAAGACGACGCTCGAGCCCGTGATGGGTTCGGGACCCTACAAGATTGCTTCCTTCTCGCCAGGCGCGACAATCCGCTATGAACTACGCGACGACTATTGGGGCAAGGACCTCAATGTGAATGTCGGCCAGAACAATTTCCGCAACGTCAACTACACCTATTTCGGTGATCGGGATGTCGAGTTCGAGGCCTTTCGCGCCGGCAACAGCGACTACTGGCAGGAAACCACGGCTGCCCGCTGGGCGACGGGATATGATTTTCCCGCAGTGAAGGAAGGACGTGTCAAGAAAGAGGAGGTTGCAAACCCGCTGCGCGCCACCGGCATCATGCAGGCTCTCGTGCCCAACATGCGACGTGACCTCTTCAAGGACATCAGGGTCCGCGAGGCGCTGAACTATGGTCTGGATTTTGAGGAACTGAACCGCACGGTTGCCTTTAACAGTTACAAACGCATCGACAGCTATTTCTGGAATACCGAACTCGCCTCCTCCGGCCTGCCGCAGGGTAGAGAACTGGAAATTCTGCAGGGCATGAAGGATAAGGTGCCGGCAGAAATCTTCACCACGCCCTATACCAATCCCGTCGGCGGCGATCCGCAGAAGAGCCGCGATAACCTTCGCAAGGCGATTGCGCTTTTCAAAGAAGCCGGCTGGGAGCTTAAGGGCAATCGCATGGTCAATACCAAGACCGGCCAGCCGATGAGTTTCGAGATCCTGTTGTCGAGCCCCATGTTGGAGCGCTGGGCGGTGCCTTATGCCAACAATCTCAGGAAAATCGGCATAGATGCGCGGATCCGGACAGTCGACGCGTCGCAGTCTGTCAACCGTGAACGCAGCTTCGACTACGATATGATCTGGAATGTCTGGGCGGAGACCATGAATCCGGGCAACGAACAAGCCGACTATTGGGGATCTGGTTCGGTCAATCAGCAGGGTTCCCGCAATTATGCCGGCATAGCCAACCAAGCCGTTGATGAGCTCATTCGCATGATTATCTTCGCGCCGAACCGCGACGAGCAGATCGCAGCAATCAAGGCCATGGATCGGGTCTTGCTTGCAAATCACTACGTCATCCCGCTGTTCTACCGCGATACTTATAACATCGCCTATTGGAACACGGTCACGCATCCGGCCGAGTTTCCGGCCTACAGCCTTGGCTTCCCCGATGCTTGGTGGTCGACCTCGGTAAAATGAGCGGGCTTGCAATGCAGGGGCCCTCGGCTCCAAATGGCACGAGCGAATCACGACAAGCCGGCAGGGCCGGCAAGGGAAGGCTGGCGGATTGAGCGGCATGAGACTGGACGGCAGGCAGACAGGAAAAGCATTCCCGGAGGCTGAAGGCTGATGGGCGCCTATATTCTTCGCCGCCTGCTTCTGATGATCCCGACTATCGTCGGCATCATGGCCATCTCTTTCATCGTCATTCAGTTCGCGCCCGGCGGTCCCGTCGAGCAGGTGATCGCCCAATTGACCGGTCAGGCCGACAGTGCCGACCAGCGTCTATCCGGCGGTGGCGATCTCCTCAGCGGCGGCGGCAGCGACGAAGGATCGAAATATCGCGGTGCTCAGGGGCTCGATCCGGAACTGATCGCCAAGCTCGAAAAGCAGTTTGGTTTCGACAAGCCGCCGCTGACCCGTTTTGGCGAAATGATGTGGAATTACATCCGCTTCGATTTCGGCGAGAGCTTCTTCCGCAACACCTCCGTGCTCGAACTCGTCAAAGAAAAGCTGCCGGTATCGATCTCGCTCGGCATCTGGATCCTGATCTTCTCCTATGCCATTTCCATCCCGCTCGGCATCCGCAAGGCGGTCAAGGACGGATCGACCTTCGATGTCTGGACATCGGGCGTCATCGTCGTCGGTTATGCCGTACCGAGCTTCCTGTTCGGCATTCTCCTGATCGTGCTTTTCGCCGGTGGCTCCTTCTACGACTGGTTTCCGCTGCGCGGCCTGGTCTCCGACAATTTCGATCAGCTGGCCTGGTGGCAGAAGCCGCTCGATTATTTCTGGCACCTTACCTTGCCGCTGATCTCGCTTTCCCTGTCCGCCTTCGCGACGACGACGCTTTTGACCAAGAATTCCTTCATCGAGGAGATCAAGAAGCAATATGTCGTCACCGCCCGCGCCAAGGGCCTGAACCAGCGGCAGGTGCTCTATGGCCATGTCTTCCGCAACGCCATGCTGATCATCATTGCCGGTTTTCCCGGCGCCTTCATTTCCGCTTTCTTCACCGGCTCGCTGCTGATCGAGAACATCTTCTCACTCGATGGCCTCGGTCGCCTCGGCTATCTCTCGGTCATCAACCGGGATTACCCGATCGTCTTCGCCACGCTCTACATCTTCTCGCTGCTCGGCCTCGTCGTCAGTCTGGTTTCCGACCTGATCTACACCTGGATCGATCCGCGCATCGATTTCGAGCGGAGGGATGTCTGATGGACGCCGCCGCAAATCCCGCTGTCGCAACACCCGTCAAGCCGCCGCGCAAAGGCCTGCTCTCGCCGACCAACATTCGCCGCTGGCAGAATTTCCGCGCGAACGGCCGCGGTTACTGGGCGCTGTGGCTGTTCATGGTCTTGTTTATCCTCAGCCTGTTTGCCGAGTTCCTCGCCAACGACCGGCCGATCATCGCTTCCTACAAGGGCGAGATCCTGTTCCCTGTCCTCGTCGATTATCCCGAGGAGAAGTTCGGCGGCTTCCTGGCCGAAACCGACTACCGTTCCTCGGTCATAACGGACGAAATCAATGCCAATGGCTGGATGATCTGGCCGCCGATCCGCTATTCCTACCGCTCGGTCAATTCCAACATTCCGCATTCGGCCCCCACCGCCCCCTTCTGGCTGATGACGAAGGAGGAGCGCTGCGCCGGCTACCCGCAAGGGGTGAACGATCCGGATTGCACCCTCGGCAATCTCAACTGGCTCGGCACTGACGATCAGGCGCGCGACGTGCTGGCGCGCGTCATCTACGGCTTTCGCATATCGGTGCTCTTCGGCCTGGTGCTGACCATCTGCTCTGCAATCATCGGTGTGACGGCGGGTGCGGTGCAGGGTTATTTCGGCGGTTGGACCGATCTGCTGCTGCAGCGCTTCATCGAGATCTGGTCGTCGATGCCGGTGCTCTACATCCTGCTGATCATCGCCGCACTCCTGCCGCCCGGCTTCTTCGTGCTGCTCGGCATCATGCTGCTGTTTTCCTGGGTCGGATTCGTCGGCATCGTGCGCGCCGAATTCCTGCGCGCCCGCAATTTCGAATATGTCCGCGCCGCCCGCGCGCTCGGCGTCAACAATCGCACCATCATGTGGCGCCACCTGCTGCCGAACGCCATGGTCGCGACGCTGACCTTCCTGCCCTTCATCCTCTCCGGTTCGATCACGACGCTGACCTCGCTCGATTTCCTCGGCTTCGGCATGCCGCCAGGCTCCCCCTCGCTCGGCGAGATGATCGCGCAGGGCAAGACCAATCTGCAGGCGCCATGGCTCGGGCTGACGGCCTTCTTTGCCATGTCGATCATGCTTTCCCTGCTGATCTTCATCGGCGAAGCCGTGCGCGATGCCTTCGATCCGAGGAAGACGTTTCAATGAGTGACATGCCAGAACCGCTGCTTTCCGTCCGCGATCTCTCGGTTGCCTTTCATCAGGGCGGCGAGACCTCGCTTGCCGTCGATCACATCTCCTTCGATATCGCCAAAGGCGAGGTCGTGGCGCTCGTCGGCGAATCCGGCTCCGGCAAATCGGTTTCGGCCAACTCGATCCTGCGGCTTTTGCCTTATCCCTCGGCAAGCCATCCCTCCGGCGAAATCCTCTTCAAGGGCAAGGACCTCCTGAAGGCGTCGGAGCGGGAACTGCGTGAAGTGCGCGGCAATGACATCACCATGATCTTCCAGGAGCCGATGACCTCGCTCAATCCGCTTCATACGATCGAGAAGCAGATCGCCGAGATCCTCGCCCTCCACCAAGGCCTCACCGGCCAGCCGGCGCGTGAGCGCGTCCTGGAATTGCTGAACCAGGTCGGCATCCGCGAACCGGAAAAGCGGTTGAAGGCCTATCCGCACGAGCTGTCAGGCGGCCAGCGACAGCGCGTCATGATCGCCATGGCGCTCGCCAACCGGCCGGAGCTGCTGATTGCCGACGAGCCGACCACCGCCCTCGATGTCACCGTGCAGGCGCAGATCCTCGAATTGCTCCGGCAGTTGAAGGCCGTCCACGGCATGTCGCTGCTGTTCATCACCCATGATCTCGGCATCGTCCGCAAATTCGCCGATCGCGTCTGCGTCATGACCAAGGGCAAGATCGTCGAAACCGGCACCGTCGAGGACGTCTTTTCCAATCCGAAGCACGACTATACCCGGCACCTTCTTGCCTCCGAACCGCGCGGCGAGCCGCCGCTGGCCGATCCGTCGAAACCATTGGTGATGGAAGGTTCGGATATCCGCGTCTGGTTCCCGATCAAATCAGGGCTGATGCGCCGCGTCGTCGATCACGTCAAGGCAGTCGACGGCATCGATCTTTCGCTGCGCGCCGGCCAGACCCTCGGCGTCGTCGGCGAGTCGGGCTCGGGCAAGACCACGCTCGGCCTGGCGCTCACCCGGCTGATCTCCTCGCAAGGGCGAATTGCCTTTGTCGGCAAGGATATAGCCGGCTATTCATTTAGCGAGATGCGGCCACTGCGCAACCAGCTGCAGGTCGTCTTCCAGGATCCCTATGGATCGCTGAGCCCGCGCATGTCGGTCGGCGATATCGTCGCCGAAGGCCTTAAAGTGCACGAGCGCTCGCTGACATCAGAAGAACGCGACCAGCGCGTCTGCTGGGCCCTGGAGGAGGTCGGTCTCGATCCCCTGACCCGCTGGCGTTATCCGCACGAATTCTCCGGCGGCCAGCGCCAGCGTATCGCCATCGCCCGGGCCATGGTGCTGAAACCGCGCTTCGTCATGCTCGACGAGCCGACCTCCGCGCTCGACATGAGCGTGCAGGCGCAGGTGGTCGATCTCCTGCGCGATCTGCAGAAGAAGCACGATCTCGCCTATCTCTTCATCAGCCACGACCTGAAGGTGGTGAAGGCGCTCGCCAACGACGTCATCGTCATGCGGTTCGGCAAGGTGGTGGAGCAGGGCCCGTCAGCCGAAGTCTTCCGCGCGCCGAAGGACGAATACACCCGGGCACTGATGGCCGCCGCTTTCAACATCGAGGCGGTGCCGACACCCGCCGTACAGCAGTAAAGAAGATCATGTCCGCCCGTCCTCCCATTCTCGTCGACATCAAGTTCAATCCCGAAGGCATCGCTCGCGTGCTGAAGGCCGCCTTTGCCGACCGCGGCAGCATCAATCTCGCCGATCCGGGCAATCGGGCACGCGATCTCCAAGCGGTCGAATACGCGCTTCTCTGGAAACCGGATGCCGATCTCTTCAAACGGGCGCCGAACCTGAAAGTGATCTTCTCCGGCGGCGCCGGCGTCGACCACATCATCGGCATGGCCGATCTGCCCGAGATCCCGATCGTCCGCTTCGTCGACCGCAGCCTGACGACCCGCATGAGCGAATGGGTGGTCATGCAATGCCTGATGCATCTGCGCGGCCAATACGCCCATGACAGCCACCAGCGGCAACGTGAATGGGCCAAGCTGATCGCGCCGGAGGCGGCAGAGGTGACGGTCGGCGTCATGGGTCTTGGCATTCTCGGGCAGGATGCGGTCACCAAGCTGAGAGTGATGGGGTTCAACGTCATCGGCTGGTCACGCAGCCGCAAGCAGATCGATGGCGTCGAAACCTTCGATGCCAGCGAGTTGGATAGTTTCCTCGCAAGGACCGACATCCTCGTCGGCCTGCTGCCGCTGACGCCTGACACATCAGGCTTCTATGACGCCCGGCTGTTTGCGAAGCTGCGCCGCAACGGCGCGCTCGGGCAGCCGGTCCTCATCAATGCCGGCCGCGGCAAGAGCCAGGTCGAGGCCGATATCGTCTCCGCCATTCGTGACGGCACTCTCGGCGGGGCTTCCCTCGATGTCTTCGAGGCGGAGCCGCTTGCATCAGACCACCCGCTGTGGGAATTGCGGAACGTCTTCCTCACGCCGCACGACGCGGCCGTCTCCGAAGAAAACGCGCTGTTCCGTCATGTCGAGACGCAGATCGGCCGTTTCGAGCGCGGCGAGCCGCTGCAATTCGTGGTCGACCGCGCCGCCGGCTATTGAGCTTTCGGAACCTTCCAGACTGCCACCCGTTTCCTCCGCGGAAATTCTTCGCGGCCGGATCGGCCGGTTAAGACAGCGGAAGGAGACGATGATGGCCCATCAGACCGAAACACGCTGGGAAAAGTCGGATGGCAAGCTTCACAAGGAAGAGCTGATCCCGCCCGTGAAGGCAAGGCAGGGACGCACGGGTTATCGCATCCTGACGGTGCTGATCGTCGCGCTGGTGCTTGCCTTCGTGGTTTGGATACCGGTCGAGATCTGGGGAAATCGCGAGGCAAATGAGGTGGCACCGCAGCAGCCAGGCCAGCAGCTTCAGTCGCAGCAGCCTGCTCTGGCCCCCGCGCCGGCGCTACAGAACGGCACTGCCGTTCCAACCGAAACGCCGAACACCACGCCGGCTGCTCCGAATGTGGCGCCCGCAACGCCAGCCCAGTAAACGTGAGCGAAATCATGTTCACGTCCCGCCGCGCCACTGCTGCGGGACGTTTATTGTTTTGTCTGGACTTTGTCTGCTGATTTTTCGATAAGAAGGCGCACGAGCCGGATTTGTGCGCCGGCTGGGAACTTGGCAGTACCCGGGAATTTGGCAGCACCTGACCGGAGTGGACAGGGGCGGGAGTTTGATGGCCAGGACCGATATCGCAAGACGCGTCTACAATCACGCCTGGAAACTCGATCCGATCATCCGCAGTCTGATCGATACCGACTTCTACAAGCTTTTGATGCTGCAGATGATCTGGAAGCTCTATCCTGACGTGAACGCGTCCTTCACCCTGATTAACCGCACCAAACGGGTGCGTCTCGCCGATGAGCTCGACGAAGGCGAATTGCGCGAGCAGCTCGATCATGCCCGCACGCTGAGACTCTCCAAGAAGGAGATGATCTGGCTTGCGGGTAACAGCTTCTACGGCCGCGCCCAGATCTTCGAGCCGGAATTCCTTGCCTGGCTTTCCAATTTCCAGCTGCCCGAATACGAGCTGTCGAAGAAGGACGGGCAATATGTGCTGGATTTCCACGGATCGTGGAAAGAAACCACCATGTGGGAGATCCCGGCGCTTGCCATCGTCAACGAGCTGCGGTCGCGCTCGGCGATGAAGGCGCTCGGTCCCTTCACCCTCGATGTACTCTATGCCCGGGCCAAGGCGAAGATGTGGTCGAAGGTCGAACGGCTGAAGGAATTGCCGGGCCTACGTATCTCCGATTTCGGCACCCGCCGCCGCCACAGTTTCCTCTGGCAGCGCTGGTGCGTCGAGGCGCTGAAGGAAGGCATCGGCCCGGCCTTTGCCGGTACCAGCAACGTATTGCTGGCGATGGATTCCGATCTCGAGGCCGTCGGCACCAATGCTCACGAGCTGCCGATGGTGGCCGCCGCCCTTGCCGAAACCGACGAGCAACTGCGCAACGCGCCCTACAAGATCCTGCGCGACTGGAACAAGCTCTATGGCGGCAACCTGCTGATCGTCCTGCCGGATGCCTTCGGCACCGCCGCCTTCCTGCGCGACGCACCGGAATGGGTCGCCGACTGGACCGGCTTCCGCCCGGACAGTGCCCCGCCAATCGAAGGCGGCGAGAAGATTATCGACTGGTGGAAGAAGATGGGCCGCGATCCGCGCCAGAAGCTGCTGATCTTCTCCGATGGTCTCGATGTCGACGCCATCATCGATACCTACCGGCATTTCGAAGGCCGCGTGCGCATGAGCTTCGGCTGGGGCACGAACCTGACGAACGATTTTTCCGGCTGCGCGCCGATCGAGATCTCCGGCCTCAACCCGATCTCCGTCGTCTGCAAGGTCAGCGACGCCAACGGTCGTCCGGCGGTGAAGCTCTCCGACAACCCGCAGAAGGCGACCGGCGACCCGGCCGAGGTCGAACGCTACCTGAAATTCTTCGGCGCCGAGGACAGGATCGATCAGACCGTTCTGGTGTAGGTCTGGGCCAATGTGCCGCTGTCCCGGGGCATATTGATGTGCCCCGCCATCGCATCCTCGATCGACCAACCGAAGCGCCAGGCGTCGAACATCGAGTACCACTCCTGGAAGTCGGCGATCGGCAGGATATCCGGCTTCGACATCGGATTGTCGGCCAGACTGCGGCCACGCGCACGGTCCCGTGCGCCACGCTCCTGCATCTCAAGCAGATTCTCGAACATCGTTACCCCCGTCTTTATCCCGATTTATGCAATCATTCTAATAAAGCATTGTCGAGTCCGGATGCGATAATTTGGGTTTTTCACAGGATTAGCCCCTATTCGCTAGCCTAGGGGATGATTGGTCGTAACGGCCCGGGGTCATCTCAATCAGGCAGCAGGGGCGTAGCGGCGTCCGAAAGCCGCTCATGTGTTTCGCCACTAAGCTCAACGAGCACCCGTGACGGGGAGGCTCGACTTCCTGGCTGGGGTCCGCCGCCGAGCCTCCCGGCTGGCCGACCTTGAACAGGCCGGCAGCGCCGACACGTTGGCGCTTTCCGGCAGGGGCGATCCAACCCAGATGATATCGAGGGCTAACAGCCGGTTAATATCCACCGGCCTCGTCCCGATTTCGCACAAGCTATCCTTCGGGTTTTTCAGGCTGCCAATCTGCGAAACCGGGTTCTGATCCGGTCGAGATAATAATGGCCGGGAGACGGCGCCACCGTCATCGCGTGCACTTCCGAGGAGGGAACGCCTGCAAATAGACGTTCCTCGCCATTCTTGAAACAAATCCGTAGCCGTCCGTCGTCCTGGCTGAAATAGACGGATTTGATGATCTTCGACTTTACCGAAAGTTCTTGCACCTGTTTTACCTCTGTTTTTTAATTTTGCAGACGGTAAACCCAAACGTGCAAAGACGCGGTGAAGCCGCATGGTAAAAATTCAGGAATCTTTGGGCGCTTTAAATCTCGCCGCGCGGTCGGAAAAGACAGGCTCGATGAGCCTTGAACGCACGCTTGCGAGCGGAGCATTTCGTTGCTCCGTCTCGACGCATCCAGCACAGGCAAAGGCCCGTTTGAGCCATTTGATCGTGAACTCGAAAACAAGATTAAGTCCAATCAGATTTTGCCAATCCGGCGGAAAACGCCGTCAGCAAGGCCTTTCCCTGGCCCCAGTCTTCAAGGCCGCTTTGCCCGTTGATATGGCCGAAAGGACCGATAGCGACAAGGCCGCTGCCCCACAGATCTGCTCGCGCATGGGCATGGTCGAGCGTGCCGAAAGGATCATCGGTGCTTGCGATGATCAGAGTGGGGAAGCGCATCTTTTGCGACGGCGGATCGGCGAATCCGGCCGCCTCCTCAGGGAATGACGCGGACTGCGGATCCGGGACCGCGACTAGAAACGCTCCGGCAACGGCAAGCGAAGAAACCTGCTGCCAATGAGCGACCAGCAGACAGGCAAGGCTGTGGGCGACCAGCAGGGGAGGGGTTGCCGATGCGCCGACGGCGCGCTCCAGGGCTGAAATCCAGTCCGCCAGATCGGGCTTTTCCCAATTGGCCGGTTGGAAACGCCGCATGTCCGGGCTCGACCTTTCCCAGCGTGTTTGCCAATGAGCCTCGCCCGAACCGCCAATCCCCGGCAATATGATGATGTCCTCCATGTCTTTTCCTCTGATCATCCGCGCAGATGAAAATGATGCATTTTCATTTGCTTCGGAATGAATGATCATCGGAAAACCGCGTCTCTTTCCGATGATTTCAAGGTGATCCCATGGCTTTTCAGGAAAACAATCGGGTACTGCTCGATCCAACCGATATCGCCATTATCGAAGCGATGCAGGAAAATGGACGCATTGCAATTTCCGAACTCGGTCGGCGGGTCGGGCTCTCTCAGCCGGCAGCATCGGAACGGGTCAAGCGGCTGGAAGACCGCGGCATCATTGTCGGTTACGCCGCCCGCATCGACCCCACCGCTTTGGGAATTGGAATGACGGCTGTGCTTCGCTTGCGCACGACGCATGAGCATATCAAATCCTGTCTAAAACAGTTCGCGGAGATGCCGCAGGTCATGGAAGTATTCCGCCTCACTGGAGAGGACTGTTTTCTTTTGAAGGTGCTGCTTCCGTCGCCGGGAGAGCTGGAAACGATCGTGGACACGATCGCGCGTTTCGGGGCCGTGACGACATCTCTGGTGTTGCGCAGCGAGAACCCGAAGCCGATTGGACGCGCCCTGCTTCAGCGAGTTTGAGAATATGCGGACGACCAGCTTGTTCTATCGAAGCGTGCCGCCAAAAACGCTTCCGCGTCCCGCTCTCGATACGGTTTGAATCAATATTGAAAAACGAGGGATATGGCGGACAGGGTGGGATTCGAACCCACGGTACGCTTTCACGTACACACGCGTTCCAGGCGTGCGCCTTAAACCACTCGGCCACCTGTCCTTTTTTGGCGTTCGCGCCCGGATAGGAGCAAATCGTCGGAACGGCGCGATATATACCGATGAATTTTTGCCGATCAACCGAAATCTAACAGTTTTTTGACTTCTTGCGATAAAACTCGCCTCGGCCACTCCATTGTGCTTCACCTCATCGATGACTATGTAATTCTCTAAGGTGGAGAATGGCGCGGCCGGCCGGAATTGTCCGGCATATCGAGCGTCGGAGGAATTGATGCGTTTCCTGTTGCGTCTGGCGAGTCTTGTCGCGCTTGCGGCGGCCGTTATTGCCGGGACCATCGATTCGATCCAATCGGTTGCGGCGTCCTCCGTGGTGATGACGCCGATCTCCGATGCCTGGCAGGATGTCAGCCCGACAACGCTGACGTCGCTGCAATCCTCCCTTTCCTATTATATCCACCCGCGTTTCTACACTCTCATCTTCCAGTGGCTGATGCTCCAGCCGGCCTTTGCCGTTTTCCTGGTGATCGCGCTGCTTCTGTGGATGATCGGCTACAAGAAGCCGCCGGTAGCCGGTCGCTTTACTGCATAGCAAGGTGGTTTTGCCGGCGCGATCCGGCGAGAAATCCCTGTGGCGTCGCCCGCTCTTCGACCTCGGTATTTACCGCCGGACTGGCTAGAAAATCCGCATTCTGAGGGAGAGAATGTCCAAAAATCAGTCCCGAAGAGCTGATTTTTGGCAATCGCTGCAAATCTTTACCGCCTGAAAAATTTCTGGTGAATTTTTCCGTGAGCCATGCAAGGATGCACGCAGCCAGGCCTCCGGGGGGAGGTCGGTGGTTCCGCAGACATGCCCGGAAAGGGCTTGCGGGAGGACCCCTAACGAATAGCAACAACAGGGCTGCACAATGAAAAAATCCCTTCTCACTCTCTTTGCCGTGGCTGCCATGTCGACGACGGCGCTTGCCGCCGATGTCAAGCCGGCGCTGGTTTACGGCACCGGCGGGAAGTTCGATAAGTCCTTCAACGAGGCGGCCTATAACGGTGCCGAGAAGTTCAAGGCCGAGACCGGCATTGCCTATCGCGACTTCGAGCCGACGGGCGACACTCAGGGCGAACAGGCCATCCGCAACTTTGCAAGCCGCGGTTTCAATCCAGTGGTTGCCGTTTCCTTCGCCTGGACCTCGGCCATCGAGAAGGTTGCAGCCGAATTCCCGGATACCAAATTCATCATCGTTGACTCCGTCGTCGACAAGCCGAACGTCCGCTCGGTTGTCTATAAGGAAGAAGAAGGCTCCTACCTCGTCGGCGTTCTCGCCGGCATGGCCTCCAAGACCGGCAAGGTCGGCTTCGTCGGTGGCATGGACATTCCGCTGATCCGCAAGTTCGAATGCGGCTACGAGCAGGGCGCCCGCTCCGTCAAGGCCGATATCGAAGTGTTCCAGAATATGACCGGCACCACGGGCGCTGCCTGGAACGACCCGGTCCGCGGCGGCGAGCTGGCCAAGAACCAGATCGACCAAGGCGCTGACGTCGTTTATGCGGCAGCCGGTGCCACCGGTCTCGGCGTTCTGCAGACGGCCGCCGACAACAAGAAGCTGTCGATCGGCGTCGACTCCAACCAGAACCATCTGCATCCGGGCTCGGTCCTGACCTCGATGGTCAAGCGCGTCGACCTCGCTGTCTACAATGCCTACAACGACACCAAGAACGACAAGTTCACCGCTGGCGTCCAGGCGCTCGGCGTCAAGGAAGACGGTGTTGGCGCCGCGATCGACGACAACAACAAGTCGCTGATCACACCGGAAATGCAGGCTGCCGTCGACAAGGCCAAGGCCGACATCATCGCGGGAACCGTCAAGGTTCACGATTACACCTCGGACAACGCTTGCCCGAAGTGATCCGCGCCCGAATGTGATCGACGATTGAGATCGGGCGTATGGCGGAGGGGATTTTCGCCATACGCCCTTTTCTTATTTGGAGTCTGCAGTGACAGATAAGCCCGCTATCGAGCTTGTCGGCATCGACAAGAAATTCGGTGCCGTCCATGCCAACAAGGACATCAACCTCACCGTTGCCAAGGGGACGATCCACGGCATCATCGGCGAAAACGGCGCCGGCAAATCGACCCTGATGTCGATCATTTATGGTTTCTACCATGCCGATAGCGGCGAGATCCGGGTCAACGGCAATCCCGTCACCATCCGCGACAGCCAGGCGGCGATCGCCACCGGGATCGGCATGGTGCACCAGCACTTCATGCTGGTCGATAATTTCACGGTGCTCGAGAACATCATGCTTGGCGCCGAAGGCGGCATGCTGCTGGCGAGGGGCGTCGCATCGGCCCGTGCCGAGCTCAAGCGGCTGGAAATGGAATATGGCCTGGAGGTCGATCCGGACGCGCTGATCGAGGAGCTGCCGGTCGGCCTGCAGCAGCGTGTCGAGATCCTGAAAGCCATGTATCGCGGCGCCGAGATCCTGATCCTCGACGAGCCCACCGGCGTGTTGACGCCGGCAGAGGCCGATCATCTCTTCCGTATCCTCAAGGTACTGCGCGACCAGGGCAAGACGATCATCCTCATCACCCACAAGCTGCGCGAGATCATGGCGATCACCGATTCGGTCTCGGTCATGCGCCGCGGCGAGATGGTCGCGACCCGCAAGACGGCGGAAACAACGGTGGAGGAGCTCGCCGAGCTGATGGTCGGCCGCCGCGTGCTGCTGCGTGTGCAGAAGGGCGAGGCGAACCCGCAAGCCGCCGTGCTGTCCGTCCGCAACCTCACGGTCAAGGACAATCGTGGCGTCACCATGGTCGACAATGTCTCCTTCGACGTGCGCGCTGGTGAGATCGTCGGCATCGCCGGTGTCGCCGGTAATGGCCAGTCCGAATTGCTGGAGGCGATTGCCGGCATCCGAAAACCGACCTCCGGTGAAATTCTTCTCGACGGCCAGACGATCGACAAGGCCGATCCCGCCCGCCTGCGTGATCTCGGCCTCGCTCATATTCCAGAGGACCGCCACCATATGGGTTTGGTGTTGAAATTCGAGGAATATGAAAATTCCGTGCTCGGCTATCATCGCCGCCCGGCCTACAGCAAAGGCCCGCTGCTCGATCTCGAAGCGATCCGCAAGGATGCGATGGAGAAGATCGAGAAATACGACATCCGTCCGCCGAACCCGCGGCTGAAGACGGCGAATTTCTCCGGCGGCAATCAGCAGAAGATCGTCGTTGCCCGTGAGATCGAACGCGATCCGAAGATGCTGATCATCGGCCAGCCGACACGCGGCGTCGATATCGGCGCCATTGAATTCATCCACCGACGGATCATCGAAATGCGCGACGCGGGCAAGGCGATCCTGCTCGTCTCCGTCGAACTCGATGAAATCCGCTCCCTTTCGGACCGTATCCTTGTCATGTTTGCCGGCCATGTCGTCGGCGAGAAGACGCCCGATGCCGGTGAACAGACCCTCGGCCTGATGATGGCCGGCATTGCCGCGTGAGGCCTTTATGAGCACTGCTTCCGTTCCGCTACCAAACTGGATCAACTACGGCCTCATCCCGCTTTTGAACCTCACCGTCGCCTTCCTGATCTCCGGCTTCGTCGTCTGGCTGATCGGCGAGAGCCCGCTCGATGCGCTGTCGCTGCTCATCCAGGGCGCGCTCGGCAACGGCGAAGGCATCGGCTTTACGCTCTATTACGCGACGAGCTTCATCTTCACCGGCCTTTCCGTCGCGGTGGCGATCCATGCGGGCCTTTTCAACATCGGTTCCGAAGGCCAGGCCTATCTCGGTGGCCTCGGCTGCGCGCTGGTGGCGCTGGCGCTCGATCGCTACGTGCCGTGGTATGTGACGATGCCGATCGCCGTCGTCGGCGCCGGGTTGTTCGGCGCGGCCTGGGCCTTCATCCCGGCCTTCCTGCAGGCAAAACGCGGCAGCCACATCGTCATCACGACGATCATGTTCAATTATATCGGCGCAGCACTGATGGTGTATCTCCTGGTGCATGTGCTGATCGTGCCCGGCAAAATGGCGCCGGAAACCCGCACCTTCCTCGAAGGCGGCCAATTGCCGAAGCTCGGCTGGGTGATGCAGCTGTTCGGCGCCAAGCTGGGGGCTGCCCCGTTCAACGTCTCCTTCATCATTGCGCTCGTCGTCAGCTACCTCGTCTGGCTGCTCGTCTGGCGCACCAAGCTCGGCTTCGAGATGCGCACCTTGGGCGTCAGCCCCACGGCGGCCACCTATGCCGGCATCCCCTATGCCCGCACAGTGATCATCGCCATGCTGCTCTCCGGCGCGCTCGCCGGCATGATGGCGCTGAACCCCGTCATGGGCTCGTCGGCCCGTCTGCAGGTCGAATTCGTCGGTGGTGCCGGCTTCGTCGGCATCGCCGTCTCGCTGATGGGCCGCAACCATCCGCTCGGCATCATCATGGCGGCGATCCTCTTCGGTATTCTCTACCAAGGCGGCGACTGGGTTTCCTTCGAAATGCCGAATATCACCCGCGAGATGATCCTGGTCATCCAGGGTCTGGTGATCCTCTTTGCCGGCGCGCTGGAATACATGTTCCGGCCGGCGATGGTCCGCCTCTATCAACAGTTAAAGCGAGCCTGAGGAGCGGACGATGGATTATTATGACATCTTCATCAGCGTTCTAGCCTCCACGATTCGCCTGTCGATACCGCTGATTTTCACCGCCCTTGCCGGTCTGTTTTCGGAACGCGCCGGCATCTTCGATATCGGCCTCGAGGGTAAGATGCTAGGCTCGGCCTTTGCCGCCGCCTGCGTTGCCTATCTCACCGATTCGGCCTGGCTCGGGCTCGGTGCCGGCATCCTCTGCTCGGTGGCGCTGAGCCTGGTGCACGGCTTTGCCTCGATCACCAACCGCGGCAACCAGATTGTGTCAGGTGTGGCGATCAACTTCTTCATTGCCGGCATCACCATCGTGCTCGGTCAGGCCTGGTTCGGCCAGGGCGGGCGCACGCCGCAGTTGGCGCCGGATTCGCGTTTTGCGCCGATCATCCTGCCGGGCGCCGACGCCGCCCGCGACATACCGATCATCGGCCCACTTTATGCCAATGTCATATCCGGCAACAATATCCTCACCTACCTGGCCTTTCTTGCCGTGCCGTTTTCCTGGTGGGTGCTTTACCGCACACGCTTCGGCCTGCGGCTGCGCGCCGTCGGCGAAAACCCGGGCGCGGTCGATACGGCCGGTATCTCGGTCGCCTGGCTGCGTTACCGCGCCGTCATGTGTGCCGGCATTCTCTGCGGCTTTGCCGGCACCTATCTGGCAATCGCCCAGTCCGCCGCCTTCATCAAGGACATGTCGGCCGGCAAGGGCTACATCGCGCTCGCCGCTCTCGTCTTTGCCAAGTGGAAGCCGGTGCCCGTCATGTTTGCCTGCCTGCTCTTCGGCTTCCTCGATGCGCTGGCAAATTTCATGCAGGGAAAGCAGGTGCCGCTGATTGGCGAAGTGCCGGTTCAGGTCTTCCAGGCGCTGCCCTACGTCCTGACCTGCGTCCTGCTTGCCGGCTTCATCGGCGTCGCGACCCCGCCGAAAGCCGGTGGCGTGCCCTATACCAAGGAGCGTTGATATGTCTCACGATCTGTTCGAAGCCGCCCGCGGCGCCATGGCCTTTGCCCATGCGCCCTATTCGAAATTCCCGGTCGGTGCGGCGATCCGCGCCGAGGACGGTAAGGTCTATACCGGAGCCAACATCGAAAACCTCTCCTTTCCGCAAGGATGGTGTGCCGAGCCGACGGCGATCGGCGCCATGATCATGGGCGGCGCAAAGAAGATCGTCGAAATGGCGGTCATTGCCGAGAAGCTGCCGCTCTGCCCGCCCTGCGGCGGCTGCCGCCAGAAGATCTCCGAATTCGCCTCCAAGGAGACGAAGATCTATCTTTGCGATGAGGCAGGCGTGAAGAAGACCATGACGATGGAAGAGCTTCTCCCCTTCAGCTTCGAGACCGAACTCGGATGAAGGCGACAGTCAACCTGCTCGCCGCACTGCTCGGCGGCATCAAGCCGCGCCACGGCATCGTGCTCGGCTCCGGTCTCGGCTCTCTCGTCGGTGAGCTGGACGGCGCCGTGCGTGTTCCCTATCGCGACCTGCCGGGCTTTCCCGTCAGTGCCGTCTCCGGCCATGCAGGCGAAGTTGTCGCCGGCCGCCTCGGCGGCGTGCCTGTCGTCATGCTCTCCGGCCGCGTGCATTATTACGAGAAGGGCGATGCCAACGCCATGCGCCTGCCGATCGAGGTGCTGAAGGCGCTCGGCGTCGAGGCGCTGATCCTGACCAATTCGGCCGGATCGCTGCGCGACGACCTGCCGCCCGGTTCGGTGATGCAGATCACCGATCACATCAACTATTCCGGCATGAACCCGCTGATCGGCGAGGAAAGCGATCACCGTTTCGTCGGCATGACCAATGCCTATGATGCCGAGCTTGCCGCAGCGATGCAGAGGGCAGCGGTAAAGCTTGAAATCGAGCTGGCGCAGGGGGTCTATATGTGGTTCTCCGGTCCAAGCTTCGAAACGCCAGCGGAAATCCGCATGGCGCGCATCCTTGGCGCCGATGCCGTCGGCATGTCGACGGTGCCCGAGGTCATCATCGCAAGAATGCTGGGCCTGAGGGTTGCAGCCGCCTCCGTTATCACCAACTATGGGGCAGGCATGACCGGCAATGAGCTCAGCCATGAAGAAACCAAGGACATGGCGCCCATCGGCGGCGCCCGTCTCGCCGCCATATTGAAAGACATGATTGCGGCTGGAACAGGATGATTTTAGGCCGGGTCGGCCTAAAATCTGAATCCTGTTCTACATTCTATAGTTAGAGCATGATGTCGTCCGAAACCGCGCACACTTTCCGGCATCATGCTCTAGAGGAAGCGAAGATGAATAGCCATTCCAACCGGGAGACGGCGGCTGTCGCCCTTTCTCTTCTCGATCTCACCAATTTGAAGGATGATTGCACCGAGGCGCAGATCGAAGCGCTCTGCGCCCGGGCGCAGACGCCCTATGGCACCAGCGCTGCGATCTGCATCTGGCCGCGGTTCGTCGCTCAGGCCCGCAATATCCTTGGCACCGGGCATGCCTTGCGTATCGCGACCGTCGTCAACCTCCCTTCCGGCGATATGGAAGTGGCCGATGTCGCTGCCGAAGCACGCGAGGCGATTGCCGATGGCGCCGATGAGATCGATCTGGTCATCCCCTACCGCAAGCTGCTCGCCGGCAACGAGAAGGCGGTGACCGACATGGTCAAGGCCGTGCGCGCAGAATGCGCCGGCCCCGTGCTTCTGAAGGTCATCATCGAGACTGGCGAGCTGAAGGATGCCGCATTGATCCGCCATGCCTCCGAACTCGCCATCGAAGCCGGCGCCGATTTCATCAAGACCTCGACCGGCAAGGTCGCCGTCAATGCGACGCTCGAAGCCGCCGACATCATGATCCGCGCGATCCGCGAGAGCGGCCGCAAGGTCGGCTTCAAGCCGGCCGGCGGCATCGGCTCGGTGGCCGATGCCGCACTCTATCTGAGCCTTGCCGAAACCATCATGACACCGGACTGGGCGATGCCGTCGACGTTCCGCTTCGGCGCTTCCGACCTGCTCGACGATATCCTGGCGGTTCTGAGCGGAACACAGTCGGCACCGGCTGCGGCGTCGAGCTACTGAAATGATTCCGCAGGAGATCATCCGACGTAAGCGCGATGGTGACGAACTCGACGCCGCCGAGATCAGCTCCTTCATCGCTGCGTTGGCTGCCGGCCAACTGTCGGAAGGCCAGATCGGCGCATTCGCCATGGCCGTCTGGTTCAAGGGCATGTCGCGGGCCGAAATCGTGGCCTTAACGCTGGCGATGGCCGATTCCGGCGACAGGCTGCAGTGGACCGATATCGACCGCCCGATCGCTGACAAACATTCGACCGGCGGCGTCGGCGACAATGTTTCGCTGATGCTGGCGCCGATCGCCGCCGCTTGCGGCCTCGCCGTTCCGATGATCTCCGGGCGTGGTCTCGGCCATACCGGCGGCACGCTGGATAAGCTCGAATCCATTCCCGGCTATATGATCACCCCGGACGCGGACCTGTTCCACAAGGTCGTGAAGGAGGCGGGATGCGCCATCATCGGCCAGACCGGCACCTTGGCGCCCGCCGACGGCAGGCTCTATGCTGTGCGCGATGTGACCGCCACCGTCGATTCCATTCCCCTCATCACCGCCTCTATCCTCTCGAAGAAACTTGCGGCCGGGCTAGAGACGCTGGTGCTCGACGTCAAGGTCGGCAACGGCGCTTTCATGGCTGACCGCGGCCAGGCCGAGATCCTGGCGCAGTCGCTGGTCGAGGTGGCCAATGGCGCCGGCGTGAAGACCTCGGCCCTGATCACCGACATGAACCAGCCGCTCGCCGATAGTGCCGGTAATGCCGTCGAGATGCGCAACTGCCTGGATTTTCTGGCAGGCAGGAAAAGGGACACGCGGCTTGATATCGTCGTTTTCGCCTTCGCCGCCGAGATGCTGGTGAAATCCGGTATCGCCGCTTCGCCTGATGAAGCTGAGGGAATGGCGCGGCGGGCTTTGTCGTCGGGAAAGGCGGCTGAAGTCTTCGCGCGTATGGTATCGATGCTCGGCGGCCCGGCCGATCTCATCGAAAATCCCGACCGATATCTGGCTAGGGCGCCTGTGGAAAAGCCTGTCCCGGCCGCCCGGTCCGGCTGGCTTTCTGCTTGTGATGCGCGCGGTGTCGGCGTCAGCGTCATCGATCTCGGCGGCGGAAGACGCCATCCGGCGGACCGGATCGACCATCGCGTCGGCTTTTCCGAACTCCTGCCGCTTGGCACCCGCGTAAACGCGGGCGAACTAATCGCGCTGGTTCACGCCGCCGACGACGCAGCGGCAGAGAGAGCAGTTGCGGCACTTGCCGCGCACTACCGCATCACCGAGGAGAAGCCGGAGCTGACACCGGTGATTGCGGGCCTGATCTGACGCGGTTTACTGCTTGAGGCTGAGCGAGCCGTCGGCGACGGAATAGGAGGCGAGCTTCTGCAGGAAGCTCATGCCGACCAGCGTCGTCGTCAGCGCATTGTCCTTCAGGACGAAGGCTTCGACCTCACGCACGCGAATACCGCCGATCTCGACGCGGTCGAGCGTCACATGTGCGGCCTTCGTCTAGCCGTTCGCCGTGTTCACCCCATAGCGGAAATCGAGCTGGTTGGCGGTAAAGCCCAGCCGGCGGGCGAGCGTCTCGTTGAGCGCTACATAGGTGGCGCCGGTATCGATCAGGCCCTGCACTGGCTTGCCGTTGATCTTGAAGCTGCCGGTATAGTGGCCCTGCGCATCGGCCTGCAGCCGGATCGCATTGCTGCCGTAGATTGGCTCCGGTGCGACCGGCTGCTCGGTTTCGGTCGATACGTAATTGGCGGAGAGAGTTTCAGCGGGCTGCTGGCTGGTGCCTCCGAAGAAGGAAGGCACCTGTGTGGCGAGCACCGCGGCGATGCTGGCGAATAGGACGGTACGCACGAGCATGAAACAGAAATCCTTCCTGTATAAACCCGGCTTCATGCAGGGCCTCATGCTCCAAGCTTGCTAAACCTCAAGTGCTGACAAGTTGCTAATATCGACAACAAAAGGCCCGGGATGAACCTCCGGGCCGTAAAGTCTTTCGATTTGGTAAAGGAAGGCTGAAATTACTTCGTGCCGTACATGCGGTCGCCGGCATCGCCGAGGCCGGGCATGATGTAGCCCTTCTCGTTGAGATGACTGTCGATCGATGCGGTGAAGACCGGAACATCGGGATGCGCGGCGCGAAAGTTGCGGATGCCTTCCGGGGCGGCAAGCAGGCAGAGGAAGCGGATATTGTGGGCGCCGCGTTCCTTGAGCTTGTCGATCGCCGCGATCGAGGAATTGCCGGTCGCAAGCATCGGGTCGACGACGATGATCAGCCGCTCGGCCACGTCTTCCGGCGCCTTGAAATAATATTCGACCGGCTGCAGCGTCTCGTGGTCGCGGTAGACGCCGATATGCGAGACGCGGGCGGACGGCACGAGATCGAGCATGCCTTCGAGCAGCCCGTTGCCGGCGCGCAGGATCGAGGCGAAGACCAGCTTCTTGCCCTCGAGGATCGGCGATTCCATGGTCTGCAGCGGCGTCTCGATCGTTTCCATCGTCAGTTCGAGATCGCGGGTCACCTCGTAGCAGAGCAGCGTCGAGATTTCGCGCAGCAAGCGCCGGAAACTTCCCGTCGATGTCTCCTTGCGCCGCATGATGGTGAGCTTGTGCTGCACAAGCGGATGATCGATGACCGTGACGCCGTCCATGGGGAAGCCTTTCATTCTTTCTATCGAATGTTTCTTTCACGGAAATTGGCCCGACCGCAAGAGTGGCGGTCAATCTTCCCCAGCCTCTCGCCCTCAAATTCGGGCGAGCAGGGCCTTGCGTGTCTCATCGTCGACGAAGGCGGCCTCGATCGCCGTGCGCGTCATGGCATCGATCTCGGCGTCGCTGAAGCCGAAGGTCCCGGCCGCAAGTTCGTATTCCCGCTTGAGCGAAGTATGAAAGAAAGGCGGATCGTCCGAACTGATCGTTACCCGCACGCCTGCGTCCTTCAGCCGGCGCAGCGGATGGGACGCGAAATCGGGAAAGACCCCGAGCGCAATATTGGAGCCCGGGCAGATCTCGAGCACGGTGCCGAGATCGGCAAGCCGCGTCACCAGATCGAGATCCTCGATGGCGCGCACCCCGTGGCCGATGCGCGAGGGGCGCACCGCATCAAGCGCGTCGGCGACGCTGAAGGCGCCGCAGACCTCGCCGGCATGGATGGTGAGCCCGAGGCCGGCATCGCGGGCGATATCGAAGGCGCGGGCATAGTCGGCCACACGGCCCATGCGCTCTTCGCCGGCAAGGTTGAAGCCGGTAATCAGAGGGTTAGCGGCCCTTGCCGCATATTCGGCAGCACCAATCACGCTCTCCGGACCGAAATGCCGCTCGCCGGTGACGATCAGCCGGGCCTCGATGCCGCTCTTTTCCTTGGCCCGCCGGATGCCTTCGCAGATACCGGATATATAGGCATCGGCACCCAGCCGGATGCGCTTGCCGTGGTCGGGCGAAACGATGAGCTCGCTGTAGATCGTATCGATGCCGGCCAGTTCGTCGAGATAGGTTTCGGTCAGAAGCGCATAGTCCTCCTCGGTTTTGTAGACCTCGGAAACCTTGTCGTAACATTCGAGGAAGCTTGCGAAATCATGCCAGACATAGGCGCCGTCGCGAAGCTCAGCGCTGATGTCGACGCCATATTTCCGTGCCTGCGCCGCGGTCAGAGCTGGCGGTGCCGCACCCTCCAGATGGCAGTGCAGTTCGACCTTCTTCAAATGCGATGTCACAGAAAACTCCTTCCGTGCGGTCCGGCCGGGATGCCGAGATGCCGGGCGATGCTCTCGCCGATATCGGCATAGCTGCGGCGCACGCCGATCGAACGCGACCGGATGCCGGGGCCATAGGCGATGACAGGCACGCGCTCGCGTGTATGGTCCGTGCCGCGCCAGGTCGGATCGCAGCCATGATCGGCGGTGAGCACGACGAGATCGCCGGGCTTCAGTTTCTTGTGGACTTCGGGCAAGCGCGCATCGAAGGCTTCGAGTGCTGCGGCATAACCGGGCACGTCGCGGCGATGGCCATAGATCATGTCGAAATCGACGAAATTGGTGAAGACCAGGTCGCCGTCCTCAGCCTCATCGATCGCCGAGAGCGACGCATCCATCAGCGCCTCGTTGCCGTTCGCCTTGATGACCCTGGAAATGCCCTGATGCGCGAAGATGTCGCCAATCTTTCCCACAGCATGCACATGCCGGCCGTGCTCGATCAGCCGATCGAGCAGCGTCGGCTCCGGCGGCAGCACGGAGAAGTCACGCCGGTTTCCGGTGCGCTGGAAAGTAGAGGCGGACTGGCCAATAAAGGGCCGGGCGATGACGCGGCCGATATTGTAGGGATCGAGCAGCCCCCGGGCCAAACGGCAGAAGGCGAGCAGACGATCGAGGCCGAAATGCCCCTCATGCGCGGCGACCTGGAAGACCGAATCCGAAGAGGTGTAGCAGATCGGCTTGCCGGTGCGGATATGGTCCTCGCCGAGCCGGGCGATGATCTCCGTTCCCGAGGCATGGCAGTTGCCGAGAATGCCGGGCACGTCAGCCTCCCTGCATAGCGCCTCGATGAATTCCTGAGGAAAGGCGTCGCCCTCTATCGGGAAGTAACCCCAATCGAAACTGACAGGTGTTCCCGCGATCTCCCAATGGCCCGACGGCGTATCCTTGCCGCGGGAAATTTCGGTGGCGGCGCCATAAATGCCGTAGACCTTCTCCGGGACGGGCATACCGGCCGGAAACCGGCCGGAGGCGGACCGCGCGATCTGCATCAGCCCGAGTTCCGACATTTTGGGCAGGGAAAGCGGCCCTTCACGCAACCCGGCGCGGTCTGCGGCTCCGGCTGCGCAGAACTCGGCGATATGGCCGAGCGTATCGGCGCCCTCGTCGCCATAAGCCGCCGCATCCGGCGCTCCGCCAACGCCGAAAGAATCCAGAACAAAAAGAAAGGCACGCGCCATTTTACACCCGAGAGAGCCGATCGCCGGCCTCTGGAATGTCGGAGGCGGCTGAGATCCAGCCATATAATGCTGCGGCCGGCTTGGCAAATTCGAGAAGAGTAGGAGGCGGCCGTCAGCAGTCGCCGCAGGGGATCGAGTCGCCTTGCCGCTGGCGGTAGAAATAACTGCGGCTGATGGTGATCGTGCGCATGCCGTCAGGCATGAAGTTCGGGGCGAACAGGAACATCGTATAGGGGATGCTGAGCTCGGTACGGACCAGGAAACTGTTCGCCGTCTTCATATCCGCTGGCACGTTGCTCACCGTGGTGTTCTTGGCATAGGGCACCGTACCGTCCTTCGCCCAGGACCAGAGCACCTTCGCATTGGCACCGGCATCGATGGTGATCCCGGTGATCTTCAGCGTCAGCGACGTGGAGTTGTAGGGCACGAAGATCGCCGTTGCGACCGACGGCATCTGCGCGAGCGCGCTCTTCGTGACGGATTGCTGCTGCGTGACGAGGTCGGCCACCGTTCCTGCGGCGCGTGTCACGCGCTTGCTGACGCTGAGGCCGACCGTGATCTCGAAAGCGCCGATATAGAGCATGACGAGCACGGGAAAGAGGATCGCGAATTCGATCGCGCCGGCGCCCTTGCGGTCGCGGGCCAGCCGCCGCACCGTCAGGACCAATCTGGTGAACGGGTTGCGCAACGCCATTATGGATACTGCTCGTTTTGGAAGGCCGCGGTCCCGACGATCAGATATTGCCTCGGCATCGAAGCGTCGGAGGGACGTATCGTGGTGATGTAAGGCCGGACCAGATCCGCGGTGATTTCCCAGCGATAGTAAGCGCGCAGCATGTTGATCGTGCCGGCGCCGCCTGGCGCATATTTGAAGGCCGCCGTATTGATGTCGGCATATTTATCGGTGGAGAGCTTAGGGATCGTCGTTGGAATGGCCGAGAAGGTGCCGAACGTCTGCACATCCAGATAGAGCTTGCTCGGCGTGGCGACTTCGGTCGCCGAGCAGCGGATCAAGATCGAAACCTCATCGCAGAAAGCCTGGCGGAATTGCGCCTGGTTCATATCGGTCGTGCGGCCGAGATTATAGGTAATCTGCCCGGTTCGCATCCGGCGGCTCATCGTATCGACGGCATTGGAGACGAGTTCCTCGGCGGCGAAGGCGACGAAAGTTTCGAGGATTGCGAAAATCACCAGGAAATAGGGAATGGCGAGCAGCGCGAATTCGATCGCCGCAGCACCCTCGCGTGAGCGGGCGAGAGCGCGAAACCGTAAGAAACGGAACGGCGCAAAAGCGCGCCCCTTATCCGTCTTCTGATCAATTACCGTCATTGCCTGGATCCGAGCGACATTTTCCAGTCGTCAGACTAAGGTCCGTTCGTTGATTTTCCGTTTCAACCTGACACGACGATTTTAACGAATGGTCGAGGAAGTTGAAAAGAGAGCTTCAGGGTGAGCCGGCGGTCGCTTGCTGCGCATGCTGCTCGCAGTTCGGCGTGCAGGATAGCACGGAGCGCTGGGTCTGCCGGTAGACGCGCACCGTATTGCCCTCGTCGATCGACACCAGGATGCGTTCGTCGAGGATCGCGTTGCCGTCGGCATCGAGGAGGACCAGATTGGTGGTGCCGAAGCTGCGTCCCGTGAGCACGATGGTCTTGGCGTCGGCGACCGTCGCATCGGCGACTGCGGCATTGCCGACAATCACCTTGCTGACGGGGCGGTCGAGCTTCAAGACGCGCGCGTGATCCATATAGACGCGCAGCATGTCATCGTCTGCGGCCGCGGCCACTCCCGAAATACCGAAAACGGCGATCATGCCGGCAAAGAAAATGGTTTTGCCGCTCGATGACATTGGGTCCTCTTTCACGATCACAGCGCAATATCCGCATAGAATGGAAAAAAATGGTGAACGAAGCCTTAAGCTCACCACTCTGTTCCGGGATGAAGCGTAATGATCCGATTTGGTACGGCTCTAGGACGGCGCACCCCCCGGTTGGAAGCAGAATATGTGCTATTTCCGGATGAATGCAGCGGTTATTCCAGGAATATCGTTAAATATTGAGCGAAGCGCGTAAGAAGATACTGACTCTATAGGGGCATGTTGTCTCGTTCACATGTCGTTAACTCTTTTCCTTAAGCCGATGGAAACGGCCATTCGCTAGGTTGCAGTCATCCGATCAACGGCAAACAGTTGGCGGACGTGCTGAACATCAACTGGAGTTAGGAGTTACCATGACCAAGCTTTTTAGCCGTTTTCTGAAGGACGAATCCGGCGCGACCGCAATCGAATACGGCCTGATCGCTGCTCTCATTTCCGTAGCGCTCATCACCGGCGCCACGACCCTCGGCGGCAAGATCGGCGACACATTCAACGGCTTGAGCAACAAGATGAATACGTCTGTCACCTCGGCCGAAAGCACGGCCGGCAACTGAGTCAGACACCGCCAAACGGCGTCTGGATAATGCCGGCTGGATTTGCTCCGGCCGAGCTATTGAGCGGGCTCACAGGCTAAACGGCTGTGAGCCTTTTCGCATCTCGTTACGATCGGGTATAGGCATGATCGCAGCCGCAGTCTTCGTGATACTGCCACTCTGCCTCGCCATGGCGGCGTTCTCGGATCTGTTCACCATGACGATCCCGAACCGCATTCCCGTGATCCTGATCGCCTCTTTCCTCGTCCTCGCGCCGTTCTCCGGCTTGGGGCTGGAAATGATCGGCATGCATCTTGCCGGCGCCGCCATCGTCTTCACCGCCTGCTTTGCACTTTTCGCCTTCAATGTGATGGGCGGCGGCGATGCCAAGCTGTTGAGCGCCACCGCGCTCTGGTTCGGTCTGAATGAATCCTTGCTTTTCCTGATGACCGATGTCGCCGCGATCGGCGGTCTCATCACCTTGCTCATCCTGCTGGTGAGAACGCAGTCCAATACCATCCTCGCCATCGGCCTGCCAGTACCGAACTCGGTTCTGCTTGCCAAGAAGATCCCCTACGGCATCGCGATTGCGATCGGCGGCTTCATGGCTTTTCCTTCTTCGCCGCTGTTCCTCGCCGCGCTGGAAAGCCTGAAATAACGGCATTTTAAATGCCCGTTAACTTAAAATCTAAGCATTCCATTAACCATAATTATACCAATTGCTGAGCATTCTACAGGGCGAACATATCGTGCCCCGAGGAATGATCGATGAAACCGGCCCGCCTTATAATCCTAGCTGTCGCCGTGGTGGCAGCCGGCCTTGCCGGCCTCCTGGCAATGCGCATGGCGGGCAGTGGCGGTGTCGTTACCCAGGTCCGCTCGGTTGTCGAGAAGGAACCGACCGTCAACGTTCTCGTCTCGAGTGGCAATCTGTCGGTCGGCGCAAGGCTGGACGACCAGTCGGTGCATTGGATGGCCTGGCCGCAGGGCGGCGTCGTTCCCGGCCTCATCACGGAAGCCGACAAGCCGGATGCGATCAAGGATCTGCAGGGCGCCGTTGTGCGTCTGCCGATCTTCGAAGGTGAACCGATCCGGCCGGAAAAGATCGCCGATTCCAGCAGCCGCATCCTCTCCTCGCTGTTGCCGGCCGGCAAGCGCGCCGTCGCGACCGAGATATCGGTGGCAACGGGTGCGGGCGGTTTCATCCTGCCGAACGATCGCGTCGACGTGATCATGGTCCGCAAGGGCGCTGAGGCCGACAAGCTCATCACCGAAACCGTGCTGAGCAATGTCCGCGTCCTCGCCATCGACCAACAGATCCAGGAAAAGGACGATGGCTCGAAGTCGGTGGTCGGCACGACCGCGACGCTCGAGCTCACGCCCGACCAAACGAAGGTTCTTGCCGTCGCCCAGCAGATGGCGGACCGGCTGTCGCTCGCGCTGCGCTCGGTCGCCGATGCGCAGGAGCAGGATACCAGCGCCGCAGACTATCTGCTGAGCGGCGACAACGGCAGTGCGATCATCCAGGTCATCAAATCGGGCGCCATCGTCACGGATGCCGGCGCCGCGCCGAAGGCGGAGTAAGGGACGTGCAAATGGGAAATTTAACGCGGCGCGCCGGACCTCTCCTGATAGGCTGTCTTTCTCTGGCAATCGGCCTCTCCGGTATAGTGCCGGTATCTTTCGTCCCGCTTTTCGGGGCAGGCGAGGCGCGCGCCGATTCCGATAGCCTGGTCCGGATCTCGCAGACCGGCTCCAATGCCCATCGTCGGCTGAAGCTCGGGCTCAACAAGGCCGTCGTCGTCGATCTGCCGGAGGATGCGCATGATATCCTCGTCTCCGATCCGACCATGGCCGATGCCGTGACCCGCACCTCGCGGCGCATCTACCTGTTCGGCAAGAAGGTCGGCCAGACGAATATCTTCGTCTTCGGCGCCGGTGGACAGGAGATCGTCAATCTCGACATCGAGATCGAGCGCGACGTCTCCGGCCTCGAAGTCAATCTCCGCCGCTTCATTCGCGACTCCAACATCAACGTCGAAATCGTCTCCGACAACATCGTGCTGACCGGCACGGTGCGCACGCCGCAGGATGCCACACAGGCGGCCGATCTGGCGCAGGTATTCCTCAAGGGCGGCGAAGCGACGACCAGAACCGAAACGGCATCCGGCACCGGCGGCGACAGCTCGGTGGCGCTCTTTGCCGAAGGTCGCCAGAGCTCGCAGGTCGTCAACCTTCTCCAGATCGAGGGCGAGGACCAGGTCACCCTCAAGGTGACGATCGCCGAGGTTCGCCGCGAGGTGCTGAAGCAGCTCGGTTTCGACAATCTGGTTTCCAATTCCTCCGGCATGACGGTCGCCCAACTCGGCAGTCCGAACGCCGACAGCGCGGCATCGACGGTCGGCGGCGGCTTGGCGGCGCTCTTCAAGAGCTCGATCGGCAAATACGACATTTCGACCTACCTCAATGCGCTGGAACAGGCCAAGGTCGTCAAGACGCTCGCCGAACCGACGCTGACGGCGATATCGGGTCAGGCCGCGACCTTCAATTCCGGTGGCCAGCAGCTTTATTCGACGACCGACAACGACGGCAACGTCACCGTCGTCCCGTTCAACTACGGTATCAACCTCGCCTTCAAACCGGTCGTGCTGTCATCGGGACGCATCAGCCTGCAGATCAAAACCAATGTCTCCGAACCGGTGGCCGGCAGCGGCAACGCCACCTATCAGCGCCGCTCGGCGGAGACCTCGGTGGAGCTGCCTTCGGGCGGTTCGATCGCGCTCGCCGGCCTTATCCGCGACAATGTTTCCCAGACGATGGGCGGCACGCCCGGCGTTTCGAAGATCCCGCTGCTAGGGACCCTCTTCCGCCAGAAGGGGTTCGAGCGTCAGGAAACCGAACTCGTCATCATCGCAACGCCCTATCTGGTGCGCCCGGTGGCGCGCAACCAGCTCAACCGGCCGGACGACAATTTCAGCCCTGAGAACGACGGTGCAACCTTCTTCCTCAACCGTGTCAACAAGGTCTATGGCCGCCGCGAGGCGCCCGTTGCCGATGCGCAGTTCCACGGCTCGATCGGGTTCATTTACAAATGAGCGGGGCGCGAGCGGCAGCGATGGCAGAAAACAGAGATCAGGCGATGGCCCATATGAATGCGACGACACCCCGCCTCGGAAACTCGAAGGCGCTTTTTGCCACGGTCGCCATGTCGGTGGCGATACTTTCCGGATGCGCCGGCCCGCATGACCAACTGACGACCGGCGGCATTCCGGACGATTACCGTGCCCGCCACCCGATCATCGTGACGGAAGCGGAGCAGACGGTGGATATACCTGTTGCCTCCACCGATCGCCGCCTGACCATCGCCCAGCGCGATCTCATCCGCGGCTTTGCCGCAAACTATATCTCGCGCGCCTCGGGCCCGGTTTACGTGCTGTCGCCACAAGGCTCGCCCAATTCGGCGGCCGCCTATCAGCTGCGCAATCAGGTTCGTGCCGAGCTGACATCGAGGGGGATTGCAAGCTCGAAAATCGTCAACACCTCCTATGCCGCCGTCGGTCCCGGTGATGCGGCGCCCATCCGGCTGAGCTTTACCGGCACCACCGCGGTCACCACGCAATGCGGTCAGTGGCCAAAGGACATATCGAACGATTTGACCAACCAGAACTACTATAATTTCGGCTGCGCCTCGCAGAACAACCTTGCCGCCCAGATCGCCAATCCGGAAGATCTGGTGGCGCCCCGCGGTATGACTCCGATCGATGCGCAGCGGCGCAACAATGCGATCCAGGAATACCGGACAACAACGACGACGATCGAAGATGCTGGCGACAGCGGATTCTGAGGCGGAACGGAACGATGAGCGCGATCGAATACGAAATCAGGAATCCCAGCGAGCTTCGCAACGCCGAGGAGGCGGTGCGCATGGCGGATCTGGAAAGCATGCGGCCGCTGCCGCGCATCTCCGTCCATGCTTTCTGCGAGAGCGAGGCCCTGCAACAAGTCATGGAACGCTGCGCCAATGATCGGCGCGTCGCGAAGGTCAGCATGCGCATCACCAGCGGCGGCATCGCCGCTGCCGCCAATATGTTTTCCGGCGCCCCGACGCCGAACCTCATCATCCTTGAGACCAAGGCGAATGCCGCGAATCTGCTCGGCGAACTCGCGCCGCTCGCCGCCGTCTGCGATCCGACGACCAAGGTCGTCATTATCGGCTATTACAACGATATCGGGCTTTATCGCGAGCTTATCCGCAACGGCATTTCCGAATATATGGTCCAGCCCGTCGCCATGCCCGATATCCTTACGGCGATGGCCTCGATCTTTGTCGATCCGGACGCCGAGCCGCTCGGCCGCAGCATCGCCTTCATCGGCTCGAAGGGCGGCACCGGCGCTTCGACCATCGCGCATAATTGCGCCTTCGGCATTTCCAATCTCTTCTCTACCGAGACGATCCTCGCCGATCTCGACCTGCCTTTTGGCACGGCGAATATCGACTTCGACCAGGATCCGGCCCAGGGCATCGCCGAAGCGGTCTTCGCACCCGATCGTCTCGACGAGGTCTTCCTCGACCGCCTGCTGACGAAATGCTCCGAGCATCTGTCGCTGCTTGCCGCACCCTCGCTGCTCGACCGTGCCTATGATTTCGACGGCCAGGCCTTCCAGCCGGTGCTCGATGTCCTGCAGCGCAGCGCGCCCGTCACCGTGCTCGACGTTCCGCATGCATGGTCGGAATGGACGCGCTCGGTGCTGTCGAGCGTCGACGAGGTGGTTATCGCAGCGGTTCCCGATCTCGCCAATCTGCGCAACGCCAAGAACATGCTGGACGCGCTGCGCAAGATGCGGCCGAACGACAGGCCGCCGCATCTCATCCTCAATCAGGTCGGGATGCCGAAACGGCCGGAGATTTCGCCGTCGGATTTCTGTGAGCCGCTGGAGATCGATCCGATCGCGATCATCCCCTTCGACATCAATCTTTTCGGCAACGCCGCCAACAGCGGCCGGATGATTTCCGAAGTCGACCCGAAGTCGCCGACAGCGGAAACCTTTTCGCAGATATCGCATATCGTCACCGGCCGTGTCGCGATCAAGAAGGCGAAGAAGGGCGGCCTGCTAGGCCTCCTGAAGCGCAAGTAGACGATGAGCAATTCCAGCAAAAGCGGGCAGCGGTTTTGCCTCCGGAATTGCGTGAAAACAAAAAGATAGAGCATTTCCGTGGCTCGGGAGAGATCGGGAAATGCTCTAGAACGAGCAGATTGGATCGAGTGGCATGTTTGGAAAACGCGGAAATGAAGGTTCCGGAAAGGTGGGAGGGGCGATTGCTCCTCCGCCGCCGGCTCCGGCGGCCGCCCCTGCGGCCTCTTCCCCCTCCATTCTGGTCGAACCCTCGCGCGAGTCCGCACGCCAGCAGGTGACGCCACCGCCGATGCAGACGCCGCAGCGCAAGCGCCCGGCCCGCACCGATGAATATTACGACACCAAGGCGCAGGTCTTTTCCGCGCTGATCGACACGATCGATCTCTCGCAACTTTCCAAGCTCGACGGCGAAAGCGCGCGCGAGGAAATCCGCGACATCGTCAACGACATCATCACCATCAAGAACTTTGCGATGTCGATCTCCGAGCAGGAAGAACTGCTCGAGGATATCTGCAACGACGTCCTCGGCTACGGCCCGCTGGAGCCGTTGCTGGCGCGCGACGACATCGCCGACATCATGGTCAACGGCGCCGGCCAGACTTTCATCGAAGTCGGCGGCAAGACGATCGAATCCGAGATTCGCTTCCGCGACAATGCACAGCTTCTCTCGATCTGCCAGCGCATCGTCAGCCAGGTCGGCCGCCGCGTCGACGAATCGAGCCCGATCTGCGACGCCCGTCTGCCGGACGGTTCGCGCGTCAACGTCATCGCGCCGCCGCTGTCGATCGACGGGCCGGCGCTCACCATCCGCAAGTTCAAGAAGGACAAGCTGACGCTCGATCAGCTCGTCCGTTTCGGTGCGATCACGCCGGAAGGCGCAACCGTGCTGCAGATCATCGGGCGCGTGCGCTGCAATGTCGTCATTTCCGGCGGCACCGGCTCGGGCAAGACGACGCTTCTGAACTGCCTCACCAACTATATCGACAGGGACGAACGCGTCATCACCTGCGAGGATACCGCCGAACTGCAGCTGCAGCAGCCGCACGTCGTCCGTCTCGAAACGCGCCCGCCGAATATCGAAGGCGAGGGCGAGATCACCATGCGCGATCTGGTCAAGAATTGCCTGCGTATGCGTCCCGAGCGCATCATCGTCGGCGAAGTGCGCGGACCGGAAGTCTTCGATCTGCTGCAGGCGATGAACACCGGTCACGACGGCTCGATGGGCACCATCCACGCCAATACGCCGCGCGAATGCCTGAGCCGTATCGAATCGATGATCGCCATGGGCGGCTTTACCCTGCCGGCAAAGACGGTGCGCGAGATCATTTCCAGCTCGGTCGATGTCGTCATTCAGGCGGCACGCCTTCGCGATGGTTCACGCCGCATCACCCAGATCACCGAGGTGATCGGCATGGAAGGCGACGTCATCATCACCCAGGATCTGATGCGCTACGAGATCGATGGCGAGGATGCGAATGGCCGCCTGATCGGCCGGCACATGTCGACCGGCGTCGGCAAGCCGCATTTCTGGGATCGCGCCCGCTACTTCAACGAGGAAAAGCGTCTTGCCGCCGCCCTCGACGCGATGGAAGCGAAAACGAAGGAATAGGCGAGATGTTCGGGTTCGATCCGATAGTGCTGGCAATCGTCGTCCTCGCCGCCGTCTCCGCGGCGGCGGTCGCCTATGCCCTGTTGTTTTCGAAGATCGAGGCCGACAAGAAATCGGCAAGCCGCATCAATCGCGTCAAATCGGCCGAAAGCGACCGGGTCAAGGTCAAGGCCGCCCGTGACCGCGTGCAAGAGCTGTCGAAGCGCCGCAAATCCGTGCAGGACAATCTGAAGGATCTGGAAAAGCGCCAGCACGAAAAGACCAAGAAGACCGTGTCGATGAAATCGCGGCTGGTGCAGGCCGGCCTGACGATCACAGCGGCGAAATTCTATCTCATCAGCGCCGTCTTCGCCTCCGTGCTGCTGCTTGTCGCCTTGGTCGTCGGCGCATCGTTGATGGTCATGGTCGGTATCGCTGTCGTTGCCGGTCTCGGTCTGCCGCGTTGGGTCGTCGGCTTCCTGATCAAACGCCGCCAGACCAAATTTTTGAACGAGTTCCCCAATGCGCTTGACGTCATCACGCGCTCGATCAAATCAGGCCTGCCGCTCAACGATGCGATCCGCCTTATCGCGACCGAAGGCACCGAACCTGTCAAGAGCGAGTTCTTGCGGGTGATCGAGGCTCAGCAGGTAGGCCTCAGCATTCCCGACGCCTGCGCCCGCATGACGATCCACATGCCGCTCCAGGAAGTCAACTTCTTCGCCATCGTCATCGCCATCCAGTCGCAGGCCGGCGGCAATCTGTCGGAAGCGATCGGCAACCTCTCCAAGGTGCTGCGCGAGCGCAGGAAGATGAAGGCCAAGGTCCAGGCGCTCTCGATGGAAGCCAAGGCGTCGGCCGTCATCATCGGGGCTCTGCCCTTCATCGTCGCGACCCTCGTCTACATGACGTCGCCGAATTACATGATGATCCTTTTCACCGATCCGCGCGGTCATTTCATTATGGGTGTCTCGGCAATCTGGATGTCGATCGGCATCTTCGTCATGCGCAACATGGTCAATTTTGACATCTAGCAGGAAGGAAGCACCATGTCGCAGGATCTTGCCGCAACGCTGACCAATCCGAGCATGCTGATTGCCCTTCTCGTCGCGATCGCCGTCTTCGCCACTTTTTACACGATTGCCGTTCCCTTCTTCGAGCGCGGCGATCTGAACAAGCGCATGAAGGCTGTTTCCACAGAGCGCGAGCAGATCCGTGCCCGCGAACGCGCCCGCATGAACACGGAAACCGGCGCCGGCAAGGCCTCGCTCAGGAGCCAGAATAACCGCTCGGTCCGTCAGATCGTCGAGCGCTTCAACCTGCGCAAGGCGCTGGTCGACGAAAACACGGTCAACAAGCTGCGTGCCGCCGGTTTCCGTTCGGAGAATGCGCTGAATACCTTCCTGGTGGCGCGTTTCCTGCTGCCTTTCCTTTTCCTGGCGCTAGCTGCCTTCTGGGTCTTCGGCCTCGGCAATCTCGCCGAAAAGGGCACGCCGATCCGCCTCTTCGCCGTCATCGGCGTCGGTTATCTCGGCTTCTACGCACCGAACATCTATATCTCCAACCGCATGGGCAAGCGCCAGCACTCGATCAAGCGTGCCTGGCCGGATGCGCTGGATCTGATGCTGATCTGCGTCGAGTCCGGTATCTCGATCGAGGCCGCGATGCGCCGTGTGTCGGAAGAACTCGGCGAACAGTCGCCGGCGCTCGCCGAGGAGATGGTGCTGACCACGGCCGAACTCTCCTTCCTGCCGGATCGCCGCGCGGCGCTCGAAAATCTTGCCACGCGCACCCAGATCGAGTTGGTGCGTTCGGTAACTCAGGCGCTGATCCAGGCCGATCGCTACGGCACGCCGGTCGCGCAGGCGTTGCGCGTTCTCGCCCAGGAAGGACGCGACGAGCGTATGAACGAGGCGGAAAAGAAGGCGGCCGCGCTGCCGCCGAAACTGACGGTGCCGATGATCCTGTTCTTCCTGCCGGTGCTGATCGCCGTCATTCTCGGTCCGGCCGGCATTCAGGTGGCAGACAAGTTCTGACGGTTGCCCCGGCCCGGAAAGCGGATGCCGCTTTCTGCAGAAGACGATGTTGCCTCAAAGACCATTGATCCGATCTGCAGCCTTCAATCACGCGTGACCGCCGCTGGCATAGCTGGTAAACGGGATCGACAACCATTGGCAAGCGCGCGGATGCAGCCGCAATGCCCCTGGCGCTCGTTCAATCCAAGAGAGGTTTCCGATGTCTTCTGCCGGCATTTTCATCAGCATCATGGCAGCCTTGGCCGTCGGCGCGATGAGCCCCGGCCCGAGCTTCGTCGTCGTCTCCAGGATCGCTATCTCGCGTTCAAGGCTGGATGGCCTTGCGGCCGCACTCGGCATGGGCGCCGGCGGTGTCGTTTTTGCCGTGCTGGCGCTTGCCGGGCTGACGGCGCTGCTGTCTCAGTTCGAATGGCTCTATGTCCTGCTGAAGGTCGCAGGCGGCGCCTATCTCGTCTATATCGCGGTCAATATCTGGAGGAGCGCCGGTCAGCCGCTCGAAGTCTCTGACGCCGTCAACGGCAACCGCGCGCTGAGATTGAGCTTCATGACTGCGCTGCTGACCCAGATCAGCAACCCGAAAACCATCATCGTCTATGCCAGCCTCTTTGCGGCACTCCTGCCGAGGACGGTGCCGCTCGATCTCATCGTCGCGCTGCCGCTCGGCGTCTTTGCCGTGGAGGCCGGGTGGTATTCGATCGTGGCCTTCGCCTTTTCGGCCCGCCATCCGCGGCGTCTCTATCTTGCCGCCAAGGGCTGGATCGACCGGGCCGCCGGTGCCGTCATGGGCGGCCTGGGTTTGCGTCTCATTCTTTCAGGCCTGAGCGCCCGCTAAGATCAGGACCTCTCCGAAAGCGTAGCCTTTCGACGACATGATTCGGTCAGTTGGTGCTGCTGTCGCCTGCTCCTTGCGGCGTCTTGTCCTTGGCGGCGAGTTTCTGCCAGGAATTCTGCTGCGAGAGCATGCCTCTGAGATAGGCGACATTGGCATCGGCCTGCTGCGGCGAAAGTTCGCGCCTAGCGATCTGTTCGGCTTCCGGGAAACGCCCCTGCAGACCGACGACCAGGGCAAGGTTCTGCCTGACGCGGCTGTCGGCGGTCGGCTGGTTGGCGGCGGAGCGCAGGTAGGTTTCGGCCGTGCGCAGATCGCCGGTCAGCACGTAGGACATGCCGAGGTTGGAAAGGATGGAGGGCTCGTTCGGCTGGATGTCGAGCGCGTCGCGGTAGCGCTGCCGGGCATCGCTTGCTCGACCCATCTGGTCGAGGATAGCGCCTTGGGCCGAGATCAGCTTCCAGTCCGGACGGTCCGGCGTCTGGGCGCGGCCGATCGTGTCGAGCGCCTGCTGAAACTGGCCGGCCGCCGCCTGCGCCTTGCCGTAGGCGGCCAGCACGTTGCGGTCGCCGGGATTGGCGATCGCCACCTGCTGCATGACGGCGAGCGCCTGCGTGTCGCGACCGTTCATGCGCAGCAGATTGGCGTAGTTGACGCCGGTGACGGGATCGCGCGGGTTCTTTTCATAGGCCTGGCCGAGCCGGTCCGTCGCCGAGCGCAGCTCGGTCGCGTCCATCTCTTCGACCGGCTTGGTGAGTTTCGGTACCGAGCCCGTTGTCATCCGGTCCTTGGTCGTCGAGCAACCGGCAAGTGCCAGGACCAGCAGCGATGCCGCAGCGCCCTGCAGGATACGATTCGTGAATGTGGTGGTGAGCGAGGCAGGCATGGCGCGTTCCTGGATTCCGAAATCGGCGCCTGACCTCGAAGCGGAACAGGGAAAGGTTTGACGCGTAATCTTCGCTCCAGCAATAGTCTGTTAACCCTAACAGACCGTTAAGGAACGATTCCTTGCGACCGCCGAAGGACAATCATGGCCCCCTATCAGTTTATCGAGAGACCGACTCCTTTCAACACGAAGGGCGGTTCGACGCTGCCGATCTTTGCCGTTACGCCTGCCCATATCGAGACCGGCACGATCGATCCGATCGCGCTCAATTGGGCGCGCAGGGCAGGCTACAAGGCCGAAAGCGGGTCGCTGCTGCTGATTCCGACGGCCGAAGGCCATCTCGGCGGCGCGCTTTACGGCCTCGGCACCAATCCATCGGAGCAGCCTTACATTACCGGCAGGCTCGCCCGTGCGCTGCCGGCCGGCGACTGGCACATTGAGACCGCGCCGCTGACGGCAAATCGCCTGGCCCTCGGCTTTGGGCTCGGCAGCTACCGTTTCGACCGTTACAAATCCGAAAAATCGCCGGCGGCGACGCTGATGATCCCCCGCGATGCCGACGCCGCCGACATCAAGCGCCAGCTTGCCGGCGTCTTTCTCGCCCGCGACCTGATCAATACGCCGACGAATGACATGGGGCCGAACCAGCTCGAGGCCGTTTTCCGTGGCCTGGCCGAACATTACAAGGCGGAGATATCGGTTATATCGGGCGACGATCTGCTCAAGCAGAACTTCCCGCTGGTCCATACCGTCGGCCGCGCCAGCGCCGATGCGCCGCGCCTTCTCGAGTTGCGCTGGGGCAAGAAGGGCCATCGCAAGGTGACGCTCGTCGGCAAGGGCGTCTGCTTCGACACCGGCGGTCTCGACATCAAGCCTGCCGCCTCCATGCTGCTGATGAAGAAGGACATGGGCGGGGCGGCGAATGTCATGGGGCTTGCCCTGATGATCATGGACGCCAAGCTGAAGGTCGACCTGCGCGTCATCGTCCCTGTCGTAGAAAACGCGATCTCGTCCAATGCCTTCCGGCCCGGCGACATCTATCGGAGCCGCAAAGGCCTGACCGTCCAGATCGACAATACCGACGCCGAAGGCCGTTTGATCCTTGCCGATGCGCTTGCCTATGCCGACGAGGAAGAGCCCGATCTGCTGATCGACATGGCGACGCTGACCGGCGCTGCCCGCGTTGCCCTTGGCCCGGATCTCCCGCCCTTCTTCACCGATGACGCCAATCTGGCGCATGACCTGACCGAAGCGAGCCTGGAAACCGACGATCCGATCTGGCGCCTGCCGCTCTATTCCGGCTACGAAAAGGATATCCGCACCAAATTCGCCGACCTTACCAATGCACCCGCCGGCGGCATGGCGGGGGCGATTACCGCAGCCCTCTTCCTTAAGCGTTTCGTCAGCAAGGCGAAGAGCTGGGCGCATTTCGACATTTACGGCTGGGCTCAAGCCGAACGACCACATTCGCCGGGCGGCGGCGAGGCACAGGCGATCCGCGCGCTCTTTCACCATATCCGCGAAAGCTTGCGCTGACGCCCTGTCAGAAATAAGCGTTGAGGCGCATCGCATGATCTCTGTTCACGCACTGCGCCTCGCTGCCGATCGTTAGAATTTTATTCACCCTGCCGGGCGGCAATTTCCAGCGCCTCTTGCATGTGCATGGCAACTACCGGAAAATGAAACGTTAGCGTAACGATCTTCCGGAGGGGCCGTGCCGATCGAACTGACCGCCTCGCAGGCGCTGGGGCTCTGGCATGGCGCGGCGCTCGATCAGGTCCGCCACGACGATCGCGATTTGACGTTGCGCCAGATGGCGATCCTGCTGCATATTTATCTGGTGCCGCCGCCGCACACGGTGCGCGGGCTTGCCGCCACGCTTGAGGTCACCAAGCCGGTCATTACCCGCGCCTTGGACACGATGGGCGAGATGGGCCTGGTCGATCGCGTGCGCGACGATGCCGACCGGCGCAACGTGATCATCAAGCGCACCGTCGGCGGCGCGCTTTACCTGGAAAAGCTCGGCGATCTCATCCGAGATCAGGCCCGCCGGCTGCCGATCTGAAAGGAATGCGAATGACGATGCTCGACCGCCGCCTGCATGCCTACAGACCTGATCTCGCGGAAGCGGGGCTCGAAGGCAAGGTCGAGGCGCCGCGTTTTACGGAAGGCACCCCGGCCCGCGTCGCCGTTCCGGTCCTGGCCGTGCGCCCTGAACCGGACCTTGCCCGCGGCATCGATACGGAACTGCTTCTCGGCGAGGATGTGACGGTTTTCGATCGCGCCGACGGCTGGTGCTGGGTGAAGGCGGCCTCGGACGGTTATGTCGGTTATGTCGCGGCGGACGCGCTCTTAGAAAGCAGCCCGGCGCCGACTCATATCGTCACCGTCCAGCGCACCTTCCTCTATCCCGAACCGGAACTGCGCAAGCCCCACCAGGCGATCCTGTCGATGGGAAGCCGCGTTCATGTCGCCGGCGAGGCGGAAGCGCGCGGCAATCGCTACGTCGTGCTCGAGGACGGAACGGCGATCTTTGCCAAGCACGTCCAGCCGATCGGCGCTCTCGATGGCGCCGATTACGTGGAGATCGTCGCCCGTTTCCTGGAAACGCCCTACCTCTGGGGCGGACGTTCCGGCCTCGGTATCGATTGCTCCGGCCTCGTCCAGCTGGCGATGCTGATGACGGGCAGAGCCGCGCCGCGCGATGCCGACCTGCAGGCGGCAGGTCTCGGCCAGCCGATCGCTCGCTCCGAAGTCCGCCGCGGCGACCTGGTATTCTGGAAGGGTCATGTCGCCGTCTTCGAAGATCAGGAAACCATTCTGCACGCCAACGGCCATAGCATGACGGTAGCGCGCGAGAATTTCGAGGCCGCGGTCGAGCGCATCGGTTGGCTCTACGAGCAACCCACCGGCTATCGCCGCCCGATCAGCTGATCAGCCGATCGGAGGCTGCGGCCACGATCTCACTCCACCCGTCCAATCCTCGAAGGCCTTCGACAGTCTGAGCACCCGCATGTCGTCGAAGCGCGGCCCGACGATCTGCAACCCGATCGGCATGCCCGAGCGGGAGAAACCGCAATTGATCGAGGCGGCCGGCTGCTCCGACATGTTCCACGGCACCGTGAAACCGATATGTTCGAACGGCAGGGCCGGATCATTGGTCGGAGATGCCCATTCGGCCGGATAGGAGATGATCGGATTGGTCGGCGAAAGCAGGGCGTCGACCTCGGTGAACAGCCGTCCGCAGCTCTTGCGCATCTCGATCGTCTGGTTGAAGCCTCTGACCGCATCGATGCCGCGGATGTCGGCGCCGCCCTTCGCCCAATCCCTGATATAAGGCAGGATGCTGTTGCGCCTGTTGTCGTCGAGATCGGCGATATCGCCCCAGAGCCGGGATCGCCAGAAATTGTCGAGCCCATCCAGCATCGCGCGTGTCAGCACTGGCTGGACCGATAGAATCGACGCGCCGGCCGCCTCGAATTGTTTCGCCGCCGTTTCGACCGCGGCCCTGATCTCGTCGTCCACCGCAAGCCCGCAGCCGGCATCGAGCATCAACCCGATCTTCATGCCCGACAGGTCGATGTCGAGATCCATCCAGTTGAAATCGTTCGGCGGCAGGCTGGTGCCGTCGCGCCAGTCCGGCCGTGACAGCGTCGCCATCGAAAAGGCCGCATCCTCGACCGTGCGCGCCATCGGCCCGACGCAGCGCCCGACATAATAGGGATCGGCCGGAATGCGTCCATGGCTCGGTTTGAAGCCGAAGATGCCGGTCCAGCCGGCGGGAAGGCGCACCGAGCCGCCGATATCGGTGCCGATATGCAGCGGCCCGTAGCCGGCCGCCGCCGCCGCGGAAGCCCCAGCACTCGATCCGCCGGGATTCTGTGTGGTGTTCCAGGGATTGCGGCTGAGAGGATGAAAGCTCGAAAGTCCGGAGGAAAGCATGCCGTAATCGGGGCAGGTGGTCTTGGCGAAGATCACCGCGCCGTCTTCCCGCAGCCGCGCGGCGGCCGGTGCGTCGGCCTCTGCCGGCTTCAGTTCCACTGCCCTCGTGCCTGATGGCACCGGCTGGCCCTTCGTGGCGATCAGTTCCTTCAGCGTCACCGGGATGCCGTCCAGGGCGCCGAACGTTTCTCCCTTCGCCCAGCGCTCCGTCGACGCTTTCGCCTGGGCGCGCGCCGATTCCGGATCGTAGAGGTAGAGCGCCGAAATCGACGGCTCCCAGGCGGCGATATGGTCTTCGAGGGCGAGCCAGTAGTCGAGAGGGGAGAGGCTTTTATCGGCGAAGCGCTGCCTGAGTTCGCGGATGGTAAGATCGGTTTCGGTCATGGCATGGTCTTTCGGGCTTTTCGTCTTGGGAGGACATCAGCGGCTCGCCTCGCGCGGGTCGAGCAGATCGCGCAGACCGTCGCCGAGCATGTTGAAGCCGAAGACGGTGAGCGCGATGGCAAGGCCGGGCAGGATCGCCAGCCAGGGGGCGAGCGCCAGATAGGTTTGCGCATCGGCAAGCATCCGGCCCCAGGTCGGCGCCGGCGGCGCCATGCCGAGTCCGAGGAAGCTGAGACCCGCTTCGGTCAGGATCGCCAGCCCCAGCTGAATCGCGCCATGCACGATGATCTGGCTGGCGATATTCGGCAGCACATGGCGCAGCGAAATGGTCAGGCGCGTATTGCCGATCGCGCGCGCCGCCGTCACATAGTCGCGGCTCCAGGCCTGCAGCGAAGTCGCGAGTGTGACGCGGGCAAAGACCGGGATCATGAAGACGGCGATTGCGGTGATCGCGGTGAACCGCCCTGGCCCGAGAAAGGCGCCGAGCACCATGGCCGACAGGATCGGCGGCAGCGCGAAGATGACGTCGCAAATGCGCATCAGCAGCGCTTCGAAGGGACCGCGGATTGCCGCCGCCGAAATGCCTGATATCGAGCCGAGCGTCCCGCCGATCGTAACCGCTGTGATGGCGATCGACAGCGAATTCCAGCAGCCCGCCATCAGCATCGAAAGCACATCGCGGCCGAACTGGTCCGTGCCGAGCAGACCGAAGGCAAGCGGCGGCTGCAATTTGTGGATGATCTGCATTTTAGCCGGCGGCAGCGGCGTCCAGACGAGCGACAGCAGCGCAACGGTGGTGAGCAGGCCGATGATCACAGCTCCTGAAATCAGATTCATTCGCCGGCTAAGTATAAAGACCCGACGGCGGCTGGCAATTGCGGTGGATGCGATCGGTGCCATGCGTCAGGCCGCCTTTCTCATCCTGGGATCGATCGCCAGATAAGAGAGATCGACAATGAAATTCATCACGATGACCAGGCCTGCGAAGAACAGCACGACATCCTGCATCACGATGATGTCGCGCTGGGAGAGCGCCTGAAGCGCGAGCCGTCCGAGGCCGGGCAGGTTGAAGACGTTTTCCACCAGCACCGCGCCGGCGACGAGAAAGGTGAATTGCAACCCGATCATCGTCAGGATCGGGATCAGCGCATTCGGCACGATATGGCGCCAAAGCACCGCACTGCGTGACAGCCCTTTGGCGACCGCGGTGCGGGCAAAATCCTCGTGCATCGTGTCAAGCACAGCCGAGCGCGCCACCCGCGTCAACACGCCCGCCTGCGGCATCGCTAGCGCGACGGCGGGCATAACCAGCGCCTGCAATGCCGGCATCAGACCGGAGCTCCAGCCCGGGAAGCCGCCGGCCGGCATCAGCCCGAGCATCGTCGAAAACAGGATGATCAACAGCAGCGCCACCCAGAAGGCGGGCACGGCGATGCTGATCTGCGAAAACAGCGTCGCGATGACGTCGAAGATACCGCCGCGGCGCGAGGCGGCCAGCACGCCGAGCGGCAGGGCAATCGCCACCGAAAGCACGATCGCCATCAGCGCCAGCGGCAGTGTTACCGCCAGCCGCTCGACGATCAATCCTGCCACCGGCACGCCATAGGTCAGGGAATTGCCGAGATCGCCGGAGAGCACGCCGGCCAACCATTGCCCGTAGCGCAGCAACAGCGGCTGGTCGAGGCCGAGACTGTCACGGAGCGCTGCAAGGGTTTCCGGTGTTGCCGAGGTGCCGAGCATGATCGAGGCGGGATCGCCGGGCAGAAGGTCCATGACGGCGAAGATCAGCAGCGAGACGACGACGAGCGTGACGATGAGACCGGCGAAGCGGCGGGCGAGGAGTGGGATCATGCGTGCCACGCTTTCGATGTGGAACGGCGGCTTCCCCGCACTCCCTCATTCCTGTGCTCGTCACAGGAATCCAGCCACGGCGCGTCTGCGCCGTGAATAACTCTCATGCGATGAGTAGGTGCTTCTCCCGCGCCCAAAGACTTGGGCGCACTGGATTCCTGTGACAAGCACAGGAATGAGGGAGCGAGAGGTTCGCGTGAGTCGACCATATCCGACTGTTCTGCTTCCGGCGCCAAGGCCATCACCTCATCACATCGCGCCTGACCTAACCCTCTCACTCGTCCCAGGAAACACCAGACAGCACGTTGGAAGGGATCGGCTCGTTCTCCCACAGGCCCTTCAGCTTTTTGTCCCAGACGCCGAGTTTCGGCATAACGAAGAGGTAGAGCGCCGGCACGTCCTCGGCGAGGATCTTCTGCGCTTCGCCATAGATCGCATTCTGCGCGGCAGGATCGGCCGTCTCCTGGACCTCCTTCATCAGCGCGTTGAAAGCAGGGTTCTTGTAATTGAAATAATAGGGATCGCGGGCATAGATGTCGATGTCGAGCGGCTCGGCATGGGCGACGATTGTCATGTCGAAGTTGCGGTCCTTCATGATGTCCTGGACCCATTTCGCCGGAAATTCAGTCGGCTCGATATTCATCGTCACGCCGATCTCGGCAAACATTGCCTGTATCACTTGGGCGCTGCGCGGCGCATAGGCCATCTGTGGCGATTTGATCGTGAAGGTGAAGCCGTTGGGGTAGCCGGCTTCGGTGAGCAACGCCTTCGCCTTTTCGACGTCGTAGGGCAGCACGCCAGTCATGTCCTGGTAACCCGGATCGTTCGGCGTGTAGTGGCTGCCGATCGGTGTGCCGAGGCCGGACCACGCGCCGTCGATCACCGTCTTGCGGTCGATCGCCATCATCAGCGCCTGGCGGACACGCTTGTCGTCGAAGGGCTTCTTGGCATTGTTCATGCCGGCAACGACCTTGAGTTCGGTATTGCCGATCTTGGTGACGAGCCTCGCATCGCCGTCGAACGAACTCATCAGCTCGGGTGCTGCAAATTCCGGAAAGGCATCGAGGTCGCCGGATTTCAGCGCTGCCGCCTGCGCCTGCGGATCGGCAATGAAGCGGAAGGTTACCTTGTCGAGCTTGGCGGCCGCATCCTTGTTCCAGTAATCGGCATTCTTTTCCAGTTCGACCTTGTCGCCCTTCGCCCAGCTGGCGAATTTGAAGGGACCGGTACCTACAGGCGTCGTCTTGTCGCCGGCCGCCGTCTTCGGTGCGACCATCACCGAGGCTGGCCAGCCGAGCCAGTAGATCAGGCTGCCGGTCGGGGCCGAGAGATGCAGCACCAGCGTTTCGGCATCGGGCGTATCGATCGAGGCGATCGAGACGAAAAAGCGCTTCTGCGGATTGACCGAATCGGCGCCGCGGGCGCGGTCGAGCGAAAACTTGGCGCTCGCGGCATCGAAGGCCTCGCCGTCATGGAATTTGACGCCGGTCTGCAGCTTGAACGTATAGGTCAGGCCATCGGGAGAGATCTCCCAGCTTTTTGCCAGCTGCGGCTGGATCTTACCGGCCTGGTCGATCGTCACCAAGCCCTCGAACACGTTCTGCCAGGTCACCTGGCCGATTGCGACCGGTGCTGCGATCGTTGGGTCGAGACCGGTCGGCTCGACGCTCATGCCGAGATTGAGCGTGGTCTTCGCCGCCTCGGCCGGCGTCATCGCCGTCATCACCAGGCCGGCCGAAAGTGCGGCACCGAGCGAAAGCCGCCGGACGAAACGCGAAGGCGCAAACGAAAGTTTGATCATCATGTCCCCTGTCTGGCCATGCTCGATGGGCGAAGGCCTTTTGCGAATAACGTGGCATTATGCCAGTGCACACACAACGACGATTTTGTGTGCTCAGTGTAGCCAAAAAAGCTACACCTGAAATTCGTGGGCAATGCAAGCTTGAAGCGTCAGTCTTTCGTCTCGCTCCGGCGGTTCGTGCGCTCACGCATGAACCTCTCGATGAAGTCGAGCAGTTTCGTCGCGGCGAAGGACAGCTGCCGGTCCGGCGCGACGCAGAGATCGACATGGGTGCGGATGCCGGTTTTGCCGGCCAGTGGAATGGCAAGGAGCTGACCCGCCTCGATCTCGCGGCGGACGGTTAGCGCCGGCAGCAGCGTGACCGCAGCCCCGCTGAGCACGAGTTCCTTCAGCATTTCGAGCGAGCTGGTGACGAAGACGGGATCGAGGCTCAACCCTTCCTTCTCGAACAGCGCGTCGAAGGCCTGGCGGAAACCGAAGGATTGATCCGGCAGCGCCAATGCGTAGTCGGCAAGCGTCCTCAGCGGGATCTCGGCATGGGCGGCGGCCGGGTGCTGCGGCGTGGCGATGAGATCATAGGCGATCTCGGAGCGCAGCCGTACCTTGGTGCCGGACATCGGAGGCGCAAACAGCGTCACCGCAATATCCGCCTCGGCGCTGTTGACGGCATCGACCGCCTGCCGCGCGCTGGTGATCGTCACAGCAAAACGCAGCTTCGGATATTTCAGGCTGAATTCGGCAAGCGCCGGCGCCAGCAGATTGGCGACGGTCGCCCCATTGGCATAGATGCTGACGCGGCCGCGCTGCAAGCCCTTGAGGTCTTCGATCAGCTGCTGCACATGATCGAGCTCGCGCAGCGTCCGCCCGGCGCGGGCTGCAAGCAGCTCGCCGGCGGCCGTCAGCTTGACGCCACGGGCGCTGCGTTCGACGAGCGGCGCGCCGAAATGATATTCGAGGTTCTCGATCTGCCGGCTGATCGCCGTCGGCGCGACATTGAGGTTCTCGGCCGCCTGGCGCATCGAATTGGTCCTGACCAGCTCGTCGAAATACATCAGCGCCCGGATCTGCATTCACGTCTCTCCGCCATTCGGCATATTAGATCTTTAGAGAGTCTGACCCTATTCAATCAACCGCTGCTCGGATAGCGGTCGCGCCATGCCTTTTGCGCGCCCTCGACCGGCAGCGCGGTCGCAGCGTAGACGCCACGGGCGATCGCCCGCGCCATGACGATGGTCGCAAGGTGGCACAGCTCCATCAGGCTGGCCATGTCGTCTCTTCGATGCCTGGCCGTCGAAGCGGCAAAGACGGTATCGCCGTCGAGCGGCAGGTGCGCCGGCAGCAGTGCCCTGGCAAGGCCGTCATGGCCGGCGAGCGATAGCCGGTGCGCCTCGGCCTTCGTCAGCTGCGCATCGGTCACCACAGCGCCGATCGTCGTTGCCGGCGTGTTCATGCCCTTGAGCCGCATCCTATGGTCGGCCACCGCAGGCATGCCGAGCCCGCCGAATTCCGCGTCTTTTTCAAAGGGTGCCGCCCAGAAATGCGGCCCGTCGCCGATCGTTGCCGAACCCAGCGCATTGACGGCGACGATCGCCGCGATACGATGCCCGGCGCTGCTGACCGCGCTGGCCGAGCCGAGCCCACCCTTGACGGTGGCCGTCGTCGCCCCCGTCCCGGCACCTGTCGTGCCGAGCGCGAATGTGCCTTTGGCCGCGGCCTGCAGTGCCGTATAACCCATGTCGCGATAGGGCGAGTGAAGGCCCCAATCCTTGTCGCCGCCGTTCAGCAGGTCCATCAGGATCGCCTGCGGCACGATCGGAATGCGCACCGACCCGACGGTAAAGCCGCGGCCGAGTTCGCGCAGGCCCGCCTGCACGCCGCCGGCGGCATCCAGCCCGAAGGCCGAGCCGCCGGAAAGCGCGAAGGCATCAACGGCATTGACGGTCATCGATGGATCGAGCAGGCCGGTGTCGCGCCCGCCGGGCGCACCGCCGAGCACCGTGCCGGATGCGACGGCCGGTTCGTCGAAGACGATGACCGTGACGCCGGAACCGAGCGCAAGGTCGGTTGCATGGCCGACGGAAACGCCTTCGATATCGGTGATGAGGTTGAGAAGATCGGGCAAGGGCGGATCCTTATGCGGAAAGGCGGCCGGTAGGACTGTACTGCATAATTCCTTAAATCGGAATCGATTTAAGGATAAAATTATGCAGCAATTCAAAGTGTTACAGCGCCGCGCGTCTGATATAGACGCGCGGCGCTGTAATGCCCTCAAAAAACAAGACCGGCCCCATTTGGCGGGACCGGTCGGACATCGGGAAAAGCCGTGAATTCTAATCGCGGCCTCATGCCTCAGGCATGAAGCGGCTTCGGATGACGGCGGGTCATCAGGTCATGGATGGCCAGCCGCACCTCGTCCGGCGAGCCGAAACGCTGCTCGTCGAGGTCGTGGACATGAAATTTCACGGCGATGAACTTCAGCCGGTCTTCATCGGGAATAACGATCCCGACGGGAACGCCTGCATATTCGATAACTTGCTTCTTCATAGATAGAACTCCTGCCGCGCGATATGCGCAGCCATGGCGAATTGACTTGTCTGGTACCGTTGAAAGGAGGACGAACGTCACATTCGACAGTTCGGGCGGGAGAGGGCGCCCGGACGGTCATTGCCAAGCACAGATCGCCCAAGGAGATCGGCGAGAATATCGATGTCTATCATGCTCGTTCCTTGTGTTGGCGTTGCACTTGAGGGGTCCCGGTAGAGCCCGGGGCCGGTGAAGGCTGCGTTCGATAATCTACTAACTTGGTAGAGATTACCCGGTAGCCTGTCAGAAACATATTCCGAAACGTGTCAAAATATCGACCATCCGAAAAAATTAATTCCGTCGTAGCCCGAACTTACAGAAAGAAACATATCAGCTCTTCGTTAAATTCGCATGACAGAATCGAAGTTCGATCGATCACCGCGGCAGACATAGGAAGCCTTGCTGTATCAGGCAATGCCCCGTTTCATTAAAAATCGAAATGCCTCGAAATGACCGATTTGGTTAATGCTGGAAGCCCTGGGTCACCAGCCTTCTTCGAGCACCTTCTCCAGCATGTCCGCGAAAAAATCCGCGCTTTCGATGCTGAGGCAGAGCGGTGGTTTGATCTTCAGCACATTTTGGTGATCGCCGGTCGGCTGCATGATGACGCCGAGTTCGAGAAGCCGGTCGCAAATTGCAGCCGTCTCTTCCGTCGCCGGCTCCAGCGTCGTTCTGTCGCGGACGAATTCGAGGCCGAGATAGAGGCCCATGCCGTGCACGGCGCCTGCAATCGGATGGCGGTCGATCAGCGCGGCGAGCCGCGCCTTCAGATGATCACCGACCGTCCGGGCATTTTCCTGCAGCTTTTCCTCGGCCATGATGTCGAGCACCATCATGCCGGCGATGCAACTGACCGGACTGCCGCCGGTGGAAGAAAAGAAATAACCCTCCTTCTCCAGCGATTGCGCGATCTCCCGCGTGGTGATGACGGCGCCGAGCGGATGGCCGTTGCCCATGCCCTTGGCGATGGTGATGATATCGGGCACCACCCCTTGCTGCTCGAAGCCCCAGAAATAATGTCCGAGCCTGGAATAACCGACCTGCACCTCATCGGCGATGCAAAGGCCGCCGCGGGCGCGCACCTGCGCATAGATTTCCCTGAGATAACCGTCCGGCAGTGGAATGCCGCCGGCATTGCCGTAGACCGATTCGCAGATGAAGCCCGCAAGGCCGTTGCCGCCGGCGTCGATCGCCTCCAGCACCGGCGTTACCGTGCTGAGATAGTTTGCCGCGGTATCGGGACCACGGAATGCGCCGCGATAGGTATTCGGTGAAACGACGGCATGCACCCAGTCCGGCCGGGTGGTCGGTGCCTGCGGATTGTCGGCGATCGAGGTGGAGACGGCATCGCTCGCCGCCGACCAGCCATGATAGGCTTCGAGCAGGCAGAGCATGTTGCGCGCGCCGCTATGGGCTTGCGCCAGCCGAAGCGCCAGATCGTTCGCCTCCGAGCCGCTGTTGACCAGGAAGACCGCGTCGAGCCCGTCCGGCGACAGGGCGGCGAGGCGTTCGGAAAATTCCGTGATCGCGGCATAGTGGAAGCGTGAATTCGTGTTGAGCCGCAGCCATTGGGCGTGGATTGCTGCCGCGAACCTGGGATGGCCATGGCCAAGGATGGTGACGTTGTTGACCATGTCGAGATAGGCGCGGCCCTCGACATCGAACAAATGTTCCTTCCAGCCGCGCTCGATCTGAGGCGGCGCGGCATAATAATTCTTCTGCGGCCTTGCGAGATGCACCCGCCGCCTGGCGAAGAGCTCGGCGGTTTCAGCTTGCGGCGCATCTGCTTGCGGGCTGAGAAGCAGCGAGGGCGAAGGGCAGAGCACCGACCAGGCCGCCGCCGCGCGCGGTGAGGCAAAGAGCGGCGGTTCGAGACCGGCGACGCTGCAAAGCTGGACGCGCAGCCCGCCGAGCGACGACGCCTCTCCGAAAACCGTGCCGAGCGAATCGCCGGCGGCGATCTCGGCTCCATCGTCGACCGAGAGGTCGAGCCCATCGAGATGCAGGGTCATGTTGTCGCCGGCGAGCGTCAGATGCTGGTCCTTCCAGCCGATGCGGCCGGCAAAGGGCGCGGCAATCGCGCTGCCTGCGGCAAGGCATATGTCGACATGCAGGGCGCAGGTCGCCTGTCCCTTCGCGGTTCCCGCGAGGGAAAGCCGATATTCGCCGTAGCGCGTCGCCGCCGTACCGTTTTCAGTTGCCATGCGGGCAAGCAACCGCCAGTCCATGTCGGTATTCAGCCAGTTGCCGGCGGAAAAATGCGGGCTCCGCACCCCAAGATCGACATAGGCGATCCCGGCGGGATCGATGTCGGGCAGCAACGGCAGCCATCCCGATGTTTCCGGCGCGGCGACATCTGCGCCGGCTGCCTTGAGGATCGCGGCTTCCATGAGATCGAAGGGAACCGACATCGCCGTATCGAAGATCGCCCGCTCGCGGTCGAGATTGTCGCGGACATAGTCATTGTCGGGATCGACCGAAATCTGCTGCTCGCCGCTGGCGACCAGAATGACCGCGCGTGCGACGATCAACGGCCAGAGCGCCTTCAGTTCCTCGTCGCTCAGCGGATAGATCGCCTGATAGGCGGTGACGGCGGGCAGGATATGAAAAGGGTCGCCATCTGCCTGATGCAGCAGCGAAGCGCAGGTGACGGCGAGGTCGCCGACCAGCCAGCCGCGGATGATGTCGCCGAAATCGATCACCCCGTCGGGGATGATATGGCCACGGGCGTCACGGTGGCCGACGACATTGTCGCCGGTGACGTCGTGATGCACGGCCTGCAGCCGAAGCGACGGCGCCAACGGCTGGATGCGGCGAACGGCCATCACCATGGTCTTGGCGATCCGGTCGCGCGCCGCACCGTCGGTGATGGCCGAAAGCAGCTGCACGGCAACGGGACCTGCCCGTCTGAGATCCCATTGCAGGCTGCGGTCGAGACCGGGATGGTCGAAATCGGCAAGCGCCTGCGCCAGCCTGGCGCAGAGCGCGCCGAGGGCTGCAACGGAAGCCGGCGCCAGATAGGTCAGCTCCGTCAGCCCATGGCCTTCCAGATATTCCAGCAGCCGGACCTGATAGCCCTGCCCGCGCACGGTAAGGACGACGATCTCCCGCCCGTCATTGGTGGCGATCACCTTCGGAACGCGCGGCGCACCTTGCCTGCTTTTGAGGTGACGGATCGCCGCATTCTGTGCTTCGAGCTCGCGGATCTCGTAGGCGGCATGGCAGATCTTCAGGACGTAACGACCCCTGTCGCTATCGACGCGATAGTTTCGATCCTGCTGGCTGCCGAGTTCGGCAAGCGTGCCGGAGAGGCTGTAATGAGCAAGGAGGATCTCTTCCGCGTCGATGGCGGTCACGTCGGGTCGCGGCAGCGCCATGCGATCAACAAGCGCCTCGTCGGTCATGACACCCCTCCCGCAGCATGATTCGATTACCTATTGAACGAGATAATCAAGTACTTGCCGCTAGCAGGCAACGGGGATTGTCGTTTGCCAGCAAAAGAGATGCAGGGCTGCGCTCAGCCCATGCGTTCGGAGGCGTAGCCGCCCGGGCTTGCCGGGAAGACCACGGTGCGGTTGCCGTTCAGGAAGGTGCGGTGATGGATATGGGCGTGGATGGCACGCGCCAGCACCTGGCTTTCGACGTCGCGGCCGATCGAGACATAGTCGTCGGGTGACTGCGCATGGGTGATGCGCGCCGTATCCTGCTCGATGATCGGGCCTTCGTCGAGATCGGCGGTGACGTAATGCGCCGTCGCCCCGATCAGCTTCACGCCGCGGCCGTAGGCCTGCTTGTAAGGATTGGCGCCCTTGAAGCTCGGCAGGAAGGAATGGTGGATGTTGATGATCCGGCCAGACATTTTCTGGCACATCGCATCCGAAAGCACCTGCATGTAACGCGCCAGCACGATCAGTTCGGTGCCCGTCTGTTCGACGATATCCATGATCTGGCCTTCGGCCTGCAGCTTGTTCTCCTTCGTCACCTTGATGTGGTGGAAGGGGATGTCATGGTTGACCACGACCTTCTGGTAATCGAAATGGTTGGAGACGACGCCGACGATATCGATCGGCAGCGCGCCGATCTTCCAGCGGTAAAGCAGGTCGTTCAGACAATGGCCGAAGCGCGACACCATCAAGAGCACCTTCATGCGGGCATTGCCGTCATGGATCTCGGCATTCATGGCGAACCGCTTGCAGATCGGCTCGAAGCCTTCCTTGAGTTCGGCAAGCGGCACGCCTTCCTCGGAGATGAAGCTGACGCGCGTGAAGAACCTGCCGGTATCGAGATCGTCGAACTGCGAACTATCGATGATGTTGCAGCCCTTGTCGGCCAGATAGCTCGAAATCGCCGCCACGATGCCGCGCGTCGACTTGCAGGATACCGTCAATACGTAACTTGTCATGTCTTTCCCTCTTCCCTCTCCAAGGCCGCCGCTGTGCTTAGATCAAAGCCCGGACCGCGAATAGGCCGGCGCACTTTCATTCATGCGACAAATTGCAAGATAAACCATCACGTTTGTGCAAGTTCTGTCATTGCTCAGTCTGAAGCTTAGGAGAAGTTGCGCGAAAAACTGTACCGTCAGCGCCGCTTGGATGCGTATTCTCGCCTTCGACGCGCTTTAGGCCGGCGGCCGGCTCGCCACCGCAACCTTCCGGCGGCGCGGTGAGGTAATCTCATGGATGATCGCACCGCCGATCGACGAGAGCACCAGCGAGAGGATGACGAAGAGCACGGGCTGCTCCAGGATGCCGATCGGCAGGCGATCGGCGACGACCCTGAGAAAAGCCAGGGTGAAGGCGTGGGTGATATAGATGCTGTAGGAGCAGTCGCCGAGATAGTTCAGCCATCCGATCAGCGGTAGCCTGGAAAAATCGATGGAGATCGCGCCGTAGACGATGAAGATCGCCGGGATTCCCCAGGCATAGAACCGGCTTTCCGGTGGCATCAGCGCCTCGTTGATGAAGAGAAACGCAAAGCCCATGGCAAGGGCCGCCCAAGCCCAGCGGTTCGGCAGAAGCACCTTCTGCCCATAGAGCCAGCCGAGCACGACACCGGCGAGGAACTCCAGCATGATCGGTTCGCCGTAGAACCGGGTCACAGTCGTTTCCGGCAGCAGTCGGCAGGCGATCAGGATGACGGCAAAGACGGCAAACATCACCGGGATGCGCCGAGCTTCCTGTAGCGGCAATAGCAGCGCGAAGACGAAATAGAAGAACATTTCGTAATTCAGCGTCCAGCCGGGAACGACCACCGGCGTGATCGTGCTCGGATCGGCAGGATTGCTCCATGGCAGGAAGAATAGCGAGGCAATGAGATGCGGCAGGTCGAACACCGTCGATTTCAGCAATGATGGAGCAACCAGCGCCACCGTCGCCGAAAACAGCGTCGCCAGCCAGTAGAGCGGCACGATCCTCTTGATGCGCCGGCGGGCGAAATCGATCGGGCTCATCGCGCGTCCGCTGGTCGTCAGCCACATCACGAAACCGCTCAAGATGAAGAAGATGTCGACGCCGGTTTCGCCATAGACGAAGGCGGTGGCATCGACTGGGGGATTGACCTTGGCAAGCTGCAATACCGCGTGGAAATAGACGACCATCAGCGCCGCGATGGCGCGCAGATATTGAAGCTGGACAAGCATCGAGCGTCTTGCTCCCCTAGAGCATGATGCCGAAAAGTGTGCAGCGGTTTTCGGACGACATCATGCTCTAACTCTTTAATTGAGAACAGGATTCAGATTTTAGGCCGATCCGGCCTAAAATCATCCTGTTCTAGGGCTCACGCGGCGAGGTGCCGCTGCGGTCAACTCAATACATCTGCCGGACGACCCTGCCGGATGCGCGGGCTGTCGTGGAAGCGCATATATCCGACGACGAACCAGAGGAGACCGGCGATCTTCATCGAGAAGACCGCGGTTCCTCCAATCATCATATTCAGAAAAATGAAAAGAGAAAGTGAATGGGCGCAGCGCCGCTGCGCCGCCGTGCGCCCGGCGGGAAAGAGGCAGACGAACAGCCATAAGGCGATGACGCCGAAGATCGTCGCCGCGTAGATCAGGTAGACATAGCCGCTGTCGGCGAATTCGGCGACCCGGTCGACCGAAAGCCCGAGGACGGCGAGCGGATCGAGCTCCATGATCTTCTTCATCGTCAGGTTGATGCGGCCGGTGAAGTTGTCGCCGGTCGCGTTGGGTTTCAGGACGTAGACGAGGAAGCCCGCGGCGACGATCAGCGGCATCAGCGCCAGATTGAAATTCTTCGGGATCTTCGGAAAGACGAAATAGCCGATGATGCAGGCAAAGCAGAAGATCAGCATCGTGCGCGTGTCGTTCGTCACCAGAATCAGCACGGCCGTGCCGATCATCAGCAGCCGGTCCCAGCGGCCGAGCTTTTCCCACATGGAAATCAGGTAGACGGCGATCACACCGCAGAAATTGGCAAGCGACACCTGCTCGAGGAAGATCGACGAGGAACGGTGGTCGATGATGCCGAAGGAGAAGCGCTCGGGAAAGCCGAGCGCATTCTGGAAGAGACCCGTCGTGTTGTAGCTCAGCGGCAGCAGCCCGCGCGTATTGGCGAAATAATCGGACGGGTGGACGATGCTGACGTAGAACGGCACGCTGACGATCTCGAAGATTAGGAAGATCATGACGGCAAGGCTTGCCCAGCGAAAGGCGAGCTTCATCGTTTTCTCGTTGCTCCAGCCGCCGAGCCCGGTAAAGCAGAAGATGATCAGCACGTTGCGGAAGTGATCGATGAACAGCATGCGGTTGAGCACGCTGACATAGATGGTCACGATGAGCGTGAACAGCAGGAACAGGAAGGCCGGAAGGTCGGTCTCGTAGATCCCCTTATGCAGGATATAGATGATGGCACTCGCCATGATCAGGCCTTCGCTGGCGGCGACATGCGTCATCGAAAGCGGCACGATGTTGTGGTTGATGAAGGCGAGAATGCCGTTGTAGAGCACGGAAAGCAGGCCGAGCCAGAGCACCGTATGATCGGTGCGCGATGATGCCGCGCGGGCGGCATCGAGCCGGTTGCCGGCCACGGTAAATGTTGCTGTCCTCTGATCGACGACCGCCATGCTCATTTCCCCGCAGGCTTGACGGCGGAGCAAGTGCCGGCACCGGCTTTTGCCACCTCGGCAAGAAGCCGCATCTGCGGCCGATCAGGACCCTTGCGCGGCTGGACGTTGAACGGCTCGTTCGCCGGCCACCAATCGCCGGCCGCCCAATAGGACCAGCCGAGCCAGACGTCGCTATTACCAGACATGGTGGCGTAGATTTCGGTCAGCCCGCTCATGCAGTCCTTGTCGGCGGAGGCCCCGAATTCGCCGAGAAAGCCGCGCTTGTGGTTCTGCTTCAGCCAGGCAGTGACGCCGTTGATCGCCGCGACCGCGGCGCCGGCACCTTCGCAGGTCGGATGGGTTCCGGAGGAATCGGCGTCGAGATACTGGTGGACCTCATAGGCGTAGAAGTCGAGCGGATCGCGCACGCCGAGCATTACCGTGCCGTTGGCGCCGCCGATCACGTCCTTTTCCCAGCTGCCCGCGCCGCTCCATGCCGTGCCCGGCACCAGGATGAGGTTGCGGGCGCCGACGGCGCGGATGCTGCGGATCGCGGCATTGGCCGCATCCAGCCAGTCCGTCGCCTTGATGTCGTGCGGTTCGTTCATCAGGCCGAAGAGAACGCCGTCCTGATTGGCGAATTCGACGGCGAGCCTTGCCCAGAAATCCCCGAAGGCGGCATCTGTTGCCGGCGCCGTGCCGACCTGGGTCTTGTCGTAATAGCCGAAATTATGCGGGTCGAGCAGAACCGCCATGCCGTGTTTGCGGATCAGGCCGATCGTATCTTTGATACGCTTGAGCTCGTCGTCGTCGAGCCGCCCGCCGAGTGCGGGCTGCAGCCGCTCCCAGCGGAAGGGCAGCCGGATGATCGTCATGCCTTTTTCGGCGAAATAGCCAATCGTGTCTTCGCTCGGATAGATGTAGTTGGTGCCGTAGGTGCCGCCGCGTTCGCCATATTCGCCGCCGGACAAATTGACGCCGCGGTAGCAGGGGGCCTCAGCCGCAAGGGCCGGCGACGGGATCAGAGCGGCCGCAAGCAGCAGCGCTGTCAGATGTCGTGTCGTCTTCATGGGCATCCTCGCTATCGCGGCAAATCGCAACATTGGCGTCGCTGCGCTTATTTTAACGGTCCGTTAGCTAAGAATTTCTAAAGTATCGGCACCTCGGCTTCAGTCTTTCACGCTGGGCAGGACACGAGTGCGCGTATGAACCAGTATGACAGGAACAGGGTAAGCCGGCTCCCTGGCTGGCGCAGTTTTGAGCCATCTCAGACTGCGCCGGAAGGCGTACGCATGCGCAGTCCTGTCATCCGCCCGGATGATTTCGCCCGGCCTTCACCTGAACCCGCCCCGCCCCCCTTCGTGCCGCCGCCAAGCATTGCGGAAACCCGCCAATATGAGCGTCCGGCGCCTCCTCTGCCTCCGAGACAGCCTGTCGTCGACGCGCCGCCGAATGCAGAGCCCGCGCCTGCCGCACCGCTTCTCGACCTTCGCTCGAGTATCGCCGCGATCTGGAGCTGGCGGCTGATCGTGTTTGGCCTGGCGCTTCTCGGAGCTCTCGCCGGCGGGGCGGTGGCGCCGCTGATTGCCCAGAAGTTCACCGCCGTCAGCAGCCTCTATTTCGATCCGCGCCAGATCGGCCTGGCCGACGCCAGCGCGCAATCGTCGGGTCCCTCGCCGGAAATGATCTCGGCGCTGATCGACAGCCAGGTGCAGATCCTCACCTCGGGCAATGTGCTGCGCCGCGTCGCCGAGGCCATGAAGCTCGACCAGGATCCTGAATTCACCGGCGGCCGGACGGATGGCGCTGCCGTGATCGGCACTCTGCAGAAGGCGCTGGTCATCACCCGTGAGGCCAGTACCTATGTCGTCTCGCTTGCTGCCACGACCAACGATCCCGAAAAATCCGCAAGGCTTGCCAATCAGGTCGTCACTTCCTTCACCGAGGAAGAGAATAGCGCCTCGAACGGCATCTACGAAAACACCTCGTCGACGCTCGATGGACGCCTCAACGACCTGCGCCAGAAGGTGCTGGAGGCCGAGCAGGCCGTCGAAACCTTCCGCGCCGACAACGACATGGCCGCGACCGAAGGCAACCTGATCTCCGATCAGCGGCTCGTCTCGCTGAACACGCTGCTGGTGACGGCGCAGGAAAAGACCATCCAGGCGAAAGCGCGCGCCGATGCCGTCGCCAATCTCCGCGTCGAGGACATCGTCGCCGGCAACCAGACGGAGGGTGGCGTCACCTCGCCGCTCGTCAGCCTGCGTCAGCAATATGCCACCCAGGCCGCCGCCGTCGGCAGCCTCGAAAGCCAGATGGGCACGCGTCATCCGCGCCTGCAGGCGGCCCGCTCCTCGCTGCAGAGCATATCAGGCGAAATCAGGGGCGAATTGCAGCGTCTCGCCACTTCGGCAAGGGGCGAATACGAGCAGGCCAAGTCCGCCGAGGACAGCATCGCCAAGGAGCTTGCCGTGCAGAAGGCGCTGCACGCGAGTTCGTCGGACAAGCAGGTGGAATTGAACGAATTGCAGCGCAAGGCGACTGCGGCGCGCGATATTTACGAGACGGTGCTGAAGCGCTCCAGCCAGACGAGCGAGGAGCAGAACCTCAACCAGAGTAACATTCGCGTCATCTCCCCGGCCGAGCCGCCGGTCAAGGCCGACGGTCCGGGAAAGAAAATCCTGCTGGTCGCCGGCATCATCGGCGGTTTTCTGGCCGGTTTTGTCGTCGGCGCCGGCTTTGCAATCCTTGCCGGCCTCTTCGGCCATCCCGTCATCAGAAGTTATTTCAGGAAGTCGCCTGCTGCGGCAGCTTGATGACGATGCTGAGCTTTCCTACATCGTCAGAGCGGCCACCACGCCGGCAGGAGAGTTGCCATGCGGCTTGTGATGATGCTTCCCATATTGCTCGTTGCCGTGTCCGGCCTTGCGCCCTCGTCCGCCCTTGCCGTCGACTGGACGAAATCCGTCGATTCGGGCGTTCAACCCCTCTATCCCTATAAGGGTCTTCCCGGCGTCAAGGCGCAGCCGGACAAGAAGGAAGAGGAATCCTACAATTGCCGCACCGAAACCGTTCAGATCCGCCGCCGTTATGACGAAATCTTCCGCTCGGGCGGCATGCCGACGCTGATGTATGTCTGCGAACGCGACGGTTTCATCTCGATGGACGACAAGGTTCCCCTGCGCGGCCACTATCAGCCGGTGCGGTGAGGGGCTTCAGGCGGTCAGCAAAGCCGATGGATGCGCCCGCCGGAAACGTTCGATCGGAAGCTTCATCCTCAGATAGTCGAAGCCGGCATTCGCTTCCGTTCGATCGACGATCGAATATTTGATCATGCCCTCTTCTTCCGTGCGCCGCAGCGGCAGGCTTTCGGCCGCCGCAAAGCCCAGCCGCTTGTAAAGGCCGATCGCTTTTTCATTGTGGGAGAAGACGTGCAGCTCGGCGGTTTCGACCCCAAGCCCGGAAAACATCCACTCCAGCAGTGCCATGCCGCAATGGAACATCAGGTTGCGAGTATCGCTCGTCCGGCCGCGGATGACGTTGTCGAATTCGGCCGAGCCGGGCCGGATGTTACAGATGCCGAAATTGCCGAACCGCTTTCCGCCTGGATCGCAAATGACGAATAGGATTCGGTCGGCGACGGGCAGTGAGATGGTTTCGAGCCACCGCCGTGTGCGTTCCTCGGTGGCGCTAAACTGGGTGAGGAAAAACGGCATCGACTGGTTGCGCCACGTCGTCAGGTCGTCGATCAGGCCGGGTTCGGCAAGCATCGACCTGTCGATGCATTGCAGGTCGCCCACGTGCCTGCCGCTATCGTCCCTGATCGGAAGTCGGAGCCGTCTGGCCGGATCCGCATTGTCCTTGAGGCTGACGATATCGACCTGCGCCATGAACGACTATCCCTGATTCCGCTCACGCCTTGCGGCAGATGCAGTAGCCGCCCGGCGAGGAAGACAACACGAGCTTGCCGTTCAGAACCGGATCGACTTCGAAGCGGTCGGTTTCCGCCAGATAATCGGTGACGGCCTTCAGTGGTTCGTTGCCGCGCAGCCAGACCTTGGAGCGCTTTGTGAAGGCCTGTTCCTCCGTCAGGTGGCCGATGAGCGTGTCGGCGACGACGAGGTAGCAGCCTTCCGTCACCAGCGGACCGTAGGCGCGGCATTCCGCCAGAACATGCTCGTAGGAATGGTCGCTGTCGAGCACCACCATCACGCGGGCGCCCGGCGGGATCTCGGCCTTCACGGCGGCAAGCACGTCGTCGTCGACGGAACCGCCCTGGATCATCTTAATCCGGCTCGACATCGGATGGGATTCGATCGACTCGCGATTATGGGCGCGGATGTCGATGTCGACGCCGACAACCTTGGCCTTGTCGTTGCCCATGGCGGCGAGGATCGACGCCATGAAGATCAGCGAGCCGCCGCGCGCAATGCCGGTTTCGATGATGACATCGGGCTTGGTCGCCCAGATGACTTCCTGGGTCGCCAGGATATCGACCGGAAGCTGGATGATCGGCACGCCCATCCATGACCAGAGATAGAAATAGTCGAACTTGTCGAGCCCGATCAGCGTGTTCAGCGATTGTTGGAAACTTGCGTCGTCCTTGCCGAGTGCAAGCGACATTTCCCGCTTGTGGGCTTCGAATTCGAGACGATCGTCCTTCGTGGTCATGACTGTTCTTTGTCCTTCGCTGTAGGGCTGTCTTAGACCGACTGCCGCAATGCCGTGCTGTTGTGGTAGATCCGCCCGGCTGCCACATCGAGCAGCGTTGCCGCGACCCGGTCGATATCGGCTTCGCTCATGTCGTGATAGCTCGGCAGGTTGATCGCGCGGCCCGGAATGCTCCAGGCGTTCACGTTCTCGGGCCGATCTTCGAACATGGAGAGGCTGGAGAGGGGATAGAAGAAGACGCGCGCGTCAATATTGGCGGTCTCGAAGGTCTGCTGCATCATCTCGCGGGTAATGCCCGTCGACGGATGGAAGACGGCGGTCGGCATCCAAGCGCCGTTGATCGTTCCGGTGTATTCCGGGTTCATCGTGATGCCGGGCAGGGCCGAAAGCCGGGTCATGTAGGAGGCCAGAATTTCGCGCTTGCGGTTGACGAGTTCCTCGATGCGCTCGAGTTGGGCGCATCCGATGGCCGCCTGGATGTTGGACATCTTGTATTTGAAGCCGACCGCATCTGGCCAGAACTGCTTTGTCTGTCCGCGAGCCCGGCCGTGATTGCTGAGCGTCAGCACCTTTTCGTAGAGTGCCGCGTCATTGGTGACGAACATGCCGCCTTCGCCTGTCGTCATCGTCTTGGTGCCGTGGAAGGAGAAGGTGCCGAAGGCACCCATCGAGCCGGCGCGGCGACCGTGCCAGACGGAGCCGACCGCTTCGGCCGCGTCTTCGATCACCGGAATGCCCGTCCGCTTGCCGATTTCCAGCAGCGCGTCCATGTCGCAGAGATTGCCGTAGAGATGCGTGGCGATAATGGCCTTGGTCTTCGGCGTGATATGGCGCTCGACCTCCTCGGGATCAATGCACCACGTATCGGCGAGAACATCGACGAAAACGGGTATTGCGCCGAGGTGGACAATAGGGGAAACGGTCGCAACCCAGTTCGTATCGGCGAGGATCACTTCATCGCCGGTGCCGACGCCGAGCGCTGCAAGCCCCATGTGCATGGCGCCGGTGCAACTCGAGGTCGCGATCGCAAAGCCGCTGCCGAGATAGGTTTTGAAGTCGCGTTCGAAGCGGTTGAGGTAGTCGTAGCAGCGCGCGCCCCAGCCTGTGGCGGCGGCATCGGCCGCATAATCCGTTTCGAGCTGGGTGATCGAGGGCTTGGTGTAGAAGATCCTATTTGTCATGCCGCTAATTTCTGTTGAATTGAAATCAAGACGCAGGCGCCTGCGACGATGCTAGTTTTTGAAACTGCCGCGAGGTTCACATGATGATGTGCCGGGCGACATCGTGCTGGTGGAACACGAGATTGGGCAGGTAGCCGAGTGCTACGAAATATTCCCGGTCGCTGTCGGCGCTGACGAAGACGGCGGTGCTTTCCAGCGGGCTGTCGCTGAGTTTCACCGTCACCTTCACCTTTTCGCTGAGGCCGAGTTCGCGCATCAGGCCTTCGAGCGCGGTGATTTCCGGGAAACCGCCGAGAAGCAGCGTATCGATGCCGATTGCCGAATTCACTTCGCTCACCAGCGTCTGGATGGCGATCATCAGGGGCAGCCTTTCACGGAAACTGCGAATTTCCGGGTGGTCGAGCATCCCGCCCCACATGATGCGGGTATAGAGCTCATAGGCCTTGATGAAGTTCTTGCTCTCCGCCCACAAGCGGCAGGCGACCGCCATGCGATTGAGCGTGAAGATCTTGCACATCTCCTCATATTTGAGACGCGTCTCGGGCGTGAGGGACAACGCCCCGCGCCTGACGGCCATATAGAGAAAATATTCAAGCCCGCCGCGATAGCGATCCCAGCTCGTCATGACGTCGTTGGTGCCTTCTTGCGGGCGGTCGCGGGTGATCGCCGAATTGACGATGGAGCGGTAGAACGGCCGCTGCAGGAAGGTGACCGCGCCCTGATCGAGGAAATGCGCAAGGAACGGGAACGGGTAGAAGCAGAATTCTCTCGGAATCCAGGCCGACCGCAGGGCTGACGAGCGATAGATCGCGATTTCCGGAAAGATGTGGCCTTCGCAGACATACTGGAAGACGTCGCCGAAACTTCCGTGCGGAAACTTTCGGTCCTCTTCGACATTGTAGAACTTCCTGATGTCGGTTTTGGCAACTTCGTCGTAGAAGAACCACGGCGCATGGGCGCAGGTCACCTCCTGATTGTTGTCGAGATATCTGATGGTGTCGGCCACCGCATCGGCAATCAGGATGTCATCGTCGGCGAGATAGATGAGGTATTCGCCCTTGCCGAGGCGCAGAGCGCTCGTGACGTTTGCCTGGGCGCCGGCATTGGTTTCGCGCTTGCAGTAGCGGATCGGCAGCCCGCGGGCGATGAATTCCTCGACCACCTGCTGCGTGCCGTCCGTGGAGGCATTGTCGCAGATGACGATCTCGAAGGGAAAGTCGAACTTGTAGTCGTTCTCGCAGTAGGTCAGCGCGTTTCTGAGATGGGCTTCGCGGTTATAGGTCGGGATGCAGATGCTGAGTTTGATACCGCTCAAAGGCTTGTCTCCTGGTCGTAGCTGTCAAGCGCGGCGTCGCGCTCGCTGATGATGCTCGGCGTGAACGGCCAGGCGATGGAAAAGGCGGGATCGTCCCAGCGGACGCCACGGGCAAGCTCCGGTACGTAGGCTTCCGACATCTGGTAAAAGAGTTCGCAATCATCCTCGAGCGTCAGGAAGCCGTGTGCGCATCCGGCAGGTATGTAGAAGGCGTTGTGACTGATGGCATCGAGCTCGACGGAGGCCCATTTGAGATAGCTCGGCGAATCCGGCCTCAGATCGAGCGCCACGTCGAAGACCCTGCCGCGCGTGGCGCGCACCAGCTTCACCTCCGGCCGCGGTTGGGCTTGGTAGTGCATGCCGCGCAGCGTGCCGCGCTTGTGGTTCTGCGAGACATTGCACTGCGGGTAGACGGGCATGAGACCTTGCGCCGCAAAGCTCTGAGCGTCGAAGGTTCGTGCGAACATTCCCCGGTCGTCGGAGCGCGCATCGACTTCCACGACAAAGGCACCCGAAACCGCAGTCGGAAGGAATTTCATCCGAGCACCGTCAGTTCCGGCACGGCAACGGCGAAGCGTCCGCCCCAGGCGCCGATCCTGTTGTTGGCCGCAACGACCTCGTTCTTGATGTTCCAGGGCAGGATGAGCACGTAATCCGGCTGCGTCTCGTCCATCTTCTCCGGCGCGTAGATCGGCAGCTTGCTGCCCGGCAGGAAATGCCCCTGCTTGTGCGGATTGCGGTCGACGACATATTCGATGAGATCGGTGCCGACGCCGCAGAAATTCAGCAGCGTGTTGCCCTTGGCGGCAGCGCCATAGGCGGCGACCTTCTTGCCGTTGCGTTTGGCTTGTTCGAGGAAGGCGAGCAGGCCATCCTTGATCGGCGCCACGCGGTTCTGGAAGGCCTCGTAGATCTCGACCTTGTCGAAGCCGGCGGCCGCCTCATCGGCGCGCACCTTGGCAAGTCCGTGGCCGGTTGCGTGAGCCGTGGACGTTGCACGGCAGGCAAGCACGCGGAGACTCCCGCCATGGGTCGGCAGTTCCTCCACGTCGAACACCTTGAGGCCGTGCGCTGCGAAGACCTTTTCGACGGCCAGCAGCGACAGATAGTAGAAATGCTCGTGGTAGACGGTGTCGAACTGGATGTTTTCCATCAGCCGCAGCAGGTGCGGGAATTCGACGCTGACGACGCCGTCCGGCTTCAGTACGGTCGAAAGCCCGCCGACGAAGTCATTGATGTCAGGCACGTGCGCCAGCACGTTGTTGCCGATGACAATGTCGGCGGCAAGGCCGCGGGAGACGAGATCGGCGGCCGTTTCCCCGCCGAAGAAGCGCGCTTCCGTGGGAACGCCGATCTGCCGTGCCACTTCCGCAACGTTCTCGGCCGGCTCGATGCCGAGCACCGGCACGCCGGCTTCGACGAAATGCTTGAGGAGGTAGCCGTCATTGCTCGCCACCTCGATCACCTGCGATGTCTCGCTGAGGCCGAAGCGCTTGCGCGCCATGATGGTAAACTGGCGGGCATGCTCCACCCAGCCGTCGCTGTAGGAGGAGAAATAGGCATAGTGGCTGAAGATATCCTCCGGCGGAACGAAGGCATCGGCCTGCACCAGCCAGCATTCCGTACAGACGAAGGCGCGCAGCGGATAGGATGGCTCGGGTAGTTTGAGCTGCTCCTCCGTCAGATAGGCATTGGCGAGCGGCATCGAGCCCAGATCGACGAAACGATGTTTCAGCGGAGCATCGCAAAACCGGCAATTATGCGCTGTCATGATACTGTTTCCTCATAAGCCGCGATCTGCCCGAGCGAGAAGGCGCGCATGTCGGCTCCCTCGCGATTGGCCTTGTACCAAGCGGCTGTCCAGTCGATAGTCTGTTGCAGGCTGAGGCGCGGACGCCAGCCGATGGCGGAGAGCGCCAGTGCCGAACTCAAAGTAAGGGCAGGCGCTTCCGGAAGATGGTTTCCCGGCGCCGGCTTCCAGACGTCGTTCACGCCATGAGCAAGGCCGAGCGCCTCGGCAAGTTCGCAGACTGTCGCGAAGTTCTGCGGGTCTGGGCCGAAATTGAGCGCTTCGGGCAGCTCCTGTTCGCCGGCAAGTGTCAAGGCCTCGGCAAAGGCGAGATAGCCGCCGAGCGGCTCCAGCACATGCTGCCAGGGGCGGATCGCTTCGGGATAGCGCAGCAGGATCGGCTGGCGGCTTTCGAAGGCGCGGATGAAGTCCGGGATCAACCGGTCTTTCGACCAGTCGCCGCCGCCAATGACATTGCCGGCACGTACCGTCGCAAGCCTGATGTCGCGCCCCTTGAAGAAGCTGTCGCGGTAGCTCTGGACGACGAGTTCGGTGCAGGCCTTGGAGTTGGAGTAGGGGTCCTTGCCGCCCAGCAAATCCGTCTCTACGAAAGGAAGGCCGCTGCCGTCGTTGGCATAGACCTTGTCGGAGGTGACGACGAGAGCCGTCTTGACCGAGGGCGTTTCCCGCACCGCATCAAGCACGTTTGCTGTTCCCATCACGTTGGTCGCGAAGGTTTCGGTCGGGTTTTCATAGGAGCGCCGCACCAGCGCCTGCGCTGCCATGTGGATGACGATTTCAGGCTCGAAATCGATGAAATGCTGCTTGAACGTCGCCGCTTCGCGGATGTCGGCGATGTGGTGGCCCTGTCCGTTCCAGGGCGCAAGCCGCCCATAGAGCGAGGGATTGGTCTCGGGTTCGAGCGAGACCGCCGTCACTTCCGCACCGAGCTTTTCCAGCCACAACGACAGCCAGGATCCCTTGAACCCCGTATGTCCCGTCAGGAACACGCGCCTGCCATTCCAGAAGTCCGTCAGGCCCATAGCTTCCACGGTGCCTTTCCGGAACTCCAGAGCTCCTCGAGCTGGTTGCGCTCGCGCAACGTGTCCATCGGCTGCCAGAAACCGTCATGCTTGAAGGCGGCGAGTTGGTTGTTGGCGGCCAGCCATTCCAGCGGCCCGGCTTCCCAGATCGTGTCGTCGCTCGGGATGAGATCGACCACCGAAGGGTCGAGCACGAAGAAGCCGCCGTTGATGCGCTGGCCGTCGCCCCTCGGTTTCTCCACGAAGGAGGTGATGAACTGCCCCTCGATATTCGTGGCGCCGTACCGTCCGGGCGGGGTTACCGCGCACATCGTCGCCTTGAGGCCATGGCTGCGATGAAAGGCGACTTCGGCGGCGATATCGATGTCGCCGACGCCGTCGCCATAGGTCATGCAGAACGGTTCGCCGGGTGTCAGATGATCGCGAACGCGCCCGATGCGGCCGCCGGTCATCGAATACATGCCGGTATCGACCACGGTCACGCGCCAGTTCGGTCGTGTGCCGCCGTGATAGTTGATGCTGTTGGAGGCGAGGTCGACGGTGATGTCGTTGTGGTGCAGAACAAGGTTTACGAAATATTCCTTGATCATATAGCCCTTGTAGCCGGCGCAGATGATGAAATCATTGAGTCCGTGATGAGCATAGATGCTCATGATGTGCCAGAGGATCGGCATGCCGCCTATTTCGACCAGAGGCTTGGGTCGGATACTGGTCTCCTCGGCAAGACGAGAGCCAAGGCCACCGGCGAGAATTACGACTTTCATCCCAAGCGAACTCCAGAGTGTCTAGTCAGGTTTCCCGACCACCCTCAGAGTCGCCCGGGGCTCTTTACAGGCGGAACGGCCGTATGTTCATCCTTGCCCCGGTATCCGATTTCGTTCTTGTGTGAGGCTTGCGGGGGTGTCGGAACGGGCCGCCGCGCGTTTCGCAGGCCGTGCGTTGAGCAATGGAACAGCTTGCCGTTCGGGACATCCCGTTTGGCCGAAGCACGTCCTTCCAGTTTTACGAGGGCGTCAAGCGGCGCAATTGATCCGAAGAGAAAGCGGCCGATCCTGATAGGAGAGCGTCGGATACCGCCCGCCGATCGCCGCAGACAAAGGCCCGGCGCGTCGGCCCGAAGAAAAAATCCCACTTCGGAATCCCGAAATTCCCCCACTTCGGGATCCCGAAATTCGCCGCCTTTCGCGGGCTGTCGCCGCCGAGAAACATCCAATGATTTCAGGCCTGCAACCAATTTCGGGATTCCGAAGTGCTATATAGACTATGGTGGGAGTTCTCTACGCGCCGCCATCCTTGGCCGGATCGTTGCGTCTAAGCCTCTAGACTGAGCTGGAGTGCAGCATCGTCTGCCTCGGCGACCTTAGGCTTACGTTTTGTTGCTGCACGGCGTGGTGGTTTGGTGGTCTTCGGCAGAGTGTCGGAGCCGAGCTCATCTGACTCGCCGCTGGGCAGCAGCGGGTAAGCAGCAAGCACCGCGCCGGCAGAAGCTACCTCAACGACCGGCTTGGTGCGAGGCATTTCAATGGTCGTTTCGGCGACTGACACCTCGCGCGCCTTTGGTGGCTGGAGGTTGCTAGCTGCGGACGTGGCGTATCGGATCATCGTAAGACTCCATTATGTTCGCTATATGTTCACATTTTGGAGTGAGGGAGTCAATGGAGGCCAGCTCTCAAGAGCGGTGGGAATAAGCGTCCAGAAATCAGGATTTCGGAGAGTTCTTGGGAGCTATCGAGTGAACAAGCCTCAAGCGCATCGTGGCTGGCCTTTGCTACAAGGCACCAATGCACAACTTAGTTGAAAAGGCTTAACTCCTTGATCTTGGTAGCGATCAAGAATGGAATGGTGCCCAGAAGAGGACTCGAACCTCCACACCCTTTCGGGTACCAGCACCTGAAGCTGGCGCGTCTACCAATTCCGCCATCTGGGCGACGGAGAGCGATGTAAGGGGGTGGCCCCTGACTGTCAACTGGGTTTTTGAAGTTTTTCTGACAGTTGGCGAGAAAGCTGCCGATCACATGGGCGGGAGTGGCCTGAGGCGGGCATAGCGCTTCGGTGGTCACTCCCTATATAAAGGAAATATCGAAAGGAATGCCTCATGCTTGCTCCCCGCACGCTTCTGCTCGCCGGCCTTCTCGCCATTCTCACGCCCGCCATCGCCGGGGCTGATTCGTTGAAGCTCGGCAAGCCGGGGGTCGGGCCGCTCAACACCGGCTCGACGCTCTGCGATTTTCGCGGCTGCTTCGGTTTCGGGCCGCAGCAATGGCATCGCCCCGCCTATGTCCAGCCGAACTACCGTCCGCGCGGCGCGGGGCCAACCTATTACCGGCCGGGCGCTGCCGGGCCGCCGCAGCTGACCTATGATCCGCCGCCGGTGCAAAGGGTGCAGCCGAAGGCGCGTGACATGAACAGCCATGCCACCTGGTGCAGCAACGAATACCGCTCCTACAATCCGCGGACGGATCGTTTCCTCACCTATGAGGGCATCTATAAGACCTGTCGCTCGCCCTATCGCTGAGCTGTCAGCTTTCCAGCGAGGCGCGGTCGACGTGGCCGAGATCGCGGCCGGGCTCGACGATGTCGCGGACCCGCTGCTTCAGCTCCTTCGGCCCGGGAAAGCCGCCGTCGCGCTTGCGCTCCCAGATCAGATCGCCATTGACGCGGATCTCGAAATTGCCGCCGGTGGCGGGGATCAGCGCCACTTCACCGAGACTGTCGGAAAATGTGTGCAGCAGCTCCTGCGCCATCCAGCTGGCGCGCAGCAGCCAGTTGCACTGGGTGCAGTAGAGGATCGTGACGCGGGCTTTTTCGGTCATGGCGATATCCTTTCGTTTGCTGAGATTTAAGCCCTGTGGCGCGTGCGCGCAATCGCCCTCGCAGAGCATGATGCCGAAAAGTGTGAGCGGTTTTCGGGCGACATCATGCTCTAACTATTTAATTAAGAACAGGATTCAGGCTTTGGGCCGAACCGGCCCAAAGCCTGAATCCTGTTCTGGCGTCTTGCGCGCGGCTCTCCGCCATGGTCTCTTCCGATGGTCGGCCATACCAGGAAGAGCCTATGCGCGTCGCAGTCATCGAAAACATGCGGGATACCGGCCTCGGCGCGCTTGCCGCGGCCCTCGACGAGGCAGGAGCAGAGATCGAGTGGTTCCGGGTGTGGCAGGACGGCATACTGCCGCTAGACATATCCGGCCATGACGCGGTGGTCGTTCTCGGCGGTGAGCAAAGCGCGCTGGATGACGCAACCCACGCCTATCTGCCGGAGCTCGTCCGGCTTACACGCCGCTTTGGCGATGCCGGCAAGGCCGTGCTCGGCATCTGCCTCGGCAGCCAGATCCTCGCCCGTGCCTATGGCGCTGACAATCTCTTGGGCACCGCCCGCGAATTCGGCTGGCACGGGATCGGCGTCACCGCCGAGGGCCGGGCCGATCCGCTGCTGTCGGCGCTTGGCGGCGAGTTCACCATCTTCGAATGGCATGCCGATACGTTCTCCCTGCCTGAGGGCGCTGTGCGTCTCGCCTCGAGCGCCGTCGCCGAAAACCAGGCGTTCCGCATTGGCCGCGCCGTCTATGGCACCCAGTTCCATTTCGAGGCCAATTCAGCGGTCGTCGAACAATGGAAGGCCGAATTTCCGGACACGATCGCGCGCATTGCGCCGGGCTGGCTGGAGAACCATGCCGATTTGGCAGCAAGACACGCCGTTGCCGCCGATGCCGCAGGTCTTGCCATCGCGCGCGCCTGGGTCAGCCTGATTGATCGGCAAGAGGTCGAAATGCTGTCGCAGGCCTCGGCGTGAGAGGTGATGCGATGCCGGCCAGCGAACGCGAAAAGATGGCGGCAGGCGAATGGTATTGCTGCCTCGATGACGAGCTCGATCTCTTGCGCCGGCAGGCGCGTGCCGCGGTCCACGCGCATAACACGCTGCCGCCGGACGAGCGTGGCGCCGTCGCGCCGGCCCTGAGGGCGCTCTTTACGCAGGCTGCATCCGATATCTTCATCGAAGCGCCGTTTCACTGCTCCTACGGCATCAATATCATTCTCGGCGAACGCGTCTATTTCAATGCCGGCTGCATGATTCTTGATTCCGGCCGCGTGAGCATCGGCGACCGCAGCATGTTCGGCCCGGGCGTGCAGATCTATTGCGCCGAGCATCACAAGGATGCAGCACTTCGCAGCACAGGCATCGAGATCGCCCGGCCGGTCGTCATCGGCAGTGACGTCTGGATCGGCGGCAGCGCTGTCATCCTCGGCGGCATCACCATCGGCGACGGTGCGATCGTCGGCGCCGGTGCGGTGGTGACGAGGGATGTGCCGGCCGGCGCAACCGTGGTCGGCAATCCAGCCCGCATCCGCTAGAGCAATTCCAGCAAAAGTGCATAGCGATTTTGCGTCTGGAATTGTGTGAAAACAAAGAGATAGAGCATTTCCGTGATTCGGAGAAAAACGGAAATGCTCTAACGCCGGCAAGGCCGCCATTCCGCGATGACCTCGCCACCTCGACAGCAACGAAAAGCTCCGCTAGATCAGAAGGCGAAACGGGGGGAAATCATGAGCGAGCGAACTTTACCCATGGAAGGCGGCTGCCGTTGCGGCCAAGTGCGGTTGAAGATCAGCGCCCCGCCGCTGCTCACCATGGCCTGCCATTGCACGGGGTGCCAGAAGATGACCGCGAGCGCCTATTCGCTGAGCGCCGCCATCCCGAGCGAAGGCTTCGAGGTCACCAAAGGCGAGCCGGTCATCGGCGGCCTGCACGGCCTGACCAAGCATTATTTCTGCCCGCACTGCATGAGCTGGATGTTCACTCGGTCGGAAGACATGGACTGGTTCGTCAATCTCCGCGTGACCATGCTCGACGACCCCAGCTGGTTCACGCCCTTCATCGAGACCTGGACGAGCGAGAAGCTGTCCTTCGCCGAGACTGGCGCGGTGTACAGCTATGAGGCGCTGCCTGAGATGGACGCGTATGAAGGGCTGGTGAAGGAGTATATGGGCAGGGGATAAGTCAAAACTGCCTGTATTTCGCAAATGGCAAGCCATGCTTCGCGACATACTCATTTTGCTCCGCGATCGCCTCGGCGTTTTCAATTCGCCAAAGTCTTTCGCGTTCTTCGCGAGGCAGCGTTTCATCATCGCTTGTTTTTGATCGAAGGTCGGAGCTTTGCAGTCCTTTTCGATCTTGGAATCAGTGTTTGCACCCTTCACCGATCCCGGTTTGCCAGTCGTTCGGCTTTCATCGTTCATCGCAGAATCCCCCTCGGAGATAACTGTTGACGGCCTAACCACTTCTCTTTCTTCATGCTCGGGCCTGTCCCGAGCATCTGCAGCCGTTTGATATGTAGCAGATCCTCGGCACAAGGCCGAGGATGACGGCGAACAAAGAGCGAGGCTCGTCAACATCTAAGGAGACCTACGTCTCCTCGTCAAAAGAAGCTCCGCAAAAACCTATTCGTCGCCCATCTTCAACGCTGCGATAAACGCTTCCTGCGGAATCTCCACCTTGCCGAACTGGCGCATGCGCTTCTTGCCGGCCTTCTGCTTGTCGAGCAGCTTGCGCTTGCGGGTGGCGTCGCCGCCGTAGCATTTCGCGGTCACGTCCTTGCGCAGCGCCGAGATCGTCTCGCGGGCAATGACGTTGCCACCGATCGCCGCCTGGATCGGGATCTTGAACATGTGCTTGGGGATCAGCTCCTTGAGCTTCTCGCACATGTCACGGCCGCGCTTTTCAGCAGCCGTCCGGTGCACCATCATCGACAGCGCGTCGACCGGTTCGCCGTTGACGAGGATCGACATCTTCACGAGGTTGCCCTCGCGGTGGTCAGTCAGCGCATAGTCGAAGGAGGCATAACCCTTCGAGATCGACTTCAGCCGGTCGTAGAAATCGAACACGACTTCGTTGAGCGGCAGGTCGTAGGTCAGCATTGCGCGCGTGCCGACATAGGTGAGCTCGATCTGGATGCCGCGCCGATCCTGGCAGAGCTTCAGGATGCTGCCGAGATAATCGTCGGGCGTCAGGATCGTCGCGCGGATCCACGGCTCGTGGATTTCCGAGATCTTGACGACATCGGGCATGTCGGCCGGATTGTGCAGCTCGCGCTCGGAGCCGTCGGTCATGTACATCTTGTAGACGACCGAGGGTGCGGTGGCGATGAGGTCGAGGTCGAACTCGCGCTCCAGCCGTTCCTGGATGATTTCGAGATGCAGCAGGCCGAGGAAGCCGCAGCGGAAACCGAAGCCGAGGGCCGCCGATGACTCCATTTCGAAGGAGAAGGAGGCGTCGTTGAGGCGAAGCTTGCCCATGGCGGCGCGCAGATCCTCGAAATCGGCGGCATCGACCGGGAAGAGGCCGCAAAACACCACCGGCTGCGCCGGCTTGAAGCCCGGCAGCGCCTGGGCCGTCGGCCGCTTGTCCTCGGTGATCGTATCGCCGACGCGGGTATCGGCCACTTCCTTGATCGAAGCGGTGATGAAGCCGATCTCGCCGGGGCCGAGGCGGTCGATATTGACCATCTTCGGCGTCAGCACGCCGACGCGCTCCACCTGGTATTTCGCATCGGTGCCCATCATCCGCACCGTCTGGCCCTTGGTCAGCACTCCGTCGATGACGCGGACCAGAACCATGACGCCGAGATAGGCGTCGTACCAGCTGTCGACGAGCAGTGCCTTCAGCGGCGCCTTCTCGCCGCCGGGGCTCTTCGGCGCCGGCAGCTTGTGGACGATCGCTTCCAGCACGTCGGGAATGCCGAGGCCGGTCTTTGCCGAAATCAACACCGCCTCCGAAGCGTCGATGCCGATCACTTCCTCGATCTGCTCCTTGATGCGGTCGGGTTCGGCCGCCGGCAGGTCGATCTTGTTGAGGACGGTGACGATCTCGTGATTGTTGTCGATCGCCTGGTAAACGTTGGCGAGCGTCTGCGCTTCGACGCCCTGGCTGGCATCGACGACGAGCAGCGAGCCCTCGCAGGCCGACAGCGACCGCGAGACTTCATAGGCGAAGTCGACGTGGCCGGGCGTGTCGATCAGGTTGAGAATGTATTTTTCGCCGTTGTTCGCCTGGTAGTGCAGGCGCACGGTCTGCGCCTTGATGGTGATGCCGCGCTCGCGCTCGATATCCATATTGTCGAGCACCTGCTCGGACATTTCGCGCTCGGCAAGACCGCCCGTCGTCTGGATCAGGCGGTCGGCCAGCGTCGATTTGCCGTGGTCGATATGGGCCACGATCGAAAAGTTGCGGATATGGGACAGCGGAGTGGTGGAATTGGTGCTCATGCGCGCCATATAGCAGCGCCGCCCCCTGCCGCAAAGCGGTAATTATCCCGCTGTTTACGCTATTTCGTCCTGTGTCGGGCGCCGATCAGACCGGCCACGTCTCCAGCCGCCAGGCCGAATCCCAGAACATCCATTCATATTGCGAGGCGCGCACGAAGACATCGGTCATTTGCGCCCGCTCCACCGGCGATGCGGCGCGGGCGGCGATGTCGGTCAGCGCGATCACCTCGCGGGCACCGGCGGCAAATTGCGGATCGCCATAGGTGTTGATCCAGGCCTGGAAAGCATTGCCCTCGATAACAGGCCGGTTCTTGATCGCTTCGCCGACATGCCAGTAGATCCAGAAGCAGGGAAGGATGGAGGACAGCGCCACCGCGTAGGAGCTGTGATAGGCGGTGGCAAGCAGGAAGTTCGTATAGGCAAAGCCGGCAGGCGAGGGCTCGGCTGATGTGACGTCCGCAGACGTGATGCCGAACTGGGTGAGGAAGCCGGCATGCAGACCCTGCTCGACGGTGATCGCCTTCTGCGCCGAACCGAGGAAGCGCAGGACCTGCGCATTGTCGGGTGCCTTGGCCGCGACGATCGCAAGGCATCGCGCATAATGCTTCAGGTAGAGCGCATCCTGCAGGATGTAGTGCCGGAAAACCTCGGGCGGCAGCGTGCCGTCCGAAAGCCGCTGCAGCAGCGGCAACGCCTCGATTTCAGCCATGATCGGAGCGATCCTGTCCCAGGCGGCAGCCGTGAAGCTTCCCGTCGTGTCCGTGCTCTGTGTGCTGGCGTCCATCACTCTCTCCTCGGATTACGCCGCCATATATGGACGGCGCGGCGGCGAAAGCAAGGCGCGTTTGGCCGCTTTTCGTAGGCCCTTGATTCCATCATCGGATAATGTATTTCTCTTATAGTGGAATCACGGAACTGGAAAATGGAACCGGAACTCGAACAGGCGATCGGCATCCGCATCCGCACGCTGCGGCAGGAAAAAGCTCTGACGCTCGATGAGCTTGCTGCGGCCTCCGGCGTCAGCCGGGCGATGATCTCGCGCATCGAGCGGGCGGAGGCGAGCCCGACCGCGTCGCTGTTGGCAAGGATCTGCGCAGCACTCGGCCTGTCGCTGTCGGCCTTCTTTGCGGAAGAGGGGCAAGCCTCGCCGCTCGCCCGGAGGCAGGAACAACAGGTCTGGCGCGATCCGGAAACCGGTTATCTCAGGCGCTCTGTTTCACCCCCCGGCACAGCTTCCGATGTCGATATCGTCGAGGTCGAATTCCCCCCTGGCGCCCGCGTCAGCTTCCCCCCGCATGCGAGCGCCCATGGCATGACGCAGCATATCTGGCTGTTCGACGGCGAACTGGAGATGACGGCGGGTGAGACCGTCTACCGGCTGCGCCCGGGCGATTGCCTCTTCATGCCGGTCGGCGAGGGCCACGTCTTCCACAATCCCGGCAACGCGCCGTCGCGTTATTGCGTCGTGCTCGATCGCGGCGGCCGATAACAGCTTTCATTTCAGGAGAACAGCATGCCTGCTATTCGTACCCTTTCCGCCGAGGAGGCCCGCGCTGCCATTCCGGCCCTTTCGCAAGTGCTTGTCGATTGCGTCGCGGGCGGCGCCTCCGTCGGCTTCATGCAGCCCTATGGGCCTGAGGATGCCGAGCCCTACTGGCGTGATGTCGCCGATGCGGTCGCCACCGGCGGCAATCTGCTGCTGGTCGCCGAACTCGACGGCAGGATCGTCGGCACGGTGCAGGTGGGTGCGGCGCAGATGCCGAACCAGCCGCATCGCGGCGACCTGAAGAAGCTGCTGGTACATCGCTCCGCCCGCGGCAAGGGCCTTGCCCGGCTGCTGATGGATGCCGCCGAGCGCGAAGCGGTAAAGCGCGGCAAGACCCTGCTCGTGCTCGACACGGCAACCGGCAGCGATGCCGAGGCGATCTATCCGCGCCTGGGCTGGCAGCGCGTCGGCGTCATTCCGGATTATGCCCTGTGGCCGGAAGGCGGCTTCTGCGCCACCACGCTGTTCTACAAAAGGCTCGGCTGATTGCGACGGCTCCGCTCATGCCGGCCTGGCGAATGCTGGGAATGCCAGGCCAAGCGTCGCGCCCGCCGTCCAATGCGCCGCATTCCAGCCGAACTGTCGCGCCGCTTCGATATTCATCTTCATATCGTCGATGAAGGCGATCTCGCCGGGCAGCACGCCGGCGCGCTCGGTCGCCAGCCGGAAGAAATCCGGGGAAGGCTTGCTGTGCCCGACTGCGGCGGAATAGATGATATCGTCGAAATGCGCGCCAAGGCCGGCCTTCTCCATCAGGTAGCGTGCCCGCCTGTGCTCCTGGTTGGTCGCCAGCAAGAGGGTGATGCCACTTTGCCTGACAGCAGCGAGCTCTTCCAGCAGATTGCGATCGAGGCGGGAATCGTTTTCGAACCAGTAATCGATCAGTGTCGCGGCGCTGAGATGCGGCGCGATCTTTTCGAGCACGCTGGCAAGCCGTGGCTCCAGCGGCTCGCGGCCGACGATGATGTCGCCCCAGTGGGTCTGGAAGAACTCCTTCTGCAGCAGGTCGACACGCAGCCCGAGATCGCGTTCCAGATAGGTGAAGTGCGGCAGCCCGTCGGCGGGACGACCATGAATGAGCACGCCGTCGACATCGACCATCAGCACTTTCATGCGGAAAATTTCCTCGTTCTCAAAACACCGGCGAAGGTGGCGTCATTATTCCAGACGATCAAGAGCCCGCGCCGCTTTTTTGTCGGGGCCGAGCCGTGTAAATCTCCATTGTCAATCAAGGGCAGGATCTGAAATGCGCGTCATCTATTCCGAGGATCACAAGCTGCGCGATGCCAGGACCGAGCTGCATGCCGGCCAGCTGGTGACGCCCTTCGAGGCGCCGTTTCGCGCCGAATGGATCCTGGCGGCGGTCAAGGAGGCGGGCTTTGCCGACGTGGTGGCACCGGATGCGCACGGGTTGGAAACGGCTCGAAAAGTGCATGATCCCGCCTATCTGGATTTCCTCGCCACCGTCTGGGACCGCTGGGTGGCGGCCGGTTTCACCGGCGAGGCGATCGCCAATTCCTTCGCCGTTCGCCGCACCAGCCAGCGCGTGCCCGACAATATCGTCGGCGCGATCGGCCATTACGCCAATGCCGCCGACACCTCGATCACCAAGGGTTCCTACGAGGCGGCAATCGCTTCGATGCGCTGCGCGATCACAGGCGCCGACTGGCTGAATGCCGGCAATCGCTTCGCCTTCGCGCTCTGCCGCCCGCCCGGCCACCATGCCGGCATCGATCTCTTCGGCGGCTATTGCTTCATCAACAATTCGGGCGTCGCCGCGCAGCGGCTGCTCGACCGCGGTGCGAGGAAAGTCGCGGTGCTGGATGTCGATTTCCACCATGGCAACGGCACGCAGGATCTGTTCTATCGCCGCGGCGATGTCTTCACCGCATCGCTGCACGGCGATCCCATGCATGCCTTTCCCTATTTCCTCGGCCATGCCGACGAGGAAGGCGAGGGGGAGGGTGCAGGCGCCAACCGCAACTATCCGATGCTGCCAGGCACGCCTTGGGATATCTGGTCTTCGGCCCTTGCCGATGCGCTCACCCGCATCAAGGCCTTCGGCGCCGAGGCGATCGTCGTGGCCCTCGGCGTCGACACTTTCGAGCGCGATCCGATCTCCTTCTTCAGCCTCACCTCCGACGATTTCACCCGCATGGGCGCGATGATATCAGCCGCCGGCCTGCCGGTGCTTGCCTGCATGGAGGGCGGCTACGGTGTGCCGGAGATCGGCCTCAACGTCGCCAACGTCCTCAAAGGTCTGGAAGCCTGATCACTGCCGATGACCGACGAGACCGTTCCATCCGATATCCCGACATCACGCATGCTGAGCTGGGCGCGCAACTCCGCTATCTATCGCCTGGAGCGGCGGATGATGACGGAAAAGCAGCTGTTTGACGCCATCACCCGCAAGGCGAAGGAGAAATTCGAGGAAATCAGCGCGGCGCAACTCAAGGCCATCGCCGATTTCGCGGTCAAATTTGCCTATGACAACAAGGTGCTCGACGACAGCGCCTATGCGGAGATCAGCACGCGCTCTGCCGTGCGCGGCGGTAAATCGAAGCGCGCGATCGCCCAGAAGCTTGCTGCCAAGGGCGTCTCCAGCGACAAGGTAGAGGCGGCGCTTGAGGAGGCAGACGATCTCTATGCGGCAGCTATATTTGCCCGCAAGCGCGCCTTCGGCCCCTTCCGCCGGGTCGAGCTCGACGAAAAGCGAAAGGCGAAAGAGCTTTCGGCTTTCGCCCGCAACGGCTTCAGCTTCGACATCGGCAGGAAGATCTTCGACATGAGCTTCGAAGATGCCGAAGAGATCATCTTCGCGGGCCGATCTGCGGCGCCTCAGCATCAGCGCTCTTGATCCCGGCATGAAAAGTTTGAATTTGGTTCTCACCCGTCTTCGGCCTAGAACCGCACCAGGATCGGGGGCCACATGGACATCAAGAATATCGAGACCGGGACAGACGGCGCAGCCTTGATTGCGCAGCCGGGCATATCGCCGACTTCGGGCGGTTTGGCGGCCGGTGTCGCCATGTGCCTGATGTCGATGTCGTCGATCCAGTTCGGTGCGGCACTGTCTTCGTCAGCCATTGCGACCTATGGCGTTGCCGGCGCTACCTGGCTGCGGCTTGCTTTCGCGGCAATCATCCTTGCCGCCGTCGTCAGGCCTTCGGTGCTGCGTTATAGCGGCGCCCAATGGCGGGCGACGTTGCTGCTCGGCACGACGACGGCTGCCATGACGCTGTGCTTCTTCGCGGCGATCCAGCGGCTGCCGCTCGGCCTGGCGATCGCCATCGATTTCCTCGGGCCGCTCTCGGTCGCCGTCTTCGGCTATGGCCTGAGCTGGCGGCTTACCTGGCCGTTGATCGCTGCGGCCGGTATTCTCTTCCTCGCCCATGACGGCGAAGGCTGGGTCGGCAATTCCTCAGGCGTCCTCTTCGCCCTCGGCTCGGCTGTGGGATGGGCGGTCTATATCCTGCTGACGAAGAAGGTTGGCGCTGCCTTCAAGGGGCTGGAAGGTCTCTCCATGTCGCTGATCGTTGCCGGCCTCGTCGCGACACCTTTCGGTCTGGCCGAGACGGGGGGCGCCTTCACGGTGGAGGGACTGGTGGAGGTTCTCGGCCTTGCCATCCTTGTGCCGCTCTTGCCCTATGCGCTGGAGATGGTGGCTCTGCGGCGCATGCCGTCGGCATCCTTCGGCATCCTGATGAGCCTCGAACCGGCGCTCGGCGCGCTGGCCGGCTTTCTGATCCTGGCCCAGCCGATGACCGCGCTGCAGATGCTGGGTACCGCGCTCGTGGTGGCGGCCAGCGCCGGTGCCACCGCCTCGGCGGCGAAGACCTAGAAAGGTGTCAGCGTTTTTCGGGGAACACCGTCTCTACAAGATGGGTCAGGCGGGTTTCCGCGCGGGATCGTCGAGCGCCGGATTGTAGAACAGCGACAGTGTCAGGCTTTTGGCGATCCGCTCCGCCGTTGCCATGAACCATGCCTTGGCCTCCGGCGTTGGCGCGATATCGTCGAGCGTCGCGGCAAACAGCGACAGCCACTTGGGAAAGAGATCGGGTGTCAGGTTTTGGACACCCGTATGCGCTTGCACCGGCTTGCCGCCATAGGCGCCGCTGCGGAAGGCGACGGCCGACCAGAAGCTCTTCATCTTCGTCATATGCTCCGGCCAGCGGCCGGACAGCTTGGCGTCGAACACCGGGCCAAGATCGGGATGCGTTAGCACGCGCGCGTAAAAGGTCTCGACCAGCCTGTCGATGAAGGCCGCGTCGACGCCCATCTCCCGCATCTCGGCCTCCGCCCTTTCGCGGATCGCCGCGACATGAGCAGGGCGGCCCTGAATGTCATTGTCCATTCCAAAACCCCGGCGCCGCGTGATGCGGCGCCCTCTCATATAGGTGTTTATCGCAGCGCGCCAAAGTCGTGCGTGCCCGCTTGCGGCAATCTATCAGCAGCCTGCCCCGCGCACTTGACCGTTACCGCCTCCTTATTTAGATTTAGAATAATTCTAAAAATTGGAGAAGGTCATGCTGGCGCGGTTTTTCAGATCCTCGAAACGATCGTTTGGATCGCTGACCGAGCAGGAGATTCTCGCCCTGGCGATCGCCTCCGAGGAAGACGATGCCCGCATCTATCTTGCCTATGCCGACAGGCTGCGCCGCGAATTTCCGGCCTCGGCCAAGGTCTTCGAGGATATGGCCGAGGTCGAGGATACGCATCGCAAGTCGTTGATCGAGATTCATCGCCAGCGTTTCGGCGAGCGCATCCCGCTGATCCGGCGCGAGCATGTGCAGGGCTTCTACGAGCGCAAGCCCGACTGGCTCAGGGCAAACCTTTCGCTGGATGCGATGCGGCAGGAAACCGAGGCGATGGAGGAGCAGGCCTATCGTTTCTATGTCGAGGCGGCAAAACGGACCTCGGACGCCTCGACGCGTGAGCTTCTCGGCGATCTCGCCCTCGCCGAACAGGGGCATGAGGATATCGCCCGCATGCTGGGCGACAAACATACGCCCGAAGACGTCAAGCACGACGAGGACGCGACGGTGCATCGGCAATTCGTGCTGACCTATGTGCAGCCGGGTCTTGCCGGACTGATGGACGGCTCGGTCTCGACCCTGGCGCCGATCTTCGCTGCCGCCTTTGCCACGCAGGATACCTGGCAGACCTTTCTTGTCGGTCTTTCGGCCTCTGTCGGCGCCGGCATCTCGATGGGCTTCACCGAGGCCGCCCATGACGACGGCAAGATCTCCGGCAGAGGCTCGCCGGTCAAGCGCGGCCTTGCCTGCGGCATCATGACGGCGCTCGGCGGCCTCGGCCACGCACTGCCTTATCTGATCCCGCACTTCTGGACGGCGACGATCACTGCCGCCGTCGTCGTCTTCTTCGAACTCTGGGCAATCGCCTTCATCCAGAACCGCTACATGGAAACCCCCTTCCTGCGCGCTGCCTTCCAGGTGGTGCTGGGTGGCGGCTTGGTGCTCGGCGCGGGGATTTTGATTGGGAATGGGTGAGGAGCGGTCGGGCGCAGCCCGAGCAATCGATCCAGTGAATCGATTGCAGCGACGAACGCCCTGAGCCCAAAGCGAAGGGCCGGGAGACGGTGCGGCACATTTGGCATCAAGCGGTCCGTGCCCTTCGCTTGCGCTCAGTGCACTCGCGGCTTCGCCGCTCACCCCCTCATCTGCCTGCCGGCATCTTCTCCCCGCTGGGGAGAAGCGGACTCGTGGCAGCGCCTCGCTCCCCTTGAGACCTTTGCTATCGGAACGACGACCGTACGTCTTGCTCCTTCTCCCCAGCGGGGAGAAGATGTCCGAAGGACAGATGAGGGGGGTGAGGAGCGGTAGCGACGAACGCCTTGAGCGCAGCGAGAGGCAAGTAACGGCGGACAACTCGCCTCTAAAACTGACCTGGCGCGAACGGAGAGACGCAAAAACAAAAAGGCCGGCAAACCGCCGGCCTTTCCACATTCTCTATTGCAGCCCTTACCGCAGCGCGCCGACCAGAACGTCGCGGCCGTTCTCGATGGTGACCCAGCGGCCGGCATTGTAGCTCGACTGGCGCTTAACGAAGGAATAGGGGGTTCCGAACCACGGCTTGACGTCGGCGGCGAGGTTGTCGAGCACGAAATCGCCCTCGGCGGTGCGCAGCGTCAGCACGGCATGGCCTTCACCATCAGGCTTGCGCACGACGGTCATCAGCAGGTCGGCAGCCGAAAAGCCGCGCTGGATCAGCATGCGGCGCTTCAGCAGCGCGAAATCTTCGCAGTCGCCGGCGGTGGTCGGATAGGCCCAGACCTCATCCTTGCCGTAGATTTCCTTGTCGGTCATCGGCGTGATCGTACGATTAACCGTGGCGTTGACCGAACGCACGAGCGACCACTTCCCCGGGTTCATGGCGATCGGGCCTGCATTGCGGTTTGCGCCGCATTCACTGCGGTGGATCTGACAGAAATCGTAGTGGCCGATCGGCTGTGAGGTGGCATTGCCCGTTACCATTGAAGCATTTCTGCTTGGGGCCGGTATGGCGGCCGTCGCCATCGCAAACACGGCCATCATGGCCACAAAGATACCCTTGATCCGCACGCCCGCTCTTTCCTTGCATCGCCCCTTATTTATTAACAAAGTGTTAATGGAGAGGGCCCAAAAGAGTCAATCGTTACTTCTTGGGGGGACCTTACGACTCGCCGACATGGTTAAAATGCAACGGGTTGGGGACCTGCATCAGGCGAATTTATCCGCCTCTGCCGTTCTAGTGGGCATCTGCCTATTTGTTGATGAACGGATGATGCCTTTGACGGCACTCAGGAGAAGAGCGATATCGCCGGGGCGCGAAAGGCGATGGTCGCCGTCGCGGACGAAGGTCAGCACCACGTCGTCGGCGGGAAGATGTTCGACCAGTTTCATCGCATGCGCATGCGGCACGTCGGCGTCTTTCATGCCCTGGAGAATGTGCACCGGGCAGCCGGTTTCGATGATGCCGTCGAGCACCCGGTTCTTTCGGCCGTCCTCGATCAGCGCCCGCGTATAGATGTTGGGTTCCGGGCTGTATTGCGAACGCTCTTCGAAATAGCCGCGCTCGGCCAGCGATTTGCGCTCCTTGGCCTTGAGGTTCGGCTCGATCAGCTCCGAGGTGAAGTCGGGGGCGGGCGCGATCAGCACCATGCCTGCGAGTTTTGGGCCTTCGAGCTTCGGACCGCCCCGTCCCGCAAGCTCCTGCGCCAGCCTGAGCGCGATCCAGCCGCCCATCGACGAGCCGACGAGGATCACCCGATCGGGGGCGACATGACGGATGACGGCCAGCGCCTCCTCCAGCCAGCGCGAGATCGTGCCGTCGCCGAAGCTGCCGCCGGAAAGTCCGTGGCCGGAATAGTCGAAGCGGATGCAGGCGAGCCCAAGTTCCGCCGCCAGCCCATCGAGTTCCACCGCCTTGGTGCCGCCCATGTCGGAGCGGTAGCCGGACAGCCAGACAAGCGCCAGCGCGCCATTGCCGGCTTGCGCCGGGCGGACGAGCATGGCGATCTCACGCGCCGCTTCGCCCTCGCCGACCGTCAGGAACTGCGGTGCGGAATCGGGCATCTGATCGGACATCGGCGAAACTCCTGTTGTTTTGGCCTATAAAACAGATTCTTGGCAGGCTGACAGCGGGTGATTTTTCCGCTAAAGGATGATATTGACTCCGTTGCAGCGATGACGCGACACGTTTGTGCCCCTAATCGGGAGCGCGATGCTGCAACGTTCCGAAAACAACGCGAGGAGAATACGACCATTCGCAGACCTTTTAAAACCGATGCGCCCGTGAAGGACGGACCGCGCTCGAACCGTGAAATCCGCATTCCCAAAGTTCAGCTGATCGGAGCTGACGGACAGAATGTCGGCATCGTGCCCACCGACCAGGCTTTGAAAATGGCGGAAGAAGCCGGCCTCGATCTCGTCGAAATTTCCCCCAATGTCGAACCGCCGGTGTGCAAGATCCTCGATCTGGGCAAGCTGAAATATGCTAACCAGAAGAAGGCTGCCGAGGCGCGCAAGAAGCAGAAGATCGTCGAAGTCAAAGAAATCAAGATGCGCCCGAACATCGACACCCATGATTATGAGGTGAAGATGAAGGCGATGGGTCGCTTCTTCGACGAAGGCGACAAGGTCAAGGTGACGCTGAAGTTCCGCGGTCGTGAAATGGCCCACCAGGAACTCGGCATGAAGCTTCTGCAGCAGGTCAAGGCCGATACGATCGAGTTCGCCAAGGTCGAAGCTGAACCCAAGCTCGAAGGCCGCCAGATGATGATGGTGCTGGCGCCGAAATAAGCGCCAGGCAGTTTTTCGCCCAAGGCCGTCCGCAAGGGCGGCTTTTGTGCTTTCTGCCATTCTGCTTTGGGCCGGTGTATTTTGGGATGCGCGAAGATTCCTCCGCCGCCCCGTTGCACTTTCATGACGCCGCGGTTATAAGCGCGCGTCCGAACTGACCGGCAGGGCATGCCGTGGCAGTTTCGAATGCTTGCGGAACGGTTCGTCGCCGATGCCGCAGATCAACAACAAACGCTCCCGCACCTTGTTGCGATGGCCGGAGAACCGGACTTCGCGGGAAGGGCTTTTTGATAAAGCGCGCAGGGAGGACAGAAGGAGTAGCAAAATGCCCAAGATGAAGACGAAGTCCTCGGCCAAGAAGCGGTTCAAGATCACCGCGTCAGGCAAGGTCAAGGCTGCCGCTGCCGGCAAGCGCCATGGCATGATCAAGCGTTCCAACAAGTTCATTCGCGATGCACGTGGCACCATGGTTCTCGCAGAACCGGATGGCCGCAAGGTTATCAAGAATTACCTGCCGAACGGTCTCTGAGACTCGTCCGCGAACGCTAGATTTAAGGAGATCATGATATGGCACGTGTAAAAAGAGGCGTCACCTCTCACGCCAAGCACAAGAAGGTTCTGAAGGCCGCAAAGGGCTTTTACGGCCGCCGCAAGAACACCATCCGTACCGCCAAGGCTGCTGTCGATCGTTCGAAGCAGTACGCCTACCGCGACCGCAAGGTCAACAAGCGCAACTTCCGTGCGCTTTGGATCCAGCGTATCAACGCCGCTGTGCGTGAATTCGGCCTGACCTACGGCCGCTTCATCGACGGCCTGAACAAGGCTGGCATCGAAGTCGACCGCAAGGTTCTCTCCGACATGGCGATCCACGAGCCGGAAGCATTCGGCGCGCTGGTCAGCGCTGCCAAGAAGGCTCTTGAATACCTCAAGGAAGCCGGCACGGCGAACGAGTTTGAAGGCGCGGTCAAGTAACCAGCGCTTCCCAAGCTTTTGAATTTATGATTTTGGGAAACCCGCGCTGGTTTGGGCTAGCGCGGGTTTTTCTTTCTTTATATTCCTGGCGCCGGTCGGCGCCGCCCGCCTCCCGATCGCCCGCCTGATACTGGACGGAAAGAAGTGACAATGTCAGATATCGACCAGCTCAACACATCGCTGCTCGCCGAAATCGCCGCCGCCGATGACGAGACGGCGCTCGAAGCCGTGCGCGTTTCCGCCCTTGGCAAGAAGGGCTCTGTCTCAGAACTGTTGAAGACGCTCGGCGCCATGACGCCGGAAGAGCGCCAGAGCAAGGGCGCGGCGATCAACGTTCTGAAGAACGCGGTGACCGAGGCGCTTACCACCCGCAAGGCGACGCTTAGGCAAGCGGCGATCAATGCGCGGCTGAAGGCCGAGACGGTCGATGTCAGCCTGCCGGTGCGCTCTTCGCCGGCCGAGCGCGGCCGTATCCATCCGATTAGCCAGATCGTCGACGAGATCACCGCGATCTTCGCCGACATGGGCTTCTCGATCGCTGAAGGTCCCGACATCGAGACCGATTATTACAATTTCACCGCGCTGAATTTCCCCGAAGGCCATCCGGCCCGCGAGATGCACGACACCTTCTTCTTCAACCCGGATGAGAATGGTGAGCGCAAGGTGCTGCGCACCCACACCTCGCCGGTGCAGGTGCGCACCATGGAGGCGCAGACACCGCCGATCCGCATCATCATTCCCGGCAAGACCTACCGCCAGGACTCGGACGCCACCCATTCGCCGATGTTCCATCAGGTCGAGGGCCTGGTTGTCGACAAGAAGGCCAATGTCGCCAACCTCCGCTGGGTGCTGGAAGAATTCTGCAAGACCTTCTTCGAGGTCGACAGCGTGACGATGCGTTTCCGCCCGTCCTTCTTCCCCTTCACCGAGCCCTCTTTCGAGGTCGATATCCAGTGCGACCGCTCCGGCCCGATCGTCAAGTTCGGCGAGGGTACCGACTGGATGGAGATCCTCGGCTGCGGCATGGTCCATCCGAACGTGCTGCGTTACGGCGGGCTCGATCCGGACGAATATCAGGGTTTTGCCTGGGGCATGGGCCTCGATCGCATCGCCATGCTGAAATACGGCATGCCCGACCTGCGCGACTTCTTCAACGCCGACGTCCGCTGGATGACGCATTACGGCTTCCGCCCGCTCGACATGCCGACGCTGTTCGGCGGCCTCAGCGCTTGAACGGAGAATTGGGACGATGAAATTCACGCTCTCCTGGCTGAAAGAGCATCTGGAAACGGATGCCGGCCTCGATGAAATCTGCACGCGCCTCACCGAGATCGGGCTGGAGGTCGAGGACGTCGACGACAAGGCGGCCTTCAAGCCCTTCGTCATCGCCAGGGTCCTCTCGGCCGAAAAACATCCGCAGGCCGATCGCCTGAAGGTGCTGATGGTCGATACCGGTTCCGGCGCGCCCGTCCAGGTCGTCTGCGGCGCCCCGAATGCGCGCGCCGGTCTTGTTGGCGCCTTCGCAGCGCCCGGAACCTATGTTCCCGGTATCGACGTGACGCTCGCCGTCGGCAATATCCGCGGTGTCGAAAGCCACGGCATGATGTGCTCCGAAAAGGAGCTTGAGATTTCCGACAGTCACGACGGCATCATCGATCTGCCCGAGGATGCGCCGGTCGGTCAGAGTTATGCCGCCTATGCGCATCTCGATGACCCGGTCATCGAGATCAACCTGACGCCCAACCGGCCGGACTGCACCTCGATCCACGGCATCGCCCGCGATCTCGCCGCCTCCGGTCTCGGCGCGCTGAAGACGCGGCCCGCACCGTCCTTCGTCGTCGAAGGTGAGACGCCGGTGAAGCTGACGCTCGATCTCGATGATCCGAAGCTTTGCCCGGGCTTTGCGCTCCGCCTCGTGCGCGGCGTCAGGAACGGCCCGAGCCCGCGCTGGATGCAGCAGCGGCTGATCGCCATCGGCCTGCGCCCCATCAACGCTCTGGTCGATGTCACCAATTACATGACCTTCGATCAGGGACGGCCGATCCACGTCTTCGATGCCGCCAAGATCAACGGCAACCTGACCGTCCGCCGTGCCGCCGAAGGCGAGACGGTGCTGGCGCTCGACCAGCGCGAATACAAGCTCTCGCCGAGCAACGTCGTCATCTCCGATGAGAATGGCATCGAGTCGATCGGCGGCATCATGGGCGGCGAACATTCCGGCTGCGACGAAAACACCGTCGACGTGCTGATCGAATCCGCTCTCTGGGACCCGATGAACATCGCCAAGTCAGGCCGCGGCCTCGGCATCATCACCGATGCCCGCTACCGCTTCGAACGCGGCGTCGATCCGGACTATATGGCCCCCGGTCTCGAACGCACGACGGAACTGGTGCTGGAACTTTGCGGCGGCAAGGCCGCCAAGGCCGAGATCGTCGGCTACCAGGGTTACGAACCGAAGATCGTCGATTTCCCCTATTCGGAGGTCAAGCGCCTGACGGGCCTCGACGTTTCGAATGAGGAAAGCAATACGATTCTGACACGTCTCGGCTTCACCGTCTCCGGTTCCGGCGAGCGCGTCTCCGTTGCCGTTCCCTCCTGGCGCCCGGATGTCGATGGCAAGGCCGATCTCGTCGAGGAGGTCATGCGCATCCACGGCGTCGACAATATCAAGCCGGCGCCGCTCGAAAGCCATGCGGCCGTCAACGGCAAGATCCTGACGACGCTGCAGATCCGCAGCCGCCTCGCTAAGCGGGCGCTCGCCGCGCGCGGCATGCTCGAAGCCGTCACCTGGTCCTTCATTCCGGAAGACCAGGCAAAGTTGTTCGGCGGCGGTTCGCCGACGCTCAAGCTTGCCAACCCGATCGCCGCCGAAATGTCGGATATGCGCCCGTCGCTTCTGCCGGGCCTGCTGACCGCAGCCCAGCGCAATGCCGACAAGGGTTACGGCGACGTCGCGCTCTTCGAGGTCTCCGGCACTTATGAGAACGACAGGCCTGACGGTCAGCGCCGCGTGGCCGGCGGCATTCGCCGCGGCACGGCCTCGCTTGCCGGCGCCGGTCGCGCCTGGTCGAACACCGCCAAGGGCGGCGGCAAGCCGGTCGACGTCTTCGACGCCAAGGCCGATGCGCTTGCCGTCATCGAAGCCTGCGGCCTGCCGATGGGCAATATCCAGATCGAGCAGGGTGGACCGGAATGGTATCATCCCGGCCGCTCCGGCACGATCAAGATGGGGCCGAAGGTCGTGCTCGGCTATTTCGGCGAATTCCATCCGCTGACGCTGGAGGCGCTTGATGTCTCCGGCGCTCTCTGCGGCTTCGAGGTCTATGTCGACGCCATGCCGGAGGCCAGGCGCAAGGCGACGCGCACCAAGCCGGCGCTCGAGCTGTCACCCTTCCAGGTGGTGCGGCGCGACTTCGCCTTCGTCGTCGACAAGACGGTGGAAGCCGGCACCATCGTCAAGGCCGCCACCGGCGCCGACCGCAAGCTGGTGACGGGCGTCAATGTCTTCGATATCTTCGAGGGCGCATCGGTTGGCGACGGCAAGAAGTCGGTGGCGATCGAGGTGCAGATCCAGCCGGTCGAGCGCACGCTGACGGACGAGGATTTCGAGGCGCTGACGCAGAAGATCGTCGCCAGTGTTGCGAAATTCACCGGCGGTGTCCTCAGAAGCTGAGCTTCATTCAACGTCGTCAAACAATGAACCGGTCGCGAAAAGCGGCCGGTCTTTTCACCGATGCAGATGGAAGAGTTTGCTGACGATCGTCCAGCGGCCGTCGATCTTCAACAGCGAAAGATAATCGGTAAAGCGCATGCCGGCAAAGTCGTCGGTGACCTTGACGCTTGCCGCTTCGCCCTCGACATCGACGCTCTGCATGTCCATGTAGGGCTGCGTGCCGGGCGGCGCCGGCTCCTCCGCCAGGATCGCGGCGATGAACTCGTCCCGCGTCAGCCATTCGACGGCATTTTCGTAATGGCCGATGATCGAGCTTTTTGGGTGAAAGGCCTTTTTCAAGGCTGCCTCATTGGCGAAGGCCATGCCTTCGACATAGAGATGAACCGTCTGTTCGACTGCCTGCCTGTCCGACATATTGTCATCCCGTTCTTCGAGATGGCCTTAGATAGTTTCGCCAGCCCCGAAGGCAAGCCCGGCCGGTTGTGGCCGACCGGGCTTTCGCTCTTTGTTTCGGCAGGGGTTCAGATGTTCGTCATGGCAAGCGAGGCGTCCGAATAACGCTTGCCGGAAACCTGCCCAGCGGGGATGACCTCTTCAAGCCTCGCAAGTTCCGCGGGGCTGAGCACGATATCGGCGGCCGCGGCGTTCTGTTCGAGATGATGAAGCTTGCGGGCGCCCGGTATCGGCACGATGTCGTCGCCCTGGCTCAACACCCAGGCGAGCGCCAGCTGCGCCGCCGTCACGCCCTTCTCGGCGGCAAGCCGCTCGAGCGTTGAGACGAGGGCGGCATTGGCGTCGAAATTTTCCGCCTGGAACCGCGGCACCTGCCGGCGGAAATCGTCCGCGTCGAGATCCTCCACTTTGCGGATCGCTCCGGTCAGGAAGCCGCGGCCGAGCGGGCTGTAGGGCACGAAGCCGATGCCGAGTTCGCGGCATGTGGCAAGCACCTCCTCTTCGGGATCGCGCGTCCAGAGCGAATATTCGCTCTGCAAGGCTGCGATCGGATGGACCGCATGGGCGCGGCGAATGGTGGCGCTGCCGGCTTCCGAAAGCCCGAGCGCCCGGACTTTGCCTTCCTTCACCAGTTCCGCCATGGCGCCGACCGTCTCTTCGATCGGCACGTTGGGATCGACCCGGTGCTGGTAGAAGAGGTCGATGGTGTCGATGCCGAGGCGTTTCAGCGAGGCTTCGGCGACCGCTCGTACATGCTCGGGGCGGCTGTCGACGCCGGCGATGGCGGCAGTACCCGGCTTGCTGGCATCGATCTTGAAGCCGAATTTGGTGGCGATCACCACGCGGTCGCGGAATGGCTTCAGCGCTTTGCCAAGAAGAACCTCGTTGGTAAAGGGACCATAGACTTCGGCGGTATCGAAGAAAGTGACGCCGAGATCGATGGCGCGGTGCAGTGTCTTGATCGATTCCGCATCGTCGCTGGCGCCATAGGCAAAGCTCATGCCCATGCAGCCGAGACCGACGGCAGAGACGGTCAGATCGTTTCCGAGTTTCCGGGTTTTCATGATGTGCTCCTCTGAGCTGATTTTGAGCCGCCAGAGCATGATGCCGAAAAGTGTGAGCGGTTTTCGGACGACATCATGCTCTAACTATTTAATTCAGAACAGGATTCAGATTTTAGGCCGCCCGGCCTGAAATCATCCTGTTCTGGATGGTTGCGGTACCGCCAGACCATATCGCTGCGCTATCAATCAGAAAATACATGCAGTTTCTAACAGGTTGTTCTATCATTTCGATCAATGAACAGAACACAGCTCTCGCAACTCGCCGTTCTCGCCGCCGTCTCGGAGCATCGCAGCTTCCGGGCGGCGGCGAAGGAACTCCTCGTTGCGCCCTCGGCCATCAGCCATGCGATATCGAGCCTTGAGGAAAGTCTGGGGGTGCGGCTTCTGGCGCGGACCACTCGCAGCGTCGCGCCGACGGAAGAGGGGCGCCTGCTGCTTGAAAGACTTCGTCCCGCACTCGAGGAGATCGATATTGCCTTGGAGGCCGTCCGCGATACGCGCGCCAAGCCGGCCGGAAACCTGCGTATCACCGCGCCGCGCTTCGCCTCCGATCTGCTGCTCGCTCCGCGGCTCGGCGACTTTCTCAACCTCTATCCCGATATCACCCTGGAGATCGCCAATGAGGACGGCTTCACCGATATCGTCAAGGAGGGTTTCGATGCCGGCATCCGGCTGGAAGAGAGCCTGGAAGCCGATATGATCGCGGTCAGGATCTCGCCCAATCTGACGACGGTGATCGCCGCTTCGCCCGAATATTTCGAGCGTCATCCAAAGCCCGAGCATCCGCGCGATCTCGTCCATCACCGCTGTATCAAGCGGCGCTTCACCAACGGCTCGATCTATCGCTGGGAATTCGAAAAGAACGGGCAGGAACTCGTCGTTTCGGTCGATGGGCCGCTGATCGTCAGCGAGGATCGGCTGGCCCTGCTTGCGGCGCTGAACGGCGCCGGCCTTGCCTATCTGTTCGACATGCGGGTCTATGACGAACTGGCGGGCGGCACACTTGTGCGGGTGCTGGAAGATTGGTGCGCGCCCTATGCCGGGCCGTTTCTCTATTATCCCACCCGGCGACAGATGCGCCCGGCGTTGCGCGCCTTCATCGATTTCTTCAGATACAGCGAGCAGGATACGGGCGGCCGGTAAGGAATGGGAACCGGGCCGCCCGTTCTTACTAGGGCGCCGTGTGCATCAGGCAGCCTTTGCCTTCTGGTTTGCCGCCGTGGTGGCGAGCTGGGAGAGGGTCTTGTCGGTGGCCGTTTCCTCCTGCAGCGTCTGATCGAGCAGGCGGACGGCATCCTTGAGGCCGAGCGTCGCGGCCCAGGTCTTCAGCGTGCCGTAGCGGGCGATTTCATAATGCTCGACGGCCTGGGCGGCCGAAATCAGGCCGGCATCGAGAGCCACCGTGCCCTTGAATTCCTCCATGATTTCCTCGCCCTCGGCGATGATGCCCTGGATCGCCTCGCAAGTCTTGCCCTGGGCGCGTTTGCCGATCAGCTCGAAAACCTGCTGCAGGCGCTCGACCTGAGCTTCGGTTTCCTCGCGGTGTTTTTCGAAGCCCTTCTTCAATTCCGGGGATTGAGCGGCGCGCGCCATCTTCGGCAGGGCGCGCAATATTTGCCGTTCGGCGAAGTAGATGTCTTTCAGCGTGTCGTGGAATAGATCTTCCAACGTCTTTTCCTTGGCCATTTTCTCTATCCTTGTTCTGGGGAAAACCGCGAATGCGGCGACACATTAAGAAGCGAAGATCGCGCTAATTGTTCCCGATCGATTTCGGGTGGACTGGAAATCGGTGCCGGACGATGATTCCTGCCGTCGATGCGCAGGAGAATGACGTCATGCGAAAGCCGAATTCGATGAAGGGTCTGGAGGATCTCGGCCGCGTGCGGCTCTCGCAAAACTTCTTCCTTCGCGATTTCCTGCATTCCGAAATCGCCGATTTCTATCGCATCCCCAATATCCCCGAGGATCCGGATCTGGCGATCGAAGCGGGCAAGAGGCTTTGCGAGGAATTGCTCGAGCCGCTAGAGGCGACGTTCGGGCGCCTGCATATCCGTTCCGGCTATCGTTCGCCCGCGGTCAACAGGTTCGGCAATGAGAACAAGCTGAACTGCTCGACCAATGCCGCCACCGCCGCGCATCACATCTGGGATATGAGGGATTTTGACGGCTGCATGGGTGCAGCCGTCTGCATTGCCGTGCCGTGGATGGTCGACCACTACCACGATGAAAGCGACTGGCAGCGGCTTGCCTGGTGGATTCACGACCACCTGCCTTATGCCTCGCTCTGCTTTTTCCCGAAGCTCTGGGCCTTCAATATCCAGTGGCACGAACGGCCAAAACGAGTGATCCAGAGCTATATCAGTCCGCGCGGTATCCTGACCAAGGCGGGTATGGCTAATTGGGAAGGCGATCACGCCGCCTTTTACGAAGGGTTTCCCCCGCTCAGAAACTGATGCGGTGCTCAGAAGGTGATGCGATAGCGGATATGGCCGTCGCTTTCGACATAGCTGTCGTAGAGTGCTCGCGCGGTTCTGTTCTGCTCGCTCGTATGCCAGTAGAGCCGCGACCAGCCCTTGGCTCTGCAGGTTGCGATGAGATCGTCGATCAGCGCCCGCCCGAGGCCTTTGCCGCGCGCATCGGCATCGACGAACAGGTCTTCGAGATAGCAGTCCCTGCCGCGGATCCACGTGCCCTCATGCGTGAGATAAAGCGCAAAGCCCATCATCCGGCCACCGATTTCGGCGACGCGCATCGCGATTGCCGACGCCGGATCGAAGATCCGCCTCCATGTGGAATCGGTGATATCGGCATCGACCGTGACGTCGTAAAAGGTGAGGTAAGCCGCCCAAAGTTCGCGCCAGCAGGCTTCGTCCTCGGGGCGGGCATCACGTATCGTTACGGTCATGGTGTCTCTTTCTTTCAGGCACCGGCTTGGTCGAGCAGCGCCATCGCATCGTCGGACAGCGCAAGTGTCGCCGATTTCGCCAGGCTTTCAAGCTGCGAAAGGCTGGTCGCGCTGGCGATCGGCGCCGTCACGCCCTTCTTGCGCAGCAGCCAGGCGAGTGAAATTTCCGCCGGCTTGGCACCGGTCTCGGCCGAAACTCTGTCGAGCGCGGCCAGGATGCGCAGGCCTTTGTCGTCGAGATATTTCGAAACCCGGCCCTCGCGTGCGCGGCCTTGCGTATCGGCCTTGCTGCGGTATTTGCCGGTGAGGAAGCCGGCGGCGAGGCTGAAATAGGTGATGACGCCGATGTCTTCTTTGACGCAGAGATCGGCAAGCGGCCCCTCGAAGCTCGCGCGCTCATAAAGATTATATTCCGGCTGCAACACATCATAACGCGGCAGGCCGGCCTTTTCGGCAGCGTCGAAGGAAGCCCGGAGCAGTTTCGCATCATAGTTCGAGCAGCCGATGGCGCGGATCTTGCCTTGCTGCTTCAGCTTGGCATAGGCGCCGAGCGTTTCCTCGTGCGGCGTATCGGCATCCGGCCAGTGCGAGAGATAGACGTCGATATAGTCGGTCTGCAACCGGCGCAGCGAATCCTCGACCGCCTTCAGGATATAGGTCTCCTTCAGCGTCTTTCCCTGTCCCATGTCGGAGCCGACCTTGGTGACGATGACCGCCTTGTCGCGGGAAACCTTGGCGTGGCTTAGCCAGCGCCCGATGATCTCCTCGGAATCGCCGCCCTTGTTGCCGGGAACCCACGAGGAATAGACATCGGCCGTATCGATCGTGTTCAGGCCCGCGTCGAAGAAGGCGTCGAGAATGGCGAAGGATGTTTTTTCGTCGGCCGTCCAGCCGAAGACATTGCCGCCGATGACGATCGGCGCGACCGATAGACCTGTTTTTCCAAGCCGGCGCATTTCCATGACGCTCTCCAGAAGTGTGAAGGAATTGAAATCGCGGATACGGCAGAACGCCGCCCTGACCAACTTAGTGCGATCCGCACATTCGGGAAGGCAAACTTCCGTGATTTCAAGCCGCGCCATTGCGCCGCAGCTAAGGCCTGAATATGGTTCGCCGAAATCAATTCGGGAGACTTGGATCATGCTGCGTTTCGGTATCATTTCAACGGCGAAGATCGGCCGCGACAATGTCGTTCCGGCGATCCAGGATGCGGAGAATTGTGTCGTCACGGCGATTGCCAGCCGTGATCTGACACGCGCAAGGGAGATGGCCGACCGCTTCTCGGTGCCGCATGCCTTCGGCTCCTACGAGGAGATGCTGGCCTCCGACCTCATCGACGCCGTCTACATCCCGCTGCCGACCTCGCAGCATATCGAATGGTCGATCAAGGCGGCGGATGCCGGCAAGCACGTGCTCTGCGAAAAGCCGTTGGCGCTGAAGGCAGACGATATCGACGACGTGATCGCCGCCCGCGACCGCAACCGGGTGGTGATCAGCGAAGCCTATATGATCACCTATTCGCCGGTCTGGCAGAAGGTGCGCTCGTTGATCGACGAGGGCGCCATCGGTTCGCTCCGGCATGTGCAGGGCGCCTTCACCTATTTCAACCGCGACCCCGCCAACATGCGCAACGTTCCCGAGCTCGGTGGCGGCGGCCTTCCCGATATCGGCGTCTATCCCGTCATGGGCACGCGTTTTTCCACCGGCAAGGAGCCGCTCTGGATCCAGGCGATCACCGAGCGCGATGCGGATTTCGGCACGGATATCTATTCGAGCGTCAAGGCCGATTTCGGCGATTTCGAGCTGAGCTTCTATATCTCGACGCAGATGGCCAACCGCCAGGTCATGGTCTTCCACGGCACCGAAGGGTACATCGAGGTCAAGTCGCCGTTCAACGCCAATCGCTGGGGGCCGGAAGAGATCGAGCTTGCCGACCGCAGCCACACTGAATCGCGCATCTTCCGCTTCCAGGACAGCCGCCAGTACAGGCGGCAGGTCGAGGCCTTCGCCCGGGCGGTGACAAACGGCAAGGAAGAGATCGTCACGCTCGAAAATTCGAAGCTGAACCAGAAGGTGATCGACGCGATCTACCGGGCCAGCGAGAAGGACGGCTGGGAAGCAGTTTGATCACTCGGCGCGGAAGACGAAGCGCGAATAGCCGAAGAAGCTGAAGATCATCGAGGCGACGCTGGCGATCACCATGGCCGCCAGCGGTTGAAGCGCCGGCAGCGACAGCAGAAGCGCGGAATAGAGCCCGTAATTGACGAGCGCTGCCGTCACCCCGACCGAGCCGTAGCGGAAACCTTCGGCGGCAAGCGAACGGCCGGAACGATTGAAGGTGAAGCTCCGGTTGAAAGCCCAGGTCGCGGCCATGGCGAAGGCGATCGCCACGAGCCGCGCCAGAAACGGCCCGAGCGGCGTCAGAGCAAGCAGCGCCGACAGGATGCCGGCATCGACGAGGAAGCCGATGCCGCCGGCGATGGAGAAGCGGATGAGCTTTCTCATGCTGCATCCGCCTTGCCGGGACGCATGCGCGATACCGGCCCTGCGTCGCCGAGCGGCGCCTTCAGCGCGCTCGGCCTTTCCAGGCCCATATAATGGATACGAAGCTGTTCGGCGCGGGCGCGCGCAACGGAATCTAGGATGACGCCGGCGGTGAACAGCATGAAGGAGATCATCATCAGCGCCGTCGACAGCACCCAGGTCGGCATGCGGCTGACGAGACCCGTCTCGAAATATTCCGCCAGCACCGGCGCCATGAAGCCGAGGCTCGCCAGCATGAAGGTGGCGCTGATCGCGCTGAAAAAGGCGAAGGGCCGGGTTTCCTTCATCAGCATCGCAAACATCCAGAGGATCTTGGCGCCGTCGCGGAATGTCGAAAGCTTGGAATGCGAGCCTTCCGGCCGGCGGCCATAGTCGAGCTCCAGCTCGCTGACCGGCAGCTTCAGTCGCGAGGCATGCACGGACATCTCGGTTTCGATCTCGAAGCCGCCTGATACCGCCGGGAAGCTCTTGACGAAGCGGCGCGAAAACGCGCGGTAGCCGGAAAAGATATCGGTGAAGTCGGGGCCGAAGATCATCCGGTAGAGCAGGTTGAAAAGCCGGTTGCCGATCGCATGGCCCTGACGGCCGGCATCGGCGTGCACACCGCGCCTGGTGCCGACCACCATGTCGGCGCGCTCGGTGAGCAGCGTGCGCACCAGTTCCTCGGCATCCTCAGGCGCATAGGTGCCGTCGCCGTCGGCGATGATGTAGATGTCGGCGTCGATATCGGCAAACATGCGGCGCACGACATGGCCCTTGCCCTGACGCCGCTCGCGCACGACATGCGCGCCGGCAAGCATCGCCTGCAGCGCGGTGCCGTCGGTGGAATTGTTGTCGTAGACGTGGATCGCAGCATCGGGCAGCGTCGCCCGGAAACCCTGCACGACAGCGCCGATCGTCGCCGCTTCATTGTAGCAGGGGAGCAGGACGGCAATATTCAGATTATCGGTACGCGATCGGGCCATGACTCTACTCGTTACACTTGAAAGCCGCGCTCAGCCTAAATCATGCGCCGTTAATAAGACCCTATGACGCAGGCAAAATCGGCGGCTGCCACATACGGCTTTACACTTTCTTGATCGGCGGCGGCTAAAGTTCGGATATCGAAACGAAGCGCTAACCACAATGAACGCTGTGCAGCCGACCCCCCATGCATCCTCCGCGATCGACGCTCCCAGGGGCGGGCTGCCCGCTCCCAGGGGCGGGGTGCGCGACCTGCTGACGCGTCTCTGGCCAACCGTCATCGCCTATTGCGTCATCCTTGCCGCCGCCATCCTCATCACCAAGCTTTCCAGCGCCACCGATTACGTCGGCCCCGACAATGATGACGGAATGCGTCTCATCGAGGTTCGCGATTTTCTGGCCGGGCAGGGCTGGTTCGATCTGATGCAATACCGTCTTGGCCTCGACGGCGGTACGCTGATGCATTGGTCGCGGCTGATCGATCTGCCGATCGCCTCGCTGATCTGGTTCTTCGGCCTGTTTGCGCCCCGCGAGACGGCCGAAGCGCTGGCGCTCGCCGTTTGGCCGGTATCGCTCATCCTGCCCGCCATGCTCGCCATGGCGGTTGTCGGCCGGCGCATCGGCGGGGTTGCCGCCATGCATATCAGTCTCGGCTTGACCGGTCTTGCGATCTACACCGGAAACCGTTTCGCGCCGGGCGCCATCGATCATCACAATGCGCAGCTGGCGCTGGTCGCGACGATGATCGCGATGCTGCTGGATCCAGAGCGTCGCGCCTGGAGCTATGCGGTTGCCGGCATCGCGGCAGCCGTTGCTATCGCCATCGGCGCCGAGACGACCCCCTTCGTCGCCGCCGTCTGTCTGACCATTGCCCTGCTCTGGGCATGGGAAGGCGAAGATTTCGCCGCCGCCGCCAAGGCCTTCGGGCTGGCGCTGGCGATTGCGATCAGCATCCTCTTCTTTGCAACGGTGCCGCCCCGGCTTTATTCGACGGTCACCTGTGACAATCTCTCGCTCGGCTACTACAGCCTGGCGGCGATCGGCGGCGGGTTGCTGTTGTTTTCGGCGGTTTTTGCCAGCCACCTGCGCCGGCCCTTGCGCTTTGCCGCACTCGCCGTCGTCGGCGCCGGCGTTCTCGGTTCGGCGATCGTGATCGCACCGCAATGCCTGAGCGATCCGCTGGCCGGTCTCGACCCGATGCTGGTCGAACTCTGGCTGAGAAATGTTTCGGAAGCGCAGTCGATTTTCGCTCTCGGACGCACCGATCTCTTCTCGATCGGTGGCTTCTATGCGGCCGGCCTGTTCGGCATCGCCGTCTGCATCTTCCGCGTCGTTCAGCGTGACCGCATGCAAATCCACTTGGTCCTGCTCTTCCTGCTGATGACGAGCTGGGCAATCGCGCTGGTCCAGGTGCGCGGTTCAACGTTCTCGAACCTGATCTCCATCCTGCCGCTTGCCCTGTTGATTATCGATGTCCGCCGCATCTCCAACGGCGACAGCGAGAATGTCGCAGCCGCCTTCGTCTACATCGTCACCGTGCTCGCCAGTGCTCCGGCCGCCTGGGCGGTCGGCGGCGGATTTGTCTCGCTGCAGATGGAGAATGCTGCGCAGAAGAAAGCGGCAGAGCCGGCAAAGAAGATTTCCTGCGCATCGCGAGCGGCGCTGGCGCCGCTCGCCGGGCTACCGGTCGGACTGGTCTCGGCGCCGTCGGAAATGGGCGTGCCCATCCTCCGCTTCACCGCGAACCGGGTTCTCTCCGCACCTTATCATCGCAATCAGGGCGGCATGCTGACGGAGCTGCATATCGGCATGGCCGAGCCGCAGGAGGCGGAAGCCTTCCTGAAGGGGACCGGCGTGACGGTGCTTGCCTTCTGCCCCGGCGACCTGCAGACCCGCGAGATCACCAAACTGAAGCCGGATGGGCTCTATGCTGAGCTCGGCAAGGGCAATATCCCGCCCTATCTGGAACCGCTTCCGAAGACGGCGGACGTGGGCGTTCAGTTCTTTCGCTATCGGCCGGCGACGAACTGACGACGGCATCTTCAGGATGGAATAAAGCATGTCGGTATAACGACATGCGTAAAAACAAAGCAAGCACGGGAAGCCGATCTAAAAGATCGCGACGCGCTTATCAGTGTGAAAACGCGCTGTCAGTGCGAAACACGCATGGCGCGGCGAAGGCGCTGATTGGCATAGAGCCCGAGCACGAAGAGCATGAGGCCACCATTATAGCCGAGCACGGCATAGATGAATGCGAGAATAGACACCGGCCCGGGCGAGGTTATCGCCGCCAACGCGAATGTGATTCCGATCAGCGCGGCGACCAGCGCGATCACGCCAGCCGAACGCGTCTGCCCGGCGCTGACGCCCAATGCTGCTGCTGTGAGAATAATCATTTCAGCACCTTCCCAGAGATAACGAGGGGAAGCATAGGAAGCGCCAACTAACAAAGATTTACCGGCGATCTTCGCCGAAAAGCCTTTGTATTGCGGTGGTTAGCAATCCCTTTCGGCTAAAACGCATATTCTAACTATCCGTTCCGCAACAAAACAGATTTACACGATTTTGTTGTTTGTCCACCTGGCTGCAACGAGTGCATGTGCAGGCTGCGTTGAGACGAGTGCGCTCGACGCACCGGTGATGAACCCTCCCGCCAACGATTTTGACGGCGGGGAAAACCGGTTCCTGCACCAATGCCGACCTTCCTGTTTATCGATGATCGACATACAAAGAGGGATGAGCAACGTCTTCGACGGCGATTCGCCGACCAACCTTGCCGAATATTCGGTTTCGGAGCTTTCCGGCTCGATCAAGCGCACCGTCGAAACCGCCTTCGACCAGGTTCGCGTGCGTGGCGAGATTTCCGGCTATCGTGGGCCACACTCCTCGGGCCATGCCTATTTCGCGCTGAAGGACGACCGCGCCCGCATCGACGCCGTCATCTGGAAGGGCACCTTCTCACGGCTGAAGTTCCGCCCGGAAGAGGGCATGGAGGTCATCGCCACCGGCAAGGTCACCACCTTTCCGGGCTCTTCGAAATATCAGATCGTCATCGAGACGCTGGAGCCGGCCGGCGCCGGCGCGCTGATGGCACTGATCGAGGAGCGCAAGCGCAAGCTCGGCGCCGAGGGCCTGTTCGATGCCGCCCGCAAGAAGCGGCTGCCCTTCATGCCCGGCGTAATCGGCGTCGTCACCTCGCCGACGGGCGCCGTGATCCGCGATATCCTTCACCGCATCTCCGATCGTTTTCCGGTGCACGTCCTCGTCTGGCCGGTGAAGGTCCAGGGCGAGGGATCCGGTGAGGAGGTGGCGAACGCTATCCGCGGCTTCAACGCGCTGGAACCTTCAGGCGCCATCCCGCGCCCGGATGTGCTGATCGTCGCGCGCGGCGGCGGCAGTCTGGAAGATCTCTGGAGCTTCAACGACGAAATCGTAGTGCGTGCTGCGGCTGAAAGCCGGATACCGCTGATCTCGGCCGTCGGCCATGAGACGGACTGGACGCTGATCGACTATGCTGCCGATATCCGCGCTCCGACGCCGACGGGGGCTGCCGAAATGGCGGTGCCGGTCAAGGCGGAGCTTGAGGCGCAGGCCGCCGCTCTTGCCGCGCGCCTGCAGGGCTGCATGAATCGGCAGATGGATCAGCGGCGCCAGTCGGTGCGCGTGCTGATGCGGGCATTGCCGTCGCTCGATCAGCTTCTCGCCTTGCCGCGCCGCCGTTTCGACGAGGCGGCGACCGGTCTCGGCCGCGGGCTGGAGCTCAACACCATCAACAAGCGCCGCGGCTTCGAGCGCGTCGGCGCGCATCTACGCCCCGATCTGCTGTCCGGCCGCATCGCCGAGCGCCGCCAGACGCTGAACGAGCGCATGACCCGGGCCGAGCGCATGGTCGAGCGGCTGATCGACCGCTCGAAGTCGCGCGTCGACCGCGCCGAAGCCATCCTCGCATCGCTGCCTGCCCGGCTGAAGACCCAGACCGACCGCGGCCGCGAACGCCTCGGCAATCTTTCGCGCCATGCCGACACGGCGATCCGCCACCAGCTGACCCGTGCGCGCGCCGAGCTTTCTTCGCAGGACCGCGTGCTGCAGTCGCTCTCCTATAAGAATGTGCTGAAGCGCGGCTACGCCGTCATTCGCGACGAGGATAACAGGCCGGTCTCGCAGGCTGCTCACCTCTCCGCCGGCATGGGCATCGCCATCGAATTCGCCGACGGCCGAGTCGGCGCCATGACCACGGAAGGCGGTACACCGCCGGCCAGTGCCAAGAAGCGCAGCACAAGACCCGCAGATCCGCCGAAGCAGGGAAGCCTGTTCTGACATGCGGATCCTGCTGGTGCTTGCCCATCCGTTGGAGGACAGTTTCGCCGCTGCCGTGGCAAGGACGGCGCGTGAGGCGCTGGAAGCGGCAGGCCACGTGGTCGACCTGCTTGATCTCTACCGCGAAGATTTCGATCCACGCCTTTCGAAGGCCGAGCGCGGCGGTTATTTCGACGTGCCTTATGACACCTCAGCCGTTGCCGATATCGTTGCCCGCCTGAAGGCTGCCGACGGCCTGATCTTCGTCTTTCCGCAATGGTGGTTCAATTTCCCCGCAATCCTCAAGGGTTTCTTTGACCGCGTCTTCGCCCCGGGCGTCGCCTTCAGCCATGATGCTGCCGGCGGCCGTATCGTGCCGCAGCTGACCCATATCAGGCTGCTCTATGCGCTGACGACGACAGGCTCGCCCTGGTGGCTGGTACGTCTCTATATGGGCGATCCGGTGCGCCGGCTCTTGAAACGCGGGATCGCCGCCTTCTGCTCGAAGGGATTGAATTTCCGCATGCTCAGCCTGCACGACATGGACCGCGCCACCGATGCAAAGCGCAGGGCGCATCTCGATCGCATGCGCAAGCTGCTATCGGCAATCCGCTAGGCGCTATTCGAAGTCCGCAAGAAACTTGCGCAGCAGCCTGTCGAGTTCCGCCTTGTCGGCCGCGCTCAGATTTTTCGACAGCCGGTGCTGATTGACGACATGCGCATCGACGGCGGTCTCCACCGTCGCAAGCCCTTTTTCCGTCAGCGCGATGAGCACGCTCCTGCGATCCTCCGGATTGAGGATACGTTCGACGTAGCCCGCCTTCTCCAACTGGTCGATGCGGTTCGTCATCGTGCCGGAGCTGACCATGGTCATCTCCAGAAGCTCCCCAGGCGAAAGCCGATGGGGGGCGCCGGAGCGGCGCAGCGTCGCCAACACGTCGAAGGCGGAGGACGAAAGGCCCTGCTTCATGAGCACGGCCTCCACTTCGCGGCCGAGATGGGTACTCAGGCGTTTCAGACGCCCGAGGATGCCCATCGGTTCGACGTCGAGGTCCGGCCGCTCCCGTCGCCATTGCGCCAGGATCTTGTCGACATGGTCCATCTTGCCGTCTTCGCTCATGCTCCATCGATATCATTCATTATCTTGACGTCAAGATAAGAGGGTGTAGAATGAATTTATCTTGAAATAGAGATTCTCTATATGAAGACAAATTCACGTTACGTCGCCGATCTTGCGACAACCGCGCTCGCACCCGCCATCTGGGGCAGCACCTATATCGTCACCACCACTTTCCTGCCGGCCGGATATCCGCTGACGGTGGCGATGCTGCGCGCCTTGCCGGCCGGTTTGCTGCTTCTCTTCCTGGTCAGAAAGCTGCCTTTCGGCATCTGGTGGGGAAGGGCTTTCGTTCTCGGCGCGCTTAACTTCTCGTTCTTCTGGGCGATGCTCTTCGTCTCGGCCTACAGGCTGCCAGGCGGCGTTGCCGCAACGGTCGGCGCCGTGCAGCCGTTGATCGTCATCGCTTTGTCGCAGCTTTTTCTCGGCAAGCCGGTCCGGCCGCTTGCCGTACTGGCCGGTCTCGCCGGCATGGCCGGCGTCGGACTGCTGGTACTGACGCCGAAGGCGGGGCTCGATCCGATAGGTGTCGCTGCCGGTCTGGCCGGCGCGGTCTCGATGGCCTTCGGCACGGTGCTGACGCGCCGCTGGGCGCCGCCGGTCTCAAACCTCATCTTCACCGCCTGGCAATTGACGGCGGGCGGCATGCTGCTGATGCCTTTTGCCTTTTTCCTGGAACCGGCGCTGCCGATGCCGACCGCCGCAAACATTGCCGGCATTGCCTATCTCGGGCTGATCGGCGCAGCCTTCACCTATCTGCTCTGGTTCCGTGGCCTGTCGCGCATCGAGCCCTCGGCGGTTGCCTCGCTTGGCTTCCTTAGCCCGCTGGTCGCGACCCTGCTCGGCTGGCTGGCGCTCGGCCAGAGCCTGACGCCGGTGCAGATCGGCGGTTTCGCTATGGTGCTTGCAAGCGTGTGGCTCAGTCAGCGCACGATGATGCCGGTCAGGCCCATTCGCCCTGCCGCATTACCGGAACCCGCGAACCATCCGGCTTGATGCCGTCGATATCGACCTTGTCGGAGCCGATCATCCAGTCGATATGGATCAGGCTGGAATTGCCGCCCTGTGCCTTGATCTGCTCCTGGCTCAGTGTCGCGCCATCGAGGAAGCATTTGGAATAGCACTGGCCGAGCGCGATGTGGCACGAGGCGTTTTCGTCGAACAGCGTGTTGTAGAACAGGATGCCGCTGGCCGAGATCGGCGAGGAATGCGGCACCAGCGCCACTTCGCCAAGCCGGCGCGCGCCCTCGTCGGTATCGAGCACCTTGTTCAAGACCTCTTCGCCGCGCGAGGCCTTGGCCTCGACGATGCGCCCGCCCTCGAAACGCACCTGGATATTGTCGATCAGCGTGCCCTGGTGCGACAGCGGCTTGGTGCTCGACACATGGCCTTCGACGCGCAGCGCATGCGGCGTGGTGAAGACCTCCTCGGTCGGGATGTTCGGATTGCAGGTAATGCCGTTCTTGGCGGTGGAAGCGCCGCCATGCCATTCATGCCCGTCGGCAAGGCCGATCGTCAGGTCGGTGCCCGGTCCCTGGAAATGCAGCGAGGCGAAGCGCTCGCCGTTCAGCCAGGCGGAGCGTTTGGCGAGATTGGCATTGTGTTCGGTCCAGGCGGCGACGGGATCGCTGACATCGACGCGCGAGGCGGCAAAGATCGCCTTGGCGAGCTTGGCGATCGCGATCGGCTCCGGATCGTCGGGGAAGACCACCTTGGCCCAGGACGGGTTCGGGTAGGAGACGATGTTCCAGTTGATGTCGAAATTCGAGATCTTTTCCAGCGCCGGCTTGTAGGCGGTGGAGTTGGCGCGATTGGCGCGGCCGACCTTGCCGGCATCCTGCTCGGACAGCAGCATCGGATTGTCGCCGGCAACCGCAAGACGGGCCGCCCCATTGGCATAGGCCTTGGCCATGCCCTCGTAGAGCCAGCCGGAGGCGCAGTCGAAGCTCTCGTCGCTGCCATACTGATAGCGCGCCAGCGTCGTTTCCTCATCGGAATAGAAGGCGGAGACCAGCCCGGCGCCGGCCTGATAGGCGTGCTTGGTGATCAGGCGGACGAGCGGCAGCGCCACGACAGGCGCGGTGATCACCAGATCCTGACCTCTCTGCAGTTGCAGCCCGACCTTGATGGCGACTTCCGCAAGCTTTTCCAGCTTGACGGGATCAACGGTGTTCTGGCTCTGGGGCATGAAAGTCATGGTGCAACCTGCCTTCTGTCATCGACGGTGGGAGGCTGGAAGACTTAGACCCGTTTGCGGCGAAAATGAAGCGCGCCGCTGCCGAATTGCAGCGGCCGGATTGTGTCTGGTCGGTTGAGTGGGGGACTTAGGCGGCCGCAGGCAGCCTGAGCAGGATCGAGTCGTGTTTTTCGAGGAATCCCATCAGCCGCTGCGGGTAGTCTTCGCCAACGGCGGCCTTGACGCTTGACCGTTCGGACAACGTCTTGCGCCAGCGCTTCACCCGCTCAAGCCCTTCGAAGATGCCGCTGTCGCCGAGCGTATCGAAGAGATCGAAATACCGAAAGACCGGCGCGAAGACGGCGTCGACGAGGCTGAAGTCGTTGCCTGCGAAATAGGGGCCATCCGTCAACACCTTCTCGAGCGTTGCGAATTTGGAGATGAGCGTAGTGCGCTTGGCCTCCAACTGCGGGACATCCTGCGCCGTCTCGTAACCCCAGAGATCGGAAAGCACGGAGGAACCGAATTCCATCCAGCCGCGATGGCGGGCACGCGTCAGCGCGTCTCTCGGATGTAGCGCCACACCTGGCTGCGTTTCCTCCAGATATTCGCAGATGACGCTGCTTTCGAACAGTACGGCCTGGCTGCCGTCCTCCTCTTTGATCCGCAGCAGTGGCACCTTGCCGAGCGGCGAGATCTTCAGGAACCAGTCCGGCTTGTCGGCAAGATCGATGTTGATGCGCTCGAAGGGTACACCCTTTTCGAGCAGCGCGATCGCGGCGCGCTGCACATAGGGGCACAGATGATGGCTGACGAGGGTAAGCTTGCTCATGGGGGTCTCCTTGGCAATGATGATAGATGTAGATGCATCTAATATCGCTTGCAGCGGAATTCAAGATAGATGTAATTGCATTTATGTCCGAAAAAACGTCGAATCCGAGCGAAGCGGTCACCTCTGCCTGGACGAGCATCATGCGCGCCCGCGAGCGCTTGCTCGGCGCCATCGAAGCCGACCTGAAAGCGGCCGGCCTCCCGCCGCTTGCCTGGTACGATGTGCTGTGGGAATTGGCGCGCTCGCAAGACGGCAGGCTGCGCCCCTACGAGATTGAGGAGCGGACCTTGCTGGCCCAGTATAATCTTTCCCGGCTGCTCGACCGGTTGGAAAAAGAGGGCCTGGTCCGGCGCGAGGCCTTCGCCGAGGATGGACGCGGCCGCTGGGTGGTGATGTCAGATGCCGGCCGAAAGCTTCGCGAGCGCATGTGGACTGTCTATGCCAGATCGATCGAGACCCATATCGGCTGCAAGCTTGCCGAAAGCGAGGCGAAGACGATCGCCGGCCTGCTCGACCGCTTCTTATAGCAGGAGCATGATGCCGAAAACCGCTTGCAGTTTTCGGCATCATGCTCCGATCAGGCAATCAGCGGCGCGGCGACAGCCTTCAGCGCCTTCAACGCAGCCTTCGGATCGAGCCGCACCTGCAGCCCGCGCTGCCCGCCATTGATATAGACCAGCGGTTCGCCAAGCGCGGCTTCCTCGATCGCGGTCGGCACCGTCTTCTTCTGGCCGAACGGGCTAATGCCGCCGACATGGTAGCCCGTCAGCCGCTCGGCATCGGCGGGCTTCATCATGTTGGCCGATTTGCCGTGAAAGGCGCTGGCAAGCTTCTTCATGCTGACTTCGCGGTCCGATGGCACGACGACGCAGACCGGCTTGCCGTCCACCTCCGCCATCAGCGTCTTCAGCACCCGGTGCGGCGCCTCGCCGAGCGCTTCGGCCGCCTGCAGCCCGACGCGCTCGGCATTGGGGTCGTAGTCATAGGCATGAACGGTGAAGGCGACGCCTGCCTGCGAAAGAACCTGTGTCGCGCGCGTGGTCTTGGACATCTCTTCCCCTCGTGAGTTCAGCGGCGCCTGTCAGTTTCCGAACGCACCGGCGTAAATCTCCGGCTTGAAGCCGATCAGCAGCTTCCCCTTCGCCTCCAGCACCGGCCGCTTGATCATCGACGGCTGGTCGAGCATCAGGGCGATCGCCTTCTCCCGGGTGAGGTTCTCGCGCTCCGCATCGGGCAGTTTGCGGAAGGTGGTGCCGGCGCGGTTGAGGACGGTATCGAGGCCGGCCTGGTCGATCCAGGCTTCGAGATGGGCGCGGTCGATACCGAGCGCCTTGTAGTCGTGAAACTCATAGGCGACGCTATGTTCGTCCAGCCAGCTGCGGGCCTTCTTCATCGTGTCGCAATTCTTGATGCCATAGATGGTGACAGCCATACCCGATCGATCTCCCTGTGATAGCAGCGAGATAACATGCACGAAGGCCGGCGCAAACGCCGTGCGACGTTTTATCCCCGAGCGCGTTGGCGAGCATGGTAACAGCTCCGGATTGATTGGCATCTCAGGCAGCGATCAACGCCGGCAGAGCCGTCGCGGCTCAATTCTCCAGCGTGCCGGCCTTGCGGGAAGCCTTGCTGGGTTCGTCGCAGGCGATCTTCATCAGGTCGCCGCGCCGCCGCACCAGCCGGTCGGAGGTCCGGGTCAGGATCAGCCCGTCCTGCGGCGCGGTGAGCTCGATGCTGCCGCCCGGCTGCCCCGGCCGGGTGACGATCGTCACTAGGCGGTCACCTTCCGCAATCCTCTCGCCGATATCGCGGTGGAAGAGCACGGCGCCGCCTTCTGGCGTGCGGATGATCTCGACATTGTCGAGCGGCACGGCCGGACCGGAAAATGCCGTTGCCGCCGGCTTTTCGTCGCCAACGATCCCCCGTGTTGCGAGGAAGTGCCAGAGGCCGTCCGCATCCTTTTTCGCCAGCATCGGATCGACATCGCGCTTGCCGCGCAGCTCGACGGTGACGGAGAGTTTGCCGGGCAGCCGGGGCCGGCGTTCGCCTGGAACTTCATATTTCCACGCAAAGCCGACGGCCTCCTCGAAGGCCGAGCTTTCGCCATCCGAAAGCAGCACGGCCTCCATGTCTAGCGCGGCGGCGAGATCGGCCGCCTCCGGCCAAAAGGCCTCGTCGATATAGGCATATTGTAGGGATTCGTCGTCGCAATGAAGGTCGAGCACGAGATCAGCCCCAAGCGCCATATGCAGCAGCTGCCGCTTCAATCTGTCGGTAGCCGGGTAATCATCAAGATCCTCGATCAGCGTCGCGCGATCGACAATGGAGATCAGCGGAAAATCCCGGTTGAAATTGGTGCGTGAGCCCAAATCGAAACGACCCTGCAGCTCGCCAAAATGCGATTGCGCCGCACCGATCGGATTGGCCTGCGGCACGATGGTGATGTCGCCGGCGATCCCGCCTTGGCTTTCCGCCTGCCGCAGCCGCTCGCAGAGGAAATGCAGCAGCACCGTTCCAGGCAGCTCGCCGGCATGCAGAGCCGCCTGGATATAGGTCTTCGGCGCCTTCGGATCGCGGCCCTTAAAGCGCAGCACCGGCAACCGCCACTCCGTTCCCGGCGTATCTCCAGGGATGATGATCTCTGAAACGTCCATGCTGATTTCGCTCCCCGTTTGCACCAATGCCGGAACAGGCTTTCGGAGCTTTATGCGCGGAAATCAGGCAAGCGCAAGCCGAGATCCGCGGATCTCGCTTTCCTCAGCCGAGCAACGGCCAGCGATCGATGATCCGATGTTCGGTTTTTCCGAGAACACTGTGGATGAGCAGGAATTCGGACGCCGTCCATGAAACGGGTGTGTTGAGGGGTCGCCGGTGGCACGGCTTTGCGGTCGTAGAGCAGTGTCATGTGCGGCTTGAAATTGCCGCCAATATTGTGGGGAAATCCGGCATTGTGCATGCTGACGCCAAGTTGGACACGCAGTCGGGTGAGCGGTTTCCGTCCGCCTTCGCCGCAAAGCACAAGCGCTCGGGCCTGCGGGAATCGCATGATCCGATCGAAGCTCATTGCGATCGGGGCACTCTCGACTGCGGCGCCGGCCTGTAGCGCTGCGAAGACCACATCCTCCGGCAGCCTCGCATAGTCGCCGACCCAGATGATCGTTACATGCAATGTCGTCAGCCGCGGCTTGCCGGAAAGGGAGAAGGCTCGACAATAGTCATGGGCGATCGACGCCGCCTGCTCCTCGATGGCGTCAGGAGGATAGAGGGCGAAGAAAAGTCGGTGTTTAGCATCGTGAGTCTTGCCCGGCCGTCCGCGCCTTTTTTTGTCGTCTCCGAAGTCGAGGAGCATCTGATTCATAGAATTTCAGGTCGTCATGACCCTCCTCGTCGTCTCCAAAAAGCAAGCAGGATATTCCCGAAAGAAAGAAAAACAAGAACTAAAAGAGAACATAATCTCCCAATATGCTGGCCGTCGAACTAATCAGATCATCACCCCCGGGGCCGGATGGAATGTACGTTTCCTGGGGGGATCGCGATCTTTCCCGAAAGCCCGGCGCGCGCAAGAAACGGGTTGAAACAGCGGCCGTCCCATACGATTTTGAGGGTCATCGAAAACGCGGAGGCTGTGTCATGGCTGAGACAACGCACCACTATCTCATCTTCGAAACCGCGGGCGGTTTCTGCGGCATTGCCTGGGGCGATGCCGGCATCACCCGCTTCCAACTGCCGACCAAAGCAGCAGAAGCGACCGAACGGCTCTTGCTGCGCCGCCTGCCGGATGCCGAAGCCGGCATGCCGACGCCTGCTGTGCTGGAGACGGTCGCGGCGGTGAAACGCTATTTCCAGGGTGAGGAGACGGATTTTTCCGGCGTCGAACTCGATCTTGCCGGCCAGGATGCCTTCTTCCGGGATATTTATGCGGCGGCAAGGCGCGTCGGCTGGGGCCGCACCACCACTTACGGCGCGCTGGCGAAGGAGCTCGGCGTCGGGCCGGAAGCCGCCCGCGACGTCGGCCAGGCAATGGCGAAGAACCCTGTCGCTCTGATCATCCCCTGCCACCGCGTACTCGCGGCCGGCGGCAAGATCGGCGGCTTCTCGGCGCCCGGCGGGTCGTCATCGAAGGCCCGCATGCTGGAGCTCGAAGGCGTCAACCTTGCACCGCCGCCGCCCGCCCAGCAGTCGCTGGGTTTTTAGGCGGCGGCGATCTCTAACAGCAGCGTTCGCCGCTCAATGCGGGCTGGCTGTCGGCCGGATGATGATCTCGCTGACATCGACATCATCAGGCTGGCTGACGGCGTAGAGGATCGAATTGGCGATGGCCTCGGGGCTGATGGTGATCGCCCTGAAAGCCTTCATCGCGTCCCGCGCCGTCGGATCGGTGATGGTGTCGGCCAGTTCCGATGTCGTCGTGCCGGGCGAGATGACGGTCACGCGGATACGATCGGTCTCCTGCCGCAATCCGTCCGAGATCGCCCGCACCGCGAATTTCGTCGCGCAATAGACAGCCGCCGTCGGCGAGACGCTGTGGCCGCCGATCGAAGACAGGTTGATGATCTGCCCTGATCCCTGCGCCTTCATGATCGGAAGCGCCGCCGCGATGCCGTAGAGAACGCCCTTGATGTTGACGTCGACCATCCGGTTCCACTCATCGACCTTGAGAGCCTCGAGCGGCGAGAGCGGCATGACGCCGGCATTGTTGATGATGACGTCCAGCCGGCCGAATTCGGAGCGGGCAAAGCCTGCAAAGGCCTCCACCTGGGACCGGTCGGTGACATCAAGCTGTCGCAGGCGCACCGTCCCGCCGTTTGCGGCGATTTCGCCGGCGAGTTCCTCCAGGCGCTCGGTGCGGCGGGCGCCGATCACGATATGGGCGCCTGCGGCAGCCAGCATCTTTGCCGCGGCCTCTCCGATACCGCTGCTGGCGCCGGTGATGGCAATTACTTTTCCTTTGATATCAGACATTTCAAGCTCCATTATACGCCGCTCGCCTGGCGATGCGGCTGAGGGTTTTTGGTGGTCAGGTGGGAAAATCGGCGCTGAGCGTCGTCTCCACCCAGGCATCGAAATTTGCGCGTAGCGCATCGTTGCCTTTCAGGCGGCACATCATTTGCGCCGAAGCACCATGCCGCCATGATGGAGGGTGTTGCCGTCGACGAAATCGCCGTCGGCCGTGAAACCCGTGTCATCCCAATATTCGATGTGGCTTCCGGTGACTTCGTAGCGTCCCCGGTAGGCGCTTTCCCGGCTGCCACGGGCTTCGTCGTAGCGGCCATTGGTCAGAAGTTCGTGGCGGACGCGGCCATCATCCGTAACCCACATGCCGACATAGGGATGTTGCTGCATTCTGTTCTCGCTTGCTTGTTGTTGCTGAGTTTCTCGGTCGTTCACGGTGTCGGCGGCGGACGAACTAGTCGCCGCGCCACCCAGGGTGACCACCGAGAGAAACTGCAGGAGGGGGCTTTTGAAAATCCTTCGCATTGCCTTGCCTTTCGAAGCCTTCGTTGACCTCGACTGAAAGATAGTACGGAGAACATGAGTGATTAAGTTGCCAATCCAGGATGACTTGGTTAGAAGTGCTAACCAATGGTCGACGATCTCGAAGGTATTTCAGTTTTTCTTGCGGTAGCGGAGGCGCGCAACTTCCGGCTCGCCGGCGAGCGGCTTGGCGTCACCCGCTCCGCCGTCAGCCAGGCCCTGCAGCGCCTCGAGGATCGGGTCGGCGTCGCCCTGGTCCAGCGCACGACGCGCAGCGTCAGCCTGACCGAAGCCGGCGAAGTGTTCTTCGACGCGGTTCGCCCATCGGTCCGCCAGGTCAAGGATGCGATGCAGACGGTGCGGGAAATGCAGGCGCGCCCGAGCGGCCTGCTGAGGATCACCGTTTCCTCGATCGCCGAGAACTTCCTCTCCGGCACCTTGCTGGCCGGCTTCATGGAAGCCTGCCCTGACATCAAACTCGATATCACCATCACCGATGACGAATTCGATATCGTCGAGGCCGGCTTCGACGCCGGTGTCCGCCTGGGCGAAGTGATCGAGCAGGACATGATCGCGATTTCAGTCTCCGAAGAGCAGCGACAATGCGCCGCCGCATCCCGCAGCTATCTCGAGCGCCGCGGCCATCCCCGCCATCCCCGCGAACTGCAGGATCATGCCTGCATCGGATGGCGGCCACGCCCGGATACGGCGCCCTATCGCTGGGAATTCACCGAAAACGACCGCGACTTCGACGTCTCGGTCGATCCCGCCGTCACCACCAACGACATGGGAATGATGATCCGCATGGCCTGCGCGGGAGCCGGCATCACCTTCGGCATGGTGGAAACCTTCCAACCCTATATCGACCGCGGAGAACTCGTGCCGCTGCTGGAGGATTTCTGTCCGCCCTTCCTGGGTTTCTATCTCTACTACCCCAGGCGCCAGCGGCAGCCGCTGAAGCTGCGCGCATTGGTCGATTATGTCCGCAGATTTGACGGGCGCTAGAGTTGCGATCTTCGATCGGAAGGTGCGACGCCTGAGATGGCGGAGGTTAAGGTACTGCCGCCTCGCCAGTGACGGCCTGGGTTGCCTTGGGCTGAGGACGCAGCAGCAGATAGAATGCGAAGACGTGGCTGATCATCAGCAGGGGCACGTAAATGATCGGGATCGCGTATGCGGCGCCCAATTCCCCCGCCTGCGCCGGCAGGCCGGCCTGGATCGCGTGATAGTAGTCGAGGACTAGGTCGCCCATTCCCACCAGATTGAAGGCGACGACGAATAGCCAGAAGACTGGGCGTATCCTGATCGTGATGAGCGCTAGCATGGCAAGCAGCCCGGCCGCGAGGTCGCCATAGGCGGCGAAGGTTGCGAAGCTGGCGGGCAGGTTGGGGCCGACGACGCCTGGGAGAAGGAAGACGAGCCCGAAGAAGCGGAAGCCGTGCAGAGTGGCGATGGCGCGGTGCGCCTTGACCCTGTCCATCGATTTGAGCCGGGGCAGAATATACGCACCGAAGCAAAGCAGCCACGCGACATAGCCTAGCACGAGATGGGTCTGAAAGATCGATTCCGTCGACATCGGGGCACTCCTGATTTGTGGGGTCTAGATGTACGGCCGCTTCCCGCGATCGACTATTGGCGATAATATCGATGCGGTATGAAGCAGAACTTCACAGTCAGGCAAGGCGCGCTCGACGGCGTTGAGGCGTTTCTGAGCGTTGCCCATCACCGTAGTTTTCGCAGAGCGGCCGCGGAACTCGGGGTAACTCCATCGGCAATCAGCCAGGCTGTCCGCGCTCTTGAGGAGCGTGTCGGCGCAGTACTCTTCATCCGCACCACGCGCAGCGTCGGCCTGACTGAAGCCGGCGAGCGGTTCCTTCTGCGTGCAAAGCCCGCCTTCGAGGAACTGGTCGCCGCAAGCGAGGTTGCGCGTGAGCTCGGCCAGAGACCGGCCGGGCTATTGCGTCTCACGGTGCCGCCAGCAGTGGTGCCGATCCTGCTGGAGCCACTGATCGCATCCTTCTGCCAGTCCTTTCCCGAGATCGAGGTGGAGGTCGCCGTAAATGAGGGACTGGTCGATATCGCTGCCGAGGGATTTGACGCCGGTATCCGGCTCGGCCAGTTCATCGCAGCCGATATGGTCGCGGTCCGGCTGACGCCGTCCTTCCCGCTGGTGGTCGTTGGCAGTCACGAATATTTGCAGCGGAGAGGGCGGCCCGAGCGTATCGACGATTTGCGTCAACATGCTTGCATCCGCATGCGCCGCTCGAACGGCTCAATCGCGCCGTGGTCGTTTGTCAGCGGCAAAAAGCCGATCGAGGCGGTTGTCTCCGGGCCGCTGATCGCCCATGATTTTCTCACGATGCTGGGGGCGGCCATCGAAGATATGGGACTTGCGCAAGTGCCGGAGCCAATCGCCGGCGGACCCGTGAAGGCGGGAAAACTCGTCCGCGTCCTGGAGGCTTTCGCACCGATGGCGCCGGGTGTGTTCCTCTATTATCCCAGCCGTCATCAAGTGATGCCGAAGCTGCGGGCCTTTATCGATCACGTGAAAGGCCGGGCGGACGCTGGCGACAAGACCCGAATTCACATCGATGACTAAATGACGCTCAAGATTGCCCATCACACGCGGTTTTGCTATTCCCGATCTTCAAGGGATCGGTGGTGGCGAGGCGGGCGTCTTCATGCCGGTTCTACCGGTCATAGCTCCATTATCACGGCCTGGCGGCCGGAGCCCCACGATCATCCATCCTGTTGCCGGAGAACATATGCTCGACGACGTCTTTCCCGTTCCGGCCAGTTTGATCCGTCAGGGTGGGCGGGCCTGTTTTTTTCGTCTCGTCAATACCAGCCCCCTGTTGATACAGGTGCAATCGGGAACGAAGATTGTCATGGCAGATGACAAGGCTTTGCGCCTCGAGGCGGGCGCCTATGGCTTGCTGCCCGACTACAGACCGTTGACGATGGAGAACATTCCCAAGGCGCCGCAGAAGTATCAGACCCTGGCGCTCCCTGTTCCGCGACAGCTCTTCGAGGAAGCCTATACCAGGATGGGATCGATCGCCGTTCCATCGAGGCCTGTCCCGGCAGGCACCTCGAACCTGCCGGAGGAAGCCGCGGCATTGTTTGACTATTGCTGTCAGCCCGGCAATCTGACGAGGCTTCCCGGCGTCATTGCCAAGGCTCGTTTGATGGAGCTGATCACCTGGTTTGCGCTCGGCGGAGCGGTGCTGGGCCAATGCCAAAGTCCTCGGCTCGAGGACCGACTGCGGCAGATGATCGAAAGTGATACGGCCTTTGACTGGACGCTGGGGCACGCGGCGCGCTCGTTCAACATGAGCGAAGCGACACTCAGGCGCAAGCTCGCCGCCGAAAGTACCGGCTTCAGTGAGATCTTGAGCGATACAAGAATGAATCGCGCCTTGGGGCTCATCCAGACGACAACCCTGCCGATGGCGCAGATTGCGCTTGAGGTCGGTTACGACTCCCCTTCTCAATTCGCAGCGCGGTTCAAAGAGCGGTTCGGCGTCAATCCACGCCATGTGCGGGGCGGGGCCGAGCGTTTTGAGCGGATCGGGGTAGAAGTTGAGCATCGCGGGGCAGATGCACTTGCTCGGTGACGATAGTTTTCCGGCATTATCAACCGCAGGAAAACAGCATGCGTTTCATCACAGCAGTACTTCTCGCTACCTCCGTCTTCGGCGCGACGGCCGCACAGGCCGAAATGAAGCTCACCTCGAAGGATCTGGCTGCCGGCAAGGCGATGGCCGATGCGCAGGTCTTCAACAGCTTCGGCTGCTCGGGCAAGAACATCTCGCCGGAACTGACCTGGTCGGGTGCGCCTGAGGCGACCAAGAGCTTCGCCATCATGGCCTACGATCCGGATGCTCCCACCGGCTCGGGCTGGTGGCATTGGTCGGTGTTCAACATTCCCGCAGATACCGCGGAGATTGCCACCGGCGCCAGCGGTGACAAGACGCTTCCGGCAGGCGCCGTCGAAGGTCACACGGATTTTGGCATGTCCGGATATGGCGGGGCATGCCCGCCGGCCGGCGATCAGCCGCACCACTACCAGTTTACCGTCTACGCGCTCTCGGTGGACAAGCTGCCGCTTCCCGAGACTGCGCCGGCCGCCATGGTTGGCTTCTATGTCAGGGCCAATACGCTCGCCAAGGCCTCCGTCGAGGTCACTTACGGCCGCTGAAGCCGGCTTCGGATCCGCAGTCGTCATTTCCCTCATGACAACGGCCGGCCGAGGTGATTGAACCTCGGTCGGCCGGTTCCTGTTTGGGGTTCCCTGGCCTGCAAACCTAAACGGTCATTGCTTCCCAGCAGATCAACGGACCGTCTTCGGCATCGATACGCTCGCCGATACGGATAAAGCCATTGCGCTCAAGAACGCGCTGGGACGCGATGTTGTCGACCCCGGTCTCCGCAGAGACCAGGGCTACGCGAGGGTCGTTCCGCGCCCACCGAAGCAACTGCCCTATGGCCCGCGTGGTGCATCCCCGACCTTGGCGGGTAGGCGCAACGCCATAGCCGATATGGATCTTTCCATCCTGGGGAACCTTGATGACAGAGCAAAGGCCGACGATCTCGTCATCCTCCACGATCATCCAGGCCGACGGCGAAAATTCCGCGCCGATGTCAGCCGCGAGGCGGCTCAACATCGCCAGTACTTCAGGAGGCGCAATGGCGCTGTCTTGGACAAGGCGCAGATGACGTGGCGCGATGCCCTTCAGCAGCGCGTCAAAATCATGAGACGTTAGTTCGATAATCATAGTCTTCTCGACATTCGATATGCGCCAGCATTGGCGCCCTAAAGGCCGAGCGATAGAGCGAGGATCAGCTCTCGGTCACGATGCCGAGCGCCTTTATCCCTACCGCCGCAGCCGGTGAGTTCTGGATCGTTGCGACGGCAAACAAAGGCATTCTCCTATAAGAAGGAAATGCGAATAACAGTGCCGGGCGAGGATCGCAAGATGCTCCGATCGGGCGGCTCGCCGGCTGATCCATGCCAAACCGCAAGATCGGTCGAGCGCTGCGTTGCCTGAGGGATCTAGTTTGAGCTGCCACGGAGACCAGAACGAATGACCGCAGCGCTTCGGAACTATCACGAGCGGATGCAGCGAGTGCTGGATTATATCGACCAGCACCTCGATGACGATCTCGATCTTGACGTTTTGAGCAGTGTCGCAGCCTTCTCGAAGTTTCATTTCCACCGGCAGTTTACGGCGACCTTCGGATTGTCAGTGCATCGCTATATCCAGCTTGCCCGCATGAAGCGCGCTTCATACCGGCTGGTCTACAGGGACGAAGAACGCGTCACTGATATAGCGATGGATGCCGGTTACGACGCACCGGATGCCTTCGCCCGCGCCTTTCGGCAACGGTTCGGGCAATCGCCTTCGTCGTTCCGGAAGTCTCCCGACTGGGAGCCGTGGCTTGCCGCCTTCGGGCCTCTCGACAATGCAAGGAGCAAGCTCATGCAGAAGACTTTTACCACTGACGACGTGAAGATTCGCAATGTGCCCACCACGCCGGTGGCGATCATGGAGCATCGGGGCGACCCGGCCACGCTCGGCGCCACCATCCAGCGGTTCATCGCCTGGCGCAAGGCCGCTGGCCTGCACCCCAGGACAAGTCCGACCTTCAATGTCTGGCGTTCAGAGCGGCGTCCTCAGTCGCCTGCCGATTATAGCGTGGACCTTTGTGTCGGGACCGATCAAGCGATCGAGGCGAATGGCGAGGAGATCAAAGCCGGCGAGATCCCTGGCGGACGCTGCGCGGTGCTGCGTGTCGTCGGCAACACCGACAATCTGGAGCCCGCCGCGCTCTACCTTTATCGCGACTGGCTTCCGGCCAGCGGCGAGGAAGTGCGCGACTTCCCGATCTATTGCCAGCGGCTGAGCTTCTTCCCGGAGGTGGCGGAGCATGAGGCGGTGGCGGAGCTGTTTCTGCCGCTGAAATAGCGTCCTCTGACGGCGGCTTGTCCATGCTGATCGCTGGTAGCGGACAGGTCGTTGTCCACCTCAGGCCGGCCGGTTGGCGACCATCAGCTCGCGGATCTATGTGCGCTTCAAAAACCAATTGTGATATAAAACCAGTTGAGCTAACTTCCAACCGATTGCATAATGCAAGCAGGTCTGCGCGCGGATATGCCGTTTTAGGAAAGGAAGTGAAGATGGCTAAGCTTGTGTTCGGAATGAACCAGTCGCTGGACGGCTACGTCGATCATATGGCGTTTGCACCAAGCCCGACACTCTTCCGCCACTTCATCGAAGAGGCTCAGCGGCAGGCGGGCAGTGTGTACGGTCGCCAGATGTATGAGGTCATGCGTTACTGGGACGACGAACATCCTGAATGGGATGCAGAGCGACAGGCCTTCGCGGCGGCGTGGCGGAACCAGCCGAAATGGGTCGTCTCGCGCTCGTTGAAGTCGGTCGGTCCCAACGCCATGCTTGTTGGGGAAGATCTTGCGGCCGCGATCCGCGCGCTGAAGGCAGAACGCGACGGGGAGATCGAAGTTGCCGGCCCCAATTTGGCGCAAAGCCTCACCGAACTTGGCCTGATTGATGAGTATCGAATCTACCTGCACCCCGTCGTGCTCGGTCACGGCAAGCCATATTTCGCCGGACCCCGGCCGCCGCTCCGCCTGATGGCTCATGACCGGATTGGCGAGGATGTGATCAGGTTGACCTACGTTCCGGCTTGATCTCGGGATTCGCCAGATGAAAATCGCCGCGGAAGTCTGGTCTTGGTGCGGCCATCCCCCATGACGCCGACGGTCTGGACGGGAAGCCCTTTCGCGCCGCCGGCAGACGCGATCAGCGTCGTTTTCGACACCCGACATGTCACCCTCCTCTTCATCCTCCAAAGAAGCATTGGGCGGCGGCCCCAATCACGATTTGAGGTGGGCAGATTAAGAGCTGCCCCGTGAGATCATCTGACCAACCTCCAGCTGGTCGCGCGCCGCGACCACATCGGCGGTATGCAAGCCGCTTTCGAAGCGTTGGTACACGGAGGCCAAGTGACTTAGCGTGATATCACCATGTCCAGTTTGCAGCGCGAGTTTGGCCTGTTGGGTCGCAGCGCGCAATTCGAGGGTTAGAGCGCCGCTTCGCTGCGCCACCCGCACCGCCGTGGCCAAATTTTCCGCGGCGGAAAGGACATCACCTTCGCGCCACCGCGTCAGGCCAATGACGCGGAACAACTCTGAGCGACACCAAACCTCGTCCCGCTCCAGACAATCGCTGGCTTCTGCCGCGACGGCGCGCGCGACATCGAGACGATTATGGGACAGAGCGGCGTCCGCGAGCATTGCGAGGTTCATTGCGAAATGAATCCGCAGATTGCGGCTCCTGAGTCCGCCGATAGCGTCACGCATTCTGTCTACCGCCTGCGCGTCACGGCCAGCGGTGTCGATGGCAGCCCGATAGAATCGAATAAGGGGGGGCCAAATGTCCAGCTGACAGATTTGGTACTGCGCTTCCAGCCGCGTCAACTGGTCCTGCGCCACATCAAGAAGGCCACACCAAAGCGATACAGAAAGTCCCCCCACCGCCAACGCATGCATGTGCGAGACGGGATGGCCGATCGTCGTTGCGGCCGAAATGCATTCCTGCGCCACATCGAAGGCCTCCCGATGCTCGCCGACTACCCACAGCATCGGCGCGAGATAGGACCGTATTCCGACGAAGCGATCGAGTTGAAACCTCGACGTCTGCGAGCGATAGGCGACCGTGGAATGACTGTGTGCCAACGCCTTGAGGCCCGCGACCGAAGTCTCGATATCGCCGCAGTAGAAACGGTTGACCAATTCCAGTCTCGTGACATCGGGCACCGCCGAGTGACCTCCTTCCTGGTTGAGGAGGCCGCGGAGTTCGGACAGGGCGGACAGGACTTGGCGATGATTTCCGGCGAATGTCTTCGCGCCGGCCCAGCCCATCGTCGTTCGCAACCGGTACTCGACATTCCCGGTTTCGTCGGCAAGGGTCCTCGCTTCACGCCACGCCGCTTCAATCTCCGGTCCACGATCATCGCCGAAATTGAGATTGAGGGCGTGCGCCGACACGAGTTTCAATCTGAGCACAACATCGTCCATAGCCAGACCATTGAGCCCCTCCACCACTTCAGCCACGCGCGTTCGGGTCTCTGAGAGGGAGGACAACTCGTTCCACAGTGGAATGGCGGCTGCGGTCAGCCGGATGCCGAGTTCCCTGTTGTGTCCATCACGCCACGCCCAATCGATGGCTCGGTGGAGATCATTTCCCCAACGGCCGTAACGTGCGGTCCAGTCTTCGCGCGCTCGCCAGTTCCACTCGACTTCGCCTTGTTCGAACACAGCCAGCAGGTAGTGCGTGTAGCTCGCCATCGCCGCCTGCTCTTCGCCGCTCGCGCGAAGGCGTTCGCTGGCGAAGCTGCGCGTGCTGTCAAGGAGGCGATAGTATCGGTGTCCGCTATGATAGCTGACAGACGACAACGATCTGGCGGCAAGGCTCTCCAGCCATGCCCCGACATCCTCTGCCGACCCGAGATGGCCGCAGACGCCGACAACATCGTTCAGCGTGAAAGTTCCACTAAATAGTGACAGATGATGCAGCAGACATGCTTCGCGCACGGGAAGTAACCTATAGCTCCAGTCCAGCATCGCCGTCAGCGTCATATGCCGAGGCGCCGCCGCGTTCCCCTGCAACACAAACGCATCGAAGGCATTCTCCAACAGGTCGGCCAGCTTGGCGGGCCCATCGGTGGACAGCCGCGGCGCCGCCAATTCTATCGCCAGCGCGATACCATCGAGGCGACGGCTGATGGCCGCGAGCGAAGAGGCGTCCGCATCGTCGAGCCGATATCCCTGCGTCACCGCGCGCTGTACCAGCAATTCTACGGCCGAAAAGCCTAACGCCGCCGCCGCGTCCAGCTCGCTCCCCGCGGGCGGAAAGCGAAGCGGCGCGAGACGATAGACCGACTCCCGCCTGCACCGGAGTGGCTCCCGACTCGTCGTGACGACGAGAAGCCTCGGAAGCGCGTGATTGAGGTGGTCTGCAACCGTCGCCGCGGCGTTCAACACATGTTCGCAATTGTCGAGCACCAGCAACAATTCACGGTCGCGCAACATTTCGACAAGACCTGCCAGGATATTGACGAGATTGCTGTTCAGGCCACACGCAAAGGCAATTGCCGGCGCTACCAGCTGCGGAGAATCGATCGCCGCAAGATCGACGAAGCAGACGCCGTCCTTCAAGCTCTCACCGACCCGCCATGCGGTGGCGACTGCTACGCTCGTCTTGCCGACGCCGGGCGGGCCGACAATTGTAAGCAGCCTGGTCTCGGCAAGCGCGCCGGCGAGGTCGGCCATAGCCTCGTCGCGCCCGATCAGCGCCGGTGGGGCCGGCAATTCCCCTGTAATGCCTCTGACCGCGTCGGAAAGAGCTGCCTCGTCAGCACCACCGAGGACGCGCAGTGGCGCGACGAACCGATAGCCGCGGCCCGGCACGGTTGCGATGCAAGTTAGGTCGGGCTCAACCTGCGCCAGAGCGCGCCGCAACACTGCGATGTTGACCTTGAGGTTGCTCTCATCGACGAAAACGTTCGGCCAGGCTGCGCGAAAGAGCTTGTCCTTACTGACAACGATACCAGACCGGCGCACGAGCGCATGAAGTAGATCGATCGCACGGGATCCGACACGGATTGGAACATCGCGATGAAGCAACAACTGGCGAGCGGGAATGAAGCGGCAGTCGCCGAAACAATAGGTTGTTACGTTGGCCTCTTCCAATTCTTCCATTGTAGCTCCCTTTGCTGCGACGACACGGACTCAAGCTCGGGCATGGCCGAGGTAATCTCCACGGCTGCATTAAATTTACCTTTTTTAACCGGCGCCGTCAGCGCCTCGATGCTATTTACGTTCCCAAGCCAACTTGAGAAAAGGCTGAACCGGTTGGTCCGGGCGCAAGTCGGTCGGCAGGAAAACATTCAGGCATTTGCGCGCTCTACCTCCGGTGGCCATTCCCGGTAGCGCTCGTGTCGGACTGACAGAGCGGAAACCGGATCGAAGGAACGGCCGCATGCCTCGCACGCTCAACACACTGACGCTGTCGGATGCGAAGCAGATGCTGCAGGCCGGCGAGGCCAAGGCAGCCAACCTCGGCATCCCCTATAATATCGCGGTGGTCGATGCCGGAGGCGCGCTGATCGCATTCACCCGCCAGGACGGTGCGCTCGCCGGGAGCATCGATCTTGCGATCAGTAAGGCGAAGACAGCGCGCATGTTCGACAAGACGACGGAATATCTTGCCGAGCTCGCTCAGCCGGGCGCACCGCTGTTCGGGATCGAACAGAGCAATGGTGGCAATGTCGTGATCTTCGGCGGTGGTCTGCCGGTAAAGTACGACGACCAGATCATCGGCGCGGTCGGCACGAGCGCCGGTTCGGTCGAGCAAGACATCGCGGTCGCCATGGCGGCAGCAGAAGCAATTTCACCAAACGCGAAACCGTAGGGAGACTTGCGATGAAAGCAGCGCGCATCTTGGAGTATAAAAAGGCCCTGGTTCTCGAGGATATACCGGTCCCCGATATTCAGCCCGACGAGGTGCTGGTGAAGGTTGCCGCCTGCGGTATGTGCCGGTCGGATGTGTTGCTGATCGACGGCTTCTTCCAGGGCTATGGCAATATCCCCCCACCGGTCATTCCCGGCCATGAAATTACGGGCACGATCGAGAAAATCGGCAGCGTCGTGCCAAAGGTTGCTGGTATCGAGGAAGGCGATCACGTGGTGGTCGCACCCGGTTGGGGCGACGGTGTCTGCCGCCATTGCATGGTCGGCGATACGCACATCTGTCCCAATGTCCGCTGGCCCGGCTTCGGCCGCGATGGTGGCTTCGCGGAATATATCCCGGTACCGGCACGCTATGTGATTAAGGTGCCGAAACACCTGAAGTTCGAGCAGCTTGCGCCGCTGACCGACGCCGGGCTGACGCCCTACCGCGGCCTCAAGAAAATCCGTAACGCCGGTGGCCTCGGCCCGGATCGGGTGATCGGTGTGTTCGGCATCGGTGGGCTCGGAGCATACGCCGTCCAATATGCCAAATTGCTTGGCGCCGGCGGTCCGGTGGTCGCGGTCGCCCGCAATGAAGAAAAGTTGCAGGTGGCCAAGAAATATGGCGCGGATCATATCATCGCCATAGAAGGCAAGTCCTCCGAGGACGTTGGCAAGGAGCTCAAGAAAGCCACTGGCCAGGACAAGTTCGATGCGATCATCGATTGCGCCGGCGCGACCGAGATGATGCAGCTCGCCTTCTCGCGGTTGGCGATCAGCGGCCACTATGCCGATGTCGGGTTCATCGGCGATCGCATCGATATCCCGTTGTTCCCCCGCGTGTCGGGTGAGCAGACTTTTCACGGATCGTTCTGGGGCAACAACGCGGATCTCACCGAGGTAATGGCGCTCGCGGCCGAAGGCAAAATCCAGCACACGATCAAGACGATCTCCTTCGACGACATCAACGAATATATCGACCTGATGCGCGACAATAAAATCGTTGGGCGTGCCGTCGTGACGTTCTGACAGCGTGAGGGCGCAACGAGACCGGATTACTGCCGCGCCAAGTATCCCGCGCCCGAAGTGACTTCATGTCCGAATGAAACCCAATATTTGAACGCATCATAATTTATTCAAGGAGAAGATTGTGACTCAACATGTCCTGTTCATCGTCACCAACGCAGCCGTGATCGGTCCGCACAATCGCAAGACCGGCTTCTTTTTCGCCGAGGTCGCTCATCCTTTCGACGTGCTCGACAAGGCGGGGATCGCCGTAGAGTTCGCGTCTCCCGCTGGCGGATGGACGCCCTACGACGCGTACGACGAGAAAGACCCCGCCCAAAAAGAGTTTCTCGAAAGCAAGGCCTTTCGTCGCCTGAATCATAGCCGAAAGTTGTCCGAAGTGGACGCTGCGGACTACGACGCCATCCTGGTGCCCGGTGGCCTCGGCCCCATGGTCGACATCCAGCGTAACGCGGATGTCCAGAGGGCCATCGTGCGCGCCTGGACCACCGGAAAGCTCGTAACCGCTGTTTGTCACGGTCCGTGCGCGTTGCTCAGCGTCGACCTCGGTGATGGCACGCCGTTCGTGCGCGGCAAGAAGCTTACGTCGTTCTCGAAGAAGGAAGAATACGACTACGCCCGCGATGACGTGCCTTACGAACTTGAGGATGCGTTAAGGGCGGAGGGTGCCGAGTACTCCTCTGCATCCAACTGGGAACCTCACGTCGTCGTTGATGGCCGCCTTATCACCGGCCAGAACCCCGCCTCGGCGGGAGCGCTGGGAAAAGAACTGGTCGCCGCCCTCAAACGGGCTGCCGTTCCGGCGTGAATTGATGAGATGCAGGCTGAAACATTCGGGCGTGCCCCCCATACCGCGACCGCGCTCGCCCCGCCCGCTCAAACGAGTGCACTTGCGCATTTTATCGGGAGCCTATCGCATGACTCAATCGCCGGCCAAGATCACTGCCGTCCTTACTGCTCACCCCGGCAAAGCCGCCGACCTGCGATCACTGCTTGTTGGCATGGCACCGCTTTGCAGAGCCGAACCCGGCAATCTGCGCTGGGATGTCTGGCGCGACCAGGCCGTTCCCGAGCGCTACGTTCTGGATGAGCTCTATCGCGACGGTGAGGCGGTGGAGGCGCATCGCCGGACGCCGCACTACCAGGATTATCTGGCGCGCATTCCTTCGCTGGCAGAGCGGTCGGCGCTGGTACTCGAGGCGGTAGCCGTGTCGTAGTTCTGTCGAGGATCGGAGAACATCCATGCTTGAAGTGGTGCAAGCCTTTGATCGGAAACACATCGCCGATCTGTCGACGGACGATGCCGCGGCCTTGGAATCGAAGCTCGAGACTGCGCGCGCACGCTTTCTGAATCGCAACGACTGGCTTGCGCCGCATGAACGGATGGCAGTGCTGCGGAGACTAGCAGACCTTGTCGCGCTGCAGCGCGAGGTCTTCGCCAAGCGCATTGCATGCGAAGGCGGCAAGCCCTACACCGACGCGCTCGTCGAGACCGACCGCGCGATCGACGGCATTCGGAATGCTGCCGACGTGCTGCGGACCCGCGGTGGCGTCGAGATCCCGATGGGCCTTACGCAGGCAAGTGACAATCGACGTGCCTGGACCATTCAGGAGCCGATCGGTGTCGTGGCCGCCATTTCCGCCTTCAATCACCCGCTCAATCTCATCGTCCATCAGGTGGCACCGGCGATTGCAACCGGCTGCCCCGTCATCATCAAGCCGGCAGCAGCTACGCCGCTTTGTTGTCTCGAACTGGTCAAGCTGGTTCATCAGGCCGGGATGCCGGAGGGCTGGGTGCAGGCCTTTCTTCCCGAAAGTCGCATTCTGTCAAGCGCGTTTGCGAGCGATGCGCGCATCGCGTTCCTGAGCTTCATCGGGTCAGCGGAAGTGGGCTGGCGCCTGCGCGCAAACCTGGCTCCCGGCACCCGTTGCGCCCTTGAGCATGGCGGCGTCGCACCCGTCATTGTCGACCGGAGTGCCAAACTCGACGAGATCATCGAACCCCTTGCCAAAGGCGGCTATTATCATGCTGGCCAGGTATGCGTGTCCGTCCAGCGCATTTATGTACACGCCGAACTCAAGGAGGCTTTCATCGAGCGGTTCGCCGCGCGGGTCGACCAACTCCGTGTCGGCGATCCCACCCGCGCCGAAACAGAGGTCGGCCCCCTGATCACGCCTGACGAAGCCACGCGGGTCGAGACGTGGATCGATGAAGCCTCAACGGCAGGAGCCCGTCGGATCGGCGGCGGACGCCTGAGCGATACCACGCTCAGGCCGGCCATACTCGTCGATCCACCGCGCGACACCAAGGTCTCGACGCATGAGATTTTCGGGCCTGTCACCTGCGTTTACGGATATGACGAGGTCGAGGATGCGATTGCTGCCGCAAATTCCCTGCCGGTAGCATTTCAAGCCAGCATTTTCACACGCGATCTGGATGTCGCGTTCAACGCGGCCGAAAAGCTCGACGCTTCGGCGGTGATGGTGAACGATCACAGCGCGTTCCGCACCGACTGGATGCCTTTTGCCGGCCGGCGCGAATCCGGTTACGGCGTTGGCGGCATTCCCTTTACGGCGCGCGAAATGACCGCGGAGAAGATGATCGTCTTCAAGCGCTAGCGCCGGCGCATCTTCTAAAATTATGCCTCGTGCACCCACCGGATTGGAGATCGGTCGATGTTTGGAAAGGCCTACGAAGCACAATGCCAGGCAACGAAGTTTGCCCCGTCCAGTGCTCACCATGAGAGCCAGGCGCTGGCTCTTTTCTCGCTTGCACTGGGCAGTTTCTGTATCGGAACGTCAGAATTCGCCAGCATGGGCATCATACAATTATATGCCGAAGACTTCGGCATCGATATTCCAACGGCGACGAATGCGATTACCGGATATGCTTTCGGCGTCGTCCTTGGCGCGCCGCTCGCCACGCTTGTCGCGGCCAGACTCAATCGTCGGACTTTGCTGCTGTGTCTGATGGCGCTATGGGTAATTGGAAACGTCCTCTCATCGATGGCGAGCAATATCGGCCTGTTTGCGGCCGCCCGGTTCATAAGCGGCGTGCCGCAAGGCGCCTATTTTGGAGCGGGAGCGGTTGTCGCGGCCTATTTCTTCGGCGCAGACCGCGCCGGAAAGGCTTTCGCGCTGGTCATGACCGGACTGACGATCGCAACGATCTTCGGTTCGCCCTTGGCAACCTTCCTTGGTCAGACGCTCGGGTGGCGGAACACCTATCTCGCCATGGCCGCGCTCGGCGCAGTCGCGTTTCTTGCGCTGTTCCTGTTCGTGCCGCGCACGGAAGCCCTTAACGGAGGCTCGGTCCTCCATGAGTTATCCGGGCTTCGTCGATGGAATGTTTGGGCAATGATCTTCGTTGCGGCGCTCGGAATATCAAGCATTTTTGCGGTCTATGCCTTTATCGGACCATTGGTGACCGATGTGGTGCAGCTCGATCAATCCGCGATCCCCCTTGCGCTTGGTGTCTTTGGCGTTGGCATGACGGTCGGCAACGCAGTCGGTGGTCAGCTCGCAGACACTTTTGCGTTTCGCGGCCTCATCCTTGGATACGGGATAACGCTGATCCTCCTTGTTATCTTGTCGAGCTTTGGGACGAACGCATGGGTTTTCATGCCCTGCCTCTTCGGCGTGGGTGCTGCTATGATGGCGGCGATTCCAACCATTCAGGTGCGGATGACGCATTTTGCACCGGAAGCCCCGACACTGATGGGGGCGATGAACCTGGCCGCTCTCAATGTGGCGAATGCTCTTGGGGCTTGGGGCGGTGGACTGGTCATCGCTGCGGGATACAGCGTCCTCTTTTCACCGCTTGCCGGATTTGTGCTGACCGCTGCAGGGCTGCTCGTCTATTTCATCGCGCTTCCGCGAAGCGCTTCGGTCGTGCAGGCTTAGACGCGCAAAAAACCAGGCACTGGCCGAAGCTGCGAGATCCAACATCACCAAGCGAGAGCGAGGAACAATGGGAATGGCAGCCGATGGGCAGCGCAAACTGCCGTCGAAACTAAGCCACGATTGCCGTTTCGCTCACTCCCACTCGATCGTGCCGGGCGGCTTGCTCGTCACATCATAAACGACGCGGTTGATGCCGCGCACCTCGTTGATGATGCGGGTGGCGGCGCGGCCGAGGAATTCCATGTCGTAGTGGTAGAAGTCCGCCGTCATGCCGTCGACGGAGGTGACGGCGCGCAGCGCGCAGACGAATTCATAGGTGCGCCCGTCGCCCATGACGCCGACGGTCTGGACGGGGAGCAGCACGGCGAAGGCCTGCCATATGGCGTCGTAGAGGCCGGCTTTGCGGATTTCGTCGAGATAGATCGCATCGGCTTCGCGCAGGATCTCCAGCTTTTCGCGGGTGATGCCGCCGGGGCAGCGGATCGCCAGGCCGGGGCCTGGGAAGGGGTGGCGGCCGATGAAGCTGTCGGGCAGGCCGAGTTCGCGGCCGAGCGCGCGCACCTCGTCCTTGAAGAGCTCGCGCAGCGGCTCGACAAGCTGCATCTTCATGCGCTCCGGCAGGCCGCCGACATTGTGGTGCGACTTGATCGTCACCGACGGGCCGCCGGTGAAGGAAACGCTCTCGATCACGTCGGGATAGAGCGTGCCCTGGCCGAGGAAATCGGCGCCGCCGAGCTTCTTTGCCTCTTCCTCGAAGGTCTCGATGAACAGCCGGCCGATGATCTTGCGCTTGGTTTCCGGGTCGCTGACGCCTTCGAGTTCGCCGATGAAGCGGTCGGCGGCATCGACATGCAAGAGATGCAGATTGTAGTGCTCGCGGAACATGGCGACGACGCCGGCCGCCTCGTCCTTGCGCATCAGCCCGTGGTCAACGAGGATGCAGGTCAGCTGGTCGCCGACGGCCTCGTGGATCAGGAGAGCCGCGACGGAACTGTCGACGCCGCCCGAAAGCGCGCAGATGACGCGCTTGTCGCCCACCTGCGCGCGGATCTGCTCGACCGCCTTCTGGCGATAGGCCGACATCGACCAGTCACCCTTGATGCCGGCAATGTTGTGAATGAAATTGCCGATCAGCTTGGCGCCGTCCGGCGTATGCACGACTTCCGGGTGGAACTGCACGCCGTAATATTTACGCTTCTCGTCGGCGATGAAGGCGTAAGGCGCGTTGGAGGAGGTGGCGACCACTTCGAAACCATCCGGCAGCGCGGTGACGCGGTCGCCATGGCTCATCCAGACCTGATGGCGCGAGCCGGAGGACCAGAGGCCCTCGAACAGCTGGCAGTCCCTGTCGACCTCGAGGAAGGCGCGGCCGAATTCGCGGTGATGGCCGCTCTCGACCTTGCCGCCGAGCTGCATGCACATCGTCTGCTGGCCATAGCAGATGCCGAACACCGGCAGACCGCTGTCGAAGATGATCTGGGGCGCTCGCGGCGATCCCTCGTCCACCGTGGAAGCCGGGCTGCCGGACAGGATCACGGCCTTCGGCTGCAGGCGGTGGAAGCCCTCTTCGGCCGATTGGAAGGGAACGATCTCGCAATAGACGCCGGCCTCGCGCACGCGTCGTGCGATGAGCTGGGTCACCTGGCTGCCGAAATCGACGATGAGAACGGAGTCGGGATGTGCTGTCTGGGTCATGGCGAGGCTTTAATGAAAAGCGCCTCGCCTTGCAATCCGGGAAATCGGCGGCATCAGGTTTTTATTGTTCCAATTGTCCCGCATTCAGGGGCTCAGAACCAGAAAACCCCGTCCTCCAGCGCCGTGAACAGGCTGTCGACGCCGTAAGAGAGCTTGCGGTCGACGATGTGCAGATATTCGGTCCAGCCCGAAATATGCTGTAGCTCGACGGCGCCGTCGGAAATGCCGCGAAGGCCGATCAGCGGCAGCTTGTAACCCTGGCAGGCGCGCAGCACCGCATAGGTCTCCATATCGACCATGTCGGCGTCGATATTGGTATAGGCGGCGCCCGAAATGATGTTGCCGCCGGTGGAAAGGCTTGCTTCGGCAATGCCGGGAATGCGCAGCGGCAGATCGAGCGTTGCCGGCAGGTCTAGAAAGGGTGTCTTGCCCTTTTCGAAGCCGAGCGGCGAGGCGTCCATGTCGCGGTAGGAAACCGAGGTCACCTGATAGATTTCGGTCTGCTCCAGTTTCGCGGAGCCGGCCGAGCCGAGGGACACGACGAGATCGGGCAGGTCGTCGACGGCATCCAGCCGCGCCAATGTTTTGCTCAGCGCGATGGCCGCCTCGACCGGGCCGACGCCGGTCATCAAAGGTTCGATGCGCGAACGCAGGAAGGGACCGTATTCGGCCTCCGCCGCCATGACGAAAAGGATGGATTTCCCCGCGACCGATTTCAGTTCGAACTTCATCCCGTAATGCCCTCTCTACCGCGGATCACCATCATCGTTCCGGTCATGGAGGCAATGAGTTTCGCCGGCCCGTCGCTGATCGCGTAGCCTCGTCCGTCGGCGACGATGATGGTGGAGCCGGGTTTGGTGATTTCCCCGCGAAACAGGAAACGATCGCCCCGCCCCGGCGACATGAGATTGACCTTGAACTCGATAGTCAGGATCGAGGCTTCCGGGTCGATAACGCTATAGGCGGCAAAGCCGCAGGCCGAATCGAGCGCCGCGGAAATGATGCCCGCATGCAGGATGCCGTGCTGCTGTGTCAGTTTGACGTCGAAGGGAAGCTCGATCTCGACGACGCCGTGCTCGACGCGCGTCAGCTCTGCGCCGATCGTTTCCATCGCCGCCTGGCGCGCAAAATTGCGGCGGATTCGCGCGCGGAAATCGCCCCTGTCAGTCTCGCTCATGTCTGCCCCTCTTGCAGCCGCGAAAGTGGCATGGCGCGCCGCATTCGACAAGCTGGACATTGTTGAAATCGGTCCGGGCGGCGATGGAAACCCGGGACCGTGTCGCCGGGGCAACCCTTCACCTTTCCGCCGCCGTGCAAGCCGGCACAGCTGGCCGGTACCGCTGGCCACTACCGCTCGATTGTGGCGATCCGATGCGAAGACGATTGCAGCTTCGCGCGGTGCGCGTATTCTCCGCATCGCGTCGCGAAATGATGGAGTGCCGGCATGATAACGATATCGCAATCGGTCCGGAATTTCGAGACCTGGCTGGCCGGCGAACTCGGCGACGATCTCGTCAAGGACGATCTCCGGGAGAAGCACGAGAAGATGCGAAGCGGCGATTTCGTCTTCCTGCGCGCTACCTATTGGCGCTGGTGCGAGATCATCCTCGATATCTGCCCGGAACTGTCAGGCGCGCCTGAGGTGCTGGCGATCGGCGATACGCATCTGGAGAATTTCGGTACTTGGCGCGATATCGAGGGCCGGCTCGTCTGGGGTGTCAATGATTTCGACGACGCGGCGGTGATGCCCTATGCACTTGATCTCGTTCGCCTTGCGGCAAGCGCCATCCTGGCCCGCGGCGACGACGGTCCCTCGGTTCGCATGATCGGCGAATTGATCTTGAGCGGCTATCGCCGGGGCCTTGAAAATCCGTTGCCAGTCATCCTCGAGCGCGACCACAAATGGCTGCGCAAGGCTCTGCTGCTGCCGAATTCCGAACGCCGGGAATTCTGGGAGAAATACGAGATGTTGCTTCCCGGCAGCAAGCCGCCACCATCAGCCTACACCAAGGCGCTCGCAGACGCGCTGCCGTCCGGGGCAGGACCCTTCGTGCCGAAGCCGCGCAGCGGCGGCACCGGCAGTCTCGGTCGGCCGCGGTTCGTCGCCTATGCCGAATGGCAGGGTGGGCCGGTGCTGCGCGAGGCGAAGGCGCTGCTGCCGTCCGCCTGGTCGCTTCGCCACAGGCCGCAGGATGTGGCGATCCATGCAAGCGAGATCGCCAATGGGCGGGCGCGCTCAGCTGATCCTCACTACCGGGTCTCCGGCCGCATCCTCATGCGCCGGCTCTCGCCGAACAGCTGCAAGATCGAAATCGACCGGCATCCCGAGATCCTGCTTTCGCCGACGATGCTGGAACTGATGGGCTTTGAAATCGCCAATTGCCATTCTGACGATGCGGCGGCGGTTGCGGCGATCCTGAAGGATTTGGCGGCGCGGGGAAACGACTGGTTGCACGAGGCGGCAAGGGCCGCGGCATCGAGCGTTAGCGCCGAGCAGAAAGCCTATTCCCGCGCCGATTAGATCCGGACAATGTGCTGGTCCCAGGCGACATCGCTGCGGGTCGACAGGAAATCGCCGTCATAGGAGGAAACGGCAAAGCCGCTTCTTGCCGGCGCGATGCCTGCTGCATCCGGAACGGAAGTCTCGGCCAGCACCTTGCCCGACTTTGCGTCAAGTGTCACCGAGGCGCCGCCCTTCGGCGAGGTGATGCCGACGAGACCTTCGCTGCGATTGACGGCGATCGCCCCGACGTAATTGGCAAGCCTGCGCGTCGTCTCCTCCGGCAGGTCGATGAAGGTAAGATTCTCCCCCTTGGCGAAATGGCCGACGAGCGGCGGTAAATCCTTGCGGTGGCCTTCATACTGGCAGGCGAACCAGATGCGGCCCTCGCCGTCGAGATCGACATGGCGGGTGGAGAGTTCTGCCCATTCCGCCGGCAGCACATGTTTTTCGACCAGCGCACCGGTTGCCGCATCGATCAGAACAAGCGACGGCTGCATCTCTCCGAGATTGAGCTTGGTGCGGCCGAAATCCGGATGCGTCTCGATGCCGCCATTGGCGACGATGAGCAGGCGTCCGTCGTCGGACACGGTCATGTCGTGCGGACCGATGCCGTAGGTCTCGAATTCGCCGATGCGAGTGAAGCGGTCGGTGGCGTCGTAGAGGCCGATCATGCCGCGATTGCCGTCGAAGTCGTTCTCGCTGGCGTAGAGCAAACGGCCGTCAGGAGAGAAGGCGCCGTGGCCGTAGAAATGCCGGTCCTCCCTGGAGCTGATGACGATCGGCTCGCTTTTGTTCCAGGGATCGAAGATCATCGCATAGGTGCCGGGCCGGCGTGCAAAGGCGACAGTCTTGCCGGTGCTGGCGCTGAACGCCATGCCATGGGCGCGGGCGGGAAGGCCCACCTGATCGACGATCTCGCCGCGCTCGGTCACGGTCGCAATGGCAAAGGAGCCGTCGGCTGCCCGAATGCCCGAGGCATAGACCGCATCGGCCCGCTCCAGTGCCATCAGCGACCTCGGCGCCAAAGAAGCAAGGAAGCCAAGGCCGGCCGCCTTGACGAAGCTGCGTCGGTCGATCGCGGCACTTTGCATCATCGTCTCAGTCTCCGTCCGAAAAAGAAAAGCCGGCCGAAAGGCCGATCGCCGCGCCATATTCGTCGCTGATCCGGGTGATCAGGTCGCGGCTCTCGGCAAGCAGCGTATCGAGCTTGGCCTTCTCCTCATCGCTTGTGGCGACGTCGATGTCGGGATTGAGCTTCGGTACGCTGTCGAGCAGCGATTTGAAGTCCTCATCGATCGAGGCGGCGATCGGCTGCTTGTCCGGCGGCAGAAGTTCGGCCATGCCGGCCTTCTGCCAGAGCGTGCGCAGGCCCTCCAGATTGGCGGCCATCGATTTCCAGGTATTCTTGGAGCGCCAGTAGATCGCCATGCGCGGCCGTGGCGTGGTGTCCTTGCCCTTGTAGAACTGCTCCAGCCGCTGGTCGCGGACATTCTCCGCGCCATGGACGAGGATGCCGAGCAGCGCCGTCACCGCTTCCTTGTTGTCCATGAAATCGTTGCTCTGCGGGCCTGGATGTTTCCAGCTCGCCTGCACGCCGTCGGGCTTTTCCCAGGCGGCGACGACTTCGCCGGCCTCACGCTGGATATTGCCGGCGACTGCCTCGCCGTAAAGGCAGCGGAAACTGCCCTTCTGCCCGACGAGATCGTCGGAGCCATTGCCGTAAAGCACGTATTCCAGCGCCGTCAGGCCTTGCAACGCAACACTCTTGCCGGCGATCGCATCAACGGTCGCATCCTTCGGGTCGGCCTTGGCGATCAGCGCCTGCACCTGCTTGAGGCCGACGCCCTTACGGTCGGGATAAAACAGGATGTGCTCGAAGAGATTGTCCTGGATGACAGGTCCGGTCTGGACGATCTCGATGATCGACCAATAGCGGATCGTGTCGTCGAAGGTGGACTTCGCCTTGTCGAGCGTCTGCTGCGTGCCGTCGGCGCAAAGATCCTTCATTGCCGTCGTCAGCCGGGCGGCTGATTGCTGCATGTTACGATAGCCGGGACGGATCACCTCGTCGACGGCGCGCTGCATGACGGCGGGAACGGCATCCTCGTTCAGCCCTGCCGGGGGAGTGGCCGTCTGGGCGGCCGCTGATGTCGCGAGGCCGATCAGAGTAAGGCAGAGCAGGGGGTGCCAAAGGCGCATCAAAGTGACTCCAGGAATGTAATCAGGGCCGCCCTGTCGTCTGTCGACAGGGAGGAGAAAGCGTTGCGGGCCTTTTCAGCTTCGCCGCCATGCCAGAGGATCGCTTCGGTGAGGCTCCGCGCACGGCCGTCATGCAGGAAAAAGCTGTGTCCGCTGACAGTCCGGGTCAGTCCTATACCCCATAGCGGCGGCGTGCGCCATTCACGTCCGCTTGCAAGGCCGACCTGCTGCCCGTCGGCAAGCCCGTCGCCCATGTCGTGCAGAAGAAAGTCGGAATAGGGCCAGATCAGTTGGAAGGACTGCGCTTTGTCGGGCGTATCCCGCCGGGTGACGAATTTCGGCATGTGGCAGGAAATGCAGCCGCTTTCGTAAAAAATCCGCTTGCCCTGCAGCGTCTCGGCGAAACTCGCCTTGCGCCGTGCCGGAACGGCAAGATTTCCGGAATAGAAGGTGACGAGGTCGAGAATGGCACCCGGCGCTTCTTCCGCGCCCAGCCGTTTCTGCACGCCGGTCGGCATATCACGGCATTTCTCTTCCGCCTTGGTGCAGTCGCCCTGCGCATCCGGGTGATCGGGCGTCGAGATGCCGATATCATTGGCGAAGGCATCGGCACTCTGGTCGCGCACCGTGGCGTTCTGCGCCTTCCAGCCGAACCGGCCGAGCGCGATCCCACCGCTGCGGTGGTCGCGCACGATCGCCGCCTTCCCCGAAATGCCGTCGCCGTCGGCATCATCAGGATCGGCATGGGCAAGGATGTCGGCCTCGGGAATGGCCTCGATCAGTCCGAGGCCGATCATCGCCGAGGCGACCCGCGGCGAAATCGTCGTCGCCGGGTCGAGCGGCCCATAACCAAGGTTCGTCACCGCATAACTCGGCCGGCGCAGCGACACGGTCTCGCCGTCGCCGAGCGTCACCCTCTCTTCGCGGTAGCTGATCACCATCTTCCCTTCGGCAGCAAGGCCAGGAACGGCGAGATCCTGCAGCTGATGGCCGTAGACCGGATCGGGAAAATTGACGACATCAGCCTGTGCGATGGCCTTTTCGTCCTCCGGCGTCGTGGCGGCGCGGGAAAGCCGCAGGAACATCGAGGTGGCGCTCGGGCCTCCCTCCGGCGGTTTGCCGCGGCCGTCATTGACATGGCAGCTCATGCAGGAGCGGGCGTTGAACAGCGGCCCGAGACCATCGGAAGCCTGCGTCGAGGAGGGAGCGGACACCCAGAGCTTTCGGAAGAGCGCATTGCCGAGCTTGAAATTCTGCTCTTCCTCGAAGGGAATGTTGGCCGAAATATGCGAGAAACTGTCCTCGGTGACAGGGTCGATCGAGGTCGTAGCCCCTGCCTGCATCGCTTCGTATTGTTCGGCTTTGGAAAAATCCGCTGTCGGCCGGGTGACGTCGGCGACGCGTTGCAGATCGGATTCGGAGAGGTCGGTGCGTTTCGTCGGCAGGTCGAAACCGGCTGCGATGCTGACGGAAAAACCGGCAAGCGTGGCGCAGAGCGTTGCGCTGGCGAAAAATCGGCGGGCCGGGGCATGCGACATTTCAGGGTCCGGGCCGCTCCGGCTTTCGAAGCGGCCCGCCTTTTTGCTTATTTGAAGACGGCGTTAGGATTATCCAAGCTGTCGGAACCTTCAAGCTGAACCGTGCCGAGATCGAGTGCGGCAATAACGCGCTGCACCGATTTCGTCTGGTCGATCAGCCCGTCGATAGCGGCCTGAACGACGGCGTTGCCTTCCTTGTTGCCTTCGCCGATCATCTGGTCGTACTTCTCGACGGTCTCGCCGCGCTTTGCCATGGCATTCATCGCTTCGAGCGTCTTGTTGAGCTTGCCTTCCACTTCGGCATCGAGCGCCTTGTCCTTGGCGGCCACCAGATCATGCAGCGACGGGCCACTGAGCTTGGTGCCGTCGACGCGGGTATAGTTGCCGGTATAGGCGGCAGCGATGCCGATCGCGTCGTTGAGATGCGAATTGTAGGTGTTGTCGGAGAAGCAATCATGCTCTTCCTCGGGATCGTGCAGCAGCAGGCCGAGCTTCATCCGCTCGCCGGCAAGCTCGCCGTAGGAAAGCGAACCCATGCCCGTCAGAATCGCGACGAGGCCGGCCTTCGGATCGGTTTCGACGTTCTTCGTCGCTGCACCGTCCGGCTTCCAGTTGTCGGTCATTTCCTGCAGGTCGGAAACGAGCAGGGTGGAGGCGGACTTCAGATATTCGGCGCGGCGGTCGCAATTGCCGTGCGTGCAGTTCTTGAGGTCGTAGTCGGTTGCCGGACGGTCGCCGGCGCCGGGTCCCGTGCCGTTCAGATCCTGACCCCAAAGCAGGAATTCGATGGCATGATAGCCGGTCGCGACATTGGCTTCGATGCCGCCGGCCTCGGCCAGCGTGCCGGAGAGGAATTCCGGCGTCAGCTTGGAAGCGTCGACATCCTTGCCGTCGATCTTGATCGTCTTGTTGGCGATGACATTTGCCACGTAGAGAGAATTCTCGTCGCTCTCGGTGCCGTAGGAAGCGTCGACATAGTCGATCAGGCCTTCATCGAGCGGCCACGCATTGACCTTGCCTTCCCAGTCGTCGACGATCGGATTGCCGAAGCGATAGACTTCCGTCTGCTGGTAGGGGACGCGCGCCTTGATCCAGGCGTCTCTGGCGGCCTTGAGCGTCGCATCGGTCGGCGCCTTCAGGAAGGCGTCGATCGCGGCGTCGAGCGCCTTGGCCGTCGTCAGCGAGTCCTCGTATTTCGCATGTGCCACACCGGCATAGTGTTTCACCACGGCGGCAGCATCAGTCTCGGCATGCGCGGGAAGGGCGAGCAGGGCGGCGGGGGCGATCGCCAGCACGGCTGCGCGGAATTTGCGGTTGAGCTTCATGATCCTCTCCTGTGACGGGATTTTCCGTCTAATCGGGCTCCGTCTCTTCGCGCAAAAGCAAACTTGTGTCAAACGCTCTAGTTTGGAATGGTTTTAAGAACGGACAGACGTTGCCAACCTGGCTTTTTTGAACGGCATCCGCTTGAAAAATTGGCAGCAACCGCGCCATTCCGCCGCGGCATCACGATCCGTAGCGGGCCTTCGCTAAACCGCGTCAGCCCTTCCGCTGCATACGACAGAAAAAGAAGCCGTCGGTATCGGTGGAGGCGGGCGTCAGCGTCACCGTCAGGCCGTCGGACGAATGCGGACGCGGGGCGTCCTTGCCGAACAGGGCTTCCCAGGCGGGCAGGGCGCTGACGAGCTGAAAATCAGGATTGTCGGCCGTGAAGCGGCGCGCCTGCTCCTCGTTTTCCTGGGGCAGGACCGAGCAGGTGACATAGATCAGATCGCCGCCGGGTTTGACGAAGCCGCTCGCCTGCGCCAGCGCGTCCTGCTGCTGGGCGATGCGCTCGTCGAGGTTCTTCGCCGTCAGCCGCCACTTCGTATCGGGGCGGCGGCGCCACGTGCCGGTGCCGGTGCAGGGCGCGTCGACCAGCACCTTGTCGCAGCGTCCGGCAAGGGCGGAGAGCGCCCTGGCGTCGTCATGCACCTGGACATTGCGCGTGCCCGCCCGCTTCAGCCGTTCGATGATCGGCGCCAGCCGTTTGCGGTCGGCATCATAGGCGTGAACCTGTCCCTTGTTCTGCATGGCCGCCGCCATGGCGAGCGTCTTGCCGCCACCGCCGGCGCAATAGTCGAGAACCTGTTCGCCATCATGGGCGAGCACCAGGTCGGCGACGATCTGCGATCCCTCATCCTGAACTTCGAACCAACCTTTTTGGAACGAAAGCTCGGCAGTCACGTTGGGAAGACGCGAGGCGCCTTCGCCAGCGGCAATCCGGATGCCGTAGCGGGCGATCTTCGCTGCATGCGCGTTGGCTCTTTCGAGCGCCTTGACGACCTTGTCGCGAGAGGCTTTGAGCAGGTTGGCGCGCAGATCGAGCGTCGGGCGGGCGGCGAGCGCCTGTGCCTCGGCAAGCCAGGCGGCGCCGAAGGCCTGTTCGAAGGAGGGTTGGACCCATTCGGGAATATCGCCGCGGATATGCGGCGGCGCATCGTCGAGCGAGCGGCTTTGAAAGGCCGCAACAGCGTCGGTTGAAAGTGGCGCCGGCGCAAACTTGTCGTCCGCCAGCTCAGTGGCAAGACTGTCAGGTGAAAAACCCCATTGGCGGAACATGACGCCATGGGCAATGGCAGCAGGACTGTCGTCATCCATCAGCCAGGCATGGGAAAGCCGCATGCGCAGTGCGTCATAGACAATGTTGCCGATCGCTGCACGATCGCCGGAGCCGGCGAAGCGGTGCGCGAGGCCCCAGTCCTTCAGCGCGTCGGCGACGGGCCGCTTGCGGGCATCGATGTCCGCGAGCACAGAAATCGCCCCTTCGAGGCGGCCGCCCAGACGCATTCACATGTCTCCTGTTGCCGTGGCGTGTGAACGATCAGCGCAAACGCGAGTGTCACGCAGTCAATTGTTCACAAGTCTCAACCGGGTGGTAACCGCGATTGACGGCAAGAGCAAGCGCCGCTTCCGGCACAGTCAGTGGCGGCCTCAGCTGACGACCTGGTAGCAGACCTTCGCAGTGCCGGAGCTCACCATGCCGATATTCTGGGCGGCGGCGCGCGACAGGTCGATCACACGACCACGGATGAACGGACCACGATCGTTGATGCGAACGACGACTGTGCGGCCATTGTTGCGGTTGGTGACCTTCACCTTGGTGCCGAAAGCAAGCGAACGATGTGCAGCAGTCAAGATGGCAGGATTCATACGTTCCCCGGAAGCAGTTTTGGAGCGAAGTGCGTACCATGAAGCACCGCCACAGCCATTGCCAGCAAAACCCTCTGCCGGAAGCATGGAAGAACAGGCTACAATAGTTACAGCGGCGATAATAGAACGACGTATGTTCTTCAAAACAGAGTATCCCTCAACTATTGAACTCACGCCCTTGCAGGCGGCGGGGCTTAAATCTGTGAAAAAGTGGCGAAAAAGTGCCGCGCCAGTTCACGGATTATTACAATCCGTAACATTCGTGAGGGTAATATCGGGATTCCAGGAATGAGCGCCGCGCCAAAAGGTAGAAAAAACCTAATAAAATCAGCTAAAATCCGAACGAATTTTCCGAAGGGATAGTTAACGCCTCGGCGTTCACGAAAATCGCGAAAATATTTTTCCGATTTCGCCATATTTACTGCCACATTTGGGCAAATTCAAAGGCCGTTAACCATAATATGCGGCGAAAATTATCCGGCCAAAGCGGGAAAGTAGGAATTTCCTACTCATTTTGGGTGATCGCATCCGTCGCAAACAGGACTGAGTTCTACTCCCCCCACCAGCATCCATCCCGCCACAATTGCGCAAGCGACATAGGATAGTTCGGGAAGGAAAATGCGAAGCCGGCGGCCTTGAGTTTTGCATTCGAAACCCGTTTGTTCTCGCCGTAGAAAGTGCGCGCCATCGGCGTCAATTCGGCGGTCTCGAACGCCTGCTCCGGCGGCGGTTCGACGCCCATCAGGCGGGCTGCCTCGACGATCACATCCTGCGGCGGGCCGGGCCGGTCGTCGGTGACATTATAGATGCCGCCGAGGCCGCGCTCCGACAGAAAGCGTGTCGCTGCGCCAATATCTTCGACGCGGATGCGGTTGAACACCTGGTCCTTCTTGATCAGCCGTCGCGCCGTGCCCTTGTCCAGATTGCAGAAGGCGTTGCGGCCCGGCCCATAGATGCCGGAAAGGCGCAGCACCGCCGCCGGCACGCCGCGCTCCCGGCCCATCGCCAGCCAGCCCTCTTCCGCCTCGAGCCGCTCGGTCGACCGTCCGGAAACGGGCAGGCACGGCGTTTCCTCACTCACCCAGGCGCCCTGGTGATCGCCATAGACGCCGACGGTGGAGAGGTAACCGATCCATTCAAGCTTCGGCAGCAGGCGTGCGCCGTCTTTATCAAGCAGCCGCAGCAGCGGGTCGGCCTTTCCAGGGGCGATCGATTGAACCAGGTGGGTGACGCCGTCCAAAGCCTGGCGCAACCCCTCTTCCATGCTCTCGCCGTCGAAAAGGAATGCTTCGATGCTGTTCTGGCGGAGCGCTTCCACTTTGTCAGGCGAGCGCGTGGTGCCGGAAACCCGCACGCCGTCGCCGGCAAAGGCCTTGGCGATTGCCGTGCCGGAATAACCGCAGCCAAAGATCATCACATGCATCAGCCCACTCCCGCCAATCGCCATTCGTTCAGGACGTCGTCATCTCTCTCGTCCGCCCTTTGTGCGGCAAAGGCCGCAAATTCGCCAGCCTCCATCAGCCGCCAAAGCGCCCAGACCGTCATGCCGCGCACCACGGGCGAGGGATCCTCCGAAAGCCCGCGACACGGCCCGATGAGCGCCTTGTCGCCGGAATTGCCGGCGGCGATCAGCACATTGCGGACGAAACGGTCGCGGCCGATCCGCTTCACCGGCGAGCCGCTGAAGAAGGCACGGAAGGCGGCATCGTCAAGCGTCAGCAGAAAGGCGATCGACGGCTCCTTCAGATCCTCCCGCGCCTTGAGCTTCATCTCGGAGGCGGAGCTTGCGAACTTGTTCCAGGGACAGGCGGCAAGACAGTCGTCGCAGCCGTAGATGCGATTGCCGATCAATACGCGCAAATCGGCGTCGATCGGTCCCCTGTGCTCGATGGTGAGATAGGAGATGCAGCGCCGCGCGTCGATCTGGTAAGGCGCCGGGAAGGCAGCCGTCGGACAGATGTCGAGACAGGCGCGGCAGGAGCCGCAATGATCGATCTCCGGCGCGTCGACGGCAAGATCGGCGGTGGTGAACATCGTGCCGAGGAACAGCCAGGAACCGTGAACGCGGCTGACGAGATTGGTATGTTTGCCCTGCCAGCCGAGCCCGGCCGCCGCCGCCAACGGTTTCTCCATGACCGGCGCCGTATCGACGAACACTTTCACGTCGGCGCCTGCCCGCGCTGCAAAGCGCGTGGCGATCTCCTTCAGCCGGCCCTTGATGACGTCGTGATAATCGCGGTTGCGGGCATAGACGGAAATCGCTGCCTTGTCCGGCTTGTCGAGGATAGCGCGGGGATCTTCTTCCGGAGCGTAATTGAGGCCGAAGACGACGACGGAGCGCACCTCGCTCCAGAGTGTCAGGGGATCGCCGCGCCGGTCGCGCGTCTCCGCCATCCAATCCATCGTCCCGTGGCGCCCGGCATCGATGAACTGGCCGAGGCGCTCTTTCGCTTGCGGGATCGCATCCGGGCGCGTGATGCGGCAGAGATCGAAGCCCTTGGCGGCAGATTCTGCCCGGACGAACTCGGTCAAATTGTCGCGGCGGCGGCGCTCTTTGTCGTCATTGTCAGGTTCGGGCATGAAGAGCCCTCGTCAGAAATCCAGATCGGCATAGTGTGAAACCGGTGTCAGGCCGCGCACGCGCTCGGTCAGCATCGGCCGGAAGGACGGACGCGACTTCAGCCGCTGGTACCAGTCCTTGACGACTGGCGAATCCGCCCACTCGATCTCGCCGAGATAATCGAGGATCGAGATCGAGGCCGCGGCGGCAAGGTCGGCATAGCTCATCCGCTCGCCCGCCAGCCACTGACGCGAGCCGGCAAGCCAGGTGAGATAGCGCATATGCTGGCGGATATTCGCGCGGGCCGTGCGCAGAACCTTCGAATCCGGCGCTCCGCCGCCCTGATCGGCGGTCATCTGCAACTTATAGACACGCTCGCGGGCGAGCGGCTTGGTCACATCGTTTTCCATCTTCTGCATGAACCATTCGGTCAGCCGGCGGATTTCCGCCCGCTGGAAAGGGTCTTCGGCGAGCAGCCGCCGGTCGCGTTTCAAGACGCCGTGCGTCTCGTCCAGATATTCGGAAATGACGCTCGCGCCGCAGAGCGCGCGCATGCTGTCGTCGACATAGACCGGCAGCGTGCCGGCCGGATTGAGCGCCAGGAAATCCCGGCGCTTCTCCCATGTCTGCTCCTCGATCAGATCCGCCTGATAGCCGTATTCCGCCAGGATCAGCCGGACGAAGCGAGATGCGGATGACATGGGATGATGATAAAGCGTGGGCATAGATACTCGGGCTTTGTGATTGCTGTTACAGGACTGTGTGGCAGCTCGATTATAGCGCCCTAGTCATGACTCATTGGTTGAAGCTATAGGAGCTTGGCCCCGCCAATACAAGCGAATCGGATTTTTCAGGCCATCTGATAATGGCGAAACACGGTCTAACGAATGATTGGAAACGGCGGCCTGATCGACCCAAGCGCTCAGACCCGGCCGAACTTTAAACCGGAGACAATGTATGGATTATATAAATGCTGCAATTCTCGGCGTCATAGAAGGGATCACCGAGTTCCTGCCGATCTCGAGCACCGGCCACCTGATCATTGCCGAGCAATGGCTCGGACATCGGTCGGATATGTTCAACATCGTTATTCAGGCGGGCGCCATCCTCGCCGTCACCATCATTTACTGGCGTCGCTTGGTGGATCTGGTGCTTGGCTGGCGCGACCCCGCCAACCGCGATTATGCCGCCAAGCTGATCGTCGCCTTTCTCATCACCGCCATTCTCGGACTGGTCGTCAAGAAGCTCGGCTTTGAACTGCCGGAGACTGCGACACCGATCGCCTGGGCGCTCATCATCGGCGGCATCTGGATGATCTTTGCCGAATGGGCGGCCGCCCGCAGGCCGCCGCATAAAGAGATTACCTGGCTTGTCGCCATCCTGGTCGGCATCGCCCAGATCGTTGCCGGCGTCTTCCCGGGAACCTCGCGCTCCGGCGCCACGATCTTCGTCGCCATGCTGGCAGGCACGGGCAACCGGGCCGCGGCGACCGAGTTTGCCTTTCTCGTCGGCATTCCCACAATGTACGCGGCCAGCGCCTATGAATTGCTGAAGACCTTCAGGGATGGCGGAGCGGCAGGCGAAGACTGGACGGCGCTCGGCATCGCCTTCGTTGTCTCCACCGTCGTCGCTTTCATCGCGGTCAAATGGCTGCTTGCCTATATCAGGAGCAACCGGTTTACCCTGTTTGCCATCTACCGCATCATTCTCGGTGTTTTGCTGCTCGGCATGGCCGCGACCGGCTTGATTGCCTGAGACACCCGCCCTGCATTGCATTCGCGCAACTCCCGGCGCGAATGCAAATGCCCCGTCGGACCGCACAAACAGGCACCCGATTACCGGCAAGGCGCCGAATTTTTCAGTTGGTCATTGAGGGGAAACGCTCCCACCGCCGCTTTGAAGCAGGCGAAACTGAGCGATGATCTAGAAGCGCCCTGTATCAGGCGTTTCGATCGACTGCTTGCTTGGAGCAGGATGCCGGCGCAGGGCCGGGCTTTTCGTCAATGGATGATCGAAGCCGTCGAGCAAGGATCGACGCCGTAGGCCGGCGAGCAATCGCCCTTTACCGCCGCGACCGAACCGGGCGCAACGAAAGAGCCTGCAAGGATAACCAGCGCCGCACACGCAAACAGGAGCGCGATTGACTTGCCCATTGAGAATTGCCTTTCACAGTGATTGCCGCGCGCGACCGCAGGCGTTGAGTCCGTTGGGGGACGCGCGGGTTTGGTAGTCAGTGGAATGACAAATAGCAATAAACGTTCCTGCTAAATTTGGTGTTAATCCCACAAAATTTCCGATGCGTCTTTTATGCAACGCCGCTGAATATGCCGAGCACCAAAACACTTCAAACTTGCGCCGGGCTTTGCAGGACACGGCAACGCCAAAAGGCCGCTCGCGGGATCCGCAGACGGCCAATCTCATCGGTTGGAAAAGATGGTCAGGCGGCCTTGCCGGTGCCGGTGTACTGGCCGTGCGGACGATAGTGCACCAGATAGGAGCCGAGCACCGATGCCACCATGGTGGGCGCAATGCCGAGGCCCTTCAACGTGCGGCCTTCCGCCTCGGCTTCCGGGGAGACGATATTGTCGCGCTTCAGCATGCGCACCTGATCCGGCGTGATCGGCGGCGTTATGAAGGGGACCAGCGAAGCGATGCTGCCGATCATCGAAGCGATGCCGAAGGGCAGGGATACCAGCGGGTTCTTGCGGCACGTTACCTTCAGCATCGTCTCGAGACATTCGCGGAAGCTGAGCACCTCAGGCCCGCCAAGCTCATAGACCTTGCCGCCGGCAACCTTGCCGTCGACGGCGCGGGCGACGGCCTCGGCGATATCTTCGACATAGACAGGCTGGAATTTCGTCTTGCCGCCGCCGATGAGCGGCAGGATCGGCGACATGCGCGCCATCTGGGCGAACTTGTTGAAGAAGCTGTCCTCCGGTCCGAAGACGATCGACGGACGAAAGATCACCGCATCGGGCTTGACCGAGAGGATGGCCGTTTCGGCGCGACCCTTGGTGCGGCCATAGTCCGAATCGGATTTCGCGTCGGCGCCGATCGCCGAAATATGCGTCAGCGTCGCACCCGCGCTGCGCGCCGCCTCAGCAATCGCACGACCGCCGAATTCCTGCACGGCGTCGAAAGTGTTGCGGCCGGTCTCCTGCAGAATGCCGACGCAGTTGACGACGTGGCTCGCACCGTCGACGGCGCGATCGATCGAGCCGCGGTAGCGCAGGTTCGCCTGCACGAAGGAAATCTGGCCGACATTGCCGAGCGGCTGCAGGAAGCCGGCGAGATCGGGACGGCGCACGGCGACGCGGATGTTATAGCCGCGCTTGGCCAGCGCCCGAACCACGTGCCTGCCCACGAAGCCCGACCCTCCGAACACGGTGACGAGCGGCGGCAGGTTGGCAAGGGTCATGGCAGGCTCCTCGAAAGGCTTTGCGGAATGCTTGATTGGCTCCGTCTTAGCCGAATCCCTGCGCGACGGGAAGGCCCATCACGCCGTCAGTTTTTTGCGAATGCGAGGGCGCCTAACGCATCGTGCCTTCCAAAAATCGGAATCGATTTTCGGAAGGCACGATGAGTAGATTTAAAGTGCTAGAGCGTCCTTTGTGCGTCCGAAAGACGCACGGCGCTCTAGACGCCTTCGACGACGACCATTTCCGCATCCGCGGCTTCCTGGCGGATTTTCGCGGCGATCTGGTATTCCGGCGAATTATAGCAGTCGACCGCATGCTGCATCGACGGGAATTCGATCACCACGTTGCGGACGCGCGCCTTGCCCTCGAGTTCGGTAAAGGCGCCGCCGCGCGCCAGGAAATTCGCGCCATATTTTTCGAAGGCCGGCTTGGCCGCCGCCACGTAATCCTTGTAGCGCTCGGCATCGCGAACATCGACGCGGGCGATCCAATATCCCTTGGCCATGATCTTCTCCCTTTTGTCGTTGAAACTATTAGCGGTTTGCCGGCCAGAGTGCCGTCACCATCTCGCTGAGGATCGCGCGGGCGGCATCCCGGGGATCCGGCGCCTTGACGACAGGCCGGCCGACGACGAGATGCGTCGCTCCTGCCTTCAGCGCGTCGAAAGGCGTCATCACCCGCTTCTGGTCGCCCTTGTCGCTACCATCAGGGCGAATGCCGGGGGTGACGATCGCCATGTCGGGTCCGACGATTTCGCGCACCGCAGCCGCTTCCTCCGCCGAGCAGACGATACCGCCCATACCGGCTGTGCGCGCCTGTTCGGCGCGGCGCAGCACCAGGCTGTGCGGATCCTGGCTGTAGCCGGCCTCGGCGAGGTCGTCGGCATCCATCGAGGTCAGCACGGTCACGCCCAGCAGGCAGAGGCCGGAGCCGGCCGCGGCCTCGACCGCCGCCTTCATGGCTTTCGGATAGGCATGCAGCGTCAGCATCGACATGCCCATCTTGGCGATGTTCTCGACGCCGGAGGCAACGGTGTTGTCGATGTCGAGCAGCTTCATGTCGAGAAAGATCTTCTTGCCGCTGGCGGCAAGATCACGGGCGAATTCCAGGCCGCCGGCAAAGACCAGCTGATAGCCGATCTTGTAGAAGAGAATGTCGTCGCCGAGCGTGGAAACCAGTCTTTCCGCCTCGCCGATCGTTGGAACATCCAGGCCGACGATCAACCGCTCGCGTGCGTCCATCTGAAGTCACCCCTGCCAGTCTTCGATGGGCGTCCAGTCGCATGTTAGGCGCCGATCCGCAAGACCGAAAGCATAGAGATTGCCGCCGCCGCCGGGCTGGTCGCGGTCGCGCGCGATCGGGCTGCCCGCCAGATGGCATTTGAGCAGCGTGCCGACGCCGCCATGGCCGACAAAGGCGATCGGCGCTGTCGCATCATGCGTGGCGAGAACGGCATTAACGGCCTCGACGATGCGGGCCTGCGCGTCGACGGCGCGCTCCCAGCCTTTGAAGCTTTGTTCCGGATGGGCGAAGAACCAGTCGGCCGCCTCTTCGAATTGCGGCGGCGGCAGGAAGCCGGTGGCCGTGCGGTCGTTTTCGTGGGTCGCGTGGACGATCTCCACGGTCACACCGGAAGCTTTCGCCAGAATTTCGGCCGTCTCGATCGCCTTCGTCTCGTCGCTGGAGACGATGCGCCGCAATTGCTTGGCCCAGCCGCTCTCTGCCGCTTTGCGGGCGCGCGCCGCGCCGACATCGGAAAGTCCCCATTTCGGCACTGGCACGTTGGCGTCGATCCTGACCTGCGGATGAGTGATGTAGATCCCGAACATCTTAGCCGCGCTTATAGATCCAGAGCTGCGCCGGCGGAATATTGCGCATGACGAAGTCGAAATGCTGGATATGGTAGCGGTCGGGATTGGCGGCGATCGGCGAGATCGCGCCATAGGAAATCTGCACCATCGGCCGGCCGGCCGGCAGTCGATCGAGCAGGCTTTCGAGCAGCGAGATGCGCTTCGCCATCGGGAAATTCAGCAGCGGAATGCCCGAGACGACGGAATCGAAGGTGAGACCGCTGAAATTGCCAAGGGTGGCCTGAAGATCGAAGGCATCGCCGTTGATGAAGTGCACGCCGGGATAGGTCCGCTGCAGATGTTTATGAAAATCCGTCGAATATTCGATTGCGACGAGATTTTCCGGACGGACGCCGCGGCCGAGAATGGCCTTGGTGATGGCGCCCGTGCCCGGTCCGAGTTCAAGCACCGGCAGCCCGGAATGGATGTCGACGACGCTTGCCATGCGCTTGGCCGTGATCGAGGAGGTCGGCACGATCGAGCCCACCGTCTTCGGCCCCTGCATCATGCCCCGGAAGAAGCGGATCTCGTCGTCGAACCTCTTCCCGAACCGTTCCTTCACCTTGACCCGTAAGCTCATTCTCCACCCATCCGCATGTTGATCGAATGCCTTAATATGCCGCTTGTCGCTTAAGGGACAAGGATTTTCGCAACAAGGACATCGGCATCAACAGTTCATGCGGCTTTCGGCGCTGAACCGGGCATGAGATCGGCGAGCCTTTCGCTCAAATGATCGGCATCGATAGGCGCGCGCATCTTCACATCGGTATTGTCGAAATAGAGATAGACGTCGCGACCTTTGCTGCGCGCCGCTACGGGCGCCAGCACCCGCGTCGCATTCTCCGGTTCTCCGCCCGTGGCCCAGGCGCGGATGCGTTGCGCCCATATGTCGAGCGCTTCGTCCTCGTAGCCGCTGACATAGAGCTTTTCCGAGCCATGCAGGCGGCAGTAGCTGAAATCGGCGGTGACATCCATCAGCAGCGGCCATTTCACCGTATCGGCGCAGACGAGAGCGACTCTGTGACGCCTGAGCATCTCGATGAAGGCGGGTGAGCGGAAGCTCTCGTGGCGAATCTCCAGCGCATGCCGGATCGGCTGGTGCCCGTCGCATTTAAGCCAGGCCGGTCCCTTGATATGCCAGTCGTGCCGCTTCGCAAGCGTTATCGCCGCGTCGCGGTCGTGCGGCAGCAGCGACAAAAAGCTCTCGAAAAGGGATGGGTCGAAGGCCATGTTCGGCGGGAATTGCCAGAGGATCGGCCCGAGCTTGGGGCCGAGCCGCAAAACGCCGGAGGCGAGAAAATTGGCGAGCGCCGTCTGGATATCCTGCAGCCGCAGCATATGGGTGATGAAGCGCGGTCCCTTGACCGCGAAGACGAAATCCTCCGGCGTTTCCTCGCGCCAGCGGCCGAAGCTTTCGGGCCGCTGCAATCCGTAGAAGGTGCCGTTGATCTCGATCGACCGGAAGTGCCGGGCGGCATAGGAAAGTTCCTGCTTCTGCGGCAGGTCCTTCGGGTAGAATTGGCCGCGCCAGGGCGCATAGGTCCAGCCGGATATGCCGATACGCACCGTTCCCGTCTTTTTGGTCATGGGATCCTCCGTTTTGACAGGAGGAAAAACGGCAATGAGCGGCCTTCGTTCCGGTCAGACGCGCATCGGCATCAGCACGTAGAGCGCATCGTCGCCCGCCGTGTCGCGGATCAGCGTCGGCGAGCCGGCATCGGCAAGCAGGAAGATCGCTTCCTCGCCGGAAAGCTGGGCGGTGATGTCGAGCAAGTACTTGGCGTTGAAGCCGATTTCCATCGCATCCGTGTCGTAGCCGACGGCAACTTCTTCCGTCGCGCTGCCGGAATCGGGATTGTTGACGGTCAGCATCAGCTGCCCCTCGGAAAGCGCCAGCTTTACGGCGCGGCCGCGCTCGGAGGAGATCGTCGAGACGCGGTCGACGGCCTGTGCGAAACTCGTGCAGTCGACCCGCATTTCCTTGTCGTTGCCGGTGGGGATGACGCGCTGATAATCCGGGAAGGTGCCGTCGATCAGTTTCGAGGTCATGACGATCGAGCCGATGGTCAGCCGGATCTTGGCGTCGGAGACCTCGACGGTCACCATCACCTCGGGATTGTCGACCAGCTTCTGCAACTCGCCGACCGTCTTGCGCGGAATGATGATGCCGGGCATGCCCTCGGAGCCGGAGGGCGCATCGACATCGGCGCGCGCCAGCCGGTGGCCGTCGGTCGCAACCGCCCTCAGCTTCAGTTGGCCGTTGCTCTCGATCGTGTGGAAGAAGATGCCGTTCAGATAATAACGCGTCTCTTCCGTCGAGATCGCGAACTGCGTGCGGTCGATCAGCATCTTCAGATCGGCCGCCTTCAGCTTGAAGGAATGGGTGAAGGTGCCGGCTGTGAGATCCGGGAAGTCCGATTCCGGCAGGCACTGAAGCGAGAATTTCGAGCGGCCGGACTGCACGGTCATCGCGCCGCCATCCGGGCTGGTGGCAAGCAGCACTTCCGAGCCGTCGGAAAGCTTGCGCACGATATCGTAGAGGAGATGCGCGGGAACGGTGGTGGCGCCGGGCTGCTCGACGCTAGCAGGGGTCGCCTCGGTGATTTCGAGGTCGAGGTCGGTCGCCTTCATGTCGAGCTTTTGGCCGTCGGCCTTGAGCAATACGTTGGACAGGATCGGGATCGTGTTGCGACGTTCGACCACGCGGTGGACGTGGTTCAGCGATTTCAACAGGTTTGACCGCTCAATAGTAATACGCATGGGATGCTACCGCTTTCGACCGTGACTGTCCGGGCGCATCGAGCACCCGAAGAATGCTGTCCCGGCTTGAGGCCGGGGGAGTGGACGGGCAAAATGGCAGACTTCAGCATTGCTTTGCAAGAGGCATGGACGTCGGCACCCCTGCATTTGCGGTTTTCCAGAGCAATGCTCACAGAAATCCGAACCCTTGCCGAAGCGGTGCGGCTCGCCCATAAGGGTTCGATGCCGGCGACGAGCCGGCGGGACGAAAGCAAATGGCATGAATGAGGAAACGACAGCGGACGCCGCCACCCGGCGAAGCTTCCGCCTGCACAATGCAACGGTCCCGGCGCGGCCGCTGGAGCCGGCGCTCTATCTGGTCGCCACTCCCATCGGCAATCTCGGCGACATCACCCTGCGGGCGCTCGAAACGCTGGCCGGCGCCGATGTGCTTGCCTGCGAGGATACGCGCGTCACCCGCGTGCTGCTCGACCGCTACGGCATCCAGAACCGCCCCTTTGCCTATCATGAGCACAATGCCGACGAAGCTGGCCCAAGGCTGCTGCAGGCGCTCGAAGCCGGGCGATCGGTGGCGCTGGTTTCCGATGCCGGCACGCCGCTGGTCTCCGATCCCGGCTATCGGCTGGCGCAACAGGCGATAGCGGCAGGTTACCGTGTCATTCCCATTCCCGGCGCCTCCGCGCCGCTCGCAGCCCTTGTCGGCTCCGGCCTGCCGAACGATGCTTTCCTTTTCGCCGGTTTCCTGCCGGCCAAGGACAAGGCCCGCCGCGACCGCCTCGGTGAACTTGCAGCAGCGCCCGCGACGCTGATCTTCTTTGAATCGCCGCATCGCATCGGCGCAACGCTTCTGGCCGCCGCCGATGTGCTGGGCGGCACTCGGCCCGCCTCCGTCTGCCGCGAGCTGACCAAGACCTATGAGGAGTTCCGCCGCGGCACGCTTGCCGACCTTGCGGCGCATTATCAGCAGGTGGAAAACGTCAAGGGCGAGATCGTCCTGGTGATCGGTCCGCCGGAGCCGGTCGAGACGTCTGAGGCCGATGTCGAAGCCGTGCTGGCCGACCTGTCGAAGTCAATGCCGACGGCAGGCGCCGCCACCGAAGCCGCCCGCCTCACCGGCCTGCCGCGCAAGGTGCTCTACCAGCGCCTGCTGGAGATCAAGAACGCCGATGGGCGATAATGATCTCACCGCGATCAGAAGGAAGGCGCTGCGCCGGGGCCGCATGTCGGAATATGTCGCGGCCGTCTTCCTGATGCTGAAGGGCTACCGCATCCTGGCGCTGCGCCACCGCACCCGGCTCGGCGAGATCGATATCATCGCCCGCAAGGGCGATCTCGCCGTCTTCGTCGAGGTCAAGGCCCGCCATGGCGAGGCGGCGGCGGTCGACGCCGTCTCTGTCGCCGCACAAAAGCGGATACGGGCGGCAAGCGATCTCTGGCTTGCCCGCCAGGCGGATCAGGCCCGCCTTTCCCAGCGTTATGATATCGTGGCGATCATGCCGGGCCGGCTGCCGCGGCATTTTATTGATGCCTTCTGACCTCCTTTCGCCCCATCCGATTTCCGGATCGTTAAAATTTTAGTCCCCGCTTGAACCAGGTCCTTACGACTCTCTGCTATCGACTCGGTAGGGTAGCAATTGGGGGTTGTTTCATGGCCTGGAAGCTGATGCTTGCAAGTGCGGTCGCCATGGCCGCGCGCTCGGTACCGTATGCTGCCGTGGCGAAGCCGGCCGGAAAATCCTTCGTCGCGCATGCGAGCGATCTGCTGCCGCTGAAATCCACACCGATCAATCCGGACTGGATTATCAACGGCAATCCGCAGGCCCGCACCGCCGAACATTCGCGCGGCCATGACGAGGCCTCGCTGACGGCGATCTGGGACTGCACGGCGGGTGAATTTCGCTGGCGCTTCGGCTGGGACGAGACGGTGATGATCCTCGAAGGCGAGGTCCATATCACCGCCGAGGACGGCACCGAACGAACCTTGCGCGCCGGCGACGTCGCCTTTTTCGCCGGCGGAACCTGGGCGAGCTGGCGGGTCGACAATTACGTCCGCAAGGTCGCCTTCCTGCGCAAGCCCTTCCCGAAGCCCTTGGCGATCGCCTACCGTCTCCGCAACATGCTGCGCAACAACGGCAACCAGGGCATCGCCGCCTGAAGATCGTCGGAGCCGCCGAAGCCCTTGATTGACCGTTGCGTTTGATATCTGGCCGACCTACATCTGTCCGGCATTCAGCGAGGGATGGAAATGGCCAAGATCACCAATGTAGCGGTCCAGATGGATCATGTCGCAGGCATCAATATCGCAGGTGATTCCACCTTCGCCATGAGCCTGGAAGCCCAGGCGCGCGGCTACAGGCTCTTCCATTATACCCCCGATCGCCTGAGCTTCCGCGACGGCAAGCTTTATGCCAGCGTCGAGCCGATGGTGCTGCGCGACGTCAAGGGCGATCACTACGAGCTTGGCGCGCCCGAGCGCGTCGATCTCGCGACCATGGATGTCGTGCTGCTGCGCCAGGACCCGCCCTTCGACATGGCCTATATCACCTCGACGCATCTGCTCGAGCGCATCCATCCGAAGACGCTCGTCGTCAACGATCCGGCCTGGGTGCGCAATTCGCCGGAAAAAATCTTCGTCACCGAATTCTCCGACCTGATGCCGAAGACGCTGATCACCAAGGATGCCACCGAGATCCGCCGCTTCCGCGACGAGATGGGCGATATCATCCTGAAACCGCTTTACGGCAATGGCGGCGCCGGCGTCTTCCATTCGACCCGCGACGACCGCAATCTCTCCTCGCTGCTGGAAATGTTCGGCCAGCTTTTCCGCGAGCCCTTCATCGCCCAGCAATATCTGCCCGACGTGCGCAAGGGCGACAAACGCATCATCCTGATCGACGGCGAATTCGCCGGCGCCATCAACCGCGTGCCGGCCGAACACGACAGCCGCTCCAACATGCATGTCGGCGGCCGCGCTGAGGCGACCGAACTGACGCCGCGCGAACAGGAAATCTGCGCCCGCATCGGCCCGGCGCTGAGGGAGCGCGGCTTCCTGCTCGTCGGCATCGATGTGATCGGCGATTACATGACCGAGATCAACGTCACGTCGCCCACCGGCATCCGCGAGGTCAAGAAGTTCGGCGGCGCCGATATAGCAGCTCTGCTTTGGGATGCGATCGAGCGCAAGCGCGGCTGAGCCAGGCGCCCATGACCGTTCTGGTCCCGCGACCGAGCACAACCAAGGTCACAGCGGATGCCTGACTATGTTCTTTGATTGTTCTTGTTTTATTCCTGCGTCCATGCCAGATTGCAACCGCTGGCCTTAATGCATGTCGCCCAAAACTGTGCAACAGTTTTGGGTGCATCGATAAAGGCTGCGGGGCGGTATATAAAAGTTTGCGGCAAGGGGATGGGCTTATGGTCGCGCGTGTCAGTACGGTTGCATTTCAGGGCATCGAAGGTGTACCGGTCGAGGTCCAGGTCATGGTTGCACCCGGCAAGGTCGGGATGCAGATCGTCGGCCTGCCTGACAAGGCGGTTGCCGAAAGCCGCGAGCGCGTGCAGGCCGCCCTCCACGCCTCCGGCCTGGCGCTGCCGGCCAAGCGCGTGACGGTCAATCTGGCGCCTGCCGACCTGCCGAAAGAGGGCTCGCATTTCGACCTGCCGATCGCCCTTGCCCTGATGGCCGCGCTCGGCGCCATTCCTGCCGATGCCTTGTCGGATTTTGTCGTCGTCGGCGAACTCAACCTCGATGGGACGATCGCCGCCATATCAGGCGCGCTGCCGGCTGCGATCGGTGCCAATGCGCTCGGCAAGGGGCTGATCTGCCCGGCCGAAAGCGGCGCCGAAGCCGCCTGGGCGGGCTCGGACGTCGATATCCTCGCACCGCGCAGCTTGATCGCCCTTGCCAATCATTTCCGCGGCACGCAGGTCCTATCCAGGCCGGAAGCGTCGATCCGCGCCAATGCCGCAAACCTGCCGGACCTTGCCGAAATCAAGGGCCAGGAAAGCGCCAAGCGGGCGCTCGAGGTGGCGGCCGCCGGTGGCCATAATCTGCTGATGGTCGGTCCTCCGGGCTCCGGCAAGTCGATGCTGGCGGCAAGACTGCCGTCGATCCTGCCGCCGCTTTCGGCCGCCGAGCTGCTGGAGGTGTCGATGGTGCATTCGATCGCCGGCCAGCTCTCCGGCGGCAAGCTTTCCGATCGCCGGCCCTTCCGCACCCCGCATCATTCCGCCACCATGGCGGCCCTTGTCGGCGGCGGCCTGCGCGCCCGTCCGGGCGAAGCCTCCCTTGCCCATCACGGCGTGCTCTTTCTTGACGAGTTTCCCGAGTTCACGCCGCAGGCGCTCGATGCGCTGCGCCAGCCGCTCGAAGGCGGCGAATGCGTCATTGCGCGTGCCAATCACCGCGTCTCCTATCCGGCGAAATTCCAGCTGATCGCGGCAATGAACCCCTGCCGCTGCGGCATGGCCGGCGAGCCGGGCCATACCTGCGCCCGCGGCCCGCGCTGCATGAGCGATTATCAGGCCCGCATCTCCGGCCCGCTGATGGATCGCATCGATATCCGCATCGATGTGCCGGCCGTCTCCGCCGCCGACCTCATCCGGCCGATGGCCGCCGAAACCAGCGCCGACGTCGCCCGTCGTGTCGCTCGCGCCCGCGAAATCCAGCAGGAGCGCTTCGAAAGCACAGGCGCAAAAGGCATCGGCACCAATGCCCGCTGCTCCACCTCGATGATCGAGAAACTGGCCGAGCCCGACGCTAGCGGCCTGCAGCTGCTCCGCGACGCCGCCGAGAAGATGAAATTCTCCGCCCGCGGTTACCACCGCGTGCTCAAGGTCGCCCGCACGCTGGCCGATCTCGACGGCAAGCCGACCGTCGGCCGCATCCATCTCGCCGAAGCCATCTCCTACCGCATCGCCGGCGAAAGGCTGACGGCGGCTGCGTGAGAGGCGCGAAGCGCGCCCGACAGTTTGTTGGCAGCTCATCCTTTACTCGGCGTCATCCTCGGCCTTGTGCCGAGGATCTGCTGCATATCAACTGGCTGCAGATGCTCGGGACAAGCCCGAGCATGACGAAAGAGGAGTGGGTCGGCTTTATCAGCAGCTCACAGAGCGCCGAAGCAGGCCCGATATCCTGCGAAGACGAGTGACCGGAAAAGCCCGGCCAAAGCTCTGCCTCAGCTCCCCAGCCCCTCGAACAGCGCCGTCGAGAGATAACGCTCGGCGAAGGAGGGGATGATGATGACGATGTTCTTGCCGGCGTTCTCGGGACGGATGCCGACCTTGATTGCGGCGGTCAGTGCCGCACCCGAGGAGATGCCAACCGGCACGCCTTCGAGCCGGGCAACCAGGCGCGCCTGTTCGAAGGCTTCGTCATTGGTCACGGTGACGACCTCGTCATAGATGCCGGTATCGAGGATCTTCGGGGCGAAACCGGCGCCGATGCCCTGGATTTTGTGCGGGCCGGGATTGCCGCCGGAGAGGATCGGCGAATCTGCGGGCTCGACGGCGATGATCTTGATCTCGGGTTTGCGGCTCTTCAGCACCTGTCCGACGCCGGTGATCGTGCCGCCGGTGCCGATGCCGGAGACGACGATGTCGACCGTGCCGTCGGTATCGTTCCAGATTTCCTCGGCCGTCGTCTTGCGGTGGATCTCGGGATTATCAGGGTTTTCGAACTGCTGCGGAATGACGGCATCGGGAAGGGAGGACGCCAGTTCCTCGGCCTTGGCGATGGCGCCCTTCATGCCCTTTGGTCCCTCGGTCAGCACCAGCTCGGCGCCGAGCAGCGCCAGCATCTTGCGGCGCTCGACCGACATTGTCTCCGGCATGGTGAGGATCAGCCGATAACCCTTGGCGGCGGCGGCAAAGGCGAGCGCGATACCGGTATTGCCGGAGGTCGGCTCGATCAGCACCGTCTTGCCGGGGGTGATCTTGCCCTGGGCTTCGAGGCCCTCGATCATCGCGACGCCGATACGGTCCTTCACGGAGGCGATCGGGTTGAAGAATTCAAGCTTGCCGATCAGGTTCGCCACGACGCCCTTTTCCCGCGCCAGCTTGTCGAAGCGCACGAGCGGCGTGTCGCCGATGGTCTCGGTGATCGAGGAATAGATGCGGCCGCGGCCGGGCTTGTGCGACATGGGTGCTCTCCCTTTGAAATCCTGCTCCTGAAATCGAGGGGGAGAATAGGGTCAAAGGCCCGTCTAGGCCAGAGCGCGTTCGACCTGGAGGAGCGGTCAGGAGAGAAAAAAACCTTTGAAAACCGTTTCTTGCCGAATGTTTATTTCAGGCCGCTCGCGTGGCGATGAAGGCTGCCGTGCCGGCGAGGATGCCGGCGGCAACCCGGTTCAGCGCCTGCAAGGCCCGAGGCTGCTTCAGCATCGTGCGGGCCCGCGAGGCAAGCAGCATATAGGGCACCAGCACGACGATCAGCACCATGAAGGTGGTGGTGAGCAGGAGCGCATAGTCTCGCAGGCCGATATTGCCGATATCGATCAGCGTCGGCACGAGGGCGACATAGAAGAGCATCGTCTTCGGATTGCCGAGCGTCACCAGCAGGCCGGAGAGGAAGGATAGACCGATATTGGTGGATTTCCGCGCCGCGATATCCTGCGGCAACAGCCCCGCCGTCCAGAGTTTCCAGGCGATGTAGCCGAGATAAAGGACGCCGGCGATCTTGATTGTTATGAACACCTCGGTGAAGGTTTGCGCCACGAAGGCAAGGCCGAGAATGACCGCCGTGAGATAGGTCATGTCGCCGAGCACCAGGCCGAGACCCATGAAGAAGGTCTCGCGGAAATTCGAGCCGAGCGCACGCGCGACGATTGCGGTAATCCCGGGTCCTGGAATGGCCGCGGCGATGAACAGCGCTCCGGCATAGGTCAGCAAGGCGGCAAGGCTCATGATGCGCTCCCTTCTTTTCCCCGCTGTTTTATATCCGGTGCCTGCAACCATCAATCCGCCGGCATTGATGGATGCATCACCGGCAGGAATACTTGGCCCTACCGGAAAGAATGCCCGGCCGCCGCCTGCCATGACCTTGAAGAACCGCGAGCCTCCCGTATCTCTTGCGGGGAAGATCTCAGACAGGCACCCATCGTCACCTCGTCTTCATCAGAATGTCATCGCCGCCCTATCAGGTCCCCAACATCGCTTCGTCACCCAAGGAGAAAACGGATGTCCCGCACACAGGCCGAGAAGACCAGACTTGCGCCCCTGAAGACGCCTTCGAATCTGCCGACCAATGCCATCACCGATATTTCGGCAGCACTCACCGCGCTGCTCGCCGATGTCTTCGCGCTCTATCTCAAGACCAAGAATTTCCACTGGCACATGTCCGGCCCGCATTTTCGCGATTATCATCTGCTGCTCGACGAACAGGCAGAGCAGATCTTCGCCATGACCGACGACATTGCCGAGCGTGCCCGTAAGATCGGCGGCACGACACTGCGCTCCGTTGGCCAGATCGCTCGCCAGCAGCGCATTTCTGACAATGACGCGGATTTCGTCACGCCCGAGGACATGTTGTCGGAACTGCGCGAAGACAACGCTCAGCTCGTTTCGCTGCTGCGCGAGGTGCATGGCCTTTGCGACGAGCACAATGATGTCGCAACCGCCAGCCTGATCGAGAACTGGATCGACGAGGGCGAGCGCCGCACCTGGTTCCTGTTCGAAACGACACGCGGGCAGAAATAATATCAGCATGTCCCGGGCATGCTTTCCATGCCCGGGGGATGCCGGCTCTCAGCTCTCAGCTCTCAGCTCTCCAGCGCCCGCGGCCGCAGCCATCGCGGCGTCCAGCCGAGATTCATGCCGGCGGCGGCAAGGAGAATGATCGCCGCGCCTGCGATCTGCATCGGCTGCAGTGCGTGGCCGAAGGCCAGCCGGTCGACGAGAATCGCCGCGATCGGATAGATGAAGGACAGGGCGCCTGTGAGATGCGTCGGCAGCCTCTGGATTGCGCCATAGAGCAGCACATACATCAGCCCGGTATGGACGACGCCGACGGTAACCAGGATCGCCCAGGACCCAGCATCGCCCGGCGGATGAGAAAAGTCCGTCATCGGCGCCAGCATCAGCATGCCGGTTGCGACCTGGATGAGCGCGATCAGATGCGGCGGCGTGCCTTTCAGCCATTTCGCGGCAAGGGCGGCGAGCGCGTAGAAGAAGGCCGCACCGAGCGCCATCAGGATGCCGAGGCCGTAGCCGTCGAACGCCGCACCGCCCGCACCGGGTTTCGCCTGGACGATTGCCACCATGCCGGCGAAGGCGAGCGCCAGCCAGAACAGCTTGGTCGCGGTGATTTTCTCGCCGAGAAAGAGCGTGCCGAGCACCAGCAGCATGAAGGGCTGGGTGTTGTAAACCGTCGTCGCGATCGAGATCGTCGCATGCGAATAGGAGGCAAAGAGCAGCAGCCAGTTCAAGACGATGGCGATGCCGCCGAAAATCGCGATGCCGAAGGCGCGTAGCGTGATGATGCCGGGCCGTAGCAGCCCGAGAGCGCCGCAGATGACAAGCAAAGTCAGCGCGCCGAACAGGCAGCGCCAGAAGACCACGCCGCTGACCGGCTGGCCCGACATGACGACGAACCAGCCGATCGTCCCCGAGATCAGCATCGCCGCCGTCATTTCCGCGGTGCCTCTTTTGATGTCGCTGCCCATGATTGCCTCCATTTCGATGGCATAAGAATATTGCGGCGAGGGACGATTTTATATATTAATAAAAAGGCAAGTGATCGAAACTGCCTAATCATAAGAAGAAAATTGATCGCCGTGGCTAATGATGTGCAATCGCTCGACGAAATCGATCAGGCCATTCTGGAGGCGCTGGCCGGCAATGCGCGGATCTCGCTGAAAGAGCTGGCCCAGCAGGTCGGCCTCTCTTCGCCGAGTGCAGCCGAGCGCCTGCGCCGGCTGGAGGAGCGCGGCGTCATTAAGGCCTTCACCATCGACCTCGATCCCGCCGCGGTCGGTTATCCCCTGCAGGCGATCGTGCGCGTGCGTCCGCTGCCGGGACAGCTGCACATCGTCGAGCGGATCATCCAGGAAATTCCCGAAATCATCGAATGCGACAAGGTGACGGGTGATGATTGCTTTATCGCCCGCCTGGTTATTCGCTCGATGGCCGACCTCGACGGCATCCTCGACCGGGTCGCCGAAAGAGCGGAGACCAACACGGCGATGATCAAAGCCTCGCCCGTCAAGCGCCGCCTGCCGCCGCTGTCACGCCGGAAATAGGGGGCGGCGAACGCCTTTTCGTCTTTGCGCATTCCGGCCGCAAAACCGCTGCGCACTTTTGCTGGAACTGCTCTAGAATTCCGCCATCGGCGACAGCATCGCCGGAAAATCCGGGGTGGCATCGCCGAGCCCGCGCAGCATCAGCCTCGTGCCGCTTTCCAACGATTGTGGAACACCCTCCCAGCCGAGCTTGTCGGGACGGAAAAGCACCTCGACGGAGGCGGGCGCGATCTTAAGCCCGCTAAGGATCGCTGTAAGCGGCGGCATATCGGCCGCCACGACGTCGAGAAGGCTGAAGCGGCCCGCCTCATCGACCTTCCAAGCGATCACCGCCTGTTTGTCTTCGAGGAAGCTGACACGGATATCGGGATCGAGCTGGGTGTTGATGAGAAACATCGCCGCATTGACGGTGACACCAAGCGAGGTTGAAACCGGGCTGCGGCCTTTCAGCAGCGATTGCAGCAGCGCAAGATCCTCGGCATTCGTCGGCAAAAGCGGCCGGGCAGGTGCGGCTGGTGTCGAAGGGTCGGGTGCCGCTCCCTCGTATCGGTGCAGCGGTACAGAGCGGAAACCATAGGGCTCGTAGAGCGATGGCTTGTCGGTATAGAGGATGACGGCTTCAAAACCCTGCTTCTCGCACCAGTCGAGCGCTTTCACCGTGACGTCGCGATAGAGCCCGCGGCCGCGCCATGGCGGCCGTACGGCGCCGGATTGCAGCCCGGCGGCATGGACAATCCTGCCATTGAGGACGAAGGGCAGCGCAAAGGCTGAAATATTGGCCGTAAGTTCGCCTTCGGCATCAAACCAGCCGAAGGGCATGCTGGTGGGATCAGGTCCGCCAAGCTGCTGCAGCGGCCCGATATCGATGCCGAAAATATCCTTGAGCAGGCAGACAAGCGCCGCCCAGCCGGCAGGGTCGCCGAAATAGTCCTGCCGGAAGGTCAGGCCAGCACTATCGAGGCGCTCTGCCATCAGACGCCGGTGGAGCCGAAGCCGCCTGCGCCGCGCATCGTTTCGCTGGCCTCGGTGATCTCCGCCACCCGTGTCTGGGTGATGGAAGCGATCACCATCTGAGCGATGCGCATGCCACGCTCGATGACGAAGGGCTCTTCGCCGAGATTGATAAGCAGCACCTTCACTTCGCCGCGATAGTCGCTGTCGACGGTGCCCGGCGAATTCAGGCAGGTGATGCCGTTCTTGAAGGCCAGGCCGGAGCGCGGCCGCACCTGTCCCTCGAAACCTTCGGGGATCTCGAAGATGAAGCCGGTCGGCACCAGCGCCCGTTTGCCGGGCAGAAGCGTCAGTGGTGCTGCCTCGTCGACGGCGGCACGCAGGTCCATGCCGGCCGCTCCCTTGCTTTCATAGGCGGGCAGGTCGAGGCCTTCGCCATTGGCCAAGCGGATGAGGTTCAGCGTCGGTCTTATATCGTGATGAATGGTCATGGCCCATTACTTTGCGCCTGCGCGGGCAAGGTCAATTGCAAAGCCGGGCTTTAGTCGCTAGTTAAGCGGCAATTCCACAGGATTCACAAGCATGGCCGAAAGTCTCGCCGAGGCGGTCTCCCGCCGCCGCACATTCGCTATTATCGCCCACCCGGACGCGGGCAAGACGACGCTCACCGAAAAGCTGCTGCTGTTCGGCGGCGCCATTCAGCTTGCCGGTGAAGTCAAGGCGAAGAAGGATCGCATGCAGACGCGCTCCGACTGGATGAAGATCGAGCGCGAACGCGGCATCTCCGTCGTCACCTCGGTGATGACCTTCGAATATAACGACAATGTCTTCAACATCCTCGACACGCCGGGTCACGAGGACTTCGCCGACGACACCTATCGTACGCTGACGGCCGTCGACGCCGCTGTCATGGTCATCGATGCCGCCAAGGGTATCGAGCCGCGCACGCTGAAGCTTTTTGAAGTCTGTCGCATGCGCGATATCCCGATCATCACCTTCATCAACAAGATGGACCGCGAAAGCCGCGATCCCTTCGAGATCCTCGACGAGGTGGAAGAGAAGCTGGCGCTGGATACGGCGCCGATCACCTGGCCGATCGGCCGCTCCAAGACCTTTTGCGGCTCCTACAATATCGCCGCCAACACGGTGCGCGGTTCGGATACCGAAATCGAGGGAACGCCGGTCAATGGCCCGCAAAGCGTGGCCGGCAGACTGCCGGAAAACGAGCGCCAGGTCTTCATCGAGGAGACGGAGCTGGCGATCGAGGCCTGCCGTCCCTTCGACCGCGAAGCCTTCCTGGAAGGCCATATGACGCCGGTCTTTTTCGGCTCGGCGCTGCGCAATTACGGCGTTCGCGATCTCATCAACGCGCTCGGCGATTTCGCGCCGCCGCCGCGTGACCAGGTCGCCGATACCAGGACCGTGCATGCGACCGACGACAAGATGACGGCCTTCGTGTTCAAGATCCAGGCCAACATGGACCCCAATCACCGCGACCGCATCGCCTTTGCCCGTATCTGCTCCGGCAAGCTCGAACGCGGCATGAAGGCAAGGCTCGCCCGCACCGGCAAACAGCTCGGCCTGACGGCGCCGCAATTCTTCTTCGCCTCGCAGCGCCAGCTGGCCGACACCGCCTATGCCGGCGACGTCGTCGGCATTCCCAACCACGGGACGCTCCGGATCGGCGATACGCTGACCGAAGGTGAATCCCTGGTCTTCCAGGGCGTGCCGAACTTCTCGCCGGAAATCCTGCGCCGCGTGCGCCTGGAAGACGCGATGAAGGCGAAGAAGCTGAAGGAAGCCCTGCAGCAGATGGCCGAAGAAGGCGTCGTCCAGCTGTTTTCGCCGGAAGACGGCTCGCCGGCGATCGTCGGCGTCGTCGGCGCCCTGCAGCTCGACGTCTTGAAGGAGCGGCTGATGGCCGAATACGGCCTGCCGGTCTCCTTCGAAATGTCGCGTTTCTCGGTCTGCCGCTGGATCTCGGCCGATCAGCCGGCCGATCTCGAAAAATTCCTCACCGTCAAACGCGGCGATATCGCCCGCGATCTCGACGGCGACCCGGTCTTCCTCGCCCAGGACGGTTTCTCGCTGCGTTACGAGTCCGAGCGCCATCCGGCGATCAAGATGGTCGCCATCAAGGAATATCACGCCGCCAAGGCGGCGTGATCGCTAACCGCTAAGCCGCTCGGTCAGGAAATCGACGACGGCGCGCACTGCCGGCAGCTGGCCACGCCTATGCGGCATCAGGATCGTCGTTTCGATGCTGCCGGCCGTCCATTCCGGCAGCACCCGCACCAGCCGCCCGTCGGCCAGTGCCTTGCGGCAGACCGATGTCGGCAGGCAGGTAATGCCGAGCCCCGACATGGCCATTTCCATCAGGACGTAAGGTTCATCCGCGGCCATGACGGAATGCAGTGTGACGACAACCTCGTCGCCGCCCGAATAAAGCCGCCACTGGTCCTCCGTCAGGCTGGTCATGATCGTCGCATGCTGTGCCAACTCCTCCGGCCGGCGCGGTTCGCCATGGGCATTCACATAATCCGGCGAGGCGAGGATGAAGAAAGGATGGCTGGCGAGCTTCCGCTGGACCAGCGCCGAATCCGGCAGCGGTGTCCTGTGGCTGCGCAGCGCGATATCGAAACCCTCCTGGACGATATCGACGAAACGGTCCGTCACATGCACGGAGAGCCTGAGCTTCGGATAGCGCACAGCCAGCGCTGGCAGATGCTCCGTCAAGGTAAACTGCGCCGTCGGCACCGAGGCGGTGAGGCGAACGCTGCCGGCGGGTTCGGCCAGATGCCGCCGCACGATGCCCTCGGCCATCTCCGCCTCGATGATCGAGGCCTGGGCATGCTGAAAGAATTCCCGGCCGAGCTCGGTCAGCGCGAAGCTTCGCGACGTGCGCTGGATCAGCCGGACGCCAAGCCGTGCCTCCAGCTCCGCAACCCGCTTGCTCACCGTCGACTTTGGAACGCCGAGATGCCTTGCGGCGGCGGTAAAGCTGCCGCTGTCGACGGCCTGCACGAAAAGATGGAGATCGTTGAGGTTGAAAAGCACCATCGTCAGCTTCCAGATATGTGGACATTGCGATGCATTTATAGCCTCTACTGCAAGATCGTCCACATCCTCATATTCATCGCGTCCAAACGGGTTTAATTCTGAAAGGAACGATTGATGTCACCCATATTATTTTACGGCGTTCCGGAGGGCTGCTCCTTCGGCTCGATCGTCGCGTTGGAATGGTCCGGCCTGCCTTATCGGCTCTGCCGCGTCGAGATGCCGGAAATAGTCTCGAGCGAAGAATACAAGCGGATCAACATGGTCGGCGAAACGCCATCGCTGCTGCTCGAAGATGGCAGGACGATCAGCGAAAGCATGGCGATCTTGCACCATATCGGCGCCCGGGCGATCGGCAGCGGTCTGGGCTTTGCGCAGGGCTCGGCGGATTTCGATCGGCTGAACCAGATGCTGGCCTTTCTCAACACCACCTTCTTCCAGGCCTTCGGCCCGCTCTGGTATGCGATCGAGCATCCGCTGGAGCCGCAGCAGAAGCAGGCCCTCACCGCCTATGGCATCGCCGCGGTCGAAAAGGCGCATCATACGCTGGAGCGTCTGCTCGACGGCCGCGAATGGCTTCTCGGCAACGGCCCGAGCCTGGCGGATGCCTATTTCGTCGGCATCGCCCGCTGGAACGATTTTCACAAGGTCGTCGACCGCCGGCAGTTTCCCGGCCTGCATCGCCTCTATGAGCGCATGCAGCAGGAGCCCGCCGGGCGCTTTGCCCATGCGATCGAGCATCGGCAGGAAGCGAAAAGCAGCGGCGGTTTCCGCGGGGAGGTCGATCTGGCTGAGGCGCTCGGCCTGTTGAAACAGGCGGCTTGATCGCCGCGGCCGTCGCACCTTTGCGGTGCGGCGGCCGATCTGCCGTCAGCCGGCGGCGATGATCTCGATCTCGACGAGCCAGTCGTCGCGCAGCGTTTCGACGATGATCGCCGTGGTCGGCACGGCGCGGCCGCCAAGCGCCCGAAGACGGGCATTCTGGTTCGCTTCCATAAAGGCGCCGTCGCTGAGATAGCTCGTCAGCCGCACGATATTGTCCACCGTCATATCAGCGGAGGTGAGGATGGCGCGCAGATTGGACCACATGAGCTCCAATTGCCCTTCCAGATCGGCCGCCGCCATTCCCTGTTGATCGAGACCCATGGTGCCGCTGACGAACAGCAGCCGGGATGGATACCTGACCTCCAGCGCATGGATGTAATCAGGGCTGGCCGGATAGATCCCGTTTGCCGGATTGTGCGCGATCATCTCCATGAGTTCTTTCTCCTCCGAATATCCTATTGAAGAATGCCAGTATCGACGATTATCCTTCGGCAGAAAGGGGAGTTTGCGGAATGGCGAAAAATACAGACGATCTTCGGCAGGGACGCAGGCAGCAGGCTGTCATCGATGCATTCGACCGAAGAATATTAGCCACGCTCGCTGCCGACAGCAGCCAGAGCTATGCCAGGCTTGGCGAGGCGGTCGGCCTCTCGGCGCCGGCCGTGCATGAGCGTGTGCGCCGCCTGAAACAATCCGGCGCCATCAAGGGCGTGCATGCCGCGCTGGACGGCGCAGCCCTCGGCAAACCGTTGCTTGCCTTCGTGCATGTGGAGGCTGCGGGCTGGGGCAAGAGCGAGCGGCTGATGCAGGTCCTGCAGTTTCCCGAGGTCGAGGAGATGCATTCGGTTGCGGGCGACGCCAGCGTTCTCTTCAAGGTCCGCACCGCCAGCCCGCAGGCCTTGGAAGCTTTTCTCGCCCAGATTCACGCCGTTCCCGGTGTCACCGGCACCCGCAGCTATATCGCGCTTTCCACCTATCTGGAGCGTCCGGTACAGGCCGGCGTCACCGATAGCTGGCCGGACATGCCTCTGCCGGAATAAAGGCAGGATGTTAAGCCGAGGCCAGCCTAATCCTCGCCCTCGAAGCGCGGAAGCGTTTCGATGTTCTCCACCCCTGAGAGGGCTGAGCGGCACCATATCTGTTTCTTCGGCACCAGTTCCTGCCGCTGGTCGATGCTGCCGACGCGGATGCCGAACGCGCCGCCGTCGCCGTCCGTGCGGTAGAGGGGCGATCCGCAATTCGGGCAGAAGAATTGCCGGCTGAGACCACCGCTGTCGCCATATTTCGCGTAGCCTCTTGGCTCGCCTGAAGTAAGCGTGAAACTTCCCGGCCGCGCGGGCGCCGTGATGCGATAGGCCGAGCCCGTCAACCGCTGGCAATCGGTGCAATGGCAGATCGAGACCCGCTCCGGGTCGATCTCCGCCTGATAGCGGATCGCGCCGCAGTGGCATCCTCCGGTAATATGCATCGGCAAGTCCCCAAAGCAAGTCGCGCAAAACTGCAGAGCGGTTAAACGACAAAGACATCGCCACGCTTTAGTCGGCCGGCTGAGCGGCCAAATGTGTGGCGTAGAAGGCCTTTGCATCCGCCGTGAAGGCGGCCCGCTGATCAGCTCTTGTATAGAACATATGGCCGCCGCGATAAAGCTTCAGCCCGACGCGGCCGCCGGCGAGCGAGGGCGGCAGATGGTCGACCACGTAGCGGCTGACGCCATAAGGCGTCACCACATCGCTGTAGCCATGTGCGATCAGCAGATGGAAGGCCGGGTTCGCGGCGAGCAGCTGCCTTATGTCGTCGGTGGCGCTTGCCTGGAAGCGCGATCCGCCGCCGCGCCCACCACCCCATTCCCAGCGCCGGCTGATATCGCGGTCGAGCAGCGAATAGGTCATCTCGGTCCTGAAACCGAGTTCGTTGCGGGCATAGTCGGCGAAAGCCCCGCCATAAGCGCGGGTGAACCCGTCGAGGATGGCGTCGTCGCCGCGATCGTAATCCGATTCCGGATAGGGATCGGGTGCTGCAAAGGAGGCGTCGTAAGAGCTCATTACCTCGCCGCTGCCCTCATCTGAATGTTTGACGAAGGAACTGCCGAGGAAGCCGCGGTTGCGGGTGACGATATCCTCGGGAATGCCCGTCAGGCGAGCGATCCTGCCATAGAAGGCGGCGGCGTCGGCACCCGTCGGCGGCGGTCCGGCGAGCGTCGTCAGATAGTCCCCGAGCGCGAAGGTCTCGGCTGCCTTCTGCTTCTCTTCGTCAAAGGCCTTGTGCCGGTCGAGTTCGGCGGCGGCGAGCGACGGCAGCTCCAGAGCGGCGCCGAGCGGGAACTGATCGGCATTGAACATCAGCTGGCCCTCGAGCAAGGGGGAAAGCATCACCGCACCGGCGACGATAATGCCCTGGCTTTCCTGCAGCGCCGAGGCGACCTTGGCGGCGCGAAAGCCGCCATAACTTTCGCCGAGAAGATATTTCGGCGAGTTGGAACGATTGTTGTGCGCGATATAGAGCGCGATCGCCTTGGCGATGCTTTCAGCGTCGGCACTGACGTTGTAATAATTGGAGGCGTCGTCTGCCTTTGCCGTTCGGCTCCAGCCGGTGCCGATCGGATCGATCAGCACGAGATCGGTGAAATCGAGCCAGCTTTGCGGGTTGTCGACGAGTTTCGCATTGGCGCCGTCGCGTCCGTCCGGCCCGAAATCGAGCACCTTCGGCCCGACCAGCCCGAGATGCAGGAAGGCGGAAGCAGCACCCGGCCCGCCGTTGAAGGCAAAGGTCAGAGGCCGGTTCGGCCCGCCATCCTTTGCGACATAGGCGGTGTAGAAGATCGCGCCGGTCTGCGCGCCGTCCGGGCCGAAGAGATCCAGCGTGCCGGCGGTTGCAGTATAGGCGAGCTTCCGATCGCCGATCGTCAGCGCGTGCTCTGTGACGGAATCGGCCGGCAGCAGCTTCAATAAACCGCCGCGCGCGCCGCTTTGGACATTCGCCCTCGGTGGATCGCTTTCCTGCGCATCGGAAAGGGCAGGGGCCAGCGATGCTACAAGCGCGGCGAGCAGAAACAGGGTTCGTATGCGCAAGATGTCTCCTCCGGCGATCGGGAATGAGAGGCTGAGATAGCGTAACATCCGCTGCCGACGACCGGCATCAAGAGATGGTGATGGATAGGTGAGCGAAGGGCTCAGCCGTCTTTTTCGACCACATGGACATTGATCTCCACCGCCCGGCCGGCCTTCCAGCCATTGATCGCCGCGCCCAGTCCGAGTGCGACGAACAGGGCTGCGCACCAGGAAAAACTGCCGGTCCAACCTCGGATGAGGCCGACGATGAGCGGGCCGATGGCGGCGAGCAGGTAACCGACGCATTGCGCCATGCCGGAAAGATGGGCGGCGACATCGGGATCGCGCGAGCGCAGCACGATCGTCGTCATGGCCGCCGCGATCAGTCCACCCTGGCCGATGCCTTGCAGCACCGCCCACAGCCAGACCGTCGAGAGCGGCGCGAAGAGCAGGCCGAGCAGGGCGGTGACGGCGACGCCGCAGAGGCTCGCATTGATCAGCCGCTGGTCGCGGCCACGCACGGCGATGTGCGGCACGATCAGGCAGGATGCCGCTTGCACCATCACCGACAGGGAAACGATCGCCCCTGATGTAACGCCGTCGAGCCCGCGTTCGCGCAAGATCGGAACTAGCCAGCCGAAGACGCAATAGGCAAGTGCCGATTGCAGTCCCATGAACAGCGTCACCTGCCAGGCGAGCCGGTCGCGCCAGAGGCCTTCGACGCGAAAGCCGTTTCGCCTTGCCTGTCTGCCGCTGCGCAGAACCTCAGGCAGCCAGAGCAGGCTGACGGCGAGCGCCGGCAGCGCCCAGACGGCGAGGGCGCCCTCGAGAGAGCCGCCGAGTGCGTGCTCGATCGGCAGCGTCAGCCCGGCGGCACTTGCCGCCCCGGCGCAGAGCGCCATCGTATAGAAGCCGGTCATCAGCGCGGCGCGCCCGGCAAAATCGCGCTTCACCAGCCCCGGCAGCAGCACGTTGCCGACGGCGATGCAGGCGCCGGCAAGGGCCGTGCCGATGAAGAGCAGCGGCACGGAGGAAAGCCCGCGCAGTGCGGTGCCGAGCGCCAGAAGCAGGAGAACGCCAAGTAGCGTGCGTTCGGTACCGAGGCGTTGGGCAAGACGAGGCGCAAGCGGCGAGAAGGCGCCGAGGCAGACGACCGGAAGCGTCGTCAGCAGGCTGGCGCCGAGCGCGCTCAGGCCGAGCTCCGAGCGGATTTCCGGCAGTAGCGCCGAGGCGCTGGAGAAGACCGGGCGCAGGTTGAAGGCGATCAGCACCAGGCTCGCGCCCAGCAGGAAACGACCCGCAGCTCCCCGCACCGGCGTTGCCTGCGACGGCGGAAGGTTGCCGGCCTCGGCGTCTACAAGCAATTCGTCGGCCGCCTCAAGCGTGCTTATGGCATGGTTGGCAGGCGTGTTCATGACAGGATCATCCGCTCGAGTGCGGCAAGAACCGGTGCCATGAAGCGCCGCACCGCCGCATCCGCCTTGTCGGGATCGCCGGTTTCGATGGCGTCGATGATATCGGCATGCGCCCGCATATCCGGCTCGGGAATGTCCTTGCCGAGCGTCGCCGCGATGGTGTCGGCGATCGAGGCCGAGAAGAAGTCGTAGATCTCGATCATCGCCCGGTTGCCCGAAGCGGCGATGACAGCCTTGTGGAAGGCGATGTCGCATTCGATGAAGGCGGCCTGGTTGCCGCCGTCGTAATTGCCGCGTTCGGCAAGCAGCCGGCGGAGCCCGGCAACCGTCTCCGGCGTCTTGCGGATCGCCGTCAGCCGGGCGGCCTCGACGTCGAGCGCCAGGCGCGCCTCGAACTGGTCGCGCAGGCTGGCGCGCCGCGCCATCGTCAGCGGCCGGCCGGCGTCGCTGGTGGCACGGACATAGGTGCCCGACCCCTGCCTTGTTTCGAGATAACCCTGGGAAACCAGAACGCGCACCGCCTCGCGCACCGTGCCACGGCTGACGGAAAGCATGGCCGACAGCGAGGCTTCATTCGGCAATTTTTCGCCGACCACCCAGCGTTTGCCGAGAATGTCGCCGCGGATCGCCTCGATCGCCTCATCGGCGAGATTGGTCTTGATGAGTGCTCGCATCCCACTACTCATAAAGTCATCTGATGACCTTATGAGTAGTGGGATTTCAATCTTTCGTCAACGCCCGGCATCGAGACAATAAGGACATCAAGACAATAAAAAAGGGCCGCCTCAGCGACCCTTTCCATGAGTTTGGCCTCAAACTGGCCTGGACTGTCTATGCAGCCCCAGGAAGGCGGGGATTAGAGCGAGGGCTGCCTCGCCTTCGTCACCTCTTCCATGCCCGTTACGAGGTCCGAAATCTCATTAGACATTGGATCACCTTCCTTTCGTTCTGTTGCTGATGGCTTAAAGTTAGGCTGATTCTTCTGAGATGCAAGCAGAAATGCACGTATGCGCTGTCTTGGGAAAATTGGGTGTTCACGAGAGAACACAGCTGTTCGCCGAATTTGAAGATGTTTTGCGCCACGAAACCGTCATGTTGCCCTTGCAAACCGGCCGCGCGTTAAGCTGTTATTAGCCGCGACATCAGACAATTTAGAGCATTCCCGCCGATGCGGCGGCGGGGTTCCGGAGCAAAGAGCCATGTGTCGCTGGGCAGCCTATCGTGGAGACCCTCTCTATCTCGAGGAACTGGTATCCTCGCCCGCCCACTCCCTGATCGAGCAGTCGCATTGCGCCACCCGCGCCAAGACGGCGACGAATGGCGATGGCTTCGGCATCGCCTGGTATGGCGACAGGCCCGAGCCCGGCCGCTACCGCGATATCCTGCCCGCATGGTCAGATTGCAATCTGAAGAGCCTGGCGCGGCAGATCCGTTCGCCGCTCTTCCTCGCCCATGTCCGCGCTGCCACAGGCGGCGGCACGCGCCGCGACAACTGCCACCCCTTCACCCATGACACCTGGTCCTTCATGCACAACGGCCAGATCGCCGGCTTCGAGCGCCTGCGCCGGCCGATGGAGGCGATGCTCGACGACGAGCTGTTCAATGCCCGCGGCGGCACGACCGATTCCGAGCTGATGTTCCTGCTGGCGCTGCAGTTCGGCCTGCGCGAGGCGCCGGTCGCCGCGATGGCTGATATGATCGGTGTCGTCGAGGATCTGGCCGACAGCGTCATCGGCTCGATCCTGCTGCGCTTTACCGCCGCCTTCTCTGACGGCAACACGCTCTATGCGATCCGTTATGCAACAGATCGCAAGGCGCCGACGCTTTATGCCTCACCCGTCAACGCCGGTTATTGCCTCGTCTCCGAGCCGTTGAACGATGATGTCGATGCCTGGGCCGAAATTCCGGATGGCAGCGCGGTCACTATCGGCAAAGATGGCATTGACGTCGCCGACTTCCGGCCGGAGAAGCGCAGTGCCTCCAAGCCGCAGCGCGTGGCCATTCCTGCCTGAACGCTTGGCGTCAGCTGAGCCGCTGGCGATCAGCGGAGCTGCTTGGCGATCAGCGCCGCCAGCCTTTCGGCGACCTCTTCCTTCGTCAGGTCAGGCCATTGCTCGACGCCGTCGCGGCGAATGAGTTTAACCCTGTTGCGGCTGCCGCCCATGATCCCGGTCGCAGGGGAAACGTCATTGGCGACGATCAGGTCGGCGCCTTTCCTTTCGAGTTTTGCCTTTGCATTGCTTTCGACGTCCTGCGTCTCGGCGGCAAAGCCGATCACCAGCTTCGGCCGCATCGTATGATGGCCGACGGTTTTCAGGATGTCCGGGTTCTCGGTCAGCGCCAGCGTCGGAATGGATTCGCCGGGATGTTTCTTCAGCTTCTGGTCGGCCGCCGAGGCGACGCGCCAGTCCGCCACCGCTGCGACCATCACCGCGATGTCGGCCGGCAGCGCCGCAAGCACAGCATCACGCATTTCTTCGGCCCGCTCGACATGCACGACGCTGACGCCGACGGGATCGGCGATCGTCACCGGCCCGGATACCAGCGTCACCTCCGCCCCGAGCTTTGCCAGGGCTGCGGCGATCGCATGCCCCTGCCGGCCGGAGGAGCGGTTGGCGATATAGCGCACCGGATCGATCGGCTCGTGCGTCGGTCCTGACGTGACGATTGCCTTGCGTCCCTTGAGCGGCTTTTCTCCGTCGTCGAGCATGGTTTCGGCGGCAGCGACGATCTCCAGCGGTTCCGCCATCCGGCCAAGCCCGGCCTCCCGGCTTTCCGCCATCTCGCCGGCCATCGGCCCGACGAAGCGGATGCCGTCGGCTCTGAGCATCGCGGCATTCCGCCGCGTAGCCGGATGTGCCCACATGGCGGGGTTCATCGCCGGTGCCGCAAGCACCGGCCTGTTGGTCGCCAGAAGCACGGTCGAGGCGAGATCGTCGGCAAGCCCGTTCGCCATCTTCGCCATCAGATCGGCGGTGGCGGGGGCGATCAGCACAAGGTCGCAGTCACGCGCCAGCCGGATATGACCGACATCCTGTTCGTCCTGCCGAGAAAACAGATCGAGGAACACATGGTCCGCCGTCAGCGCACCGACGGCAAGCGGCTTGACGAATTCCTGCGCGCCCTTGGTCATCACAGGGCGCACGCTCGCGCCGCGTTCGCGCAGCCGGCGGATCAGATCCAGGCTCTTATAGGCCGCGATGCCGCCGGAGATGATGAGGAGGATGCGTTTGCCGCTGAGAGCCATGGCCTTCTTCCCGTTGCCTTTTCTGACCGCTCTCGACCCTAAGCCTTTGGCGGAGAACATGCAATCGCGCGGGCGACACGCATAGGATCTGCTCGGGCAGCCGCCGCATGACGATCGCGATCGCCATGCTGAAGGCGGCAAGCAGCGCGGCAGCTGGTCTCCGCCGCGCTCGTGGGGTCAGAGGTTGCTCATCCCGCCGTCGATGATGAGTTCGCTGCCGACGATATAGGCCGCCTCATCGGAGGCGAGAAAGACGATCGTCTTCGCGACTTCGCTGGGGTTCCCGAAGCGACCGACAGGGATCTGGGATTGGATCTGCGCGGTCATCGCCTTGGAATCGGCTTCCGATGCCCCGAGCTTGCTGTAAAGCGGCGTGGCGATCGGACCGGGGCTGACGGCGTTGACGCGGATGCCGCGGCCGATGAGTTCGCCCGACAGCGTCTTGGCAAGCGTCAGCAGTGCGCCCTTCGTCAGCGAATAGACGCTCGAGTTGGGCATGCCGATATGGGCGTTGATCGAGGTGTTGAGCACGATCGCAGCCTGCTTCGAAAAAATCGGCAGCAGCGCCTGAATCAGGAAGAACGGGCCCTTGACGTTGATATCAACCGACTTGTCGAAGGCGGCTTCGCTCCACTGTTCCAGCGGCCCAAATTCGGCGACGCCGGCGTTGACGAAGAGGATGTCGAGCGTGCCGAAAGCCTCTTTCACTGTGTCGGCGACGGCCTTCTGGCCGGCCGCATTGCCGGCATCGGCCTGGATGACGGTGGCTTTGCCGCCAAGTTCGGCGCGGGCCGCCTCGACGCTTGCCACGCTGCTGCCGGTAACGACGACGCGGGCGCCCTCAGCGATGAACTGGCGGGCGGTCTCGAGACCGATGCCGCTGGTGCCGCCGGTGATGAGGGCTGTCTTGTTTTGCAGACGTGACATGATGACGTTCCTTTGATCGAATTTTGGGCCGCGGCCCGTTGTTGTTGGATGGGAGAATGCTCTGAAAAAAGCGGCGCGATAAGCCGGCGTATTGAAGGATCGTCAACCCGCAGCGGATAATCGCGCCGCGCCGCCTCAGGTGCGGGTGATCGAAGCGCCACCGTCGACCAGCGAGGCCGTGCCGGTGACGAAGCTCGCATCGTCGGAGGCGAGATAGAGAACCGAGCGGGCGAGTTCTTCGGGTGTCGCGACACGCTTCAGCGCATGCAGATTGGTAACGAAGGCCTGCTTCTCAGGCGTATCGTTCATGCCCCGATACATGTCGGTATCAACAGCACCCGGCAGGATGGCATTGACGCGCACGCCCTGCTGGCCGAATTCGGCGGCGAGCGCCTGCGTCAGGCCGATCAGGCCGGATTTGCTGGCGGCATAGGCGGCAACGCCCGGAAAAGCGAAGCTGTAGCCGACGAAGGTCGAGGTGAAGATCACCGAGCCGCCACCATTTTCCACCATCGCGCCGATCTGGTGCTTGGCGGCGAGGAAGGAGGCCGTCAGATTGATCGCCAGCGCCTCGCTGAAGCCTGCTTCCGAAACGGCGGTGCTCGCACCGGCTTCGCCGAGCGTGCCGGCATTGTTGAAGGCGATATCGAGCTTGCCGTAATACGTCACGGCGGCGGCGACCAGCGCCTTGTGATAGTCTTCCGAGCGCACGTCGCCGGCAATGGCGATGGCGTCGCCGCCCTCTGCCTTGATCTCGGCGACGAGACTGTCGAGTTCGCCCTGGCGGCGGGCGCCGACGACGACCTTGGCGCCTTCGGCGGCAAAGAGCTTTGCCGTGGAGCGGCCGATGCCGGAGCTTGCGCCGGTGACGATCGCGACCCTGTTGTTCAAGCGGTTCATGGTTCCATCTCCTGCGTTTAAGGTGAGGCGGCCCCTGCCGTCCCTTTCGATGAGTGGAAGATGGCATTTTCCATTCGTTCGGATTAGTCTCCAGATCGGGGAACTCGAATTCGGAAAAGCCGAACGATGATCAGGATCGAAGGTATTGCGGCTTTCGTCGCCGTGGTCGAGGCAGGCTCGGTCAGCGAGGCGGCCCGACGCCTGCGGCTGTCCAAATCCGTCGTCAGCGAAAGGCTGGCGGAACTGGAGAAGTCGCTCGGCGGCATGCTGCTGCACCGAACGACGCGCAAGCTCACTTTGACGGAGGATGGCACGGTCTTCCTCGGGCGCGCCGCGCGCATCGTGCGCGAGATCGAGGAAGCCGCAGCCGATATGGCCGAGCGGCGCGGAACACTATCGGGACCGATCCGTATCGCTGCCCCCGTCACCTTCGGCCGCATGCATCTCGGCCCGGCGCTCTATCCCTTTCTTGCCGAACATCCCGAGATCGAACTGACCCTCGATATCGATGACCGACGCGTCGATGCCGCCTCGGACGGTTACGATGCCATCATCCGCAACGGTCTGATCGCCGATAACAGGCTGGTCGCCTGGAAGCTCGCGCATAGCCGCCGCCTTCTCTGCGCCTCGCCGGATTATCTCGCCCGCCAGGGAATTCCCTCGTCGCTCTCTGATCTCGACAGCCATCGCGGCATCTTCTACACCAATCGCGGCGTTGCCGACTGGCGCTTCCAGACGCCAGAGGGTGCGATCGTCGTCCGCGCGAAACTGGCGCTCGGCATCAACAATGGCGACATGCTCCGCGACGCCGCGATTGCCGGGCTCGGCATCGCGCTGCTGCCCGCCTTCATCGCCGGCCCCGCCATCCGCGAGGGCCGGCTTGCCGAAATCGATGTCGGCCACAGGCCGGAGGCCGAATTCATCTACATGGCCCATCCCGAAGGCCGCAATCCCTCCGCCAAGCTTCGCGCCATCGCCGATCATCTGAAGAAGAGCTTCGGCGATCCGCCCTATTGGGATCCGGCGGGTTAATTCATGTACTCAGCAGGCTGATCAGGTTCTCGGTGACCGGCGAGCGATGTGTTTTCAGCATTGCCAGCGCCAGGCGCGCCACGGCCGGCGGTCCCTCGATCGGCCGGTAGGCCACACCTTCGAGCTTGATCTGCGAAATCGAGGCCGGCACGATCGAGACGCCGAGATCGGCCGCCACCAGATTGACGACCGAGGAAATCTGCGGCGCCTCCTGCGCCACGGTCAGCTCGAATCCCGCCTTGCGGCAGGCAAGCACGACATCGTCGTAAAGGCTCAAGCCCACGAGCCGGGGAAAGAGGATGAAGGGTTCGTCCGCCAGCGCCGCAAGCGGCAGGCTGGGGTGCCGCGTCAAGGGATGGCTGGCGGGCAGGGCGATCACCATCGGCTCATCCGGCAGTCGCCGCAGCCGGATGCCGGCGGGATCGTCCAGGCTGGGACGCATGAAGGTGGCGTCGAGCTCGCCGCGTTCCAGCTTCTGCATCAGCGCCAGCGTATTCATTTCCGTCAGCGACAGCTGCACCTCCGGCCAGCGCGCGCGAAACCGGCGGATCGTCGTGCTGACCACGGGATTGAAGGCGGAGGAAGCGGTGAAACCGAGCGACAGCCGGCCGGTCTCGCCGCGATTGGCGCTTTGCGCCGCAAGCTTCGCCTTTTCCGCAGCCGCCAGCGAAGCCTTTGCTTCGCCGAGGAAGGCCGCGATGAAACAGCGCCGCGCCCACTTCCCTTTCCAGGTCGCGGATCTGCTGGCTGAGCGGTGGCTGCCCGATGCCGAGCTTGCCGGCGGCACGGGTGAAATTGCCTTCTTCTGCCACCGCGAGAAAATATCTCAAATGCCGCAGCTCCATCGCCATCTCCAAAACCTATCGAAATCGCCAGTCCCATATATTGGACAAATGGAGCGGCGTTGACTAGATCGGAGGTCGGAAGGATGAAGATATGCCGACGTCAGCGCATGCCGCGAAGACCGCCGAGACAACCGCGATCCTAGGGCAGAAGCACTACCTGACCCGTGGCACCGGCGCCTATCGCCGCGCCAGCCTGGCACTCTTCCTGTCCGGATTCTCCACCTTCTCGCTACTCTATTGCGTCCAGCCGCTGCTGCCGATCTTCTCGCAGCAATTCTCCGTCAGTCCGGCCGAAAGCTCGCTGTCCCTCTCGCTCTCCACCGGTTTCCTCGCGGTCGCCATCGTCTGTGCGGCTGCCGTCTCGGAAGGCCTTGGCCGCCGCAGCCTGATGTCGATATCGCTGGTCGGCGCGGCATTGCTGACCATCGCCACGGCCTTTGCCCCGAACTGGCACCTTCTGCTCGTCATCCGCGCCCTGCAGGGCCTCGTTCTCGGCGGCGTGCCGGCCGTCGCCATGGCCTATCTCGCCGAGGAAATCGATCCGCGCGGCCTTGGCGCTACCATGGGCCTCTATGTCGGCGGCACGGCCTTCGGCGGCATGTCCGGCCGTGTGTTGACCGGCATCTTCGCCGAATATCTCACCTGGCGTCCGGCGCTCTTCATCATCGGCGCCATCGGCCTTGCCGCCGCGATCGGCTTCATCACCCTCCTGCCGCCATCACGCAATTTCGTCCGCCGGCCGGGCTTCGATCCGCGCTTTCATGCAAAAGCCTGGCTCGGCCATCTCACCAATCCAGCGCTGCCTTTCATCTTCGCCATCGCCTTCCTGGCGATGGGCTCCTTCGTGACGATCTACAATTATGCTGGTTTTCGCCTGGTGGCGTCGCCTTACGACCTCAACCAGACCGAACTCGGGCTGATCTTCACCGTCTATCTCTTCGGCATCGGCGCCTCTTCGATCGGCGGTCTGCTCGGAGACCGGATCGGGCACTTTTCCGTGCTTCTCTTCGGTCTGGTACTCACCGCCGCCGGCAGCGCGCTGACGCTCGCGGCCTCGCTCCCGGTCATCATCCTCGGTATAACAGTGCTCACGACCGGCTTCTTCATGAGCCATTCCATCGCCAGCGGCCTTGTCGGCAAGCTGGCGCATGGCACCAAGGGGCACGCCTCATCGCTCTATATGCTCGCCTATTATGTCGGCTCCAGCCTCATGGGTTCGGCGGGCGGCTGGTTCTTCGCGGTTGAAGGCTGGGCCGCGGTCGTTATCTTCACGCTTGCCATGCTGGCGCTGGCCTTTGTCTCCGCCTGTTTTGCCCAGCAATTCGCGGGGAGAAAAGCATGATCCGCATAGACCGCCTCGACCATCTCGTGCTGACCGTCGACGATATCGCTATCAGCTGCGATTTTTATTCCCGCATCCTCGGCATGTCGGTCGAAACCTTTGCAGAAACCCGAAAGGCGCTGAAATTCGGCGGGCAGAAGATCAACCTGCATCAGGCCGGCCACGAATTCGATCCCAAGGCGAGACATCCAACACCCGGCTCCGGCGACCTCTGCTTCATCGCCGAGACACCGCTTGCCGATGTCATTGCTGATCTACAGGCCGCGGACGTTGCGATCGAAGAGGGTCCGGTCGAACGCACTGGTGCGACAGGACGTCTGCGCTCGGTCTATTTCAGAGATCCTGACGGCAACCTCATCGAAGTCTCCAATCTGATTGCCTGACACGCTACCCAGACGACTTGATCGAAGCTAATCTTCCCAATTCTCGGTTTGTAAATCAGCCACGCGCTCGAACTCACGCAGATTGCGGGTGATCAGGATGAGGCCGCGTGCGGCGGCCTGTCCGGCAATCAGGACGTCATAGGGTCCGATCGGCGTTCCCAATGCCTGCAGCGCCGCGCGGATTTCCCCCGCCTTGCGCGCGTCGTTCCGGTCGAATTCCAGGATATTGAATTGCAACGCATCGATCCGCGCCAGATTCTCGTCGGTACGGAGGCTTTTGTAAGCACCATAGAAGAGTTCATGCGCAACGATTGCCGGTAAGGCGAAATCTTGCGGTCTGTGTTTGCGCAGTTCGGCGATGAGGCGCTCATTGACCTTCATCAGGGCAATGACGGCATTCGCATCGAGCAGGTATTTCATTTGAAGAAGTCGAGTTCGGGTCGCTCCTGCCCGGCAGGTTTCTCTTCCGCCGCTGTCGCAAAGTCCTGATCAACCGGACCAGCTACGTCGGCAAGCCAGTCCCAATCATCGGAAATCGGCTCGAGAATGATTGCACGCCCCTGCCGTCGAATGGTGACGCTATCGCCATCGAATCGGAATTCCTTGGGCAGTCGGACGGCCTGGGAACGCCCCGACCAGAAGATCTTTGCTGTTTCCATGTCATCGTCCTCGACAGGATATGACAATGATATATAGCAGATCGTGGTCCATTTCAACCAAGCCGGATATAGGGCACGTCCTTCTTCGCCACCTCGTCCAGCGCCTCCTCATAACCGGCATCGGCGTAACGCATGACGCCAAGCGCCGTATCGTTGGTCAACGCATGGTCGAGCCGTTCGTCGGCGGCATCCGTGCCGTCGGCGATGACGGTGACGCCGCAGCTCGTCATATAGCCCGCATAACCGCCGCCGCCGGAATGGATGACGACCAGATCGGCCATCGACGAGCAGAGCATCATCGCATCGATCAGCGGCCAGTCGGCGATCGCATCTGAGCCGTCCTTCATCCCCTCAGTCATGATATTCGGATGCGCCATGGCGCCGGCGTCGAGATGGTCGCGGGAGAAGGCCACCGGGCCTTTGAGTTCGCCGCTCGCAACCAGCGCGTTGACGCGCCTTGCGAGTGCCGTGCGTTCGCCGTGGCCGAGCCAGGCGATGCGGGCCGGCAGCCCTTCGAAGGGCACATGCTCGCGCGCCAGCCGGATCCAGTTGGTTATGATCTTGTTGTCGGGGAACATCTCGAGCAGCAGGTCGTCAATCCGGGCGATATCGCTCTCCTCGCCCGATAGCGCCATCCAGCGGAATGGGCCGATCGCCCGGGCAAACAGCGGCCTGAGATAGGTTTCGGTGAAGATCGGAATGTCGAAGGCATTGGCAACGCCGCCCTCCTTGGCCTGCGTGCGGATCAGGTTGCCATTGTCGAAGACTTCCGAGCCACGTTTCTGGAATTCCAGCATCGCCGTCACATGTTCGACGATCGAGGCGCGGCTTGCCGCCATCAATTGCCCCTGGCCATCGTCGCGCAGGCCCTTGACCTGAGCGAGGTTCATGCCTTTCGGCACGTAGCCATAGACGAGGTCATGCGCCGAGGTCTGGTCGGTGACGATATCGGGCACGATGCCGCGCCGGGCGATCTCGGGATAGACTTCCGCCGCATTGCCGACGAGCCCGACGGAAAGCGCCCGCTTATCCTTCACCGCCGCATCGATCATCTGAAGGGCGGTGTCGAGATCGGGCGCGATTTCCTGGAGATAACCGATCTGCTGGCGCTTGCGGGCCCGCTCCGGATCGATGTCGACACAGAGGATCGCAGCCCCCGCCATGCGGCCGGCGAGCGGCTGCGCTCCGCCCATGCCGCCAAGACCGGCCGTTAGCACGAACCGGCCGAGGAGATCGCCGCCGAAGCGCCGCTCGGCAATGCGCATGAAGATCTCGTACGTGCCCTGGATGACGCCTTGGCTGCCGATATATTGCCAGGCGCCGGCCGTCAGCCCGCCCCAGCAGATCAGTCCCTTGCGCTGCAGCTCGTAGAACACTTCGGCCTTTGCCCATTGCCCGACGATATTGCAGTTCGCCATGATGACGAGCGGCGCCTTGGTATGCGTTCGAACGAGCCCGATCGGCTTGCCGGACTGGATGAGCAGCGTCTGGTTCTCTTCCATCTCGGTCAGCGCCTTGACGATGCCTCTGTGCGCCGCCCAGTTGCGGGCCGCCTTGCCGAGCGCGGCATAGACGATCAGATTGTCGGGATCCTCACCGACGGAGAGCACGTTTTCGAGCAGCCGCAGCAGCGCCTCCTGCCGCCAGCCTTTGGCCCGCAGTTCCGGCCCGCCGGGAATCGGAAATTTCGGATGACGTGGATTGGCCTTCGGCATCGTGGGTTCCTCGTTTTTCTATTTGCTCGGCAGCGATTCCACATAGGCAAGTGCTGCATCGAGCAGACGCCGTCTCAGAGCATCGTCGCCGTAAACTTCGGCATTGCCGCGCACCCAGCCATGCATCACCCGCTCGCCCGACAGCATCTGGATCACGCCCGGCAGAGCCAGCGCCCAGCCGTCATCGCCCTTGCCGAGGCGGATCAGCATGCCGTCATGGCGCGCGCAGCAGAGAAGATTGCCATTCAGCATGAAGGCCCAGCCGCCGAACATGGATTTTTCGGCAAGGCCCGGCCGATCGCCGAGTTCCTCACGCATCAGTTCTTCGAGGCCGGGATCGCGCGCCACGGGCTCAGGCCTTCGTCGCCAGTGCATAACGTGCGATCTCGATCCCCATCGCCTTTTCGACGACGGGATAGACGGTCGGATCGAGCACGCTTGCCGACAGCGGAATGATCTCCATCGGCACATGCAGGATGAAGACATGCATGCCCTCCTGTAGCTGGCCGACGCTAAGCGGCTCGCCCTCCGGTGAAAGCGTGGTGATGACGGCGGGGAAAGTCGCTAGCCGCCCGCCACCCGCGTCGTCCACCGCCATATATTCGTTCATCACATGCAGCGTCACCGATGTTCCGCCCGAGCCGACGATGATCGTGCCGATGTCGAAGGCTTCCTTGGTGTAGACGACGTCCTTGCGGGTGATGACGCCTTCGGCAAGGATATGGCCACCCGTCGTCTTGCAGATCGCGTCGATGACGGCAGATCCGCCGCGCTTCTCCGCCGCGATGATCGCTTCGCCGAGCGCAAGCGCCATCGAGATGCCGCCGAGCGCCGCATGGGTGCGGACATAGGAGGCTCGGAGCGGATTGCGGCAGCTGGCGATGAAGCCGCCGGATTGGTCGGCCGCAGCCCGCAGCACCGGCGAGATCTTCGCCGTCGCACCCTTCACCACCAGTTCGATATAACGGTTTTCGGCCCGATTGCCGCCGACAGCGGTCTGGATCATCGGCTCGGGCGATCCGGCCATGCCGATCGAGCCCATGTCGCCCGTCGGATGTGCGCGGATATCGCCGACGGCGTCGACCACCTTGGTGCCGAGGATCGCCGATGGCAGCCAGCCGTTCAGCGTCGAGGACTTGCCGTTCTGGCCGATGATCAGCCCGGACAGCCTTTCGCCCAGCGTCTCCTGCAGCAATTGCACCGCCTTCACATAGTCGATGCCCTGCATTTCCCAGGGGGTGGTGGAGGCCGGTGCGCCGATCGCGGCCGCGGTTGCGATCCACTCCTCGTCCTTCAGCTCGTCGATCGAGACCAGCTCCGGCTTGCCGACATTGACAGCGGCAAGCCCAAGCATCCGCCCGTGATCGGCCCAGCCGCCGCCGCCGGCGGCATAGACGGAGCCGCCTTTGACGGCGGCTTCCACGTCCTTCTCAACGAGTATGCGTCCCATCGGTCCTCTCCTGATTCAAGCTCGCATCCATCTCGCGCACCGCCTCGAACAGCACGGCGGCGCCAAGCGCGATATCGTCATTCTCCGCCCACTCGTCGGCCGAATGGCTGCGGCCTTCGCGGCAGGGCACGAAGATCATCGCTGCCGGCGCCACCTTGGCGATCCAGGCCGTATCGTGTCCTGCGCCGGAGGCCATGCGCCGATGTTTTGCGCCGACCCGTTCGCAGGCGGTCTCCAAGGTCGACAGCAGCCCGGCATCGCCAGGCGTCGGCTGATTGTCGGAAACCCGGTTCGGCGTCTTGATCGTCACGCTGTAGGCGCCCGCCAGCTTTTCGACATGGCCGTCGAGCCAGCGACAGAATGCCTCCATGTCGGCGCGGATTTCGGCACGGCCATCGATCAGCAGCACCACCTTCGACGGCACGACATTGGCGGCATTCGGCTCGATCCTGAATTCTCCGACCGTCGCCGCGAAATGCCCCGGCGATTTGGCAAGCTCGGCAGCGGCATTGCGGATGTCGAGCACCAACTGCGACGCCGCCACCAGCGCATCCGCCCGCCGGTCCATCGGCGTCGTGCCAGCATGGTCGGCCCGCCCTTCGACGGTGATCTCGATCCGGGTGATGCCCGAGATCGCGGTGACGATGCCGATATCCTGCTTTTCGGCTTCGAGCACCGGGCCTTGTTCGATATGAAGCTCCAGAAAGCCTGCTATATCGGGCCTGTTCTGCTGCATCAGTACATCGGGTCTGCCGCCGACCTGGGCGATGCCTTCGGCCAGGTCGCGCCCGTCGCTGACGCGCGAAAGCCAGGCCTCCGGCAGTTGGCCGGTCATGCCGCGGCTGCCGATGCAGGACACGCCGAAGATGCTGACCTCTTCGGCAAGAAAATCGACGATTTCGAGATCGTGATCGAGTTCGATATTCTGGTCAACAAGCGCGCGCGCCACCTCCAGTGCCGAGATGACCCCGGCAATGCCGTCGAAGCGGCCGCCGTCCGGCACCGTATCGGAATGCGAACCGACCATGATTGTGCCGAGCCATGGTTTTCGGCCCGTCCGCCGGCCGATCAGATTGCCGCCGGCATCGACCCGCGTTTCCAGTCCCGCCGCCTTCATCCGCGCGTCGATATAGGCCCGGCCTTCGAGAAAGAGTGGCGAGAAGGCCCGCCGCGTCCAGGGATGCCCCGGCTCGGTGATCCCGGCCAGTGCCTCGATATCTTCAGCGATCCGGCCGGCATTGACGGGTAGATTGCGACTCATGCTTCAGCTCCCGCAATGACCTGGCGCGGCAGCGGCCGCACGAACCGGCCGGTGCCGGGCTTGGCCAGCACCTTCGCGCCCTCGGCGATCTTTTCGCCGCGCAGATAGGTGGCGGAAACGGTCCAGGGCAGGCGGATGCCGTTATAGGGGCTCCAGCCGACAACGTTGTTGCCGCTGGCTGCGGCATCATAGACACTGTCGCGCGGCTCGAGCACGACGATATCGGCATCCTTGCCCGGGGTCAGCGCGCCCTTGATATGGTCGAGCCGGAAATGCTTCGCCGGGTTCTCCGCCATCAGCCTGGCGGCCCATGTCAAAGGAATGCCGCGTTCTGTAGCACCTTTGACGAAAAGCGGCACCATCACTTCGAGGCCGGGAACGCCGGAGGCATTGGCGAGCATGTCGGGATTGGTCTTGCGGTTTTCCGACCAGCTGACGTGATCGGTCGAGACCAGCCAGACATCACCCTCGGCCACCTTCCGCCAGAGCCTCTCCACCTCGGCGCGCGGCCGCACCGGCGGATTGATCTTCGCCTTGCCGCCGAGGCGCTTCACGTCGTTTTCCTCGTCGAGCGTCAGGTAGTGGATGCAGCATTCGACCGTCGCCGCAAAGCCATCGCGGCGATAGGAACGGGCGATATCGTAGCCGCGCCCGAGCGAGCAGTGCACCACATGCGCCGGGCAGCCGGTATTGGCGCCGGTCTCGAAGATCGTATGCATCGCCAGCAGCTCGGTGATCGGCGGCCGCGACAGGCCGTGCGCCCGCCAATCGGTGATGCCGCTCGCCTTCACCTGTTCCATATAGGTGCGCACCGCCTCATCGTCTTCATTGTGCACGCCCGCCGTCAGCCCCGTCGGCGCGATTGCCGCAAAGCAGGCGTCGAGCAGGGCCGGCGGAATGCGCGGAAAGCGCTTGGGATCGGTGCCGAAGGTCGAAAACTTGAAGGCTGCGACGCCTGCCTCCACCATTTCACGGATGCGCGCCGGGCCTTCTTCCGGATCGATGGTGCCATAAAGCGCAAAGTCGACCCGCGCCTGCGGACCGGCATGATCGATCTTCCGCTTCACCGCCGCTGCCGAGCAGACGAGATTGCCTTCGTCATAGGGCATGTCGACGATGACAGTCACCCCGCCGGCCGCTGCCGATCGTGTCGACCAGAGGAAATCCTCCTGGTCTTTCTGGGAAAGCGAATGCACCTGCGCGTCGATCGCACCGGGCAGGATCAGCGCTTTTCCGAGCAGATGCCGTTCGCGGCCCGCCGGCGGTACTCCGAGGCCGACCTCGGCGATTTTGCCGTCGCGCACGGCGACATAGCCCTCTTCGACAATGCGGTCCGGCAGCACCACTGTGCCCTGCAGAACGAGATCGAAGTCCATGCTGCTTCCTCCGTAACTGGAAATCAGACTGCTGCCGGCTCGTGATGGGTTAGCCGTTCCTCGATGCGCTCCAGCGAGCCGAGGGCGAAGAAATCGTCGAAGGAGGCGATCGGAACCTGCTCGGTCAGCTTCGTAACGAATTCGTCCGAACCAAGTTCCTCCTCGATCGCCTCCACTTCCGCCGAAAGCGGCCGGTCGACCGTATAGAAATCCGCATGTTTGCGCACGACCGCGTAGAGCATGGCGGCGACACCCTTCGGTTCATCGCCGAGAATGTCGATCGCTTGGGCAGACAGCAGCGCCTCGAGGGCTGCAAGGCGCTTCAGCGCCCGCATCTGCCGGTCGAAGCGTTCGATGACGAGCGGCAGGAAGGCCGCCTCATCCTCCAGCCCGGCTGCGACGACCAGCGACTGGGCCGACACAGGATTGGACATCGACAGCACGCGCGAGAAGATCTCGCCGGCAAGTTTGATGATCGGCCCGAAACCGGTGGCAATCCGCCCCGGCGGCACGAGATTGACCGGCAGGTCGCGCCGCTGGCCATTGCCGAGAATGACGCAGCGGTTGAAGGCGTTGCGCGCCGCATGCGCCATGCAGAGTGCTGCCGATTCGAGCAGGATCGTCACATCGAGCGGCAGCGAGCCGCCCGACGTCATCACCCGGCCTTCGACCACGACAGGATTGTCGTCCGAGCGCCCGGTGGCGGCAAGAATCTTGTGGCCGGTCGATAAGAGGTTTTCGATCACCGCGCCGAACACCTGCGCGATCATGCGCAGGCTGAGCGGGTCCTGCACATGCGTTGCCACAGGCCAGTTCCATTCGTCGGAGGCATTGCAGAGCCAGGCGCCGATCAGCGCTTCGCGCGCCGTACCGACATGCCGAACGGCTTTCCAGGGATCGCGGGAGGCGCCAAGCGCGCCGGCTGCCATCATCGCCGTCGCCAGCAGGACGCGGATCGAGGCCGCGGCGTTGCGCGTCGTTTCCGCTGCCGAGGCAAAGCTCACCGCATTGATGCTGAGCGAAGCGAGGCTGTCGCGCGGCGCCATCCGCATCGGTTCCAGCCCGGCCGCCTGGAAAGCCTCGGCCGCCTGCATCCTGTTGCCGCGATAGATTGCTTCGCCGACGCCGGTCAGCACCGCGCCGATCTGTCCCATCAAGCCGATATCCGCACAGCCGATCGAGCCGGTACGACGCACGACCGGGATGAGATCGGCCTCGAGCATCCTGATATAGGCCTGGATCAGCTCCGGCGTGCAACCGACCTGGCCGGTCAGCGCCGTGTTGATGCGGATCGCCATGGCATTGCGGACGATATTGCAGGAAAAGGGGGTGCCGGTGCCGAAATGATGGGCGCGCACCAGGCCGAGATTGAAGGTGTCGAGTTCGTCGGCCGACCACTCCACATCCTTCATGGCGCCGACGCCTGTCGTCGAGCCGTAGACCGGCATGCCGGAGGCAATCGCATCCTCGACGACCTCGCGGGCGATCGCGATGCGGGCCATGCCTGTCGCCGAAGCCGAGATCGCAGCCTTGCCCGCCCCAATCGTCACCATCTCGGCAAAGCCGAGCGGTTGTCCGGAAAGTTCGATGCCAAGGCGTTCGTGCTTCATGTGCCTATCTCCTTAAAAGTGAGATTAAGCGAGCCCTCCGTCACATGGGATATCCCAAATGCCGAACACCGCATGTTTTTGGCACGCGGTCAGCTCAGCATCCAGGCAATATAGAGAAGCGTCAATGCGATGACCCACAGCGCAATCTTGGCCGAACGGTTGTGCCGCGCTTCCGCCTTGCCGATCGCCTCCGCCGTCTCAGCATCGAAACGTAAGCCGTGCTCGCTCATATGCAGCAGCTGATGGTGGAATTTTTCGGTCTTTGCCGCGATTTCCGGCACGGCTTCGGCGAGCTTGACCGCCGCCTTCAGCCCGTCCTTGAGATCGGTGGCGATCCGTTTCGGTCCGAGATTGGTGCGGATCCAGTCGCCGACGACAGGCTCGGAGGCCTTCCACATGTTGAAGCGCGGATTGAGCATGCGCGATACGCCTTCGACCACGACCATGGTCTTCTGCAGCATCACCAGCTCCGGCCGCGTCTCCATGTCGAAGAGCTCGGTCACCTCGAACAGCAGCGTCAGCAGCTTGCCCATCGAGATCGTCTCGGCCGGCTGGCCATGGATCGGCTCACCGATTGCCCGGATCGCCTGGGCGAAGCTTTCGACATTGTGGTGGCCGGGCACATAGCCGGCTTCGAAATGCACCTCTGCAACGCGGATATAGTCGCGGGTGATGAAGCCATAGAGGATTTCGGCGAGGAACCGCCGCTCCTTCTTGCCCAGCCGCCCGACAATGCCCATGTCGACGGCGACGATCATGCCGCCCGCATCGACGAAGAGATTGCCCGGATGCATGTCGGCATGGAAGAAGCCGTCGCGCAGCGTGTGGCGCAGGAACGACTGGATCAGCGTATCGGCAAGCAGGTTGAGGTCGTGGCCCGCCGCGCGCAGGCCCTCGACATCGGACATCCTCGTGCCGTCGATCCACTCCATGGTGATGACGTCGCGCCCGGTCCGTTCCCAGTCGACCTTCGGCACGCGGAAGCCGGGATCCTTTTCGGTATTTTCGGCGATCTCGGAAAGAGCGGCCGCCTCCAGGCGGAGATCCATCTCCACCTTCGTCGTCTGCTCCAGTGTCTTCGTCACCTCGACCGGCCGCAGCCGCCGGCTGGACGGCAGGAAACGCTCCTGCATATGGGCAACGAGATACATCGCCTCGATGTCATGGGCAAAGCGCTGGCGCACGCCGGGCCGCACGATCTTGACGGCAACCTTCTTCCGGCCCTCGGCACTATCGACCTCGGCCGGATGCACCTGCGCGATCGAGGCGGCAGCGATCGGATCGCCGAAGCTTGCATAGAGCTCGCTGATCGGACGTCCGAGCGAGCCTTCGATATTGGCCTTGGCGGCGGCCGAGGGAAAGAAGGCCATCCGGTCCTGAAGCTGCGACAGGTCGTTGGCGAATTCGACGCCGACGACATCCGGCCGCGTCGCCAGGAACTGCCCGATCTTCACATAGGAGGGACCGAGCCGCTCGACCGCCTGTGCCAACCGGTCGCTGCGCTTCTGATGCCGCGCCTTGCTTCGCTCGAAAATCGTGACGAAGGATTTGGCGAGCGCCACCGGAGGCGGCAGCCCTTCGGAAGGAAGGGCGGACACGACACCCTCACGCACGAGCACCCAGCCGACGCGCCAAAGGCGGAAATATGCGCCGAAAGTACTCATGCAGGCTGGCCTGCTTGCAAATACGCGGCCAATCTCTCCACCCTCATTCCCTTCCTCGGGCTTTGCCCGAGGGATGTCACAGGAATCCAGCCACCGCGCGTCTGCGCGGTGATTGACTCAATAAGGTGTGAAGTGTCTTTCGCGCCCAAGGACTTGGACGCGCTGGATTCCTGTGACGAGCACAGGAATGAGGGAAAGCGCGTGGCCTGCGTCATGCGTCAGAGCTTCCAGCCGGAATGGAGTGCGGCGATGCCGCCGGTATAATTGGTGAAGGTGACGCGCGAAAAGCCGGCCTGGCGGATCATTGCCGCGAAATTCTCCTGGTTCGGGAACTTGCGGATCGATTCCACCAGATACTGGTAGGGTTCGGCATCGCCGGTGATCGCCTTGCCGAACTGCGGAATGGCGTTGAACGACCAGGCGTCGTAGATCTTGTCGAGAAGCGGCATATCGACTTCGGAAAATTCCAGCACCAGCAACCGTCCGCCGCGCTTCAGGACGCGATAGGCCTCAGACAGCGCCGCATCGATCCTCGGCACGTTGCGAATGCCGAAGGCGATCGTATAGGCGTCGAAGCTGCCTGCCTCGAAAGGCAGTTCCTCGGCATTCGCCTCGACGAAGGTAAGATTGCCGGAAAGCTTCTTCTTTTCCGCCCGCTCGGCGCCGACGCCGAGCATCGAACCGTTGATGTCGAGCACCGTGGCATGCGCCTGTCTGCCCGAGGCCTCGACGATGCGGAAGGCGATATCACCAGTGCCGCCGGCAACGTCGAGTATCTTGTAGCCAGGCTCCTTGCGCGGGTTCAGCGCCGAGATCATCGCATCCTTCCAGGCGCGGTGCATGCCCATCGACATGACGTCGTTCATGATGTCGTAGCGCTTGGCGACCTTATGGAACACCTGGTTGACCAGGCCCTGCTTCTGGCCATCAGGCACTTCGCGGAAGCCGTAGGAGGTCTCCATACCGCCGTCGGCGGAAGTGCGGCTTTCTGACATCAGACTGCTCCGTTCCTGAAGATTCGGGCGCGGCGGCCATAGCGAAAGACCGCGCGCGACGTTATCTATGGGCCGCATTCTCCGCGGCACAATGGCGCTATAGCGCACATCGTCGCCGGTTGAAACACGTTAGAGATAGATGGGTTAAGATGCCGGAATTGCCAGAAGTCGAAACGGTGAAACGCGGCCTGACGCCGGCGATGGAGGGCACCCGCGTCACCAGGCTGGAGCTGCGCCGCGGCGACCTGCGCTTCCCCTTTCCCGACGCTTTCGCGGACAGGGTTTCCGGCCGCACCATCGTCGGCCTTGGCCGCCGCGCCAAATATCTGCTGGTCGATCTCGACGACGGCAACACGCTGATTTCGCATCTCGGCATGTCCGGTTCTTTTCGCATTGAGGAGGGCCATATCGACGAGGGGGCTGCCTCCGGCGTGCCGGGCGAATTCCACCATGCCCGCTCGAAGGACGAGAAGCACGATCACGTCGTCTTCCATCTGCAAGCGGCCAGCGGCCCCCGCCGCGTCGTCTACAACGATCCGCGCCGTTTCGGCTTCATGGATATGGTGGGACGCGCCGATCTCGCCGCCCATCCCTTCTTCCGCGATCTCGGCCCAGAGCCGACGGGGAACGAGCTCAGCGCCGCCTATCTGGCCGAACGCTTTCGGGACAAGGCGCAGCCGCTGAAGAGCGCGCTGCTTGACCAGAAGAACATTGCCGGTCTCGGCAATATATATGTCTGCGAAGCATTGTGGCGCGCGCATCTTTCGCCGATTCGCGCCGCCGGCACGCTGGTGACGGCGACTGGCCGGCCGAAGACGCAGCTCGACCTGCTCGTCGCTTCGATCCGCGACGTCATCGCCGACGCGATCGCCGCCGGCGGATCATCGCTGCGCGATCATATCCAGACCGACGGATCGCTCGGCTATTTCCAGCATTCCTTCTCCGTCTATGATCGCGAAAGTCAGGCTTGCCGCACGCCCGGCTGCGGCGGTACGGTCGCCCGCATCGTCCAGGCGGGTCGCTCTACCTTCTATTGCGCCACCTGCCAGAAATGAGCCTGCCAGAAGTTAAGAGTGAGAAACCGGGAGAACAGCATGGCCTATGAAACCCTGATCGTCGAAACCCGAGGCAATGTCGGCCTCGTCACGCTGAACCGCCCGCAGGTACTGAACGCGTTGAACTCCGCTGTCCTGAAGGAACTGAAAGAGGCCTATGCCGCCTTCCACGCCGACGAGACGGTCGGAGCGATCGTGCTGACCGGTTCCGAGCGCGCCTTTGCTGCCGGCGCCGATATCAAGGAGATGCAGCCGCTTGAGTTCGCCGATATCTATAAGAGTGATTTCATCAGCGGCTGGGATGAGGTCGCCAAGGCGCGCAAGCCGGTGATCGCTGCCGTCAGCGGTTTTGCGCTCGGCGGCGGCTGTGAGCTCGCCATGATGTGCGATTTCATCATCGCCTCGGAGACGGCGAAGTTCGGCCAGCCGGAAATCACCCTCGGCGTCATTCCCGGCATGGGCGGCTCGCAGCGGCTGACGCGCGCCGTCGGCAAGGCGAAGGCAATGGATCTCATCCTGACCGGCCGCATGATGGATGCGGCGGAAGCTGAACGATCGGGACTCGTTTCGCGTGTGGTGGCGCCCGATCGCCTGCTCGAAGAGGCTTTTGCCGCAGCCGAAAAGATCGCTGCGCTGTCGCGCCCCTCGGTGATGATGGCCAAGGAGGCGGTCAACCGTGCATTCGAGACGACGCTGGAGGAGGGCTTGCGTTTCGAGCGCCGCCTGTTTCACAGTCTCTTTGCCACGGACGACCAGAAAGAAGGCATGGCCGCCTTCGTCGAGAAGCGCAAACCTGCTTTTACGCACCGTTGAATGCTTTTCGGTGCTTGCCGGTGGTAAAGCTTGAAAATCCGCGTTGACGTGGGCCGGCTTTAGAGTTATATGCCCGCCCACGGTTCGGAAAGCCGGTTTGGTTTTCCGCGATTGCTCCCGCATTGCTGGATTTTGTGGCCGCAAGGCCCGCGGTAATGGCGGAGTTTGTTCGAATTCTTGAGAGAGGCATCCATGGCCAATACAACTTCGGCGAAAAAAGCGACCCGCAAGATCGCCCGCCGTACCGACGTCAATAAGGCTCGTCGCTCGCGCGTTCGTACTTTCGTTCGCCAGGTCGAAGAGGCCATCGCATCCGGTGACGCCGCCAAGGCGAAGGAAGCTTTCCTGGCGGCTCAGCCCGAGCTTGCCCGCGCCGCCAGCAAGGGCGTGCTGCATTCCAACACGGCATCGCGCAAGGTCTCGCGTCTGGCTGCTCGTGTGAAGGCTCTTTCGGTCACCACGACCGCGTAATCTTCCGTTAAGGACTTCTTCTTTATGATTAGCCCGGTAATTTTACCGGGCTTTTTCGATTCCGCCGATCAGCCCCTGCATGGTTAATCTCACGACTGTTTCGTGTCAGCGCCATGACAGGAAAAGGCGTTTAAAAACAATGACTTGCGCAAGGATGCTTTTGCACTGCGCGACTCTGCCCCAAGCTTCCGGGACCACAGGCGAGTCAAGAGGATTTTATTTTTTTTCTTTCAATGCGTGTCAAAATAGCCCGAACGGGGGAATCTCTTTGATTCAACTGCGATTCTTTTTTGACGCTGGTGTGACGCCCGAAAACGGCAGGCGGAGTCAATGGCCGCTTGTTAATTTTGCGTAAAATTCATCGTTGATATTGCCGTTTGATCCTGCCTAAATGGCTTTCAACAAAGGGCGCGGACATCACCTGCAGAGGCTCAGTTTTGACTGCCACGTCGGCAGGGCGATGAGTTTGTGCCTTTTGTTACGGAGCCCTGCGCTTCCGTTTTTTCAAGCACTCGACGGATTTGAGCCGTAACGTGGCTGTTACGGAGCGGGGATGTTTTGTGCCTTCAGTGGCCGCACGTTTAAGGCGAGGCCGCCGGAGAAGGTAAAGTAATATTGCGTTCGGGCTGGTCGGCCGAAAACGAGGTTCGACCGCCAGCCTGACATGGAAAGCCGATGAAGGTTGCCGCATGAATGCGGCCCCTGCAACGGAGTTCTGCGTCGGTCCCATTGAGGGGCCAGTGTTTTGAGTGAACCGGCAGGCGAGCGGCTCATGAGGATCCGTCAGCCCGCCAAAGCGGGGAATGATCGGGCGGCCGTTTTAGCGGATGCCGCCCGGTGGAATTGAAAGGCGGCATTATGCAGATGAATACGATGACGACGGGCGGGCTCGACAATGGGGATGCGGCACCGCAGACGTTCGGCTCCATTCGCCTCGAAGTGGGCGAAGCAAAGGCGGAAATGAAGCAGAACGTATTGTTTGAGCGCGTCAGCGCGCGCTTGAAGGCCCAGGTCGGCCCTGACGTCTATGCCAGCTGGTTTGCCAGGCTGAAGCTGCATTCGGTCTCGAAGAGCGTGGTTCGCCTTTCGGTTCCCACGACCTTCCTGAAGTCATGGATCAACAATCGTTATCTCGATCTCATCACCGGTCTGTTCCAGGCCGAGGATCCGGAAATTCTGAAAATCGAAGTCCTGGTACGCACGGCAACGCGCCACGGCACGAAGGCGCTCGATGAGGCGGTCGCGCCGGAACCAGCCGCCCCCACGCAGATGCGCCGCCCGACAAGCGCGCAGCCGGCCGGTCAGGCCGTCCAGCAGGCGGTTTCGGCTGTTGCCGCCGCAAGGCCAGCAAGCTTTGGCTCGCCGCTCTTCGGTTCGCCGCTCGATAGCCGCTTCACCTTCGACACCTTCGTGGAAGGCAGCTCGAACCGGGTCGCACTTGCGGCTGCAAAGACCATCGCAGAAGCTGGTCAAGGCGCCGTGCGCTTCAACCCGCTCTTCATCCATTCGACCGTCGGCCTCGGCAAGACCCATTTGCTGCAGGCGGTCGCCAATGCCGCGGTGCAGAACCCGCGGGCTCTGCGTGTCGTCTATCTGACGGCCGAATATTTCATGTGGCGCTTTGCCACCGCGATCCGCGACAATGATGCGCTGACGCTGAAGGATTCGCTGCGCAACATCGATCTCCTGATCATCGACGACATGCAGTTCCTGCAGGGCAAGATGATCCAGCATGAATTCTGCCATCTCCTGAACATGCTGCTCGACAGCGCCAAGCAGGTCGTCGTTGCTGCCGACCGTGCGCCCTGGGAGCTGGAGTCGCTCGACCCCCGCGTTCGCTCGCGCCTGCAGGGCGGTGTCGCGATCGAATTCGACGCGCCGGATTACGAGATGCGTCTCGAAATCCTCAAGCGTCGCCTTGCTGTCGCCCGGCTCGAAGATCCGTCGCTCGAAATTCCGGCCGAACTGCTCCAGCATGTCGCCCGCAACGTCACGGCCAGCGGCCGCGAACTCGAAGGCGCCTTCAACCAGTTGGTCTTCCGCCGCTCCTTCGAGCCGAACCTGTCGATCGAACGCGTCGACGAACTGCTCGCCCATCTGGTCGGCTCCGGCGAGCCGCGCCGTGTGCGCATCGAGGATATCCAGCGCATCGTCGCAAGGCACTACAATGTCTCGCGCCAGGAACTGGTGTCGAACCGCCGCACCCGCGTCATCGTCAAGCCGCGCCAGATCGCCATGTATCTGTCGAAGACGCTGACGCCGCGCTCCTTCCCGGAGATCGGCCGCCGGTTCGGCGGGCGCGATCACACGACCGTGCTGCATGCGGTGCGCAAGATTGAGGAGCTGATTTCGGGAGACACCAAGCTTTCGCACGAAGTCGAGCTTCTGAAGCGCCTGATCAACGAATAATCGACTAGTTTTTCCGAAAAATCGACGGCCGGAAGCGATTCCGGCCGTTTTCCTTTATAAGTTTTTTATTCTATACCTCCCGCGCATCCAGTGCATGTCAAAGACTGAAGCGCCAAAACGGCGCGTGGGAGGAATGAATGAGTTTCGAAAAGATCGCCGTTCTCGGCCTGGGCAAGGTCGGACGGCTGGCGGCGACGCTGTTGCATGAAGGCGGCTTCGATGTCATCGGCGTCGACGCGCAATTGCCGCTGAGCGACGTCCCCTTCAAGTGCCGCACCGGCGATATCTCCGACCCCCAGGTGATCGGCGAACTGCTCGCGAATGTCGAGGCGGTGCTCTCCTGCCTGCCCTATCATTTGAACATCGAGCTGGCGCGTGCCGCCCATCTTGCCGGTATCCATTATTTCGATCTGACCGAAGACGTTCCGACCACCAATTTCATCATCGAGCTGTCGAAGACCGCCCGCGGGCTGATGGCGCCGCAATGCGGCTTGGCGCCGGGTTTCGTCGGCATCGTCGGCGCAAGCCTGGCCGACGGCTTCGATCGCTGCCGGTCGATCCGCATGCGCGTCGGCGCCCTGCCGCAGCATCCGACCGGGCTGCTCGGCTACGCCTTCAACTGGTCGCCCGAGGGCGTCGTCAACGAATATCTGAACGACTGCGAGGTCATCGAGGGCGGTGTGCGCAAGCTCGTCTCGCCGATGGAATGGCACGAGACCGTCTATGTCGGCGGCGTCAAGCTCGAAGCCTTCACGACGTCGGGCGGCCTTGGCACCATGTGCGATACGATGCTCGGCAAGATCGACAATCTCGACTACAAGACCATGCGTTATCCCGGCCATATGGAGCTGATGAACTTCTTCTTCCACGAGCTGTTGATGCGCGACAAGCGCAAGCTCGCCGGCGAGATCCTGACCAATGCCAAGCCGCCGGTTGAAGACGATGTCGTCTATGTCCATGTCGCCGCCGAGGGCACCGAGAATGGCAGCCTGCGCCGCAAGGAGTTCGTGCGCGCCTATTACCCGATCGAGATTGCCGGGGCGCGCCGCACGGCGATCGCCTGGACGACGTCAGCCTCCGTCGTCGCCGTCATCGAGATGGTCCGCGACGGTCTGCTGCCGGCGACCGGCTTCCTGCACCAGGAGCATATTCCGCTGGAGATGTTTTTGAAGACACCGACCGGCAGCCTCTTCAAGGCCGGTGCCACCAGCCACGGCTGAGAAATGCCCTCAGGTGCGGCGGCAATATCGATGCCGCCGTGCCGCAAATCCAGCCCGACGCGTCAGCAGGCGAGATCGGCGACGACGGAATCGAGGATCAGCATGCCTGATGGCGTGCAGCGCAGGCGTGAATTGCCGATCCGCTCGATGAATTTGTGTTCGAGCAGGAATTCCTCGCGTTTCGGGTCGAGGTCGCGGCCCGAAAGCTGCTGCCAGCGGGCAAGATCGACGCCTTCCCTCAGCCGCAGCCCCATCAGCAGCAGCTCGTCGGACTGCTCCTCGAAGCCGAGCCGCTCCTCGTCGAGAATGCCGTGCCCATCACGCTCGACCATGTCGAGCCAGGTTTCCGGCTTGCGCTCGGTCGCCGTCGCGAGCTTCTCCGGGCCACGCGTCAGCCGGCCATGGGCGCCCGGGCCGATGCCGGCATAGTCGCCATAGCGCCAGTAGGTCAGGTTATGCCGGCTTTCGGCCCCCGGCCGGGCATGATTGGAAACCTCATAGGCCGGCATTCCCTCACGCGCGGTGATCTCCTGCGTCGCCTCGTAGAGCAATGCCGATTGCTCGCCATCCGGCACGATCAGCTTGCCGGCCTTGTGCAGGCCGTAGAAGGGCGTGCCTTCCTCGATGGTCAGCTGATAGAGCGAAAGATGATCGACCGCGTAGGAGATCGCCTCCTTCAGTTCCGTTTCCCATTCCTCGACCGTCTGATTGGGTCGGCCATAGATCAGGTCGAAGGACATGCGCGGGAAGATGTCGCGCGCCAGCCTTATCGCCTTCAGCGCGTCGGCGACATCATGCAGCCGGCCGAGGAATTTCAGATCCCGGTCGTTCAGCGCCTGCACGCCGAGCGAGACGCGATTGACGCCGGCCGCCCGATAGCCGCGGAACCGTTCGGCCTCGACGCTCGAAGGATTGGCCTCCATGGTGATCTCGATGCCATCTGGCACATGCCAGTGCCGCGCAATGCCGTCGAGAATGGCCGAGACCGTTTCCGGCTTCATCAGCGAGGGCGTGCCGCCGCCGAGAAAGACGCTCGTCACCGTCTTCGGCCCGCTGATCGCCCGGACCGCCGCCATCTCCGTCAGGAAGGCTGATGTAAAGCGCTCCTGATCCACGGGCTGATGGCGCACATGGCTGTTGAAGTCGCAATAGGGACACTTCGCCGCGCAGAAGGGCCAATGCACATAGACGCCGAAGCCCGGCTCGCCGGTATCAGGCAGCAGAGCCGCGTCGCGCGAGGTGCTTGGCGTGTCGAAATTGTCCACGGACCGACTCTATGCCTCCAGGCAGGTTTCGACAAAGAGTTTGAAGGCGCGGGCACGGTGCGACAGCGCTTGCGGCTTGCCGACGTTCCAGCCGTGTTTTTCCTCGCCGCTCATTTCGCCGAAGGTGATGTCGTAGCCCTCGGGCTGGAAGACCGGATCGTAGCCGAAGCCCTGCGTGCCGCGCGGCGGCCAGACGACGCTGCCTTCCACCTCGCCGCGAAACAGCTCCGTATGCCCATCCGGCCAGGCAAGGCAGAGCACGCTGATGAAACGCGCCGTGCGCTGTTCCGGCTTTGTCGCGCCCGCGTCCTGCAGCGCCTTTTCCACCTTGGCCATCGCCATGTCGAAATCGCGCGTGCCGTCTGCCCTCTCCGCCCAATTGGCGGTGTAGACACCGGGATCGCCGCCGAGTGCATCGACCACCAGCCCGGAATCGTCCGACAGCGCCGGCATGCCGGCGGCATTGGCCGAGGCGACCGCCTTGATCGTCGCATTCTCCTCGAAGCTCGTGCCCGTCTCATCCGGTTCGACGAAATTCAGCTCGGCGGCCGATTTGGCGGTGAAGCCGAGCGGCCCGATCAATTCCTGGATCTCGCGGATCTTGCCGGCATTGTGGCTGGCGACGACGATGGTCTTCGTTTCAAGCTTGCGCATTCAGATATCCTGTTCGATGCCCCAGATTTTAGCCTCCGCGCATTCCAGGCTGTTGCCATCAGGATCGCGGAAATAGATCGAACGGCCGCCGTTCGGCCAGTGCACTTCGGATTCGATCGCAACGCCCGCCGCGGTCAGCCGCTCGGCCATGGCATCGATATTGCGGCCGGACACCCGGAAACAGGCATGGCCCTGGCCGCTCGTGCCGTGCGGCGGCACCTGCAGTGCTTCAGACGCTGGCGGCTTTACCGTTTCCTCGGGATTGAAGATCAGGAGAACGCCCGGACCGCAGCGGAAGAAGACATGCCGGTTGGCGGCGCGGGCGATCTTTTCAAGCCCGAGAACGTCTTCGTAGAACGTCTCGGCCTTATCGAGATCCCGCGCATAGAGCGCTGTTTCCAACATGCCTTCCAGCATGGGGTTCATCCTTCGACGGCTTGCTTCTGCAGCGCCACGAGTTCGCCGATGCCGTTCCTGGCAAGCTGCATCAGCGAGGTGAATTCGCCCTCGCTGAACGGCGTGCCTTCGGCCGTGCCCTGGATCTCGACGATCCCGCCGGTGCCCGTCATGACGAAATTCGCATCGGTCTCGGCCGAGGAATCCTCGAGGTAATCGAGATCGATCACCGGCTGGCTGGCGAAGATACCGCAGGAGATGGCGGCGACGTGATCCTTGAGGACCCGGTCGACCTTGATCATGTTGCGGCTTTCCATCCATTTCAGGCAGTCGTAAAGCGCGATCCAGCCACCGGTGATCGAGGCGGTCCGCGTGCCGCCATCGGCCTGGATGACGTCGCAATCGAGCGTGATCTGCCGCTCGCCGAGCGCCTGCAGGTCGACGACGGCGCGCAGCGACCGACCGATCAGCCGCTGGATTTCCTGGGTGCGGCCGCCCTGCTTGCCGGCGGCGGCTTCGCGCTTCATGCGTTCGCCGGTCGCCCGCGGCAGCATGCCGTATTCGGCCGTGACCCAGCCCTTGCCGGTATTGCGCAGCCATGGCGGCGTCTTTTCTTCGAGGCTCGCCGTGCAGAGCACATGCGTGTCGCCGAACTTCACCAGGCAGGAGCCTTCCGCATGCTTGGAAAAATTGCGCTCGAACGAGACCTTGCGCATCTGGTCGATTTTTCTGCCTGAAGGCCGCATTCTTATCTCCTGGGGTTTATTTGACCGCTTCTACGATTGGCGGCGCTCATTTGCAAATTCCCTTTTGCCACGGGTGTGAGTTTGACTTACTTTTCGGGAAGTATCATCAGCACGGGTTCGAAAGCTTCATGGGCATCAGGTCGACGTCGGTTTCGGATGCCGTAGCTGCGCTGGACGAGCGCTCCAGGGAAATTTTTCGTCGCATCGTCGAAGGTTATCTGGAAAGCGGCGAGCCGCTCGGTTCACGCAACCTGTCCCGTATCCTGCCGATGTCGCTGTCGCCGGCCTCGGTGCGCAATGTCATGAGCGATCTCGAAGAGCTCGGCCTGATCTATTCGCCGCATGTCAGCGCCGGCCGGTTGCCGACCCAGATCGGCCTGCGCTTCTTCGTCGACGCCTTCATGCAGGTCGGCGATCTCTCGGCCGAGGAGCGCGCCAACATCGACCGCCAGGTGCGGGTCGAAAGTGGCGGCAATCCCGTCGAATCGATGATGAACGAGGCAAGCCGCATGTTATCCGGCATTTCGCGCGGCGCCGGCCTCGTCATCACCTCGAAAAGCGATCCGGTGCTGAAACATGTCGAGTTCATCCGGCTCGAACCGACAAAGGCGCTGGCCGTGCTCGTCGGCGACCATGATCAGGTGGAAAATCGCATCATCGAGCTGCCGGCGGGCGTCACCTCCTCGCAGCTGACGGAAGCTGCGAATTTTCTCAATGCCCATATGTCCGGCCAGACCCTGCCGGAGCTTCGCAAACAGTTAAGCCGGTTGAAGGACGACGTCCGTCACGAGCTCGATGCCCTGTCACGCGATCTGGTCGAGCGCGGCATTGCTGTCTGGGCCGGCAGCCCGGACGAGGGAAAGCCCACGCAGCTGATCATCCGCGGCCGCGCCAACCTGCTCGAAGGCCTCGCCGGCGCCGAGGATCTCGACCGGCTGCGCCTGCTGTTCGACGATCTCGAGAAGAAGGACAGCCTGATCGAGATCCTCAATCTCGCCGAAAGCGGTTCGGGCGTGCGCATCTTCATCGGTTCGGAAAACAAGCTCTTCTCGCTGTCCGGCTCGTCGCTCATCGTCGCGCCCTATCGTGACGACGACGATCGCATCGTCGGTGCCGTCGGCGTCATCGGCCCGACGCGGCTCAATTATTCGCGCATCGTGCCGATGGTGGACTACACAGCCCAGCTCGTCTCCCGCCTTTCGCGCAATCAGCTTTGACGCGCAGCTATCAGTCACGCGGAATTTTCGCTTCTTTGTCACGCAGACTTGATTTTTTTCGGTCAAACCTCGATATCGGGCGCATCTGAAGACACCAACCGGAGACCGTCATGACCGATGACACGACGAAAAACGGACCTGACGCAACTGCGGCCGATGCCGCAGCCGACGCTGCCGCCTACGTCGAGAACGAAACTGCGCAGCAAGAGCCCGCCCAGCCGGACCCGATCGAGCTTCTGAAAGCCGAAAACGGCGAACTGCGTGACCGCTATCTGCGCCTTGCTGCCGAGATGGACAATCTGCGCCGCCGCACCGAGCGCGAAGTGAAGGATGCCAAGTCCTATTCCGTCGCCGGCTTTGCGCGCGACATGCTCGCCGTGTCCGACAATCTGCGTCGCGCGCTCGATGCCATCCCTCCGGAGACCAGGGCTGCGGCCGATGCCGGCCTGAGCACGCTGATCGAGGGTGTCGAGATGACCGAGCGCGCCATGCTGTCGGCTCTCGAGCGCCATGGCGTTCGCAAGCTGGAGCCGGTCGGCCAGAAGTTCGATCCGAATTTCCATCAGGCGATGTTCGAGGTGCCGAACCCGGACGTGCCGAATAACACGGTCGTCCAGGTCGTGCAGGCCGGCTTCACCATTGGCGAGCGCGTGCTGCGCCCGGCCATGGTCGGTGTCGCCAAGGGCGGTCCGAAGCCGGCCGAAGCCGAAACCAACTCTGTCTTCGACGAAAAAGACGCCTGAGATCGTTTCCTTTCCTCCTCGCGAGGAAGGGAAATCGAAGTTTTAGATGCGGGCGAAGCGTTCGATCAGCAGATCGAAGAAGCCGTCCGCATCGACATGGCGCATGACCCTGGCATTGCGCTTGCGCTCGGTCACGTGCCACCAGTCGACGACCGTCATGCCGACGGTAAGTTCGGACTGGACCTCGATCTCGACATTGCAGTCCCGGCCCTGGAAAAGCTCCTGCTTCAGCAGGTAGGCGACAACGGTCGGGTCGTGCAGCGGTCCGCCGTCGGAACCGTATTTCTCGATGTCGAACCGCTCGAAGAATTCCAGCATCTCGACCATGGCCTTTGCCGGCGCCGTGCCGATTTCGGCCATGCGCTTCACCCGGTCCTTGCGGGTCAGCAATTGATGCGTCACGTCAAGCGGCATCATCACGATCGGAACGCCTGAGCGGAAGACAATATCGGCGGCCTCGGGATCGACATAGATGTTGAATTCGGCTGCCGGCGTGATGTTGCCGCCCTCGAAGAAGCCGCCGCCCATCATCACCAGCTCGCGGATGCGGGGGACGATGTCGGGCGCCTTCTGGAAGGCCATGCCGATATTGGTGAGCGGCCCGAGCGTACACAGCGTCACCGTGCCTTCCGGCTCGCGGCGCAGCGTCTCGATAATGAAGTCGACGGCATGGCCGGGCTGCAGCGCCATCGTCGGTTCGCTGAGATCAGGACCGTCGAGGCCGGTCTTGCCGTGCACATGTTCGGCCGTCACCAGCTTGCGGGCGATCGGTGCGTCGGCGCCGGCGAAAACCTTGGTCTCCGTCCGGCCGCAGAGCTCGCAGACGATCCGCGCATTGCGGCTGGTGAGCGAAAGCGGCACGTTGCCGGCGACCGTGGTGATCCCCAGAACCTCCAGCTCATCGGGACTGCCGAAGGCAAGCATGATGGCGGCCGCGTCGTCCTGGCCGGGATCCGTGTCGATGATGATCTTTCTTGCGCTTGCCATTCCGATCGTTCCATCCTCGCACTGCGTGTTATCGGGCATGCACCGATTTCTTCACGTCCCGTCACAAATCAGCACATTCCGCGCGGGCATGTTTTGATGCGAGGCAGCAGACGCTTTGTCAAGGAAAGAGCCTGACGCCACCGCCTTAAATTGAGAGGCCGACGCCGGCACGTCGCGCCCCATGCCTTGCAGCGTCGGGCTCCTCTCCCCATATTAGCGGCATCCGGATGCTGCCCTTAAGGTCCGGGATGGTCGCTTGCATCAAGGACTTGAAAAGAGATGAGCCGCATTACCCCTTTCGCCAGCCCGCTGCTTCTGGGTTTCGATGCCATGGAAAAGACGCTGGAGCGCATTTCCAAGGCGAGTGACGGATATCCGCCCTATAATATCGAACGCATCGCCGCCGACACCGGCGCGCCGGAACGTCTGCGCATTACCCTTGCCGTGGCCGGCTTCAGCGAGGAGGAACTCGATGTCTCCATTGAGGAGAACCAGCTTGTGATCCGCGGCCGCCAGGTCGAACACGGCGAGCGGGACTATCTTTATCGCGGCATCGCCGCCCGTCAGTTCCAGCGCACCTTCGTTCTTGCCGACGGCATGCAGGTGCTGGGTGCGGCCCTGAAGAACGGTCTGCTCTCCGTCGATCTAATTCGTCCGGAACCCGCGCGCATGGTCAAGAAAATTAACATTTCGGTCTCACAGTAGCACAACGGTTTGTCGAACCGTTGGTCCCTTCTCCCGGAGGAACAGGAATGTTGATGAAAGAAGCCACGTCTCACTTGACCAAATCCGAGCTTGCCCACATCGGCAACGGCGAGGTCGCCTATATCAGAAAAATGCGCACCGATGAGGTCGCCAAGTGCTTTCCCGAGGCGCCGGATATCGATCCGAATGTCGATCTCTGGGCACTCTTCGGCGCCGACGGCACGCCGATCCTTTTGACGGACAACCGCTCCAGCACCTTCTTCAAGGCTGCCGAGGACGAATTGAAGACGGTCAGCCTGCACTGACCGTCAAGGCCGTCTGCTACGTTTCACTGCTTGCGGTGCGCGGTCGCTCTATTCGATTTCGCTGCGGTCGGGACGGATGTCGCGACATATGTGCGTAGCTCTTTCGACGCCTTGTGTGCGATGACTTTGAAAATCCAGGATTCGGTAGCAACTGCACCAGCCTTATAGAGCTATGGCAACTATGCAGACTTTGCTGCTGTTGCATCCATTCTGCTTACCGCGTCGCCAGCATTGGTAAGATCAAACCCCATCCGGTCTCTTGGGGTGGTCCAGACGGTTCGAACCCCAACTTCTTATAGACGGCTATCGCCCGTTCATTGTCTGGATGCGGATCGGTCGCGATCACAGGTGCGCCCTCATCGAAAAGAGCCTGCATCCTCATTCCGATAAACGCTGAACCATGTCCAACGCCGACCATTTGGGGGTCTCCGATATATTGATCAATTCCCCGCGACCCTTTGGGAAGGCTGGCAAAATGGTGATCTTCCCATCCGTGGACCGTGTAGTCCTGCAAGAACGCAAATGGTCGTTCGTTAATTGAAATGATCCAGCGAGCCACCCGAGGGTCAATCAGTTCTGCTTCACCATACGGCTCACCAGAACCCCACCATTCCAGGACATGCGGGTTCGACCGCCACGCCTTCATTAAAGCGAGATCATCCAGGGTTGCTCTGCGAAACTCGTACGGATTGGTCGCCAACATTAGATCGCTCTAGCAGATTGTGCGACGGTGAGTATGGGCCGAAAGCCGTCAGGTAGGCCACTCGAGGCTTGATTGAGATCTCCTGACGGGCTCTCTTACGCGAACCGGACCGCCGTTCTCGCGCGCGCCTTTGCCGCTACCTCTTCGCGATCACGAGGAGGTTGAGACGTTTCCAGCGAATCGAGCAGCTCGCGGGCGCATGCCGCGATCGAACTGACCGCGTGCTCGAATGCGACCTCATTGCGCTTCGATGGTTTGGTCGTTCCGCTCACCTTGCGGACGAACTGGAGCGCGGCATCGTGGATCTCGTCGTCCGTCGCTGGCGGATCGAAATTGAACAGGGGTTTTATATTTCGGCACATGACTTGCTCCCGGTCATTTTCTCTCTTCCATTGAGAGGAGGCTGGCCAGCACAGAAAATAGTCGCGTGAGCGCTATTGGCAACCGGTCCAACGGCGGAACTCTACGCGTCGCAAGTGAGGGCGCAGCGCCTTCAGTTCGGTTTGTTGTCGTTGTCGACCTTGGAGCCGGATCATTTCGGATCGAATCGACCTCAAATCGTAACCGGTGTTCTGCCTCCACATTGCCCGCTGTCGCCTGATCTGTGATCGAGGTTCCATGGACGAGCGACAAGGAGTTTCTCCATGGACACTACGCTGGAGGTTCTCACGACGCGGCGGAGCCGACGTGAGGCTCATCGCCAATGGCCGGACGAGTTAAAGGGACGGATCGTTTCGGAGAGCTTGCGACCGGGCGTGACGGTGAACGAAGTAGCGGTACGCCACGGGCTGAAGGCCAACCACCTGTCCTCCTGGCGAACACTTGCGCGGCAGGGCAAGCTGGTTTTGCCTGAGCCGGAGGATGCGGTCGAATTCGCGGCGATGGTTGTCGAGACGCCCTCACAGATTGGCACTCTGGAACCGCCAGCCGCCAAGCAGACCTCCTGCGCCGAGATTGTCGTCGGGCCTGTCACCATCCGCCTTGAGGAAGGGGCTTCGGCAGCCCGGATCGTGGCCATTGCGCGTGGGTTGGCGGCATCGTCATGATCTTTCCAACGAGCCGCGTGCGGATCATGGTGGCGACCAAGCCAGTCGACTTCCGCAAGGGGCATGACGGATTGGCGGCGCTGGTGAAGAACGAACTGCACAAGGACCCGTTCACCGGAGCAGTCTTCGTGTTCCGGTCGCGCAAGGCAGATCGGCTGAAACTGATCTACTGGGATGGCAGCGGGATTGTGCTGGCCTACAAGAGGCTGGAGGAAAACACCTTTACCTGGCCCAGCATCAAGGATGGACTGATGACGCTGCCCCACGCCCAATTCGAAGCGCTGTTTGCGGGCCTCGATTGGCGGCGGGTTCATGCCGTCAAGACGAGAACGCCGGAGGCCATCGAATAGCTGCGGCACGATGACTCAGCACGACAGATTCCGAAGGCGAAACGGGTTGGGTTTTGGTATATTCCGGCCATGTTTGACGCCACCGATCTTCCCGATGATCTTGCTGCCCTGAAGGCGATGCTGATCGCGGCGCAGGCACGCGAGGCAGGCAAAGACGCCCAGATTGCCCGCAAGGATGAGCGGATCGAGAAGCTGGTCGCGGCCTTCAAGCGGCAGCCTTCGGGCGCAAGTCCGAGAAGAGCGATCCCGACCAGTTTTGATCTGGCGCAGGAAGACCTGGAAACGGCCATGGCTGTGATCCATGCCGAGGATGAGGCTGACGGTCCTGCTGGAAACAGGATTAGCAAGCCCCGCGCGACCAATCGCGGCTCTCTTCCAAAACATCTTTCCCGCGTGGAGGAGGTGATCGAGCCGGAAAGCCTGGTCTGCGCCTGCGGTGGTTGCCTGCATCGCATCGGCGAGGATGTGGCCGAGCGGCTCGATGTGATCCCGGCGCAGTTCCGCGTCATCGTTACTCGTCGCCCCAAGTATGCGTGCCGTTCCTGCACCGACGGTGTCGTTCAGGCCCCGGCTCCGGCACGCCTGATCCAGGCAGGACTACCGACCGAAGCGACCGTCGCCCATGTGCTGGTCTCCAAATATGCCGATCACCTTCCGCTTTATCGGCAGACCCAGATCATGAGTCGTCAAGGCATCGATCTCGACCGCTCAACGCTCGCCGACTGGGTCGGCCGGGCAGCATATGAATTGCGTCCCGTCTTCGATGCGCTGATTGCCGACCTGAAGCGCTCATCCAAGCTCTTCATGGACGAGACCCGTGCTCCGGTGCTTGATCCCGGCTCCCGTAAAACCAAGACCGGCTACTTCTGGGCCTTGGCGCGTGATGATCGGCCATGGAATGGCAGTGCTCCGCCGGGCGTGGCCTTCACCTATGCGCCTGGTCGCGGGGGACTTCATGCCGAACGGATATTGCAGGGCTTCTCCGGCGTTCTGCAGGTCGACGGTTATGCCGGATATAATCGCTTGATCGCACCACAGCGCGTCGGTCCAGATATCCAGCTTGCCTATTGTTGGGCACATGCCCGGCGCAAGCTGGTGGAGATCACCAGCACCGGCTCAGCGCCGATTGCTGAGGAAGGCGTGAGGCGGATCGGTGAGCTATATCGCATCGAAGCCGAGTTGCGCGGTCTATCCTCCGAAGCTCGCCTAGTTGTTAGGCAGGAACGATCAGCGCCATTGGTCGTCGACATGCGAACTTGGTTCACTCAGCATCGTGCCCGCGTCGCTGGCAAGTCGCCGCTCGGAGAAGCTCTCGCCTATATCGCCAAATATTGGGATGGCCTTTGCATATTCCTGACTGACGGCCGTGTCGAGATCGACAACAACAGCGTCGAGCGAACCATTAGGCCGATAGCGCTTAATCGGAAGAATGCTCTATTTGCGGGGCATGACGCTGGAGCAGAGAATTGGGCGATCATCGCCTCGCTCATCGAGACCTGCAAGCTGAACGCCGTCGATCCGCTGGCCTATCTGACTGCCACGCTCACGGCCATCGTTAACGGCCACAAGCAGAGCCAGATTGAGGGTCTCCTGCCGTGGAATTACCCGGCAGGGTAATATGTGCCCAAAAGCTTCTGTCTGCCCAAACCGGTCATTCGGAACGATTTAGCTCCGCAATGGCATGCTCAATCCACTCCCTAGAAGTACAGCCCCGTGACGCGGGATCGAAATATACTCCAATCTGGCTGAAAAGAAGTTCGCCAAGTTGCTGTTCATCAATCCGGCTCTCAAGAAGACCCTTCAGTTCTTCGGTCACGATAGGCAACGATACGCATTCATGGTCGCGGATTGCGGAAAATGCGGCCTGCTCACTCCCAAATTCGTCCAAAAAGTCTTGGTGGAAATACGATCCGAGTAATTGCTTGCTCATATCGAGGCGAAATCCCATAGCTGAAACACCCACCTTCCAGTTTGTTGAAGCGACTAAATTCCTGCAGAATGAGTGTAATAAGCCCGTTGACGCGAAGGTGTCCTCACGACAAGGCGACCCTATTCGAAACGGCATAAAGCATCGTAGTCAAGGTGCGAACCTAACAGCGCTTACCTCAAATCTGAATTCGTCTCTTCATCAGAAAGCTGCCGTGGGCGACGTCTTCTTGCGCCGCCAATAGCGGCCATCTGTTCGAGACGGGTGCCTTTCATGCTACGACGAGTGCATGTATTCCGCGTTGGCTTGTTCTTGGTCGGCGACGAAAGGAGCTTGCATTGAACCAATCGCAGCCAAATCGATTTCCATTTCACACGCAATGCCCGAGAGACGATGGATGCGGGGTCTTTGTTCTGCAGATGCTCACCGGCATGTGCTACGACGATGTGGCCGCCATGATCGATTGGGGCGATAAATCGGCGCATTATACAACCTGGAACGATCTTTGCGGCGTGTTGGCGGAGATCGGATTGTCTAACGAAGCCCCGATCAAAACCAGTCGATGGAGCGATATCCAGGGGGTTGCCATCGTCCACGTTCAGGGGGATCACTTCATGCTTTACGACGCGGAAAACGGTCTATTTTATGACCCAGCAGAGATGGAAGGCCCAGGGGTTGCCAGCGATCGCGTTCCAACCAGCTATCTGACTGTATACGGCCCCAACCACCGCTAAACTTAGATCCTTCAGCACGGAAATCCGTCAGGCCAGCGTTCCACGCGATTGTTCGCGCCGAATAACATCACGTGCGCGTTCGCCGACTTGCCGGCAGCCTCAGACCTTCCTGAAGGTCAGATAGGCCGAAGACCGGCCCTCGCGCCGCGCCTTGGCCTCGTAACGTGTGCTCGGCCAGCCCTCATAGGGCGTCAGCCAATCGGCAGCATTGTCGGCGATCCAGTCGAAACCGCCATGGTCGCGGCATTTGATCAGCGTCCAGTTTACATAGGTGTCGATGTCGGAGGCGAAGCAGAACAGGCCGCCGGGCTTCAGCGCGCGATGAAAGCGGTCGAGATTGGTTTTCGAGACGAAACGCCGCTTCCAGTGCTTCCGCTTCGGCCAGGGATCGGGATAGAGCAGATCGATCTGATCGAGTGAGCCGTCCGGCAGCCAGTCGAGCAGCTGCGTCGCGTCGTCATTATAGACGCGGATATTGGAGGCACCCGTCTCGCCGATGCGCGACAACAGCTTCTGCATGGAATTGACGAAGGGTTCGACACCGATGAAGCCGGTCGAAGACGTCTCCAGCGCGCGGTGGATCAGGTGCTCGCCGCCGCCGAAACCAATTTCCAGCCGCAATCTTTCGACCGGAACCGGGAAGAGGGAAGTCAGCGGCTCCGGGGGAGCCGCCGAGAGATCGATCAGGAATGCCGGCAACAGACTGTTCAGCGTCTCGGCCTGCTGTTCGCGCAGGGCCTTGCCCTTGCGGCGACCGAAGAAGGCTTCGGTCGCCCGGCCGCGGCGTTCCATATCCGTCATGCTTTATCTCAGGCCTTCACGCTTTCCTTGAGCGCCTTCACGAGGTCGGTACGCTCCCAGGAGAACGAGCCGTCGCGGCCGGCCTTGCGGCCGAAATGGCCATAAGCAGAGGTCTTGGCATAGATCGGCTTGTTGAGGTCGAGATGGCGGCGGATACCGGTCGGCGAAAGGTCCATGTTCTTGCGGATAGCCGCTTCGATCTGATCCTCGGTAACCTTGCCGGTGCCATGCAGATCGACATAGATCGACAGCGGCTGGGCGACGCCGATCGCGTAGGAGATCTGGATCGTGCAGCGGTCGGCAAGACCGGCGGCGACGACGTTCTTGGCAAGATAGCGGGCGGCATAGGCGGCCGAACGGTCGACCTTCGTCGTGTCCTTGCCGGAGAATGCGCCGCCGCCATGCGGAGCGGCACCGCCGTAGGTATCGACGATGATCTTGCGGCCGGTCAGGCCCGCATCGCCGTCCGGTCCGCCGATGACGAACTTACCGGTCGGGTTGATGTACCACTTGCAATCGTCGGCGATCTTCAGCTCGCCGAGCGCTTCGCGGATATAGGGCTCGACGACGGCGCGGACCTTGTTCGAATCCCAGCTCTCGTCGAGATGCTGGGTCGAAAGCACGATCGAGGTTGCTTCCGACGGCTTGCCGTCGACGTAACGCACGGTCACCTGGCTCTTGGCGTCGGGGCCGAGCTTGGCGACTTCGCCGTCGCCCTTCTTGCGGGCAACTGCGAGCAGTTGCAGGATCTTATGGGAATAATAGATCGGGGCCGGCATCAGGTCCGGCGTTTCGCGGCAGGCATAACCGAACATGATGCCCTGGTCGCCGGCGCCCTCGTCGCCCTGCTGGTCGGCGGCGCTGTCGACGCCCTGCGCGATGTCGGCCGACTGCGAGTGCAAGAGCACGTCGATCTTTGCCTTCTTCCAATGGAAGCCGTCCTGCTCATAGCCGATATCCTTGATGGCGCGGCGGGCGGCGGCCTTGAACTTCGAAGGATTGATGACGTCCTTGCCATCCTTGTCCTTCTTCATCAGGCTCGGCGGCAGGCGGACCTCACCGGCGATGACGACGCGGTTGGTCGTTGCCAGCGTTTCGCAGGCAATGCGCACGCCCCATGGATTGACGCCGGTCTTGGCCGCTTCGCGGTAGACCAGATCGACGATCTCGTCGGAGATGCGGTCACAGACCTTGTCCGGATGACCTTCGGCAACGGACTCGCTGGTAAAGAGATAATTCGCGCGCATTTCGGGATTCCCCTCAAAGAATAAAAGCCACCTAGTAGGTACTCAGTTCGAGGGCCGATGACAAGCGCAGAAGGACATAAATATATCTTTATATCTGCGGCAAAGTGACAAATTTTGCCCCAAAAACGCAAAAAAGGCGGCCTTTCGACCGCCTTTCGAATTCTGCATTGGTCGTGGTTCAGTCGGCGTCGGCTTCAGCGGCCAAGGCTTTCACCAGCTCCACGACCTTGCGGCGAACCTTGGGATCGGAAATCTTGACGAAGGCGCGATTGAGCTGCAGTCCTTCCGAGGACGACAGGAAATCGACGACGTAATTCGAGCTGGAGGCTTCCATGCCGCCGCCGGCACTGGAATGTTCGCCGGGCGCGTCCTCGAAGAAAAACGACACCGGAACATTGAGGATGTTCGAGATATTCTGCAGGCGGCTTGCGCCAACGCGGTTGGTGCCCTTTTCGTATTTCTGGATCTGCTGGAAGGTGATGCCAAGGCTTTCGCCAAGCTTTTCCTGGCTCATGCCCAGCATTGTACGGCGGAGGCGAATACGGCTGCCAACATGGATGTCGATCGGATTTGGCTTCTTCTTGTTTTCAATCATGGTCGTGCCCTAGCTAAGAATTTCAACCTGTTTCTAACCGGCATGCCCCTGATCCATCCCAAAACGCCACGTTGCAAGCGGTGAGGAACCCACCTTCAAACATACGTTAAGAACGCCGATTGACATCACTATGCAATTTTAGGGGTTTTTGGTCAATTCAACCCGGAAATAAAACCTCTGCGAGAAATTAGCGCAATCAAAATCAGCAGCGCCTCGGTCAACCAGAAGTATGTTTGCCGGGGAAATGTCGTTCCGACTCCATCGCTGATGCTATCGAGCGTTGCATCGACGAAGCCGGTTTCTCCAAGATCGAGGCCCGCAATAATTTCCCCATGCGCATTCACCAGCGCTGAAATGCCGCTATTGGCGTCGCGAATCAGCGGCAGGCCGGTTTCAACAGCCCGTACCCGCGCCTGCTGGAAATGCTGGTAGGGGCCGGGCGTCGTGCCGAACCAGGCATCATTGGTGATATTGAGGATCGCGTTGGCGTCTTTTATGTCACCGGTCATTTCGCCGGGAAAAATGATCTCGTAGCAGATCAGCGGATAGAGATTGAGCCCGCCGGGCAGCGTCAGCAAGTGCCGGCTTGCCGCGGCCGAAAAGCCGCCCGGAATCTCGACGACGTTCTGGATGCCGAATTCGGTGAGCACGTCCTCGAAGGGCAGATATTCGCCGAAGGGCACCAGATGCACCTTGTCGGAGGCGGCGATGATCTGGCCGCGGCCATCGATCACGTAGATGGAATTATAGTAGCGCGGCGGCGTGCCTGGTCCCATCTCCTCGGCGCGAACGGCGCCGGCGATCAGGATCTGATTGTCGTCGAGCGTATCGGCAATCCGCGTCAGCGCATCCTGATTGTCGGTCAGGATGAAGGGGATTGCAGTTTCCGGCCAGACGATGATATCGGGCTTGCGCCCGCCATTCTTCGGCGCTTCGGCCGACAGCTTCAGATGCGTCTCGAAGATCGCGGCGCGGTCGACGTCGTTATCCATTTTCTCTGTCTGGTCGATCGCCGGCTGCACCAGCCGCACCATCTGCCGCTTGTCCTCAGGCAATGCGTCCGGCCGCGGCGCGAGATGGAGAGCATAAGCGCCATAACCGAGATGGGCAGCAAAGAGCAGGACGGCGAGCGCGATACCCGTCCGTGCCCCTTGCCGCGTCCCGGCAAGGGCAGGCGCAGAAAAGACGAAGACGGCAAGGGCCGTCACGCCCATCGCCCCGATCACATGCGCCGACTGCATCATCAGCGGAACCGGCATGAAGCCGTAGCCGATGGCGTTCCAGGGAAAGCCGGTGAGGATCACGCTTCGAAGCCATTCCATCAGCCCGAAGCCTGCCGCAAGCGCGGCGATCCGCCCCATGCCATCAGACCAGACGATGCGGGCAAGAGCGGCCGCCAGGCCGTAGAAGATCGCAAGACAGGCCGGCAGCCCGAGGATTGCCAGCGGCAGCGCCCAGGCAAATTCTTCCTGATCGACCAGCAGCGCATGGCCGAGCCACCAGAGGCCGGCGACGAAATAGCCGAAGCCGAACAGCCAGCCGGTGGCAAACGCCGGCCACAGCCTGCCGATCAGGCCGCTTTCAGGCGAAGCCGCCGCCCCGTCGATCAGCCAGATGAGCAGGGTGAAGGAAACGAACATCGCCGCGAAAAAGCCGATGGGCGGCAGCGCCAGAACCGCGAATGCCCCGGCGGCGATGGCCAGCAGCGACCGTTTGAAACCCCAGACGAGGATAACCCTGTCCGCAAGCCGCTCCATGCGCACTCCCATCAAACCGCGAATCAACCCATCCGCAGTCTTTCAAAAAAGCGGCTCTTTGTCCCGTCAGTTGGGTCCTGTCAGTTGGCGGTCGATTTCGCCGGCCGATCGTCGCCGGTCTCGGAGCCGCCATCCGCCTTGGCGCGGCGGCGGATCGCGTGGCGCTTGCGGGTGATGCGCAGCCGCTTGATGCGGCGCGGGTCGGCGTCGAGGATGTGGAATTCGAAGCCCGGCAACGCCTGGACGACCTCGCCGCGCACCGGAATGCGGCCGAGTGCGGAGAAGATCAGGCCGCCCAGCGTATCGACCTCGTCGACCTGCTCGCTGATGTCGAAATCCGGCCCGATCGCTTGGGCGATCTCTTCCAACTCGACGCGGGCGTCGGCGATGAACATGTCCTCGGCGACGCGCTTGAACATCACCTCTTCATCGTCATGTTCGTCGTCGATGTCGCCGACCACCATTTCGACGATGTCTTCATGCGAGGCAAGCCCGTCGGTGCCGCCATATTCGTCGATGACGAGCGCCATCTGCGTGCGGTTCACCTGCATCCGGCGCAACAGGTCGGACGCCAGCATTGACGGCGGCACGAACAGGATCTTGCGGATGATACCGGCCTCGGCCAGCGTCTTTTGCAGGTCGACGCGGGCGAGATCGAAATTCTGCTTGGCCGAACGCGTGGTCTTCTGGATGTTTTCGGGCGCAACCTCGATCGCCGGCACGACAGCGGCCGGTTTCGTCGGGCCGCGGCGCTTGTTGCGCGCCTGCTTGGCGACATAGGAGAGCAGGTCGCGGATATGGACCATGCCGCGCGGATCGTCGAGCGTATCGGCATAGACAGGCATGCGCGAGCGGCCGGATTCCTCGAAGAGGATCATCAGTTCGCCGATGGTGATGTTCTGATCAACCGCCTCGATATCGGCGCGCGGCACCATCACGTCGGCGACGCGAACCTCGCGAAAGCGCAGGATGTTGTTGAGCATCGCCCGTTCGTCGGGCGAAAAGGCGTCGTCGCCGGCCGCATCGGTCATCAGCGCGTCGGCGAGATCCTCGCGCAGTCGCGAGCCCTGCTGCGGGCGAAGGATGCGCGCGGCGCGCGACCAGAAGGATTGCGATCGGCCGGATGGCCGACTACTACTGCCTGCCTCGTCCGAAGAGGAGGATGGCTCGGAGTCCTTGGCGTCTGCCGCCGGCTTCGTCGTAAAGTCGCTCATGGTTCCATTTTAAGGTCTTGACCCTCGTAGGGATCAGATAGGCCGAGCTGGGCCAAAATGCGAGTCTCCAGCCCCTCCATAATTTCGGCTTCGGCACTATTCATATGGTCGTAGCCGAGAAGATGCAAGAAACCGTGCACCAGAAGATGGGTCAGGTGGTCGTCGAAACTCTTTTCGAGCTCGGCCGCTTCCCGCTCCAGCGTCTCCCGGGCGATGATGATGTCGCCGAGCATCGGGCCGGGCATCTTGCCGGGCTGAACCGGAAAGGCCGGAAAGGAGAGCACGTTGGTCGCCTTGTCCTTGCCGCGCCATTCCGCATTGATGTCCTGGATCGAGGCATCGTCGGTGAAAACAAGCGAAACCTCGGGCGGCATCGTCGGGAAGGGCTGCTTCTCGCTGTCGCGGAGATAGACCACTGCTGCGCCGAGCACGCGTTCGCAAAACGACAGCAGCGTCTCTTCACCGGGCCAGCCGATGTCCTCGACGCTGATCTGGATGTCGAGTTCGGCCATTAGCCCTGCCGGCTGACGTCTTCGGCGACGGCATACGTGGAATCATAGGCCCTGACGATGCGCCCGACCAGCGGGTGGCGGACGACGTCGGTATCCGTGAAGCGCACGATCGAGATGCCTTCGACGCCGTTCAGAAGCTGCAAGGCCTCGACGAGGCCGGATTTGACGCCGCGCGGCAGATCGATCTGGCTCGGGTCGCCGGTGACGATCATCCGCGCATTTTCGCCGAGACGCGTCAGGAACATCTTCATCTGCATCGACGTCGTGTTCTGCGCTTCGTCGAGGATGATGGCGGCATTGGCGAGCGTGCGGCCGCGCATGAAGGCGAGCGGCGCGATTTCGATGACGCCGGCAGTGATCGCCCGATCGACCTTGTCGGCAGGGATCATGTCGTAGAGCGCATCATAAAGCGGGCGAAGATAGGGATCGACCTTTTCCTTCATGTCCCCGGGCAGGAAGCCGAGGCGCTCGCCGGCCTCGACGGCCGGGCGCGACAGGATGATCTTTTCGACCGCGCCGCGCTCCAACAGCTGGGCGGCATGGGCGACGGCGAGATAGGTCTTGCCGGTGCCGGCCGGGCCGACGCCGAAGACAAGCTCGGCGCGTTCCAGCGCCCTGATATAGGCGTCCTGGGTTGGCGTGCGTGCGATGATCGTCTTCTTGCGGGTGGAAACCTGCGCCATCGTCAGCTTGGCCTTGCGCTCCATGGTCGGCAGGCTGAGCTGATCGTCGGCGGCGACCGCCATGCGGATTGCACCCTCGACGTCGGATCGTTCCACGCTGCCGCCTTTCTGAAGTTTTTCATAGAGATAGTCGAGCGTGCGCCGCGCCTGATTGGTGGTCACGATATCGCCGGTGATGACGACCGAATTGCCGCGTGCCCGCGCATCGATATTCAGCCGTTGCTCGAGCAGCTTGAGGTTTTGGTCGAATTGACCAAAGAGCTCGCTGGCGAACCGGTTGTTCTCGAACGTCAGGACGAAGTGATTGGTATCGCTCGGCGTGCGGGGGTGGCGCGGTGAAGAAGAAACCAATTCTTGTCCGTTCAAGCGGTCGGGCTCCTTGGGTTAGACCGCAGCCTCTGCGCGTTCGGCAAACAGGCTGTTTGTTCCGGTCCCTGTGATTCGCACTTTAATAATGTCACCGATTTGCGATGCTTTTGCATCAACATTCACTGATTGAAGCCAGGGAGAACGTCCGATTAGTTGTTCCGGCATGCGACCGGGCTTTTCGAGCAACAGGTCGATCTCTTTGCCGATGCAGGATTCGGCAAATTCCTGCTGCTGCTTCAGAAGAAGCATTTGCAGGCGTTCCAGCCGTTCTGCCTTGATCTCTTCCGGCACCTGGTCCTTCAGCTCCGCGCCGGGCGTGCCCGGCCGTGTCGAGTATTTGAACGAGAAGGCCTGTGCATAACGGACCTCCTCCACAAGTCTCAATGTATCCTTAAAATCCTCATCTGTCTCCCCCGGAAAGCCGGTGATGAAATCGCCCGACAGCGCAATGTCGGGCCGCACCGTGCGGATGCGCTCGATCAGCGCCAGATATTCGGCCGCCGTGTGGCGCCGGTTCATCGCTTTCAGGATGCGGTCCGAGCCCGATTGTACCGGCAGGTGCAGATAGGGCATCAGTGCGCTGAGGTCGCGATGGGCATTGATCAGCCGGTCGTCCATGTCGCGCGGATGGCTTGTGGTATAGCGCAGCCGCGCAAGGCCGGGGATCTCGGCCAGCCGGTAGAGCAGGTCGCCGAGGCTCCATGCCTCGCCATGGCTCCCGGCGCCGTGCCAGGCGTTGACGTTCTGCCCGAGCAGGGTGATCTCGCGCACCCCGCTGTCGGCGAGCTTTTCGGCTTCCTCGACGATCTGGGAAACCGGCCGCGACACTTCCGAGCCGCGTGTATAGGGCACGACGCAGAAGGTGCAGAATTTGTCGCAGCCTTCCTGCACCGTCAGGAAAGCGGTGACGCCGCGGGCGCGGATCCTCCGGCTCTCGGCGATCGGCAGATGCTCGAACTTGTCCTCGATCGCATATTCGGTGTCGACGACGCGCTGGCCTTGTTTGGCCAGGCGTAGCGCCTCCGGCAGGCGATGATAGGTCTGCGGGCCGATGACGACGTCGACGGCGGGTGCGCGGCGCAGGATCTCCTCGCCTTCGGCCTGGGCGACGCAGCCGGCAACGCCGATCATCATCTCCCGTCCGTCCGCCGCCTTCTTCTTTTTCATCTCGCGCAGCCGCCCGAGCGCCGAATAGACCTTCTCGGCCGCCTTCTCGCGGATATGGCAGGTGTTGAGGAGAACGAGGTCCGCCTCTTCCATATCTTCCGTCGGCTCGTAGCCATCGCGGGCGAGCGCATCGCTCATGCGCGTCGAATCGTAGACGTTCATCTGACAGCCATAGGTCTTGATGAAGACCTTGCGGCTGTTGCTGCCGTCGCGGAGGCTCTCGCTGGGAATTGCCGCCGGGGCCTGGAGAAGGGCGCTGTCCTGTGTCATGGCGCGCTATTTAGTGGTTTTTGCCGCCGGAGAAAATCGAAATCTTGTTTCAGGAGATTTCTCGCCCGCGCAAGCGGCTGTTCAGGAGGTTGCGGATGCGCAAGGCGATCGTCGCGCTCACCTCCTTGCGGCTGGTCTTGGCGCGATAATCGACCGCCTCGCCGAAGGAAACCTCGGCGTCGATGGCGCCGCAGCGCACGATGTCGAGGAGGTGCGGCAGCAGCTCGATATCACCCGGCCAGGCGGCGAGCGGCCGGTGATAGCGCCCCATGGCGATGCCGTGCACCCTGGTATAGGCGACCGCCACCGGCTGCACCACGACGGTTCCCGTCGGCGAATAAGGCACCGCCATCGCGGCGGCGCCGAACAGCGAGGACTTGACCTCGAGCAACCGGTTGCCGTCCGAGGTCGTGCCTTCGGGGAAGAGCACGACGATCTCGCCGTCTGCCATGCGCCCGGCGATCTCGTTTGCCTGGTGACCGGTCTTGCGCCGCTCCTCGCGCACGACGAAGACGCTCTTCTGCAGCTTGGCAAGCGTGCCGAAGATCGGCCAGTCGCTGACCTCGATCTTGGCGATGAAGGCGACGTCGGCAACGGCCGACAGCACCATGATGTCAAGCCAGGAGGAATGGTTGGAGCAGAGCATCAGCGGCCGGCGGTCTTCGAGCTTGCCCATGACGCGGACGCGGATGCCGAGACAATAGCAGACGATCCGGTGCCAGACGCGCGGAAGCCGGCGCCGCAGCCGCCAGTCGAAACGCAACGCCAGCACCTGCAGCGGCATGAATACGATGCTGACGGCAAGGATGACGACCGCGGCGAAGGCGATGCGCAACCAGGCGATCAAATGCTGGTCTCCCGGGCTGCCATTGCGTCAGAGATCTTCTTTCTTCAGCGGAACGCCATAGAGCTCCAGCCGGTGGTCGACCAGTCGGAAGCCGTGCTCGCGGGCGATGCGCTCCTGCAGCGCCTCGATCTCCGGCGAGCGGAATTCGATGACCGTGCCGGTCTTCAGGTCGATGAGATGGTCGTGATGTTCTTCCGGCACCGTTTCGTAGCGCGAGCGCCCGTCGCGGAAGTCGTGGCGGGCGATAATGCCGGCATCCTCGAACAGTTTCACGGTGCGATATACGGTCGAGATCGAGATCTTCGCATCGACTTTCACCGAGCGGCGGTAGAGTTCTTCGACGTCGGGATGGTCTTCCGAGTCTTCCAGGATGCGCGCGATCACGCGGCGCTGCTCGGTCATGCGCATGCCGCGTTCGGTGCAAAGCTCCTCAAGGGTCTTGGCTACATCAGTCATCGCCGGCCTATAGAGATATTCGTGTTTCGACAACGCCGCACGGCATTTGCGCCGGCCTGCATGTTATCTCGCTGCCAGGGAACTACCGAAGAACGCGCTTCATGACAAGCGCCGTGGAGAGGGCGCCGTTTTCTTGTTTGTAGTAACCCTGACGTTCGCCGACCTTTTCGAAGCCGAGCTTGCGGTAGAGGCCAAGCGCTGCCGTATTGCCGTTGTCGACCTCGAGAAACATGCTCTCGCCGCCGCGCGACCGCGCTTCCCGCATCGCCGCCTGCATCAGCCGCCAGCCAAGCCCGGCACGGGCGACCTTCGCCTGCACGGCAATGGTCAGGATCTCCGCCTCGCCGGCGACATGGCGGGCGAGGATGAACCCCGGAAGCGGCTTTTTCAGGATGGCATTGGTCTGGCGCGCGACGAAGCCGAAGACGGTATCCTGCATCAGCAGGCCGTGAAATTCACCGTCGCCCCAGGGCCGGGCGAAGCGCTCGCCGTGCAGGACGGCGACATCGCGGCAATCCTCGCGCTCCATGGCGATGATCTCGAATTCCGGTTTCAGCGTCAGATAGGCTTCCAGCATCGTCATACTCGTCGCGCAATCGCGTACCCGGCCTGCGGCTTGGCATCGGGTCCGCGCAGATAAAGGGGCTTCGGCTTTCCGGCATCGGGGGAGGCGGCAGCGCCCAGGCGCGCCACGACGGAGATCGGGAATCTGTTGGTGTGATCGTCGCCGGCGTCGGCCTTGAGGAGGGGCGTCGCCGAACCGATAATCTCGCCGTCGAAGCCGGCAGCATATGCCTGCGCTTCCGCAACGCCGACTGCCCGTGGCGCGTCGAGGGGCGAACCGTCGGCCGCGAAGGATTGGAGGTAGATTTCGTCCCGCTTGGCATCCATCGCCGCCAACACGGCGCGATGAGGCGTCTTGTCGCGCTGGGCTGATGCCATGACTTCGAGCGTGGTGACGCCGACGGCCGGCACATTGAGGGAAAGCGCGAAACCGCGGGCTGCGGCAACGCCGACGCGGATACCGGTAAAGGAGCCGGGACCGATGGTGACGGCAAGGCGGTCGATATCCGAAAGGGCCACTCCCGCCTGATCGAGCGCGCGATCGACGATACCAATCAGATGTTCAGCATGCCCCTTGCCGATCATGTCCGATGCCTCCCCCAGCACCGTATCCCTGCCGCTGTCATAGACAGCGGCAGCGCAGTCCACACCCGCCGTGTCGAGCGCCAGAATGATCATGCCATCAATTTCCGAATAAACCAGTGTCGCCTATCGATAAATCCGTTCGGCCGAACCTGAGATGAACGGCGGGACGAATTCAGGATTTTTAAGCGGCAATCACTTCCTGCACTTCCGGAACGAAATGGCGCAGCAGGTTCTGGACGCCGTGCTTCAGCGTTGCCGTCGAAGACGGGCAGCCGGCGCAGGAACCCTTCATGTTCAGATAGACCTTGCCATCCTTGAAGCCGCGGAAGGTGATGTCGCCGCCATCCTGGGCAACGGCCGGGCGCACGCGCGTCTCCAGAAGCTCCTTGATGGTCAGCACGATCGATTCATCGCCTTCGTCGAAGAATTCGTCGCCGGCATCGGCGTCTTCGGAAAGGATGGAGGCATCGCCCATGACCGGCTTGCCGGACATGAAATGCTCCATGATCGAGCCTAATATAGCCGGCTTAAGATGCTGCCAGTCGGCATTATCCTTGGAGACGGAAATGAAATCATAGCCGAAATAGACGCCGGTAACGCCTGATATTTCGAACAGGCGGGCAGCGAGCGGCGAGGCTTGAGCCTCCTCAGTGCTGCGGAACTCGGCCGTGCCGTTTTCCATCACCACCTTGCCCGGCAGGAACTTCTGCGTGGCGGGGTTCGGCGTGGCTTCGGTCTGAATGAACATCTGGTTCTCCATGCGGCCGGCCCATGGTCTCGACCGTCTTTAGAATTCTTCAAAAGAAGATAAGCCGATTGACGGCTCTAATCAAGAGACTTGTACTCAAGAAATGCTACAGTTAGAGCATGATGTCGTCCGAAAACCGCTCACAGTTTTCGGCATCATGCTCTAGCAGAGAGCATCGATTTCCTCGTTGGTCAACGTATCCGGCAGCACGGTGACCGGTATCGGAAACGCCGCCGCGCGACCGGCGACCGAGGAGACCAGCGGCCCTGGACCTTCCTTTGCCGAACCGGCGGCCAGAACCAGGATCGCCACATCGCGGTCTTCCTCGATCACGGCGTTGATCTGTTCGGCAGCACCGCCCTCGCGGATGACGACCTCAGGCTCGATGCCGATGGTCTCGCGCACGATCTGGGCGATCTTGGCAACCACCGCCTCGGCCTCCTCACGCGCTTCGGCCCGCATGATTTCTTCGACGCCGAGCCATTGCTGGAAATCCCCATCCGGGATCACGTAGAGCAGCACCAGCCCGCCATTGGAATTCTTCGCGCGCCGGCCGGCATAATGAACGGCGCGTTGGCATTCGGGTGTACCGTCGATTACCGCCATGAATTTGCGGCGGTGACCTTCGAGCCGTGAGAGTCGCTTCGATACCATGGCGCGGACTCTGACACCCGAAGCGGAAAATTTGCAAGCCCAGTTTTTGCCCTGATGCCCGAGAAGAAATCCCCTTCTCCCCAGGGGAAGTCCCCTTCTCCCCTGGCGGGAAAAAGGGGAGATCTATCTCAATAGAGGAAGCCGATGACGTCGCGCACTTGTTGCATCGTCACCTCGGCGCGGGCCCTTGCGCGTTCGCCGCCCTTGCGCAGGATAGCGTCGATATGGCTGGTATCGTCCATCAGCCGGCGCATTTCGCCGGTGATCGGCGCCAGCACGTTGATTGCCAGGTCGACCAGCGCCGGCTTGAAGACGGAGAATTGCTGGCCGCCGAATTCGGCAAGCACGTCCGCCTTCGATTTGTCGGCGAGTGCGGCATAGATCGCCACCAGATTGTCGGCTTCCGGACGGCCCTGCAACCCGTCGATCTCGCTCGGCAAGCCGTCCGGATCGGTCTTGGCCTTGCGGATCTTCTTCGAGATCGCGTCCTCATCGTCCATCAGGTTGATGCGCGAGAGATCGGAGGGGTCCGACTTCGACATTTTCTTGGTGCCGTCGCGCAGCGACATGACGCGCGGCGCCGGCCCGCCGATCAGCGGCTCGACCATCGGGAAATAGGCATGCACCGGCTCGTTGCCGACGGTGATGTCGACGCCGTAACCGGTCCTGCTGATATGCTCGGCATAGTCGAGGTTGAACTTCATCGCGATGTCGCGGGCAAGCTCCAGATGCTGCTTCTGGTCCTCACCAACAGGCACATGGGTCGCGCGATAGACGAGAATGTCGGCGGCCATCAGGCTCGGATAGGCATAGAGCCCGAGCGAGGCCTGCTCGCGGTCCTTGCCGGCCTTGTCCTTGAACTGGGTCATCCGGTTCATCCAGCCGATGCGGGCGACGCAGTTGAAGATCCAGGCGAGTTCGGCATGCTGCGGCACGGCCGACTGATTGAAGACGATATGCTTTTCCGGATCGATGCCGGCGGCGATGAAGGCGGCGGCGATCGAGCGCGTCTGGCTCGGCATGTCCTCATGCACGAGTTGGGCGGTGAGCGCGTGCATGTCGACGACGCAGTAGATGCAGTCATTGCCTTCCTGCAGCGCCACAAACCGGCGGATCGCGCCGAGATAATTGCCGAGATGCAGATTGCCGGTCGGCTGCACACCGGAGAATACGAGTTTCTTGAATTCGCTCATGTCGTCCTCAATAGGCTGGTGGAGGGCCCACGCTGTCACAGTTTAAATTGCTGCAGAATGCAGCAGGGCTTTTCGCCCATGTTGTTAACGCCGCGGCTTATGCACGGGCAACCGGTCGCAATCAAGGGGTTCAGGCGGCCGTGTGCTGGATCAGATCGAAAGTGTTGCCGTAGGGATCCGCAAACACCGCCACCGTGCCGTAAACCTCGTGACGCGGCTCTTCCTGAAAACGCACGCCGGCTGCCAGCATCGCGCCATGGTCGCGGGCGAAATCGTCGGTCTTCAGAAAGAAGCCGACACGCCCGCCGGTCTGATTGCCGACGGCCGCGCGCTGCGTCTCGTCTGCCGCCTGCGCCAGCAAAAAGGCGGCTCCATCCCCACCCCTCGGCTTCACCACCACCCAGCGCTTGCCCTCCGGCTGCAGCTCGTCCTGAAGGCAATCGAAACCGAGACTATCGCAATAAAAAGCCTTGGCGCGGTCGTAGTCGTCGACCACGAGGGTGACGAGGAAAAGAGACTGGATCACCATGTGTTGCCTCGCGTTTGAGATGTTTATTCCAGTTTGGGGCGGCAATTCCCGGATTTTAAGCCGAATTGATCAATCGACTTACTCATAATTGAGTATAAAATTTCACAAAAAAGCTTTTTTTGAACCGAAAATCCTGCGCATGGTGCCGGCGCCGTTGGGGTCGCTGGGATAGCCGATCGGAGCGACCATGCAGAACGCAATTTTGCTCGCCATGGCAGGCCTTTTCGCCTTTCAATCAGCAACGGGTGCCGTCGGTCAAGACATGAAAAGGCATGCCGTTCATCTTGCAAAACATCAGGCACGTCTCGCCTACACGGTCCAGACCGTCAGCGTTCGTGCCAGCTGCTTTCCGGGGCGCCTGCGAGCGATCCTGTCGCATATTGCTGCGAAGACCGGCCGACGCCCTGTGATAACCTCGGGCCACAGGCCGCATCCCCGCCGCCATGGGTCCCTGCATGGGAAATGTCTGGCGGCCGATATCAGGATGCCCGGCCTGTCGGAGCGCACGATCATTGCTGCCGCAAGAAGCGCGCCGGGCATCGGCGGCATCGGCAGCTATTGCAACGGCATCATCCATGTCGACGTCGGACCGCAGCGACGATGGGTGGATTGCTGAGGAATCATCCGGTCCGCCTTTTCCCATTCCGGTTTAAGGATCGCCGATTCAGTGGCGGCGAAAAGACCTACCGCGACCACCTCTATTGGCCGCTCCGCGGCGTCACCGCCACCCGCAGGAGACGCATGAATAGTTTTGTATCGTCATCGAGGCTGGAACCATTCCATTGCGCGTGTTTGATCCCATCCATTGCAGCCATCATGATACTGGCCAGTTGAACAGGCGATGCCTGCAGCGGTTCGAGATCAATTTCCCTGGTTGCCGCGGCGGCATTCAGCGTCTGTGTCAGCATCGTCGATAGCCGTGTCCGCGCGTCGAGCGTGATATCCGCAGCCAAGGCCATATTGGCGGCAAACAGTTCTTCTGCATCGGAACTGCCGCCAAAAGGGGCGATTAACTCCCGCTGAAACACCGCTATGGCCTTTTCCATGCGGTCAAAGGTGTTCCCCTGTCCTGCCAGGGCCGCTCCCACCTCATCCAGCGCGCGAATATGCGCTCGCATGGAACCGGCTCGGAAAAGCTCTTCCTTGCTGTTGAAGCTCAGATAGAGCGATGCTCGCGAAATTCCTGCGGCGCGCGCAATGTCGGCCATGGAAGTTTTTCGAAAGCCGAAACGCACGAACACCGGCAGGGCAGCATCCAGGATTTGGGTGATTTTCCGATCATTCTGCATCATTTGGACAGACTGGCATTTCATGACCATTCTGTCAAAAGACGAGTAGACAAATAATGTATAGATGTCTAAGTCGATGAAGGCGCATCGGTGCGCAGTCAGGAGATACCCATGAGTATCACGTCAGATAATTCTAATGGCGCCATCGTATTGGTGACCGGCATTGGCGGATTTCTCGCAGGCCACATTGCCTTGCAGTTGCTCAAGCAGGGGTATCGGGTCAGAGGAAGCCTGCGCAGCATCGGTACAAGCGCTGCGACGGTCGGTCTGCTTGGAGCGCACACTGACGGGCAACTGCAAAACCTCAGTCTGGTGCAGGCCGATCTTGATAGCGATGGCGGTTGGGCTGCGGCTGTCGAAGGATGCGACTATGTCATTCACACCGCATCGCCTTTCCCTCCGGGATATCCTGAAAATGAGAATGCACTGATCCAGACAGCCCGCGATGGTGCGTTGCGCGTGCTTCGCGAGGCGCATCGGGCACGGGTCAAACGTGTGGTTCTGACATCCTCTATAGCTGCCACCAACCATGGCGACGGGCAGGCGCCCTTTACCGAAGAGAATTGGACCGACCCGGAAAGCCCGCGGGCGACGCCCTATTACAAATCCAAGACGCTGACTGAGCGGGCCGCCTGGGCCTTTGCTCATGAAGTCGGGCTCGATCTGGCCGTGATCAATCCAAGCACGATCCTCGGGCCGTTGCTCGGGCCGAATTTCGGGACGTCTGTTGGATTGATCCACCATTTGATGACGGGACGATTCAACGGTATCCCGCGCTTTGGCTTCTCCGTCGTGGATGTGCGCGATACCGCCGATGCCCACATTCGAGCGATGACCAATCCTGCTGCCGGCGGCCAACGGTTCATCATCGGTGGACGGTTTTTCTGGCTCAAGGACCTTGTGGCCATTCTTGCCCATTCCTTTCCCGACCATGCCTCCCGCCTGCCGTCCGGGGAAGTCCCTGATGAGATCGTTAGGGTCATGGCGCAATCCGACCCCAATGCGCGAACCATTGTTCATGAGCTCAATCGCGATCTCAGCGTCAGTGCGGCAAAAGCCCACTGCGTCCTCGGATGGAGCTCACGCCCAGAAGAGGAATGCATCCGTGCCAGCGCCCAAAGCCTCATCGACTTGGGATTGGTGCCGGCCTACCACGATGCGTAGATTCAAATAGCTTTTGCTTTCAATTGGAGAACGGACATGACAATCCCGACCGTCGACGCATCCTCGCCGGCCAGTAAGGCCAACCTTCTTCGCGAAACGGAGCGCGCGAGGCTGCGTGCCCTGGTCAACGCCGATATTGTTCGGGCACAACAGCTTCACGCTCCGGACTTCCAGCTGATAACGCCAATCGGTGCTACGCTTTCAAAGGAAGAATATCTCGGTGCGATCGCCTCCGGGCAGATCAAATACCTGATCTGGCGGCCCGCTGACATTGCCGTGCGCCTTTATGACGGGGTCGCCGTTCTTCGGTATCGTGCTCAGCTGGAGGTTGTCTTCGGTGGCCACAAAGTCGCTCTCAACGATTACTGGCACACTGACACGTATGAGCGGCATGACGAACGATGGATGGTTGTCTGGTCGCAAGCCACAGCCATAAAGTAGCCAGCGTCACGGTGGTTACGACCGGCCTCACCCGTCGTTAGCCGGCGCCTGCTTGCGGTTCAGATTGCGTCGGATCATGCCGAGATTTGCCCCGCCGACCAGGAAGGCGGTGGCGAAATAGATCAGCATGGCGATTGCAATCAGCAACCCGAGGGTGCCGATCTTGGTGAGAAGCGGCGCGCCGGAAGCAAGCCAGGGCGCCCAATATTGCTTGAGGAAGACGATGGCCGCACCCATGACGGCCGCAGCGACGATCAGCAGGGCGGTGCGCTTTGCCAGCGCCCATTCCCATGTCAGGTGGCCACGGCGCAAAAGCGTGGCAAACAGCAGCACGGTGCTGATCCAGCCGGCGGTGGCTTCGGCAACCGCGATGCCTGGCGCGCCCATATAGGGGAAGAGCGTCAGCGCCGTGGCGCAGTTGGTCGCAACCGCAATGGCCGAAAAACGCATCGGCGTCTTGGTGTCCTCGCGGGCATAGAAACCGGGCTGCAGCGCCTTGATCAGCACAAAGGCCGGCAGGCCGATGCCGTAAATCGCCAGGATCGAGCCGACGACGGCGGTGTTTTCCTGATGGAAGGCGCCGCGCTCGTAGAGCACGCGGATGATCTCGTCAGAGAGGATCCAGAGCGCGAAGGCGGCGGGGATCGTCAGGAACAGCACGAATTCGATCGAGCGGTTCTGCAGGTTTCCGGCCTCGCGCAGGTTGCCGCCCTTCAGCGCCCGGGCAAGTTCCGGCAGAAGCACCACGCCGACGGCGACGCCGACGACGCCGAGCGGCAGCTGATAGATGCGGTCGGCATATTGCAGTGCTGCGATCGCCCCGTCGCGCGACGACGCAATCGCCTGGCCGATCAGCTGGTTGATCTGGGTGATGCCGCCGGTCACCGCAGCCGGCACCGCCAGGATCAGCAGCCGCTTGACGTTCGGCGTCATCTTCGGGAAACGGAAGCCGATGCTCATGCCGGCCGCAAGCACGCCGACATAGACGACGGCGAGTTGCAGGACGCCGGCGGCAAGAACGCCCCAGGAGAGATACCAGGCCGTCGCCAGCGGATCGGCGCCGGTATAGAGCGCATAAAACAGCGCCCCGATCATCACCACGTTGAGGAAGACGGGCGCGATGGCGGCGGCGAAGAAATGATGCAGCGAATTCAGCATGCCGCTCATCATCGCCGTCAGCGACATGCACATCAGATAGGGAAACATCACGGCCGCCATGCGGATCGTGATTGAGAACTTTTCGGGATCGTCGGCAAAGCCCGGCGCGATGACGAAGCGCACCAAGAGCGGCATGGCAAGCTCCATCACGATGGTGATGAGCAGCAGCACCGAAAACAGCACGCCGAAGACTTCTTCCGAAAAGCGCTTGGCGCCGTCCGTACCGTTCGCCTCGATCTCCTTGGCAAAGAGCGGCACGAAGGCGGCGTTGAAGGCCCCCTCGGCGAATAGCCGGCGGAAGAGATTCGGAAAGCGGAAGGCGGCGTAGAAGACGTCGGCCATCGGTCCGGTGCCGAGGGCCGCAGCCATCAGCGTTTCGCGGGCGAAGCCGAAGATGCGGCTGCCGAGGGTGGCGCCGCCGACGGTCGCGAATTTCTTGACGAGGCTCATGCGTTTGGGCTCATGCGTGGGGGGCTCATGCGTTCAAGCTCATATGGGGGAACCGGCCTTCTTTTCGCTGGCGGGCGGGGTCCGGGCGGTGGCGGCGGGTGCGATGATGCCGGAGGGCATGCGCTCGCGCAGCTCGTCTTCTTCCTCGGCCATGACGGCCTTCATCCGGGCGGTGATGTTGGCGCGCTTGCTGTCGCCTGATATTTTCTGGCCGACCAGATCGGTAACGTAGAAGGTGTCGATCACCTTCTCGCCGAAAGTGGTGATCCGGGCCGACTGGATGTCGAGCGACAGATCGGAAAGGACGGCGGTGATCTCCGACAGCAGCCCCGGCCGGTCGAGGCATTCGACTTCGATGACCGTGAACTTGTTCGACAGGCTGTTGGTGATGTTGACCGACGGCGGAATGACGAAGGCCTTGCTCTTCTTGCGGTTGCGCGCGCGCGTGGCGATGACCTCGGGCAGCCGCTTGCGGCCGGACAGCACGTCCTCGATCATCCGGCCGATCGTCGCGGCCCGGCGCAGTTCGTCGGCATCGTCGGTGAATTCGCGGCTGACATGGATGGTGTCGAGTGCCCGCCCGTCCGATGTCGTGAAGATCTGCGCGTCGACGATGTTGGCCCCGGCCGCGGCACAGGCACCGGCAATGACGGCAAGCAGCCGCGGATGGTCGGGCGACAACACGGTGATCTCGGTGATTGCGTGGAAACTGTCGGTGCGCACCGTGGTGGCGAGCGCCTGGCCCGCCTTATCCGCCTGGCGGATGAAATCAGCGTGGCGGATCTGGTCTTCCAGCGGCACGGAGAGCAGGTAGGGCTGGTAGTGCAGCTTGGTATAGGTATTGCGGTCCTTCTGGCTCCAGTCGGCGAGTGCTGAATGCAGCGCCTCGGCGGCGGCATTGGCGCGCTCCTTGCGGGAGACCTCCGAAAAGCCGCCGGCAAGCAGCAGCTCGGTTTCGTAATAGAGCGTGCGCAGCAGCTGGCCCTTCCAGCCGTTCCACACACCCGGACCGACGGCGCGGATATCGCAGATCGTCAGGATCAACAGCATCTTCAGCCGGTCCAGCGACTGCACGCGGTCGGCGAAATCGGTGATGGTCTTGCGGTCGGTGAGGTCGCGGGTCTGCGCCACCATCGACATGGTCAGATGTTCTTCGATCAGCCAGACGACGATTTCCGTCTGCTTCTGCGACAGGCCGAAGCGGGAGCAGAGCTTACGGGCGACGCGGGCGCCGGCGATCGAATGATCCTCCTGGCGGCCCTTGGCGATGTCGTGGAGGAGCACGGCGACATAAAGCGCCTCGCGGTCCTCGATGCCGGGCATCAGCTTGTTGGCGAGCGGATGCAGATCCTCGGCGCGGCCCTTGTCGATCTCGGAGAGAATGTCGACGGTGCGGATCAAATGTTCGTCGACCGTATAGTGGTGATACATGTTGAACTGCATCATCGCGACGATCTTGCCGAATTCGGGGATGAAGCGGCCGAGCACGCCGGCTTCGTTCATCCGGCGCAGGATGAGCGCCGGATCCCGCTTCGACGTCAGGATCGACATGAACAGCCGGTTGGCCTCGTCGTTTTCCCGCAAGGCATTGTCGATTAGGGCGAGGGAACGGGTAACGCGTTTCAGCGCGTCCGGATGGAATTCCAGCCCGTTGATGTCGGCGACGTGGAAGAGCCGGATGATGTTGACAGGATCGCGCTTGAAGACTTCGGGGTCGGCCAGCGCAATGCGGCCGCGGTCTTCGACGAATTCGACGCTGCCGGCGATCTTGCGGTTGCGATGGGTGAAGCGGCTGATGACGCCGGTGAGGCCGGGGATCGACTTCGCCTGCTGGTCTTCAAGTGCGGCACAGAGGATGCGCGTGAGATCGCCGACATCCTTCGCGACAAGGAAATAGTGCTTCATGAAGCGCTCGACGGCCGAAAGGCCCGGGCGGGTGTGATAGCCGAAGGCTTCGGCGATCTCGCGCTGGATATCGAAGGACAGGCGCTCCTCGGCCTTGCCGGTCAGGAAGTGCATATGGCAGCGCACTGCCCAGAGAAAATCGTCGGCTTTCTCGAGCAGGCGGTACTCGTGCTTGGAGAGCACGCCGAGCTTGACCAGCTCCGCCTGGTCGCGCACGTGATAATAATATTTCGAGATCCAGAACAGCGTGTGCAGGTCGCGAAGCCCGCCCTTGCCTTCCTTGACGTTCGGTTCGACGAGATAACGCGTGTCGCCCGCCTTGCGGTGGCGCTCGTCGCGCTCGGCAAGCTTGGCGGCGATGAATTCGGGACCGGTGCCGGTGACGATCTCCTTGTCGAAGCGGGTCTCGAGCTCGGTTTCCAGCCGCTGCAGGCCGCAGATGTAGCGCATCTCCAGGATGGCGGTGCGGATCGTCATGTCGGATTTGGACAGCGCAATGCATTCCTCCACCGTGCGGGTGGCGTGACCGACCTTGAAGCCCATGTCCCAAAGCACGTAGAGCATGAATTCGACCGCCTTGTGCGTCTCTTCCGCCGGCCTCGGCAGAAAGAGGAACAGCAGGTCGATATCCGAGCCCGGCGCCAGCGTGTCGCGGCCGTAGCCGCCGACGGCGGTGACCGCGAACTTGTCCTTCTGCTGCGGAAAGATATGGGCGGTGGCGAAATTGTAGAGGACGGTGGTGATCTGGTCCTGCAGCCAGGAAATCCGGTAGGCGCAATTGAGCCCGCCGCCGTCGGCCATCAGTGCCTCGCGCGCCTTCTGCCGGCCTTCGGTGCTCGCCTTCTTCAGCACCGCCAGAAGATCGGCGCGCAGGACGTCGGGCCGGTTCCGGTTGGCCTCGGCAACGGCGTCACACTGCTTCTGCAAGAGCTCGACGTCGAGGATATTGGAGAAATCGAGGTCGCGCATCGCTGTCGCCGGGGCGGTTTCCTGTTCATGCCGGACTGCCGGTTCACGGCCTGCCGCTTGTTTCGTCTGCATGCGCTATAGCCCCTTTGCCCGGCGATTGACACGGGCTTTCATACTGCAAGAACCTTTAAATTTGGCGAAATGGTGTTGGCTCGCCGCAAGAGACGAGAGCGCTTTGACGCAAGGCGCCGGCTTTCCCGGAATCCTCAGCCGGCGGCCCGCGCATTCAGCAAATGCAGCACCTGCCGTGTCTCGCGCATGATCTCCTCGAGCGCCTGCCTGTCGCATTCGCGATAGCCGGCCTTGGCAATCGAGGTTCCGAGCTCTGAGATCACGGCGCAGCAGCGGGTGATTTTCAGCATGCCGATCGGCGAAGTCCAGCCGCGGGCATTGCGGTCCTTATCGGCGCGCCGCATCGTATCGAGCATGGAGCAGATGAGCGAGAGGCGCTCGGTTTCGCGAACCAGTTTCTCCATGAACATGGCGCGCTACTCCTATTTCAGCTTTTTCTTGAGGTCGTAAAGCGCATCCATTGCCTCGCGCGGCGTCATGTCGTCAAGGCTCATCGCCTTTAGCGCCTCCTCGACCTTGGAGGCCCCGCGGGCGGTTTCCTCGCGGCGCACCGCCACCTGGAAAAGCGGCAGGTCGTCGATCAGCTGGCTCGCCGGGTTCTTGCGGTCGGCATCTTCCAGACGGGTAAGCACGTCGCGGGCGCGTGCCACGACCGAGGCCGGAAGTCCGGCAAGGCGCGCGACCTGGATGCCATAAGAGCGGTCCGCCGCGCCCGGCCCGACCTCATGCAGGAAGATGACGTCGCCGTCCCATTCCTTGACGCGCATCGTGGCGTTCGATAGCCGGCCAAGCTTTTCCGAAAGAACCGTCAGCTCGTGGAAATGCGTTGCAAACAGCCCGCGGCAGCGATTGGCTTCATGCAGGTGCTCGACGGCGGCCCAGGCGATCGACAGGCCGTCGAACGTAGCGGTGCCGCGGCCGATCTCATCGAGGATGACGAGCGAACGGTCGCTCGCCTGGTTGAGGATCGCCGCCGTTTCCACCATCTCGACCATGAAGGTGGAGCGCCCGCGCGCCAGATCGTCGGACGCGCCAACGCGCGAGAAAAGCCGGTCGACGATGCCGATATGGGCCGATGTCGCCGGCACGAAGGAGCCCATCTGCGCCAGGATTGATATCAGCGCGTTCTGGCGCAGGAAGGTCGACTTGCCGCCCATGTTCGGGCCGGTCAGCAGCCAGATCGCGCCGTCCCGGTCGCCGGTCCTCGGCGAGAGATCACAATGATTGGCGACGAAGGGGCCGCCCGCCTGCCGCCGCAGCGCCTGCTCGACGACCGGATGGCGCCCGCCCTCGATGGCAAACATCTTCGAGCCGTCGACCTGCGGGCGGCAATAGGCCTGCTCCTCGGCGAGAAGTGCCAGGCCGGCGGCGACGTCGATGACCGCAAGCGCCCGGGCGCCGGATTTGATCGCCTCGGCTTGCGCAACGACGGCCGCCGTCATCCTGTCGAAGGCTTCGAGTTCGATCGTCAGCGCCTGGTCGGCGGCATTGGCGATGCGGCTTTCGAGGTCGGCAAGTTCGGTCGTGGTGAAGCGCATCGCGTTCGCCATCGTCTGGCGGTGGATGAAGCGGGCCTTCGCGTCCGCCGTCTCCGTCATCGGCGAGGCATTGCCGGCGGTGACTTCGATAAAATAACCGAGGACATTGTTGTGCTTGATCTTCAGCGACCGGATGCCGGTCTCCTCGGCATATTGCAATTGCAGGCCAGCGATGACGCGACGCGACTGGTCGCGCAGTGCCCGGACCTCGTCGAGCTCGGCGTTGGCGCCGTCGCGCAGGAAGCCGCCATCGCGTTTCAACAGCGGCAATTCTTCGGCAAGCATCTCGGCAAGCAGCTTCTCCAGGGCCGCGGGAAGGGCCTGCAGCCCGGATAGCGCCTGGCCGAGCTCTTCGGGCAGCATCGCCTTGCCGAGCATGGCCGCAACTCCGCCGGCCGCTTCAAGGCCCTGGCGGATCGCCCAGAGATCGCGCGGGCCGCCGCGGTCGAGCGCCAGGCGCGACAGGGCGCGCGGCATGTCGGGCACATGTTTCAGCGTGTCGCGCAGATTGCCGCAGAGCAAGGGTTCGTCGATCAGGAAGCCGATCGAATCGAGCCGCGCATTGATGCGGGCGGGGTCGGTCAGCGGCGACATCAGCCGTTCGGCGAGAAGCCTGGCGCCGCCGCCGGTGACGGTGCGGTCGATCGCCTTTAACAGCGAGCCGTTGCGATCGCCCGAAAGCGTGCGGGCAAGTTCGAGATTGGCGCGGGTGGCGGGATCGATGAACAGCGTCGAAGCGGCACTTTCCCGTTCCGGCTTTCCAAGCGGCGGCCGCTCGGCAATCTGCGTTTTCTCGACATAGGCGACGGCGGCCGCCGCCGCCGCCAGCTCGGCGCGTGAGAAGGTGCCGAAGCCATCGAGCGTCGCGACGCCGAAATACCGCGCGATCCGGCCTTCGGCGCTGGCGCTGTCGAAGAGCACGGAAGGCTGCGGCACGGCTGTGCGGCCGAGTACGTCGAAGACCGGCTTGAGTTCGGGATCGTGGAAGATCGTATCGGGCAGGATAAGCTCGCGCGGATCGATGCGCAGGATATCGGCAAGCAGCCGCGAGGCTTCGGTCTCGGCAAGCCGGAAGACGCCTGTGGAAATATCGATCCAGGCAAGCGCCAGCAAGGCCTCGCCGCTGGCGCGAATGCGGGTCAGCGCCATCAGATAGTTGGATTCCGAGGGCGAAAGCAGCTTTTCCTCGGTGATCGTGCCGGGAGTGACGAGGCGGACGACGTCACGCTTGACGACGGATTTCGCGCCGCGTTTTTTTGCTTCGGCCGGATCTTCGATCTGCTCGCAGACGGCAACGCGGAAGCCGAGTGAAATCAGCTTCTGCAGATAATCGTCGGCCGCATGCACCGGAACGCCGCACATCGGGATATCCTGGCCCATATGCTGGCCGCGCTTGGTCAGCGTGATGCCGAGCGCGCGTGAGGCTTCCAGCGCATCCTCGAAGAACAGCTCGTAGAAATCGCCCATGCGATAGAACAGAAGCGAACCCGGATTGTTCGCCTTGATCTCGATAAATTGCTCCATCATCGGCGTCGCCGAGGCACGGCTTTCCGCCGTGGCGAGCTCGGCAGCCGAAAAGGCTTCATTCCCTGTGTCTATTCGTGCGTTCACGGAGGTGGAGTTTTTCCCAAAAAAACAGGTGCCAACCCTATCCGCGCGCCGCTATAGATGACAACAGCATTTGAGGAAGAGCAAAGCGTCGCCCACAGGACGTTGGAGGATTTATGCCCGATATCGATAAGAAGGACCGGCCGGTGACCTCGGTTACCGACCAGGAGGCGCTCGATTTTCACGCAATGGGCCGGCCCGGCAAGCTGGAAATCAACCCGACCAAGCCGATGGCGACGCAACGCGACCTCTCGCTTGCCTATTCGCCGGGTGTTGCCGTGCCCGTGAAGGCGATCGCCGCCGATCCGCAGACCGCCTACGATTATACGGCGCGCGGCAATATGGTTGCGGTCATTTCCAACGGCACGGCGATCCTCGGCCTCGGCAATCTCGGCGCGCTAGCGTCCAAGCCCGTCATGGAAGGCAAGGCGGTGCTGTTCAAACGCTTTGCCGATGTCGATTCCATCGACCTCGAGATCGATACGGAAAATGTCGACGAGTTCATCAACTGCGTGCGCTTCCTCGGTCCTTCCTTCGGCGGCATCAACCTCGAGGATATCAAGGCGCCGGATTGTTTCGTCATCGAAAGCCGGCTGCGCGAGCTGATGGACATTCCGGTGTTCCATGACGACCAGCATGGAACGGCGATCATCGCCGCCGCCGGCCTGATCAACGCGCTGGAGCTGACCGGCCGCGACCTGAAGACGACGAAGCTCGTCTGCAATGGCGCGGGTGCTGCGGCGATCGCCTGCGTCGAACTCATCAAGGCGATGGGTTTTGCGCCTGAGAACGTCATCCTCTGCGATACCAAGGGCGTCATCTACCAGGGCCGCACCGAGGGCATGAACCAGTGGAAGTCGGCGCATGCGGCAAAGACCGACACGCGCACGCTGGAAGAGGCGATGAAAGGCGCGGACGTCGTTTTCGGCCTGTCGCAGCAGGGCGCGTTTTCGGCCAAGATGATCCGCTCGATGGCGGAGCGGCCGATCATCTTCGCCATGGCCAATCCCGATCCCGAGATCACGCCGGAAGAGGTGGCCCGCATCCGCGACGACGCCATCATGGCGACCGGCCGTTCGGACTATCCGAACCAGGTCAACAACGTCCTCGGCTTTCCTTATATCTTCCGCGGCGCCCTCGATGTCCGTGCCTCCACAATCAACGACGCGATGAAAATCGCCGCCGTCAACGCGCTGGCAAACCTGGCCCGCGAGGACGTGCCGGATGACGTGGTCGCCGCCTATCAGGGCAACCGGCCGCGTTTCGGATCGCAATACATCATCCCCGTTCCCTTCGATCCCAGGCTGATCTCGGCGATCCCGGTCGCGGTCGCGCAGGCTGCGATCGAAAGCGGCGTCGCCCGCAAGGTCATCACCGACATGCCCGGTTATGCCCGCGAGCTTTCGGCGCGCCGCGATCCGATCGCCTCGACGCTCGCCAGGCTCTACGAGCGTGTCCGCCGGCATCCGAAGCGGATCGTCTTTGCCGAGGCCGAGGAAGAACAGGTCCTGCGCGCCGCACTGTCCTACGCCAACCAGCAGCTCGGCACGGCCATCCTGCTCGGCCGTGAGGACCTGATCCGGGCGACGGCCGAACGCGCCGGCATCGATCTCAACCGGCCCGGCCTCGAAATCGTCAATGCCCGTATTTCGACGCGGGTCGAGGCCTATATCGACTATCTCTATGCCCGGCTGCAGCGGCACGGTTATCTCCACCGCGACGCCCAGCGGCTGATCCACAACGACCGCAACCACTTCGCCGCCACCATGGTGGCGCTCGGCGACGCCGACGGCATGGTGACGGGCATCACCCGAAACTATTCGACGGCGCTCGACGATGTGCGCCGCTGCATCGACGAGAAGCCGGGCCACCGCGTCATCGGCGTGTCCCTGGCGCTCTGCCGCGGCCGCACCGTCTTCGTTGCCGATACGGCGGTTCACGACATGCCGACGGCCGAGCAGCTTGCCGACATCGCCGAGGAGGCCGCCGGTCTCGCAAGGCGCATGGGCTATCCGCCGCGTGTCGCCATGCTTGCCTATTCCACCTTCGGCCATCCCTCGGGCGAACGCTCCGAGCGGGTGCGCGAGGCGGTAAAGATCCTCGACAAGCGCCGCGTCGATTTCGAATATGACGGCGAGATGGCGGCCGATGTCGCTCTGAACCGCAAGGTGATGGAGCAATATCCCTTCTGCCGCCTCTCCGGCCCGGCCAACGTCCTCGTCATGCCGGCTTTCCACTCGGCCTCGATCTCGACCAAGATGCTGCAGGAGCTCGGCGGCTCCACGGTGATCGGCCCGATCCTCGTCGGCCTCGACAAGCCGGTGCAGATCACTTCGATGGGCGCCAAGGACAGCGACATCGTCAACATGGCGGCGATCGCCGCCTACGGCGGTTCGTAAACTCCTCCGGGGCGACATTGTGAAACGGCATTTTGTGCCCGGCCGACCGTGCGTCGGCCGGGCACCGGTTTTTGTGGATTATCCTTACCCGGCTTCTCATAAGCGGCGGTTTAGGCTAAACTGCTGATAATGAAGTGATTCAGCGTCCTTATTGTTTCTTGCGAAATCGACATCCATAAACTAAGTTGATTGAACTAAGTTTATGGATGCCGAAGCGAGATGCGAATCATCAACATCCATGAGGCAAAGACTCATCTGTCGCGGCTCGTCGAAAACGCGGCGAACGGTGAGGTCTTCGTGATCGCCAAGGCCGGCAAGCCGCTGGTCAAGGTGGTGCCGCTCGATGCCGGCGGTGCGCAGCAGATCCGGCGTGTCGGTTTCCTGAAGGGGCGGATCTCCGTGCCGGATGATTTCGACAGCATGGATCTGCAGGACGTCGCAAGGTTTTCAGAGCCGCGATGAAGCTCCTTCTCGACACGCTGCTGCTGATCTGGCTTGCGGAGGATTCGCCGAAACTGCCGGCCGTGGCAAGGGAGCTGGTCGCCGATCCGCTCAACCAGCTGTTCTTCAGTCCCGCAAGCTTTGGCGAACTCAGCGCCAAGCACGCCGTCGGCCGCGACGATTTCAATCTCGATCCGCCGCTCTTCTACCGTGCCCTCATCGACAACGATTATAGCGAATTGCCGATCACCGTCATGCATACGCTGGCGGTGGATCGGTTGCCGGCGATCCACGCCGACCCCTTCGATCGGATCCTCGTCGCACAGTCGATCGTCGAAGGCATCCAACTGCTGACGACGGATGAGACCGTCGCGCTCTATCCCGGTTCGATCCGGCTCTTCCGTTAGCGCCCGTCCAGTCCGGCCGGACGGCGCGGCGCTAGCTGGCGAAGGCGATCAGGTTGCCGTCGAGGTCGCGAACAATGAAGGTCTGGGCACCCCATGGCTCGATTCTCAAGCCCTGATGGAGCGGAACTTCAGCTCTCGCATATTCCAGGAACAGTGCTTTGGCGTCGTCAAGCGTGATGGTCGCCGAAAGCGCGTCTTCCTCATGAAGCCGGAAATCCGGATGGAGAAAAGGCATGTCGACTGAGCGAAGATTGAGCCGCGCCGCACCCCGGAAGACCTGAGCATAGAAGGCGGGCTCGCCATAGGTGAAGGCAAGCTCAAAGCCGAGCTTGCCGATATAGAAATCGCAGGAGCTGCCGATATCCCGGACGAAGAGTTGCGGTTGCGCGTCGATGAATGTCGGTGTCGAAGCTTTCGATTGTTGAGGCGTGTTCATCAAGGTCAGTCCCTGTTTCAGCGCCGTCCAGCTTTCGAAACCTTCCTTTGCCGCAACGAGCTCCTGCGCATCGGCGAGCTTGAACGCGCAGTCGAGAATCTGCCGATCGTTCAGGCCGCTGTAACGGGGGAGCCACCGCCGGATTTCGGCGGCGACAGGATGATACCTGTTCTGATGCCAACGTTTATAGAGCTTGGCTCTCTTGCGGAGGTTTTCGAAATTCGACATGGCGCATGGTTGAGATGTGTGGGCGGGCATAGCCCAGCCGGCACAATGCCGATGCGCCCCACGGAAAACGCGATGTCAGGATGAAGGGATGGCGGGGGATCGTCAAGCCTTACAGCGCCGTGCGTTTTTTCAGACGCGCAAAAGGACGCTGCAACACTTTGAATTGCCGACGATCCTCGGCGTTTAGCTCGCGAAGCGGCCGGCGTCGGCGCCGTAATAATTCAGATAACGGTCCGAAATGCTGGAGATCGGCAGCACGATCAGCACGTCGGTCGTGTTGAAGGCATGATCGACGACCGCGTGGGAGCCGACCATCGCACCGAGGCGCAGATAGCCCTTGATCAGCGGCGGCAGGGCCATCAGCGCCCGCTTCGGGTTGATGGCTTCGACCGGCATCAGGTCCATGTTGCGGGCCAGATGCGGCAGGGCGCCGACGGCCCATTCGTTCTTCGCCAGCACATTGTGGTAGAGGAAGGACAGCGCCAGCGCGTGGCTTTCGAGGTAGACGCCGGGGAAAGAGGCGCAGCCGAACATGGCGCTGACGCCGTGCTTCAGCGCGTAGGCCCAGTTGCCCTGCCACAAGAGCTCGACGGTGCGCTTGGTGCGGTATTCCGGCAGCACGCAGGAGCGGCCGAGCTCCATGAAACGCTTGTCCGGATGTTTGGCGATGAGGCCCTCGATTTCGAATTCGGAAGCCGAGTAAAAACCGCCATTGGCGATAGCGACATCCTGACGCAGCAGACGATAGGTGCCGACGATCTGGTCTTCCGGGTCGCCCTCGATCGAGCGGTCGAGAACGAGAAGATGATCGCAGACGGCGTCATAGGCGTCGACATCGCGCTGCCGGCGCATGGCGTCCAGCGGCAGCTGCGCCTTCATTTCGTCGACGAAGACGCGGTAGCGCACGGCCTGGGCGGCATCGATCTCGCGTGCCGTGCGGGCAAGGCGGGTCTCCAGATTGCCGATGCGGCCGAGGATATCGCCGTCCTTCTGCACGGCAGCCGTCGAGGGCCGTGCAGCCTCCGCCGTGGTGTCACGATTCAGGATGTCGATGGCGGACATGACGATTCTCCCGTTGCCGGCTTATCGACGCCATAAAACACTTCTCTACGACAGGAAAGTGACATTTTGAATTTCCAGGCGCAAGAAGCGTGCCGGTTTCTGAGGCGCTCACCGTGCCTCTGCCCGCCGGGCCGAGAGGGCGGCGACCGCCTGAACTTCGGTCAGCAGCCGCACCGGATCGACCGGCTTTATCATGACGCGGTTGGCGCCGTTGAGCAAGACTTGGCGGCGCGATTCGTCGCTCTTGTCGGCAGTCAGCACGATCACCGGCACCGAGGCGAGATCGAGCCGCCGCTCGTGGCCGCGCAGGCGTCCCAGCATGTCGATGCCGTTGCCGCCGGGCATCGAGAGGTCGCTGATGATGATATCGGGCCGATCATTCGCCTCGCAGAGCGCGTAGTCGAGCAGGGTCTCGAAATCCTCGACATGGCGCACCTTATGTCCGCCCTTTTCCAGAACGACACGCACCAGCATGGCATTGATCGGATCGTCTTCGCCGAGCAGGATGCTGAGCCCGCTGGCGGCAACCAGCGTCTCAGCCACCGAAAGGCCGAAGCCCGGCTGGTTGTCGTTCAGCGCGTCGCGTTTCTCCATGCCGCGCATGCGCCCGCGCAGCACGTCGATCAGCGACTGTTCGCGCAGCGGCCGGATCAGCCAGGCATCGAAGAGGTCGAGCGGATGGGCGCTGCGCTCTTCCGGATTGACGAGCAGCACCTTGCGCAGGCCAAGTGCGGCGATTTCGGTGCGATCGGCAAGATGGGCAGAAAATTCCGCCGACATGCGATGGTCGATGATGATGTCGGTCGGCCGCCGTCCGCCCTTTGCCAGCTCGAGCAGTGTTGCCCGCGCCGTCTCGCCGTCGCCGACGAGATGGCAGAGGCCGCCGAGCGCAGTGATCGTTTCGGCGATGGCAGTGCGCGCCGCACCTGCCGGCGCCAGCAACACGACGCTGTTGCCGGCAAGCAGCGTGTTTCGCCGGTCGGGGCGCTCGCTGGCGATATCGACAGGGAAGCGGATGGTGAATTCGCTGCCTCTGCCCTTTTCGCTGGCAACCGTCAGCGCGCCGTTGAATTCGCGCATGATGCGGGCGGAGATGGCAAGGCCGAGCCCGGTCCCGCTGCTCTTGTCGGCAACGCTCCCGCCCTGCTCGAACTCGCCGAAGACGCGCGCCTGCTCCTCCGCCGTCATGCCGGGACCGCTGTCGGTCACGGTGATCGAGAGGTCGTCGCCGTCGAGCGACACGCGGATGAAGACGCCGCCGACCTGGGTGAACTTCACGGCGTTGCCGATAACGTTGAACAGAACCTGGCGCAGCCGCGCCGGGTCGAAGCTCATATTTTCGGGCACGTCGGATGACACGGTGGCGCCGATCTCGATACCCTTTTCATGCGCCCGGTGGGCGAGCATCTCGACGACGCTTTCGAGAAGCTTGCGCAGCGATTCCGAGCGCGGGTGCAGCGCGAAGCGGCCGACCTCGATGGTGGAGAAATCGAGCAGATCCTCGACGAGCTGCGTCAATGCATGACCGGACTGGCGGATGCTCGCAAGATAGTTCTGCTGTTCCTGCGTCAGCCGTGTCTCGGCGATCAGATGCGTCATGCCGAGGATGCCGGAAAGCGGCGTGCGCACCTCGTGGCTGACGGTGGCAAGCAACCTCGATTTGGCGGCGCTGTTATATTCGGCCTTCTGGCGGGCCTCCTCGCGGCCCTGCGCGATCAGCCGCTCATCGGTCACGTCGCGGGCAACGCTCTGCAGCAGCAGACGGCCGTTCGCCGGGTCGCGGGTGACGACATCGCGCCAGAGGAAGATGCGCTGGCCCTCCGGTGTCGAGATCTCGACATCGTAGCAATGCGGTATCGGACCGGGGCGGAAAGCAAGCCCGATCTCCTCGCAGCTGCGTCCTTCCGGACGCAACCGTCCGGTCAGGCGGCGAAAAGTGTCGTTGGCGGAGATGATGCGCCGGTCCATGGTGCGGCTGACCGTGATGTCGCCGAGCACGTCGTGCACGTCGGCGAACAGCTTTGCGCCGGCGTTCCAATCCGGCATGGGTTGACCGGGGCGCTGCCCGGCCCTGCGCGAGCGAACCATCAGCAGGGCATAACTGGCGATGACGGCAAGGCCAAGAACGACGAGACCGCCAGAAAGCAGCAGCGGATCGCCGGCATGGGCTAGCAGCATCAGGATTGTTGCGGCCAGAAGGCCGGCGCCGCCCAGCCAGTAGAACAGCAGGCGCCGTGTCGGTGCAGGCCCGCCCTGGCGGTCATCGGCGCCTCGGGGTGCCGCTGCGTTCGGCCGTGAGGAAAAGACCTCCATCCGCTTCTCAAGCGGCTTGGCGGCGGGTCCACCGAAGGCGGCGGACAATCTTTCCTGCAACTGTCCCAGGTTCTGCATGCTATCTAGCTAACATGAGGCCCGTTCCGAATGCCTTCAGGATTTCGATAAGATTTTAGCGGCCGGCCTTTTTCGGCAACAGCAGCTCGTCGAGAATGACGCAGCCGGCCCCGATGGTGATGAAACTGTCGGCGAGATTGAAGACGGCGAAGGACCAGCTCTCGGTGTAGAAAAGAATGTAGTCGATCACATGCCCATAGGCGAAGCGGTCGACGAGATTGCCGATCGCGCCGGCGATGATCAGCGCATAACCGAGATGGGCGATCCAGCGATCCTTCGCCGTGCGGTACCACAGCCAGATGACGAAGGCGACGATGACGAGCCGCATGCCGACGATGAACCAGCCGTCCATGCCGGACAGCATCGAAAAGGCGACGCCGAGATTGTAGGTGCGGTAGAGCGCCAGCATCGGAATGACCGGCACCGCCTCCTGCAGCGGCAGGTAATGATCGACGGTGATCTTGACGGCCTGGTCGATGAGAACGGCGACGACGATGAAGAAGAGGATCGGTGCCGGCCGCGAAAACAGCGCCGGGCGTGCATGCGTCTGTTCGGTCATTTGCCCTCGGCAAGTGAGAGGAGATGGCGGCGTGCCTCGAAAAGCATGACGGCGGTGGCGACGGCGAGGTTCAGTGAATCGGCGCGGCCCTGCTGCGGAATACGGGCAAGCGCGTCGGCCTCCCTGGCGAGCTGCTCCGGCAGGCCGGATTGTTCGTTGCCCATCAACAGCACGACGGGCTTTTTCCGGTAGTCGATCGTCCGGTAATCGACCGCCCCGGCAAGATGTGTCGCGACGACGGAAACGCCGGCCGATTTCCGCCAGGCGATGAATTCCTCAGGCGTCGCGCGCGCGACCGGAACGGCAAAGACCGAGCCCATGGTGGCCCGCACCGTTTCGAGCGAGAAGGGATCGGTCGTTTCTCCGAGAAGGATGATGCCGGAAGCCCCGGCCGCATCGGCCGTGCGGATGATGGTGCCGAGATTGCCGGGGTCGCGCACCCGGTCGAGCGCCACCCATGTCTCGCCCTCGCTCAGTCGGATACTCTTGAGCGGCGTCCAGCGCTGCTCGAAGATGCCGACGACCATCTGCGGATTGTCGCGGCGGGTGATCGAGGCGATCACCTTTTCGCTGACCTCGAGCACCAGCCCACCCGAGGCGACGGTCCTTGCCGCCATTTGCTCGACCAGCGGCTTGCCCTTGGCAGCCTTGGCATAGACCAGCGTGCGGATTGCCCAGCCGAGTTCGATCGCGTCGATGACGAGCTTCAGTCCTTCGGCCAGGAAAGTACCGCTTTCCTCGCGCGACTTCTTGTTCGTCAGCGCCTTGATGTCTTTGATGATCGGATTGGCGAGCGAGGTGACTTCCTTCACCTGTCCGACCCTGCGCGGTCCCTGATCGTGGAAGTCCTTGCTCATTTCGGCACCCAGCGGGAAAAGAGGGAGGTGGAAAGCGCGCGGCCCTGCGTCTTGCCGTCGGTGCCGGCTTCGCGAATCACCAGCTCGCCGGATTCGACCACACCGCCGGCGCCCCGCATCGTCTCGCGCATCAGCTCGTGGATCGAATAGAAGCTGGCGCGGATCGAATAGGCCGTCAGCACCAGGCCCACTGCCTTCGGCGACAGGATCTCGCGGCAGACATCGAGCATCAACGGCAGATGCTCGAAAAGATGCCAGACTTCGCCATTGGGGCCGCGGCCGAATTTCGGCGGATCTGTAAGGATGATATCGTACTGGCTGCCGCGGCGTTCCTCGCGCAGGATGAATTTCATCGCATCCTCGCAGATCCAGCGGATCGGCAGCTTCTCCATGCGCCCGAGCGCCTGGTTTTCCCGCGCCCAGCCAATCGCCTTCTTCGAGGCGTCGACATGGGTGACCTCGGCGCCGGCTGCGGCGGCAACCAGCGAGGCGACGCCGGTATAACCGAAGAGGTTCAGCACCTTCAGCGGCCGGCCGGCCTTTTCGACCTGATCCTTCATCCAGCTCCAGTGGACGATCTGTTCGGGGAAGACGCCGACATGGCGGAAGGAGGTGAAGCGGCCGAGGAAATCGACGCCGAGCAGGTTGAGCGGCCAAGTCTCGCCGAGCGCCTCCTTCGGGAAACGCCAGCGGCCGGTGCCTTCCTCGTCGGTGTCGCCGGTGAAGGCAGCATCGACCTTTTCCCAGATATGGGCGGGCAGAGAAGGCCGCCACAGCGCCTGGGCTTCCGGGCGGATGATGCGATAAGGGCCGTATTGCTCGAGCTTTTCGCCGTTGCCGCTGTCGATCAGATGGAAGTCACCGGCCCCGAGCGATTCGAGGATGACGGGCACGCGCTCGGTCGGACGCTCGCCGCTGCGTGTCATCAGAGGACGCACGACGGCGGCAGGCACGGCAGCCTCGCGCACTGCCTCACGGGTTGCCGCGGGCCGCGCGACCGGCTTCGGCGGCCGGCCTGCCCGATCGTCCCTGCGGCTTTCACCGGAAGGACCTGATGTTTTCTTCTGGCCCGGCCGGCCTTCTCTCTGTTTCAACGTGCTCTTCCGCGTCTCTGTCGGGGTGTCTTATCGGCTTTGCGTCGGCTGCAGCGCCACGCGTCTTTTGAAACGCGCAAAGCACACTGCGGCACTTTGAATTTGAATATGCAGTAGCGCAGAAAAGCGGGGCGGATCAACTGCGCTGCCGGCCAAGCCCGGGCAAGGGGAGGGTTTTCCCGGCGTGGCGCCTATTTCAAGCCCTCGGAGGCCTGTGTGCGAAGCCAGCTTTCCGCCGCATAGAGGGCTGCCACATGCATAGACTGCATGATGACGGCGCCGGACTGCAGCTCGCCGAGGATGGCAGCAAGATCCGCAAACAGCAGCTCGACCTTCTCGCCGGGGTCGAAAGACGGTTCGCCGGCCCGGCTGAGACCAAGCGCCAGCCAGCTCGTCACCATATTGCTCTGACTGGCGGCATTCGGATAGGAGGTGAGCAGCTTGACGAAGCTCGAGGCTTCATAGCCGGTCTCTTCCCGGAGTTCGCGCTGGGCCGCCGCCATCGCCGCATCGCCGGTCTTGCTGTCGCCGGGTTCGAGGCTGCCGGCGACCAGACCGAGCACGATCTCGCCGCGGCCGTGCCGATATTCCCGTGTCAGCAGCACGCGCCCGTCAGGCATCACGGGGATGACGTTGATCCAGTCGGGATAGTCGAGCACATGGAAGGGCGCGACGACGGTTCCATCGGCGGTGATGCAATCGTCGCTCCGCACCCGGATCCAGCGATCCTCATAGGTGATGCGGCTTGCCGTCACGCTCCAGGGCTTCAGTTCGTCGTTCATCGGCCCATCCCCTATGTGTGTCAGATCGGAACCCGGCAGATAACATTCCGTGCCGCCTTGGCAAAGCGCTTTCCCGCTGGGATAAGATGAGCGAATCGAAGATGGGGCCATCGAATGGATTTCACCGGCGAAGAACGCATCGCCGCGCCGCGGGATATCGTCTGGGCAGCACTCAACGATCCCGAGATCATGCGCGGCTGCATTCCGGGCTGCCAGAGCATCGAGCGGCTGTCGCCTGATGTCTTCGAGGCGACGATCAAGGTCAAGTTCAGCCTGCTGTCTGCCACCTTCCATGGGCTGCTGACGCTTTCCAATGTCGACGCACCGGAGAGCTATACGCTGTCGGCCGAAGGCAAGGGCGGTCTTGCCGGCTTCGCCAGGGGTAGCGCCGACATCGTGCTTGAGGCAAGGGGCGCCGAGACGATCCTGCACTACCGGTCGAAGGCTGAACTCGGCGGCAGGTTCGCCCAGCTCGGCGCCCGCCTGCTCGATTCGACCTCGCAAAAGCTCGCCGAAGGGTTCTTTTCGGATTTCAATGCCGCGGTCGTCGCGAGGATGGCGGCCGGTTAGGCTTGGCGCGGGCCGGGGGGTGTTTAAATCGACGTCATGACGTGGACCATCAGGCCGCCGCGGGCGGAAGATCAGGAAGTGCTTGCGGAGATTTATCTTTCCGTGCGCCGCGAAACATTCGTCTGGGTCGATCCGGGCAAATTCCATCGTGAGGATTTCGCCGCCCATACCAATGGCGAGACGGTCTTCGTCTGCGCGCATGAAAGCGGCAGCGTCGCCGGTTTCCTGTCGCTTTGGCCGGAGGACGACTTCATCCACATGCTCTACCTAAAACCGGAATTCCAGGGTCAGGGTGCAGGCACGGCGCTGCTGCACGCCCTGCCGGAATGGCCGCAACACCGATATCGCCTGAAATGCCTGGTGAAGAACCGGCGGGCAAAGGCGTTCTACCTCGCCCACGGTTTCCAGGTGACCGGCAACGGCACCTCCCCGGAGGGCGACTATGAGGAACTGAGCTTTTTTCCGGTTTGACGATCGCCGAAAGCCGGCCGCCGAACCCGAGCCAATCGAATATTGACCCGTTTTACCGCGCCGGCAACTGCCCGGCGATTTCCTCGGCGCGGTTCTTGTGGCGGTCGGCCTCGCTTTGCCAGCGGATGGCTTCCTTCGCCTCGGTGCGCGCGCGCTTGCGGTGTTTGCCCTGGCTGAACCAGGTGGCAGCCGCCCCGATCAGCATGCCCGCGATCAGCGCGACGACCAGGAAGACGAAGAAGGGCGCGGAAACCGCAAGCACCTGGTCCTCTGGCCGGAACGGATTGAAGGCGAGCGTGACGCTCTGCCGGTTGGCGACGCAGAAGACGATGAGGATGACGCCGAGCGGCAGCAAAATCAACAGGTTGACGATCTTCTTGGCCATTTGAGGTCTCCACGCGGCAGATTGCGCCGGTCTTTTTGAAGGGCGCGTTTCATGCTTGCAGCGCCGCGCGTCTTTGTAAGACGCGGAAAGCACGATGCGTTACCAGAATAGGAAAACGGCCCTCGAGTTCAAGTGCGGTTTCGCCGCAGGCTGCGGCGGCTCAATCCTCTTCGTCGGACTGGCCGGGATTAAGCCGCTCGCGCAGCTCCTTGCCGGTCTTGAAGAAGGGAACCCACTTCTCCTCGACGAAGACGGTATCGCCGGTCCGCGGGTTGCGGCCGGAGCGCGAAGGGCGGTTCTTGACCGAAAAGGCGCCAAAGCCGCGCAATTCGACTCGGTTACCCGCAGCCAGTGCATCCGTGATCTCGTCGAGAACCGCGTTGACGATATTTTCGACGTCGCGATGATAGAGATGCGGGTTGCGTGCGGCAACAATCTGCACCAATTCGGACTTGATCACTTTCGCCCCCTTAAATTATTGATTTCTTATCAATCGTGGCCAACCTGCCAAACTGAAAGCAGCCCGTCAAGAAGCAACTTTGGGGGCAGGATTCCATTGATATCCTGGGTTTTCATGAGATCATCATAACCGAAGATCGTAATCAACCGGGAAACAGCCCCAGCGAGCAGAAAGGGCGTATTGCTCTTCTTGTCCCAGTCCACCATCGGGAGATCGGCGTTAACGCCGCGTGACGTCAGATAGGCACGGATCTCAGCCTCGCCGCCGATCGCATCGACGAGTTTCACCTTCAGCGCCTGGCGGCCGGTATAGATCGTGCCGTCGGCGAGTTTCAGCACCTCGTCGCGCGGCAGCTTGCGCCGGTCGGCGACCAGATCGACGAACCAGTTATAGCTGTCGACCACCATGTTGCGGATCATCGCCTTGGCTTCCTCGCTCGCCTCGTGGAAGGGCGAGGGCTCGGCCTTCAGCGGCGAGGACTTGATTTCCTGCAGCGAGACGCCGATTTTGTCGAGCAGCGGCTGGATCTGCGGATACTGGAAGATGACGCCGATCGAACCGGTGATCGAGCTGTCGCCGGCAATGATCGTATCGCCGGCGGTGGCGATCATGTAGCCGGCGGAGGCGGCAAGCGTGCGCACGTCGGAGACGACAGGCTTCTTGGCAGATATCGCTCGGATCGCCTTGAAGACTTTTTCGCCGCCATAGGTCGTGCCGCCGGGCGAGGAGATCGAAATCACCGCTGCCTTCACCTGGTCGCTGGTTTCGACCTTCTTCAACCGCTCGAGAAGCTCGTCGTCATCGACGATCAGCCCGGATATCGTCACATGGGCGATATGCGGGCGCTGCGTCCCGGCATCGCCGAGGGCGAAGCGGTAGAAGGCGAAACCAAGTGCCACGATGAGGGCCACCGCGATGAGGCGCCAGAAGCCCAGTTTGCGGCGCAGCCGCCGGCGATCCGCGATGATCGAACTGTCCATAGAAACCTCCAGCGCTGGCACCGGCTTCGGCATGCCGCCGATCGATCCGGTGAAATAGGGTGGCAGCGGCCCGTACGAATGCCACTTTTCAATGTTTTTCCGTTTTGTTGCTTGTTGCAGAAAAAATTCCATATTGGCAAGCCAATGTAATAATGCGAAACGAACTGTGATTGGCGGCCGGCTTTGTTATCGAGGCGCGGCGATCACCGCACATGGACGAGGCTTATGCTCGATACCCTGAAGAACAACGGACATGCCGCCTATTCAGGGTCGGGCAAGAATGCCTATGGCGATGCGTTGTTCCATTCCGCCCGCGTGCGGCGGCTGAAGATAGTGCTGCCGGTGGCAGCCCTTGTCGTTTCATTCGCTTTCATCACGGTGTCGTTGATCCGCACCTATCTGCCCGAGAATATCAAGATGGAAGGCGCCAAGATCGAGAACGGCAAGGTCGTGATGGAAAAGCCGGCGATATCAGGTCGCAATTCCGACGGCATCAATTATTCGATGCTGGCCGAAAGGGCGCTGCAGGATATCCGCAATCCCGATCTCATCACCCTCGAGACCATCAAGGCCGCCGTGCCGATGAATGACGGCCTGATCGCCCGTGTCGTCGCCTCGACCGCCGATTACAACCGCGCCACCGACAACCTGCATATGACGGCCCCCTTCACCCTGGTGCTGAGCAGCGGCCTCAATGCGAATTTCCAGTCCGCGCAGCTCGACATCAAGGGCGGAAACATGCGCAGCGACGACCCTGTCACCATCACCAAGGACAATGCCTCCATTGTTGCGAAGACGCTTCAGATAACCGATAAGGGACGGGTGATCACATTCGAGGGGAATGTTCGCATGAATGTCGATCCATCCACCATCCATAAACAGGGCACTTAACCAGCCGGGTCATCCATGACAAAAGATTGTCGCATTTCCACTTGCAAGACAGGCATGGCATTCATTGCCGGCGCATTTGCCCTTATTCTGACGGCCACGGGCGCCGGCGCGCAGGCGACGGCCACGATGCCGGGCATGAAGCTGTCCAACGACCAGCCGATCCAGATCGAAAGCGACAAGCTGGAGATCCACGACCAGGAACACACCGCGCTCTTCACCGGCAACGTCAAGGTCGTCCAGGGGACGACGACGATGCAGTCCGGCAAGATGACCGTCTATTACAAGGACAAGGCGGCAAAGCCGGCCGCTGACGGCGCGCAGCCCGCAGCACAGCCGGAGCAGTCGGCCTCGCTTGCATCGGGAAGTGCCGATATCGACAAGATCCTGGTGACGGACAAGGTCTTTTTGACCTCGGGTACGCAGACGGCGACTGCCGATGATGGCAATTTCGACATGGCCTCGCAGACATTCATCCTCACGGCGGATGAAGGGAATAAGGTTATTCTGTCGGACGGGCCGAACGTCTTTACCGGCTGCAAACTGACGGTTCACATGCAGACTGGCCAGGCGCAGCTTGAAAGCTGCGGCGGGCGTGTCCAGATTCAGCTCGATCCGAAATCGCAGCCGAATGCGCAGCAGCAGAAGCAGAACTGAGAAGCCGGCCTCCCACGTGAAATTAACATCGCTATCCACCATGTTCGGCAAGCCCGGGCCACAAGCTGCGGGCGGCGCCGACAAGAGCCGCTATCAGGGAACGCTGATCGCACGGGGTCTGACGAAGACCTATGCGACGCGGCGCGTCGTCAACGGCGTCTCGCTGGTGGTGCGCCGTGGCGAGGCCGTCGGCCTGCTCGGCCCGAACGGCGCCGGCAAGACCACCTGTTTTTACATGATCACCGGCCTCGTGCCGGTCGATGAAGGCACGATCGAGATCGACGGCAACGATGTCACGACTATGCCGATGTACCGCCGCTCGCGCCTCGGCGTCGGTTACCTGCCGCAGGAAGCCTCGATCTTCCGTGGGCTGACGGTGGAAGAGAATATCCGCGCCGTCCTCGAAGTGCATGTGAAGGACAAGGCCGAGCGCGAGCAGAAGCTGAACGAGCTGCTGGAAGAATTCCATATCCAGAAGCTGCGCAAAAGTGCCGCCGTCGCCCTGTCCGGCGGGGAGCGCCGCCGCCTCGAAATCGCGCGTGCGCTTGCGACCGACCCGACCTTCATGCTGCTCGACGAGCCCTTTGCCGGCGTCGACCCGATCTCGGTCGCCGACATCCAGAATCTCGTACACCATCTGACGGCACGCGGCATCGGCGTTCTTATCACCGACCACAATGTGCGCGAGACGCTGGGCCTTATCGACCGCGCCTACATCATCCATGCCGGTGAGGTGCTGACCCATGGCCGGGCGAACGACATCGTCAACAATCCGGAAGTGCGCCGGCTCTACCTCGGCGACAATTTCAGCCTCTGACCCCGGATCCAGATGATTTTAGGCCGGATCGGCAGAAATTCACCGTGCCGTCATAGTTCCGCTTGACCAAATACAATAAAAAAGCAATTTTTGGGCCAACTTGGATTTCCGTGGCCTGAAGCCTTGATCGGACGCGGTTTCCCGGAGGAATCGAGGGGAGTTTCGCGTCCGTCATGGCACTGTCCGCCAATCTTTTCCTGCGCCAGACCCAGTCCCTGGTGATGACACCGCAACTGATGCAATCCATCCAGTTGCTGCAGATGACTCATTTCGAACTCAACCAGTTCATCGCCCTGGAGGTGGAGAAGAACCCGCTGCTCGAATTTCCGTCGAATGACGGTGAGGCGGGCGGCGAACGCGGCGATGCCGAAGATGGAGAGTATGCTCATCAGCCCGAGGATGCCGGGTCGGACGACGGCTACGATAACCGCGCCGAGGCGCTCTCCAGCGACTGGTATGACAATGGCGGCAGCGCCAGCACCAGCCGGCTGAACGACGAACTCGACGCCAATTACACCAATGTCTTTCCCGACGATGGCGCCCCGCAGCGCCTCGATGCGCCGGAACTCGTCAGCCAGTGGAAGTCGATGCCGGGCAGCGGCGAGGGCGCCGACTACGATCTCGACGATTTCGTCGCCGGCCAGGTGTCGCTGCGCGATCATCTCGCCCAGCAGATCCCCTTCGTCCTACCTGACATGGCCGACCGGCTGATCGCGCAGAATTTCGTCGACCAGCTCGACGATTGCGGTTATCTGCAGGCCGATATCGTCGAGGCCGGCGAGAGGCTGGGCACGAGCCTCGCACAGGCCGAGCGCGTGCTCGCCACCCTCCAGAGCCTTGATCCGCCAGGTGTTTTCGCCCGCAGCCTCTCCGAATGCCTGGCGATCCAGCTCAGGCAGAAGGACCGATACGACCCCGCCATGCAGGCTCTGGTCGAAAACCTCGAACTGCTGGCCCGGCGTGATTTTGCCACGCTGAAGCGGCTCTGCGGCGTCGATGAGGAAGATCTTCTCGACATGCTCGGCGAGATCCGTCAGCTCAATCCCAAGCCCGGCAGCGGCTTCGAAGCGGGTGCTTCCGAAGCGATCACGCCGGATGTAGTCGTCAGGCCCGCCTCGGACGGCGGCTGGCTGGTCGAGCTCAATCCGGATACGCTGCCGCGCGTGCTGGTCAACCAGTCCTATTTTTCCCGTGTGACGAAGAACGGCGAGGACCACGCCTTCCTCTCCGATTGCCTGCAGAGCGCCAACTGGCTGACGCGCAGCCTCGACCAGCGGGCAAAAACCATCATGAAGGTGGCAAGCGAAATCGTCCGCCAGCAGGACGCCTTCCTGCTGCACGGCGTCGATCACCTGCGCCCGCTGAACCTGAAAACGGTCGCCGAGGCGATCAAGATGCATGAATCCACCGTCAGCCGCGTCACGTCGAACAAATATATGCTGACGCCGCGCGGCCTCTTCGAACTCAAATATTTCTTCACCGTCTCGATCAGCGCCGTCGCCGGCGGCGACAGTCATTCGGCCGAGGCCGTGCGGCACAAGATCCGTGCACTGATCCTGCAGGAGAGCCCGGAGGCGGTGCTTTCCGATGACGATATCGTCGACATGCTGAAGAAGGGCGGCGTCGATCTCGCCCGCCGCACCGTTGCGAAATACAGGGAGGCAATGAACATCGCCTCTTCGGTCCAACGCCGCCGCGAGAAGCGGGCGCTCGCCAAGGTCGCGGGCTTCTGACGCAGCAATGCTTCGACCTCAATCGAAGCATCCGGCCCGCAAATCCCGCTATTCCTCTCCAGCGCCCAAGCGTCTTTTCAGACGCGCAACGGCGCAGCAACCCTTTGAATTGTCTTCAACGAAGATCGAAATGCCGACCATGACGCCGCAAAATCCGAACCTTGCCAGGGAGCTTTTCCTGCTGCTGGTGCTGGCGACCCTTTGGGGCTCCTCCTATAGCTTTATCAAGATCGGCGTCGAGACGATCCCGCCGATAACGTTGATCGCCGCCCGCACGCTGATTGCAGGCGGCATTCTGCTGGCCGTCCTGCACCACCGGCGTGTCCGTCTGCCGCGCGATCGTGCCACCTGGCGGCGGTTTTTCGTTCAGGCCTGCCTGAACAGCGTCGTCCCCTTCACGCTGATCGCCTGGGCGGAACAGTCCGTCGACGCCGGATTGGCGGTGATCCTGAATTCGGCAACGCCGATCTTCACCTTCCTGCTGGCCGTGCTGATCACCCGCCATGAGCAGGTGACGCTGCGAAGGCTTTTCGGCGTCATGGCCGGGCTTGCCGGCATCTGCCTCGTTATCGGCGTCGAAGCGCTCGGCGGTCTCGGTGAAAATCTGATGGCGCAGCTTGCCATCATCCTGGCGACCATCTGTTATGCAGGTGCCGCGATTTTCAGCAAGAACTTCAAGGGGCTCGATCCCGCAGTGCCGGCGGCCGGCTCGTTGATCTCAGGCGCGATCATTCTCTTGCCGGTGAGCCTCGTCGTCGATCGGCCGTGGGAACTCGATCCTTCGGCGGCATCGATGCTGGCGCTGCTGGCCCTCGCTGCCTTTTCGACGGCGCTTGCCTTTGTGATCTATTTCCGTCTCGTCCAGACGCTGGGTTCGGTCGGAACCACCGCGCAAGCCTATCTCAGAGTGCCGATCGGTGTTGCGATCGGCATCGTCTTCCTCGGCGAAAGGCTGAGCCCGACGGCCTGGATCGGATTCATCTGCGTCATATCAGGTGTCGCCGCCATGACGATCCCTGCAAGAAGGCGCGCAACGCAAGCGCGAAACGCGTAAAGTGGATGGGGTGGCGATCGGCGACATGCCTTGCCCGACAAGGTATCCGCCACACGTTGCCCGCGTGCCGCCGAGGGTGATTCGGCGCCCTATTGACTTTTCGACACGCTCTGGCTAGAAGCCCGCCGCAATCGATGCCGCGAACGGCGTCTGGAGTTATCCCCAGCATCAGAAGGGCACCAAGGACCCGCAGGCCTAAGCCGATCTTGCTTGAGATTGTGCGAAGTGCTTGGATGAACCTGAGGCTTGGCGTAAACTGATACCCGCAAACGACCATAAGAAGGGAAACTCCATGAGTGTGCGTGTATCCGGGAAACATATGGAAATTGGTGAATCGTTCCGTCAAAAGATCGAGGACCAAATTGGTATGGCCATCACGAAATACTTCGACGGGGGATATTCCGGCCAGGTGACCGTGGAAAAGGCGAGTTCTCGTTACTCGGCGGATTGCAAGCTGCATCTCGACAGCGGGGTGGTGCTGCATGCAGCCGGCGAGGCGACCGACCCGCAATTGGCTTTCGACGCGGCTTCCCAGCGGATCGAAAAGCGGCTGCGGCGATACAAGCGCAAGCTGAAGGACCATCACGCCGGAAGCCATCTGAATGGTTTTGCAGAGGTCTCCTACACGGTCATGGATTCCGTTCCTGATCACGATGATGAAATCGCCGACGATTTCGCTCCCGCGATCGTCGCTGAAAGCACGAAGCAGCTGAAGACCATGTCGGTCGCCACCGCAGTGATGGCGCTCGACATGACCGACGAGCCGCTTCTCCTGTTCCGCAGCCCCGGCAAGGAACATCTGAACATCGTTTACCGTCGGCACGACGGAAATATTGGCTGGATCGATTCAGCCAGTATCAAAGGCTGAGATCAGGGTGGTGAGCGGCGGTATTGCCGCCGCTCGTTGCATTTGATCCCGGCGACAGAAGGAAAAAGAAATGGCATTGGCAGATTTGCTCCATCAGGATGCGATCATTCCCGCCCTCAGAGTAAATTCCAAGAAACAGTTGCTTCAGGAATTGGCTGCAAGAGCCTCCAGGATCACCGGGCTTTCCGAACGGGAGATTTTCGACGTCATCCTGCAGCGCGAACGCCTGGGCTCGACCGGCGTCGGCAACGGCATCGCCATTCCCCACGGCAAGCTGGGAAACATCCATTCGATCGTCGGCATCTTCGCCCGGCTGGAGCAGCCGGTCGATTTCGAGGCGCTGGACGACCAGCCTGTCGATCTCGTGTTCCTGCTGCTTGCGCCGGAGGGCGCGGGCGCTGATCATCTCAAGGCTCTGTCGCGTATCGCCCGCGTGCTGCGCGATCACGATCTGGTCGCCAAGCTGCGCGCCACCGATTCCGCCTCTGCGATCTACGCCTTCCTCAACGAAGAGCAGACGTCGAACGCTGCCTGACGCGCGTCGCGCGATAACGCATTAATTCTCGAATGCAAAAAGGCGCCTGATCTCCCAGGCGCCTTTTGCGTTACGAGGGGCTGAACGATCAGAACTCTTCCCAGCTGTCCTTCGCCACGGCAGCGGATCCGCGCGACGGGGCAGCCGCGCGGCGGACCGCTGGTGCGCTCGCGCGAGGCGAAAGGGCTGAAGTCGCCGGTGTCCGCATCCTTTGCGCGACGGAGGCGAGGGCCGCGGCGTTGCCCGAACCCGAGACGTTGAAGCGCGTGGCGAGCGCCTTCAGCGTCTGTGCCTCGTCGTTGAGCGCGACGCTGGCAGCGGTCGCTTCCTCTACCATGGCTGCATTCTGCTGCGTCACCTGGTCCATCTGGTTCATGGCCTGGTTGATTTCCTTCAGGCCGACAGCCTGTTCGCTGGCCGATGCCGAGATCTGCCGGATGAGGTCGTTGATGCCCATCACCTGTTCGGCGATCTTGTGCAGCGTGCCGCCGGCGCGCCCGACGAGATCGACGCCTTCCTTGACCTGGACGGCCGAACTGTTGATCAGCGTCTTGATCTCCTTGGCGGCATTGGCCGAACGCTGTGCGAGTTCACGCACCTCCTGGGCGACGACGGCAAAACCCTTGCCGGCTTCCCCGGCACGGGCCGCCTCGACGCCGGCGTTCAGGGCGAGCAGGTTGGTCTGGAAGGCGATCTCGTCGATGACGCCGATGATCCGCGAAACCTCCGTCGAGGACTGTTCGATCCCTTGCATCGAGGCGATCGCCTTCTGCACCACTTCGCCGGACTTTTCGGCGTCCTGGCAGGCGAGGTTGACGTTGTCGGCCGCCGTGCGCGCATTCTCGGCGCTGGAATCGACCTGCGCGGTGAGTTCGTTGAGCGCGGCCGCCGTCTCTTCCAGGCTGGCAGCCTGCTGCTCGGTGCGCTTGGCGAGGTCGGAAGCGCTGTTGCTGATTTCACCGGTGCCTGAGCCGATATTGGCGACGCTGAGGTTCATCGTGTTGATGGTCTCTTCGAGGCTCGCGAGCGCGGCGTTGAAATCCTGCTTCAGCTTGCCGTATTCGCCGGGGAACTCGTCGGTGATGCGGTGGGTGAGATTGCCCTGCGACAGTTCGGAAAGGCCGGCGCCGACGATCGAGACGATATGGCGCTGCAGCGACACCGATTCCTGGCGCTCCGATTCCGAGCGGCTGCGCTCGGTCTCGGCCGCCTTCCGCTGGTCTGCGGCCTCGTCTTCGAGGCGGCGGCTGTCGGCGAGGGTGAAGCGGAAGCCTTCGAGCGCCTTGGCGACAGAACCGACTTCGTCGCTGCGGTCCTGGGCGGCGACCGGTTCGCCATACTGGCCGTCGCTCAGCGCCTTGACGCTGGCGACCAGCCCGCCGAGCGGCCGCTGCACGAAAGAGCGGATGGCGAAATAGAGCGCCAGCATGACGGCGCCAAGCACGATCAGCCCGTTGATAATCATCATATAGGTCTGGTCTCGCACCGGCGCGTTGATTGCCGTGTGCGGCACGTCGACGAGCACGACCCAGGTGGCGTTGACGCCGGGGACCGCGAACGGATAGACGACGCGATCGAAGGGATCGAGGCCATCATAAGTGAGGTTCCTGACGAGGCCGGGCTGTTTGCTCGACAGCGCCGACTTGACGATATCGGCGCCCTCGCCGTCATATTCCTTGGTCATCAGCTCGGGGATCGGCGCGACGATCCAGTTGCCGGCCTGCGACAGCAGCGTGACGCGGCCCGAACCGAAAGGATGCAGTGCCTGCAGCTTATCGGTCAACGACTTCAGCGAAATATCGACGCCACCGACGCCGATCATCTTACCACCAGACATGACCGGATAGGCAATCGAGGTCAGCAGCGTCGGCACGTCGGTTCCTTCGGCCATATAGGGCGTGGTGATCGCGCCCTTGCCGCTGTCGGCGGCGAGCTTCCACCATGCGGCGCTGTAATCATTGTCGAAGGTCGAATATTGGATGCCGCCGTCCTTGGTCTTCGACCAGTAAGGCGTGAAGGCGCCGTTCTTGTTGGTGCCTTCGTCATTGTTGTTGGCGATCTCGGTGCTCTTGCCGTCAAGCGCGCCGAGCTGCTCGCAGAACCAGCTGCCGAAGGCGAAGGCATTCTGCTCGAGATTCGCCTTCAGCACGTTGATCATGCCCTTGCGATCGAGCGACTTGCCTTCATGGCCGCGGCCGATGACGCCCGACATGGTGCGTGCGGCGCTGGCGAGTTCGCCGACATTGGCGGCGATTTCATTGGCGATCGACTTTGCCTCGAGGTTGGCCTGATCCATCGTCAGCGTCTGGACGCGATCCCGGGTCTGGCCGATGAGGAAAAAGTTCGAAACGATGAGAACAAGCGCGATGGCGATGCCGGTGATGACGATGAGTTTCGCGGCAAGCGATTTCATGCGAAAAATGAACATGGGGTCCTCGGGCAAGGATGCGCCGAACGGGCATTCTCCGGCGCAGGAGCAAAGGCTTCGCCCCGTCATGGAGCAGCCGCGTGGACAGCTGGATTCCAAAAGCGCAAGGAACCAGCGACCACGGGCAACATCGCCGGAGATCTCTTAAATTTGAATGAAATTCGATCGATCGAGCCGAGGAAAATCGCCGGAACGCCCTGAATTACCGGGAGTTTTGCCGGCGGCTTCGCTAAGAGACGCGGACTATATCCTGTCTGCGACTTCCTCGCTCAAAGGGATCGAAGGTTGCGCCCCGGCCTTGAGGCAGGCGAGCGAACCGGCAACCGCCGCACGGCGCAGCGCCGAGACAAAATCGAGGCCGTCGTCGAGGCTGGCAGCGAAATAGCCGCAGAAAGTGTCTCCGGCGCCGACCGTATCGACAGGTTCGATCTTGAGGCCCTGCGCCCTTGAAATCGCCCCGTCACGAATGGCGATGACCCCGTCGGCGCCGAGCGTCACGATCAGCGTCTGGCCCGTCTCCGCATGCAGATGCACAAGGGCTGCCTCCCGTGCTTGCGCGTCCATGCCCTCCTGCCCGGCGAGCCGCTCGAACTCGGTCTCGTTGGCAATGACGATATCGGCGAGCCGGCCGAGACGCGGCGCATCGGGGATCAGCGGCGCGAGGTTGAGGATGCTGGTGACGCCCTTGGCGCGGGCCGCCGACAGCGCGCCTTCGACGGCCGCAGCCGGCACTTCGAGCTGCAGCATCAGGATATCGCCTTCGTTCATGCGGCCGATTGCCGTCTCGGCATCGGCAGGTGTGACCTGGCCATTGGCGCCGGGAACGACGGCAATCATGTTTTCTCCGTCGCCGCCGACAAGGATCAGCGCCGTTCCGGTGGGACCGTCGACATGTTTGATCAGAGAAAGGTCGGTACCTGCATCATCGAGCAGGGCCAGCGCCTCCTCAGCGAAAGCATCCTTGCCGACGGCGCCGGCCATATGCACGTAGCGGCCGGCGCGCCGGGCCGCCAGCGCCTGGTTGGCGCCCTTGCCGCCGGCGGCCGTGGCAAAGCCGTTGCCGGCTACCGTCTCGCCGGGCTTCGGCAGGCGCTCGGTCGTGGCGATGAGATCCATGTTGATGGACCCGAAAACTGTGATCATGAATGTGTCCCGTCTTCTGGAGCATGATTCCGAAAAGTGTGATCGGTTTTCGGACGACATCATGCTCCTACTGCTTCACGCGGACGAGACACTGCCCGAAGCGGTCAGTCCTCGTCAACCACCCGGAGCTTCAGAAGACCGGTGCGGCTCTCCACCGATTTGGCCGCGGCTTCGTTGTCGCGGGCGGGTTTAGTGTCGCCGCCGCCTGCCTCGAATTCCAGCGCTTCGATCTTGGCGCCGCGCTTAGCGAGCTTGTCGGCTGACGTGACCACCATGTCGATATCCTTCTGCGCCATGGCGAAATGACCCTGCAGTTTGCGCACCCGCTCGTCGAGGCGGCTGAGATCATCCATCAGGATCGCCACTTCGCCCTGGATCAGATGCGCCTGCGCCCGCATGCGCTGGTCCTTGAGCACGGCCTGGATGACCTGGATCGACAGCATCAGCAGCGACGGCGAGACGATGACGATGCGCGCGCGGTGCGCCTTCTGCACCACCGGCTCGAAGTGCTCGTGGATCTCGGCGAAGATCGATTCGGACGGCACGAAGAGAAAGGCCGTATCCTGGGTTTCCCCCTGGATCAGATATTTCTCGGAAATGTCCCTTATATGGACCTCCATGTCGCGGCGGAACTGCTGGCCGGCGATCTTGCCGGCCTCGGGGCTGCCGGCGTCGCGGATCGCGTTCCAGGCTTCGAGCGGAAATTTTGCGTCGATCACCAGCGGCGGCGCGCCGTTCGGCATGCGGATCGTGCAGTCCGGCCGCGAACCGTTGGACAGCGTCTGCTGGAAGGCGTAGGCGCCCATCGGCAGACCGTCGGCGACGATCGTTTCCATCCTGGACTGGCCGAAGGCGCCGCGCGTCTGCTTGTTGGACAGAATAGCCTGCAGCCCGACGACATCCTTGGCAAGCGTCTGGATATTGTTCTGCGCGGCATCGATGACCGCCAGCCGCTCCTGCAGCCGTTGCAGGTTCTCATGCGTCGATTTGGTCTGCTCGGTGATCGTCGAGCTGACGCGCTGCGACATGCCGTCGAGGCGTTGGCTGATCGTCTGGTTGAGTTCGCTCTGCCGCGCGCCGAAGACCTCGGTCATCGCCGCGATGCGGCCCTGCATCTCCGCCTGGATCTTCAAAAGCTCGGCCATGCGCGCTTCGTTTTCCTCAGCGCGAAAGCTCGCTTCCTCCGCCTGCTCGCGGCGAAGGCTGGCGCCGCGCAGGAGAAGCACGATCACCAGCAGGGCGAGGGCGGCGAGAACGCCGCCGACAAGCGCCAGCATGGCCGGGCTGATCGAGGCAAGGGCAAGGGCGAGCGATTCGGAATGGATGGTCATGGCGCAAGCATAACAGAAGAAGTGGCGATATATAGATCAAAACGTGAACGGAATGAGCCGCCCTCAATATCCTTTCAAGCGATCGCTCTTCCTCGCTCGGGGAGAAGAAATCACCGTCCGATTTAACGATTGCTCAACCATATTGGCCAAAACCTGCGGCGCAGAAATTCCTTCCCGCGCGCGTCGCGCCAAGTACAGAGATCTCCATGACCGCCCAGCAGACCGACAGTGCCCTCAGGCAGCGCCTCGATTTCATCGAACTGGATGAAGCGGCGCGCAAGTCGATGCGGGATCTGCGCCCGGTCATATCGGAGCTGATCGGCGGCGCCCTCGACAAATTCTACGCCAAGATCGCCAAGACCCCCGCTGTCGCCGACAAGTCCCAACTGGGCCATGCCAAGAAGCGTCAGCAGGATCATTGGACCAATCTTACTGGTGGCACGTTCGACGAGCGCTATGTCGACGACGTGACCGCGGTCGGCCGCATGCATGAGCGCATGGGGCTAGAACCGCGCTGGTCTATCGGCGGTTACGCCATCGTCATGTCCGAACTCGTCAAGGGCATCATGGAAAAGCAGTGGCCTTCGATCTTCGCGCGCCGAGAGGGCAAGCTGCTGGCCGAGAAGCTGTCGGCGATCGTCAAATCAGGCATGCTCGACATGGATTATTCCATCTCGGTCTATCTCGAGACGCTCGAAGCAAAGCGCCGCGCCTTGGAAGAGCAGCGCGCTGAGGCCGAATCCGATCAGGCGATTGCGCTGGAGCAACTGCGCCGTGGTCTGGAAGCGCTGTCGAACGGCGATCTCGAAGCCACCCTGCCGTCCGACCTGCCGGGCAATTTCCGGCAGATGGCGGAGGACTACAACCGCGCCGTCAGGGCGCTAAGCCAGTCCTTCGCATCCGTGCGCGAGACCTCCGGCCATATCAAGACCGGAGCCGACGTCATTTCCAACGCGACCAACGATCTGGCGCTGCGCACCGCCCAGCAGGCGGCAGGCGTCGAGGAGAGCTCGGCCGCGCTGCAGCAGCTGTCCGTCAGCGTCGGCCAGACGGCCGCCAACGCCGAGAAGGCGTCGGATGCCGTGCGCGAGACGCAAGAGAAGGCGAAGAACTCCGGCGAACTCGTCACCAGCGCCGTCTCGGCGATGGCCGGCATCGAGAAATCCTCGACCGGGATCTCCAAGATCATCGGCGTCATCGATGAGATCGCCTTCCAGACCAACCTGCTGGCGCTGAACGCCGGTGTCGAGGCGGCCCGTGCCGGTGATGCCGGCAAGGGTTTTGCCGTCGTCGCCCAGGAAGTCCGCCAGCTCGCCCAGCGCACCGCGGAGGCGGCCAAGGAGATCAAGAACCTGATCTCGCAGAGCTCGACCCAGGTCAATCAGGGCGTCGGCATCGTCTCCAGCACCGGCGAGGCGCTGAATGACATGATCAGTCGCATCGACATCATCAACCGTTTCGTCGCCGATATCGCCGCCGCCGCCCGCGATCAGGCGACCGGCGTCAACGAGGTCAGCCTCGCCGTCCGCAACATGGGTGCGATCACCCAGCAGAATTCGGACATGGTCGAGCACTCTTCGGCGGAAACCCGCCGCCTCAAGGACGAGGTGGAGACCCTGATCGAGTTGCTGCAGCGCTTCCGTGCCCGGCCGGAGGGCCGTTCCGCCGGTGCTGCCCGCCGGGCGGCCTGAGGCGAATATGGCGAAATTCCAGGCGGGGATGCAAAAAAGCGTATTCCCCGGCTGCCGGATAATTCCATAGTCGGAAAAGATGGGTTATGGGAACGCCATGACCATCAAGCCACTCATCATTCTTCCCGATCCCGTTCTCCGCCAGCTGTCCAAGCCGATCGAGCGGGTGGATTCCGACCTGCAGCGTCTTGCCGACGATATGCTGGAAACCATGTATGACGCGCCGGGCATCGGCCTTGCCGCGATCCAGATCGGCGTGCCGCGCCGTATGCTCGTCATCGACATCTCGCGCGAGGGCGAGGAAAAGCAGCCGCAGGTCTTCATCAATCCTGAGATCGTCAAATCCTCCGACGAGCGCTCCGTCTATGAGGAAGGCTGTCTTTCGATTCCGGATTATTATGCCGAGGTCGAGCGTCCGGCTGTCGTCTCGGTCAAATATCTCGACCGGAACGGCAAGGAACAGACCGTGGAAGCCGACGGCCTGCTCGCCACCTGCCTGCAGCACGAGATCGACCACCTGAACGGCGTGCTGTTCATCGATTATATCTCGCGGCTGAAGCGGGAGATGGTGATCAAGAAATTCACCAAGGCGGCGAAGTCGAAGGCGCTCTGACGCTGCGTTGAAAATTCACTGCCGAGGCACTATGATATCACTGATATCATAGTGAGGCGCCGAATGGGTGATTTTCTGATCAGAAATATTTCCGAAGCAATGAAGCGAGGCATTGCGGAATCGGCGCAGCGGAGCGGAAACAGCCTTTCTGACGAGGCCAAGGAGCTTTTGCGGGAAGCGCTGAAAAGAAAAACAGAAGCAAAGCCCGAAACTTTGTCGGCGTATGAAGCAATACGCGCCGCTTTCGTCAGCGAAAACGCAGTCGACGATGAATTTGCTGCAATCATGGACGAAATCGAGGCCGCGCGGAAAAAGGATTTCGGCCGGCCGTTCGAGGATTTCGAATGATCGTTCTCGATACGAATGTGATTTCCGAGTTCGCCAGGCCAGTGCCGAATGAAAAGGTGAAGGCCTGGATGTTGCGGCAGGATGGCGCGAGAATCTGGCTTTGCACGGTTGGCTTGATGGAGCAGATTTACGGAGCCGAAAGGGTTTTCTTGAAGACAGGATCGGACCGCTTCTTTCGCGCGATCGAGAATTTGGTGAAAGGCCAGTTTCGCGATCGTATCGCCGGCTGGGATTCGGAAACGGCCATGGCAACCGGTCGCTTGCGGGCGAAACGTGAAAACATGGGGCGGCCGATTTCGGTCCAGGATGCCATGATTGCCGCCATCTGCTTTGAAAACGGCGCGACGCTTGCGACCCGCAACACCAGAGATTTCGAAGGGCTTGATCTCAAGCTCGTAAACCCGTTTGAAGACGGTTGATCCTCAATTGGCGATATAAAATGTCTCTTCGCATCATCTTCATGGGAACCCCGGAGTTCTCGGTTCCGACCCTGCGCCTGCTCGTCGATGCCGGCCACAGGATCGTTGCGGTCTATACGCAGCCGCCACGGCCGGGAGGGCGGCGCGGCCTCGATCTGCAGAAATCGCCGGTGCATCAGGCGGCCGAACTGCTCGGCCTGCCGGTCTTCACCCCGGTCAATTTCAAGGACCCCGAGGAGCGCGAGAGGTTTCGTGGCCTGAATGCCGATGTCGGCGTCGTCGTTGCCTACGGACTGTTGCTGCCGGAAGCGATTTTGAACGGCACCCGCGATGGCTGTTACAACGGTCATGCCTCGCTGCTGCCGCGCTGGCGGGGTGCGGCACCGATCCAGCGGGCGATCATGGCCGGTGACGCAAAGACCGGCATGATGGTGATGAAGATGGACAAGGGTCTGGATACCGGCGCCGTGGCACTCACCCGCGAGATCGAGATCGGCCTGAACATGACGGCTGGCGAACTGCACGACCGGCTGATGCTGGTCGGCGCCAAGGCGATGGCGGAAGCCATGGTGAAACTCGAAATGAACGACCTGCCGCTGACGCCGCAGCCGGAAGACGGCGTGCTCTATGCCGCCAAGATCGACAAGGCCGAGACGCGCATCGATTTTTCCAGGGATGCCAGCGACGTGCACAATCACATCCGCGGCCTGGCGCCGTTTCCGGGTGCCTGGTTCGAGCTTGAGATCGGCGGCAAGCCGGAGCGGGTGAAGGTGCTGGCGTCCGAACTGGCTGAGGGGCAGGGTGCTGCCGGGCGATTGCTGACCGATGATCTCGTGGTCGCCTGCGGCTCGGGCGCGGTGCGGCTGACCAGGCTGCAGAAGGCCGGCGGCAAGCCGCTGGCGGCCGCCGATTTCCTCAGGGGCACGCCGCTTGCGGCGGGCACGAGGCTTTCCTGATGCCGCGTTTCCGCATGACCGTCGAATATGACGGCGGCCCCTATGTCGGCTGGCAGCGGCAGGAAAATGGCCACTCGGTGCAGGGCGCGATCGAGGCGGCGGTGCTTTCGCTGACCGGTGAGACGGTCTTGGTGCGCGGCGCCGGCCGTACCGATTCCGGCGTCCACGCCATGGGGCAGGTGATCCATGCCGATCTTTCGAAGGAGTGGTCGCCCTACCAGCTGCAGAATGCGTTGAACGCGCATCTGAGGCTTGCCGGCGAGCGCGTCTCCATTCTCGACGTCGGGGTGGCTCCCGAGTTCTTCGATGCGCGTTTTTCGGCGCTGCGGCGCCATTACCTCTATCGCATCGTCAGCCGCCGGGCGCCGCTGGCGCTCGAAGCCGGCAAGGCCTGGTGGGTGCCGAAGGTGCTCGACCACGAGGTCATGCATGCTGCCGCCCAGAGGCTGGTCGGCAAGCACGATTTCTCCACCTTCCGCGCCGCCCATTGCCAGGCAAACAGCCCGGTGCGCACCCTCGACCGGCTGGATGTGACGCGCAACGGCGAACTGATCGAGATCCGCGCCACGGCGCAGAGTTTTCTCCACAACCAGATCCGCTCCTTCGCCGGCACGCTGAAGCTCGCCGGCGAAGGCAAATGGACGCCTGATGATGTCGAGGCGGCGCTTGAAGCGCGCGACCGCAAGGCCTGCGGCCCAGTGGCGCCGCCGGACGGGCTCTATTTCATGCAGGTGGATTATCCCGACGTGATCCCCGATCGCCGAAGGCCGGTCACCGATACCGATGCTAATGACAGGGATGCTGACGATCCCTCGTAAGTTTACTCAGACGGGATAGATGCCGAGGAAGTGCTGCAGATATTCCGAAAGGATCATCGATGGCACGAGCAGCACCAGTGTCAGCGCCCCGACCATCAGCGCATGACCGTGGCAGATCATCCGGAGAATGCGCGCCAGCACGAAGACCTGCGCCAGCATGAAGGCGAGCAGCAGCAGCGAGACGAGGCCGACGGAGCCGGGCAGGAAGAACACCAGCGCCAGCAGCAGCCCGTTGATATAGGAGAGCGGCACGCCCAGCCAATTGACGCTGACGACGACCGGGGCAAAACGCTCGCCCATGCGGACGGCAAGCAGCAGCAGCCCGGCAAAGACCAGCGGCACGAACCAGTTGGCGACCTCGACGAGGCCGAGCCTGATATAGAAGGGAAAATCGACATCGGCTTCCGGCGGCATCGCCCGCAGGAAGGCCTGTCGCCACCAGAGCCAGGAAATGCCCATCGGCGGCAGGCACCAGAGCATCGCCCAGAACGAACGGTTGACGCCGCGCTCGGACATATCGAGGTAGCGGAAGCCGCGCGGATCCAGCCGGATCAGCAGCCAGAGGCCGGCCAGATAATATTGAACCTCCCTAAAGCCCGGCATTGGCGAACCAGCGGGCGATGAAGGTTTCGTAGATCACCGTCAGCGTCTCCAGGTCAGCGACAGCGACGCGTTCGTCGACCATGTGCATCGTCTGGCCGACGAGGCCGAACTCGACGACCGGGCAATAATCCTTGATGAAGCGCGCATCCGATGTGCCGCCGGTGGTCGAAAGCCTCGGCGACTGGCCGGCAACGCTTTCGACGGCTGAAGACAGCGAGGCGATCAGCGCATTGTTGCGCGTCAGGAAGACATGGCTCGGCCGGTCGGCCCAGACGATATCATAGGCCACCGGTTGGCGGCTCGGCCGCAAGGCGCCATCCCGGGCGGCGGCATCGAGGCGGCGCAGGATTTCGGCACGCAGCGTCTCGACCGTCCAGCTGTCGTTGAAGCGGATGTTGAAGCTTGCCGATGCCCTGGCCGGAATGACGTTGGTTGCCGGATTGCCGACATCGACCGTGGTCACTTCGAGGTTCGACGGCTGGAAATCGTCGGTGCCGCCGTCAAACGGCGGGTCCATCAGCGCCTGCGTCAGCTGCAGCATGCCGCGCACCGGATTGTCGGCAAGATGCGGATAGGCGGCATGGCCCTGCACGCCGTGCACGGTGATTTTACCCGACAGCGAGCCGCGCCGGCCGATCTTGATCATGTCGCCGAGCCTGTCCGGATTGGTCGGCTCGCCGACAAGGCAGGCATCCCAGCGTTCGCCGCGTTCGGCCGCCCATTGCAGCAGCTTGATCGTGCCGTTGATTGCCGGACCTTCTTCGTCGCCGGTGATCAGGAAGGAAATCGAGCCCTTGGGCGGCCCGTTTTTCTCGATATGGCGGGCGACGGCGGCGACGAAACAGGCGATGCCGCCCTTCATGTCGACGGCGCCGCGGCCGAAAAGCTCGCCCTTCGAAATCTGGGCCTCAAACGGCGGATGCGTCCAGGCGGCTTCGTCGCCGACCGGCACGACATCGGTATGGCCGGCAAACATCAGATGCGGGCCATCCTTGCCGAGGCGGGCATAGAGGTTTTCGATGTCGGGTGTTCCGGCTTCGCTCGCCTTCACCCTGTCGACAGAAAAGCCGAGCGGCGCAAGCATCGCCTCCAGCGCCGACAGTGCGCCGCCTTCGGCGGGCGTCACGGACGGGCAGCGAATCAGCGTCTGAAGATTGGCGACGGGGTCGGTAGCGGTCATGGCGGTCGAACTATCCGGCGGGAATGGCAAAGACATGGCAAGGCGGGGCCGCCTCGCGTAAAAGACGCCGTCTGTTTACCGGATCAACGTCCCGGTGTCATCAATCTCTGAGCAGCTCGTTGATGCCGGTCTTCGATCGGGTCTTTTCATCGACGCGCTTGACGATGACGGCGCAGTAGAGATGCGGCGCCGGCTGGCCGTTGCCCATCGTCGCATTGCCCGACGGCATCGAGCCGGCGACGACGACGGAATAGGGCGGCACTTCGCCAAAGGTCACCTCGCCGGTGGCGCGGTCGACGATCTTGGTCGACTTGCCGATAAAGACGCCCATGCCGAGCACCGAGCCCTCGCGGATGATGCAGCCTTCGACCACCTCGGAACGGGCGCCGATGAAGCAATTGTCCTCGATGATCGTCGGGCCCGCCTGCATCGGCTCCAACACGCCGCCAATGCCGACGCCGCCGGAGAGATGCACATGTTTGCCGATCTGCGCGCAGGAGCCGACCGTCGCCCAGGTATCGACCATCGTGCCTTCGCCGACATAGGCGCCGAGATTGACGAAGGAGGGCATCAGGATGGCGTTCGGGGCGATGTAAGCCGAGCGGCGCACGACGCAGTTCGGCACGGCGCGGAAGCCGGCGGCGCGGAAGTGGTTCTCGCCCCAGTTCTCGAATTTCGAGGGAACCTTGTCCCACCAGGTCGAGTTCCCCGAACCGCCCTTGACCACGTCCATATCGTTGAGGCGGAAGGACAGCAGCACGGCCTTCTTCAGCCATTGATTGACCGACCAGGCGCCGTCGGCGGAGCGTTCGGCGACACGGGCCTTGCCGGCATCGAGCAGATCGAGCGCTGCTTCGACCGCATCGCGAACCTCGCCCTTCGTCGACGTGTTCACATTGTCGCGATTGTCGAAGGCGGCTTCGATGATCTTTTCGAGGGATGCGAGGTCGGTGGCGCTCATGAGAATTCCTTAAACTTCGATCTTTATCGTGGAGACGGCGGGGTCTCCGGAATGCGGTTGGCAGGGATGTATCCTGCTCTACAGCATGAAGCCGTAGAACGGAATGATTTTTCCGACAAGATCATATCTGGATTCAAGGCGTTATAGCGACATATCCGGCTTGGTGGCCGGCAATACTGAAAGGCATTTCGACATGGCGAAGGGACGAAACGGCGGTTCGCGGCGCAAGGATGGCGTATGGGACCCGCTGAAGAGCAGCTCGACCGACAGGCAGCGCGCCGAAGCCGTGCCGAAAACTCCGCAGACGATGTCGCCTGCCTATCGCCTTGCCTATGTCGACGAGGATTTCCTCTGCCGTGAGGAGCTGCGGCCGATCCGCCTGCAGCTGGAACTGATGAAGCCGGAGATGATGCTGACCGAACGCGGCATCAAATCAACAGTCGTCATGTTCGGCGGCGCCCGCATTCCCGCCCCCGGCCAGAGCGCCTGGGCAGCCCGCAACGACATCCAGCGCGTCAACCTGGAGGCAGCTTCCGTCTATTATGACGAGGCGCGCAAATTCGCCCGGCTCTGCTCGAAATATTCTGCCACCTTCAATTTCCACGAATATGTCATCGTCACCGGCGGCGGCCCCGGAGTGATGGAGGCCGGCAATCGCGGCGCAGCCGACGAGGGCGCCCCTTCGATCGGCCTCAACATCGTGCTGCCGCACGAGCAGGCGCCGAACGCCTATGTGACGCCGGAGCTCAGCTTCAACTTCCACTATTTCGCCATCCGCAAGATGCATTTCATGGTGCGCGCCAAGGCGATCGCGGTCTTCCCGGGCGGCTTCGGCACGCTCGACGAATTCTTCGAATGCCTGACGCTGATCCAGACCGGCCGCATGGAGCGCCTGCCGCTGATCCTCTTCGGCGAGACCTTCTGGAGGAGCATTATCAATTTCGAGGCATTGGCCGAATTCGGCACGATCGCGCCCGACGACGTCAAGCTGATCAGCTTCGTGGATACGGCAGAAGCCGCTTGGAAGATCGTCCAGGATTTCTACGAACACCGCGAATAGGCGCTTCAGAGGCACAAACTGCGGAGCCTCTCCCCGTCGAGCCGGGGAAAGGCAAGGGCAAGTCGTCGCTTGGCTTTAGAGAAGTGGCCGGTCCGGCATGTCGTCGATCGAGATGACGCCGTCCTTGTTGCGGTCCATTCGAGTGAACAGCTTGTCCATGCCGGCTTCAGCTTCCTGTTTGGAAATCTGGCCGTTCTGGTCGGTGTCGACCCGGTGCATCATGATCGAGGCACGCATGATGTTGCCGCCATGGCGCATCCAGCGATGTCCGTCACGACCCTCGTGACCACCCTGAGGCGGCCGGCCCTGGTCGTTATTATCAGGCGTCGCGTCTGCGGTCTTCACATCCTTGTTATTGCTGGCATCCTGCTTGCGCTGATCTCTCATCGCCTGCATCTGCGCTTTCTGGTATGCGCCGATTTCGCCTGGGGTCAGCGAGCCGTCCTTGTTGGTGTCGATCGCAGCGAAGATCTTGTCGATGCCGGCGGTCGCCTCGTCCTTGGAGATCTGTCCGTCCTTGTTGGTGTCGAACTGCTTGAGCATTCTGACATACGTGATTTCGCGGAAGGCGGCAGGCCCCGGACCGTGCATGGGACCGTGCCTGCCGGGGTGCTGACGCGGCCCGTCACCGGGCGCTGCATAGCCGGCTCCGGCGGCTGCGCCGAAGATGAGGGTGGAGGAAAGCGCTGCCAGTATCAGCTTGTTGCGGTACATCGTGTTTGCCTTTCGTAAGGTGTCCCCTCACGAAAGAAGCTATGGCAGCAGGCCCGCAAGACCCAGTTAAACATCGGTAAGCTAAGTGAAAACTTGGTAATGCTTCAGCCGGTAATCTTGCCGAGAAAAGCGGCGAGGTCGTCGGTGACGAAATCGATATGATCCTCTTCGCCGCTGGTCTTTTCCCACCATTCGACCACTGTCTCTTCCAGATTGCGCGGCACGAGCAGCACGGTCTGCATGCCGAGCGCCTTCGGCACTGTCAGATTGCGCGGCAGATCCTCGAACATGGCCGCCTTGGTGGTTTCGACGCGCTTCAGCGCCGTGAACTTGTCGTAGGTCGCCTGCGCCGGCTTCGGCACGTAGTCGGCCGCGACGATATCGAAGATGTCGTCGAAATGTTCGAGAATGCCGAGCGCCTCCGCCGTCATTTCGGCATGCTTGACGCTGCCATTGGTGAAGATGAACTTGCGCCCCGGCAGCGCCTTGATCGCCTCGCCGAGTTCCGGCTGCGGCGTCAGCGCCGTGTAGTCGATCGCATGCGCTTTTTCGAGGAAGTCATTCGGGTCGATGCCGTGATGGATCATCAGGCCCTGCAGCGTCGTGCCATGCTCGAGGTAATATTGCTTCTGCAGCTTGCGCGCCTCTTCCCGCTCCATCTGTAAGAGCGCCGCGACATAGGCGGTCATGTTCTTGTCGATCTGCGCGAAGAGATTGACATGATGCGGATAGAGCGTGTTGTCGAGGTCGAAGACCCAGTCTGTGACGTGCTCGAAATCGGTTTTATCAGGCGTGCGGTCGATCTTGGTCATGGCGGTCTTATGGCACGGCTTATCCGCCAAGGAAATCGACAAGAAAGAATAGACGCCCGATTTTCGGCGGACGGCGCAGGCATGGAATGCTAGAAAGCGGTCATGCTTTTCGAACGCCCCGATGACGATACGCTCTATGATGCCCTGATCGCGCGCAGCGCCGATTATGAGGGCCAGGCCTATGTCTGCGTCAAGACGACAGGCATCTTCTGTCGCCTGACCTGCCCGGCACGCAAGCCGAAGCGGGAAAATACGCTCTTCTTCGACACGATCGCCGCCTGCATGCATTCCGGCTTCCGCCCGTGCCAGCGCTGCAGGCCGCTGGAGCAGCCGGGCAGGGAGCCGATCGTCGATGAGCTGCTTGCCGCGCTCGACCGTGAGCCGCAGCTGCGCTGGACCGAAGATGAGCTTGTGCGCCGAGGCCACGATCCCTCGACCGTGCGTCGCGCCTTCAAGCGGGCGCTCGGCATGACCTTCCACGATATCGTCCGCTATCGCCGACTGGGTGAAGCGGCCCGGCAACTGGCCGATGGCGCGCGCGTCATCGATGCGCAGCTCGATGCGGGATATGACTCCCCAAGCGGTTTCCGGGCGGCTTTCCAGCGGCTGGTCGGCAAGGCGCCGGCGCTGTGGCAGAACCGCGAACTGCTCTTTGCCGACTGGTTCGACACCCCGCTCGGGCCGATGATAGCCGTCGCCGACCAGACGCATCTGCATCTTCTCGAATTCCACGACCGTAAGGCGCTGCCGACCGAGCTCGAGGCGCTGCAGAAGCGCATCCGCTCGTCGGTCGCGATCGGCCGCACGCCGGCGATTGATCAGATCGCGGCGGAGATCCGGGATTATTTCGAAGGACGGCTCACCGTCTTCAAGACGCCATTGGCGCCCGGCGGCACACCCTTCGAAAAACATGTCTGGGCAAAGCTCATGGAGATTCCTGCTGGCCAGACGCGCGCCTATGGCGATCTCGCAAGGGAAATGGAAAGGCCGGAAGTGGTGCGTGCTGTCGGCCGCGCCAATGGCGCCAACCAGCTTGCCATCATCGTGCCCTGCCATCGCATCCTCGGCGCGGATGGTTCGTTGACCGGCTATGGCGGCGGGCTCTGGCGCAAGCAATGGCTGCTGCGGCATGAAGAGAAGATCAGCACGCAAGCAAAGATGGAGGAGACAGCATGAACCAGAACGAAAAGGCCAAGGCATTCGGCGCATCGCATCGCAAGGGCGCCCCGGTTGTTCTTTACAATATCTGGGATGCCGGCACGGCCAAGGCCGTCGCCGATGGCGGCGCCAAGGCGCTTGCCACAGGAAGCTGGTCGGTCGCGGCTGCCCATGGTTATGCCGACGGCGAGAAGCTGCCGATGTCGGTGCTGGTCGAGACCGCGAAATCCATCACCGCTGTCATCGACCTGCCGCTTTCGGTCGATTTCGAAGGCGCCTATTCGGCCGAGGCTGAGGGTGCGGCCGCCAATGTCGCCAAGCTGGTGGAGGTCGGCGCTATCGGCATCAATTTCGAGGATCAGGTGGTCGGCGGTGGCGGGCTTTATCCGGCCGAGAGGCAGGCGGCCCGCATCCGCGCCATTCGCGCCATGGCGGAAGGCAAGGGCATTCCCTTCTTCATCAACGCCCGCACCGATCTCTTCCTGGCCGAGAGCGATCTTTCCAAACATGCCGGACTGGTGGACGAGGCGATCGAGCGAGGCAAAGCCTATGCGGCGGCCGGCGGCAGCGGCTTCTTCGTTCCCGGCTTGATCGATCCCGCCTTGATCGAGAAGATCTGCGCGGCATCGCCGCTTCCGGTCAACATCATGATGCGGACAGGCGCCCCGGATGTGAAGACGCTGGCAAAACTCGGCGTCGGCCGCGTCAGTTATGGTCCGGGGCCTTACCGATCAATGATGGAGAAGCTGAAACAGGAGGCGGCGGCGATTTATAGCCTGCTCTGACGTCGAATGCCCGAGGGCCGCAGATCTAAAGCATGTCGCGCAAAAGTGTGCAGCGGTTTTGCGACAACGGCATGCGTAAAAACAAAGAGCTAAAGCGCGACGAGCGAATCCGAAAGATCGCGACGCGCTTTAGTGCGAAAGCTGCGGCCCGGAATGAAATCCCGTTCCGCTCAGGAACGGAAGCGCAGATTCCGCCGGCTGAGCTGGCTGACCGAGGTGCAGCCCATCAGCTTCATGCCGCGCTCGATCTCGGTGCGCATCGTCTCCAGCGCCCGTTCGACGCCGGGCTGTCCGGCAGCGGCAAGCGGGAAGAGATAGTAGCGCCCGAGCCCGACGGCCTTCGCCCCCAGCGACAATGCTTTAAGAACATGCGTTCCCCGCTGCACGCCGCCATCCATCATCACGTCGATCCGGTCGCCCACGGCGTCGACGATCTCGGCCAACTGGTCGAATGCGCTGCGCGAGCCGTCGAGCTGGCGCCCGCCGTGATTGGAAAGCACGATGCCGCTGCAGCCGATCTCGGCCGCGCGCTTGGCGTCCTCGACCGACATGATGCCCTTCAGGCAGAATGGCCCGCCCCATTCGCGCACCATCTCCGCCACGTCGTCCCAGGACATCGAGGGGTCCAGCATCTCGGTGAAGTATCGGCTGATCGACAGCGTGCCGCCATCCATCTTGACGTGGTTTTCGAGCTGCGGCAGCCGGAAGCGCTCGTGCGTCAGCCAGTCGATCGCCCAGGAAGGCTTGATCGCGAACTGGGTCATGCCGGCAAGATTGAGCTTGAAGGGAATGGCAAAGCCGGTGCGTTTGTCGCGCTCGCGGTTGCCGCCGGTGATGCTGTCGACCGTCAGCATCATCGCCTGCACGCCGGCATTTTTCGCTCGCGCCATCATCTCGCGGTTGAGGCCGCGGTCCTTGTGGAAATAGAACTGATAGACCTGCGGCCCATTGCTGATCTGTCTCGCTTCCTCCAGGCTGATCGTGCCGAGCGAGGAGACGCCGAACATCGTCCCATGTTTTGCCGCCGCCGCCGCGACCGCCCGCTCTCCCTGGTGGTGAAAAAGCCGCTGCAGCGCCGTCGGTGAGCAATAGACCGGCATTGCGAGCTTCTGGCCCATGACGGTCACCGACATGTCGACATCGGCCACACCGCGCAAAACGTCGGGCACCAGATCGCAGGCCTCGAAGGCCGCGGTATTGCGCCGGTACGTCACCTCGTCATCGGCACCGCCGTCGATATAGTCGAATATCGGTCCGGGAAGACGCCGTTTAGCCATGCGCCGGAAATCGTGAAAATTATAGCAGTCTGTCAGGCGCATTTGTTTCCTCGATACCCTGTTTCCGCGTCAGGAAGATCCGCTCTTCGCAAGTGAAGGGCGCAGCCTGGTTCAGGGAACGATCAGCGTTCCGACGCCGTGCTCGGTGAAGATCTCGAGCAGCACGGAATGGGCGGTCTTGCCGTTCAGGATAACGACGCCCTGCACGCCGGCCTTGATCGCATCGATGCAGGTCTCGACCTTGGGGATCATGCCGCCCGAGATCGTGCCATCGGCGATCAGCGCATGTGCTTCGGCGACCGAAAGCTCCTTGATGAGCTGGCCGTTCTTGTCGAGCACGCCGGGCACATCGGTCAGGAACAGCAGTCGAGTGGCGTTCAGCGCGCCGGCAATGGCGCCGGCAAAGGTATCGGCGTTGATATTGTAGGTGGCGCCGTCACGGCCAGGCGCGACGGGGGCGATGACCGGGATCATCTCGGAGCGGGCGAGCAGATCGAGCAGCGTCCGGTCGACCTCGACCACTTCGCCGACGAAACCGAGATCGAGCACGCGCTCGATGTTCGAATCCGGATCCTTCACGGTCTTGCGCGCCTTTTCGGCGAAGACCATGTTGCCGTCCTTGCCGCAAAGGCCGATCGCCCATTCGCCGGTCTGGTTGATGAGCGCGACGATTTCCTTGTTGATCGAGCCGGCGAGCACCATCTCGACGATCTCGACCGTTTTCTGGTCGGTGACGCGAAGGCCGCCCTCGAATTTCGATTCGATGCCCATCTTGCTCAGCATGGCGCCGATTTGCGGGCCGCCGCCATGAACGACGATCGGGTTGACGCCCGATTGCTTCAACAGCGCGATGTCGCTGGCAAAGGCCTTGCCGAGCTCGGGATTGCCCATGGCGTGGCCGCCATATTTCACGACAATCGTCTTGTTCTCGTAACGCTGCATGAAGGGCAGTGCCTTGGCCAGAAGCCGTGCCTGCATTTCGCTTTCGGTTTCGTTCATGGGAACCCCGCAGAATTGTTCGCGGCCTTTTATCGCAAGTTTCTGACAGAGGGAATAATCCAGAGGGCAATAGTTTTTCGTATCTGTCGCGGAGCCGGACGCCGTTACCGTCTGGCGCACGCAAGCTTGAGATGAGGAACGGCATGCAAGGCGATGAGATCGCAGACTTGATCGGCCGCGTCGCACTCGGCGATCGCAGGGCTTTCGTGGCCCTCTACAATCAGACCGCACCGAAACTTTTTTCGATCTGCCTGCGTATCTTGAAGGATCGCACGGAAGCCGAAGAAGCTCTGCAGGAAGTCTATATCAGCATCTGGCAACGCGCTCGCAGCTTCTCCGTCGCCTCGGGTTCGTCCTCGGCATGGCTGGCGGCGATCGCCCGCAATCGGTCGATCGATGCGCTGCGGGCGCGCAAGCCCGTCGCCGACGAATTGGACACGGTCTACGATCTTGCCGATGCCGGACCCGACCCGGAAATGCAGACGGTGACCAAGGATGAAGGAAGGCGGATTGACACCTGCATGGAAGAGTTGGAAGCTGATCGTGCGGTCGCGGTGAAACGGGCTTATGTCGAAGGGCTGAGCTATCAGGAACTGGCCGATCAGTTTGGTGTCCCGCTGAACACGATGCGGACCTGGCTCAGACGCAGCCTCTTGAAACTGAGAGAGTGCATGGAACGATGACATCGCCCGACAAAAGCAAGGGAGACCGCTCCCGCGACGAGGTTCTCGCCGGCGAATATGTGCTTGGCGTCCTGTCGTTGCAGGATCGCCGGGTGGTGGAAGAGCGCATGCGCCACGACCGCCCCTTCGCTGCGATCGTCAGCCGCTGGGAAACCAACCTCTCTTCCTTCAACGACGAGTATGAAGGCGTTGCTCCGAACCGGGAAACCTTCAAGCAGATCGAGGCGCGGCTGTTCGGCGATGGCCAAAAGCCCCCATCCTTTTCGCAGGGGCTCTGGAATTCCGCCGTTTTCTGGCGTTCGCTGAGCTTCGCTTGCATCGTTGTTGCCGTCAGCGCCGTCATCTTCGCCTCCGGCGTGGTGCCGGAGCCGCAGGGACCGGCACCGCTGGTGGCCTCGCTTTCGGGCCAGAACAGCACCATCAATCTTCTTGCCTCCTACGAGCTGCAGAGCGGCCGGCTGAAGATCGTGCCGGTCGCCGCCGGTAAGCCGGAGGAGAAGTCGCTGGAACTCTGGCTGGTACCGGGCAGCGGCATGACGAGATCGCTCGGCGTCTTCCAGCCGGGCGAAAGCGGTGAACTTGTCATTCCCGCCGAACTGCGCAGCCAACTCGCCGATGGCGCAACGCTTGCCGTCAGCCTCGAACCCTTCGGCGGCTCGCCGACCGGCCAGGCAACCGGTCCGGTGATCGCAAGCGGCCCCCTGCGCCGACCCTAATCGCACCGGTCATGATCGTGTCGGTCATAAATCATTTCTCCTGTCTGAAACTCTTCGGCGCGGCCCTCCGTAGTTCGAAATGTCCGGACGACGCTCAGGCATAAAGCCGGCGGACTGTATCCGGTGAGGAGAAAATCATGATCAAGTCCGTATTGCGCGGCTTCGCGCTCGCCGCCGCCATGTCCGCTGTCGCCTTTGCCGCCGCGAAAAACCCGACGGTCGGCGGTGCGGCGATGTTCGATAGCAAGAACATCATCGAGAACGCCGTGAACTCCAAGGATCACACGACGCTGGTCGCAGCCGTCAAGGCAGCCGGCCTGGTCAGCACGCTCGAGGGCAAAGGCCCCTTCACCGTCTTTGCGCCGACCAACGAAGCTTTCGCCGCCCTGCCGAAGGGCACCGTCGATACACTGCTGAAGCCGGAAAACAAAGCGACGCTCACCAAGGTTCTGACCTGCCACGTCGTTGCCGCCGATGCGATGGCCAAGACCGTCGCCAAGATGATCAAGGATGACGGAGGCGAGCACGACATCAAGACCGTCGGCGGCTGCGTGCTGAAGGCCAAGGAAAACATGGGCAAGATCACGCTGACCGATGAAAACGGCGGCGTCTCCCATGTGACGATCGCCGACGTCAAGCAATCGAACGGCGTCATCCACGTCGTCGACAAGGTGCTGCTGCCGAAGATGTAGGCCCGCTCGTATCGGCAGATGCATTGGGGCGCTCCTAGAGCAATTCCAGGAAAAGTGCAGAGCGGTTTTCCGTCCGGAATTGCGCAAAAACAAAAGGTTAGAGCGGTTCTGCGCTTCCATAAAAAGCTGAACCGCTCTAAGGGCGCCCCAAACACAATTGATGAGGTGGCTAGCGCATAACCCCGAAAATCGGAATCGATTTTCGGAAAGGATTACGCGCAGATTCAAAGTGATAGAGCGTCCCTAGCGCGTCTGAAAAGACGCACGGCGCTCTATCGGGCCGCTTCAGTTCTCGGGAAGACGAGGGAAACACTCATGCCGGTGTCAGGGGATGAGCTGACTTCAACCTCGGCGCGGGCATTCTGTTTCAGCGACTGTACGATCATCGCGCTCAGCTTTCCCGGCTGCGGCCAGGTCACATCCTGGGGAAGACCGACCCCGTTATCAGCAACGGTGATCCTGCACCCGGTATCGCTGACGACACAGCGGAGCGTGATTTCGCCGCCATCGCGCCCCAAGAAGGCATGCTTCAGCGTATTGGTGAGGAGTTCGTTGATGACGAGGCCGGCCGGCATGGCGACATCGACCGAAACCGGCCAGGTATCGACCTTCATGTCCAGCCGGATCCCTTCCACGGCATGGGCCGCCATCACCGAGGCGGCAATCTGGCTGACATAGGTACCAAGATCGACTGTGGCGCCTTTCTCTTCGTCTGACAGCGAGCGATAGAGCAGGGCCAAGGCTTCAATCCGCCCGGCAAGCCGTGCAAACCTTTCGCTTTCCTCATTCTGTTGAGCATTGCGCGCCTCCATTCGGATGAGCGCCGTGATCATCTGAAGATTGTTCTTCACGCGATGCTGTAGTTCCCGCAGAAGGACATCTTTCTCCGTCAGCAGTTCGCTGAAGCTCTCAGCGGCCGTCGCCTCATTGCGGGCAGCAAAGGCCACCAATCGGAAGAGTGGGGTGTCATCATCGTCGACGATCGTATTCGACCAAACATCGATAATGACGGTGCTCTCGGGTTCGGCGGCGAGCGAGAAGGCACCAACATACTCTTCCGCAGAGGTCACCGCGGCTGTGAGCGGCACCTCTCCGGAGACGGCGGTGGAGTTCAATTTAATTTCCGGCCAGGGTTTTCCCTGGACCTCGGTTGCCTCAAGCGCCGTCAGCCGTTCGAATTCGAGATTGACATAAACCAGCGGCTCGTCGCCACCGAGTTCTGAGACAGCCACCGCGAATGGCACATGATCGAGAAAGTGTCGAAACCGGTCGTCATCAAGGGCTTCGGCAAGATGGGGCAAGTTGCCGACGCCTTCCGGCGAAATCGGCTGGTCTTTGCTATCGGTCATCAAATATTACTCTTGGACGCGGCTTTTCCCGCACAGCAGGAGAACTAGGGTTGCTTTAAAAACTGCTGGGACGCAAGCGTTGATCGGCGGCACGTCCATCGATTTCCTGCCACAGGGTGATTTAAGCCCGGTCATAGGTAAATGACGTCAGCAGGGTCGTAACGAAATTGCTCGCCCTTTCCTTGACCAGCACTTCCGTCCATTCATCAGTCCCGCGCAGCCGCAAATCCGTGTAAATACTGTCGACGGCCGCTTCTTCGATACGCTTGATATGCGTCTTGAACGAAGCCTCGCCGCCGCCGTGATACATGTCTCTGATCACCATGCGCAGAATTTCCTGAATGGCGATCTGCCAGGCAGTATTGATCGACTGAAGTTCCTGCGGAGTCTCTGCCATTGATGCTTCCTTGATGCGAGTGAATGTCAGCACGCCTTCGCCCATGCTGCAGCGAGCGATCTGCAAGCCCGTCGATTCAGACGCGTTTTAAATCTCGAGGCTTGGCGATCGGGTTGTGATCTCAGCGGGCCCTGGCGCGTTTCGCAACGAGGGCAGAGGTTGCCGACACCCGGTCACTCTGTTCCCTGGCAAGCCGGGCCTCCCGAAGCCGCAACGTCTTTGCCTGTTGCGATTGGGCGTCGGATTCGAGCTCTTCGGCCGCCTGGTTCTTCGCGAAGAACTGGGTCTGGACGTTGCCGAAGGCAATCTCCGCCCGCTGTCGAGATTTGCTGTATGTCTCTGTCATGTTGGCTCCGATACGGATGGGCTCGACGCGCGAGCGAAAACAAAAAAGGCCAGGCAAATTGCCTGGCCTTGGATTGATAACGTGCTTCCGGCAGTGCCAGTACATCCGTGGTCAAAGGGAAGCGATACCGATTTAAGCGTTCTGGAGATTGCAAGCGGACATCTTGCCCGACTTGTTGTCACGCTCGAGGTCGAAGCCGATCTTCTGGCCTTCGACGAGTTCGCGCATTCCGGCGCGCTCGACGGCGGAGATGTGAACGAAGGCGTCGTCGCCGCCATTATCAGGCTGAATGAAGCCGAAGCCTTTGGTGGAATTGAACCATTTAACGGTGCCAGTGGCCATGATGATGAACCCTTTCATAGCAATATTGAAGAACCGCAACGCCAAGGCGATGCGGATGGTGATAGCGATTTTTGAAAGGAAGTTCGTTCAGAGCGCGGTGCCAATCGCGCGATAACCAAGCCAGCAAGCAAAATTCGATGATCGATGTCTAGCTCATCGAGCTTGCATCGTCAACCTTTAGTTTTCAATTGGAAACATATTCAACTTTGAGGTGTCGCGGAGGCCTTTACACCAGACAGGTCGCCGCGTCCGGGCCGCTTACGCCCTCTACTTCCAGCGGGCGATGCCGACGGTTTCGGCGATCGCCTGGCGCAGTTCGTCCAGCCCGTCGCCCTTTTCGGACGAGGTGGACAGCACGCCGGGATAGGCGGCCGGGCGCTTGCGGATCTTTTCCGCCGTTTCGGCAATGAGCTTCGGCACGCCAGCCGCCTTGATCTTGTCGGTCTTGGTCAGCACGATCTGGTAGGAGACGGCGGCCTTGTCGAGCAGATCAAGCACATCGTCGTCGTTCTTCTTGATGCCGTGGCGGCTGTCGATCAGCACATAGACGCGCTTCAGCGTCGCGCGGCCGCGCAGATAATCGAAGACGAGCTTGGTCCACTTGTCGACCTGCTCCTTCGGTGCCTGCGCATAACCATAACCCGGCATGTCGACGATCGCCGTCGGCGGCAGGTCTTGGCCTTCGCCGGAATAACCGTCCGGCACGAAATAATTGAGTTCCTGCGTGCGTCCGGGCGTGTTCGAGGTGCGCGCCAGGCCCTTCTGGCCGACCAGCGCATTGATCAGCGAGGATTTACCGACATTAGAGCGACCGGCAAAGGCCACTTCCAGCGGCCCTTCCGGCGGCAGGAAGTTCAGGGACGGCACGCCGCGGATGAAGATCCATGGGTGGCCGAAGAGCGGCTTTTCGGTTTCGGGCATGCGGGCTCTGCAATCTCTGGGTTGGGTCTTTTACCGGGCTTCATGGTTTTGCGGGCGGATGTCAAGCTTTTCAGGCGCCTGCGCGGCATGCCTTGTGTCCTTCGTCCGCCACCCGGAAATGAAAAGCCCCGCCGGAGCGGGGCTTGGCAAGCGTCATTTCGACGGCGCTTCTTTTCGTCGGAACAGACCCTTCAGATTGTCGAAGAGTTCGACCTTGACGCCGTGGCGCTTCATGATCAGCCCCTGCTGCGCCACCGAGAGCGTGTTGTTCCAGGCCCAGTAGATGACCAGACCGGCCGGGAAGCTTGCCAGCATGAACATGAACACCAGCGGCATCCAGTTGAAGATCATCGCCTGCGTCGGATCGGGCGGCGTCGGGTTCATGCGCATCTGCACGAACATGGTGACGCCCATGATCAGCGGCCAGACGCCGAGGTGCAGCAGCGTCGGCCCCTCGAAAGGCAGCAGGCCGAACAGATTGACGATCGTCGTCGGATCGGGCGCCGAAAGGTCCTTGATCCAGCCGAAGAAGGGTGCGTGCCGCATTTCGATGGTGATGTAGATCACCTTGTAGAGCGAGAAGAAGATCGGGATCTGCAGCGCCACCGGCCAGCAGCCGGCGATCGGGTTGATCTTTTCTTCCTTGTAGAGCTGCATCGTTGCCTGCTGCAGCCCCATGCGGTCGTCGGCGAATTTCGCCTTCAGTTCCTCCATCTTCGGCTGCATGCGCTTCATGTTCGCCATCGAAGCGTACTGCTTGCTGGCGAGCGGGAAGAACAGAGCCTTGACGACGATGGTGGTGCACAGGATCGCCACGCCGAAATTGCCGAAGTAGCGGAAGAAGAAGTCCATCAGCTTGAACATCGGCTTGGTGATGAAATAGAACCAGCCCCAGTCGATCAGCCGGTCGAACTTCGGGATCGAGTAGCTGGCCTCATAACCGTCGATGACGGGCACTTCCTTGGCGCCGGCGAAGACGAGGTTCTTCAGCGCGATCGATTGGCCAGGCGCAACGGTGAAAGCATCTTCCTTGTAGTCGGCCTGATAGCGCGGCTGACCGTCGGCAAAATGCGAGAAGCTTGCCTCATAGGGAGCGCTCTGCGGTGGAACGATCGTCGCGGCCCAGTATTTGTCGGTAATGCCGAGCCAGCCACCGGTGGATTTGGCCGGCTTGACGGCTTCCTTTTCGGCGGCGGTATATTTGGTTTCGATCAGGCCGTCATCGCCGATGACGCCGATGAAGCCTTCATGCAGCACGTAGACGGAGGGCGTCGTCGGCTTGTTGTAACGCGTGACACGGCCGTAAGAATTGAGCGAGGCGGGAGCCTGGCCGGCATTCTCGATCTTGTCGGCGACGGTGAACATGTAGCGTTCGTCGACGGAGATGGTGCGGGTGAAGGTCAGGCCCTTGTCATTGGTGTAGGAAAGCGTCACCGGCGTCTTTTCGGTAAGCTTGGCGCCCTCCGGCGCAGTCCAGAGCGTCGAGGGACCGGGAACGCTGCCCGTCGCGTCACTGCCGATATAGCCGAGCTCGGTGAAGTAACCGTCCTTGGTTTCGGCCGGGCTGAACAGCGTGATGATCGGGCTCGAGTCGTCGACGGTCTCGTGGTAGCCCTTGAGCTTCAGGTCGTCGAGGCGGGCGCCGGCAAGGTTGATCGAACCGGAAAGGGCAGCAGTGTCGATGACGACGCGCGGGGTCTTTGCCAGCGCCTGTTCGAGCGTCGCTGTTGCGGCCGCCTGGCTGGAAGGTGCCGCACCGCTCGGCTGGGCCGGCGTCTCGCCGCCGGCTGCCGGCTGCTGCACCTGCTCGGTCTGTTGCTGCGCCTTCTGGGCTTCCTGCGCCTTGCGCTGGGCCTCGATGCGCGGATTCATATAGAGAAACTGCCAGCCGAGGACGATCAGCACCGAGAGAGCGATCGCAATGAAATAATTGCGGTTGTTTTCCATCATACGTTCCTGGGGCGTCCGTCTCCGGAGCGCCGGTGTTTCGGCCTGGTTTCCACGCGGGATTTCAGTTCCGCGGCCAATTCCTGGAAGGACGCGTCAAGCACGTCCCTGCGCGCGACAACCACATAGTCGTGTCCGGGCTGCATTGCAAACCCCGCATGAAGCCGCACCGCCTCTTTCAGGCGGCGGCGCATACGGTTCCGTTCGACCGCGTTGCCATGTTTTTTGGTGACTGTAAAACCGACGCGTGCCTGGCTGTCGGGTTCCTTCCGGTCGAGGACTTCGAGAAGGAAGAAGCCGCCCCGGCGTTTTTCGCCCTCGCGCGCGGCAAGAAACTGCGGGCGGCTCTTCAGCCGCCCGACAGTGTGTTTCTTCTCACTGATCGTCAATTCGCCCGCCATCTCTTACCGGGCAACCCGGCTTACGCCGACAGACGATTGCGGCCCTGCGCGCGGCGGGCTGCGATGACCTTGCGGCCACCCTTCGTGGACATGCGGGCACGGAAACCGTGGCGACGCTTGCGAACAAGCTTGGATGGTTGGTAGGTACGCTTCATTTATTTTAAACACCGCGGAGTGCGGCCCTTCTTGAATTTGCATAATGCAAGGAGCGTTGTTTTTCGAACGGGCGGGCCATGAAAGGCCTGAGTGACCGGACGTGCGCGGGCTTATAAGGATGAAGCCCATAAAAGTCAATTATGCCGGATAATTTCACTCTGCGCTGCCGGTCCCGAAAGTAATTTCGCACTCTGGTGTTAAGAAATTAGGCCTGCCCTGAGTGGTTGTAATTTTGCGCCGCGGCAGATCGATCGCCCCGGTTTTCAGGCGTTTACGCCGCCCGACCGTATTCGGCATGGATCAATTCCGAAGCCATAATCGTAAATATTAGAAATCTAACTTTAATAAATTTCGCCGATATTCAACGTATCGACTGGGAATTTGCTTTCCAGGCAGTGGCGTAGCTAGGAGCATTGCATTGAAGATCCGGGGCAAAATTAATCTGCTGGTTTGCGTGATGGGCGCGGTCGCACTTCTGATCGGTGCGACGGCATTGTCCGCCATGCACGAATACAGTCGCAACCTGACGGCTTACGAGCAGGCCGCCAGCCGCGCCTATGCCGGCGAACGCCTCAATCGTTTCGTCACCGCCGTGGTCATGGAATCGCGCGGTATCTATGCCGCCAAAACGATCAAGGATACGCCGAACTTCGCCAAGGGCTTGCTGGCCGGCCTCGACGAGATCGACAAGGTCATCTCGGGCTGGGCGCCGCTCGTTCCCGAGGATGAAAAGGACGATTTTGCCAAGCTTGTCGCGCGCGCCGCGGAATTCCGCACCTTCCGCACGGAAACGGCCCGCCTCGGCACGGAAGTCGGCCCCGAAGCCGCCGGCCAACAAGGCAACAATGACGCCAACCGCGCCAACCGCAAGGCGTTCCAGGCGGAAATCGATGCCGTCGTCGCCATCGACAAGGCAGCGCTGGAGACCGTCAACGCCGAGATCGAGAGCTTCCGCTCCTGGGTGCTGATGCTTGTGCTCAGCATCACCGGCATCGGCATCGCGGTCGGCGTCGGCATGGGCTTCTATATCGGCACCAGCCATCTCAGCCGCCCGATCAAGCGCGTCACCCATGCGATCAAGGAAGTTGCCGACGGCAATTTCGACGCCGAGGTCCCCTTTGCCGGCCGTCCGGATGAAATCGGCGAGATGGCCGCAGCGGTAGCGGTCTTCAAGGCGAACGGCCTTGCCGTCAAGCGCCTGAACGCCCAGGAGGCGGCGATGCGCGCCAAGAGCGACGACCTGCAGTCGAGCATGTCCGTCGTCGTGGCTGCGGCAGCAGCCGGCGATTTCGGCCACCGCATCAGCAGGGACTACGAGGACGATAACCTCAATCAGTTTGCCGGCAACATCAACATGCTGCTGTCGAGCGTCGATGCCGGCATCGGTGAGACCCGCCGCGTCATCGCAAGCCTTGCCGAAGGCGACCTCACCCAGACGATGAGCGGCAACTTCCAGGGCGCCTTCGCCGAGCTGCAGCAGAACGTCAACAATACCTTCGTCACCCTGCAGGCGACGATGCGCGAAGTGCGCGAGACGACGGAAGCGATGAACGGCAACACCGCCGAGCTGCGCAATGCCAGCGACGACCTGTCGAAGCGCACCGAGCAGCAGGCAGCCGCCCTCGAAGAGACCTCGGCAGCACTCGACGAGATCACCGCCGTCGTCCAGAATTCCACCGAGCGGGCGCATGAAGCCACCATCATGGTGTCCGAAGCCAAGGAGAATGCCGGCCGCTCCGGCGTCGTCGTGGGCAATGCCGTCGAGGCCATGGGCCGGATCGAGCAGGCCTCGCGCGAAATCAGCCAGATCATCAACGTCATCGATGAGATCGCCTTCCAGACCAACCTCTTGGCGCTGAATGCCGGCGTCGAGGCGGCACGCGCCGGCGATGCCGGAAAGGGCTTCGCGGTGGTCGCGCAGGAAGTGCGCGAACTCGCCCAGCGTTCGGCAACGGCTGCCAAGGACATCAAGGCGCTGATCACCAAATCGGGCAACGAGGTGCAGGTTGGCGTCAAGCTGGTCCAGGCGACCGGCGAGGCGCTGGCCGAAATCGGCACCCGCGTCATTGCCATCAACGATCATATCCATTCGATCGCGACGGCTGCGACCGAACAGTCGACCGGCCTCAAGGAAGTCAATACCGCCGTCAACCAGATGGACCAGGTTACACAGCAGAATGCGGCAATGGTGGAAGAGACGTCCGCCGCCACGCATAGGCTGTCGGCCGAAGCTGGTGGACTGGTGCGCCTCATTGCCCGCTTCAAACTGCCGGATGATGCGCCGGCACCCGTGGCGCTCGTCCGCCACGAGCCGCAAAGACCGGTTGCCTCGCCCGCCCGCCGGGCGATTGCCAAGGTCGCCCGCGCCTTCGGCGGCAATGCGGCCGCAGCCGAGCAGAGCTGGGAAGAGTTTTGATCCTCAGAGCAATTCCAGGAAAAGTGTGAAAGCGATTTTCTGTCCGGAATTGCGTAAAATAAAAGACTCGAGTCACGCCACTCTAACGCCGCCTCCGGGCGGCGTTTCTTTGTGACGACATGACGCTGCTCGCAAAGATTTGAAAGCGGAGCATCTTGGTCTAATATAGAGCTCAACGGTAAGGGCGGCCTGGGTGCTGCCGATCGGGCGAGACGAGAATGCCGATGAGAGACCAGGCCGACAATCCTTCGGCGGAAAACCCGGCGGCCGGCGAGGCCGTAAGGGCGCCGTGCCCGCCTGCCCGTATGTTCGGCGGCCTCTCCGGCAAGCTGCTCTGGCTCACCGTCTTCTTTATCATGCTGGCCGAAATCCTGATCTTCTTTCCCTCGGTCGCCAGCATGCGCGTGCGCTGGCTGCAGGACAGGCTGAACACCGCCGCTGCCGCCGCCATCGTCATCGATGGGCTGCAGCCGGTCGAGCTGCCGCGCGCGCTGCAGAAGGAGACGCTGGAGGCGACCGGCACCAAGGCGATCGTGCTGCGCAAGGACGGCACCTCGCGGCTGCTTGCGACGACCGACATGCCGGCCTCCGTCGATGAAGCCTATGATCTCACTGACGTGCCGCCGGTAACGGCGATACGCGACGCACTCGATACGCTGGTCTTCGGCGGCAGCAGGATAATCCGCGTCTATGGCCCCGTCGGCGAAACCAACACCGGCGTCGAGGTGGTGATGAAGGACAGGCCGCTGCGCAGGGCGATGTTCGTCTATTCCCGCAACGTCCTCTTGCTGTCGGTGCTGATCTCGCTGTTCACGGCGACGCTGATCTTCTTTGCGATCAACCGCATCCTCATCGGCCCGATCCGCCGGCTGACCGGCAGCATGCAGCAATTCTCCTCCGATCCCGAGAACCCCGCCCATATCTATATCGGCGACGGCGGCCGCGACGAACTGGCGGTCGCCGGCCGCAACCTCACCTCGATGCAGATGGAGCTGCAGAAGACGCTGAAGCAGCAGAAGAACCTGGCCGCTCTCGGCCTCGCCGTTTCCAAGATCAATCACGACATGCGCAATATCCTGGCGTCCGCGCAGCTGATGTCGGACCGGCTGGTCGATGTCGATGACCCGATGGTCAAGAGCTTCGCCCCGAAGCTCTTGCGCACCATCGACCGCGCCGTCGGTTATACCACCGAGGTGCTGTCCTACGGCAAGGCGAGCGAATCGGCGCCGCGCCGCCGCCATATCCTGCTTTTGGAACTGACCCAGGAGGTCAAGGACATATTGGCGATCGATCCGCAGAGCGGCATCGAATTCGTCGAGCAGATCGGCGCCGATCTCAAGGTCGATGCCGATGGCGAGCAGCTTTTCCGCGTCATCCACAATCTCTGCCGCAATGCGCTGCAGGCGCTGACGTCGCCGGGCGAGGGCGGCCCAGGCTCCCTGAGGCGCATCACCGTTTCCGCCCAGCGCGTCGGCAGCGTCGTCAGCATCACGGTGGATGATACCGGCCCCGGCATGCCGCTGAAGGCGCGCCAGAACCTTTTTGCCGCCTTCCGCGGTTCCGCCCGCTCCGGCGGCACCGGCCTTGGCCTCACCATCGCCCGCGAGCTGGTGCTCGCCCATGGCGGCACGATCGCGCTGGTGGAAAAACCGACGGTCGGCACCCAGTTCCGCATCGAGATCCCCGACCGCCCGGTTTCGCTGGAGGATTACCGCAGCCGGACGCATATTGAAAAGTGACGGGGTTTGGCAAGGCGCGGCTGCGGAGAGACAAAGACGCGATTTTTTCAGAAATGCTCTTGCATTGTCCCGAAGGACGTTTTAGAGGATCGCCACGCAAGCGGCACCGCCGCATTTTGCACGCACCCGTAGCTCAGCTGGATAGAGCACCAGACTACGAATCTGGGGGTCAGGAGTTCGAATCTCTTCGGGTGCGCCATTTTTCCATACAAAACTGGGCGCTCCAGCCGCAGCCTCTCCGCTCATCACCAGACGTTCCAGAACGTCCCGCCTTCCGAAGATGCGGTTTCCATCGACTTCGACCTGATCGATAACGGAGCGAAGGTAGGCGCGGCGGAAAGGTATCGGCCCTTGCGTTGCCTTCTTCCGCATGAGGCGGGCGACGCGTCGATCTTCTCCTCAGTCCCGCGCGTGTCAGGACGCAACGCCGCGAACGCTCGCTCCAGCGCGGCCTTCGCGTGATCGCGCTCGCCCTCATCGGTGAGGCGACGGGACGGCTCCAGACGAAGTAGAGGCCGGCGGACCGCCAAATTGAGGGACCGTCTAAATATTCACGCATTTATGAGCTGTATTGATTACCGCTTCCCGAATTGCAGGACTAGTCTGAATGATCGCTGCACACCAATTGTTAGCAGTGACGGCCGTGTGCCAAGCCACTCCGTTGGGAGACTGAAATGCAACGCAAGCTCGCGGCAATCATGGCCGCTGATATCGTCGGCTATAGCCGGCTGATGGCCGAGGACGAGTCTTCCACCTATGCAGAGCTGCGCACCGTTTTTGACCATCTGATCGACCCGACTGTCGCCCGCCATGGCGGAACCACCTTCAAAACGACGGGTGACGGCTTCCTTGCGATGTTCCCGAGCGTCAACGCGGCCGTTGATGCGGCACTTGCCATCCAGCAAGGTTTTGACGACGGGCCTTTCAAGCTGCGTATCGGCATCAACCTCGGTGATGTCATCGAGGATAATGGTGATGTCTATGGGGATGGGGTGAACGTCGCGGCCCGGCTTGAAGCCATGACCGAGCCCGGCCAGATATTCGTCAGCGGCGCTGTGGTGATGGCCGCCGAGCGCAACCGCGGCGATCTGTTCGCCCGAGTCGGCCGCAGGCGCGCCAAGAATATTCCCGAGCTGCTTGAAGTGTACCGCGTAAGGCGGGCGGGCTCTTCCTGGTCGATCTGGCGGCAGGTGCCACATGTCCTGCGCTGCAGCGCGGCGCGCTGGTCTTATGGCGTTGCTGCCATCGCTCTCATTCTTATCGGCACCCAGATTTCACCTCTTCCGCTGGCAGCGATGGTGAGCGGCATCCCAACTGCACTCTCTCTGGACCAGACCCGTCGAGACCCCAGACCCTCGATTGCCGTCATGCCGTTCGCAACCATGAGCGGCAGCGGCAACCAGCCTTACTTTGCGGACGGACTGACCGAGGACGTGACCACGGCGCTCGCTCGTAATCCCGAGCTTCAGGTCATCGCCCGCGATTCCACCTATGCCGTGCGCAGTCAGGAGACGGATGTGCGTAAGCTCGCGGCAAAGCTTGGCGTTGATTACGTGGTTGAAGGCAGCGCGCGCCGGGAAGGCGACCAGCTCCGCGTTTCGGCGCAGCTCATTGATGTAGGCACGGGCGCGCACTTATGGTCGCGCAGCTTCGACAAGAAGGTTGCTGACGTTTTCACCGTCCAGAGCGAGCTCACCACGGAAATCGTCGCGCAACTCGCGCCCTATATCGGCCGAAGCGAAGCGGCAGCGGCGGCGCTGCGGCCGACGGATAGTCTGCAGGCCTATGATCTCGTCTTGCAGGCCCGCGACCGTTACCGGCACGGCGCCACTGACCATAACGCTATTCTCGCCGCCCGTGGCCTGTACCAGCGCGCCCTGGAAATGGACCCGGCTTATGCCGCAGCCCGCGCAGGCCTTGCGTTGACCTATATCGGCGAAGTGGCGCAAAGGCCCGGCGGTCAAGCCGCAGCGCCCGAGCTGGATTTGGGGCTCAGTGAGGCGCGGCAGGCCGTGCGGCTCGATCCCAATCTCGGTTTTGGATATCAGGTAATCAGTTTCGGACTTGCGCTGCAGGCGGACTATTCCGGCGGACTTCAGGCGGCGCAGCGTGCGGTCGAACTGAACCCCAACGATCCCGACAGTATGATTGCGCTGGCCAAAGCGCAGGTCCGGTTCGGAGACTATCCGGACGCTGTCGCCAACGCGGAGCGGGCGCGCCGACTGCACCCCATGGCGCCGGAATACTATGCCTACGTGCATGGTCAGGCGCTTTATGCCGATGGCCGCCGCGAAGAGGCGGCCACGGTCATCAGCGAGTGTCTTGTCAGAGCGCCCCGCGATGCGAATTGCCTTCTCATCCAAGCCGCGTTGCAGGGTGGAAGCGGAGAGCTTGAAAAGGCGCAGGCTACCATGGCGAGCCTTGTTGAAGCCCATCCGGCATTCTCGCTGGAAGCGGAAAGGGCTTATCGCCGGTTCGGCGACGAGCCCTTGATGGAAGAGTTCCTGCAGGACCTGGCGAGAGCCAAAGCCCCGGAGACGGCTTGACGTTCCTGTCAGCGTCGCGGTTTTAGAACGATCCGTTCGTGGACTTGGACAGCTCTTCATAGGCATCCAGCTCAATGAGGCGCTGCTCCAGAACAGGGACCACCGCTGATATGGCGTCACCGCCCGCCATGAACTGCTTCGGCGGGTTTTCCAGGCCGGCGAACTGCCGAGAACCGCACTGCCGATTCGCCGTATTCCTCCCGTCGCCGGTCTTCACCGGCTTTCCAGCTGCTTCTTGAGGCTCTCCGATTCACCCCGTGATGGCGCACCCTAGCAGGCCGGGCTCTACGCGAAGCCCCGCGCGATCTCGTCTCGGCCTCTGCAGGTAACGATCCCTTGCGCAAGAAGAGGCTCTGGAATACGCCACCAAAGCAGATGCTCCCGTCTTTATCGCCGTCATCAACGACCGCTACAGCCAGGGTACCATAATTGGATGGTCGCCCGGCAGCGGCTTAGGGCGTCAGTGTTTCCGGAGGAGCCAATTGCACCCAAAGCGGCCACCCAGCGGCTCACCTTTAGCGTCTGCTATTTTCCCGACATGATTGCGCCGGATTCTAAGCGCTACGATCAAGCATTGCGGTCAACAGGGTGTGGGGTCTTCCGATGCAACGCAGGCTGTCGGCGATCCTCTCAGCTGACATCGTCGGCTACACCCGTTTGATGGAAATCGATGACATCAGTACGCTGAGCCGCCTCAAGTCGTTGCGGCATGACTTGGTCGACCCCTGTATTGCCGCTCACAACGGACGGATCGTCAAGCTGATGGGTGATGGGATGCTGGTGGAGTTCGCCAGTGTCGCCGATGCCGTAAGGTGCGCGACCGAGGTTCAACGCGGGATGGCTAGAGCCGAACCTCAGGAGGCCGCCCAGGACCGCCTCGTATATCGCATCGGGGTCAATCTCGGCTACATCATCGTCGATGGCGACGACATCCATGGTGACGGGGTCAACGTCGCGGCGCGCCTGCAATCCCTTGCCGATCCCGGCGGGGTCGCGATCGCCGGCATTGTGCGCGATCACATCGGCAACGGGTTGGGGATCGATTTCGAGGATTTCGGCCAACATTCCGTGAAGAATCATGAGAGGCCCATACAAGTCCATATGGCGCGCTTCGCACACCCATGGTCGCCGCCGAAGCGGCCCGCTGCGGCGGCCGCCGCCGAGCGCGACGGCGCGTCTATCGCGGTGCTGCCGTTCACCAACATGAGCGGCGATCCGGAACAGGAATACTTCAGTGACGGCGTCACTGAGGACATCATTACCGATCTTGCGAAAGTGTCGGCGCTCAGCGTCATCGCCCGCAATTCAAGCTTTGTCTACAAAGGTCGCTCCGTGGACATCAAGCAGGTGGGACGCGAACTCGGCGCGCGCTATGTGCTGGAAGGCAGCGTGCGCAAGGCCGGAACCAAAGTGCGCATTGCGGCTCAGCTCATCAATGGAATGGATGGCCGGCACGTGTGGGCGGAGCGGTACGACCGCGACCTTGAAGATATCTTCGCGCTGCAGGACGAAATCTCCAAGCACATTGTCGACGCGCTAAAGGTGCGGCTCCTCGCAAAGGAGCTTGAGACCATCACCAAGCGGGGGCAATCTGGAGGCCTATCAAATTTATCTGATGGGGCGATCGTTCTTTAACCGTGGACACGAATCGAGGAGCATAAAGGCAGCCCGGGGTCTATTCGCGAAGGCCATCGACGTCGATCCGCTCTATGCGCGGGCATATGCCGGACTGGCCGACTGCGACTCCTACCTTCTGCTCGCCAACGATCCGACCGCCACATATGACAACATCATAGGCAACGCCGACCGGGCTCTGGAGCTCGATCCAGGTCTCGCCGACGCCCATGCATCGCGAGGCATCGCAATGTTTAGCAAGGGCCTACGCGCTGAGGCGGAGGCCGAGTTTGAGCTCGCCCTCGAACGAGATCCGACCTCTTTCGAGGCGAACTTCTTCCATGGGCGCAATTTTCACGCGCAGGGCCAGTTCGAAAGGGCGCGCGGCTTCTATGAGCGCACCATCACCTTGAAGCCAGATGATTATCGGGCCTGGGACCAGTTGCGAGCGGTCCATGTATCCCTTGGACACCATCAAGAGGCGGTACAGTCGGCGCGAGAATGCCTCCGACTGATAGAAGGAGAGATCGCCGCACATCCCGACGAGCCGATCCTTATGTGCTACGGCGGCTGTTTGCTGGCGGATTTGGGCGAGATGGAGCGTGGAGCGTCGTGGGCGTCCCGTGCCGCCGCAATCGCTGGGGACGATCTCAGAGTCCTCTATAATCTCGCTTGTTGCTATGCGAAGCTCGGCAAACCTGCAGAGGCCATCGCCTGCCTCGAGCGGCAGGCGTCCGGGTCGCCTACCTATGTCGCATCGGTCGTGGCCTGGATGAAAAAGGACAGCGACCTAGATCCTCTCCGGAACCATCCGCGCTACCTGGCTCTCGCCGACCGGATGGAAGTTCAGCTAGCAGAGCCTCCTGGCCCTATTCCTTAATCGGGATTCCGGCTTCGATCGCAGCGTCGATGAACGCCTGCCGCGCCTCTTCCCGGTTTCGTTTTCCCGCCATGACATCCGCGCAAACCGCGCAGGCCTTGTCCAAGGCAGGCCCCTCTTCGGTCGGCCAGTCTTCGACCAGCGCCCATGTCGCGGCCTGGGTCGTCTGGATCACCACCCACTGATCCGGGCCTTCAAGGGCGAGCGTTACCGGCTTCTTCCAAATGGTTTGCATGATCTCAGGACCTCCGCTGCGTGCTCTCTGCCGTTGCAGCCTGCACACATAGGGCGATTCATCCGGCGTGGCGAGGCGCAGTATGCACGAGATGCCTTTCTCGGTCAGCGAACTGCTGGGATGTGCTTTTCAAAAGGGTTTCGTGCCGCCGTTTTGCGCGCCTATGCGACGCCTCTTAGAAATCCTGAACGAATTCACACGCCAGCAAGGTTTTGCCTGGCAGGGCGTTGCCTTGGCGAGCAACGATAGAGACCTTTCCGGGGCCGGCCATTCCGGGTTCCGGCTGCAGATCTGCAGGAAGTTCAAGCGAAAAGCCCTTCGTGGATGTGCCGAGCAGGTCCGAGGTCTCCGGCTTCAAACCGTATTTCGCGGCCAGATCGTCGGCGCGTTCGCCCTCGATCAAGACGCCAACAGCGTTGTTAGCAAAGAAAATCTCGGTCGACTTAAAGCCGTCGCGGCCTATCTGGTTCGGGAGTTTGTAGATCGCCGCGCCCAAGGATGATGTGTCCGGCTTGGCCAGAGCTTCCACGACATCATAGATCTTCATTGCCGATGTCATCGTATAGGGCGGCTTGCAAAGGGCTGCGTCAAAGAACTTGTCGTTGGCCGAATCGGCCAGAACCTGCCCGGCCTGAAATGCCGCAAAAGCGACGCATGCGGAGAAGGCAGCGTAACGAATGAATTTGGCGTTGTGCATGAAACATTCCCGAGAAAGTGGCTGTAGCGGATTCGTGTGTACGAGTTCGAATGCCTAGGGGATTCGAGGTAATTATGCTACCCAAAGTTTAATCTCTCAGATCCACTCTTCTCTTCCGTCTGGCCGTGCTGATGGGTAGGATGAGTGGTATTGGACGCGGAGACGGAGATATCGCAGCGCCGATCCGAAGGCAGGAGAGTCATGATCGCAGCCTATATCGACGAAATCATCATGTTTTGCGCCGGCCTGTGGATGACGTCCGTCGGCTTTGGTTATCTGCCATATCCAGGCAAGCCGGCCAGCCGGCCGCCGTTGGTTCGCCATTTCAAGTGGATGGGTCCGTTGCTGCTCGCGATCGCCATCGTTCTGGCCGCCGCCTCCTAGAGCCGCGTGCGTGCTCATGCCGGAGTGAAGCAATGACCAATATGTTGGCCTGCCCGTCCTGCGGATTGGACAAAACAGAATCGATTGTCCACCGCGGTTCGTATATTCTTCGATGCGCCGCCTGCGGCGAAGCGATTGTCGCCACATCATTCATGGCGATGCTCGACTCGGATCACCAGTGTTCGGCCTTTATCGATCCGGGTCCCGGAAAACACCCTCCGCCAGAGACGCTCGTCGCGCGTGGGCCGTTCCGGCAGATCGCAACGGCAATCAGTGCCGCGGCGAGTGACGGAACTCTGATACGTCTGATCTCTGAAGCGAAAGATTGAAGTCCGCCTTTACACAGCTGGCGCCCTCATGGGCGTAACCGGACGAGAATCTTGGCCCCGGGAACCCTCAACTGTTCCGCCATCGCTTCCAGATCTTTCCTATCCGTTCCCGCCAGAACGATGCGACCATCCATGATCGGCTCCCTCATCCAGGGTTCCATGACGACCTTGTCGTTGATCAGCATCTGCGTTTGTCGTCCCAATACCGCCTGCGTGAAATCGCGGAATGTGGCGGCGCTTTCCGGGGTGAGCACGATATTCAGGCCATGGTCGTAGGACACGGGAGACAGGCTTATCTCCGCACTCTTCACCTCAAGCGAGACAGGCGCGATCGCCTTGGCCGCGTCATTGTCTGCAGCAATGGCCGCCTCTTGCGGTGCCGTCGGTGGGGCAGGCGGTGTCGAAAGCTCATCCAGGATGCCCGGCCCGGCCTTGGCCGATGGCAGCGGCTCGATATGCAAATCGGGCGCCTGCAGGTCTTTTGCTGTCAGCACGGCGGGGAGCAGCAGGCTGGCCGGCATATCCTCGCGTTGGATGTGGGTATATGTGCGCAACCTCGTCCCTCCTGCCTCAACGGTTACGATCTCCGACGCTTCGAGTGTCGAACCATCGTCCAGGGACACCACGAGCTCGACGCTTCGGCTCTTGCTGGCGCGTTTGAGGAAAGCCAGCTGATCGGCCGTGAGGTTCTTTGCCCGCTCGGCAAAGCCCGTCATCAAATTTGCGATTGCCGGCTGCTGCGATTGGCTGAATGCCGAAGCGTCGGCTTCCTCCGACAGGGAAAGGGTTGCCGTGTGTGCGGTCGCGTCGGTGGATTTCAGGGTCCAGGTCGATGTCACCGGAACACTGACGCCGCCATAATCTTCGTCCCGCGAGGTCGCCGAGGCCGGTCCGATGTCCATGGTCTCATCCTTGTAGGATTGTCCCGTGGCGAGCAGTTGCGCCTCCGGCACCAAGGCGGCAACAATTTGAAGAGGGTTTGCCTCCAGCTTGGCGATGATGTCATAGACCCCGCTTTGTGGTGCCACGGGAACTCCACCCGGTCCATTGGCCGCCATCGCCCGCATGTGCGCCACGATCTGATCGACACCGGAGAGATCGCGCGGGTTGCCGTTCAGGTCGGTTTCGAGTTCGAGCGCAGCGGTGCCATAGGCCGTGAGGGAATTGCGATAGAGCAGGTTCATCTGATAGCTGTCGGCAAGGCCCGCAAGGCCTTCCGGCAAATCGGCGCTGAGGGACCAGCGGACCCGCATGCCGTCTTCATCCCGCGACAGGACGGTCATAGCCTGGCGAAACGCGCCGCGTGCCGTCACCGGCGGGGCGCCTGATTTGTCGAACCAGAACGACATATCGGTCTCCGTCGCTTTTTGAACGCGGTAGCTGCGCTCGACGCCGGTCGCTGGCGCATAGCCCGGGATCTCGATGCCGCCGGCGGACCATGCCGGATGGGAGAGTATGAGGCAAACGCAAAACCAGACAAATCTCTTCCAGCACAGTGATGTCATGCGGGCAGGGCCTCTGAACATTGAAGGTTGTAGGGCGCCTTCCGGCTGCCGGCCGCGAGCTTATTGGCTGATGAAGAGAATGGGTAGTGCTGACGCTACGATAATCGTTTTGCGCGAAACTGCTTCAGGTTTTCAAGATCGAGATCGGGAGATCAAGGTTAAGCACTTTTCATCGACCGCCCCAGTCTCTGCCCCAAGGCAGCGAAGCGAAAAACTATTGAGCGGTCGGGTGGTCTCTCTCATAGGCTTCCCTTTCTTCCTTCCCGACCAAAGATGCGTAATAGCCGCTGCAAACCAGATATGAGCACTCATCCGGGTTGCCCGTTTGCCATCCCGGCTGGCAGAGGACGACGCGCTGGAATTTGGCGTTGCAAAGCCCGTGGTTTGCCAAGAGCCGCGGATCATTTCCGAAATACGCGCTTATGGCGTCCTTGCGAGTCCACGCGGGAACGATTTTCCAATCAGCGGCGCCGCCCTCAGCGCTCACATTGCCGGTCGCACAGAAGGACCAATTCGAGATCACGACCGGCTGATCGCAGGAAAAAGCCTGAACGGCGCTTCCCAGCAGGATCGAAATCAATGCCAGCAGCCGCTTGCCGCAAACCACCACGCTCTTTTCCCTCATGCCGATCATTCGCATCGCGCTCCTACCCCTCGATATTCAGGCGCTGATCGTAGCAGGCGCAACCGAACAATGTAAGATCAAAACTAAGAATATTTTCCTAGTTCGTGGATCGTTCTTGCGCTAGGTTGCCCGTGATTGCAACCATGGAATGCCGGATGTCGAGCAAATTTTTCCCTATCGGCGAGTTGGTCGCCGGGACGAGCCCGGGCCGTCGGCCGCTTTATGAACAGAATTGCCGGTCTCGCAGCACAGGCAGACTGCCGAAGGATCGGCCGGCGACGGGGGCGAGGGGCTGATGGCGGAATTCAACCCTCGCGACAAAAGCCGAACCAGTCAGGGAAAGACGCGGGCGATGGTGCGCAAGCATACCGCTCCGCCGAGCGGCACGGACGACGGCAGCCTTCGCTGGCAATGGTTCACCATTCAGTTGCTGGAATCTGCGGCCTTCACGACATTGAGTGCGAACGCCTGCCGCGCCTTCTTCCGCATCGTCATCGAGCACACGTCGCACGCTGCCTTGGAAAACGGCAAGCTGATCGTGACCCACCCTCAGTTCGTGTCTTACGGCGTGACCGGCGAATATGTGGCCGATGCGATCGATGAGCTCGAATATAAGGGGCTGATAAAAGTTCGCCGCGGCCGGGCAGGCAGTGGCGTCGCGCATCCCAACCGGTTCACGCTGACCTTTGTCGGTGACCATGAGGGTGCGCCAGCGACGGATGAATGGAAACGATGCACGGCGGAAAGGTGCCGGAAATGGTCCGAGACCGATCGCAAGATTGCCGCCGACAAACGCGGGCGCGTCGGCAGGAAGAAAAAAGTCCCACTTCGGAATCCCGAAATCCCCCCGCTTCGGCATTCCGAAATCCGCCGCGCTTCGTGAGCTGTCGACAGGGAGAAACGCTGAATGATTTCAATGCCGCAACCAATTTCGGGATTCCGAAGTGCTATATAGATCTTGGTGGGGTGTCCCTAACGAAGGCACTTTGCCACGATCAGGAACTCCGTCTCCCGACCCCCGATCTTCCCGGCCGAAACCGTGCGAAGCACAAGACCGAAAGCTTCATAGAGCCAATAAAGCGGGGGAATTCTATCCTTGAGCGCATGCACCTGCGTCGACACATATTCGCCGACAAAGACGACATCCATCCCGAGGTCTTTCAATGTCCCGGCAATCTCCGAATGGGATGCCTCTGCGGCATGCTCGACGCGGAACGGGGCATAGCCCGGCTTTCCGGCGTTTTTCTGCCTGAGAACGTAGCGATAGAACAAGACGTGTGTCCACCAGGGCGTCAGGTCGGTGAAGATCCCTTTGGCTGAATTCAGGATCGGACCCTTGACGAACACCAGACCACCGGGAGACAGGGTATCATGGGCTCTCAACAAAGCAGAGCGCGGGCTTTCCAAATGCTCGAGAACGTCCCAGAAGACGCAGGCGTCGAAGTGACGATCTCCATAGTCGATGGTTTGAGCATCGCCGAGGATCCTCTCAGCGGCGTCCTGGTTCTTTTCGAGTTGCTCCTTGGAGATGTCGACAACGGTATATCGCGCACCTTTCAAGGGGATATGCGTGCGGGAGCCGCCCCCGACCTCAAGGATATTTGTATCAGTCTTGCTGGAAAATGCTGATTGTGCGTGCGAGAGCGCGTCGTTTACCCACGGCGAAGCCATAATCTTTCCCTCCCGAAAGATTAGCGTTTACGACTACAAGTAAGCATTAATATAATATTTTAGCAATATTTTAAGCATCTCTGGTCAGGTGGTGCGTCCGGTCGGGATTGGCGGGCAAGCCGTCAGCCTAGTTTCGCGCAACCTTCCTGATGTATCCGCAGGTCAGATGATCTTTAAGGCGCTTCAGCCGGAGGAATGCATGGCGGTGGGAATTTTTCGGGCTCTGGCTGCCCTGGCGATGATGACGGCCCTTGGCGGCTGCATCGACCACGCCAATGATCCCGTGCTCCTGGCGGTCGGCGTGCCGGTCAATCCGCCGGTCGTTGCGCACGGCCTTTGCATGACCGACGGCAACGCCATGTATGACGAGGCGAGGAAGCAGTATCAGCTGCGCGCCCAACTGACCGGATATGCTCAGGCCGATGAGCTTGAGGCCGAAACGATAGCGCGCGCTGCCGCCCATCGCCAATATGTCGCCTGCCTCTCCGGCCAGGGCTACCGGACATTATACGCGAATTGAGAACAGAGAATTCACGTTTCGTCACCAGCGCTGTTTGAGCCCTTTCCTGATCGCGACTTTTCACGTTTTTTGGCGATTTAGTCACGCCGGATCGCCTGCAATCACGAGTTTTGGAATTGCGTGTGAGCCATGGAACTCCGCTCGTCTGAAAGGCATTCTTCCGAGATAAATCCATAAGGAGGGTTTATCATGAAGATGTTCAGGCTTGCCCCATCCACCGCCGCGCTCGGCGCCCTTCTCGCCCTCACGTCGATCATCCCTGCGCAGGCAGCACCCGTTCAAACGGCTCGACCGCCCGCCGTCTCGGATGTAAAAATGGTGCAATATAAACCACATGCCGGGTCCTGGCATGGCTATCAGGGCTTTCGCACCGAGCGCCCAGGCACCCGCCGCCATTCCGATGGCTACTGGTATCCGCTTGCCGCCTTCGGCGTCGAGGCCGGCACCACGGGCTCCATCGTCCGCGCGCCGGTGAACAGGCCCGCAGCTCCGGAAATGTGCAACCCTACGTTTTCCGGATCGATCGGCCCCGGCAGCATGCCTTGCGATAACGGCTATTGAGCCGGCAAATGAAGGAGGCGGCGATGAGCCGCCTTTTTCTTGATCGGGCCGCCGCTCACATGTCCGTGACCTCTGCTTTGGCACCGTAGTATGTGACAGATCGCCTTCCTAACTCCGGGGCGTAAATTCCCCGAATCCTCCCAAGGAGACGATTATGACCACGACTTTCAAGAACGGCCTGATGGCCGCTGCCTTCGGCGCAATCCTCGGCCTCTCGGCCTTCTCGGCCACGGCAGCTCCCCTCCAGTCGAGCGCGACAGAGCAGGGCGCAGCCGAGCGTCCGGTTGCGAGCCAAGAAACCACGGTTGAGCACGACAGGCGCACGACCGGTTCGATCGGCGAGCGCGCCTCGGAAACCAGGGGCTCGACACATTATATGATGAACCCGAAGAAGCCGCTCAACATGGATTGCAAGCTCGGCTTCAACCCGACGAGCAGCTCCAGCTGCAATTACTGACGAGACGCTCGGCCGTTCGCCATCGCGAGCGGCCCCGTCTGAGCTGAAGGGCGGCCTCCGAGCCGCCCTCAGTTTGTTAGCAGACCTCGCTTTTCCCTCGGCGCCATCCTCGGCCTTGCCAGCCGGGTACGGCATGTCCTTCCCCAATTGTCGTTCGTACGATGTTGCATCGAATGCAAAAATGCAATAAGTACAAAATCAGCAAGCTGTTGACGGTGGGTGTTGCGAAAAGCCGCAGCGACGAGCGATTGACGCCTCTGCCTTGGAATTGCCATGCTCGCCGCGATGGTCGCTTTTCATAATCAATCGAATTTCAGACAGGTGGGATAGTCATGACTGCAAAGGCCGCATGCTCCGATTTCCTGCATTTTTTCCGCTCTTGGATCAGCAACCCGCTTCGGGTCGCGGCCATCGCGCCGTCGGGGGATTCGCTTGCCAGGATCATGACCAGTGAAATTGCCGCACTCGACGGTCCGATCATCGAGCTCGGCCCGGGAACCGGCGTCTTCACCCGGGCGCTGCTGGCGCGCGGGGTCAGCGAAGCGGATCTGACCCTGATCGAGTACGGTCCGGAGTTCATCTCATCGCTGCAGGCGCGTTTTCCGACGGCGCGCGTGTTGCAGATGGATGCCGCCCATCTCGCCCATGCCGATATTTTCGAAGGCGAACCGGTCGGCGCGGTTGTCAGCGGCCTGCCGCTTTTGTCCATGTCGCCGCGCAAGATCGCCTCGATCCTGGCCGGCGCCTTCGCCTATATGCGCCCGGGCGGCGCCGTCTATCAGTTCACCTACGGTCCGCGCTGCCCGGTGCCGCGGCCGATCCTCGACCGTCTCGGCCTGAAGGCGGTGCGCATCGGCGGCACGGTGCGCAACCTACCGCCGGCCTCCGTCTACCGGATTTCGCGCCGCAAGCCGCTGGAACTGTCGCGCGAGCGCTTCAGCTATCGCGCGGGCGCGGCTGACATCGACGATGTCGCCGCCTTTTCCAACGAAACCGGCGGCTGAACGATGATGCCGGGCCGGAATGGCTGAGAACAAGCGGACGGAAACGACGGAAGGCAGGCGGGAACGCAAGCGGCGGCAGACGCGCGAGCGCATTGAGCAGGCGGCGATGACCCTCTTCCTGCAGCGCGGCTTCGAGGCCACGACGATCGAGGACATCACCGAGGCGGCCGATGTCTCCAAACGCAGTTTCTTCGATTATTTCCCCTCCAAGGAAGAGGTTGTCTTCGCCTGGCAGGATGCCTTCGCCGATCGCCTGATGGTGGCAATCGCTGCAAGGCCGGCGGACGAATCCTCCGTCGCGGCGGTCGAGGCGGCGATCACCGCAACCGTCATCGCCTCCGTCGACGAGCCTGGTCTGGCGCGTGGGGACCTCATCCATCGCACGCCGGCGCTGCAGGCCCGCGACCAGCTGAAATATGCCAAGCTCGAACAGAAGCTCGCCGAGGCGCTGCTGCTGCGCAAGGGAGGTGATCCGCTTGAACGGCCCCGCATGCGCGTCCTTGCGGCCATCGTCATCGGTGCGCTGCGCGTCGGGGCTGAGCTCTGGCAGCAGCGCCCGCCAAGTGCTTCGCCGCAGGATTTCGCCCGGGAGATTTTCACTGACCTCTGGAAGATGCTGGCGGAATTCGGCGACGAGGCAAAGACCAGGCGTTGACGCGGGACCGCCTGCGCCGCCGTGCGCACTTTCAACGACATCGGCTCGATGTCAATGTTTCCGCTCATCCCTGTCATCAGGCCCTGTTATCGGAACCGGGCCGTCCTATATCTGCAAGCGTCGCAGCGGCCACATTCTGATGATCCCCTCGATAGGCGGATCATCACCATGCCGGGCATCGCTTTCGATCAGGGCAGACATTCGCGCTCGAAGGTATCTCCGAAAGCCTCGGCATTCGTGCCGCCGCTGTTCAACCGCCTCCGACCGTTCCACCGATTTCAATGATTGATTGATAAGAGAGGAAAGACCATGTCCAGTTACAACGCAGCAAAGTCAGGCACCTTCAAGATCGGCGGCGATATCGAGATCAATCGTCTCGGTTTCGGCGCCATGCGCGTCACCGGCAAGGGCATCTGGGGCGAGCCTTCCGATCATGCCGAATCCATCCGTACGCTGAAGCGCCTGCCGGAACTCGGCGTCAACTTCATCGATACGGCCGATTCCTACGGCCCCGATGTCTCCGAGTGGCTGATCAAGGAAGCCCTGCATCCGTATGGCGGCAAGTCGGTCATCGCCACCAAGGGCGGGCTGACCCGCCACGGTCCCGATATCTGGCTGCCCGTCGGCCGTCCGGAATACCTGATCCAGCAGGCGCATAAGAGCCTGCGCAATCTCGGCGTCGAGCAGATCGATCTCTGGCAATTGCATCGGATCGATCAGAAGGTGCCGGCCAAGGAACAGTTCGATGCGATCAAATCGCTGCTCGATACCGGCCTCATCCGCCATGCGGGTCTGAGCGAAGTATCCGTTGCCGACATCGAGGCCGCCTCGAAGCACTTCAAGGTCGCGACCGTCCAGAACCGCTACAATCTCGTCGACCGCACCAGCGAGGATGTGCTCGACTATTGCGCCAAGCACAATATCGGCTTCATCCCGTGGTATCCGCTCGCCGCCGGCGACCTCGCCAAGCCCGGCTCACTGCTCGATACGATCGCCAAAAAGCACAATGCAGCACCCAGCCAGATCGCGCTCGCCTGGGTGCTGAAGCGCAGCCCGGTCATGCTGCCGATCCCCGGCACCTCCAAGGTCAAGCATCTCGAGGAAAACGTCGCCGCCGTCGACATCACCCTCTCTAACGAGGAATTCTCCGCCCTCGACGCAGAGGGAAGCAAGGTCTTCAAGGCTGCTTGACGGGCAAACCCAAGGCTTTCCGGTTTGCGCTAGTCGCTGCCCCTCACCCTAACCCTCTCCCCGTAAAAGATGGGGAGAGGGGACGTGCCCTGCGATGGGTGGGTGGGGAACGGAGAGGGTGCGGCATACCCCCTTCGCCCCGCGAGCGGGGCGAAGGTGCCGGCAGGCGGATGAGGGGCAACGCCGACGATCCAGGCCGAGGCCGCAATTTTCGGCATAAATTTGACCATCCGGTCAAACATGCTGCAAAATGAGGCGGCGGCCTGTTATTTTGAGGGCAAGCATTGCGTCCAGCGCATTGCTGCATTGCGGTATTTTCGCTATTCCGAATCAAAAGAATTGGCTATTACTATCTTCGTAAGCAGCGCACTCCTCCTCCCAGCGCTCTTACATCGGACTGACAACACTCCTCCTCCCAGTTGTCAGTCAGGATCAAGAGCCCGGCGCACCTCCTCCCGCGTCGGGCTTTTTTCTTTTCCCCCCAAGTCTTTTCCCCCCAAGTCTTTTCCCCCCAAGTCTTTTCCCCCCAAGTCTTTTCCCACCAAGTCTCCTCGCCCTAAGTCGAAATCGACCAATTACCGATCCGGGCAACGCCGGTCCTGCGGTTTTCACGAGGGATTGCGCAAAACAAAGGCTTCCACCTCCGGCGGTTTGACTCGGCAAGCCTCGTCGGACTATTTGAACGGGCGCCGCCTGTCCGGTGCGGGAACCGATTGGAGTTTGGTCATGATCGGCAAAAGACGCGGCTTGCCCGCGGCTCTGACAGGTCTTCTGGTTGCAACGATGGTGCTTTCCGGCTGCGGCGGTAGGCCGGTCGGTGTCATGCAGGCGGCTGGCACCGCGGCCCCTGGCACCTCCAAGGTCGACCTGCTCGTCGCGACGACGCGCGCTGCCGACGACAATCCCGCCGTGCTTTTCTCCGGCGAACGCGGCACCGGGCTCGCCGTCAATGCCGTCGACGTCTCGATCCCGCCGGAAGCCAATCGCAAGGTCGGCCAGGTGCAATGGCCAAGCCGTCTGCCGGCCGATCCGTTGCGCAATTTCGTCACCGTTTCGGTCGATCCGCTGGAAGGCGAGCGAGCCGGCGAGACCTGGCTGCAGACCCATATGCCGAAGAGCCGCCGGGTGCTCGTCTTCGTGCACGGATTCAACAATCGTTATGAGGACGCCGTCTACCGCTTTGCGCAGATCGTCCACGATTCGCATGCCGACGTCGCCCCCGTCGTCTTCACTTGGCCGTCGCGCGGCAGCATCTTCGATTATAATTACGACAAGGAAAGCACCAACTATTCCCGCGACGCGCTGGAGGAGTTGCTCACCCGCACCGCCGCCAATCCGGCTGTCAGCGACATCACCATCATGGCGCATTCGATGGGCACGTGGCTGACGGTCGAAGCGCTCAGGCAGATGGCGATCCGCAACGGCCACGTCGCACCGAAGATCAACAATGTCATCCTCGCTTCGCCGGATCTCGATGTCGATGTCTTCGGCCGCCAGTTCGCAAGCCTCGGCAAGGAAAAGCCGCACTTCACCATCTTCGTCTCGCAGGACGACCGGGCTCTGGCACTGTCGCGGCGCATCTCCGGCAATGTCGACCGGCTCGGCCAGATCGATCCTTCCGTCGAACCCTATCGCAGCAAGCTCGAGGCGGCCGGCATCACCGTGCTCGATCTCACCAAGCTCAAGGGCGGCGACCGGCTGAACCACGGCAAGTTCGCCGAAAGTCCCGAGGTGGTGAAGCTGATCGGCGACCGGCTGATTGCCGGCCAGGCGATCACCGATTCCAATGTCGGGCTCGGCGAGGCCGTCGGCGCGGTGGCGATGGGCGCTGCCCAGACCGCCGGAAGTGCTGTCAGCGTTGCCGTCAGCACGCCGATTGCGATCTTCGATCCGCGCACCCGGCGCAACTACGATGCCCAGCTGAAACGTCTCGGCCAGTCGATGAACAACACTGTCGGCTCGGTCGGCGACAGCGTCGGTGCGGGCCTGCCGGAAAGCCAATAAAAATTCCACAGAGCAATTCCAGCAAAAGTGCACAGCGGTTTTGCGTTTCGGAATTGCGAAATAACAAAGAGATAGAGAATTTCCGTGATTCGGAAAAAACGGAAATTCTCTAGGCATCGCATCTTGATGTGATATATCAGATTCACGACGGCAATTCTGTCTGCCGTGCGATGGGTTGATGGCATGGCGGATGAGATGAAGAAGAGGGTAGCGGTCGTCGGCGCGGGCGTGATCGGCGCCTCGATCGCTTTCGAGCTGCAGCGGCGCGGCCTTGAAGTGACGCTGATCGACAAGGGCGAGCCCGGCCGCGGCACCTCTTTCGGCAATATGGCAAGCATCGCGCTTGATTTTGCCGCCGGCTCCGGCCCTTCGACCTGGAAGAAGATCCCCGGCTGGCTGCTCGATCCGGAAGGCCCGGTCTGGCTGCGGCCTTCCTACGCCGCCAGGATGCTGCCCTGGTTCCTGCGCTTCCTCGCCGCCGGCCGGCCCTCGCGTCTCCGAGAGATCGAGGATGCCGGCATGAGCCTATCGAACCGCGCGCTCGGCGATTTCAGGCAGATGCTCGAAGCGATCGGCGCACCCGACTTGATGACCGAGGAAGGATGTCTGGCGATCTATGAGACGGAGGCGGAATTTGCCGCCGATCGCGGCCATCTCGCCATGATGCAGCGCTACGGCCTCGAATTCGAGGTCTTGAGCAACGGCGCCATCCAATATTACGAACCCACTTTGTCGCCGGCGATCGCCAAAGCCGTGCTGCTCCCCGACAACAAGTCGATCCGCGACCCCTACAAGCTGGTGGTGAAACTCACCGACGCCGCGAAGGCTGCAGGCACGACCTTCGTCTCCGGCACTGTGCGGAATATCGAGCGCCGGGGCGATGGCACCGCCCTCGTTCTCCTCGAGGATGACAGGCGGATCGAGGCCGGTTCGGTCGTGCTTGCCGCCGGCGTCCACACCCGTTTCCTTGCCGAAAAGCTTGGCGAGCCGATCCCGCTCGAAACCGAGCGCGGCTATCACACGCAGATCATGAAGCCCGGCATATCCATGCGCTATTCGGTGATCTGGCCGCATCGCGCTTTCATGGTGACGCCGACGGCGGGCGGCATCCGGGTCGGCGGCAATGTCGAACTCGCTGGCCTCGATGCCGCACCGGATTTCCGCCGTCCGCGGGTGCTGGTGCGCCACGCCCAGCGCGCGCTGCCCGGCCTGAAGGTCGAGGAGACGACGGAATGGATGGGGCATCGTCCGGCGCTGCCCGATACGATCCCGATCATTTCGCCATCGTCGAAGATGCCGGGTGTTTTCTATGCGACCGGGCACGGCCATCTCGGCCTGACCTTTTCGGCAACGACAGCGCTGGTGATCGCCGATATGGTGACCGGGCTCAAACCATCCCTCGATGTGACCCCGTTCCGCATAGACCGCTATTAGGAGGCCCCGATGTCCGATACCACGAAACCCCTAGCGCTGATCACCGGCGGCGGCCGCGGCATGGGCGAGGCAATCGCCCGCGAGCTCTCGGCGCAGGGCTATCAGCTGGCGCTGATGTCGCCGTCCGAAAGCTGTGAGAAGCTGGCGGCCGAACTCGGCGGCGTCGCCGCGCGCGGCGTGGCCGAAAAGGCCGAGGATCTCAAGGCGATCTTCGAGCTGACGATGAAGACCTATGGCCGCATTGACGCCGTCGTCAACCTGAGCGGCCATCCACCGAAGGGCGACCTGCTCGATATTTCAGACGAGAACTGGACGCTCGGTTCCGACATGATGATCCTGTCGCTGGTGCGCATGGCCCGCCTGGTGACGCCGGTCATGCTGAAACAGGGCAAGGGCGCCTTCGTCAACATCACTACTTTTGCGGCCTACGAGCCGTCGCTGGTCTTCCCGGTTTCCTGCACCTACCGCGCCGCTGCCGGCGCCTTCACCAAGCTCTATTCCGATCGTTATGCGGCCGACAATATCCGCATGAACTGCATCCTGCCGGGGTATATCGACAGCCTGAACCACAAGCCCGAGACCGCCGAGAAGGTGCCGATGAAGCGCATCGGCCATGTGGAGGAGATCGCCAAGACCGCGGCCTTCCTGCTCTCCGACGGCGCGGGGTATATCACCGGCCAGAATATTCGCGTCGATGGCGGCGTCACCCGTCACGTCTGATCTGGAGTTTTCGATATGAGATGGAAGCGCACCATCCAGCTGCTGGATGTCCACGCCGAAGGTGAGATCGGCCGCGTCGCGATCGGCGGCGTGCCGAAGATCCCCGGCGATACCATTGCCGCCCAGCTGCATTGGCTGAACACCGATCCGAAGGGTGACGAACTGCGCCGCTTCCTTTGCCTGGAGCCGCGCGGCGCGCCCATCGGCTCGGTCAACCTGCTGCTGCCGGCGCGCCACCCGGAGGCCGACGCTGCCTTCATCATCCTGCAGCCCGATCAGGCGCATGCGAGTTCCGGCTCGAACTCGATCTGCGTCACCACGGCCTTGCTCGAATCCGGCATCGTCGAGATGAAAGAGCCGGAGACGATCGTGACGCTCGAAACTGCCGCCGGCCTCGTCAAGGCGACGGCGACCTGCCGCGACGGGCGCTGCGAGAAGGTGAAGCTCACCATGGTGCCCTCCTTCGTGCATGAACTCGATGTCGGGATCGACACGCCGCATTGGGGAAGGATCAAGGCCGATATCTGCTATGGCGGCATCTTCTATGCGCTTGTTGATGTCGGCCAGATCGGTCTGACGATCGAGAAGGCCAATGCCGCCGGCCTCGTCCAGGCCGGCATGATCCTCAAGGAGCTGATCAACCGCGACATCAAGGTCGTCCATCCCGAGATCCCGGCGATCTCGGGCGTCGCCTATGTGATGTTCCGCGATACCGAAGCCGACGGCACGGTGCGCACCTGCACCACCATGTGGCCAGGCCGGGCCGACCGCTCGCCCTGCGGCACCGGAAATTCCGCCAATCTCGCCACGCTTTATGCCCGCGGCAAGGCCAAGGTCGGCGACACCTTCACCTCGAAATCGATCATCGGCTCCGAATTCGAAGTCGGCCTCCAGGCGGTGACCGAAGTGGCTGGCCGCCCCGCCGTCATCCCCACCATCACCGGCCGCGGCTTCACCTTCGGTCTGACCCAGGTAGCGCTCGACCCCTTCGATCCGCATCCGAACGGTTTTGCGCTGACGGATGTCTGGGGGCCGGCGGCTGGGGAGATTTGACCGGTTAGAGCATCTGTCGCAACTGACATTTACTGTTTTAAGGTGTGGATATGAACCGCGACATCAAATCGAAAGAAATCCTCGCGCGCTATGCAGCGGGGGAACGCATTTTTCGGGACCTGGACCGCGGCGACGGCATTTACGATTTCAGCCATTCTGATCTTCGTGGCGCCATTTTTACTGGAAATCACCTTTTTGCCAGCTTTAGGGAGGCTAACCTGGAGCGCGCGGACTTCTCCCATTGCAACGTCAAAACGTCCGACTTCTCGCAAGCCAATCTGGCATCGGCAACATTCTTCGGATCGGCAATCGATGCGGCCGTGTTTGATGGTGCGGACTTAACAGGCACCATTTTTGAAGGGGCCAGCGCTTTCGGATATGTTTTCGGCAGGGACGAATTACCGCCACGCTGATTGCACGGAAATAGTCGAGTTATTTTCTGAATCCACGACCCAGCAGACGAAGGGGCCGACCTCGGTGATGCCAGGCGCGCGAGTATCGGCCTCTTTCGGATAGATCACGCCCTTGCGCGGGATCATGTTGGCATAGAGCGTGGCTTGCCGGTCTGGGCCACCGCACGGGCGGCCCGCACTCCTGGAACGCTTCAGGTCGTGAACGAATGAAAAGCCCCTACGCTGCGCATGGTTTAGTGATATGCACCATCCCTATAACCGATCTGCTTGTGAGTGACCGATGCGCAGCGAAGACGTCGATATTTTTTCGGACATGACCAATGCCGCCGTGATGCGTCATCCCGGCCGAAAGTTTCCCGGCATTCTCGTTCAGGGTGATAATCTCTATGCCATGTGCCTGCGGGCTGACGTTGCATGTGAAAAAGTTGGTCGCGGAACGCCGGGCTACGAGGATTTGAACGGTCTTCGCAACACGCTTTGGTCTTACCTTAATCACTATAAGTCGACCCTTGACGAGCACGGCATTAATTTGCCTTTCTCTGAAGATCGCCGGTTTTGAATGACGCCCGAAGATAGGTTCGCCGCTAGACTGTCGGATTACCGCAGAGAGACGAAGATGAGCGAAGATATCGAAACTATTACCCTGTGGCGTCCTGTCGGGCCTGGGGAACTGGCGCTTATTCGCGATCTCGACATGCGCGGATTTCCTCCGCGCTTGCCAGACCAGCCGATCTTTTATCCCGTGCTGTCGGAAGATTATGCCATCAAGATCGCGCGCGACTGGAATGTGCCGAGGAGCGGCTCTGGCTTCGTCACGAAGTTTGACGTGAGAAAGGATTACCTCGGCGGCCATGCGGTTCAGGAAGTGGGCGGCCGGGCGCATCTCGAATATTGGATATCTGCCGAGGAGATGGATCAGTTCAACGCGGCGATCGTCGGAACGATCAGGGTCACGAAGACCTTTCCGTAACCGCTTCCCGCCGGCGTCGTCCTGACGGGACGGTTCGCGCGAATGGCTGCCCCTCACCCTAACCCTCTCCCCGTAAAAACGGGGAGAGGGGACGTGCCATACAAGACGCCAATGGCGAACGGAAAGGGCGCGGCATATCCCCTTCGCCCCGTTTACGGGGAGAAGGTGGCGGCAGCCGGATGAGGGGCAGCGCCACACGCCGGCGATCCTACCAAGCTGCCGCGAGCAACTAACCAAAGGTGACGCAGGAGCATCCGCTTACAATATTCGAAACGCGATCAGCCCTGCCTGCGCTCAGCAGCCCCGGTTCGAGTGTCCCAACCCAGCATGGCCAGGTCGGCGACGGCCTCCAGTTCGCCACGGGTCGCTTCGTCACGGGCGAGGATCGACATGCCGTTCTGAACGGTCTGCACGAAGCGGGCCAGCGCGTGGACGTCGGTCGAGACCGGAATTTCGCCTGCTGATATCGCCTGGTTCAGGCGCGCCTTCAGGCGGTCGAGCGTGACGGCGCGGGCGGCTCGTACGAGTTCGCCGAGTTCCGCGTGGCCCTCGCTGCCGACCGAAGAGAGCGCCACCATGCAGCCGCGGGGAATATCCACGACACAGCCGGTCAGGGCAGCGGCCGAATCCATCAGAAACGACATCACCGCCTCACGGGCCGTGCCCGCGGAAAAGAAGCCTGCCCAGACGAGCGCCTCGTTGTTGTCGCGATAGTGGCGCAGCGCCTCGGCATAGAGCGCCTCCTTCGAACCGAATGCCGCGTAAAGGCTCGGCGATCCGATCCCCATCGCCTCGGTGAGATCGGCGATCGAGGTCGCCTCGAAGCCCTTGATCCAGAACAGCCGGGTCGCTTGCGCCAAGGCTGCTTCCCGGTCGAACGCCCGCGGCCGCCCGCGACTGCGGGCAGGGGTTTCATTGACGTTCGACATCTCATCCGATTTTTGCATCGATCATTATATAAACCCATTGACACCCCATCGCAACGTGCCTAGCTATTTATGTGTCGATCACTACAGAAAGAGAAGATCATGACAGAACTGGCTGGAAAGCGTGCCCTCGTCACAGGTGGCTCGCGTGGCATTGGCGCCGCCATCGCATTGGCGCTTGCCGACAAGGGCGCAGATGTCGCCATCACCTATGAGCGTTCGGCCGATCGCGCCGCCGAAGTCGTCCGGGCGATCGAGGGCAAGGGCCGCAAAGCGCTTGCCATCCAGGCCGACAGCGCCGATCCGGCGGCCGTGAAGCGCTCGGTCGACGAGGCCGCCCAGGCACTTGGCGGTCTCGACATCCTCGTCAACAATGCCGCAATCGCGCTTTACGGTGCGATCGCCGACGTCAGCGTCGAGCAGATCGATGCGCTGCTTGATGTCAATGTGCGGTCGCCTCTGCTCGCTTCGCAGGCGGCCATTCCCTATCTGCAGGCGGGAAGCCGCGTCATCACGATCGGCTCGGTCGGCGCCGAACGCATCGTCGGCGACACCGGTACGGTCTATTACATGACAAAATCCGCGCTCCACTCGTTTACCCGCGGCCTCGCACGCGAACTCGGATCTCGCGATATCACCGTAAACCTCGTCCAGCCGGGTTCGACCGACACCGAAATGAATCCCGCCAATGGCGACTTCGCCGACTTCCAGCGCGCCCTGATTCCACTTGGACGTTACGGCGAGCCGGAAGATGTGGCCGCCGCTGTGGCTTTCCTCGCAAGCCCGGCAGCAAGGCACATCACCGGAACCATCCTCACAGTGGATGGCGGCTTGAATACCTGAATCGGGATCTGTTGCCTACGAACGGCAGAAGACAGGGGGGATCGACGGAGGTCGGTCCCTTCGAATGCGAGCCGATCGCCTATGAGTGTCTTGCCTGCGTCTCATGCCGGATACCGGCATGAGACGCATTGTTGAGCCGCAGGCTGTGTCAGTCTGGCAGCTTCATCTGCTTGCGCAGGCTCTTGTCGAATGCACTGGCGGGAACGAAGCGGCGCAGGAAGTGCAATTGACGGGCGGCTTTGCTGGCGGGATAGCGCAGTTTCGGCGATTTCGCGGTGGCTGCCTTGACGACCGCTTCGCCAACCACTTCGGGCGCATCGCCTGCCTTGATCGCGCTGTTCCAGACAGCTTCTGTCGTCTTGCGGCCGCCGTCGTAGACACCAGTCATGCGGTCGGGCTGCGTCGAGTTATGGTCGAGAGCTGTGCGGGTAAATGCAGGTTCGACGAGCAGGACGCGGATCCCCAACGTGCGGACTTCGTGATCGAGCGATTCGGAATAACCTTCGACAGCATGTTTCGTCGCAGTGTAGAGCGCGCTGAACGGGCTCGGAATGAAGCCGACGACCGAACTGATGTTGATGATGCGGCCGTTGCGCTGGTTGCGCATGATCGGCAACACCTCGTTCGTAACACGAATGATCCCGAAGACATTCAGGTCGAAAAGTGCCTGAGCCTGTTCGATCGAGGACTCTTCCGCTCCGCCGATCAGTGCGCCACCGGCATTGTTGACTAGAACGTCGATGCGGCCAGCCTGTTTGATGACCTCGGCGATCATGCCCGCGACCGATTGACTGTCCGTCACGTCGCAGGTCAACATCGTGATGCCATTGGCAGACCCGGCTGTCGCCTTGCGGCTGGTTCCAAAGACGCGGTAGCCCGCGGTTACCAGAGCCTTTGCCGTGGCGCGGCCGATACCGGCCGCTGCACCTGTGACGACGGCGACGCCGCGGTTGTTGTTGCTCATTTCAATTTTCCTTCGGATCGTGCCGCCAACGGCAATGGGGTTGTGGGATATTACGGTCGTCGTTTTGGGTCGGGTGGCCTCGTGGGACCGCCCGGTCGGAACCTGATGTTGAAAGGGATTGCTGGTGTGACTTAGTTCAGCACGCCAGTGCCGGGGCGGAGTTCAAGCACACGACCGGTCCCCCGCGAAAATCTCTTGAGTGATCGCCGTGGCGAGATGCAAACTCGACGGAACCACCGATGCAGCGCGTAGGGGATTTGCGATCCAACCCACCCTCGAAAGAAGTCGATCTGTTCGGACGAGCGCAGACCTGCGAGGCCATTTGCTCTTCCTGGCCGATAAGGGCGACTGATATACTCATGGATGCAAATCCCTGAAGTTTCGGTTATGCGTGGACTGGGCAGGCATGATCTATACACTGCATAAATCCCGTGTAAAGGGGAATTTATGCAGTGTATAGATTTCGGTGCAATTTTTGAGGAATTAACGTGAGCGTGACAATCCGGGAAAACTACCATCACGGCGAACTTCGCTCGGCTTTGATCGCGGCCTCGGATGAGATCATCCGGGAAAGCGGCGTCGAGGGATTTTCGTTGCGGGAGGCAGCCCGCCGGGCCGGCGTGTCACCCGGCGCGCCGAAACACCATTTTGGCAGCATCGTCGGCCTGCTCACCGAGGTGGCGATCGCGGCCTATGGGCAACTAGCTCGGTATTTGTCCGATGCTCTCGTTGCGAATCAAACTGCTGAGCAGAAGCTCCAGTCGCTCGGGACGGCCTATGTCAGATACGCCCTCGACAATCCCGGTCATTTCCGCCTGATCTGCCGCAGGGATCTGGTCAACCGCCATCACCCCGACTTCGAGCCTGCCGTCTATTCCGCCATGACTGGCTTCGTCCTTACCGCCGCAGAATATTATGGATCGACTTTTCCACCTGAAACGGACCAAGCCGTGCATCCCGGCATCGTCGCGGCTGTGTCGACGATCCATGGGATTGCCCACATGGCAATCGAAGACAAATTCTCCTTCGTGCTCAGAAGCGACGAGCCGGAAGCCGAGCTGCTGGGCACCTTGCTGCCGTCGATGTTGAACTTCCATTGGCCGGTGAGAGATCCGCAATGAGCCGGTCAACAGCTCGCTGAGAAAGTGCTCCCTCTCGGGCTGGCAACAGTGCCGATGCGACGTCAGCCACGCGCCTTCAGATGAAGCATTGGATGATGCTCATAATGGCCGGCGCCGTTCTTCACGATCGGATCTTCCGACGTGATCGCCTGAATGTCTTGATCATCGCCAATCTGGTAGAGCGAGACGCCGTAGCCGCCGGCAGGATCCATCACCGGACCATGCGCGACGATCTTTCCTTCCTGGAGGCGCGTATCGAGGAAAACCCCGTGCTGCTTCATCCATTCCTGCTCGTCGGCAGACATGGTCGCCAGAAAGTCTGGGCGGGGCGGAATGTATTTGCACAGGTAGTATTTCATATCTGACTCCTGAGTTGCCGGAACACTGAAGACGGTCCTACGCCCCCCACAGCTGAGCCTTGCCCCTTTCGGGCCGTCTTCTGCGATGGAACATCGACCCGCATTTGGTTACTATCAATTTAAGACTAAGTCACTATCAAAAAGATATCGATACGAAGAATCTTCACGGGCCGAACGACCGTCGTCGCAGGCGCTTTGCTCGATGGTGAGCGCGGCGAAGGGCAGCACCCGTCGCTTGAGGTTTAGGATGAATTTTCGGAGAGCGTGGAACGGTCGGTCGGCCAGGTGGACAGCGCTTGCTCGGCAACGGCCTCCAGCATCTCGCGGCTGAATCCGGCTTTGGCCAGCACCGCCATGCCATGCGTGAGAGCCATCACGAAGGCTGCAAGGGCATCGGCTTTTGCCGTCTCCGGCAAGTCGCCCTCGGCCTTGGCCCGTTCGAAGCGTTCACGAAGCTGCGCCTGGCCGGCCGCACGAAAATCGATCAACGCTTGCCGCACGGGTTCCGCTTCATCCGATCCCGCCACGGCGCCATTGATGCCGAGACATCCCGTATGGTCGGGATAAGCCGGTCTTCCGCCGGCAGAGTTGAAAGAGATCCCGCAGGTAGCGGCAACCTCGGTCTGGGCCGCAGTCGTGGCTGACAAGGACGAAATCGGCGGACACTATCTCGAAGATTGCGCGGTCGCGCCGATCAATGACACGCCCAACCCCTTTGCCGACGGCGTCAGGTCCTATGCGCTCGACGCCGACAAAGCCAAGCAGCTTTGGGCGAGAAGTGAGGCATTGATAAGCGTAACTTGAAGTCGGTAAGCTCGTATCGGCTCTGATTCAGAGCCGACATACCGCGGCCCCCATCAACCGCGTTGCAAAATTCTGGGGCTGACCTGACCTGTGACAAGCTTCTCGGCCGGCGCTGGCCTACCAAGCAGATATCCTTGGCCGATGTCGCAACCCAGATCCTGAAGCCGCTGAAGTTGGCTCTCCTCTTCGATACCCTCGGCGGTTATCGTCACGCCAAGTCCCACACCGAGAGCGATGATGGCCTTGATCACCTTGTCCTGCTTGTCATTGGTTTCGAATGTAGAGACGAAACTCCTGTCGATCTTGATCTTGTCGAACCGGTAGTTGGAGAGTTGTGAGAGGCTGGAATAGCCTGTTCCAAAATCGTCGAGGGCAATCCTGACCCCAGCGTTCACCAGATCGTCGAGCACGATTCGTGCGGTGACGGCGTCTTGGATGATGGCGCTCTCCGTCACTTCCAGCTCGACCCTGTGCGCCGGCAGACCGACATCACCCAATATCTTGAGAATTCTGAGCCCCAGCAACCGATCGCTCAGCTGGATCGGAGAAAGGTTGAATGATAGGACGAGCTCACTTGGCCAGGAAAGCGCATCGGTGCAGGCGTGGCGAAGCAGTTGGTCCGTCAATTCGACGATCAGACCGGCTTCCTCTGCCACAGGAATGAATTCGTTCGGCGGGATGAATTCGCCGGAGGCGGTCTTCCAGCGTGCCAGCGCCTCAAAGCCGATAATCTTGTTCGTCTTCAGGTCCACGAGCGGTTGATAGTAGGGAACGATCTCAGCCTTCCTAATGGCGGCTCTTAGATCGGCTTCCACCCGAATCCGCTTCGCCAACTCGTCCTGCATCGAAGGCATGAAGGGCTTCACCAGATTGCGCCCCTGCTTTTTGGCGACATACATCGCGCAGTCGGAATGTCGAATGACCTGACCGAGGTCATCGCCGTTCTCCGGAAAAAGCGCGAAGCCGACACTGGCGCCGAGGTCGACGGCGACACCATTGAATGTGAACGGCTTGCCGATCACGCTCACGATGCGGTTCCCCAACGCGGCAAGATCGGGATTTCCAGTGCGCCGCGCCAGAACGATAAACTCGTCTCCGCCAAGACGAAAAACGTGCTCACGCGGAAAGAGGGAAGAGAGCCGCTGAGCGACAGTCTTCAGCACCGCATCACCGTGATCGTGTCCCAGGAGATCATTGACCTTCTTGAAGCCGTCGAGATCGATGCTGAAGACGGCGTAGGTTTCTTCCCTTTGATCGCTCATCGCCTGCGCGCAGATGGAATCCAGAAACCTGCGGTTCGGCAGTTCGGTCAGCGTGTCGTGACAGGCAATCCAGTCTACGTTCTTTTCGGCCTGCAGCCTGCGATGAACCTCCCTCGAAAGATCGCGGATCCTCAGCGCGGAATAAATCAGCCCGAGAAACCCGGAGATATTAAGGGCAAGGAGCGCGTGGTCGAGCGGATAGTCATGATGCTTCTCGATGAACGCATCCAGCCCCTCATGCCAGTCGAAGGACCACGATAGGCAGAAGAGAAGCAGGAAGGCCGCGAGCCAGACAACGATCTCCACCTGGGGTCTGGTCGGTTGGATGCGAGGCATATAACAGGCTCCTGTTGTGTGGCGAGCCGTCATGGCCAGTTTGGAGAACCGCATCGTCCCCGACATGTTTTCAATCAACAGCCGACATGGCTGATGCTCGTATCACCGAATGCCGGGTCGGGCATTGCAGTCGTTGATCAAGCTGCGCAGCACCGACAAGTCCGTAAGATTGTCTGACCTTCGAAGGTTAATGGCGGGTTGCATTGACGAAGGTACGGGCGTTTCGCTGCGTGAATTGGATATCTTTCCCGTAAATCGGATGGGGCCTCGATTCCATGGTGTCTGCCGGTCGCCGCTATCTGCCATTCTTCGAACGGCTGAAGAACCCGCCGGAGGATTAAGTAGTCCTTGAAAAGGAATGGGTGTGATGGGTTTACAGCGCCCCCGCGTCTTTTCAGCATCTGCGCGTCGCCGGCGACCGCGGACCGGCTCGGCAGTCTCGCCAGGGTAGGGCGCACCCCGGAGCCGATCAATCTGCCAGCATGGTATCCGCCAGGCTGTAGCAGTGGCTCGCCTGATAGGCGTTTCGACCTCGGTTCATGTGCGTCACATTGAAAGTCCGAATGGCGCACAAGATGCGGCGCTCCGCGAGGAATTTGCGGATCGAGGCCGAGCCCCGCACAGTGATGCCGAAAATGTCCTCGCCGCGCGGAAAAAAATAACCGACGTCTTCGGGCGTCGTGACGCAGTGCTCGAGAAAAGCCTCGTCGACATCGCCCTGCGCGGGTGAATGGTCGGTGGTGAAATGCGAAAGATGCACCAGGAATCGTGCACGCAGGCCCTCGCTGTCGGCATAGAGCGTGAAAAGCTCCATCCAGCTCGCATTAACGCGGATGAGCGGCTTGTCTGAGGTCGAGGGCAGACATGAAACCGACCAGTAGTGACGCTCGGTCGTGCGCGGGATGGGGATGCAGGTCTGCCCGTATACCCTGAGAATTTCCAGAACGTCTTGCGTCTGCGGGCGACGAAGCAGCTTCTGGAACCGGGCGACGTACTTGAACCGCTGTTCCAGGGACTCCGAGCGCTCTTCGGCGTCGATCAACTCCGCCTCGCCTTCAATCCAATCGCGCTGCTGCTCAGGATCCAGAAACTTGCGCAGACCGGTGGTGCTGCGACGAGGAGGCGCGCTCATGTCAGGTGCCATGTGAAATCCGTGTCCTCATCGCTTCACCGGCCTGATCCCGCGCGTGTCTATGCAGCTGCTCGACGTCCGCTCCTGGTGGTGAGGCGCCCGTTCGCAGCACTTGGCTTAGCAAGCTGTTTGCCGGCGCGGCGGACCAACCCACCGGCCGCACAGTAACATCCATCCAACGAATGGCGAAAGACCGACCTTCAGCCGGACCGAAAGCCAAAGCCTACCGACGACCAAACCGCTGCGCGTTTTTGCTGAAATTGCTAGTAGACGAACGGATCCACCTCGGCCGCCGCATGGGCGTCCGCTTCCTTGGGGTAGATCACGCCCTTGCGCAGGATGATGTTGGCATAGAGCCTCGGCTCGCCGGTCTGGATCACCGCATGGGCAGCCTTCACCCGTCCGTAGAAATCCTGGCCGATCAGCGGCACCACCTGCCGGTGCGGCTCGTGGCGGGCGCAGCAGTCGATCATCTCCTCGTGCACGGGGTCGAGCTTGTCGCGCTCGGCCTTGACGGTCGAGCGGAAGATCGCTTCCGCCACGAAATCGTCGATCGGCAACACGCTGAGCACGGCGTTGAGAACCGGGATGAGGTGGTGGCCGTCGAGCCGGATCAGCCGGCGGGCATGTTCGACGCCCGGATAATTGCCGTCGACGATGGCGATCTCGTCGCCGTGGCCCATGGCGCGAAGCGTCAAAAGCAGCTCCGGGCTCAACAGCGGATCAAGTCCTTTCAGCATGGTCTACCTCCTTGAAGAGTACGTTCTGGTCGGTGAGGTAACGCGCGAAGATTGGCAGGCTGGCGCCGCCGATGGCGCGCGCCTGCGCGCCGACCGCGCCCTCGATGATTTCGGGCATGACGACGCCCTGTAGGTCGAGCTTGGCCGCTTCGTCGATGGTGGCCTGCACCACGCGGCTGCGCACCCAGCTGGGAAAGCCGCCGTCGATCACAGCCGCGCTGAAATCGACGATCGAGGCGGCGGCGACGATCGCCTGCGCCAGCGCCTTGGCGCTATCCTGGATCCAGGCTTCCATCGGCTCGCCGAAATCCACCCAGTCGTCGGCCGAATACCAGAGCGGCTCGGGATCGATGCCGCGCTCGCGCAGCATGTTTTCGAGCACGAAGATCGAGGCGATTTCGAGCAACTGCTTCGTCTCGCCGTTCTTGCCGCGCACAGGCAGCGGCCCGATCGCGCCTGCCGTGCCGGTGCGGCCGGAAAAGATCGCCGAATTGAGCACGATGCCGCCGCCGATGAAGGAGCCGATGAAGAAATAGACAAAATCCGGGTAGGACGGCCCGACGCCGAAGACCAGTTCGGCGCCGCAGGCGCTGGTCGCATCGTTCTGCATGAAGACCGGATGGGAGACGCGTGCGGCGATGTCGGCCTGCAGGTCGATCTCCCGCCAGACTTCCATGGCGCCAGCCGGCGCCCCCACCTCTTCGGCCCAATTCCAGAGCTCGAAAGGCGCGGCGATGCCGAGGCCGGCAATACGGCCGCGCTGCTTGTCGTCGAGCCGCTCTTCGAGTTCCCGGATGCCCGAGGTGACGAAGGCGAGGATTTCATCCGGCAGCGGATAGGCATAGGTCCGGTGCAACTGCATGCGGATGCGGCCGACGAAATCCATCAGCACCAGATCGGCGCTGCGCCGGCCCATCTTCAGGCCGAAGGAATAGACAGCATCGGGATTGATATGCATCGGGATCGACGGCTGGCCGACACGGCCGCGCACCGGTTCCCCGCGCGACAGCAGCCCTTCCTTCTCCAGCACCCGCATGATGACGGAGACGGTCTGCGCCGACAGCCCGCTGCGGCGCGCGATATCGGCCTTCGACAATGCGCCGTAGAGACGCACCAGCGACAGCACGAGCCGTTCGTTATAGGCTCGCACCCTGACCTGGTTCGCACCTCCGGCCGGATTCAGAATTGGTGGCGGGACCGGCGTGTGTTCCGGTCCATCCAAGGACGACATGGCCGCTCCTCCCGATTGTTGGCCTATGCCCTAATTCGATCGAGCATGCCACATCGAATTAATAATTCAATTGGATTTATTTATTGACAAGCCAATTTCTTTTCGCTCTTAATTGCCGTCGTCAAGGGCACGGGACCGCTGGGAGGCATTAGCGATCCACGGCGAAGTGTCATATCTTAAGCTTCCGGCCCCGCAGGGGCGGCGCCGGCAAACTCTGGGAGGAGTTCCATGAAGAAATCTGTTCTCGCTTTCGGCGCGCTCGCGCTTGGTGTCACCTTTTCCGCTCCTGTCATGGCGGCTGACGTTGCTGCCTGCCTCATCACCAAGACCGACACCAACCCCTTCTTCGTCAAGATGAAGGAAGGTGCGACCGCCAAGGCCAAGGAACTCGGCGTCTCGCTGAAGTCCTATGCCGGCAAGGTCGACGGTGACAGCGAAAGCCAGGTGGCCGCGATCGAAAGCTGCATTGCCGACGGCGCAAAGGGCATCCTGATTGCTGCTTCCGACACCAAGGGCATCGTGTCTTCGGTCAAGAAGGCGCGTGAAGCCGGCCTGCTGGTCATCGCTCTCGACACGCCGCTCGAGCCGGCCGATGCCGCCGACGCCACCTTCGCCACCGACAACCTGCTCGCCGGCAAGCTGATCGGCCAGTGGGCCAAGGAAACGATGGGCGACAAGGCCAAGGATGCCAAGGTCGGCTTCCTCGACCTGACCCCGTCGCAGCCGACGGTCGACGTTCTGCGCGACCAGGGCTTCATGATGGGCTTCGGCATCGATCCGAAGGACCCGAACAAGATCGGCGACGAGGACGATGCTCGTATCGTCGGTCATGACGTGACCAACGGCAATGAAGAAGGCGGCCGTAAGGCCATGGAAAACCTTCTGCAGAAGGATCCGAGCATCAACGTCATCCACACGATCAACGAGCCGGCCGCTGTCGGCGCCTATCAGGCGCTGAAGGCCGTCGGCATGGAAAAGAACGTGCTGATCGTCTCGGTCGACGGCGGTTGCCCGGGTGTGAAGTCGGTCAAGGAAGGCGTCATCGGCGCCACCTCGCAGCAATATCCGCTGATGATGGCAGCCCTTGGCGTCGAAGCGATCAAGAAGTTCGCCGACAATGGTGAAAAGCCGAAGCCGACCGAAGGCAAGTCCTTCTACGACACCGGCGTCTCGCTCGTGACCGACAAGCCGGTTTCCGGCGTCAAGTCGATCGACACCAAGGAAGGCACGGACAAGTGCTGGGGCTGAGCCCTGATTGTTGAAAGCAGACCGGCCGGGGCTTGATCCCCGGCCGTTTTCGACGGACGATGTTCCGTCGCCTCACGAACCGGCTAATCAAAGACCGGATGGATATCGGTGACGGCCCCCGCGCGAGTTCGGCGCGCGGATGCGGAGGAGGAACCATGACCGGAACACAGGAATTCGAACGTGTCCTCGACGGCAGCGACAAGAGCGTTGCCTCCTTCGAGCACGAGAAAGTCTCGCTGATCAAGCGCGCGCAGCATTTTCTCCACTCGACGCCGGCCGCCGTGCCGCTGATCGTGCTGGTGTTGGCGATCGTCATCTTCGGGATCACCATCGGCGGACGGTTCTTCTCGTCCTATACGCTGACGCTGATCCTGCAGCAGATCGCCATCGTCGGTATTCTCGGCGCCGCCCAGACGCTGGTCATCCTGACAGCCGGCATCGATCTTTCGATCGGCGTCATCATGGTGATCTCGGCGGTGATCATGGGAAATGTCGCCATCACTTATGGCATACCGACGCCGATTGCAGTGGTCGCCGGGCTTGTCGTCGGCGGCCTTTGCGGATTGCTGAACGGCTTCCTCGTCGCCTACATGAAGCTGCCGCCCTTCATCGTCACGCTCGGCACCTGGAACATCGTCATGGCGACGAATTTCATCTATTCCGCCAATGAGACGATCCGCGACACCGACGTCGACGAAAAGGCGCCGCTGCTGCATCTTTTCGCCGTGAGCTTCAAGCTCGGCAGCGCGGTGTTGACCCTCGGCGTCATCGCCATGGTGCTGCTCGTCCTGGTGCTCTGGTATGTCCTCAATCACACCGCCTGGGGCCGGCATGTCTATGCCGTCGGCGACGATCCGGAGGCAGCCAAGCTCTCCGGCATTCAGACCAAGAAGGTGCTGCTGACCGTTTACGCCATATCAGGCGTCATTGCCGGCTTGGCCGCCTGGGTCTCGATCGGCCGCAACGGCTCGATCTCGCCGTCCTCGGCCGTCACCGATTTTAACCTCCAGGCGATCACCGCGACTGTGATCGGCGGCATCTCGCTCTTCGGCGGCCGCGGCTCCATTCTCGGCACGCTTTTCGGTGCCATGATCGTCGGCGTCGTCTCGATGGGCCTCAATATGCTCGGCGCCGACCCGCAATGGAAAGTCCTTTTGACAGGCGTGCTGATCATTGCCGCCGTCGCCATCGATCAGTGGATCAGAAAGGTTTCGGTGTAATCATGGCTCGCGAACCCCTTCTCACCGCCCGCGGTCTCGTCAAGCGTTATGGCCGCGTGACCGCGCTCGATAATGCCGATTTCGACCTCTATCCGGGTGAAATCCTCGCCGTCATCGGCGATAACGGTGCCGGCAAGTCCTCGCTGATCAAGGCGATATCGGGCGCCGTCACCCCGGACGAGGGGGTGATCACGCTCGAAGGCCGGCAGGTGCAGTTCCGCTCGCCGATGGAGGCGCGCGACGCCGGCATCGAGACCGTCTATCAGAATCTCGCCTTGTCGCCGGCGCTGTCGATCGCCGACAACATGTTCCTCGGCCGCGAGATCCGCAAACCTGGCCTGCTCGGCTCGATGTTCCGCATGCTCGACCGGCCGGCCATGGAAAAGCTGGCGCGCAACAAGCTCACCGAACTCGGCCTGATGACCATCCAGAACATCAACCAGGCGGTGGAAACGCTCTCCGGCGGTCAGCGCCAGGGTGTTGCGGTCGCCCGCGCCGCCGCCTTCGGCTCGAAGGTCATCATCATGGACGAACCGACCGCGGCCCTCGGCGTCAAGGAAAGCCGCCGCGTGCTGGAACTGATCCTCGACGTGCGGGCCCGCGGCCTGCCGATCGTGCTGATCTCCCACAACATGCCGCATGTCTTCGAGGTGGCCGACCGGATCCACATTCACCGCCTCGGCCGGCGGCTGACGGTGATCGATCCGAAGGAATACACCATGTCCGACGCCGTCGCCTTCATGACCGGCGCCAAGGCGGTGCCGACGGAGCCCGTCGCCGCATGAACGCACGCATCGATGAAATCGCCGGCGAGGTGCTTGACCGCGCCGGCCATTCCAGGCGTTTCCTGGTCGCCATCGCCGGACCGCCGGGTGCCGGCAAATCGACCATGGCCGACAATCTGGCCAACGCCCTGAAGGCGAAAGGCGAGAGTGTCGCGGTGCTGCCCATGGATGGTTTCCACATGGACAATGCCATTCTCATTGAACGTGGCCTGCTTGCCCGCAAGGGTATTCCCGAAACCTTCGATGTGCGTGGCTTCCTGGATATAGTTCGCGCGGTTCGCCCCGCAGATCAGGAAGTTCTCGTCCCCGTCTTCGACCGCTCGCGCGAGCTTGCGATTGCCTCTGCCCGCCCGATCACTCCCGGGGATCGTTTCATCATCATCGAAGGCAACTATCTGCTCTTCACGCAGGGCAAATGGGCTGAACTTGACGGCATATTCGACTACACGATCATGCTCGCCCCACCAATCGAGGTGCTGGAAGAGCGCCTTTGGGATCGCTGGCGCGGTTATAATCTGACCGAGGAAGCTGCCAACGCCAAGGTCTACGGCAACGACCTGCCGAACGGCCGGCTGATCCTCGAAAACCGCCGCCCTGCCGACGTGACGCTGGAGATCGCGCTGGCGTGATGCCGCGGCGATTGTTTTCATGTAAAAGATAGTGCTATCGAGGCTGCAGACGCATCGCTTCGGAGGCCTGCCATGCAATCGATCACCATCCGCCGTCCTGATGACTGGCACCTGCATCTGCGCGACGGCGCCATGCTGGAAGGCGTGATCGCCGATACGAGCCGCACCTTCGCCCGCGCCATTATCATGCCCAATCTCGTGCCGCCGGTCGTCACGTCAGCTGACGCCAAGGCCTATCGCGAGCGTATCCTCAAGGCCTTGCCGGACGGTCATCGCTTCCGGCCGCTGATGACGCTTTATCTCACCGAACATACCAGCCCCGATGACGTAGAGGAGGGGAAGAACAGCGGCCTCATCACCGCCGTCAAGCTTTATCCGGCTGGCGCCACGACCAATTCGCATGGCGGCGTGCGCGACATGGAAAAGGCGATGCCGGTGCTGGAGCGCATGGCAAAGATCGGCCTGCCGCTTTGCGTCCATGGCGAGGTGACGACGCCGGAGGTCGATATCTTCGATCGCGAGGCCGTCTTCATCGAGACCGTGCTCGATCCGCTGCGGCAGCGCCTGCCGGAGCTGAAGGTGACGATGGAGCATGTGACGACATCCGATGGCGTCGATTACATCAAGGCGGCCAGGGGCAATCTCGCCGGCTCGATCACCACCCACCATCTGATCATCAACCGCAACGCCATCCTCGTCGGCGGCATCCGCCCGCATTATTATTGCCTGCCGGTCGCCAAGCGTGAAAACCACCGGCTGGCCCTGCGTGCGGCGGCCGTCAGCGGTGACCCGCGCTTCTTCCTCGGCACGGATTCCGCGCCGCATGTCGATCCGCTGAAGGAATGCGCCTGCGGCTGCGCCGGCATCTATACCTCGGTCAATACGATGAGCTGCCTCGCCCATGTCTTCGAACAGGAAAGCGCGCTGGAGCGGCTCGAAGCCTTCGTGTCGCTGAACGGGCCGGCCTGGTACGGGCTACAGCCGAACGAGGAGCGCATCACCCTGTCGAGGCAGGCCGAGCCGGTTGTCTTTCCCGCGAGGATTGAAACTGGCGCCGGTCCCGTGACGGTGTTCGATCCGATGTTTCCCCTGCATTGGCAGGTGGTGCAGCAGGCGTAATCTTTCAGATTTCAATTTTAAATAGATTTTTTATCCTAAATTCCGGCGTAACGTTAAACGCGTAACATTTGTATTGTGCGGTGCATCATTTGTTAACGGATGCATAAGACATTCCTCAGCACCGACCCCATGAGCTGCCGACATCATCCGGCGCGGCTGCAGTCGCGGAGACTGAAAGCATGATGCTTGACTATAACTCCCTCTTGTTGGCGCTCGGCGTCTCCGCGGCCTGCCTGGCGGTGACGCTGATGGGCAGTTGGCTTGTCCGTCGCGCAGAAACCGTGCTGTTGACCGCCACTGTCGGCCTTGTCCTCGTCGTCAGCGGCATTTTCGTCTATAGCGCTTATGTCAATACGCCGGAGAAATGGCTGGGCGTCGCCAATTTCGTGCTGTTTCATGCCGGTTTTGCCACCATCTGGGGCGCCGGCAAACAATTCCTCACCGGCCGGGTGTCTCTCCTCGCCATCGCGATCCGCGCGCTTGCGGCGATGGTCTTCTCCGTCGTGCCGATGCTGTCAGGCTATGACGGCCTGGCCTTCATCGCCGACAATCTCGCCATCGCCCTTTTGCTCTTTGCCACCGCCCGGCAATATTGGCTCGCCCGTGCCGAAGCACCGGCGCCGCTTCTCGGCATCACAGCGCTCTATACGTTGACGGCGATCTCCTTCTTTCTCTGCGCCGCGGTGCTGATATCAGACGGCAAGCTGGTGCTCGGCAAAGCCCCCAGCAACTGGGCCGAAGATCTGAGCCTTGCCGTCTGCATCGCCGGCATGACCGGGATCGGCGCGCTGTCGCTGGCGCTGCATCAATGGCGGCTCGCTGCCCGCCATCGCCTCGATGCGATCACCGATCCGCTGACCGGCCTGCTCAACCGCCGCGCCCTTTTCGACCAATACGGCACGCGCCCGATGGGAACGACCACGGCCGTCATCGTCTTCGATATCGACCATTTCAAATCCGTCAACGATCGCTTCGGCCATGCCACCGGCGACCGCGTCCTCAATGTCTTTGCCGGCGAACTTTCGGCCCATTGCCGCACCGGCGACACCGCTGCCCGGCTCGGCGGCGAGGAATTCGTGCTGGTGCTGAAGGAGATCATGCCCGGCCGGGCGGAACTCACGGCCGAGCGTATCCGCCGGGCATTCGAGGCGCGCGAGATCCATATCGACGACGAGGTGCTGACATGCACGGTCAGCGTCGGCGTCGCCCCCGGCCGTTCGAAGAACTTGGATTTCGACACCATGCTGAGTGCCGCCGACAAGGCGCTCTACGTCGCCAAGCGCGCCGGCCGCAACCGGGTCGAGCTTGCCAGCTACCTCAAGGCGGTTCCCGTCGAGGCAACGCGCACTGCGTCTTGATTCCTAACCGGCCCTCTCATAATATTGTCCTCGGCCGGATGCGGCCAGCCGCCCCGCGACGCTTCTGCGTTATGGTGAATGCATCCAGACAACATCCTTCACATCCCTTGCCGTTTGGCGATCGATGGCGAACGGGTCAGCAGACGCGGGCACTGATCTTCCTGTTTGCCGCCAACGGAAGGATGACATCATGCGCGATTTTCGCGATGCCAAGCTCATGGCAAAGACATTGCGGCAGGCCCTTGCCGACCGCGACATTTCGCTCACCCACAGCGAGGCGCTCGAAATCGTCGCCCGGCAGTTCGGGCTCGATCAATGGAATATCCTCTCGGCAAAGATCGATGCGGCAGGGGCTAACCCCTCTGCCATCGGCATCGAGCCGCCGATGCCGATCTTCCGCATCTTCTCGGTCGAAAAGGCGATGGAGTTCTATTGCGGCTTTCTCGGCTTCCATCTCGATTGGGAGCACCGCTTCGGCGAAAACTTCCCGCTCTATTGCCAGGTCTCGCGCGACGGCATGGCGCTGCACCTCAGCGAACATTCCGGCGACTCCAGCCCCGGCGCCAAGGCCTTCGTCCGCGTCGCCAATGTGCGGGCCTATCACGCCGAACTCTCAGGCAAGGACTACCGCTACATGAAGCCCGGCGTCGAGCAAGCGCCGTGGGGACTGGAGATGACCGTCACCGACCCCTTCAGCAACCGCATCGCCTTTTGCGAGCAGACGTAGTCGTCAGCGCAGCTTGGCTTATAGGTGACAAATCGATCAACGACCGCTATGGCCAGGCCGCCGGCGACCGCGTGCTCCAGGTCTTCGCCGATGAACTGACGGCCCGTTGCCGCCCCGGCGATACCGCGGCCGGCTCGGCGGCGAAGAGTTTGCGCTGGTGCTGACGGAGATCATGCCCCGCCGGATGAGCTCGCCGCCGAGCTCATCCGGAAAGCCTTCGAGGCGCGGCGTTTCTTCAATCTACCCGGCGCAGACTTTCCACAAAGACACCCCGACTGGTGCCTCGGCCCGAAACGGCGATCCGCTGTCCCGGTCCAAGTTCTCGCCTGATGTTCTCAGGGACACGACAAATTTCGTCGAATAGCATCGGAACCCCTTCGACCTGAACCGGTGACCGACATTTTTTGCTACCCCTTTCATGGGCGTCGACGACGGTGAAAGAAAGCTCTACCAGATGGCCAGCGATAAAGGCGAATAGCATCGGCACTGCGATGATGACGAGATGCTTTCCGAAGAAATAACCAGCGATCGGAGCGATTAGCAGGCCGAAACCTTTCCTCACGCCGTCGATCTCGCGCCTGCTCTTCAAAATGAGCCAAAACGGCAATGCCGCAGAGACCACGCCGACGGCGAGAGCAGGAAGGGCCGCCTTAGAGATCCACTCGTTTGACGGCAGAAAGTTAAAGCCGGATATCTGGACGAAAATGGAAAGTACAGCCGGCAAAAGCAACATGGTCAGAAGGATCCGGCCCGGTTTGCCGAGCGGCCATTTGACACTCTCTTCCTTCGACCCCATGGACAACGTACCGCTCTTTACATCGCAACCTGTCAATCACTCTGTGGCACATTTCGGCTGGCGGCTTCAAGGGGGCACGATCAGGGCAGCAAAAACCATTTTGGCTGCGTCTAAGAGGCCGCGGAACCCCTTTATACACCAACGACAAACTACAATGATGGCGCTCCCATGGATGTCGGCGCTTGCATCTCCGTCCTTGGAACTTACAGTCACACCATCGACGTTGTTTCAATGGAAATGAGTCCTGGTCGGCAGGGTGGGAACCAGATGAAATGTGTTTCGGTCCTGATTTTAGCGTTTCTGTCGATTTTTTTCGGATGGTTATTCTATGAAAGGTACTGGAAGTTCCGAGATTGCATATCGCAAGCCCTATCCAGTTGCCTCACTCCCGACGGTGACAATCTAACGCAAGGCGGCTCTCTGTGGGCTGGTTTGGCGGGGCTGTTCTTGTTGCTCGCTGTGATCTCAGCCTGGCGCTCTTTCCGGAGCCGGGATGCTGGCAAATAAGCTTGAGCGGCCAGCTCTTCCGCTTGCTTCTCAAACGATTATCAACGCCCGCACGAAGGCCACCGAGGCGAGTAGCGAGGCGATGGTCCGCACATGGTTCCACCACGTCCAGTCCCTGACATAGGTGGCCCAGAGCTGAACCGCTTCCGTCCCATTGCCGCCGACCTTTGCCAGCGCATCATTCATCGGCACGTTGAAGACGATGGTCGAGACGAAAGAGGCAAAGACATAGAGGGCTGCTCCGGCCAGCATCAGAAAAGATGCCCCGCCGCGCCAGTCGATCAGGGCGAGCACGGCGATGATGATGCAGAGGATCGCCGTGGGCACGAAGAGGCCCATGAAGGACGAGCGAACGATCGTCACGTTGATCGAGTTCATCGCCGCGATGCCTTGCTCTGCCGGAATCCGCGAGAAGGCGGTCATGATGAAGGTCGAGAAGGCGAAGAAGATGCCGGCGACGAGGCCGCTGCCGATCGCCGCGGCGACGAGGGAGAGGATGAGAATGATCTGCATGGTCAGGCGCTCCATATTCCGGTTGCCGCGGTCCGGTGGGCATATTCGCCGAAATCGGTGGCGGGGCGGCCGAGAATTTCGGCGACACCGCCCATGGTGCCGGAGTTGCGCCCATCGAGCACCTGGCCGAAAAGCTCCTCCAGAAGTTCGATCAGGCCCTGCGGCAGGCCGGCCGCCGCAAGCCCGCCGGTGAAATCCGCCATCGACACCTGCTCATATTCGATCGGCCGCCCGGCGGCCTGAGCGATCTCGGCGACCGCCTGGCGGAAGGTCAGCGCCCGCGGGCCGGTCAGTTCGTAAATCTTGTTGCGGTGGCCGGGATCGGTCAGGGCGGCGACCGCCGCATCGGCAATATCGTCGGCATCGATGAAAGGTTCGCTGATCTCGCCCGCCGGCAATTGTAGGCGGTCGCTAAGGATCTGCTCCAGGAAGGCGCCCTCGCTGAAATTCTGGCAGAACCAGGAGGCGCGCAGGATGGTGGTGTTTATGCCGGATGCTTTCAGCGCCGCTTCGCTTCGCTGCGCGCCCTCTTCGCCGCGGCCGGAGAGCAGCACGATATGCTCAAGGCCGCATCCCACAGCGACCTTGGCGAGCGCTTCGATCGCTTCCGCCGCCCAGGCGACGGAAAGGTCCGGCTGGAAGGCGACATAGGCGCTCGATGCGCCCTCCAGCGCGCCGCGCCAGGTCGACCTGTCCTCCCAGTCGAAGGGACGCGCGCTGGAGCGCGATGCGGCGCGGACGGTGAGGCCGCGCGCTTCCAGGCGCTTGATGATGCGGCCGCCGGTCTTTCCCGATCCACCGACGAGGACGATTTCGGAAGTCTGCATGTTAAAACTCCTCCCAAACTTTAAAACAAGAGAAACTCTCTCATTTGCAAAATGAGATAATCTCTCTTATTTTGTTTGTCAACGTGGAAAAGGAGAGAGCATGTCGGAGCAGCCGGTCGCAACGCGCAGGCGCCAGCAGGAGTCCACCGGCCAACTGCGCCGCATCCCCAGCCAGCAGCGCGGCCGCGAGCGCTTCGAAAAGATCCTCGCCGTTGCCTCGCAACTGATCGAAAGCCATGGCAGCGACGGCTTGAAGATGAGCGAGATCGTCGAAAAGGCCGGTCTCTCCTTCGGCGCCCTCTACCAATATTTCCCCGACAAGACTTCGATCATCCGCACATTGGCCGAGCGCTTCAACGAAGAGGGCAGGCGGTGCGTCGAAGAGGAGCTGGCGAAGGTGACCGACGCTACGGCCCTGCAGGGGGCGCTCGCCAATATCGTCGACGAATATTACGCCTTCTTCCGCCGCGAGCCTGTCATGCGCGACATCTGGCATGCGACCCATACCGACAAGCTGCTGCAACAGGTCGATGCTGAGGACATGGAATTTCATGCCCAGGCATTTCTCGCCGTACTTATCCGCCTGTGGCCGGTTCGCGACCGCAAGGAACTGCTCGTGATCGCGCGGCTGACGATGCAGTTGCTTGCCGCCGCCGTGCGTTATGCCGTTTCGCTGGACGCCGAGGAGGGCGCTCAGGCAGTCGCACTATTCAAGAAGATGCAGATCGTTGATATCGGCCGCCTGCTACAGCAATAGCCCGCCTTTCGTCTGGAAACCGCGGGCTCTTGCTGCTATTCCCGCAAGGATCCAAGCCGAAGGAGAGCCGCATGATCCAGACCACATTTCCCGACCGCGCCGTGATGGCCGAATTGCTGGCCAAGATGCTCTGGGAAATCAAAGCGGTGCATTTCAATGCCGCCCAGCCCTATAAACTCTCCTCCGGCATGGCGAGCCCTGTTTATATCGATTGCCGCAAGCTGCTCTCCTTCCCGCGCATCCGCTCGACGGTGATGGATTTCGCCGCCAGCACCCTGCTGCGCGATGCCGGCTTCGAGCAGTTCGATTGCATCGCCGGCGGCGAGACAGCCGGCATCCCCTTCGCCGCCCTGCTGGCAGATCGTCTCGGCCTGCCGATGATCTATGTCCGCAAGCAGCCTAAGGGCCATGGCCGCAATGCCCAGATCGAAGGCAACATGCCGGAAGGGTCGCGCGTGCTTGTTATCGAAGACCTGACGACAGCCGGCGGCAGCATGTTCAAATTCATCGAAGCGGTCCGCGCCGCCGGCGGCATCGTCGATCACGGCATCGCGCTGTTCTTCTACGGCATATTCGGTGAACAGCGCTTTGCCGACGGCAAAGTCAGGCTGCATCACATCGCCACCTGGCGTAATGTTCTGGCCGTCGCCAAGGCGCAGAAGCTCTTCGACGACAAGACGCTGTCGGAAGTCGAGGCCTTCCTCGATGCGCCGCTGGCCTGGTCGGGAAGGAATGGTGGGGTTAGTGAGCTTTCGCTCTAGCCAGTTGACAAAAGCTCGCTTAATCGGTTGATGAACGCATAAGTGCTGTTGGGAGGAATACGATGATTTTGTGCTGCGGCGAAGCCTTGATCGACATGCTGCCGAGGGACACGACGCTGGGCGAAAAGGGCTTTTCGCCCTATGCCGGCGGCGCGATCTTCAACACCGCGATCGCGCTAGGCCGCCTCGGCATTCCCACCGCCTTCTTCACCGGCATCGCCGATGACATGATGGGCGAAATCCTGCTGGAGACGCTGAAGGCGAGCAATGTCGATTACAGCCCGTGCGCCATCACACCACGTCCCTCGACCATCGCCTTCGTCAAGCTGGTGAACGGCCAGGCGACCTATGCCTTCTACGACGAGGGCACGGCCGGCCGGATGATCACCACGGCCGACCTGCCGGATCTCGGTGATGATTGCGAGGCGCTGCATTTCGGCGCAATCAGCCTCATCCCCAGCCCCTGCGGCGAAACCTACGAAGCCCTGCTCGACCGCGAAGCCGCTCGCCGCGTCATCTCGCTCGATCCGAATATCCGTCCCGGTTTCATCAAGGACAAGCCGTCGCATATGGCCCGTATCAAGCGCATGGCCGCGAAAGCCGATATCGTGAAATTCTCCGACGAAGATCTCGAATGGTTCGGCCTGCAGGGCGACCATGATGCGCTCGCCGCCCACTGGCTGAACCACGGCGCCAAGCTCGTCGTCATCACCAAGGGCGCCGAAGGCGCTTCCGGTTATACCAAGGATCGCAAGGTAACGGTGCCGAGTGAGCGCGTCACCGTTGTCGACACGGTCGGCGCCGGCGATACCTTCGATGCCGGCATCCTGGCGTCGCTGAAGATGGATAATCTGCTGACCAAGGCGCAGGTCGCCTCGTTGGACGAAAAGGCGCTGCGCAACGCTCTGACCCTCGGCGCCAAAGCCGCCGCCGTCACCGTATCCCGCGCCGGCGCCAATCCGCCCTGGGCGCGCGAGATTGGGCTTTAAGGCATATGCCGCAGCCTCTCGGCTCCCTCTTCTCCCCAGCGGGGAGAAGGTGCCCGTAGGGCGGATGAGGGGGCCGGCGAAGCCGGTCAACAACGCTCCTGCTGGGTTCGGCGATGAGGGGTTGTGCCGTGCGGCCCCCTCATCCGCCTGACGGCACCTTCTCCCCGAGGGGAGAAGGGACATGCCGCAACCTCTCGATTCCCTCGTCTTCCCGGGGGGATCCGAAGGACGGTTCGGCCCGAAGGGTCGGATGCGCGATGACAGGTCGACGCCGATCGATCAAGAGACTATCAGGGAGTCACGCTCCGGTTGAAGCTCGGGAGCAAGTACCAAGTCCCGCAAGAAGTTTTCGCACCAAAGCGAGACGTCGTGGGTTAGCAGATGCTCCATCATCATGCTCCAGCGGTCGCGGCGCTCCTCCAGCGACATGGCAAGGCCCTTGGCGATGGCATTGGCAGTGCCTTCGACATCGTAAGGATTGACCAGCAGTGCGCCCTTCAACTCGCGAGCCGCGCCGGCGAAGCGCGATAGCACCAATACGCCTGGGCGATCGGGATCCTGAGCGGCGACATATTCCTTGGCGACGAGGTTCATGCCGTCGCGCAACGGCGTGACCAGCCCGATCGTCGCCAGCCGGTAGAGGCCGGCAAGCACGTTGCGGCTGATCGATCGGTTGACATAGCGAATCGGCACCCAGTCGACCGTTCCGATGGCGCCGTTGACGCGGCCGGCCTGTTCGGCGACCATCTTCTGCATATGCTCGTATTCGGGAACTTCCGATCGCGATTTTGGCGTGACCTGCAGATAGGTGACCTTGTTCTGGTAGGCAGGATTGCTGGTGAGGAAGGTTTCGAACGCTTCCAGCCGCTGAATGATGCCCTTCGAATAATCGAGGCGGTCGACACCGATGATCATGTCCCGGCCTTCAACGCTGCGCCGGGTCTTCTGTACCATGATATGGTTTGCGGCTCTCTCTGCGAATTCGGCGAAACCCGCGGTTTCGATCCCGATCGGATAGGCGCCGGCCTTGAATATCCGCCCATGGGAATCGAACAATCCATTTCCGAGGTCGTCGCCAATTCCCTCCCTTCTGAGATACCCGGCAAAGTTCTGGAGGTCGTAGTCGGTCTGGAAGCCGACGACATCGTAATGCGAGAGCCCACGCATGATTTCCTCATGGACGGGCATCGTGACGAGAATATCGGCCGGCGGCCAGGGAATGTGCAGGAAGAAGCCGATCCGGTTCTTCAGCCCCATTTGTCGGAGTTCGGCCGCCAGCGGAATGAGGTGGTAATCATGAACCCAGATGATGTCGTCCGGCTCGATCATCGGCGCCAACCTGTGTGCGAAGAAGCGGTTGACGCGGAAATAGCCGGCCATTTCCTTCCGGCCATATTCGGCGAGGTCCAGTCGATAATGGCAGATGGGCCAGAGAACACGGTTTGCAAAGCCGCGATAATATTCCTCGACGTCGGTGTCGGTGAGATCGGTCAGCGCATAGGTGATGTTGCCCTTCTGCAGTTGCGACAGCGGGCCAGGTTCCCTGTCCCCGCTCGATTCTCCCGACCATCCCATCCAGATGCCGCCACGCTCCTGCAGGGCTGCCTGCAGCGCGACGGCCAGGCCGCCGGCAGCGGCGCTCCCATCTTTTGCCGGCATGGGAACACGATTGGAAACGACGACAAGACGGCTCATGAGCTTCCTTTAATGAAGATGGGACATGAAAACGCTGTGTGACGAGCGTCTTGAGGCATCTCCTGAACTTGGGCAGGGACCATGCAGTGAAAGCGCCGACATCGACAGAGCCGACCCGGCGTGAGCGGCCCGGTGCAGATGCCAACAAGAACAACGAACGGAGCATTTTCCACACAGATTTTGCTTGAATCTAGGGCGATTCCAACGAATTGAAAGAATTCATTCTACAATTTTTTGATTAGAAGAACGTTCATCCGGTTTCGTACGACGAAGCCCATCGTGCGGATGCCCCAGGCCCGCTGATATCAGTTCATCATTTGCGGCCGCAATGACGATGTTGGCGCCAATCCGCCCCGGCGCGTGAGATTGGTTTGTAAGGTTGGAGCCAGCGTCAGCCCCTCATCCGCCTGCCGGCACCTTCTCCCCGTTCTGACGGGGAGAAGGGAATATGCCGTGACCTCTCCGTTCCTCACTCGCCTCTCGCAGGGCACGTCCCCTCTCCCCGTCAGAACGGGGAGAGGGTTAGGGTGAGGGGCAATCTCGATCGCTTACTTCGCAAGCTTCGCCAGCGCCGCAACCAGGCCCTGTGTCGAGGAGTCGTGCGATGCTGCACTTTCCTTGCCTTCGACAACCGGCAGCAGGCCCGTCGCCAGTTCCTTGCCGAGCTCGACGCCCCACTGGTCGAAGGAATTGATGCGGAAGAGCACGCCTTCGACGAAGACGCGGTGTTCGTAAAGCGCGATCAGCCGGCCGAGCGCATAAGGGGTCAGCTTGTCATAGACGAAGGTGATCGACGGACGGTTGCCGGTAAAGACGCGGTGCGGGGCGATGAAATCGGCCTTCTTGTCGTCCATGCCCTTGTCGGTCAGCTGCTTCTTGGCTTCCGCGAAGGTGCGGCCCTTCATCAGTGCTTCCGACTGGGCGAGAACGTTGGAGATCAAGAGCTGATGCTGATGCCGCAACTCCGGCTCGAAGGCGTTGGCGGCGATCATGAATTCGGCCGGGATGATGCTCGTGCCCTGATGGATCAGCTGGTAGAAGGCATGCTGGCCGTTGGTGCCGGGTTCGCCCCAGACGACAGGGCCGGAATTGCCTTCGACCGGCGTGCCGTCGATGGTGACGCCCTTGCCGTTCGATTCCATGTCGAGCTGCTGCAGATAGGCCGGGAAGCGCGACAGGCGCTGGTCGTAGGGCAGGATGGCGCGGGTGGGGTAACCAAGCACATTGCGATGGTAGAAACCGATCAGGCCGAGCAGCATCGGCAGGTTTTCGGTAATCGGCGCCTTACGGAAATGATTGTCGACGGCATGGGCGCCGTCGAGGAACTTGCCGAAATTCTCCGGCCCGACGGCGATCATCAACGGCAGGCCGATCGCCGACCAGATCGAGTAACGCCCGCCGACCCAGTCCCAGAAGCCGAAGACGCGGGCGCTATCGATGCCGAAGGCGGCGACCTTGTCGAGCGCCGTCGAGACGGCGGCGAAGTGGTGCTGCACGGCGGCTTCGCCGAGCGCCTTGGCGATGAAATTGCGCGCCGTCTGCGCATTGGTCATCGTCTCGACGGTGGTGAAGGTCTTCGAGGCGACGATGAACAGCGTCGTTTCCGGCTGCACCAGCTTCAGGATGTCGGCGATATGGGCGCCGTCGATGTTGGAGACGAAATGCGCGCGCGGGCCGTCATGGAAGGGGGCAAGCGCCAGCGTCGCCATGACAGGCCCGAGATCCGAGCCGCCGATGCCGATATTGATGACGTCGGTGATCGCCTTGCCGGTCGCGCCCTTCAGCGCACCGGAGCGGACGTCGTCGGCAAACTTGCCCATGGCGGCAAGCACCGCATTGACGTCGGGCATGACGTCCTTGCCGTCGACCAGCACCGGCGTGTTGGAACGGTTGCGCAGCGCGGTGTGCAGAACGGCACGGTCCTCGGTGAAATTGATCGCCTTGCCGGAGAACATTTCCTCGCGCTTCTTTTCGACGCCGCCGTCTTCGGCAAGCTTCACCAAGAGCTTGAGGATGTCGTCATTCACCGCTGTCTTGGAAAAATCCATCAGCAGGTCGTCAAGCGCGACGGAGAAGCGCGAAAAGTGCTGCGAATCGGCGGCGAAGGCGGCGCGGATATCTGTCGCCTTGGTGGCATCAGCGGTGCTTTTCAGCTGTTCGACGATGGCGTTCATGGGAGGCTCCTTTGGAGGCGGAAAGGTTGCGGAAACTATTCGCTTTCTCACCCGCAAATCAAGTTCAGCCGCCTGTCGAAATGGAAAAAAGCCACCCGCGGCAAGCGGATGGCCCCTTCAGGAAAGCCTCTAATTCATCAAATCGTCAAATTCAGCCGCGCAGGTCCTTGCGCAGGATCTTGCCGACCGGCGACTTCGGCAGCTCGGTGCGGAATTCGATGAAGCGCGGGCGTTTGTAGTTGGTGAGGTTGGCGATGCAATGGGCTTTCACCTCGGCTTCCGTCAGGTTCGGATCCTTCCTGACCACGAAGAGTTTTACCGCTTCGCCCGAATGTCCGTCCGGCACGCCGATGGCCGCGGCCTCGAGGATGCCGGCGTGCATGGCGGCGACCTCCTCGATCTCGTTCGGATAGACGTTGAAGCCCGAGACCAGGATCATGTCCTTCTTGCGGTCGACGATCTTGGTATAGCCGCGCTCGTCCATGAAACCCATGTCGCCCGAGCGGAAGTAGCCGTCGTCGGTCATCACCCGCGCCGTCTCTTCCGGCTTCTGCCAGTAGCCGGCCATCACCTGCGGCCCGCGGATGCAGATTTCACCGACTTGGCCTGATGGCAGCGAATTGCCCTCCTCGTCGCGGATATCGAGGTCGGTGGAGGGAAGCGGCAGGCCGATCGTGCCGGTGAACTCGGGCGAATCGAAGCGGTTGGCGGTGGCAACAGGCGATGTCTCGGATAGGCCGTAGCCTTCCGTCACCGCCGTGCCCGTCATCTTCAGCCAGCGTTCGGCGACCGGGCGTTGGACGGCCATGCCGCCGCCGAGCGACATGATCAGCGACGAGAAATCGAGCTTGGCGAAATCGGCATTGTTCATCAGCGCATTGAACAGCGTATTGAGGCCGGGAAAGATATGCACCTTCGATTTTTCGAATTCCTTGACAAGACCGGGAATGTCGCGCGGATTGGCGATCAGGATATTGTGGGCGCCATGCGACATGCCCATCAGCGAATTCACCGTCAGCGCGAAGATGTGGTAGAGCGGCAGGGCGCAGAGGAAATTCAGCACCTCCGGCTCTTTCTTGCGCTCGAAAGCCGATCGCAGCCAGAGGGACAGCTGCAGCTTGTTGGCGAGCAGGTTTTCATGCGTCAGCACCGCGCCCTTGGCAACGCCCGTCGTGCCGCCGGTATATTGCAGGAAGGCGATATCGCCGCCTGTTAGCGTCACCGGCTGGAGTTCTTTTCCCGCACCTTCGCGCAGCACCTGGCCGAAGCTCTTGTGCTGAGGGATCGACCAGGAGGGAACGAGCTTCTTCACCTTGCGCACGACGAAATTGACGATCAGCCCCTTTGGCCCCAGCATTTCCCCGAGCGAGGTGACGACGACATGGCGCAGATCGGTCTTGTTGAGGACCTGCTCCACCGTGCGGGCAAAATTCTCCAGCACGAAGATCGCCTTGGCGCCGGAATCCTTCAACTGGTGTTCGAGCTCGCGCGGCGTATAGAGCGGGTTGACGTTCACGACGACCAGTCCTGCGCGCAGGATGGCGTAGGTCGCAATCGGGTTCTGCAGCACGTTCGGCATCATCACGGCGACGCGGTCGCCCTTTTGAAGGCCGGTGCTTTGCAGCCATGCGGCGACTTTGCGCGTCTGGCTCTCCAGCTCGCTATAGCGCATCCCCTTGCCCATGCTGGAAAAGGCGATCCGGTCGGCGTAACGGGCGCAGGATTTTTCGAGCAGTTCGGCAAGCGAGGCATATTCCAGCGGCGGAATCTCTGCCGGAACGATATCGGGATAGGCGGCAAGCCAGGGCTTGTCGGGCTTGGCTCCGTTCGGATGGACGGAAATGCTGTTCATCTGTCTCTCTCCCCTGCGGCCGCCGCGCCGACATCATTCGGCAGATAACCAGAAAGATCCTCCATCTTCCAGTGCGGCAGCTTATGCCATTGCCTGAATGGTTCAAGCCGAATGAAGCTATACTAACCTTGACGTAAACATCAACATTCCGCCAGCGCACGATCATGGAAAGATGGGGAACTTTGAGTCCGCCATCACGTTGATCTTGCATACTCATCATGAGGAAACACCAAAAGGAGGTGCACAATGTTGAACCAGGATACCGACGCCACCCGCCGTGACCCGAATGTCAAGAGCACCCACTCGCTGATCGCCAGCGACCGCGTCGAGGGCACCCGTGTCTATGGGGCAGATGGCAAGCATATCGGCTCGATCGAACGCCTGATCATCGGAAAGCTCGACGGCCGTGTTGCCTATGCCGTGCTGAGCTTCGGCGGCTTCCTGGGTATCGGTCACGATCACTATCCGCTTCCCTGGGAAAAGCTGAACTACGACACCCAGTTGGATGGCTATCGCATCGACCTGACCAAGGAGCAGATCGAAGGCGCCCCGAGCTATTCGGACGATGACGACACCTGGTACAACGACAATGGCCGCCGGGTCTATGATTACTACGGCGTGCCGCCCTACTGGATGTAACGTCGTCCGATAGCCGAGCTGGAAGGGCCCCGCGGATGCGGGGCCTTTTGGTGTTTGGCGACTGGCTCGCGCCCCTCATCCGGCTGCCGCCACCTTCTCCCCGTAAACGGGGCGAAGGGACCATGCCGTAAGCTCTCCGTCCCTCGCCAGCCTCTTGCATGGCACGTCCCCTCTCCCGTTTTACGGGGAGAGGGTTAGGGTGAGGAGCAGCCGCTACCGCGAGCCGACAACAAGATCGTTGGCCGATCGCAGAACGGCGCCGACGACAATGGCGTCTGCCGTAATCGCCTTTGCCGTCTTCACAGCAAACACATGGCTCTCGCCCGGCAACAGCGTCACCAGCATCGAATCGACAACGGCATCCGGATCCAGCCGGTCTGCCATCAGGCAAAGATCCTTGAGGAAATTTTGCGCCGTCACCTTGACCTGATACCCGCCGTCGATCCCGACGACATGGATAGTCAGCCGCGGTGCCGGCAAGGCAAGCTCGATATCCTCGACGAAATAATGGAAGGCGCGCCGGTCGAGCATCTGCACGACGATCACCTCGTCCTTCGGTAAGTCGGGAGTGACGATATCCTTGGGCAGCGGAAATTCCTTTGCCTCGAAGCGGTCGCACAGCAGCCGCCAGAATTCGAATTCGGCAAGCACGGTGCCGTCGAGCTTCATGCGTTTGCCGCTGATCTTCGCCCGCCAGAACAGCGTTCGTTCATTGACGGCCACCGCCGCAAGCCCGCCGCCGCGCGGCTGGATCGTCAGCAGGCGCGGATCATAGGCCGCCTTCAGCCCATACCAGAGCGGTTTGCGGCGACCGGCCGAATCGAGGGCCGCCCACGAGGTCACCGGCCAGCAATCGTTGAACTGCCAGACCACCGCACCCTTGCAGATATGCCGATGCGAGCGCATGTGTTCGACGCCGAAGCGGATGGCGCGCGCCTGGTTGAGCTGGGTGGCGAAGTGCCAGTCATCCATTGTCCGTGGCTCCGGCAGATGGCCGGATAGGCCGCGGATCAGCTTGTCATTGCCATCAGTTGCCTTCTGATGGTGAAAGACGCCGTTCGATTGCGGCGTCAGCGGCGCGTCGTGCACGCTTTCTTCGATCGTTGCCCAGGCTGCAGGCGCCTGCCAGCCGAATTCAGAGCAGAAGCGCGGGATATAATTGCGGTAGACCTCGTAGCCGACATCGTTCCACACGTCCCAGATATGTTTGCAGCCATGTGCGTCGGCATTGGGTTCGATTTCCATTGAGCCGGAATAGGGACTGCCGGGATAATAGGGCCGGTCCGGATCGAGTTCGATGCAGAGTTTCGGCAGCAGGTCGAGATAATAACCCAGCCCCCAGCTTTCGCCCGCCTTGATGATCGGCCGCCAGCCCCATTCGTCGAAGCCCCAGATATTCTCATTATTGCCGTTCCAGAGCACCAGCGAGGCATGCGGCATCAACCGCACGACATTGTCGCGCACCTCCGCCTCGACCTCGCTTCTGAGCGGCTCTTCTTCCGGATAGGCGGCGCAGGCAAAGAGGAAATCCTGCCAGACCAGCATACCGGCGCGGTCGCAGGCCTCATAGAATTCGTCGGCCTCGAAAATACCGCCGCCCCAGACGCGCAGCATGTGGATATTGGCGGCCTTTGCCTCCTCGATCCGAGCGGCATAACGCTCGGCCGTCACCCGCGGGGGGAAACAATCGTCCGGAATCCAGTTCGCCCCGCAGATGAAGAGCGGCACGTCGTTGATGACGAAGGTAAAGGCCGAGCCATGCTCGTCGGCGGAGGTATCGAGCCGCAGCGAGCGGAAACCGAGTTCGCGCTCGTGAGCGTCGAGCAGATCGTCACTGGCCTCGCCGATCAGCCTGAGCGTCAGCGGATAAAGCGGCTGCGCGCCGAGATGGTGCGGCCACCAGAGCTGCGGCGAGGGGAGGGCAAGCTCGAAGGAAACCTCGTCTTCGCCGGCGCCGATCACCACCGTCTTGGTCACGCCGCCGCCAATTTCGGCGATGAGCTTGCATGGCGCCTTATCGCCATGCCGCGCCAGCCTGGCATGCACTTTTACCAGCCCGTCGCCGCCGGCAAGTGTCGCCGACACCCGCGTTTCGGCAAGCCGCGCCCGATCCCAGCTTTCCAGCCGGACGGGCTTCCAGACGCCCGCCGTCACCAGCGTCGGCCCCCAGTCCCAGCCGAAATTGCAGGCCATCTTGCGCATCAGGTTGCCCGGTCCCGGATAGTTGTTGGGACGGTAGCCGTAATGCTTTTCCATCTCCGCACCATAGGCGTAAGCCGAGCGGAAGGTGACGGTGAGTTCGTTCTGGCCAGCCTTCAGCAGCCGGGAAACATCGAAACGATAGGTACGGTGCATGTTGAAGGTGCGGCCGATCTCTTCGCCGTTGAGGGATATCACCGCGACGGTATCGAGCCCGTCGAAGACGAGCTCCTGCACCTTGCCATCATCCGGCATCGCCTCGAAGCTGCAGCGATAGGTCCAGTCGGTCTTGCCGATCCAGTCACTGGTGATCTCGTTGACGTCGATATAGGGATCGGGGATCAGCCGGTTGGCGAGAAGGTCGAGATGCACGCAGCCCGGCACCGTCGCGGGTATCGCAGCCGGCAGGCCGGGTCTTGCTGTATCGTTACAGGAGAGCGTCCAGCCGGAATTGAGCGCAGTCTTTTCGATCATGGCGGGCTCCTGATGCATGCCGCTTGAAGCTGTGGGATTATCTGTGGTTGGACCGTATCGGTGGTTCGGCGTCAGATGCCTCAGAGAAACCGGCCGTGGCGCTGCAGCACCTCGATCTTGTAGCCATCGGGATCGCTGATGAAGAAGAACAGGCCGAAGAGCTTGCCGTCGCGGTTGAGCTCCACCAGTTCACCGGGCTTGAGCCCAAGCTTCGACAGCCGCTCGCGCTCGACCGCCACCTCTTCGACTGAGACGGCGAGATGGCCATAGGCATTGCCGAGGTCATAGGGCGCGGTCCGGCCCTTGTTGACCGTCAGTTCCAGCTCGAAGCCGGTCTCGGCATTGCTCATATAGATCAACGTGAAGGTTTCGAAATCGACGCGGTCGGCGACCGAAAGGCCGAAGGCCCTCTCGTAGAAACCGACGGAGCGCGCCTCATCGAGAACGCGGATCATGGAGTGGATCATCTTCGCCAAGTCTGCCTCCCATTGCACTACAGCGCCGCAGTTACGGCATCTTGGTACTCGCCCTCCTACGCCGCGCGCAAGCCGATTCTTCGGGTAATCGCCGCTTCGACCAAGCCCATGGCATCATAGATCAGCACCGCCATGAGGCCGACGATCAGGCCGCCCTGCAGGATGAAGGCGGTGTTGTCGGAAATCAGCCCGGCGATGATGACCTCACCGAGACCCTTTGCCGCAACCGTCGAGCCGATCGTCGCCGTGCCGATATTGATCACGGTCGCGACCTTCAGCCCTTCGAGGATCAGCGGCAAGGCAAGCGGCAGCTCGACCCGCAGCAGCCGCTGCGTGCCGTTCATGCCCATGCCGTCGGCAGCATCGAGAACCTGCGGCGAAACCTGCTTCAAGCCGGCGACGGTGTTTTCGAAGATCGGCAACAGGCCGTAGAGAAAGAGCGCAATCAGCGTCGGCATGGCGCCGAAGCCGGTGGCGGGAACCGCGAGCGCCAGCACCGCGACCGGCGGAAAGGTCTGCCCGGCATTGGCGATGGCGCGCGACAGCGGCAGGAAGTCAGCCCCGCTTTCCCGCGTCACGAAGATGCCGCCGACAACGGCAAGCACGGCGCTGCAGACGATCGATCCGATCACCAGCTGCAGATGGCCGGCGGCGAGCGAAGCAAGGCTGTTCTGCGTATAGACGGCAGGCGCATTGTTGCTGGTCAGCGGCACCAGCATGAAGGAAAGCCACTCCGTCCTGAACAGCAGGATGAGCAGCAAAGCCAGCGCCGCCAGGCGGAAGAGATTGGCGACGACGAGCTTCATGCCTTGCGGCCCAGTTCGAGAAGCCGCGTCATCGAGATCGATCCCACCGGCTCCTTCTCGCCGTCCTGCACGGCCGCCTCATCGACCCCCTGCCAGATCATCTCGGCCAGTGCATCACGCAGGCTGAGCGACTGCGGCAGGGCATAGGCGAGACCGGTCTTGGCCGGCTCCATGCTCTCCTTCAGCGGCAGCAGCGACATCAGCTTCAGCGCCCGGTCGGAGGTGCCGGTCAATTGCTGCACGAAGGGATCGGCGGGTTCGGTGAGGATCTTTTCCGGCGTCGAGCATTGCAGCAATCTGCCCTCGCTCATCACCGCGATCTGATTGCCGAGATGGAAGGCCTCGTCCATGTCGTGGGTGACGAGAATGACCGTCGTGCCAAACTGCTTCTGGATCGCCAGCAGATCGTCCTGCGCCTTGCCGCGGATGACGGGATCGAGCGCGCCGAAGGGCTCGTCCATCAACAGCAATTCCGGTTCGGCCGCCAGCGCCCGGGCGACCCCGACGCGCTGCTGCTGGCCGCCGGAGAGCTGATGCGGATATTTGTCGGCAAATGTTGCCGGATCGAGATTGAAGAGCCCGAGCAGTTCCTCGACCCGCTTGGAGATGCGGGCGGAATCCCAATCGAGAAGCTGCGGCACGGTGGCGATATTCTGCGCCACGGTCCGGTGCGGAAACAGGCCGTGGCCCTGGATCGCATAGCCGATCTTGCGGCGAAGCTCGGTCACCTCAACGTCCATCACATTCTGTCCGCCGACGAAGATCTCGCCTTCGGTGATCGGCACCAGCCGGTTGATCATCCGCATCAGCGTCGATTTGCCCGAGCCAGACGTGCCGACGATGACGGTGATCTCGCCTTTCTCGACGCTCATCGAGACGTTGTCGACGACGGTGGCCACGCCGTAGCGCTTGGTGACGTTCCTGATCTCGATCATGGTCATGCGGCGGATCCCCGGATGCTGTCGATGACCGCATCGAGGATGACGGCCGATGAGAAGGCGAAGAAGACGGTCGGTACGGCGCCGAGCAGGACGAGATCCATGGCCGTCTGGCCGAGCCCCTGGAAGATGAAGATGCCGAAGCCGCCGCCGCCGATCAGTGCGGCGATCGTCACCATGCCGATCGCCTGCACCAGCACGATGCGGATGCCGGTGAGGATGACCGGGAAGGCGAGCGGCATATCGATTCCAACAAGGATCTGTAAGCGCGTCAGCCCCATGCCGGCCGCAGCATCGCGCACCGAAGGGTCGACGCCCTGCAGGCCGACGACGGTGTTGGCGACGATCGGCAGCAGCGAATAGAGCACCAGCGCAATCAAGGCAGGCGCCGTGCCGATGCCGCGGATGCCGATCGCGGCAGCGAGCGGCACATGGGTGGCGAGGTAGCCGAGCGGCAGCATCAACAAGCCGAAGAGCGCCAGACTCGGGATCGTCTGAATGAGGCTCAGCCCCTGCAGCACGGCGGCGCGCAGCTTAGGCACCCAGAAGCAGAGGATGCCGAGCGGCAGGCCGAGAACAATGGCGATGGCAAGCGAGCCGAACGCCAAGAGCAGATGCGAGATCGCTTCGGTCTCGAATTGCGGGGCCCGGGTCGAGAATTCCTTCATGATCGAAAGGCTGTCGAGCAGACCGGAGGAGAGCGAGATGAAGAGCAGCGCCGTATAGGCTGCAAGGGCTGCGACCCGCATCCACGGCGCCAGCCGGATTTTGACAAGCGCATCTGATATGACCAGGCCGATCACGGCAAACAGTACCCAGAAGCCGCCGCCAGGCGTCATGCGCGCCACCGTGCTGCCGGGGGGCGTTGCCGCCGTCGAGACCAGGCCGATCGCAACGATCAGCGCCGCAAGGCAGAGTGTGCCGATGATAAGCCGCGCTATCGCATTAGTGAGGAACAGCGTGGCGAAAGCGGTGAGAAGGAGGAGCACGGTCAGGATGATGACCGAAGGCTGGGGAAGAAGCTGCATCAGCAGCATCGGCTTGCCGGCGGCGATGCGGTTTGCCTTCACGTAGATGAAGGGCATCAGTGCTGTCGCCGCGATGCCGCCGGCCACCAGAACCACGCCGAGCCGGTCCAGCCTGCGGACCGCTAAGGTTTCTGCCATTCAAATCAACCCTGTCTGGCCAACCCTGTCAGCCCAACCCTATCAGCAAAGGAGGCTCCGCCCTTAATCGGGCGGAGCGGGCTATCACTACTTCAGGAAGCCTTTTTCCTTGAGATAGGCTTCGGCGACGGACTTTGCCGGCTCGCCGTCGACCTGGATCTTGGCGTTGAGCTTGCGCAGCTCGTCGGCGGTCAGGCTTTTGAAGATCGGCGAGAGCACTTCTTCGATCTTCGGATTGGCCTTCAACACCTCTTCGCGGATGATCGGCGTCGGGGCATAGACCTGCTGCACGTTTTTGTCGTCTTCGAGAACGGTGAGTTCGGCCGCTTCGATCGCGCCGTCGGTGCCGTAGACCATGGCGGTGTTGACGCCGTTCGTCTGGTCGGCGGCCGCCTTGATCGTTGCCGCCGTGTCGCCGCCGGAAAGAACGACCATCTGGTCGGGCTTCAGCTGGAAGCCATAGGTCGTCTGGAAGGCGGGAAGCGCGCCGGCCGAATTGACAAATTCGGCGGAGGCCGCAAGCTTGGCGGCACCGCCGCCGGCAACCCATTTGCCGAAGTCCGTGAGGCTCTTCAGCTTGTTCGGGCCGGCGACGTCGCTGCGCACGGCGAGCGCCCAGGTGTTGTTGGCAGGCGACGGCGTCAGCCAGACGATCTTGTTGGCGTCGAAATCGAGCTTCTTCGCCAGCTCATAACCCTGGTCGATGTTCTTCCAGGCGGCGTCATCGGCCTTGTTGAAGAAGAAGCCGGCATTGCCGGTATACTCCGGATAGATGTCGATTTCGCCGGCGGTGATCGCCTTGCGCACGACGGGTGTCGCGCCAAGCGCGATGCGGTCCTGCGTCTTGATGCCGTTTGCTTCGAGAGCGAGCGCAATGACGTTGCCGAGCAGCGTGCCTTCGGTGTCGATCTTCGACGAAACGACGACGTCTGCGGCATGGGCCGCACCCGCTGCGAAGGCGGAGAGCGAAACGGCAAGTGCGAGTTTCTTCAGCATGGAATATCCCCTTGTTAAACACCGTTGACCTACAGCGCCGCACGTCTTTCAGACGTGCAAGGACGCTGTAGCACTTTGAATTGCTGCATAATTTATCCTGCCATCGGTCCCGATTTCAGGAATTATGCAGTTGCCCAAGCCCTTGGCGGGAGGCTTGCGCGCAGGAAAATCCGCCGGCGAGGGCGACCAAGCCGCCATCATGCCGGAATTGCGTGCGTGATGGAAATAGCGTTCATGCCCGAAAAATCGATGCAAGCCCCCTCCAGTATTTGCGCTCGCGGCACGATTATGGCGGCGAATGCATCTCCGCGCGCGGAAACGCATTCCCTTTTCCAAGGCCGGCGCGATTTGTTTTTGTCCCCTTGCGTGTTTCCACGATATTCCCAGGCTCTGTTGCGGATTCCCGCCGCCGAGATTTTTTATGACGGGAACGATAGCCCGCCTCTCCGGAGGCAGGGATATCTTTTTTCATGAACACATCATATCGTCCGGTTTTTCCAGCGCTTTCCGGAGGTGGCCGTTTGCATCTTGGTGCCTTGTTCATCGCCAGCCATGTCCTGACCTCCGGTTCGGTCCGCGAGACCGCGCGGCGCTTCCAGCTGTCGCCCTCCACCGTCTCGACGGCAATCCACAATCTCGAGACCGAACTGGCGATGAAGCTGACGGAACGCGCCTCCGGCGAGCTGGCGACGCTGATTGCGAGCGGCAGGGTGCTGGAAGGCCTGGAGCCGATCATGGCTGCGATCGCTGAACTCGGCCAATGGGCCGGTCACGACGGCGCCGGCGCCGAGATCGACGAGACCTGGACATCCCGCATTCCCGTCAAGATCGTCACGATGGAGCGTTTTCTCGAAGTTGCCGACCAGGGCAGCATCAACCGGGCCGCCCGCCGCCTTCGCCTCGGTCAGCCGCAGCTTTCGCTTCAGCTTGCCAATCTTGAGAAATTTCTTAAGCACCGCCTGTTCGAACGGCAGGCGCAGGGCTCGGTGCTGACGGAGGAGGGCAGGCGCGCCTACCAGATCTTCATGGCGATCAGCCAGGCGTGGAACGATCTCAAATCGTCGGCCGACGAGCGTTATCGGCGTACTGCCCGGTCGCTGCGCATCGGCTCGATCATCCCGACCGGATCGGAAAGCTGGGTGGCGCGCTGCCTGGGCACGCTGGTCTCGGAATGGAATGTGCGCCGCAACAACAATGCGATCTCGCTGGTCGCGATGACCGCCGACGATCTGCGCGAGGCGCTGAAGAGCGGCCGCATCGATGTCGCGATCCTGGATTCGGTCTTCGGGCTGGAAAACTTCCGGCATCGCGAACTGCTCAAGACCGACATGGTGGTGATCGCGCCGCCTGACAGTACCGAGACCAGCGTCGTCGATCTCGTTGCCGGCCACCCGATCTGCATGCCGAGCCCGCGCACCGGCCTCGGCCATGCGGCGATGGCCTTCAGCTACGAGCGCGCGCCCAACCGGCGCCTGCGCAGCCAGGATATCACCGCGGCGGATTCGCTGCCTGTCATCGTCGACCTCGTCGCCAATCATGGCTATGTCTCTTTCCTCGGCCGCGTCAGCGCCATGCCGATCGCCGACAAGGTGCGCATCGTCGATCTCGACGAGCATCTGCCGATGTCCTATCACGTCGCCTTCAACCATCGAAAAGCCGCCGCCGATGCCTGCACTGTCATCATCGAGGTGGCGGCCAGAATTACGTCGGAAACCGTCGCGCGCACCATAAGGCCGACGGACGCCAGAACCAGGGAGACTGCAGCGTGACGATCTTGCTCGAAGTGTGCGTGGACAGCGCCGAAGGCCTTGCCGCCGCGATCGAGGGTGGCGCCGGGCGCATCGAGCTCTGCTCGGCGCTGGAGCTCGGCGGCCTGACGCCGCTGCCGAGCCTGATGCGGATCGCCGCTCGGGCGCCCATTCCGGTCTATGCGATGATCCGCCCTCACGCCGGCCCCTTTATCTTCGACGGGGCAGACGAGGAAGCGATGATGATCGATATCGACGCCGTACGCGCCGCTGGCCTTGCCGGTGTCGTCATTGGCGCCAACCGGCCGGATGGTACGCTCGACATGCCGTTGATCCACCGTTTGAAGGCGCATGCGGCCGGCCTCGGCTCGACCCTGCATCGCGCTTTCGATCTGGTGCCGGATACCGATCAGGCGCTGGAGCAGGCGGTCGAACTCGGCTGCGAACGCATCTTGACCTCCGGCTGCAAGTTGAAGGCGGCCGACGGCCTCGACACGCTGAAGCGCATTTCGGCAAAGGCCGCCGGCCGCATCGCCATCATGCCCGGCAGCGGCATCCGCCCGGCAAATGTCGGCGAGATATTGAAGGCGACCGGCGCCCGCGAGGTCCACGGCTCCTGCAGTTCACCGGTCGAAAGCGCCGATCCGCGCGCGGTGGCCTTCGGCTTCGAGGCGAAGAGTACGAACAAGACGGATGTCGCGATTGTCAGGCAGATGCGTAGGGCAATTGAGGCGGCGGGTTAGACTTGTAGCCTGGGTCGAGCCACAGGTCTTGACCCGTCCTTCGGACAGACATGCCGTGACCTCTCGACTCCCTCTTCTCCCCAGCGGGGAGAAGGTGCCCGTAGGGCGGATGAGGGGGCCGGCGAAGCCGGTCTTTCCCAACGTCCATGCGGGTTTCACCGGCTCGCGTTGTCTCAGGGCGTTGCCGTCGGCGTCGCGGGACAGGTTATGAGAGGAGGGGGTGTGCCATGTGGCCCCCTCATCCGCCTGCCGGCACCTTCTCCCCGAGGGGAGAAGAGATTTGCCGCGTCCTCGCCGTTCCCTTACGCTGTTGCATGGCAGGCCCCGGTAGGGTGAGGGGCAGCCACAAGCGCAAAACGGACAGCGTGGTATTGAACAGAACTCAGCCGCTTCAGACTGTTCCCGAAATTGCCCTAAGCGCCAACACTGATCACCGCCTTGATCAATCCATTCTTCTCATGCGCCCAACGCGCGAGATCGCGCGGCGCATCGGCAAGCGTCGTGCGGTGGGTGATGAGTTTGTCCACCGGCACCAGCCCTTTGGCGATCGAATCCGCCACATGCTCGAAATCGACGCGGGTGGCGTTGCGGCTGCCGATCACCATCATCTCGCGCTTGTGGAATTCGGGATCGGAGAAGCGGATATCGTCCTTGACGACGCTGACCAGCACCAGCGCGCCGCCATGGGCGACGAAGGAGAAGGCCTTCTCCATCGAAGGGCCGTAACCCGTCGCGTCGAAGACCACGTCGAAACCGTCGCCATTGGTCTTTTCCCGTACGGCCTCCGCCGTCGCCTCGTTGGCAACGATGCCGGCGGTGAAGCCGAAACGCTCCGACGCCATCTGCAGCCGTTCGGTGCTGGTATCGAGCAGCGTCACCTCATGTCCTGCGATGCGCGAGAAGATCGCCGCCCCGAGCCCGATCGGCCCGGCGCCGATGACGAGCGCCCGCGCCCCCGCACCGGTCATCGAACGGCGAACCGCATGGGCGCCGATCGCCAGAAACTCGGTCGTCGCCGCCGCTTCGAGGCTTAAGCCTTGGGCGGCATAGAGGTTCTCAGCCGGAACCGAGATCTCCTCGCAAAAGGCGCCATCCGTATGGACGCCGAGCACCTTGATATTGGTGCAGCAATTCGGCTTGCCCTGACGGCAGGCGACACATTGTCCGCAAGAGAGATAGGGATTGACGATGACGGGCGTGCCGGCCGCCATGGCGACGCCGTCGCCCGCTTCCAGCACCGTCGCCGAGATCTCATGCCCCATCACCCGGGGATATTCGAGGAAGGGATGTTTGCCCTCGAAGATGTGGTAGTCGGTGCCGCAGATGCCGACATGGCTGATGGCAAGCCGCACCCAGCCGGCGGCGGGAGCCGCTGGCGAAGGACGCTCGACGATATCGAGCACGCCGGGCTCCCGGCAAAGAACTGCTTTCATGACGGGTCTCGCATTCCTGGAATGGAGGAAGCCGGCCTGTTCAGGCCGGCTGTCTCTTGTCGCTCAATTGCTCCGGCGGCGGCGCAGCTGGTCGAAGAACACGATCACGATGATCAGCAGACCGGTGATGATGCGCTGCCAGAAGGAGTTGACGTTCAGAAGGTTGGCGCCGTTGTTGATGGTGGCGAGAATGAAGGCGCCGATCAGCGGGCCATGCACCGAGCCGACCGCACCGAACAGGCTGGTGCCGCCGATGACGGAGGAGGCGATCGCCTGCAGTTCCCAGCCGTCGGCCTGCGTCGCATTGCCGATGGCGATGCGTGAGGCGAGCAGCACGCCGACGAAGGCGGCGAAGGAGGCAGACAGGATATAGGCAAGGTAGATCATGCCCTTGACGTTGACGCCGGAAAGGCGCGCCGCCTCGGCGTTCGAACCGACCGCGAAGAGATAGCGGCCCCACCGGCTCAGATGCAGGAAGATGAAGGAGGGAACCGCCACCAGGATGACCATCCAGAACAGACTCGGAATACTGAGCAGATCGGCGCGGGCGAAATTGCTGAAGCCCTCATTGGTGATGTTGATCGTCGAACCGTTGGTGATCAGCAGGCCGATGCCGCGCAGCGATGTCAGGGTTGCCAGCGTGATGATGAACGGCGGCAGGCCCATATGCACGATGCCGAAGCCATGGAAGGCGCCGATCGCCACACCCATGAGCAGCGTCAGCGCGATCGCACCCCAGACCGGCACGCCCGCCTGCAGCAGCCAGGCGATGATCACGGTGCAGAAGCCGACGATGGCGCCGACCGAAAGGTCGATGCCGGCGGTGATGATGACGAAGGTCTGGCCGAGCGCGAGGATCGCCGTCATCGCGCCCTGACGCAGCAGGTTCGAAATGTTGAGCGGTGTCCAGAAGCTCGGGGTGACAAGGCCGAGCACGATCCAGAGGAAGATCAGCAGGCCGATCAGCGTCAGGCCGAACAGGATGTTCATTTTCCGGCGCGGCGGCGGTGCGACGATTTCAGTGGGGGTGGCAGTCATGAATTTTCTCCCTCTTATTCTTTTGGCTCAGACGCCGATCGCTTCGCTGAGCACTTCTTCATGCGTCGCCGCGTGATAGTCATGGCTCGCGACGATTTTGCCGGCGCGGAAGACGTGCAGCCGGTCGGCCAGTTCGTAGACCTCGGGCAGATAGGAGGAGATCAGGATGATACCGGCGCCGTCCTTCAGAAGCTTGGCGAAGAGCCGGTAGATTTCCGCCTTGGTGCCGACGTCGACGCCGACGGTCGGCTCGTCGAAGATGAAAAGCCGGGCGCCATGGCTCAGCCACTTGCCGATGACGATCTTCTGCTGGTTGCCGCCCGACATGCTGGAGGCCGGAACGCGCCGGCTCGGCGTCTTGATGCTGAGATTGCGGATCTGCTGGTCGGCATTGGCCGATTCGCGCGTGTGATTGATCACCGGCCCGTGGCTCAGCCGCCCGAAGACCGGCAGGTTGATGTTGAGGCCGATCGGCAGGTTGAGGCAAAGTCCCTGGTCGCGCCGGCTTTCCGGCGCCAGCGCAATGCCGAGCTCCATGGCGGTGCGTTCGTTGCGGATGTCGACACGCTTGCCCATCCATTCGACATCGCCCGATGTCGTCGGCTGGCGGCCGTAGAGCCCGAGCGCGAATTCGCTGCGCCCTGCGCCGATCAGGCCGTAGAGGCCGACGATCTGTCCCGCCTTGACGCTCAGCGACACATCTTCGAAGCCCGGGCCGGAGAGGCCGTTGACCGTGAGGATCGTCTCGCCGATCGCAATCTTTTCCTTGTGGTAGATCTGTTCGATCGAGCGGTTGATCATCAGCGAGATCAGTTCGGCATCGTTGGTCTCGCCGATCAGGCGCGTGCCGACATGCGTGCCGTCGCGCAGCACCGAGACACGGTCGGCAAGCTCGAACACTTCCTCCATGCGGTGGCTGATATAGACGATGGTGACGCCTTCGCCCTGCAGCCGGCGGATCAGCTTGAAGAGCTGCGCCGATTCCTGGCGGGTGAGATAGGCAGTCGGTTCGTCGAAGATGAGGAATTGGGTGCCGCGCATCGCCGCGCGCGCCGTTGCCACCAGCTGCTGCTGGCCGATCGTCAGCGAGCTCAACAGCGCACCGGCCGGCAGGCCGAAGCCGAGATCGTCGAGCACGGCCTGCGCCATCTTCTCCATCTGCTTCTTGCGCATCAGGCCGAAGCGGTTGACCTCGTCGCCGAGAAAGAGATTGGCGGCGACCGTCAGGTGCCGGCAGAGCACGACTTCCTGGTGGACGGCGTTAATGCCGCGGGCGATCGCCTCGTTCGGCGTCGACAGCCCTACCGGCTGGCCGCACCACAGCACTTCGCCGGCGGTGCGGGTGATGACGCCGGTCAGCAATTTGATCAGGGTGGATTTGCCGGCGCCGTTTTCCCCGACGATGGCGTGGATTTCGCCGGCGAGAAAGGTCAGCGTCGCTGGCTTCAGCGCCTGCACATGACCGTAATTCTTCTGCAGGCCCTTGAGTTCGAGGATAGGCGATCCGGCGGGAATTCGATTGGCTTCTTTCAGCGTCGCACTGTCATCATGGCGATGACTGACCTCTTCCAGTCCGATCATGGGACCTCTCCTCCTTGTGTCGCGTCTGCTCTCCATCCCCCGCAAAACATAGCACGGATGGAAAAAGCCGCGCCGGTTTTTGAAGCCGGCGCGGCCTGTCTGTTTTTGTTACTTGATCTTCGGGTTCAGCAGCGCGTCGATCTTCGGATCGGCCATATTCGCCTTGGTGACGAGGTTTGCACCGGTGTCGACGTTCTCTTCGACCTTCTCGCCCTTGGAGACGGCAAGAGCGGTCTTCACGCCGTCATAACCCATGCGGTAGGGGTCCTGAACGACGAGGCCGGCAATCGCACCATCCTTGAGGAAGCCGACCGTCTTGTCGTCGCTGTCGAAGCCGATGACCTTGATCTTCTCGCCGAGCTTGTTTTCTGCGATCGCCTGGCCAACGCCCTGCGCCATGATCAGGTTCGAGGCGAAGATGCCGACGAGGTTCGGGTTTGCCGTGATCAGGTCGGTCATCATGTTGAGGCCGGTCGTTGCCTGGCCGTCGCCGTATTTGTCGGCAATGACCTTCAGGCCGGGATACTTGGTCTTCACCTGATCCAGGAAGCCTTCGCGGCGCTGTTCCAGCGAGCCGACGCCCGGAAGATTGGTGAGGATGACGATTTCGCCCTCTTCCTTGCCGGTGGCGCCCTTGATAGCGGCGGCCAGGCCGTCAGCGGCGATGCGGCCGCCCTGAACGTTGTCGGTCGTCAGGAACGACTTGAACGCCTTGGAGTCGGCGCCCGAGTCGATGCCGATGATCGGAACCGACTTGGCCGCTTCATCGATCGGCTTGCCGAGCGCCTTGAATTCGGTCGGCGAAATGACGACGGCGGCCGGCTTGCCGGCAACGGCGTTCTCCAGAATGCTGATCTGGCCGTTGACGTCGGATTCGGCCTGTGCGCCGAGTTCCGGCACGTTGACGCCGAGATCCTGACCGGCCTTGCGGGCGCCGGCCAGAACGATCTGCCAGTAGAAGGACGTCGTGTCCTTGACGATGATCGGGATCGTCACGTCGGCTGCAAACGACGGTGCCGGCATCGCCGTGGCGATAACTGCGGCGCCCGCAAGCGCGGTAAAGGCGCGGCGGGACAGAAGGGATTTCACGATGCTCATAAGGGTTCTCCTCTCAGGGTGCGTTCTCCTCCGAATAAATCGGCCGCTGAACGCAGGCGGACGATTTTTATCGATAAAAAACATTTGCCAGGTGAAGCTAGCCGAGGCGCAATCAAATTGCAAGAGCGCCAAACCGGCTTTTTTGCTTTGGTAAACTCCCGCCAAGCAACTGATTTTATTCCAATACAACGATACCCTAAAATAGGGATCAGCCCTTGTCGACCTCGTACGGATGCACAACGCCCTTTTTCAAAATCAGGTTGCCGTACAGCCGGAATTCCGTCGTCGCGACGATGTAAGTGGCCTTGCGGGCCATCGCGTAGAAGGCAAAACGCTCCACCGGCACGATGCGGAAATCGCCGGCATGCTTGGAAACGATCTGCTGGAACTCGGTGCAGACCTCGGGCATCGCATCGGGATCGCCGACCACTTCCATCCGCCACGCCGCTTCCGGCACGAAAGTGTCGAGCGGCATATGCGTCAGGATGGCCTCGGCCATGTCAGTGGCGCTGACGCCGTCGGCGCGAATGACCGGCGGGCCCATCGAGCTCGAGGGAAAATTGGCGTCCGATATGACGATGTCGTCGCCATGTCCCATGGTCTTCAATGCATGGAGCAGGTCGGGGCCAAGCAGCGGATGAATACCCTTGAGCATAATCTCTCCTCAGACTCGGACGGCTTCGGCGCCGAGCGGCGGCGCGACCAGCGTATAGGGTTCGAATTCGGCATAGATCTCGTCGGCAAGCCGCGGCTCGACGATCTCCATATTGCGCGTCAGGCTCGAGGGCTTCGCCGTGCCGATCAGCACCGATGCGACGATCGGCTCACGCAGCGGAAACTGCAGGGCGGGCGCTGCCAGCGGCACGCCGTGGCTCTTGGCGATCGCCTCCATGGCGCCGACCTTGGCAAGCACGTCGTCATCAGCCGGCATATAGTCGAAATGCGAACCCGGCACCGGGCCGGTTGCGAGAATGCCCGAGTTGAAGACGCCGCCGACGACGAGCGAGGTGCCCTTCTGACGGCAGAGCGGCAGCAGTTCGGCGACGGCGGAGCGGTCGAGCAGCGTGTATCGGCCGGCCATCAGGATGCAGTCGAGATCGGAATGGCGCATGACGTCGAGGCAGACGGGCACTTCGTTGACGCCGAGGCCGAAGGCGGAGATCGCGCCAGACGACTTGAGTTCCTCCAGCGCCTTCACGCCGGAATCGAGAAACTGCTTCTGGTGGACCGCGTTCTTCGCTGCGCCATGCGTGTAGACGCCGAGATCGTGCACATAGAGAATATCGATGCGGTTGAGGCCGAGGCGCGCATAGCTGAATTCGACCGAGCGCATGATGCCGTCATAGGAATAGTCGTAATCGGCATCGAAGGAGAGCGGGTCGACATAGCTGTAATCAGGCACGGTGCCTGTCGGCACCGGCCGAAGCAGCCGGCCGACCTTGGTGGAAAGCACGTAACTGCCATCCGGCTGGTCGCGCAGGAAATCGCCGACCCGCCGCTCGGCAAGGCCGAGCCCATACCAGGGCGCCACGTCGAAATAGCGGATGCCGCTATCCCAGGCCGCCTGCAGCGTGTCCATCGCCACCTCGCGCGGACAGGCGCGGTAGAGACCGCCGAGAGCGGCGGCACCGAAACTGATTTCGGTCACCTCCAGCTTGGTCTTGCCGATCCGTCTCGTCTTCATCATGCCTCCTCGCGAAGAACTTGAATTTTTGGTAAAAACAAAAGCTTACAGCGTCGCACCCAGATGCCACGGCACGAATTCATTGTCGCCGTAGCCGAAGAGCTCGCTCTTGGTCTTCTTGCCTGATGCCGTATCGACGATCAGGTCGAAGATCTCGCGGCCCTTGCCGCTGATCGTCGCGTCACCCGTGGCGATCGTGCCGCAATCGATGTCCATATCCTCTTCCATCGAGGCAAAGAGCGCCGAATTGCTGGAAAGCTTCAGCGACGGCGCCGGCCGACAGCCGAAGCAACTGCCGCGGCCCGTGGTGAAGGCGATCATGTTTGCCCCGCCGGCCACCTGGCCGGTCGCCGAGACCGGGTCGTAGCCGGGCGTGTCCATGAAGACGAGACCGGGTGCCGTGACGCGCTCGGCATAACCATAAACCGCCGTCAGCGGCGAACGCCCGCCCTTGGCGACGGCGCCGAGCGACTTTTCGAGGATGGTTGTGAGACCACCGCGCTTGTTGCCGGGCGACGGGTTGTTGTCGAGCGAGGCGCCGTGCAGAGCGACGTAATCCTCCCACCAGGCGATCTTGTCGTCGAGCTTCTTTGCCACCTCGTCGCTGACGGCGCGGCTGCGCAGCAGATGTTCCGCACCATAGATTTCCGAGGTTTCCGACAGGATCGCCGTGCCGCCGGCCGCCGCCAGCAGGTCGGCCGCGACACCCAGCGCCGGATTGGCGGTGATGCCGGAAAAGCCGTCGGAGCCGCCGCATTGCAGGCCGATGATGATCTCACCGATCGACATCGGCACGCGCTTTTCCCTGCCGACATCGGCGGCGATTTCGCGCAGCATGCCCATGGCGCGCTCGACAGCACGGCGCGAACCGCCGGCATCCTGGATGTTGAAATGCCGCTTTGAGGCGCCGGCACCGCTCTGGCCATACAGCGTCAGCTGATTGACCTCGCAGCCGAGGCCGATCATCAGCACGCCGCCGAAATTCACATGTCTTGTATAGCCGGCCAGCGTCCGGTGCAGCACGTTCATGCCGTCGCCGGTCGAACTCATGCCGCAGCCCTGGTCGTGCACGATCGGCACGAAACCGTCGATGCCTTCATAATGCGGCAGGATCGTCCGGTTCGCCTCATCGGCGATTGCCCGGCAGACCGTGGTGGAACAGTTCACGCTGGCGATGATGCCGATATAGTTGCGGGTCGCTGCCCGCCCGTCGGCGCGGCGATAGCCCATGAAGGTGCGCCCCACGTCGTCGGCCGTCGCCGTTTCCGGCGCCGAATTGGCGGTTGCCGCCAGCCGGTCGTTTTCGAAATGCAGGTTGTGGCTGTGCACATGGTCGCCGGCCTTGACCTCGGCCGTGGTGCGGCCGATCGCCTGTCCGTATTTGACCACGGGCGACCCGAGCGGAATATCCGCGATCGCCACCTTGTGGCCGGGGTCGATCTTCTCACGGGTCTGAATGCCGGCAACCGTCGAACCCGGCGCGATTGCCGCCGTTGCGACCGCGACATTGTCACCGGCCGAAAGGATGATCCAAGGCAGTTTGTCCAAGTCTCTATCTCCCTAAAGCATGATACCGAAAAGTGTCAGCGGTTTTCGGACGACATCATGCTCTAACTCTTTAATTTAGAACAGGATTCAGATTTTTAGGCCATCCCACCTAAAATCATCCTGTTCTAGCGAAAGGCTCGCTACATCGGCGAAAGCGCATTGATTTTGTTTTTTATCTACAATAAACATTTTCAAGTCAACGGGAATATTGATCCTGTGGACGAGGGAGGCAATGAGCCGCAGGCGACCGGAAATAAGCTAAAGGTCGTTTGAACAAGCCCCGGTCCGCTCCGTCCTGCTTTGAAGCGGGGCGACGGTCACGAGGGCGGAAAGCGGGGTCTGGTGGCAAGGCAGAATACGGTCTTCAAGGAAGCCTATAACAGGTATGCCGTAGCCCTGCGCACGGATACGGCGCTGCCCTCGGAGCCGGAGATCGCCGCCCAACTCGGCGTCAGCCGCTCGACGGCGCGCGCTATCCTGACGCGGCTGAGCGAAGAAGGCATCATCCGCTGGAACAAGCGCCAGAAGATCGTGCTGCGACAACCCACAGACCATGACCTCTTTCCCTCCGAGGAAACCGACTCCCTCCACGATATCATCGAGCGCAGCTTCATGCAGCGCATCCTTGCCGATGATGCAGCACCCGGCATGCAGATCAACGAGCTGGAGCTGGCCCGCGAGATCGGCACCGGCACGACCAGCGTGCGCGAATTCCTGATCCGCTTCTCCCGCTTTGGCCTCATCGAGAAACGGCCGAACAGCCACTGGACGTTGAAGGGTTTTACCCGCGAATTCGCCCTCGAACTTGCCGATGTGCGCGAGATGTTCGAGCTGCATTCCGCCGCCGAATTCGGCCGGCTTTCCAGGGATAATCAAAGCTGGGCCGATCTTGCCGCCATGCGCGACGAACATCACGCCATGCTTGCCGACATCAACCAGCGCTTCAAGGATTTCTCCGTCCTCGACGAGCGCTTCCACTTGCTGATCCACCGCGCCTCGAAAAACCGCTTCATCGCCGATTTCTACGACGCCATCGCCATCGTCTTCCACTATCACTACCAGTGGAACAAGACCGCCGCGCGCCAGCGCAACGAGCGCGCCATCCACGAACATCTGGATTATATCGCAGCCCTTGAATCCCGTGACCAGGCGGCAATCGAAACCGCCTGCCGCGCGCATCTGCACTCCGCCCGCCAGACCCTGCTGCAATCCCTGCCGCAGGTCGCGACCGAAACCGCCTGAGGTGGTGAGAGCAACTCCAGGAAAGTGTGTGGTTTTATGGAGCGGATGCCAGCCATGGCACGTTTCGGCGCCAAGGGGACATTTATAAATCCGTCATGATATCGACAAAACCTCGGGCTGGTCCGGATGCCGCGTCAAACCTATTGAAACAATCTCCTCGACGCGCATGGTCGACACATCCACCGTTTGGAAGTTGGCGTCAAAATATGATTCAGTGGGAGAGGCAGGCGTCATGGTGACGGCTGCCGGGGCGTCATCGGAATTCAAGGGTATGCTAGAGCAGTTTCGGGCTTGGTCTGTGATTATCGGCCTGACGCTATTTAGTCCTTTGCCGCTGTGCGTTCCGTTGGTGTGGCTGGTTCAAGGAGAGGTGCACGGTAAACAATCCGGCGTACTCAAGGCTGCTGAACAACCGGCGCTATTTTATCTGATCGTCCTTTTCTTTTTCTGCAATGGTTTGATTTGGGCGCATCTCTGCTTGACGGCCGCACTCAGGCGCTTTCGCCTGAGACCAAGACGTTAATCAGAGCAAGAAGGAATTGGCTCGGCGCCAGCCTCTGCCCCTCATCCGGCTGCCGCCACCAACCGCGGTCGAGCCACGGGTCTCGCCCCGTCCTTCGGACGCCCGTAAACTGGGCGAAGGGGATATGCGGCTACCTCCCTATTACCCGCTACGTCCCCTCTCCCCGTTTTTACGGGATGGGTGAGGGGCTGATGTTGTTCGATACGGCGGATGGCAGCCATCATGAAACATTTCGATGTGTAAGCCGTTATCGCGCTTATGGCCGACGCTAAACTCAAACCGAAATCGGTCGACGGCACCGAACCGCACGGTGCCGGAAACTCGCCCCAGGAGACGGCATCGACTGTCGAGGTCATGCCGCCGCCAGATGCCGTCGAGCCCGATCCGGAGTTGACGCCTGAAGAGGCCGAGCAGGCGCGCAAGCGGTATCTGCTCAAACGTTTCTGGATCAGCGCGCGCCGCTACTGGGGCCGCGGTGGCGATAAGTTCGCTTGGCCCTTCTCGATCGGGCTATTGGCGATGATCTGCATGAATGTCGGCTTCCAGTACGGAATCAATCTGTGGAACCGCGGGATCTTCGACGCCATAGAGCGACACGATGCCGGCACCGTCTATTTCCTGAGCGCCGTATTCGTGCCCCTCGTGCTCGGAACTGTAGCCATTGTCACGATACAAGTCGCCGTTCGCATGATGATTCAGCGCCGCTGGCGGTCCTGGCTGACAACAGCCGTCATCGCGCGCTGGCTTGCAAACGGCCGTTACTATCAGTTGAATCTCATCGGCGGCGACCACAAGAACCCCGAAGCGCGCATTTCCGAGGATTTGCGGATTGCCACCGAAGCACCCGTCGATTTCGTCGCCGGTGTCATTTCCGCATTTCTGGCGGCCTCGACTTTCATCGTGGTGCTCTGGACGATCGGCGGGGCCCTGACTCTTCCGATCGCAGGTTCGACCATCACCATTCCCGGCTTTCTCGTCATCACTGCGGTCCTCTACGCGGCGATCACCTCTACTTCGATGGCGGTCATCGGCCGCTATTTCGTCCACGTCTCCGAGGCCAAAAATCAAGCAGAAGCCGAGTTTCGCTACACGCTGACGCATGTCAGGGAAAACGGCGAGAGCATCGCGCTTCTCGGTGGCGAAGAGGAGGAGCGTAACGATCTCGATAAGACCTTCGCCAATGTGCTCAGGCAATGGGCGCTGCTTGCCCGCCAGCACATGCGCACGACGCTCGTGTCGCATGGATCGATGCTGATAGCGCCTGTCGTGCCGGTCCTGCTTTGCGCACCAAAATTTCTCGAAGGCAGCATGACCCTCGGACAGGTCATGCAGGCCGCCTCTGCTTTTGCCATCGTTCAGGGCGCGTTCGGCTGGCTGGTCGACAACTATCCCCGTCTTGCCGATTGGAATGCCTGTGCACGGCGCATCGCCTCGCTGATGATGTCGCTTGACGGGCTGGAGCGCGCCGAACAGAGCGACTCGCTCGGGCGCATCAAGCATGGTGAAACCGAAGGCGAGGCGATGCTCAGCCTCAACGATCTCTCCGTGTCGCTTGACGATGGCACCGCCGTGGTCACGGAAACCCGGGTCGAGATCGAACCCGGCGAGCGGGTGCTCGTGGCCGGTGAATCCGGGTCCGGCAAGAGCACGCTGGTGCGGGCCATCTCAGGTCTCTGGCCGTGGGGTAGCGGTAGCGTCAATTTCCATGCCGACAGGCGATTGTTCATGTTGCCGCAACGGCCCTATATCCCGTCCGGGACGCTTCGTCGCGCCGTCGCCTATCCCGGCGCCGCCGATAGCTGGCCGCTGGATGAGATCAAGTCGGCCCTCGACAAGGTGGGGCTGGATTATCTGAACGACAAGATCGAGGAAGATGCGCCATGGGACCAGACCTTGTCGGGCGGCGAAAAGCAGCGGCTCGCCTTTGCACGTCTCCTGCTGCACCAACCCGATATCATCGTGCTGGATGAAGCAACGGCAGCACTCGATGAGAAGAGCCAGGATAAGATGATGCAGATGGTGATCGATGAATTGCCGGAGGTCACCATCCTCAGCGTCGCGCATCGCGCTGAGCTGGAAGTCTTCCATAGCCGCAAGATCACGCTCGAGCGGCGCGAGGGCGGCGCAAAGCTTGTCAGCGATATCGATCTGATCAAGCGCAAGAGAAAACGGAACTTGCTGTCACGCGTTTTGGAGAAGCGCCGCTCCCCGCCGAAAGGCAGTACGACCTCGAATGAAGGCGGCACAGTCCCCGAATAGAAACTGTCGGTTTGGCCACAAAACCATCAATCACCTGACGAAGGCTCTGCGCTCGCAATTTGATCCAGATTGTCGATTAGCCGCGTCAGCAGATCTGCAAGTTGCTCCGCTTCCGCATCCGTGAACCCAGTCAATGCCTCTTTATTTCCTCGGAACAAGGCGGCAATCGCCTCCGGCATGCTGTGCTGCGCGGTTTTCGTCAGCACGATACGGCTGCTGCGACCGTCAGTCGGGTCGCGTGTCCGCTCGATCAAGCCATCCCTCTCCATGCGTGCGAGCATCTGTGCCATCGGCGGTTGCTCGATCCTGGCATAGCGGGCGAGGTCGCGTTGCGTGCTGGCCTTGCCGTTTTGCAGCGCGACCAGCACAGGCAACTGGCCGACACCGAAGCCGAGCGGTTTAAGGCGTGACTCGCTGAGGCGGGCAAAGCCACGCGCCGCAAGACTGATGAGATGCCCCGGCGTAGAAAGCACGTCGTCGTCCATTCGGCTCACCCCTTGCCTGCGCTTGACCACGAGATATATATGTACGTATGTATATTGGTGTGCGGCATGAGGCAAGGCAGTTTCGATGCCGCACAGCGAATGTATCAATCTCCATCGAGGAAACGACATGTCTCAAAACGACGTCGAAATGATCCAGCGCATCTATGCCAGCTTCAACGCCAGAGACATCGACGCTGTCCTTGCCGTGCTTTCCGATGATGTCGCCTGGGCCAACGGCATGGATGGCGGCCACGTTCATGGCCGTGCAGCCGTGCGCGACTATTGGACACGCCAGTGGGCCGTCGTCAGTCCGCACGTCGAGCCGGTCGCATTCGAGGAAACGCAAGATGGAGCCATAGCTGCCGAGGTGATCCAGTCTGTCTTCGACCTCGATGGCCGGCCGCTGGAAGGGCAAAGCCATGGCCTGAAGGACAAGACCGTGACGCATATCTTCCGCATGGACGGCGACAAGATCGTCCGCTTCGATATCCAGGATGCGCTGTAAGCCCAGCATGCTTTGTAAGCTTGCACTCACTATGCGGGGATGACCGCTCCTGTTGCGACGTGCCATTGTCAGACCCGCCTTTCGGCCGTCGGGGGCCTGGCTTGTGCGTTCAATTCGCGCTTAGCCGGCGGTATCGGTTCAGAGCCTGCGCGCTTCCAGACGCCGCTTGTCGCGCTCGACATAGTTGGAGCCCAGCTCTGTCAGACGGAATTGCCGTTTCTGAAATTCCCCGCGGATCAAGATGAAGCCTTGCTCTTCGGCTTCGCTCAATGTCTTCAGGCTGGTGCCTTTAGGGGGAGACTGCCAAGCCATGCCATCGGCGCTGTGCAGCAAGACCATGATCTTCATAATTTTGTCTCTCCATGGCTGGTGCATACAGCCGGGCTGCATCGCTTCAGCATTCCGCTGGTTCCGCATTCTCGATTTGGCGCCATCCAGGAAAAGCCCATTGATTTAAAAGGATTATTTTTGGCCAATCCGGAGTTTCGCAAAAGCCATTGTATAAAAGCTCCAATAGTCTTGGTCAATTCAATCACTCCGTCCCAACAAGTTTGGTCATGCCTGGCGATTGGCCCGATGGCGCTTATTTGCATTGAATCCCGACATCAGCGGCGCATAGTGTCGACGTTCCCGGCTTTGCCGGTTGAACGGATGGGGGAGCCGGTGCATGTCAGCAAATCTCGACGATATCCGTAACCAGCAACGTGAGACCTGGGACAAGTTTTCCGCCGGCTGGAAGAAATGGGACAGCTTGGTTCTCAGCTGGCTCGCCCCGTTTGGTGACACCATGCTCCGGCGCGCAAACCTCTCCAACGGCTTTAGCGTGCTTGACATAGCCGCCGGCACTGGCGAACCCGGCCTGACGGCGGCGGCAGCAATCCCCGAGGGTCATGTCGTCGTCACCGATCTCTCGGAAAATATGCTGACTGCTGCCGCCGAAAATGCGGCCAGACGTGGCCTCAAAAACTTCGAAACTCGCCTATGCGATGCGGGAGCGTTGCCTTTTGCCGATGCCAGTTTCGACGCCGTTCTGTGCCGGTTCGGGTTTATGTTCTTCCCTGATATCGCCGCCGCCGCCAGGGAGATGGCACGCGTGGCAAAGCCCGGTGCGCGCGTCTGCGCCGCAGTCTGGAGCACTCCTGCCAAAAATTCATGGGCGACCACGATCATGGGCACGATCGCCCGCCACGTGGAAATGCCCTCGCCACCACCCGGCTCTCCGGGCCTGTTCCGCTGTGCTGGAGAAGGCATGATGGTCGAGACCTTCAGAGAGGCGGGCCTTCTCGATGTCGCCGTGGAAGAGGTGTCGGCGATGATGGTGCACGATACCCCGGCGCGCTACTGGGACTTCATGACTGAGGTCGCCGCGCCTGTCGTCGCCGGACTATCCAGGGCAGATGCGGCAACACGGGAGAAAATCCGCGGCGAGGTCCTGGAGCTAGCTCTCCAATCCGTCAGCGATGGCAAGGTTCGCCTTCGCTCAACGGCAACGGTAGTCACAGGCACGCGATAGCCTCAGAATCTCGTCGACAACGACCGTCAGCGGAAGTGTGGCGTCGATGACGACGCCACACTTTGGAATATCCGCTTTCGTTGCATGCAAGCGCACAATCAGCTCCCGTTCGGCAGGCCTTCCGCCAAACTCGTCTTCCGGTCTTAAGGCAAGCCGCCGGTTCAACGTGTCGAGATCGACGTCGAGAACGAAAACCCCGTCAAACACATCGATAAAGCGGGAGAGATTTCGAGAGCCGCCGCAGAAGAAGGAGGTCGCGTTGCGGTGATCGGCGATCACGGATTTGACTTTGTCGACATCCCAAATGTGATGCTCGTGCACCCATGTGACATTGTCCGTCAGGCTCTCATCGGCAAGCCCATCCAGCGGTTCGCCAGATTCGGGATCGCCGACATAAGACAATTCCCGGTCCCCGTGGATGACGTGGTAGCCGCGCCGCTGCAGTTCCTCCGCCACCGTGGTTTTGCCGGTGCCGGAAACGCCTTCGATCAAATAGTTTTTGACGCCCATTTTCGCTCTCGTTGATCCGTTCCATCACGCGGCGCATTCCGGCCGGAGGCAGATCTTCCGCTATCGGCGCGAGGGGCTGCTCTCCTCAGACCCTGCGTCTCGCAACATGATCCCGTATTGCCGCAGCACTTTCCAAGGGCGACATGAAGGTCACATCCAACGTCAGAGCGTGTTGGTGCGGGATATCTAGAACCATAGCCTCTTGGCTTCGATGTCTTGAGGTCTCTACGTCGGTGGTTTTCAAGTGGTCGCGCCGTGCGGGGGACGAAACGCGACGCGCCAATTCTTCTTCGGCACACAGCAATCGCACCGGCACGAAGACCGCGGCGCGCCGTCCGGCGGCGTCGACGAACTGTTGGTACGTCCGCGTGCTCCGCTCATCGCCTTCGACACCGGCATGGGTGAAGATGAAATTCGCCGACGGGCCGCTATAGGCGGTGATTGCATCCAGGACGGCCTGCCGGACTCTTGCCGTGTATTCCCAGACACCCTTAGGCAGCGGAGCGGTCTGATCCTCGTCGAGGAGTCGCAATATCGGGTTGTTGAACCAGTGATTATCAACAATCTTTGCTGATATAAGCGAACCGAGTTCTTTGGCGATCGTCAGCTTGCCCACGCCCGGAAACCCCAAGAGCAACACGAAAACACTCATCGTCCGGCAACCCTCCCAGTGCCTGCGCTTCCATAGGCTGAACCGCTCTAATGCGAAGCCGCCTCGCTTGCGACAGCCGCCCCCTCGCGCTTCTGGCCCGACCCGACCGGGATCAGCCAGGTGGTGAAGAAGGTCAGTACCGCGACGACGACCACGCCCCAGAAGCTCCAGTGCAGGGCCGCATTGAAGACGGCGCGGATCGCCGGATCGGCGGCAAGCGCCGAGAGCCCGGTCGGCTGGTTCAGCGCCGCGTGCAGGCCCGCCGCCGCCTCGCCGCTCGCATAGTGGTTGATGCCGGCATTGAGGATGGCGCCGAGCACGGTGGCGCCGAGCGTATTGCCGAGGCTGCGGGAAAAGATGATCGAGGCCGTGGCGCTGCCGCGCATCGACCATTCGACGCTGTCCTGTACCAGCACGATGCTGGTGAGGCTGATGAGACCCATGCCGAAGCCCATGAAGAACGAGCCGGCGCCGGCAACGATCGGCGAGCTTTCCGGCGTCAGGAACAACAGGAAAGAGGCGCCGAAGGGAAACATCAGGCTGCCGACGCGCAGGGTGCGGCGGATGCCGAAGGCCCTGTAGAAACGGCCGGAAAGCATCACCGCCAACGGCCAGCCGACGACGAGCATGGTCAGCGTGAAGCCGGCAACAACAGGCGAACGGCCGAGCACGCCCTGTACATAGATCGGCAGGATTGTCGAAAGCCCGATCAGCGCCATGCCGGCCAGCAGCGTCGCCGCATTGCTGGTCGCAATCAGCCTTCGGCTCCAGAGCGGGATCGAGATGATCGGCTCCGGCGCCCGCTTCTCCTGGGCGAGGAAGAGCAGGCCCGAGACCACGAAGACGGCGAAAAGAGACAGCAGGATCCAGGCACTGGCATCGGTTTCCGTCAGCATGACGAGAAGTGCTACGATCGAGATCGAAAACAGCACCGAGCCGAGGTAATCGATCTTTGCCTGCTTGTGCGCCACGTCCTCCTTCAGGAAGAGCATGAAGGCGATGATCGAGATGATGCCGATCGGCAGGTTGATCCAGAAGATCCAGGCCCAGGAGATATTGTCGACGATGATGCCGCCGGCCAGCGGCCCGACGACCGCCGATGTCGCCCAGACGGTCGCCATGAAGCCCTGCACGCGGCCGCGCTCCTCGAGCTTGAACAGATCGCCGATGATCGTCGTCGTCACCGGCTGGATGGCGCCGGCGCCCAGCCCCTGCAGCAGCCGGAACAGCACCAGCGACATCATCGACCAGGCGAGCCCGCAGAGCAGCGAGCCGACCAGGAAGATCAGGATGCCGCCGATCAGCACCGGCTTGCGCCCAAAAATGTCGGAAAGCTTGCCGTAGATCACCGTCGTCGTCGACTGCGCCAGCAGGAAGGCCGAAAACACCCAGCTGTAATAGGAAAAGCCGCCGAGCTCGCCGACGATGCGCGGCATCGCGGTCGCCACGATCGTCGCCTCGATCGCCACCATGAAGGTCGCGAGCATGATGGTGGCGACGATAAGCACACGGTTCGAGCGTTGCGCTGCATTCGACATGACGATCCTCTTCGGGTGCTCCGCAGATGCCGGAAATATCGGCAGGCTGGCTGGGTGTGGGGCGATGCGCCGCTTGCGGAGTGATGCCGTCCTTTTACGACCTCAAACCCGGCCGGTAAAGCAGGCCGCGTCCGCTTTCTGGTGGCAGCGGTTGTTTTCGCGTGATGTCAGCGAAGTGGCGTCCGAAAGCGAAGGCCCGGCGCCATTCCGCTCCGGGCCTTTGTTTTGTCAGAAGGAAAGGCGGACAATCACCTCATCCTCATTGCGGGCATGCCTCACTGAGCGAGCCGGTATCCGCGCTTCCGCTGGTGCAACCCGGCGTCTGTTGCAGGTTGGGATTGACCCCGCCGGGATTGATCGTGCTGCGGCCGCTATTGAGATTGACGCCGCCATTGTCGGTCGTGCTGCCGGTGGTGCCGGAATCGGTGCCGACAGACCCTGTGCCCATTACCCCGCTGCCGACAGAACCAGTGCCAGCTGACCCGGCCCCGGCAGAGCCGGCGCCCGAACTCCCCGACCCGCCAATGATCGGCGCCACCGAAAGCCGCCCATTGGCATCCGCACCCCCGGCCGTCTGCGCCATGGCCGAACCGGCCAGACCGATCGAAAGCAGTGATATCGCGATGAACTTGCAGGACATGATTCTCTCCATGCTTGTTGTCTCACGGGAGGAAACCGGCACGGGGGTGGCATTGTTCCTGTCGGGGTTGCGGTTTTCACGGTCGTTTGATTGGAACAGGGCAGGCCGGTTCCAGGCCATTATATTGGATAAGTTCCCGCGATGATTGTTTTATTTTCGGCGACTGTTATCGTTGCCTTTCAATACTCAAGGTATCCATCTTTGCCGTTTCATCGATTCATTGCTGTTTGTCTTGCTCTGCTGGTTGTAACACCTGCCCTTGGCCGCCGATTGATAACGGTCGATAACCGCTTTGCCTGACAGGCAAGAGACAGGATGCGGACGCCGCGTATTTAGGGGGCAATTACGCGGCGATCGATACCGGAAATAGCGGGACAAACAGAGGCGCAGATGACGGACGAATACACAAGGAAAATGCTAGGCAATCTGGAAGCAGCCGTCCACTGCCACACAGCGATACAGCTTAACATCCTTCGGCGCCTGCTGATGAATGGCATACTCTTAAAGCCAAGATGCCACTGAACTGCCGGACGATGCTCTTGCGGACCTGGAGAGACTGCAGACCAAGGCATATCCGCACGAACACTGGATTTATGAGCTTGCCAGAGGTCACGTCGAAGCACGCTTCCAAGCATTGGCGAGGGCATCGAGAGAACGTAGCGTGTGCGAACAATGTCCCTCCAGACTGGAGGAGAGCGATGATAGAGAACTTCAACGTACTCCCATGAACGATCAGTCAAAGATTGAGCATTTCATTGAGCGAATCGTGGCCGGCGCTTCACAAGCTCAGCTAGAAATCGAGTCCAAGGAACTCGACTTGAACAAAGTCGGCATACATGGTCGAACACCGCTCATGGTCTCGGCAGCTGAAGGTTTGCTTGCAGCGGTTGAGACGCTAGTGCGGAACGGTGCATCAATACACGCGATTGGTCGTGGTGAAATGACGGCACTGCACGAGGCATCTGCGAATGGCGAAGCAGCCGTTGCAAACTACCTACTATCCCTTGGCGCAGACGTAAACGCCGAGACGGCCGATGGCGTGACCCCGCTGATGTGCGCGGCCGCCTGGGGAAACACCGAAGTTGCAAAGCTATTATTGGAGAACCATGCGGACCTGACAAAGACCGATCGCACCGGTGCAACCGCCGCCGATATCGCACGCGAGAAGGGAGAGGACGATGCCGCGGACCTGATCAACTCATACTTGTCGCGTGCATAGTCTTCTGAAAGCACACTTGCCGCAAAGGGACTTGAGATTGCCCCAGTTTTGTGATTGTGGCCATCTCCGACCTTTAACTACCTTTGGCGTGGTAAGCGCGGAAGCCGCTTATTGTGATGCGAGAGGAGTCCAAGTCGCTCAAAATCTTTCGCCATCTCGCCTCAACTTCGTCACCTCGCCAAGTTGTGAACAGGCGACTATCGACCGTTAACAGGTGGACTAAAGGGGATTGAACACTTTAGGAAAGGGAGATAACGCTGCAAAATCAGCGATTTATCAAATAAATGGTGCCGCTTGCAGGACTCGAACCTGCGACCCCATCATTACGAATGATGTGCTCTACCACCTGAGCTAAAGCGGCGTTTCACGGCCGAAGCATGCGGCCTGCGATTTGCATGGCGCTGATACAGCCATTGTTGGAAGATTTCAAGCACCCTGTCATGGCTTTGGCAAAAAAGAGGGGAGGGGCCAAGAAGGCGCGCCTCAGAGCGCCAGCCGGGCACGCGCCGCCTGGTATTCGGCCTCCAGCCGGTCGACGAGTTTGGCCACGGGCTCGACAGCCTTGATGGCGCTGATGCCCTGGCCGCTGCCCCATATGTCCTTCCAGGCCTTGGCGCCGCCGACAGCCTGCTCGAAATCCATCTTCGAGACATCGGCAAGCGGCAGGTTGTCCGGGTCCATGCCGGCAGCCACGATCGAGGGCTTGAGATAGTTGCCGTGCACGCCGGTGAAATAGTTGGAATAGACGATATCGCCAGCGGCCCCTTCGACGATCGCCTGCTTGTAGGCGTCTGCGGCGCGGGCTTCTTGCGTTGCGATGAAGGGCGAGCCGATATAGGCCATGTCGGCGCCCATCGCTTCTGCGGCAAGGATCGCGCCGCCGGTGGAAATCGCGCCGGCCAGCAGCAGCGGCCCGTCGAACCATTCGCGGATTTCCTGGATCAGCGCAAAGGGCGAAAGCGTGCCGGCATGGCCGCCGGCGCCGGCAGCGACCGCAATCAGCCCGTCGGCGCCCTTGCGGATCGCCGAATGGGCGTGGCGGTTGTTGATAATGTCATGCAGCACGATGCCGCCATAGGAATGCACGGCGGCGTTGACCTCGGGCACGGCGCCGAGCGAGGAGATGACGATCGGCACCTTGTATTTGACGCAGAGCGTAAGGTCGTGCTCCAGCCGCTTGTTCGACATGTGGACGATCTGGTTGACGGCAAAGGGGGCGGCTGGCCGTTCCGGATGGGCGGCGTCGTGGCGGGCGAGTTCCTCGGTAATCTCCGCCAGCCATTCGTCGAGCTGGCTTTCCGGCCGGGCGTTCAGTGCCGGAAACGCCCCGACGATGCCGGCCTTGCATTGCGCCAGCGTCAGCGCTGGATGCGAGATGATGAACAGCGGCGAGCCGATGACCGGCAGTCTCAATCTGTCCTTGAGGATCGGGGGCAGGGCCATGGTTCACCACTTCCATTGACGTTTACGAAAACGTCAATCTCATAACAGAGATGAAAAGGCGATAAAAGAGCGGCTGCCATGCCTTCGTCGATTTCGGCCCGAATATATACGTCCGAGAAAGCTAATAGAATAAGGCCGGTGAGCGGTGAAACCTGCCGATATCCCCGCCGATCGACCGCGGCCGGGCCTGCAAGGCTTGCGGTTTGCCGCACTTGCCGCTACCGAATTTTGATGGAGAACGGCAGGGATTGCAGTCCGATGCCGAATTCAAGGTGAAGGACTGAATGTGAGCGGATTAGAAACGGCCATCAGAACAGCGCTCGAGAATTCCGATCGCGATAATCCGGAGGTTCGAGCGAGGATCTATCAGTCGGCCCGCCAGGCGCTGGAAGCCGGGCTGCGCAAGCAGGACATCACCGACACCGAGGTCGTCGCCCATCACCGCCACCGCCTGGAAAGCACCATCCACGCCATCGAAGGCGAGGAGCGTGACCGTCTTCACCCCCGCCAGAGGCCGCCTGAAGTGCCCGTGCCGCCGGTCGTGGAAATGCCGGCGCCACCGGTTCATCAAGCCGAAGCCGATGCGTTCGACGGCCCCGTCGTATCAGGGGAGACCCGCGCGCCCGAGCTTATGCATCGCGGCGACGAGTCCAGCCTCGACGACGTGCATGCCGGCAATGCCGATCATCTGGCTGCCGCCCCCGTCGGTGAAGAACGCCTTGCCCGCGGTCAGCGCGCCACCAATATGGATTTCCGCCCGGAGCGGGCGGCGGGCCGCCGCAAGCCTAGAAAATTCTTTTCGAGACTGCTCGTCTGGTGCGTCCTGCTGGCCTTCATCGGCATCGGCGCCTGGTGGGCGCATACGTCTGGCCTGCTGATGACGGCGGCCGAGCGCGACACCAGCGTTGCCAATCCGCCGGCAAGCACTCAGCCGGAGGATTTTACCGGCAATGATGAGAGCGCCGGGAATGCGGGCTCTCACACCGATCAGCCGGTGACCATCGATCCGCAGAACAGTTTCTCGGCCGATTGGATCCCGCTGTTCAAGCCTGAGGACGCCGACAAGATCCAAAGCGGCCCGCGGGCGCGCACCGAAAAAATCGTCGAGAATGACGGCCCCGCCGTCCGGCTGATTTCCGAAAGCGGTGCCGCCGATGGCAATATCTCGATCAGCGTGCCGCCGTCGGTGCTGCAGCAGCTGGCCGGCAAATCCTCGACGATCGCGCTGACGCTGCAATCCACCACCGACGAGCCGACGCAGATCACCGTCGAATGCAATTTCCAGACGCTCGGCAATTGCGCCCGCCATCGCTTCAACGTCACCCGGGAAAAGTCGGATGCGCTGCTACAGGTGAAGTTCGACCGCTCACTCGCGCCGAATTCGCCGGGCACGCTGACGATCAACAGCGATCTCGACGGCAAGGCGCGCGGCATCAATCTCTTCGCCATCCGCATCCTGCCGGGGCAGTAAGGCCGGTCCCGGCTGAGCCGGTGACCCCGGTCCCGGCTGAGCCGGTGACCCCGGCTTCGATTTCAGGAGGCCAGCCTGTTCCGAAAGCTCTATTTCAGAAAGCCAGGCCCTGAGCCGATGATCTCCGCGTCGACCGTGCCGAGCGCCTGTTTGTCCTTGCCGTCATAATCCATCTTGTTCAGCATGTGACGGATGATTTCGAGGCGCGCCCGCCGCTTGTCATTGCCGTGGATCACCGTCCAGGGCGCGAAATCCGTATGGGTTTCCTTCAGCATCCGGTTGCGCTTGTCGCTGTAGTCGTCCCATTTCGTCAGCGCCGCGATATCCATCGACGACAGTTTCCAGACTTTCAGCGGATCGTGCCGGCGGTCGTGGAAACGTTTGAGCTGCATCTCGCGGCCGATATCGAGATAGAATTTGAAGAAGAAGATGCCCTCATGGGCGATGATCTTTTCGAGTTGCGGCGCCTGTTTGAGGAAATCCTCATATTGCTGCGGCGTGCAGAAGCCCATGACCGGCTCGACGCCGGCGCGGTTGTACCAGGAGCGGTCGAACAGCACGAATTCGCCAGCTGTCGGAAATTGCGCGACATAACGCTGGAAATACCATTGTCCCTGCTCGCGGTCGGTCGGCTTGGTCAGCGCCACCACCCGCGCAAGGCGTGGGTTCATATTCGCCGAGGAGGCCGAAATCGCGCCGCCCTTGCCGGCAGCGTCGCGCCCTTCGAACAGCGCCATCACCCGCTTGCCGGTCGCCTGCAGCCAGAACTGCACCTTGACGAGTTCGATCTGCAGCTTTTCCAGCTGCTCCAGATAGTCCTCTTCCTTGAGCTTCTTCTTGTGGGGAAAGTTGCCGGATTCCAGCGCGCGTTCGTCCACCCAGGCCGGCAGGGTGGGATCGTCGACATCGAAGATCCGCTTCTTCCCGCGGATATCCAGCTCCACGGCCCTGTTTTCGACGTCCTCGTCCATATCAGCCTCCACCGCCCGATCGCTTCTCTTCCCGCAAGCGAACATATTTACCGTTGAAAATCAAATCTCTCGCAGGCGGCCGGCAATTTTTCGTGGGTTCGGCTGCGGCTTTTCGCTTGAGATGCGGCAGCCCGAAAACTTCTGTCATGAATTGCCGCTATCAGGCAGAGTTCAATATAAGAAAAACGAATCGACGCCGCGAGGGCACTTGCCAGACGAAACTCCATGGAGAAAAAGCCTGTTGGCGCGCATAAGGCGCGAACGGCCGGTGCTGCTTGCGGCAATCCTCAGCGCGCTCGCCGCGCTTGCCGCCGGCATGAACAAGTGGGTTGTGCTTGTCCTGCTGCTGGTCATGATCTTCACCGCGCTTTTCAACGAGGCGCCCATCATCAAGGCGGATCCCGCCGAGCCGGTCGAGATCGAGCCGGAGCTGCCACCCAGCCGCCTGCCTGAAGTTTCCGCCACGCTTGCCGGCCTCGATATCCCCGTCATGGTGCTCTCGGACGATGCCTCGGTGCTCTTCCAGAACCGCGCTGCCGAAAAGGCCTTCGGCGAGGTGGCGCTCGGTGCCCATATATCGGCCCGCCTGCGCTCGCCCGGCGTGCTCGACATGGTGCGCGAAACCATCGCCACCAATGCGCCGAACCAGATAGAGCATGCCGAGCGGCTGCCCTCCGAGCGCGTCTATATCGTGCGCAGCGCGCCCGTCGAATTCGCGGCCGATGACGGGCCGCGTGAACGCTATTTCATCCTGTCCTTCCGCGATATATCGGAGGTCCGCCGCATCGACCGCATGCGGTCGGATTTCGTCGCCAATGCCAGCCATGAGCTGCGCACGCCGCTGGCCTCGCTGCGCGGCTTCATCGAGACCATTCAGGGGCCGGCGAAGAACGATCTGAAGGCGCAGGCGCGTTTCCTCAATATCATGCTCGACCAGACGACGCGCATGAGCCGGCTGGTCGACGACCTGCTGTCGCTCTCGCGCCTGGAGCTGAAGTCGCACATCGCGCCGGATGAGAAGATCGATCTGGTGCCGCTGCTCGGCCATGTCAGAGATGCGCTTGTGCCGCTCGCCAGGGATGTCGGCGTCGACATCAACCTGCATCTGCCCGACGGCAAGGTCGAGGTGCTGGGCGACCGCGACGAACTTGTCCAGGTCTTCGAGAACCTGATGGAAAATGCCTGCAAATACGGCCAGGAGGGCGAGATCGTCGATGTCTGGCTGAAGAACGGCACCGGCCAGCCGGTCGAGGTCAGCATCGTCGACAAGGGTCCGGGCATTCCGGCCGAACATGTGCCGCGCCTGACCGAGCGTTTCTACCGCGTCAGCATCGAGGACAGCCGCTCGAAGAAGGGCACCGGCCTTGGCCTTGCCATCGTCAAACACATCCTCACCCGCCACCGGGCGCGGCTGATCGTCAAGTCGGAAGTCGGCAAGGGCACCGATTTTACCGTCCGTTTTTGACGATATGTCGCAACACTTTTACGTTGCATAATTTTATTATTTTAAATCAATTACTTAATCTGTCACAAATGTTTCACGGCTTTGACATAAAAGGACGGTGCTTACAGCGCTAAGAGAGTCTCGCCGATGAAAAAAGGCAATGCGAGGGCCTCTCTAAGGCCGCACTCACACAAGCCCAAATGCCGGGAGATTTACATGAACACCTTCAAGCTCACCGTTGCCGCGCTGGCTGCAACTGCTGCTTTCGCTGGCGCCGCCGTCGCCCGCGACCAGATCCAGGTCGCTGGCTCGTCCACCGTCCTGCCTTACGCAAAGATCGTTGCCGAGTCCTTCGGCGAAACCTTCACCAACTTCAAGACGCCGGTCGTTGAATCCGGCGGCACGGGCGCTGGTCTGAAGGAATTCTGCAAGGGCGTTGGCGAAGACACCATCGACATTGCGAACGCCTCGCGTCCGATCAACAAGAACGAAGCCGAAGCCTGCAAGGCTGCCGGCGTAACCGACATCCAGGAAGTCAAGATCGGCTACGACGGCATCGTCTTCGCAACCGACTCGTCGAACCCTGACGTTGCCTACGTTCCTGCCGACATCTACAAGGCCCTCGCAGCCCAGGTCGTCGTCGACGGCAAGCTCGTCGCCAACCCCTACAAGAAGTGGTCGGAAGTCAACCCGAAGCTTCCGGCTGTTGATATCGCTGCCTACATCCCGGGCGAAAAGCACGGCACCCGCGAAGTCTTCGAACTGAACGTTCTCGCTGCCGGCTGCAAGGCCGCTGGCGCACAGGAAGTCATCGCCAAGGAAATCTCCGAGAAGGCTGCCCAGACGAAGGCCTGCGTCGCAGTCCGCAAGGACGGCGCTGCTGTCGACATCGACGGCGACTATCCGGAAACCCTGGCACGCATCGCCGCCAACAAGACCGGCGTCGGCGTATTCGGCCTTTCCTTCTACGAAAACAATGCCGACAAGCTCAAGGTTGCGACCATGAGCGGTATCGTTCCGTCCACCGAAACGATCTCCAACGGCACCTACCCGGTTTCCCGCCCGCTGTTCTTCTACGTCAAGAAGGCACATCTCGGCGCCGTTCCGGGCCTGAAGGAATACGTCAACTTCTTCGTATCCGACCAGATGATCGGCCCTGACAGCCCGCTCGTCGAATACGGCCTCGTTGCCGCTCCGGATGCCGAGCGCGAAGCGATCCGCAAGGACGTCGAAGCCGGCAAGTCCATGTAATGACTCTGCCGGCGCGGTGCCTTTTGGCCCGCGCCGGCATTGCCTTATGTCCCTGCGCGCCGGCGGTTCCGGAGCTGCAGGGTTGGAATTCCTTCTCCATGATTGGAAGCTGAAGGCAGGCTGATCAAGCTGCCGGGCTTTTTGGGGCTATGGGCCTGGGGACGTAACGAATGAGCACATCCATCATACTTTTGTGCCTTGTGGTGATCGGAGTCGCCGCCTATCTGGTCGCGCGCAACCGTGCCACGGCGCTTGCCGGAGGCCGGTCCTCCGCATTGCATTCACGGCCGGCCTATTACGGCGCCTATGCGGCGATCTGGGCAATTCTTCCCGCCTTGCTCGTCCTCTGCGTCTGGCTCTCCGTCAGCCCCGGCATCATCCAGTCCTCGGTTCGCGGCGCTTTCCCCGAGGACATCAGGGCTCAAGCCCCGGTCGAGCAGGACCTCGGCTATTCGACGGTGGCAACAGTTGCCCGCGGCCTGACGATGCTGACCTCGGATGAAGCTGCCGCGGTCGCCAACGATCCGGCTGCCTTGCAGGCCAAGCTCCTCGAAAAGGGTGTGCCGCTTGCCAGCCAACCGCTGCCTTACATGCTCGACGCCGCCAAAAAGCTCAACGCCATGAGCATGACGAGCCGCATCGCCATGACGGCGATCGTCTTCGCTCTCGCCGTTGCTGGCGCCTTCTATGCGCTGCGCTCCATCGCGCCGCGCTTCCGCGCCCGCAACCGGGTCGAGCGCGTCATGCTCTGGGGCCTGCTGCTTGCCTCCTCGATCGCTATTCTGACGACGATCGGCATCGTCTTCTCCATGCTGTCGGAAGCCGCCCGCTTCTTCGCGGCCGTTCCCGCCATGGACTTCTTCTTCGGCACCGTCTGGGATCCGCGCTTTGCCGGCGCCGGCAGCTCGTCCTTCGGTCAGTTCGGCCTGATCCCGCTGCTGCTCGGCACGATCTATATCGGCCTGGTCGCCATGCTGGTCGCCGTGCCGGTCGGCCTCTTCGCCGCCATCTACATGGCCGAATACGCCTCGCCGAAGGTGCGTGGGGTCGCCAAGCCGCTCCTCGAAGTGCTCGCCGGTATTCCGACGATCGTCTACGGCTTCTTCGCGCTCGTCACCGTCGGCCCGTTCCTGCGCGACTTTTCCGCCCAGGTCAGCGGCCTCCTCTCCGGCAACTACAGCAACTTCATCCAGGCGCAGAGCGTTCTGACGGCCGGCATCGTCATGGGCATCATGCTGATCCCCTACGTGTCCTCGCTGTCGGACGATATCATCACCGCCGTGCCGGGGTCACTGCGTGACGGTTCGCTCGGTCTTGGTGCCACACGCTCCGAAACCATCAAGAAAGTGGTCTTGCCCGCAGCCCTTCCCGGCATCGTCGGCGCATTGCTGATGACCGCCTCGCGCGCCATTGGCGAAACCATGATCGTCGTGCTGGCCGCCGGTGTGGCTGCCCGCATCCAGATCAACCCCTTCGAGCCGATGACGACGGTGACCGTCAAGATCGTCAACCAGCTGACCGGCGACCTTGAGTTCACCTCGCCGCAGACGCTGGTTGCTTTTGCCCTCGGCATCACCCTCTTCTGCATCACGCTTTGCCTCAATATCTATGCGCTCTACATCGTGCGCAAATACCGGGAGCAGTACGAATGACGGATATTGTTTCTCCCACATCAGGCGTCACCGTTTCCAAGGCGCCAGCGCGCCGCGATATCGGTATCAAGCGCCGCTACGCCGCCGAGCGCCGGTTCCAGGCCTATGGCATTGCCGCCATCACCTTCGGTCTCGTCTTCCTCTTCATCCTGCTGTGGACGGTGATCGGCAAGGGCTACACCGCCTTCCAGCAGACGGCGGTCACCCTGCCGATCGAATTCTCCGAGAAGACGATCGACCCGAGCAACAAGCGTGCGACCGACCCTTCGGTGCTGATCGCCGCCAACTACCCGGTTCTCTTGCGCGACGCGATCGTCAAGCAGCTGAACGTCAATGCCTCGAGCCGTCCCGACGTGCGCGATGCATCCGCCATGCTGTCCAAGGGTGCGCCGATCCAGCTGCGCGATATGGTGATGGCCGATCCGTCGATCATCGGCAAGACGGTCAATGTCACGGTGCTCGCCGACGCCAATGTCGACAGCGCCAACAAGGGCCAGATCGACCTCTCTGTCGATGAGAAGAACCGCAAGGTCAACGACAAGCAGGTTGGCTGGATGAACGAGCTGAAGGCGAGCGGCGCTCTCCACAAGCAGTTCAACACCGGCCTCTTCGTCAACGGCAATTCCAGCCGTCCGGAGGCCGCAGGCCTTGGCGTCGCCCTCATCGGCTCGCTCTACCTGATGCTGATCGTGCTCGTGCTTGCCCTGCCGATCGGCGTCGCCGCCTCGATCTATCTCGAGGAGTTCGCGCCGAAGAACAAGCTGACGGACCTGATCGAGGTCAACATCAACAACCTCGCCGCGGTTCCTTCGATCGTCTACGGCCTGCTCGGTCTTTCCGTCTTCATCAACTTCATCGGCCTGCCGCGCTCGGCCTCGCTGGTCGGCGGCCTGGTGCTGACGCTGATGACCCTGCCGACGATCATCATCGCGACGCGTGCGGCACTGCGCGCCGTGCCGCCGTCGATCCGCGCCGCAGCGCTCGGCCTCGGCGCTTCGAAGATGCAGATGGTGTTCCACCATGTGCTGCCGCTCGCCATGCCCGGCATCCTGACCGGCACGATCATCGGCCTGGCGCACGCGCTCGGCGAAACCGCGCCGCTGCTCCTGATCGGCATGGTCGCCTTCGTCGCCAACGCGCCGACGACACCGCTCGATCCCTCGACGGCTCTGCCCGTACAGGTCTATATGTGGGCCAACGAGGCAGAACGTGCCTTCGTTGAGCGTACTTCGGGTGCCATCATTGTCCTGCTCCTGTTCCTGATCGTCATGAACATGGGCGCCATCCTCTTGCGTCGTCGCTTCGAGCGCCGCTGGTAAACGGAGTTACACATCATGAACATGTTGACGGAAGCTGCAGTTGAAAAGGCGCTGGATCACAAGATGAGCAACGTCCCGTATAAGATGATCGGAAAGGATGTCTCGGTTTACTACGGCGAGAAGCGCGCGCTTTTCGATGTGAACCTGAACGTCCGCGAAAACACCGTAACCGCCCTGATCGGCCCGTCCGGCTGCGGCAAGTCGACCTTCCTGCGGTGCCTCAACCGCATGAACGACACGATCGACGGCTGCCGCGTCACCGGCAAGATCACCCTCGACACCGACGATGTCTATGATCCCGATATCGACGTCGTCGAACTTCGCGCCCGCGTCGGCATGGTCTTCCAGAAGCCGAACCCGTTCCCGAAGACGATCTACGAAAACGTCTCCTACGGCCCGCGCATCCATGGCCTTGCCAAGTCGAAGGCCGACCTCGACCAGATCGTCGAGACCAGCCTGCAGCGCGCCGGTCTCTGGAACGAGGTCAAGGACCGCGTGCATGAATCTGGCACCGGCCTGTCCGGCGGCCAGCAGCAGCGCCTTTGCATTGCGCGTGCCGTCGCCGTCAGCCCGGAAGTCATCCTGATGGACGAGCCCTGCTCGGCGCTCGACCCGATCGCCACCGCCAAGGTCGAGGAGCTGATCCACGAGCTGCGCGAGAACTATACGATCGTCATCGTCACCCACTCCATGCAGCAGGCCGCGCGTGTCTCGCAGCGCACCGCCATGTTCCACCTCGGCAACCTCGTCGAGGAGAACGACACCGACAAGATGTTCACCAATCCCGACGATCCGCGCACCCAGGACTACATCATGGGTCGCTTCGGTTGATTTTGGCGACACCAAGCCTTCCCGTTATTCGAGGATAAAGCCCCATGGCATCGACACATATTTTTTCTGCCTACGATGATGATCTGAAGTTCCTGTCCAGGCGGATTTCCGAAATGGGCGGCCTGGCCGAGCAGATGGTCGGCGAATCCGTGCGCGCCCTCGTCAACGGCGATACGGCGCTGGCGCAGAAGGTCATCTCGGACGATGTGATCCTCGATCACGCCGAACGCGAAATCGGCGACAAGGCGATCGTCACGATCGCCCGCCGTCAGCCGATGGCCTCGGACCTGCGTGAAATCATGGGTTCGATCCGCATCGCCGCCGATCTCGAACGCGTCGGCGACCTCGGCAAGAACACCGCCAAGCGCGTCATCGCCGTCCAAAGCACCGGCGTTCCCCGCAAGCTTGCCCGCGGCCTCGAGCATCTGTCCGAGCTGGCGCTCGTCCAGCTCAAGGAAGTGCTCGATGTCTACACCAATCGTTCAGCCGACAAGGCGAATGCGATCCGTGAACGCGACAACGAGATCGACGCGATGTACACCTCGCTGTTCCGCGAACTCCTGACCTACATGATGGAAGATCCGCGCAACATCACCAGCTGCACGCATCTTCTCTTCTGCGCCAAGAACATCGAGCGCATCGGCGACCATGCCACCAACATCGCCGAGACGATCTTTTACATGGCGACAGGCGCGCAGCCGGAAGGTGATCGTCCGAAGGATGACAGCGCCAACACCGTCGGCGCGGTCACCGAATAACCGCCCGCACAGTCAATTGCGTGCGCGCCCGTCCGGGCGCGCAAAGAGGTCGCAGCCAATTTTTGAATTTGCGCAGGATGCACTGCTTAAATCACCCTGGTTTAAGGATCATGCGCGAGGAGACCGACACGCATGATCCCGAGAGTTGCAGTTGTTGAAGACGAGGAAGCCCTCAGCGTGCTTCTTCGCTACAATCTCGAAGCGGAAGGCTTCGAGGTCGATACCATCCTTCGTGGCGATGAAGCCGAAATGCGGCTCCAGGAGCGCACGCCCGATCTTCTCATCCTCGATTGGATGCTGCCCGGCGTTTCCGGCATCGAGCTCTGCCGGCGCCTGCGCATGCGGCCGGAAACCGAGCGCCTGCCGATCATCATGCTGACGGCGCGCGGCGAGGAGAGCGAGCGTGTCCGTGGATTGTCGACGGGCGCCGACGATTATGTCGTCAAGCCCTTCTCGACCCCCGAGCTCGTTGCCCGCGTCAAGGCGATGCTGCGCCGCGCCCGCCCCGAGGTGCTGTCGACGGTGCTGAAATGCGGTGACATCGAGCTCGACCGCGAGACCCATCGCGTCCATCGCAAGACCCGCGAAGTCCGCCTCGGCCCCACCGAATTCCGCCTGCTGGAATTCCTGATGTCGTCGCCGGGCCGGGTCTTCTCCCGCTCGCAGCTGTTGGATGGCGTCTGGGGCCACGATATCTATGTCGACGAGCGCACCGTCGACGTCCATGTCGGCCGCCTGCGCAAGGCGCTGAATTTCTCCAACATGCAGGACGTCATCCGCACCGTCCGCGGCGCCGGTTATTCGATGGAAGCCTGAGGGCTTCCATCTGAGCCTGCTGACAAAGCCCTGGCAAAACCCGCGACGTCATCCTCGGCCTTGTGCCGAGGATCTGCGCTCGCTAAATTAAGTATTTGAAAATAAAGGTTTTACCCTCAAGTCATTGGGGTGATCAGATGCTCGGCACAAGGCCGAGCATAACGGAGGGAAGCCTGAGCTTCCATCCGCGCATAAAAAAACGGGCCAATCGGCCCGCTTTCTGCATTCTAACGATGGTTGCCCGCGCTCAACTGGCCCGCGCTGCTGCCCTGCGGCGTTCGTTCACCGGCTGGTAGGCAAGCTTCTGGTGATAGCCGCAATAGGGCGAATTGTCGGGGGACTCGCAGCCGCAGAAATGGAAGTCGTCCTTCAGCGGATCGCCGACCGGCCATTTGCAGGTGCGCTCGGTTAGTTCCGTCAGGCCGAGGCGGCGCGAAATCGGCACCACCACATTGCCTCGCGGCACGTATTCCATTTCCTCGATCGTTTCGATCTCGATCTCTTCCTTCAGCATCGTCGCGCCCTGCTGGCGGGTGACGGTGCGGGTCGTGATCCGGGAGGCGAAGTTCGGCGCGCGCGGCGCCGATGTATTGCGCTTCGGCGTTCGCGCCGCGGTATTGGTGCCGCCGGCCTTGGCACGGCCGGGAAGGCACAGCCGGTGCACTTTGCCGATGACCGCGTTTCGGCTGACCCCGCCAAGCTGCGCAGCGATCTGGCTGGCGCTCAGTCCTTCGGCCCAAAGTTTCTTGAGTTTCTCGACCCGCTCGTCTGTCCAGTTCATGCCCTGTCTCCACCTTTTGCGTTGGTGATGGCAGAATCCCTCACCGTTGTCCCGGGAGCTCCGAAACAAGAAACGCTTGATCAATTTTGGTGACTAGTTCCGCCGCATGCAGTCTAGTAATTGATCTTTAACCTAGTGTGAGCCTGACTCCGTGACAAGAGTCGCATGAATCCGGATGAATCGAATTCGTAGTTTTCCCCAACTTGCTGCCCCTGCGTGTCATTTCTGCAATAATGCCTGTTGAAGACTGAAAATGCCGCTGTACACCTGTGCTGCATACGCTAAGGGCGCCGTTTTATTGACATTGCAGCGCGAAAAGGAAATAGTGCCACTCGCCGCCGCAAGGCGGCATTTTTGATTTTTCGGGCCTGGTTTCCTTAGCCGGAGTCATTGCCCGGCAACTTTGATGGAGATCGCGCCATGGCTGAAGCCGCGCCGCTTTATGACACCTATTCTCGTGCCCCGCTGCGGTTCGAGCGAGGCGAGGGCGTATGGCTGATCACCGAAACTGGCGAGCGATATCTCGATTTCGGCGCCGGCGTTGCCGTCACCTCCGTCGGCCACAGCAATCCGCATGTGGTCGGCGCGCTGAAGGAGCAGGCCGACAAGGTCTGGCACCTGTCGAACATCTATGAGATCCCCGGCCAGGAGCGCCTGGCAAAACGGCTGACGGACGCCACCTTCGCCGATAAGGTGTTCTTCACCAATTCGGGCGCCGAGGCGCTCGAATGCGCGATCAAGACGGCGCGCCGCTATCAGTTTTCCAAGGGCCATCCCGAGCGCTTCCATATCATCACCTTCGAAGGCGCCTTCCACGGACGGACGCTGGCGACGATCGCTGCCGGCGGCCAGGAAAAATATCTCGAAGGTTTCGGCCCCAAGGCGCCGGGTTTCGATCAGGTGGCTTTCGGCGATATCGAAGCGGTCCGCGCCGCGATCACCGAGGCGACGGCCGCCATCCTCATCGAGCCGGTGCAGGGCGAGGGCGGCGTCCGTCCTGCCACGCCTGAGTTCATGAAGGCGCTTCGCCAGCTCTGCGACGACAACGGCCTGCTGTTGATCCTCGACGAGGTCCAGACCGGCGTCGGCCGCACCGGCAAGCTCTTCGCTCATGAATGGTCGGGCGTCACCCCCGACATCATGGCTGTTGCCAAGGGCATCGGCGGCGGTTTCCCGCTCGGCGCCTGTCTTGCCACATCAGAGGCCGCCTCCGGCATGAAGGCCGGCACGCATGGCTCGACCTATGGCGGCAATCCGCTTGCCATGGCCGTCGGCAGCGCCGTGCTCGACATCATTCTTGCCGATGGCTTCCTCCAGCAGGTGCGCGACGTCGCACTTGTCTTCCGGCAGGGCCTCGCCTCGCTGAAGGATCGTTATCCCGATGTGATCGAGGATATCAGGGGCGAGGGCCTTTTGCTCGGCATCAAGGCTGCCGTTCCCTCAGCCGAACTGCTGCAGGCGATCCGCGCCGCCCATCTGCTCGGCGTGCCCGCCGGCGATAATGTCATCCGCCTTCTTCCGCCGCTCGTGGTCACCGCCGAGGAAGCCCGCGAGGGCCTTGCCCGCGTCGAGCGCGCCGCCGAGAGCATCCGCGCTTCCAAGATCAAGAAGACGGCTTGAAGAAATTGCCGCCTTCGGGCGCAGCACAGGTAAGAAGACGATATGAGCCCAAAACACTTCCTCGATCTTTCGGCAGTCACATCAGCCGATCTCAGAACCATCATGAACGATGCGCTTTCCCGCAAGCAGGCCTTCAAGGCAGGCACGGGCGACAAGCCGCTCGCCGGCAAGATGCTGGCGATGATCTTCGAGAAGCCGTCGACGCGCACCCGTGTCTCCTTCGACGTCGGCATGCGCCAGCTCGGCGGCGAAACGCTGTTCCTGTCCGGCACCGAGATGCAGCTTGGCCGCGCCGAGACGATCGGCGACACCGCCAAGGTGCTGTCGCGCTATGTCGATGCGATCATGATCCGCACGACCGACCATAACCGGATGCTGGAGCTTGCCGAGCACGCGACCGTGCCCGTGATCAATGCGCTGACGGATGACACCCATCCCTGCCAGATCATGGCCGATATCATGACCTTCGAAGAGCACCGCGGCCCGATCAAGGGCAAGACCATCGCCTGGACCGGCGACGGCAACAATGTGCTGCATTCGCTGGTCGAGGGTGCCGCGCGTTTCGGCTACCGCATGAACATGGCCGTACCCCTTGGCTCCGAGCCCAAGGATCACTATCTGAACTGGGCCCGCAATGAGGGCGCCGAAATCATGCTCTGCCATGATGCCGACCGTGCGGTCGCCGGCGTCGATTGCGTGGTGACCGATACCTGGGTCTCCATGAATCAGGAACATCGGGCCCGGGGTCACAATGTCTTCCAGCCTTATCAGGTCAACGCGGCCTTGATGGCCAAAGCCGGCAATGATGCATTGTTCATGCATTGCCTGCCCGCCCATCGCGGTGAGGAAGTGACTGATGATGTGATCGACGGTCCGCAATCCGTGGTCTTCGATGAAGCGGAAAACCGTCTTCATGCGCAGAAGTCGATTCTTGCTTGGTGCCTGGGCGCGATCTGAACCATAATCGGACGTCGCGAGAGACAGACTCGCGACCGCGTGAGCGAAGGGCACGCTGGCCCATCGCTCTGAAACTAGGAGTGAAAAGCCATGGCAGAAGCTGCAGCCGCCCTCGGCCAGTTCGATTTCGCCGGCGATGACCATGTCGTCCCCTTCCAGGTGGAGGGGCTGGATGTGCGCGGCCGCGCCGTCCAGCTCGGCCCGATGCTCGATGCCATCCTCGAGCGCCATCATTATCCCGCACCCGTTGCCCGGCTGCTTGCCGAAGTCGTCGTGCTGACGGTGCTGCTCGGCACGTCGCTGAAGTTCGACGGCAAGTTCACGGTGCAGACCAAGGGCGACGGCCCGGTCGATCTTCTCGTCGCCGATTTCTCGACGCCGGAAAATGTCCGCGCCTATGCCCGTTTCGATCAGGCGCTGCTCAACAAGGCCGTCGAGTCAGGCGAAACCGAGCCTGAGCAATTGCTCGGCAAGGGCATTCTCGCCTTCACCATCGACCAGGGCAAGTTCAGCCAGCCCTACCAGGGCATCGTTCCGCTCGACGGCACCACGCTGGAAGAAATTGCCGGCGTCTATTTCCGCCAATCGGAGCAGATCCCGACGCGCGTCCGTCTCGCCGCGGCCGAACTCTTCGACCGTGACGATGCGGGAAAGCCGCGCCATCGCTGGCGGGCAGGCGGCCTCGTTGCCCAGTTCCTGCCGGAAGCGCCGGAGCGCATGCGCCAGCCGGATCTCCACGGCGGCGACGGCGACACCGGCAGCCGCCCGCATGGCGAGGACGATGCCTGGCTCGAAGCACGTTCGCTGGTCGAGACCATCGACGCCGATGAACTGACCGACCCCCTGGTTGGTACCGAGCGGCTGCTGTTCCGCCTGTTCCACGAGCGAGGCGTGCGCGTCTACGAACCGCGCGCCGTCTTCGACCGCTGCAGCTGCTCGCGCGACAAGATCAAGGGCGTGCTGAAGGGCTTTTCGGCCGAGGAGATCGAAGCCAGCCAGGAAGATGGCGAAATCGCCGTCACCTGCGAATTCTGCTCGACCACCTATCGCTTCGAGCCGGCCGAACTTCAGCCGGCTGAATAGGCGCGGTTAAGGACACACACAGCGAACAATAAAAGATTAGCGATGATACAGCACGGTGACTCGACTTTGCGTAGTCACTGTGCACCTATTCTGTTTCATTGGTTCTGGCCTAAGAAAGCGGGATGGGGCGTTGATGCGACTTTTGTTTTTTGTACTCGCACTCATAGCTGCGATGCCACGATTGAGCTTGGCTGATGACGAGACAGTCCAATGGAAAGAAGTCGGCGGCTGGAAAGTGGTCGTCGACAAGACTCTAGGCAACGGCTGCTTTGTTCTGACTTCCTTTGAAGACGGCACGGTTTTTCGTCTTGGCTTCAATTATGTCAAAAAGGAAAGTCCTTTTTACATTCTGATCGGAAATGTAAACTGGAAATCCTTGGAAGACGGCAAGCAGTATCCCCTTGAATTTTATTTAGATCGCTCAAAGTGGACGGTTGATGCGAGCGCCGTGGACCTTGATGGCTTTAAGGCATTATGGATCGACTTCAAGGATTCGAGCTTGGTTGCCGAGTTCGCTCGTAAATTGAGCTTTCGCGCGACCTTTAATGGAAAAGAGATTGTTGCCCTGAGTTTAAAAAATTCCGTCAAGGCAACCGACGAGATGCTCGCCTGCCAAAAAGCGGTAAATGCTGCCGTTGCCCAACAGCCGGCACCGCCACAATCAAAAGATCCATTTGAAGCAAAGCCAGGTACTCAGGCCTCGGATCCTTTTGACCTTTAAAGCATGTCTCGCCAAAGTGTGCAGCGGTTTTGCTGCAAAGACATGCGAAAAACAAAGACCTAAAGTGCGGTACGCGAATCTGAAGGATCGCGACGCGCTTTAGTAGATGACTGATGAAAATGACGTCTGGATCCCTTGCGCCCGATAGGACGCGCTTAGGCCTTCTGCCGCCTTCAACCCGCGCTCGATTTTGGGATCATGCGTTTAGTTAAGCACCCGCAGCAGCCCCGGGGAGTCCAGCGAGAAGGCGGGGATGTCGACATCGAACATCTCGCCGTCGTCCGTTTCCATCTGGTAATGGCCGAACATCAGCCCTGAGGGTGTGTCGAGCGGGCAGCCGGAGGAATATTCGTAGGTGTCGCCGGGGCTGAGCCGCGGCTGCTCGCCGACGACGCCGGGGCCGGTCACCTCGTCCACCTGGCCGTTCTGGTCGGTGATGTTCCAGTAACGGTTGACCAGCCGAACGGCTATGCCGGAATTGTTGCTGATGACAATCCGGTAACCCCAGACATAGCGGTCGTCTTCCGGATCGGATTGCTCCTCCAGATAGAACGGCTCGACGACTACTTCGATCTCTCTTGTGAGGGCGCGATACATGCCTTGCACCTTAGTCAAGATATGTTACCCGTATCTTATAAGAGGCCCTGTCCGTCAAGAAACGGAACAATTATCATCGCTGAAATGGCTGTGATCCGAGGGGTTTTCGATCGTTAAGCCTAATTGTCAGTGTTAATTCCGTTTCGGAACGCCGCGGCGAGCGAACTTGTTCCCCCCGGTCTCACCTTGGTGAGATCCGGCCTCACCCAGTGAGGTCCGGCACGGCCTCACCTTGGTGAGATCCGGCCGAACCCGGGTGGGGTCCGGCCGTCATGACTGTCGATCAGGCCGAGACCTTGGCAAGCGCCTTCGCGAAATCCTCGATCAGGTCGTCGGTATCCTCGATGCCGGCCGAAAGGCGGACCGTACCCGGAGAAATGCCGAGTTCGGCGCGTGCCTCTTCGGTCAGGTTCTTGTGCGTCGTCGTTGCCGGATGGGTGATCAGGCTCTTGCTGTCGCCGAGATTGTTGGAGATCTTGATGATCTCGAGCGCGTTCTGCAGCGCGAAGGCCGCATCCTTGCCGCCCTTCAGCTCGAAGGCGACCAGCGTCGAGCCGCCGGTCATCTGCTTGGCGATGATATCGGCCTGCGGATGGTCCTTGCGGCCGGGATAGATGACCTTGGCGACCTTGCCTTGCTCGGCCAGGAAATCGGCGATCTTCGCCGCATTCTCGGTCTGCTGGCGCACACGCAGCGGCAGCGTCTCGATGCCCTTCAGCAGCGTCCAGGCATTGAACGGCGACATGGCCGGGCCGGTATGGCGGAAATAGTCGTGCAGGTTCTCGTCGATCCATTCCTTGTCGGAAAGGACGACGCCGCCGAGGCAGCGGCCCTGTCCGTCAATATGCTTGGTGGCGGAATAGACGACGATATGGGCGCCGAGCTCCAAGGGCTTCTGGAAGAGCGGTGTCGCGAAAACGTTGTCGACGACGACCTTGGCGCCGATCTGGTTGGCGAGCTTGGCAACGCCTGCGATATCGATCACTTCGAGCGTCGGATTGGTCGGGCTTTCCAGGAAGAACACCTTGGTCTTCGGCGTGATCGCCTTTTCCCAGTTCGCCAGATCCCGGCCGTCGATCAGCGTGCAGTCAATGCCGTATTTCGGCGCCAGCGTCTCGACGACCCAGCGGCAGGAGCCGAACAGGGCACGCGCGGCGACGATATGATCGCCGGCCTTTAGCTGGCAGAGGATCGCCGCGGTGACGGCGGCCATGCCGGAAGCGGTGGCGCGGGCGTCTTCGGCGCCTTCCAGCATGCACATGCGCTTTTCGAACATGTCGTTGGTCGGGCTGCCGTAGCGGGCGTAGATGAAGCCCTCCGTCTCGCCCTTGAAGCGGGCTTCGGCCGCCTCCGACGTCTCGTAGACGAAGCCTTGGGTGAGATAGATTGCCTCGGACGTCTCGCCATATTGCGAACGCAGCGTGCCACCGTGGACGAGTTGGGTTGCCGGGCGCCAGGTCTTGCTCATGCCATCACCTTCACATAACAAAAAAACCGGTCGCAAAAGCAGACCGGTTTCAACCCGGTCTTTTTAGCCACTTATTTAACGTGGCTGCAAGCCGACCGGCCAAATCACCACGGGATAATTCTGCAATACTGCTGTTAGCTGCTTGCGTCAATTCCCCGAGTTTGGTTTTGTCGGCGCAAATGATGGATGAGGCATGATGGCTCGCGAAACGGGAATTCTGGCGGATCGCGCGATCTCCGCGCTGTTCGAAACGGGGCGTCTGATCTCCGAGCGGGAGCTGGACCGCGACCAGATCCAGCCGGCAAGCCTCGACCTGCGCTTGGGCGGCAAGGCTTTTCGCGTGCGCGCCAGCTTCATGCCCGGCCCCTCGCATCTGGTATCCGACAAGCTCGACCGGCTGAGCCTGCATGTGATCGACCTCTCCGAAGGCGCGGTGCTTGAAACCGGCTGCGTCTATATCGTGCCGTTGATGGAGAGCTTAGCGCTGCCGGCCGAGATGTCGGCATCGGCCAACCCGAAGAGCTCGACCGGGCGCCTCGATATCTTCACCCGCGTCATCACCGATTACGCCCAGGAATTCGACAAGATTCCATCAGGCTATTCCGGCCCGCTCTATCTCGAAATCAGCCCGCGCACCTTCCCGATCGTCGTGCGCCGCGGCTCACGCCTGTCGCAGATCCGTTTCCGCGTCGGCCAGGCCCTGCTCGGCGAGCCGGAACTTTTGAAGCTGCATGAAAGCGAGACGCTGGTTGCCAGCAAGCTGCCCAATGTTTCCGGCGGCGGCATTGCCCTGTCGATCGACCTCGCCGGAGACAAGGACGGCCTGATCGGCTATCGCGGCAAACATCACACTGCCGTCGTCGACGTCGACAAGAAGGCCGAGCACGACCTCTTCGATTTCTGGGAACCGCTCCACAGCCGCGGCCGTAACGAGCTGATCCTCGATCCCGATGAGTTCTATATCCTCGTCTCGCGCGAGGCCGTGCATGTGCCGCCGGATTACGCAGCCGAGATGACCCCCTTCGATCCGCTGGTCGGCGAATTCCGCGTCCATTATGCCGGCTTCTTCGATCCGGGCTTCGGCCATGCGCCTGCCGGCGGACGCGGCAGCCGCGCGGTGCTCGAAGTGCGCAGCCACGAAGTGCCCTTCATCCTCGAAGACGGCCAGATCGTCGGCCGCCTCGTCTACGAACATATGCAGGAAAAGCCCGCCAGCCTCTACGGCTCCGGCCTCGGCTCCAACTACCAGGCCCAGGGCCTGAAACTCTCGAAACACTTCCGCATCTGAAGCGTTGCACCCGGCGCGACTTGACAGCGGCCCCCATCTGTTGGAAATCTCGCATCATCGCGGGTGTAGCTCAATGGTAGAGCAGCAGCTTCCCAAGCTGAATACGAGGGTTCGATTCCCTTCACCCGCTCCAGCTGCCCCGGCCGTCCGTTCGCCGCCTTTTGAAGGCGCTTCGCAATCTTTTATGAAAAGGGTTGCGCGCAGGCATCGGCTCCTACAAGGATACAGATGGCGCCTCGGCCGCGCGCAACCCCTAGCTTCGCCTTTATTTGGTCTTACTGACGCTCGTCTCAATCCTCCCCAATTGAGACCTCACGTAGTCGCCGTGGCGAAGCTTTGCGAATTCGTCGGTGGCTTGTGCCGGTGCGCTCTTGAAAACGTACCATTCACCGTCCGGTTCGCGTTTCTGATAGATCAGGCCGCCCTTCTTGCGGTGGCTGAAGCAGGTGATTGCCGTCGCCGTTCCGGTCTTGGCGTGCCAGTCGGCGTTGAAGCAGAGTTTCCCCGACTCCGTGATGAACCAGCGGCCCGTGCCGAAGGACGGCGAGCCATTTTCCCGCGACCAGGCGGTAAAGCGACGCGCCTTTGCGGAGAAGTAGCCGGCGCCGGCTTTCCACATCCAGGAATTCTGGTTGTAGAGCCGATAGATTTCCGCGCTGCTCATCGGCTTTGCGGTCTCGATCCCCGCAGGCTCATTGGTTCCGGCAGCGGACGCGGCCGTGGCGATACCGCTGGTCAGGGCCGCGGCCAGGAACATTTTTTGAAGCATGGACATGTTCAGGTTCCTTCTTGTTCAATTGATGCTTTGGCGGACGACCCGCCAGTCGGGGCGGCCATAGCCGTCCGGCCACGGATAGACTTCACGGTCGTTGAAGTAGATAACGGCGCTGAGCGCCGGGAACTGGGGATAGCGTTTCGTTACGCTCTCAGCCCAGTTTCGCACGAAGGAATCGCCGCCTTCGTAGCCGAGTTCGGCAACCATGATGGGCTTGCCGTAACCAGCGACACGGGCGTATCCGGGCGCAAGGTGTTCGGCAAACGTCTGGTCACGGCCAGTCTTGTCTCTGTCGTATTGCTCCAGGCCAAAGACCGAGAGCCCGATGAGATCGACGACATCGTTGCCGGGATAAAAGGCTTGAAGCCCCTCATTGCCCTTCGGTGACCACATGTATTTGGCCGTCTTCAGGTGGACCTTGCAGACCTCCACCATCCGGCGATAGGCCTTGGCATAATCGTCGCCCTGCCAATGCGACCAGGAGAACTGGCTGTCGGTTTCGTCCATTTCCTGTCCCCAGCGAATGATGACCGGACTTTTCAGCTTGGCAGCAGTCGAGCAGACGGCGGCCATGTTCGCATCGCGCGAACCGTTGAGGATGCTGTGCAGCAGTTCCTGCGAGGTTTGGCGCGAACCGGTCGACCAGGTCCAGGGCTCGACCGAGATCAGCAGGGTGCGGCCACGCGCTTGCGCATAATCGTCGGCGAGGACGAGCGTGCGCAGATCGACATCTTCCCAGGGCAGGAAGAGGTGTTCGATCTTCGAATCGGGCGAGGCGCCTAAATCTCCGTGCGGATCATAGGCGCCGAACGTGATCGACTCCTTCGTGACGACCGGCATTTTGGTCGGCGGCGCAATGGACGATATCGTCATTGCAAGCGGCTGCCCTTCGGCAGAACTGCCCAGAGCGGTAGGCAGGACCGCGACTCCCGACAGCAACAGGCCGGTTAACGACAACAGGGCTATTTTGGATGGGCTATGCATTGTGTATTTCCTCCACGCTCGGCCGCACATCCGGGTGAGCGGCATCCGTTCTCAGTTGGATCTCCTCCGGATCGGAAATCCATCGTGGTTTGAAGAAGATCGTGCGCAGGGCGGTCCCGCCCCGGCCTGCACCGGAGGCGGCGTAGCGCTCTTCGAACAGCTGAAGGCGGCCGCTGCCCCAGGCGAGTGCCTCGGTCGCATCCTTTCCGCGCATGATGGTTGCAGCGCCCGGCAACGCGACAAGCGCAAGAAGCACGGTCGCCATCGCCGGACGGTAGAAACGCGGGGCCGCCGCAACCGTATTTTCCTTCGAATGGCGCCCGACGATGACCAACAGCAGCGCGCAGTAGATTGCGGCGTTCAGGATGGTAAAGAAGTAGCCACCCTTGGAGGCGCCGGCATCGCCGATTGCCAGGGCAGGCAATACCGCCATGAGCGCCAGCACAGCGTAGGGCGCAAGGACACGCACCGGCAGCAGATCGACTTCCGACCGGCCTTTCGGCGTGACGCGGAAATCGACGAAGGAGCCTGTCACAAAATCGTGCACCGCAGCCAGCGTGCCGGCGAGCGCCCAGGGCCAGCGCGCGAAGAGAAAGAGCATGCATTCCCAGCTCAGGATCTTGGCGTCGTAGGGGCGGAACGAGCTGCTGGCGCGCCAGCGATAAGCCATCACCACGAGAGCGATAGAAAGCGGTGCGAAATGCGCCAGGAAATCGGGGTAGGTCACCGTCACGAAGTTCTGGCCGCGCACGAGCGCGATGATCGGCAATGCAAACATGAGCAACATAAAGAACGCAAAAAGCGGATACCAGAGTTGCGAAAAGAGGAACTGGAACTTGAGCCGGGGCGGCAGCCGGCCGAGGAGGCTGGGCGAGTACCGCAACAGCACCATGACCAGGCTGCGCGACCACTGGAATTCCTGCGTCACGAGATCGCTGAAGGTTCTGGGGCCGTCACCATGGGCGATGGCATCCAGCGCATGCACACCCCGCCAGCCGCCGGCATTCATCATCAATGTCGTCGAATGGTCTTCAGCCAACTCCGGACCGAGGCCGCCGATCTGTTTGAGGGCGACGGTACGTACCGCGTAATGCGACCCTATGCACATCGGCGCCAGGCCGCCATTGTAACCGGCTTGGAGCGAGCCATGCATGCTGGCCTCGGCATAGAGCCTTCCACGTGCCGACCAGCTTTCGGAAGCGTTCTTGTCGCAAATGCTGGGGGCGGAGACATAGCCGACCTTTGGATCGGCGAACGGACGCAGCATATGGAAGAGATAGTCGGGCGCGGGAACATGATCCGCATCGAGTTGCGCCACGAAATCGTAGCGGCTGTAGCCGTAGTGGTCGTAGAAGAAGGCGAGGTTGCCTTCCTTGCACCGCGTGCGTCGGGGCCACGACGTCCGATGATAATCGGATCGCCCCTTGCGGGTCGAGACGAGGACCCCGTGCCCGGAGCACCAGTCGAGAGTCTCGGGGGAAGGGTCTTCGTCGGCAAGCCAGGTGTCGTGTTCCACCTCCTGGGCAAGCATTGCCAGCAGGGTCTCACGGACGACCGAGAAGGGTTCGGCCGGCGCCTTGGTCACGACCATGGCCACTCGACTGCCCGCCGGCAGGCGCAAGGGACCGTTCGGTCTTGCCGCCCGATAGAAGACGACGATGAAATAGGCCGGCAGAGCGGTAACCCAGGCAAGAACGAGGCTCACCGTAATTGTGCCGAAAGCATCGACGTGATGGCGCGGCTCCAGCCACCAGATCCAGAAATAGGCGAAGGCGCAGGACCATACGGCCGCCGAGAACAGATATTCGGCCCGTCGATGTCCGGTCAGAACCGGGACAAGAAGTGGCTCGTGGGAGGGTTCCGGAGCATGCATCGCTCGGGTAATCGCAAGTTCGGTCACGCGCGCGCCTCCAGTCCGAAGAACGGAGCCGCCGTCCGCACGATGGTTTCGAGGTCGGAATATCGAGGCTGGAAGCAGAGCGTCTCGCGGGCCAGGCTGGCGTCGGCGTAGAGGCTGGGCGGATCGCCCGGCCGGCGTGGATGGATGACGACCGGGACTTCACACCCGGTCGTTTCCTGAATCACGCGCAGCACTTCCCTGATGGAAAAACCCCGACCGGTGCCGAGGTTGACAGCGAGGTTTGCTCCGCCTTTGGCGAGATGGGTGAAGGCCTGAACATGGGCGCGCGCGAGATCTGCGACGTGAATATAGTCCCTTATGCAGGTGCCGTCAGGGGTATCGTAATCATCGCCGAATATCTCCAGGTGCGGAATCCGGCCGGCCGCGGCCAGCAGCGCCCGCGGAATGAGATGGGTTTCCGGAACGTGCCATTCGCCAAGCTCGCCGTCCGGATCGGCTCCACAGGCATTGAAGTAGCGCAGGGCAACATACCGCAGGCCGTAGGCCGCCGCATAGTCGGCGAGCATATGCTCGAAGATCAGCTTGGTCTTGCCGTAGGGATTGATCGGAGCCTTCGGCAACGTCTCATCGATCGGCAGCACGGAGGGGACGCCGTAGACGGCACAACTCGATGAGAAGATGACGTTTTGAAGCCCCGTCTGCCGGCAGGCATCGATAAGCGACAATGCACCGCAGACATTGTTATTGTAATATTTCGCTGGGTTTTCCACGGACTCGCCGACGTAGGCCGAGGCGGCAAAGTGGATGACGGCATCGGGAGCATATTTCTCGATGACCTCGATCAGGCATGACGTGTCGAGGACGTCACCTTCGACGAAAGGGCCCCAGCGCACGGACGAACGGTTTCCGGTCGTGAGATTGTCGTAGACGACAGGCTCAATCCCCTCCGAGCGGAGGAGCTTGGCGGTGTGGCTGCCGATATAGCCGGCACCGCCCGTGACAAGGACCCGGGGCGCAGCCATCAGACCGCCTCCAGTTCGCGTGCCGGACGGGTGAGAACGCCATCGAAATAGTCGATCGTCTGACGCAAGCCGCTCGACAAGTCGATCTTCGGCCGCCAGTCGAGTTCCTGCATGGCAAGCGAAATATCGGGGCGACGCTGACGGGGATCGTCAACCGGCAGAGCGCGATGGATGATTTGCGACCGGGAGCCGGTCAATCCGATCACCTGCTCGGCCAGCTCCCGGATCGTGAATTCGCCAGGATTGCCGAGATTGACCGGCCCCGTCAGCGACGACGGTGAGGCCATCATGCGGACCATGCCGCCGATGAGATCATCGACGAAACAGAACGAGCGGGTCTGGGAACCGTCGCCATATATCGTGATGTCTTGCCCCGTCAGGGCCTGAACGATGAAATTCGAGACGACGCGGCCGTCGTCCGGACGCATCCGCGGGCCGTAGGTGTTGAAGATGCGGATGATCTTGATCTCGACGCCGTGCGTGTTGTGGAAGTCGAAGAACAGCGTCTCGGCGCACCGCTTGCCCTCGTCGTAGCAGGAGCGTGGCCCGAACGAATTGACGTTGCCCCAGTAGCTTTCGACCTGCGGGTGGACGTTCGGGTCGCCGTAGACTTCGGAGGTGGATGCCTGAAGGATACGTGCGCCGGTGCGCGCGGCCAGCTCCAGAAGGTTGAGGGAGCCCAGCACGCAGGTCTTAGTCGTATGGATCGGATCGGCCTGATAATGCGGGGGCGATGCCGGGCAGGCGAGGTTGTAGATCTCGTCGACTTCCAGATCGAGCGGGTGGACGATATCGTGGGCGATGACATTGAAGCGATCGACTCGCTTCAGATGGGTGATATTGCGCCGCATGCCGGTGGAAAAATTGTCGAGGCAGATCACCTGGTGTCCGGAGGCCAAAAGCGTCTCGCAGAGATGGGATCCGAGGAAACCTGCACCGCCGGTGACAAGAACTCTCTTGGGAGCGTGGTGTATTCCGGATGGACAATTTGCATCACGAGCCGAAGATTTTACAGAGCGCGCACGAATCCTGCCAAGATAGTTCACGACTACCTCCCGTGTTTTCAGAGTTTGCTATGGGATATTCGATATTTACTTCGACATATCGCGAAACCAAGTCGTTCGATCATGCGAATATTTTATTCGTCCGGTTTTTCTTTTGGAATGAACCGATGCTTATTTAGATACAGCTAAGAAAGGCAATTGTCGTTATCCTCGCGTCCTGGAAATTATCGCTCCGTACATTTCAGAGCGAAAAGGAATATGATAAACAACTTATGCAGGAGAATCTTCGGGCACTTCCGCTTTTTCAGACGGAGTTCTGCGGAGATTTCAGCCGCAAAAACAATTGCTTTTCTCAATTTCCATGGCTCGGGTCGGGTTATGCGCTGGAGGAATTGGATGGCTACAGGGTCTGAATCCGACGATGATCCTGCCGCGGAACAGGAACGGCCGGCGCATATGGAGCGGCGGCGCTGGCCGCGTGAACCGGCTATGCGCAAGGAACGCCCACCCCATGCCTCCCCTGCACTCGAGCCGCTGCGATTCTCGACGCAGGACCTGCCACCGGCAGAACAATTCCAGGCCTGGCGGGCACATATGGCGCCGCTCGTGGATGTTCATCTGCCGGAGGGAAAATCACCCGAAGACGGATTCCTCGCGGAGCAGACCGGCTGGCAGCTCGGCGATATCCTCATCGTCCAGCAGCGCGCGCATGCCCACAGATATATCCGCGATCAGGCCATGCTTCGATCGAGCCCCATCGACCATTGGAACGTCGGCCTGCAGCGCAGCGGCCAGGCCTGGACCGAGGTCAACCGTCGTGTCACCGAGACCGGTGCCGGCGAGATATTTTTCATGTCTCTCGGCAGCCCCTATCGCGGACGGACGACCGATACCGAAGCTTTGCTCGTGTTCCTGCCGTATGAGATGCTGGCTCGCGATGCGAGCCTTCTCCAGAGCGCCGGCAACACGGTTCTTTCGGGCAGCCACGCCGAGTTGCTCACGGGCTATCTGACGGGCCTCGAAACGAACCTCGGCAATCTGACGATAGAGGAAGTGCCCCGGATCATCCAAACCATTGGCGATATGGTCGTTGCGGGCGCCGCATCGTCCACAAGGACTGATACCGGTCAAAACCAGGCCAATATGGGACTGATGGAGCGGGCGCACCGCTACATTCACGTCAATCTCCATTCGGAAAACCTGACACCGGACGTGATGTGCCGCGCGTTGGGGATTTCGCGTACGCGGCTTTACCAACTGTTTGAGGCGAGCGGAGGCGTGCTCAATTATATTCGCAAGCGGCGATTGCTGCAGGCCTATGCGGATCTCAGCAATTCGGCCGACCACAGGCCGATTTCAGAAATCGCAGAAGCCGCCGGTTTCGAGGTCGCCGCCAATTTTACGCGCGCCTTCATCCACGAATTCGGGCTGAGCCCGCGTGAAATCCGAAGGACGATGGCAACCCAACAGCGGCCGGCTCCGGCCATCCACTCCACGCGGCGTTCCGGAAAAACGATCGGTGATTGGCTGGCCCTGACGGGTTGATCCGGCTCGGGCTGAAATCCAGACTCGAAGTCCGTTAAGCGGCGATCGCCGAAGACACTGCGGATTTGATCCAGACCCATGGCCTCTAAACCGCCTGTTGCGGTCTATGATGCCTGCTTCGCTCCTTTTCATATCTGACCAGGAAAGGCTCTAATCCCCGAAAAACCGGATCGGCTTGTATTGCCGATGCGCGATGATCAGGCTCCGGTCGGGCTGGATGATGTAGGTTTCCTCGACCTGCCGGCCGTACTGGTCGATGAAATCATGCGGAAAGGCGGAGCCGGGGGGTGATTTGGTGAGCTTGGTGCGCGGTTGGCCGCTATAGGTAATGCTGCCGGGGATGGGTTCGAGGCCCGGTCCGCTATAGCTGACGGTGTTGCATCCCGCCAGAACGAGCGTGCCGACGAGGCCGATGATTGCAGCTTTCATGTCCATCCCTCCCAATGCCTGAATAATATCACTCTACGCCTCACCGGATAGAGTTCACGACACGAATGCCCATGCCGCGCTTCAATCCTTCGGGAAGCGTCGCCGGGGGCGCCGTGATCGAGCGGCCGGCGGGACGCGACATCCACCTGTTGATATTAGGGTGAAAATCCGGATCCTCCAGATGCGCCGACCCATCCATTGCCGAAACCGATGCCGTCTGCTAGATCGGCCTCGTCGAAAAAGGCAGGATCGGTTGAGGTAAGCCCGATCCCTTCCGCTGGAGCGTTAAGCGCTGTGGCGAAGCTCTGCTCCGTGCCACGGCACGAGAACCCGCGACGTGATCCGCATGAAGATGCGGGATCCCGGCGGCGTGCGGAGACGGCAAAAAGGCAGTCCCGGGATTTTTTCGAACGGAGACTGTCATGCGCTTGAACCATCTCGATTTCCACGTTCCCGATATCGCTGCCACGGCGGATTTCTTGATCCGCCATTTCGGCCTGAGGCTTAAGGATATGCGCGGCCAGAACGGCCTCGCGATCCTGGAAGACGATGCCGGCCTCGAAATCGTCCTCAGCCACGCAATCGCAAAATTCGGCACCGCCGATCAAGTGGAGATCGGGCGCCAGACCTATCACATCGGCTTCATTCTGCCCGAAAGGGCGGACGTCGATGCGGTCCATGCCGGGCTTGTGGCTGCCGGTGCGGATCTGTCTGGCCCGCCGGTCGCCATGCGCGGCGGCTGGCTATTCTATTGCACGGCGCCCGGAAACATCCTCGTCGAGATCGGCTGGCGGCCGGGTTAGGTCCTCAAATAGCAAGGGCGGCCGCAGCCGCCCTTGCCAATGCCTGTCTTGACCGGCTCAGAATTCCGTCCAGTCGGGATCCTGGCTCGGCGATGTGCTGCTGCCGGCGCCGAAGGCGTTGGCGATTTTCTGGCCGAGCGCGCGGGCCGGCGAGGCGGCCGGGCGGGCAGTGCCTTCGTGGGCGACGCGGACCGGAGCTGCCCTGGCGGCCGGGCGCGTGGGCGCGCGTGGTGCCGTGGCGATTGACGCGCTGGCGGTGAAGCCGCCGGTGCCGGTCAGCCTGAATTGGCCGAGCAGGTTGTTGAGTGCTGCCGCTTCCGTTGCCAGGTTGTGGCTGGCGGCAGTGGATTCTTCGACCATCGCCGCATTCTGCTGCGTGCCCTGATCCATGGTGTTGACGGCGGTGTTGATCTCCTGCAGTCCGATCGACTGTTCGCGGGAGGCTTCGGCGATCGCGTGGACGTGCTGGTTGATCTCCTGCACTTCGTGGACGATTGCGTCGAGCGCCTTGCCGGTTTCGCCGACCAGCGAGACGCCGGTCTGCACATGCGAGCCGGAGGTGCTGATCAGCGCCTTGATCTCCTTGGCCGCCTTCGCCGAGCGCTGGGCGAGCTCGCGCACTTCCTGAGCGACGACTGCAAAGCCCTTGCCGGCGTCGCCGGCACGGGCCGCTTCGACGCCTGCGTTTAGAGCCAAAAGGTTGGTCTGGAAGGCGATGTCGTCGATGACGCCGATGATGTTGGAGATTTCGCCCGAGGACTTCTCGATCTGCTGCATGGCGGAGACGGCCTTGCGGACGACCTCGCCTGACTTTTCGGCACCGAGGCGGGTGCGGGCGACGAGCTGGCTCGCCTCCTCGGCCCGCTTGGCGGCGTCGCGCACCGTCGTGGTGATCTCCTCCAGCGCTGCTGCCGTCTCTTCGACGGAGGCCGATTGCTGTTCCGTTCGCTGGGAAAGCTGGTCCGCGGAGGAACGAATCTCGTTGGCGCCGGCGCCGATCGCCCGGGCATTGGCGCCGACCGTATGCAGGGTCTCGTTGAGCTTCTCGACCGAGTTGTTGAAATCCTCACGCAGCGCATCGAGATGCGCGACGAAGGGCTCGGCGATATGCGAGGCGAGATCGCCGGCGGCAAGGCGGCGCAGGCCGTCGCCGAGCGCGGTGACGGCGCGGTCGAGTTCAGATGCTTCGCGGGCCTTCTGCGCCTCGCGGTCGCGGCGCTCGCTGTCGCTGACGTCGCGGTCTGTTTCGGCGCGCGCTTCGATCCGGGCGCGCTCGATCGCATTGTCGCGGAAGACCGAAACGGCCTTTGCCATCTGGCCGACTTCGTCGCCGCGGTCGAGGCCGCTGACATCGCTTGTCGTATCGCCCTCGGCAAGCCGCGTCATGCGCTGGCGCAGCTGCATCATCGGGCCGGCGATGCCTATCTGGGCCACGACCACGCTGAAGCCGACGGCAGCGAGAACGGCGATGCCGATCAGAACGAGACAGAAGACGATCCGTTCGTTGACGGAAGCCGAGAGCGCGTCGCCGCCATCGTTGAGCATCGCCATCATCGCATCATTGTTGGCGATCATCTTCGGCGTCAGTGCATCGAGCTTGGCATTGATCAGGGCAACATTCGCCTGGGCGCCGGCGTCGTCCTTGGCTTTGCTCTGTTCGATGATCTTGTTCGCCAGCGTTTCGATCTCATCGATGCCCGCCTGAATTTCATCGATCGCCGGCTTGCGGCTGGGCACCAGTGCCAGCGCCTGCTTCATGCGGTCACGCGCCTGTGGCAGCTTGCTCGGTGTGGCGAGCGCCTTCTGGAATTCGGGCGTATCGGGTTTCATGTCGGCAAGCAGGCTTACCTGCAGCACCGAGGCCACCGCCGATGCGCTGGCACGCGCGCTCAGCATCGAGGCCTGCGCCTCATGATCGATGAAGGCGCTGTAGGCGGCGTCCGCACGGCGGAACTCGGATATGACATAGATCAGCCCGGACATGGTGATCAGCCCCAGGAGCGCCACGACGGATATGATTTTTGTGCGGATTTTCAGATGTTTCAGCATAGAAATGTCACCCGATTGACGGGGCGTGCTCGCGCGCCCGGTGCTTTTGAAATCAATTGTTGCAGAAAAACGCTGCTTCAATATCGCGGTTTAGGGATTACGTTTGGGCTGACGCTTGCATCATGCGATCGGCTGGCGGGGTCCGATGTCGTCGCAACAAATAAAGGCGATATTCTTTAATTCCGCGCTAACACGAGGCGGTGGTTGGCTGTGATTTTTAGGGACTGAATTGTCGTCTCGAGTCTTGCGCCAGGGCTGTCCGGTTGGCGCCGATGGCTGCCCCTCACCCTAACCCTCTCCCCGTAAACGGGGCGAGGGGACGCGCCCCGCGAGAGGCTGGCGAGAAACGGAGAGGTCGCGGCTATCCCCCTTCGCCCCGTTTACGGGGAGAGGTGGCGGCAGCCGGATGAGGGGCTGGCGTCGGCGATCTCCCTGGGCCGAGGATGTCGTATGAAGGCTATTCCTCTGCGCGGCGCCGCTCCCCTCACTCCCACCCATATTCCCCACCACGCATGACTCTGATACATCTCGCCGACGCCGCACGCTTCGCGCTTAACCCAGAGACAACGATCACGATGATGCAATCCAAGCCGGCATCCCTGACTCTGAAGGGTTTTTTCACGCTCGGCCTGTTTCTCGGCGCGTTTTTTTCAAGTTTTGCCGCATCGGCTCAGCAGGCGGCGCCCTCGCTGCCGCTGCTCTTCGATGCGCGCGAGCGTCTTGCGAGGCCCGATCTCTCTTCGCTGGTGCGCTTGCGCTTCCTGACGTCGGTCGATTTCCCACCGTTCAATTTCACCGATCAGAACGGCAAGCTTTCCGGTTTTAATGTCGACCTCGCCCGCGAAATCTGCGGCGAGTTGGAAATATCGGATAAGTGCCAGATCCAGGCGATCCCCTTCGCCGACCTCAGGGATGCGCTCGCCGCCTCGCAGGGGGATGCCGTCATCGCCGGTTTTGCCGTGACCCCGGAGCTGCGCCGGCAATTCCTCTTCTCCAGGCCCTATCTGATGCTGCCGGCGCGCTTCGTGCGCAATCTTGCCGTGCCGCTCGACGGAAAGACCGCTGCCGCGCTTTCCAGCCATCCGGTCGGTGTGGTCAGGGGGACGGTGCACGAGGCGATGCTGGCCGCCTTTTTTCCCACGCTCAAGGCCGAGCCATTCGACACGAAGGACGCCCTGCTTGCGGCGCTCAAGGACCGCAAGGTCGATGCCGCCTTTGCCGATGCGCTGCAGCTTTCCTTCTGGGTCTCTTCGCCGGCCTCAGCCAAATGCTGCGCGCTGTTCGACGGCCCCTATCTCTCCGAGCATTTCCTCGGCGAGGGCATGACGATCATGCTGCGGCAGAAGGACAGCGTGTTGACATCCGCCATCGACCACGCGCTCGCCACGCTGTCGCGCAACGGCCGCCTCCAGGAAATCTATCTACGGTATTTCCCCTACGGCCTTTATTGAATTATGCAGCAATCCAAAGCTGATGCATTCAGCCCTTGCGGAAGCGGGCAATGGCGCTGCGCTCGATCGCCGCGCAGGTGAGCTTATCCAGGCCGAGCCGGTCACGCAGCAGGCTGAGCAGCCGCAACTCCTCCGCCTTGACCGAGAGATCGGCAGATGCCACCTCGACGGCCAGTGCATAGGCCGTGTCGTAGAGCTTTGCGGGCAAGGTATCGCGCACGGTTTCGAGGACGACGTCGAGGCCTTCCGGTCCGGCCAGCAGCGAGGCGCAGTCGCGCGCCACCGCAATCAGCTTGTCGTCGTCGAAATCCCGGAAAACCGGCAGGAATCCGATCAATTGGCCGATCCTTGTCATCTCCCTGTCGTTCATCGTGCTGTCGACGGCGGATGCCATCACCATCACGTAGATCAGCGCGTCATGGGCGGAAAGCGGCTTGTTCATCTCTGATTCCTTTTTCGGTCAGCCCAGATTAGGAATTGGCGACCGCCATTACAAGGGATCGGCCCGATCCGGGGCTGTCCGACGCTGTCGTGGCTGCCGGTTTAATTGCGGCGTGGATCATCGCCGTAGAGGCCTTTTCCTGCCTGCCTGGCCTTTTCGGCGGCAGCCATAGGCGGCGAACCCACTGCTGCTTCCGCCCAGCCGTTTTCGGCGAGCCATAAGCCGAGATCCTCTGTGCCGAGCCGGCAGGCAGTCGTTACTGTTTCCTTCCATTCCACCGTCTCGAGATCGCAGCTGACGCTGCGGTTGCGCAACAGCAGGCGCAGCGCCGTCTTCGCCATCATGCCGCAGGGCCATTGCCGGCCCGTCGGCCCGCATATCCTGTCGGTGGGCGTCGGCACGATGCCGGCAAGCAGAAGCCGGCGCTCGCCAAAGGAAAGAATGCCGGCATTATCGACCATCGGCCTCGCCAGCTCCACCGCCTCTTTCGCAGTGGGACTTGGCGTTTCCCCGGCCGGCGTCTCCGCTTGTTGCGGTGCATCGGCCGGTTTGGGTGTCCCGCCATCGCTTGGCGCCTGAGAGGGCGGAGCCGTCGGCTCCACTGAGCGAGCAATCATTTCGGCACGGTCGTCCGACATCGTCGCACGTTCGCCGGCTTTGGGAGCAGCATCCGCGGCTGCCGTCGCCCTCTCCTCTGCGGACGCCGTCTCTTCCCCGGCCGTGCCGCCGCCAAGCCTTGCTTCGCCTGCTAGCAGCAGGCCGGCCACCACCGCCATCCCCGTGATACCTGTGATGAAGGCGGCAGGGCGCATGGAATATCTTCCTATTGGCTGGCCCAGATGATCCGGGCGATCCAGGCGATGTCGGAAAGCTCGAGGGTGCGGTTGGGATGTTCGGGATTGAGCGACATCAGCTCGATCGACCGCGGGCTCTGGCGCAGCAGCACCTTGGCCATCACCTCGCCCTCGTTTGTGCGCACGACGACGCGGTCGTTGCGGCGCACCTGCGCCCCCGGCTCGACGATCAGCACGTCGCCGTCGCGGTAGAGCGGCATCATGCTCTCGCCCTGCACCTCCAGCGCATAGACGCCGGCCTTCTGCGAAGGAGCGGCCGGAAATTCCACCACGTCCCAGCCCTGGCCGGCCGGAAAGCCGCCATCGTCGAAGAAACCGCCGGCGCCCGCCTGGGCGAAGCCAAGCAGCGGAATGGGGCGGCCTTGCGGCTGAAACGCGTTTTCCTGCTGCCTGGCCTGCTGCTCGGAGGGACCGGTGTCCGCCCGCATGAAGGCCAGAAACTGCTCCATGCTCGCACCCGTGGCGTCGAGCACCTTGGCGATCGATTCCGTCGAGGGCCAGCGCAGCCGCCCGTCGGCGGAGAGCCGTTTCGATTTGTTGAAGGAGGTCGGGTCGAGGCCGGCGCGCCGCGCAAGACCGGACGGCGTCAGTTCGTGCCGTTCGGCAAGCCTGTCGAGCGCTTCCCAGATCTGGTTGTGTGACAGCATGCGCGCGATTCCGTGCGGCGGATCAAGCGCCGCGCTTCAACCAAGCGGAATATTAACCGACCGCGCTGGCGGAGTAAAGATAAAGGAGGAATAAAATCCTGTCGCCGGGCAGTCGGCTGCGCTCAGGCGACCATCGCCATGTTGATCTTGCCGAGCTGGATGACGGCCTGCGTCCGGCTGTCGACATCGAGTTTCAACAGGATCGCCGAGACATGCGCCTTGATCGTCGCCTCGGAGACGCCGAGTTCGTAGGCGATCTGCTTGTTCAGTAGCCCTTCGCCGAGCATGGTCAGCACCCGGCTCTGCTGCGGCGTCAGCGTATGCAGGCGGTGGATCAGGTCGGCGACATCGGGATCCTGCTCCTGCCCGTCGCGATAGCTTTCCGGCGTGGCGATGTCGCCGGCAAGCACCGTCTGGATGCTGCGGCGAATATCCTCGATACCGGAGGACTTCGAAATGAAGCCGGAAGCGCCGAGTTCCAGCGCCCGGCGGATGGTCGTCGCATCGTCGGTTGCCGAGACGATGACGATCGGCAGGCTGGCGAATTCGGAGCGCAGAGCCATCAGGCCGGAAAAGCCGCTGACGCCGGGCATGGCGAGATCGAGCAGCATCAGGTCGGCATCCGCATGGGCGCCGGCTGCCCGGCGCGCGGCGGCGAAATCGCCGGCCTCGACGATCGACTGCCGGCCTTCCATGCCGATCACCGCCTGGCGCAGCGCGTCACGGAAAAGCGGATGATCGTCCGCAATGATGATGGTCTGTTCCTGCATCGAAAACTCCCTCCCAAGAGCCCGATCATGCCGGCTTGTGCCTCCGCCCCTCCGCGTTGCACGCTGGCTTGCTCATATCGACTATATCAGATCAGGTCTTCTGCGGAAGGGGATTGGTGTTTTCCTCGGCCTGGAACTCCTTCACCATCCCCATGAAACTCTTCATCATCCGCTCCATGATGCTGATCGAACGGTCGACCTCGGCATCGCTCGGCAGCGCGCGCTGGGCGACATTGCCCTGTTCGAGCGCGGTCACCCGCTTTGCCAGCCGGTCGAGTTCATCCTCATAGGCCGCCCGCTCGTCGGCCGCCATCCGGCAGACGAGGGCGCCGTCCTTATCCTGGCAGATCGACATCGCGCCGGTCTGCCGGTCGAGCCGGACGAAATGGTCGCCGCTCTTCTCCAGCTGGAAGCGGCCGGCATCGGGTTCGACGGCGGCGGCGGCCAACGGCATCAGAAAAATGCCAAACGTCAGAATCAAAACCTTCATCGTCTCATCCTCCGGATTTTGCTTGTGGCGGTCCCGTTTTTCGGCGCCGGGGCGTGGACATCGCCGCCTCTTTCCGGCAAAGCCCTCGTGACCAAGGAACAGCCTATCGTGAGGCCATGATGACCCTGACACCGACCCTTTACAAGATCGTGACGGAAACGCTCTGGCAGCAAGCCAGACAAACCGGCACTTTTCATGGCGCAGGCATCGATCTCAAGGATGGCTTCATCCATTTGTCGACGGCGGACCAGGTAAAGCAGACCGCCGCGCTGCATTTGGCCGGCCAGTCCGGCCTGCTGCTGATTGCCGTGGATGGCGGCGGCTTCGGTGACAAGCTGGTCTTCGAGCCCTCGCGCGGCGGCGATCTCTTCCCACACCTCTACGCCGATCTGCCGCTTGCGGCCGTGCTCTGGGAGGCGCCGTTACCGCTCGACGAAGCCGGCGCCCATATCTTTCCGGAGCTCGCGCCATGATCGATCCCTTCAAGCGTCTCGCCCGCAAGGGTCTCTTCCTGTTCGATCCGGAAACGGCGCATGGCATGTCGATCGCCGCGCTGAAATCCGGCTTCGTGCCCGCCTGCCAGCTGACACCCGATCCGCGCCTGCGCCAGACCGTTGCCGGCCTTACCTTCGAAAGTCCGCTCGGCATGGCCGCCGGCTACGACAAGAATGCCGAGGTGCCGGAGGCGCTGTTGAAGCTCGGCTTCGGCTTTACCGAGATCGGCACGGTGACGCCGAAACCGCAATCCGGCAATCCGCGGCCGCGCATCTTCCGGCTGGTGGAGGATGAAGGCGTCATCAACCGCCTCGGCTTCAACAATGAAGGCCATGATGCCGCTTTCGGGCGCCTTGCCGCGCTGAGGGGCGGCGGCATGATCGGCGTCAATATCGGCGCCAACAAGGATAGCGAGGACCGCATCGCCGATTACGTCGCCGGCATCCGCCGCTTTTATTCCGTCGCGCGCTATTTCACCGCCAACATCTCCTCGCCGAACACGCCTGGCCTGCGCGACCTGCAGGGGCGCGAAAGCCTTGCAGTGCTGCTGTCATCAGTGCTTGCTGCGCGCGACGAGATGGCGGCGGCGTCCGGCCGGAAGATCCCGGTCTTTCTGAAGATCGCGCCCGATCTGACCGAGGAAGGCATGGACGATATCGCAGCCGAGGCGCTTTCGCATGCGCTCGACGGGCTGATCGTCTCCAACACCACGCTGTCGCGCGACGGCCTTAAGGATCAGCGCCAGGCGAAGGAGGCGGGTGGCCTTTCCGGCGTGCCGCTGTTCGAAAAATCGACGGCGGTACTCGCCAGGATGCGCAAACGCGTCGGCCCTGATCTGCCGATCATCGGCGTCGGCGGCGTCTCCTCGGCCGAAACCGCGCTGGAGAAGATCCGGGCGGGTGCCGATCTCGTCCAGCTCTATTCCTGCATGGTCTATGAGGGCCCTGGTCTGGCCGGCGATATCGTCCGCGGCCTGTCGAAACTCCTGGACCGCGAAAAGGCCGCCTCGATCCGCGACTTGCGCGACACCCGGCTGGATTATTGGGCGGCGCGGAAGGTCTGATCGGCCCGCGACCGCACCAGCATCGCCAGGAAGAAGCCCCGGAAGAGCAGGAAGGCGTTCATCGCCAGCCACAGGCCGTGATTGCCGAAGAGCGGCACGAAGACCGCGAGCATCAGGAGATAGCCGGCAAAAGATATCAGCATGCGGTTGCGCATGTCGGCCGACCATGTGGCGCCGATGAAGACCCCGTCCATCAGGAAGGCGAGCGCGCCGGTCAGTCCGGTGATCGCTGCCCAGGGCAGATAGGTTTCCGCCGCCTGCCGCACCTCGGGTGAGGTCGTCAGCACCGAGATCAGCCAGGGGCCGGCGAGGAAGAAGAAGGCGGAGCCGAGCGCCGCCAGCCCGAAGGACCAGAAGGTCGTGAGCTTCAGCCCGCGGTCAAAGGCCGGCCGGTAGCGCGCGCCGATTGCCCGGCCGATGATCTGTTCGGCAGCATTGGCAAGCCCGTCGAGGTAATAGCCGGACAGCAGGAAGAAATTCATCACCACGGCATTGGCGGCAAGCGTCACCGCACCGAAGCTGGTGCCGATCCGCGTCATGATGGTGAAGGCGCCGATCAGCACGAAAGTCCGGATCAAGATATCGCGGTTGAGCGCGAAAAGCTCGGCCAGCCGGTGGCGGGAGAAGACCTCGGACCATGCCGGCCGGGCTGCCTTACCGAAGCCGCGCAGCACGATGAAAAGCCCGGCGAGCGCACCGACGGTTTCGCCGGCCATTGTTCCCCAGGCGACCCCCGCCACGCCCCAATCGAGCGTCAGGCCGAGATAAATGGAAAGCAGGATGTTGATACCGTTGATGATCGCCTGCAGCAGCAGTCCGATCTTGCCCTGTCCGCGCCCGAGCACGAAGCCGAGGATGGCATAATTTGCCAGCGCCGCGGGTGCTGCCAGCATGCGGATGGAAAAATAGGTGCTGGTCGCCTCGGCGATCGCGCCTTCCGCCCCCATCAGCCTCAACCCCGCCGCCATCAGCAGCGGCGAAAGACAGAGCAGCGCCAGTCCGCAGCCGAGTGCCGAAATCATCGCCCGGGAAAAGACCGCCTGCTGCTCGTGCTGGTCGTGACGGCCATAGGCCTGCGCCGTCAGCCCGGTCGTCGAGGCGCGCAGGAAGTTGAAGCTGCCGAGAATCAGGTCGAAGAGCATGGCGCCGATCGCCAGCCCGGCCAGCGCTTCCGCATTGCCCATGCGGCCGACGACGGCGGTGTTCGTCAGCCCGAGCAGCGGCGTCGTCATGAAGCCGAGCGTCATCGGAAGGGCGATCGACAGCACCATCAGGTGCGTCACGTCGAATGCGAGCGCGTTGTGATTGCTGCGTGTATCCATGCCGGCCTCGTCGCGACGGCACTACGCGTCGTTTCAGACGCGCAACCGACGCTGCATCACTTGAACTGCTGCCGGCGGAATCACCTCAGCTGGAAAGCACCATGGCCCAATAGGGCAGGTTCCTGGAAGATGTATTATGGGCGACGGCAACGCCAAGGCCGCCATAACGTCCGAGCATGTTTTCCAGGTGATGCGGTGAGTTGATCCAGGCCGTCACCACGGCATCGACGCTCTGCTGGCCGGAGGCGATGTTTTCGGCCGCCGGCAGCCGCACGCCGCTCGCCTTGACGCGCGCGCCGAAACTGTCGGTCATACCCATGAGATGGGCCATTTTGCCCGCACTCGCCATGCGTTTTGCCTGGAACAAGGCGGCAGTACTCGCCGCCGGATCGACGGCAAGCGGCGGCAGGCCGTTCTTCGCCCGCAATTGGTTGACGAGCGGTAGCACGCTCGCCGTCTCGTCCTCGCCGTCCGACGGCGTGCCGGCCATCCGCGGGGTCGTGGTGCAGCCGGCGATGCCGGCGGCGAGCGCAAGTCCGGAAAGGCGCAGCAGGCCGCGCCTGGAAAGATCGATGGATGTCATGTTACCGGCGGTAGCTGAAAAGACGAAGGATGATGAAGAGCGGGATGACGATCGTCGCGCCGAGGATCAGATAGTCGCCGACGCGCCCGAGGGCCGAGAAGCCGCGGTACCAGATCTCCAGAATGAAATCGCGTATGCCGTAGATGATGCCCCACGGCGTCAGGCCGAAGACGGTCATGACGAAACCGACGATCAGCGACACCACGATAAGCTTTATCAATGTGCGGCCGATTGAATCGCCGAGGAACCTGTTCGCCTGATCGGACATAAGCCATCTCCTGTTTGCCCTTGGAATAAGGTCGCGGCGCGGCGCCCGCAAGCCCTTTCCGGAATTGGCCGCTTCGCCTCTGAAATAGGACTTGAGTTTTTTTGTGGCCGCCGCCAAATGCGCGCGAACCGATAAGGCCCATTGATGCTACCCCACCAGCTTTCCTCTGGCGATGTCATCGCCGACCGCCGCGCCGATTATGCCAGGATGCTCGAAGAAGGCGGCGAGCCGGAAGCGGCCGCCGAGCTGATGGAACAGGCCCTCGAGCTCGTGCCTGCCTGGGCCGCCGGCTGGTATCGCCTCGCCACCTATTGCGAAAAGGCGGGCAGGGGCGAGGCCGCGATCGAGGCCTATCGCAGGACGCTTGCCCTCGATCCCGATGATATTTTCGGTGCAACCCTCAAGCTCGCCCTTCTCGGCGGCGCGGCCATGCCCGACCAACCGCCGAGCCGCTATGTCGAGCGCCTCTTCGACGACTATGCCGACCGTTTCGAATCAGCCCTTGTCGAAAAGCTCGACTACAGCGTCCCACAGAAGCTCGCAGCGCTCGTCGCCTCCACCGGCAGGCGCTACGAACTGGCCGTCGATCTCGGCTGCGGCACCGGCCTGCTCGGCCCTGAAATCCGCGGCCGTGTCGGCCGCCTCGAAGGCTTCGATCTCTCCCAGAACATGCTGGCAAAGGCCGCCGAGAAACATGTCTATGACAGTCTCGCCCAGGCCGATCTCTCGCTCGCGCCCGATCTCTCCGGCCTCTTTGCAGATGCGGCGCGCCATCGCGCCGATCTGGTGACGGCAGCCGATGTGCTGATGTATCTCGGCAATCTCGAAAGCGTCTTTGCCATCGTCGGAGAACTCGCTGCACCATGCGCCGATATCGCCTTCTCCGTCGAGGATGCGGGGGAGGGCGAGGGCTTCCATCTCGCTCCCTCGCTGCGTTACGCCCATTCGGAATCCTATGTCAGGATGCTTCTTGCCCGTCACGGCTTCCAAATCCTCAAGATCGTCAAATCGGTCATTCGCAAAGATGGCGGAAAACCGGTGTCCGGCATTCTGTTCCTTGCGCAGAAGCCTGCGTGAGCGAACATTTCTTGCGATGTTTTAATAGGTCAGCATTGCTTACCTATTTCACTTGATCGGAACACCGAAAAACCCGATACTGCACCGCATCGGCAGAGAGCCCGGCAATATTACGCCGAGGCGCTCGGGCTCCTTTCATGATCCAAAATTCCGTCGCGCCCGGCCTTTCCAGGCGCGTTCTTGAACTCGTCTGCCGTGGAGACTGGCGACATGACACAGCTCATCAATGCCCTTGGCTTTTGGAATACGACTGCGACGCGCCACACCCCGGTCGAAGACGTGCAGGGCATATTCTCCGGCAGCCTCGTTGCCGCACTCGGCCTCTATGTGCTCGCCAGCGCCGGCCTTCTAACCGGCAGCACCGCCGGCGTCGCTTTCCTCCTGCATTATGCCTTCGGCGTCAATTTCGGCCTTGCCTTCTTCCTGCTCAACCTGCCGTTCTTCTATCTCTCCTGGAAGCGCCTCGGCATGGCCTTCACCATCAAGACCTTCATCGCCATCGGCCTGACCTCGGTGATTGCCGATGTGCAGTCGCGCTTCCTGTCCATTTCGAGCATTCATCCGGCCTGGGCGGCCCTTCTCGGCGGCCTGCTGCTCGGCTTCGGCCTGCTGGCGCTCTATCGCCACCGCGCCAGCCTCGGCGGCGTCGGCATTCTCGGCATCTACCTGCAGGAGCGTTTCGGCATCCGTGCCGGCCTCGTCCAGCTTGCCATCGACATGTGCGTGCTCGCCGCCGCCTTCTTCGTCACCACGCCGCCCGTCGTCTTTTATTCGGTTCTCGGCGCCGTCGTCCTCAACCTCTTCGTCGCCATCAATCACCGCGCTGATCGCTACATCGCGCTGTAAGGCGACATCCGAAGCCTCGTCTCCCCGTTTTTTTGGCGGTCCGCCTGCGTCCTCTCATCAAAGTCGCCGCGTGGATTTGCCCCTCATCCGCCTGCCGGCACCTTCTCCCCGCTTGCGGGGCGAAGGGGACATGCCGCAACGTCTCCGTTCCCCATGACGTCTCGTATGGCACGTCCCCTCTCCCCGTTCTTTACGGGGAGAGGGTTAGGGTGAGGGGCCACTCCACGGCACGCCATCGCTAATCGCCTGCCGCCGGAAAGAACCGCAAATCCGAAGCTTCCACGCGTTCGACCAGCCGCCCGTCGCAGATTGCAAGGATCGTCTCAAGCACGGATGGCGGAGCTCTCAGCACGTCCACGTTCCAGAAACGAACCACCGACCAGCCATTGCCGGTCATGAAGGCATCCCGAATGCCGTCCCGTCGGCTTTCCGCATGTTGGCTACCGTCGATCTCGATGACAAGCCGCAGTTCACGGCAGGCGAAGTCTGCAAAATAGGGACCGATCGGCAATTGCCGGACGAACTTGTTTCCGTTGAGCCGCCGGTCGCGCAGCTCTTTCCACAATTTGTCCTCTGCGTCGTTATCCGATTGGCGCAGGGATCGTGCTCGGGCAGTGGTTTTTGGCTTGGAGCCTCTCATTGAAGTCGTTCCGTGTGCTTTGCCCCTCACCCTAACCCTCTTCCCGTTTTACGGGGAGAGGGGACGTGCCCTAACCGCGTGTCAATCTGACCAGCGAGGCCCTAACATTACCAATCGGTAAGCCATTCTAAACAAAACGTAACTTGCCTGTGATCGGTCGCGGCGCCAAACTCTTCTCGCGCCGGATTTGATGAGGTGAACTATGTCAGATTTGGAAAAACTTGTCAGACGCCGTATGCAGGAAGAATACGCCAAGGGCGCTTCCGCGGAAGAAATTGCGAAAGTCGTCCGCGACCTATTCAACAGCGTCGACCTCTCGGGCAATCGGTTTGATGCCGTTGCCGTACGGGCCACCAGGGATCACGAGTGACCCGGTATTCGACCGACCCGAGATTTTCGGGTCGGTTGCCAGGATGATTTCCCTGTAAGCAGATATCGATCAGGCTGCCTTCTGCGCCGCATCAATCGGATGCTGCGAGCGGAAGCCGACGGCAAGCCGGTTCCAGATGTTGATCGCGCCGATCGCCACCGTGATTTTCGTCATTTCTTCTTCGGAAAAATGGGCCTTCAGCGTCTCGTAGTCGGCATCAGGCGCGCCTGTTTTGGCGATATTGGTCACTGAATCCACCCAGCCGAGCAGCGCCCGTTCGCGGGCGTCATAGACCGGCGATTCCCGCCAGACGCACATCAGGTTGATCCATTGTTCGGAGAGCCCATCATGGCGGGCTTCCTTCACATGCATGTCGACGCAATAGGCGCAGCCGTTGATCTGTGAAGCGCGCAGCTTGATCAGGTGGATGAAGCGGCGCTCCAGCCCGGAGGACTGGACATATTGCTCGAGCGCGGCGACTGCCTTGTAGGCATCGGGGGCTGCTTTGGCGAAGTTGAAACGTGGTTGCATGCTCTTTCTCCTTTGTTATGGCTCAACGAGCCGTCTTGCGTTCATGGATTTCAAGGAAGGCGCAGCCTCTGGCTGCGATCGATCCGTCGTCGACGGCGGCAAGTTCGATGCCGATATCGGCCAGGCTCGTCTTGGCGAGTTCGGCGCGATAGACCCGTTCGGCTTTCAGCATCGCCGCGTTGATGGTGCAGGGCTGGGCGAACAAGCGATCGGAGACCGGGTTCGGTCCGCGCTGGCGGATTTCGGCGCAGCGGAACGCCGGTGCAGACCCCTCGACCGCGAGCACGATGTCGAGCAGCGAAATCTCCTTCGGTGCTTTTGCCAGCCGATATCCGCCCTTCGGCCCCGGTACGGTATCGAGGATGCCGGCGCCCGACAGCGCCTGCAGATGCTTCAGCAGATAGCTTGTCGAAACGCCGTGGAATTCCGCCAGCGCGGCCGCCGAAAGCACGCCGCCTTCGGAGAGGCCGGAAAGCATCGCAACGCTGTGAATGGCCTGCTCGACCCCATCGCCCATCTTCATGCATCTGGCCTCCTCAATTCGTGGATAAAAAATATCCACGATTATGCCAGCTGTCAAGAGGTGTCCTCGCTGCTGCCACTTGCCTTTATCCTGACCGCGGATAGAAGACGGAAACGCCGACAGGGGAACAACATGGCATCCAACGCTTTTGCAGGCCTTCTGAATTCCAGCGCCGATCGTCACTCGCTCTTCGACGACGCCCAGGGCATCGTCGCCGGCAGCATGCTCGCCGTGCTCGGCGTAACGCTTCTCTCCGGCGCCGGGCTGCTTGCCGGCGGTACGGCTGGCCTTGCCTTCCTCGCCCATTATGCGACGGGCTTCAGCTTCGGCCTCTGCTTCTTCGTCGTAAACCTGCCCTTCTATTATCTAGCCTTCCGCCGTTTGGGTGCCGCCTTCACCATCAAGACCTTCGCCGCCATTGCGCTGACCTCGGTCCTGTCCGAATTCGTCCCGGGCTTCATCAGCATGGCGCGTGTCGATCCTTTCGCCGGTGCGCTCTTCGGCGGCCTTGTCATCGGCGCCGGCATGCTGGCGCTCTTCCGCCACCGCGCCAGCCTCGGCGGCATCGGCATTCTTGCCCTCTATATCCAGGATCGCTTCGGCTGGCGCGCCGGCTTCGTCCAGCTCGGTTTCGACGGCATCATCCTGGCGCTCTCCTTCTTCGTCGCCAGCCCCTTCATCATCGCCTGCTCTGTGCTCGGTGCGATCGTTCTCAACCTCACGATTGCCATCAACCACCGCAAGGACCGCTATATCGCCATGTGAAAAGGCGCCGCTCTTCTTTTTCCCTGGCGTTTGACTACTTTCAGGGCGTGGACCAGATCGATTCCGAAGCCCGTGCCCTGCTTCCTGCCGCCTTTACCCGCTGGTTTGCGGAAAAGGGCTGGCGCCCACGCGCCCATCAGCTGGAACTGCTCGCCCGCGCCGAGGCCCGCGACAGCACGCTGCTGATTGCGCCGACCGGTGCCGGCAAGACGCTCGCCGGTTTCCTGCCCTCGCTCACCGATCTCACCCGCCGCGGCCGGATCCCGCCCGGCTCCGCCTTCACCGGCATCCATACGCTTTATGTTTCGCCACTGAAGGCGCTTGCCATCGATATCGAGCGCAACCTGATGAAGCCGGTCGAGGAGATGGGCCTGCCGGTCACCGTCGAAAACCGCACCGGCGATACGCCGAATGCCAAGCGCCAGCGCCAGAAGCTCAACCCGCCGGACATTCTGCTGACGACGCCGGAACAGGTCGCCCTGCTGTTGGCGAACCGGGAGGCCGAGCGCTTCTTCAAGGACCTGAAATATATAGTCCTCGACGAGCTGCATTCGCTGGTCACCTCCAAGCGCGGCCATATGCTTTCGCTCGGCCTGGCTCGCCTCCGCCGCCTTGCCCCCGGTCTCCAGACAATCGGCCTGTCGGCCACCGTCGCCGAGCCGATGGATCTGCAGAAATGGCTGGTCGGCCAGGAAGAGGGCAGGGAGCACCATGCCGGCCTGGTGGTCGTCGAAGGCGGCGCCAAACCCGATATCTCGATCCTGTCGACCGAAGAACGCATTCCCTGGGCCGGCCATTCCGCCCGATATGCCATTCCGGATGTCTACAACAAGCTTGTCGAACATCGCACGACACTGCTCTTCGTCAACACCCGCAGCCAGGCGGAAATGCTTTTCCAGGCACTCTGGACGATCAATGACGACAACCTGCCGATCGCGCTCCATCACGGCTCGCTCGATGTTGCCCAGCGCCGCAAGGTCGAGGCGGCGATGGCCGAAAACCGGCTGCGCGCCGTCGTCGCCACCTCCACCCTCGATCTCGGCATCGACTGGGGCGATGTCGATCTCGTCATCCATGTCGGCGCGCCGAAGGGCGCCTCGCGTCTTGCCCAGCGCATTGGCCGCGCCAATCACCGCATGGACGAGCCCTCGAAGGCGATCCTCGTACCCGCCAACCGTTTCGAGGTCATGGAGTGCCAGGCCGCCCTCGATGCCAATTATATCGGCGCGCAGGACACCCCGCCGGTCGGTCGCGGCGCGCTCGACGTGCTCGCCCAGCATGTGCTCGGCATGGCCTGCGCCGAACCCTTCGACATGCTGGAACTCTACGATGAAATCATCAGCGCCTCGCCCTATGCCGATCTGAGCTGGGAGACCTTCGAGCGCATCGTCGATTTCGTCGCGACCGGCGGTTATGCGCTCCGCACCTATGAGCGTTACGCCCGTATCCGCAAGACTGCGGAGGGCCGCTGGCGCGTCTCCAATCCTGGTGTCGCCCAGCAATATCGCCTCAACCTCGGCACTATCGTCGAAAGCCCGATGCTGAATATCCGCATGGTCAAGCGCGGCGAGGGCGGCAGGATCGGCCGCGGCGGCGCCACGCTCGGCAAGGTCGAGGAATATTTCCTCGAGCAATTGTCGCCGGGCGATACCTTCGTCTTCTCCGGCAAGGTGCTGCGCTTCGAGGGCATCCGTGAAAACGAATGCCTCGCTTCGCAGGCCTTTTCGCTCGATCCGAAAATCCCATCCTATAATGGCGGCAAGTTTCCGCTGTCGACCTATCTCGCCGAGCAGGTGCGGGCGATGATCGCCGATCCCGATCGCTGGCGACACCTGCCGGATCAGGTGCGCGACTGGCTGTCGCTGCAGAACGACAAGTCGATGCTGCCGAAGCGTGACGAGTTTCTGATCGAAACCTTTCCGCGCGGCAGCCGCGGCTACATGGTCGCCTATCCCTTCGAAGGCCGTCTCGCCCACCAGACTCTCGGCATGCTGCTCACCCGCCGGCTGGAGCGGATAGGCGCCAAGCCCCTCGGTTTCGTCGCCACCGATTATTCGCTTGCCATCTGGGGCCTCGAGGATATGGGGCTGATGATCGGCAACGGCCGGCTCAGCCTCTCCGACCTCTTCGACGAGGATATGCTCGGCGACGATCTCGAAGCCTGGCTCGACGAATCCTTCCTGTTGAAGCGCACCTTCCGCAATTGCGCCGTGATTGCCGGCTTGATCGAGCGCCGCCATCCGGGCAAGGAAAAGAGCGGCCGTCAGATCACCGTCTCCGCCGATCTGATCTACGACGTGCTGCGCAGCCACGAGCCGGATCACATCCTCCTGCAGGCGACGCGGCAGGATGCAGCGACGGGACTTTTGGATATTGGCCGTCTTGGCGATATGCTGAGACGAATCAGGGGCCACATCACCCACCGCGCTCTCGATCATATTTCCCCGCTCGCCGTGCCGGTGATGCTGGAAATCGGCCGCGAGGCGGTGCCGGGAGAGGCCCATGACGCGCTCCTGGCCGAAGCGGCGGACGATCTGATCGCCGAAGCGCTCGCTTGACGAGAATTGGACCTGGTGAGAATTAGGGCCCGACGATTTAGGCCCTGACGACGATTTAGGAATGACGACCGTGATGAACCGCCTGGCGCTGGCGCGCGACATATCAGGACCGACCGCGATGCCGGGCATCGAGACATCGGTCCGTGGCATTGCCGCCGTCTGCGATCCGCTCGGCGCCCTCTATCTGCCTGATGCCGGCCTGCTCGTCGTTTCCGACCTGCATCTGGAAAAGGGTGCAGCCTTCGCCCGCCGCGGCATGATGCTGCCGCCTTACGATACGCTGGCAACGCTGACCGTCCTTGCTGCCGTCATTTCCCGCTATAACCCGAAGCTCGTCATCTCGCTCGGCGACAATTTCCACGACCGCATCGGTTCGAAGCATCTGCCGGAGAATTTCCGCACGCTGATCGTCAATATGGCCCGCGGCCGCGAATGGATCTGGATCAATGGCAACCATGATCCGGATGGCATCGTCGACCTGCCGGGCACATCTGCCGACGAGATGCACTATGCCGGCCTGACCTTCCGGCACGAGCCGAAGAGCGGCTTGCAGAGCGGCGAGATCGCCGGCCACCTGCACCCCTCGGCGACCGTGCGCCGCCGCGAGAAATCCGTCCGCCGCCCGTGCTTTGCCACCGACGGCGCCCGCCTGCTGATGCCGGCCTTCGGTGTCATGAGCGGCGGTCTGGATCTCGGCCATCAGGCAATGAAGGGCCTGTTCGACAAGGCTTTGCTGGTGGCGCATCTGCTCGGCAAGGACCGGATCTACTCGGTGCGGTATGGGAATTTGTGGGGATAGCGCCTGTTATTCCAGGTCGGCGGGCTTCAGCCCCCCTCTGCCCTGCCGGGCATCTCCCCCACAGGTGGGGAGATCACAAGTGGCTTGAACTTCCTGTCCATCTACCGTTTCGCCGTGCTGGACGTTCGTTGTTTGGGGAAGCCCGTGTGCCCAGCCAATCTCCCCACCTGTGGGGGAGATGCCCGGCAGGGCAGAAGGGGCTGGCACGGCACCACCTAAACTCAATCGCACTCCTGCAGCTGCCGCTGATATGTCCCTGCCATCCGCGCAAACTTCTGGGCCGTCTGCTGCAATTGCCCGTTCGAGCGCCAGTCGCCGCGTTTGTACCCCGTCGGACCTGAGTAATAGGCAAGATAGAGATTATAGGCATCGTTCAGCGGAATGCCGGTCTCCAGGCTGTTCTGGTAGTGATACCAGCCGATGAAATCGATCGCGTCGGCGAAGTTCGCCCGCCGCGCGGTCCAGTTCCCTGTCTGCGACTGGTAGTGATCCCAGGTCCCGTCGAGCGCCTGCGAATAGCCGTAGGCTGTCGACGGACGGGTCCAGGGAATGAAGCCGAACAGCTTGGTGCGCGGCGGCCGCGCATAGGGCTGGAAGCCGGATTCGGTATACATCGTCGCCATCAGGATCGGCACGGGCACGCCGTATTTCTTCTCCGTTCGTTCGGCGGCGCTCTGCCAGCTGGAGAAGAGCCCGTTGCGCTCGTCGAAGACGGCACAGATGTTCCTCGTCTGCTTCGGCGCCGTCGCGCAGCCGGCAAGCAGCGCGAGACCCACGGCCGTCAGAACGATACGAGTACGCATGACAAAACCTCTCGTTTCCGAGAGATTACTAACTCGTAAATGTTAAAAACCGGTTTTTAGTCGAATGCGAACTTCCCCGGCTGCCTCCTTGTGCGGCCAGGGATCGATACCCTGGCCTAACCATCGGGACGGCATCCCATCCACTACGCTTTGACGGGTTCGTAGCGCAGGATCATCGCGCCGCCTTCCGTCGTCGAGGATTCGATGAGCTTCAGCGGCATCTGGCTCTCTGCCGGTTTGAAAAGCGGATTGCCGCCGCCGAGGATCACCGGCACCAGGCAAACCCTGATTTCGTCGATAAGGCCGGCTTTCAGCAGACTGTCGGCAAGCTCGGCGCTGCCGAAGATCAAGATCGTCTTGCCGTCCTCCTGTTTCAGCCGCGTCAATTCGGGGATCGGATCGCTGACGACGCGGGCATTGTTCCAGCCGGGCTCGCTCATCGTCCGCGACACGGCGATCTTGGCGATGCCGTTCATATAGGCTTTGATCTCACCTTCGCCCTCGGCGGTCGGCCAGTAGGAGGCCATGCCCTCATAGGTCTTGCGGCCGAAGACCAGCAGATCGCTTTCCCTGCCGAACTGTTCGGCATAGCGCTGCAATTCAGGCCCCCAGGCGAGATTGTGGAAGTCGATATCCCATGGCTTCGTGCCTTCGAAATAACCGTCGAGCGTCATCAGGTTCCAGACAACAAGCTTTCTCATTTCCATCCTCCTTCTGAATTGCCATCACCAAAACTGGTTGCGTTTAACAACTGGTTAAAAGTTAGGCCGACTGATAGCGAAATGCAAGCGGTTTTTTTGAAGCAGAACATTCGGGCAAGCAGCTGCTCCCGCAGGCCTTCGTGCTCAGCGCCTTGCCGAGCCTATTTTCGGGAAGAAATTTTGAGCGCCTTGGCTGTGGATCAGTCCTTGCGGAAGATCAGGCTGGCACCCCAGCCGGTGATGACGGCGAGCAGCACGGCCGCAAAGCCGTAGAGGATCGGCTGCTCATGCGCCGCATCGGTGATCGTCTGCTCGATGCCGGTCTTGATGACCCGCAGCGGCAGCGATTTCTCGTTCACGAAAAGTCCGCTCTTGAACAGATAGGCGCGCACGGTGTGCACGCCGTTCGGAATGTTTGCCGGCAGGCGCAGGCTCGCCTTGAAGAGGTTGGAGGAAACGAACCGCACGCCGCTCGGGTTGCGGTCGTAGAGCCCGCCACCCTGCTGCAGTCGCCGGAAGGCGTCGCGGAACTCGCCGAGATTGCTGCCGTCGCCGACGAAGCCGACCGGCGTCAGCGGAATGTGGTCGATGCCGATCCCCTGATCGGTCAGCTCGAGCGGTGTCGTCAGATCGTCGATCATGCGCGAGCTCGACATCGAATAGGAATGCGGCACCGCTTCGAAGGTCATCGAGCGGGTGTTCACCCAGATGCCGAAGACGCGTTCCTTCCTGCGCACTGTCGCATCCTCGCGCGGGCCCTCCAGCACCACGACCACGTCATACTGGCCGATAGCGAGCAGCAACTGGTCGGTATTCGAGAGCGCTCCGAAGATGGTCAGATCCGCGCCGTGGAAATCCGAGGTGATGGCGATTTCGCTGGTCGACGTGCCGATTTCCAACCCTTCACGCACCACTTCCGTTGCTTGCCCCGGCAACCACTGCGCTCCGGCAACAGCCGGCAGCAGGCAAAGCAATGCGATGGCGAAACTCAGCAGGCGCGTCAATTGCCCGCTCCCATCACCACCGAATAGACGTCGGCCGGCGTCACCACCAGAGCGATCGCAAGACGCACGCCGACGGCGAGCACCAGCAGGCCGAGCAGGGCGCGCAGCTGTTCGCCGCGCAGCTTTTGGCCAACGCGCACGCCGTATTGCGCCCCGATGACACCTGCCACCATCAGGATGAAGGCGAGCACGATGTCGACGGAAAAGTTCGTCGCCGCCTGTACGATCGTCGTATAGGCGGTCACGAAGATGATCTGGAACAGCGAGGTGCCGACGACGACATTGGTCGGGATGCGTAGCAGGTAGATCATCGCCGGCACCATGATGAAGCCGCCGCCGACACCCATGATCGAGGTGAGGATGCCGATCGCAAAGCCGAGCGCGACGATCGGAATGACGCTGAGAAAGATCTTCGATTTCTTGAAGCGCACCTTCAGCGGCAGCTTGTGCACCCAGTGCTGGTGGCCGGGCTTGCGCGGTGCAGGCGGCTCGTTGCGCGCTGCCCGCCGCATGGCATTGACGCTTTCGAGCAGCATCAGCCCGCCGACGGTGCCGAGGAAGATCACATACATCAGCGAGATGATGAGATCGAGCTGGCCGATGGCGCGCAGTAAAGAGAAGATCCAGATGCCGACCGTGGCACCCGCAAGGCCGCCGACCAGCAGCACCGTGCCGAGCTTGACGTCGAGCGAGCCGCGCCGGAAATGCGTGATCGCGCCCGATATCGACGAGGCCACGACCTGGTTGGCGCCGGTCGCGACGGCGACAACGGGGGGAATGTTGTAGAAGATCAACAGCGGCGTGATGAGAAAACCGCCGCCGACGCCGAACATTCCAGACAGGAATCCGACGGCCGCCCCCATGCCGAGAATGATGAAGATGTTCACCGACAATTCTGCGATGGGCAGATAGATTGTCACAGCCGACCCCGAATGATGACCGCTCCTGCCGGGCGGTTTCTTGTCACGTCCCCGTTCGAATGCGCACCATACTGTGAAATCGTTGCCAGAGGCTTTCGATCGGCCCCGTGATTAGCCATAGAGATTGACGGAGAGATCGGTGGCAGAGGATTCGCCAGATGCGCGGATCGATATGTCCGGGCATAATCCGGCTTTTTTCAGGTTTTGTGACAGACGACGGCAAAATTGGAAAAAGCCTTGCGGCATAGTGCCGCCAGGCGTTTTTCATCGCAGGAACAGAGAGTCCAGACGATCCCGCGTCGATGCGACGCGGGCCTCAGATTGCCTTGCTGCCCTGCTTGTTGCGTTCGAGCAGCGCCTTCACGGTCGCGTCGGTCACCTTGCCGTCCGGCTCCTGGCCGACGGACTTCTGGAAGTTTTTGATCGCGGTCACGGTCTTCGCGCCCATTTCGCCGTCCGGCACGCCGGCGTCGAAGCCGTTATTGTTGAGGATCGCCTGGATGTTGCGGATCGCCTTCTTCATATCGACGCTCGCCGTCTTGGCGCCGGTTCCCGCCCATTCGTCGGGGATGTCGATGGCGTTCGTGCGGTGGTCGACCGGCTCCGCCTTCCAGAGATCGGCCTTGGCGCGCGCCCGTTCGAGCTGGTCGGGTTTCATGGCTTTGGCCACTTCGTCGCGCTTCTGCGCCGCATCCTTGTCGCCGCCCTTGGCGGCGATCGCAAACCACTTGTAGGACTCTTCGAGATCCGCCGGAACGCCGTTGCCGCGTGCGCAGAGGATTGCCAGGTTGAACTGGCTGTCGGTGATGCCGAGGTTCGCAGCCTTGGTGAACCACGAGGCGGCCGTCGCATAATCCTGTTGGCCGAGGGCGCCGGAGGCGTAGAGCACGGCGAGATTGTGCATGGCGCTGGCATTGCCCTGGTTTGCCGCCTGCTCGTAAAAACCCTTCGCCTTGGCGATGTCGCGTTCGACGCCGTTGCCCTTCTCGTACATGCTGCCGAGCCGGTATTCGGCCGGCGCAAAGCCCTTGTCGGCTGAAAGCTGGTACCAGCCTGCGGCCTGCTTCTGATCGACCGTCATGCCGTTGCGGCCGTCCGAATAACGCGCGCCGATCTCAAACAGCGCCAGCGCATCCCCGCCGCTCGCCGCATCGGCAAGCGATTTCGGCTGGACAGTGTCGGGAATGGTGATGGCAGCCTGCGGCGCGGGTACTGCTGCAGCCGGCGCGTTCGGAACGAAGCCCGATGTCTCCTGTGCCGCGCCCGACGAACCGGGAGGGGCAAGGGTCGCTGCCCCTTCGCCGTCAAGCGGCGCCACGTCGGTCAGATGCTCGCCGGCGTCAGGCGGGGTTGCTTCCGGCTGCGCCTGTTCGGCGGCGGGTGGTACAGATTCCGCTGCCGGAGCGGTCGTTCCGAGAGCGGCGGCATCCGGCTGGGCAGGTGTCGCGTCAGGCAAGGCCGGCGCTGGGTTTTCCGCGCCGGTCAACGCCGAGACTTCTGCCGGCGGCTGCGGCGCGCGCTCGCCGCTTGTCAGCGTTCGGGCAAGCGGAAAGGCCATGATGGCGAGCAGCACGGCGCCGACCGCCAGCAGGATCGGCCGCCGGTAGCGCGAAAAGGCACTGGTCTTGCCCGTCTTGTCAGAAGCCTTGCCGGCCTTGTCGGCATTTGTGCCCTTCTTCTCTGCCTTGCCGGCTGCCTGCTTCGGATTGGCATCCACTTCCATCGCGGCCGCCTGCGCCGCACGGCGCGCGGCAGCGATATAATCGGCGCGATCGGTTTCGCCGGCAGGTTTGCCGCGTGCCGCATTCTGGCTGGCGCGAACCCGTTCAAGGATCTTCTTCACGTCAGGTGTGCCCGAGCCCGGCTCGAGCAGTTCGTTTGCCGCATCCGTCGGCACCACATCGGTGGGATCGATCGACGGCGCGGGGTCGATCATCGGTCGTTCGATCGTCCGGCTCTCGGCCTTCTTGCCGGGCAGCAGCCGCTTGCCAAGGCTGGCGAGCAGGCTGGCCTTTGCCGGTACCTGTGTCCCTGCCGATGTCGCAGCTTCCGTCGTCCTGGTCGCGGCTTCGATGGCGATCGCGCTCGTTCCGCTCATGGCGGCGGCTTGTGCTGGGGCGGCCGGTTCGGCGGCGACTTCGGCCGTGCGGATAACAGGAGAAGCCTTCGCTGTCGGGGCAGCGGCCGGTGTCCTGTTCATCTCCGCTTCGGCCACCATCAGCGCATAGGGATCGACATCGAAATCGACCTCGGCGACCGGCATCTGGGCGGCCGGCCGGCCGCGATCTTCCATGCCGTCGAGCCGGTCGGCGATATGCACCAGCGTCTCGTGCAGCGCCGTGAAAGTCTTGTGGGTGCGTTCCTCGCTGTCGCGGCTGAGATCCTCGAGGTGGCGAAGATCCTCGGCCAGCGCCGTCAGCGCCGACATGTCGGCGGCAGGCATCGCACCCTGCGGGCCGCCATGACGCGAATAGGCCTCGACCACGGCCTCTGCCGCCTGGCGTGCCGCCTCGATGATATATTCGTCGCTCGTCGCCATATAGTCTTCGATCGCGCCCATGCGCTGGTCGAGTTCGGGGGGTATTACAGCGCTTTCGCGCGGCGCGCTCATCAGTGCAGAAAGATTGGCGATCTGGTCTTCGAGGTTCTTCAGCGCGCGCGGATCGGTCGGCGCCGCCGATGTGCTCTCTTCCAGCCGGGCGGCGATGTCGCTCAGCCGTCCTTCGAGACGCCGGAAGGCGCCGTCGTCGACTACCGCGGCCGGTGCCGGCGCCTGCTGCTGATGGGCCATCTCGTCGATGCGCCGGGCGAGATGATCGAGCCGCTGCGCCAGCACGTCGTTGACGGCGCCGTTCTCAAGCGCGTCGATCTTGCGAGAAATGTCGGAAAGCGTGCCGGTGAGGTCGGCCTGCGGCGCCGTCTCCTGCGTGCGCTCCAGCAGATAGGAGAGATGTTCCAGCCGTTCGTCGAGCCGCGACGTCGCTTCCGCCTTCGTCAGCTCCTCGACGCGTCCCGTCAACGCTTCCAGCCGGATCGCCAGCTCGTCGGCCGGGTTCACGCGGCTCGCCGCATCATGGCTCATCAGGTCGATCTGGTCGGCCAGCGCTGCAAGCCGGCTTTCCAGCCGCTGCATCAGGCCCGGATCGTTCGCAGTCGCCGTGCGCCCGCTTGCCGCGATTGCCCGGCTGATCTCGTCGAGCCGCATGTCCATGGCGGCGAACTGCTCGGACATGACCCGGTCGTGTGGCTGGATCATATTGCCGAAATGCTCCATCGCCGTGGCGATCGAGATCAGCTTGTCTTCCAGCGCCCGAACGGCCGGGCTTTCGCCCATGCCGCCGATATGGCGTTTGATGTCGTCGAGCCGATAGGCGAGCGCAACGAGCTCTTCCTGGAGCCCCTCGGTATCGAGCGCCGCAAGCCGGTTTTCGAAGCCGTCCCAGCGGTTTTCCATATGGCGCAGCGAATCTTCGCGCGCCAGCCCGTCCATCAGCGAGCGCAGCTCTTCGAAATCCTCGCGAAGGCCCGTGGCCTCCGGTGCGGCGGAGCGGCCGGTCAGCTGGGTGATGCTCTGGGCAAGGCGGCCCATATCGGCGCGCATGTCGTCGGCGAAACGGCCGTCTCCGGCATTTGTCTTGATGTCGCGCAGCTCGGTGCGCAGCGCGTTCATTTCGCGGGTGACGCCCTCGGAAATGTCGCGCTTCAGGTCCTGCCGCAGATTGACGAGCGCCTGGGCGATCTCCGTCATCGTGTCGTCGCCGGCGCGAAAGGCGGGTGCCGGCACTGGGGCGGCGGCGCGTGGCGCTGGTTCGCGAATCTGCGGAGCCTGCTCGCGTGCGTAAGGCCGCTCGCGGCCGGCTTCAAGCGCGCGCTGGCGTTGACGGATTTCGGCAAGCGGATCCGGCCGCGGCTCAGGCGGGGCCTTTGTGGGCCGGGGAGCTTGGGAAGCGACATAAGGATCGCGCTCTGCCGGTGCCGTGCGCGGCCGCTGTTCGCGCCCGCTGCCCATCAGCCCTTCGATGCGCGCCTCCAGCCCTTCGATCGTGCGGTTTAGCGCATCGAGCGAGGTCCTGTCGGACTGTCGGGAAGGATTTGATCGCGATCCGTTCATCTTCTTGCTCGCTTCGACTGCTCGACCCCTCGTCAGAGCTCGATCTTTGGCTTTTCGTCTGCTGCCCGCGTGTTTGCGCGGACCGGAGCGCACCATTCATAAGACGATAGTCAATTAGACTTTCCTCAAGCTGAACGGGGTAGCGGCATCCTTAGGGAACGCGAGACTGGGAAAAGGAATGCGGATCGCTACTGCTCAATCCGCACCTTTCACGAAACGTGGTAAACAAGCCGTTAATGCCGATGGGAATTTTTTAACGTTTGTGTTCCAAACGCCGTTTTTGGCGGCAATTGCTGTTCAATTCGTCAGATCGAATGGCGGCGGCGCGCTCAGGCGGGCCTGGGATATTGCAGCTCGATCTTCACGCCCTCGGGGCCGTAGACGAAGACCTGGCCGAGATCGGTGTCGGGAATATCGTAATATTCGAAGCGATAGCCGCCAGCCTTGATGCGTTCCAGCGCCGGCCCGAATTCGTAAAGGCTGAAGGCGACATGGTTGAAGATGCCGGGCGGAAAATCGGTGCTGCGCGATGTCAGGCTGAGATGGATGACCGGGCGTTCGTCCAGATAGAGCCAGTGGCCGGGCGTGGCGAAGGGCGGCCGATAGCCTTCCCTGACGCCGAGCACGGTTTCCAGGAAGGCGATCATCTGAGGCGCATCGCGGGTCTCGATGGTGACATGGTCCAGACGCGGCATCGGTATCCTCCCAGCTTGCCTTGACGGCAAAGCCTAACCCGTCTGAGAGTGTCGTGAAAGTTGCTTCCCCTGCGGCGGCAGGCCGCGGCCAGGGAGGGAGACTTAGAAGCTCTCCGTCCAGGGCCGGACTTCCACCTCCAGCGACCATGCGCTGCGGTGCTGGCGAAGCACATCGATATAGGTCTGGGCGATCGCATCCGGCAGCAGCGTGCCATCCGGCTTTTCCGCCCGGTCCGGCCGGATCTGCGAGCGCACCGCGCCGTCGATGACGAAATGCGCGACATGGATGCCCATCGGCCCGAGTTCGCGGGCGGCACTCTGGGCAAGGCCGCGCAGCGCAAACTTGCCCATCGCGAAGGGGGCAGATTGCGCAAAGCCCTTCACGCTTGCCGACGCGCCGGTGATGAGGATGGCGCCGCGGCCGCGCGGGATCATCCGCCGCGCCGCCTGCTGCACCACCAGGAAGCCGCCGAAAGCGGTGGTCGCAATCGCCTTCTCGACCTCGGCGGGATCGAGTTCGGCGAGCGGGCCACGCTGACGGGCGCTGGCATTGAAGATCACCACGTCAGGTCCGCCGATTGCGGCGGCAGCCTCTTCGAAAAGCGCTGCGACGCTCGCAGGTTGCGAGACATCTGTTGTAAAGGCACTGGCACCGGTCTCCTCGACCAATGCCCGGAGCTTTTCAATATTACGGGCGGCAAGCCCGACCTTGACGCCCTGCGCCGACAATTGCCGGGCAAGCGATGCGCTGATGCCGGAGCCCGCGCCGACGATCAGCGCACTCTCATAGGGAAAATCGGTCATGATGTCTTCCTCGATGAATCGTCCCAAAGACTTAGGAAGTCCGAACGACTTGCGCCACTGCCCGGCCGCGACTCCGTTCCGTGATGGACAAGGAAGATGAGATGGCGTCTGCTCCTCTCAGTACTTCATGGCTCGCGGATTCGTGCCCTCGAATTTTTTCAAGAAAAGACGACACAAGCGCAGAATTTGACGTTTACGCAAACGTCAATATTTTGTAAGACAGTGCCCAAGGCCGGCGCGATCCGGTCAGTCGAATGGGAGGAATTTGAGAGATGCCAGTCTACAAGGCCCCGGTGAACGATACGCTTTTCGTCCTCAACGACGTGCTGGGTCTCGAACGCTATAACAATCTGCCGGGTTTTGCCGATGCGACCCCCGATATGATCGAAGCGATCCTCGGCGAGGCCGGAAGGGTTGCAGAGGAAGCTCTCTTTCCGCTGAACTATTCCGGCGACCAGGAAGGCTGCACGCGCCACGACGATGCGAGCGTCTCGACGCCGAAGGGTTTCAAAGAAGCGTATAAAGCCTATCGCGAAGGTGGCTGGATCGGCCTTGCTGTGCCGGAGGAATTCGGCGGGCAGGGGCTCCCCTATACGCTGCATACCGCCGTCGGCGAATATACCTCGGCCGCCAACATGTCGCTGATGATGTATCCGGGCCTGACGCAGGGTGCGATCGCAGCACTTCTCGTCCATGGCTCCGACGAGCAGAAGGCCACCTATCTGCCGAAGATGGTGGACGGCACGTGGTCCGGCACCATGAACCTCACCGAGCCGCATTGCGGCACCGATCTCGGCATGCTGCGCGCCAAGGCGGTGCCGCAGGCTGATGGCAGCTACAAGATCTCCGGCCAGAAGATCTTCATCTCCGCCGGCGAGCACGACCTGACCGACAATATCATCCATCTGGTGCTGGCCCGCATCGAGGGTGCGCCCGAGGGCACCAAGGGAATCTCGCTCTTCATCGTCCCGAAATTCCTCGTCGGCAAGGACGGCGCGGTCGGCGCCCGCAACGCTGTCTCCTGCGGCGCGATCGAGCACAAGATGGGCATCCACGCCAACGCCACCTGCGTGATGAATTACGACGAGGCGACCGGCTTCCTGATCGGCGCCGAAAACCGCGGCCTCAACGCCATGTTCGTGATGATGAACGAGGCCCGCCTGATGGTCGGCCTGCAGGGCATCGCCATTTCCGAGATCGCCTATCAGAACGCCGCCAGCTATGCCCGCGACCGCATCCAGGGCCGCTCGCTGTCCGGCCCCAAGGCGCCGGACAAGAAGGCCGATCCGATCATCGTCCATCCGGATATTCGCCGCACGCTGATGACCATCCGCGCTTTCAACGAGGCCGGCCGCGCCTTCCTGCTATGGACCGCGCTCAAGTCTGATATCGCCCACCGCGCTAGCGACGAGAAGGAGCGCCAGACGGCCGACGATATTCTTGGCCTCGTCACCCCGATTCTCAAGGGCGTGATGACCGACAAGGGCTTCGATCATGCCGTCATGGCCCAGCAGGTCTTCGGCGGCCACGGCTATATTGAAGAGCACGGCATGAGCCAGTATGTGCGCGATGCCCGCATCGCCATGATCTATGAAGGCGCCAACGGCATTCAGGCGCTCGATCTCGTCGGCCGCAAGCTGGCGCTGAACGGCGGCCGCGCCGCCATGGCCCTCTTCAAGGAGATCGGTGATTTCTGCGAGGAGAACCGCAGCAACGAAAAGCTCTCCTTCTTCACCAAGCATCTGAAGAAGGGCTTGAACGACGCCCAGGGCGCGACCATGTGGTTCATGCAGAACGCCATGGCCAAGCCCGACAATGCCGGCGCCGGCTCGACCGACTACATGCACCTCTTTGGCCTCGCCATTCTCGGCTATATGTGGGCAAAGATGGCCAAAGCCGCCGAGGATGGGCTTGCATCAGGCGATGTGGCTCGCGAGGATTACCTGAAGAAAAAGCTGATCACCGCCCGCTTCTTCATGGAACGCCTGATGCCGGAAACCGCACTTCGCAAGGCCCGCATCGAAGCCGGCGCCGACACGATGATGGAACTGGCCGCCGAAGCGTTTTGAGACGGTTCTCCCTCCCCCTTGTGGGGAGGGTTGGGGAGGGGTCTTTTCTCCTCCCGCCAAGATTTGAGGCAAGATAGATTGCCGCCAGGGAGATGAGACAATGACCGAGGTTTTCATTTACGACCACGTGCGTACGCCGCGCGGCCGCGGCAAGAAGGACGGGGCCTTGCATGAGGTGCCTTCCGTCCGCCTCGCGGCAAAGACGCTGGAGGCGATCCGCGACCGCAACGGGCTCGATACGCAAACGGTCGACGACATCATCATGGGCTGCGTCGATCCGGTCATGGATGCCGGCGCCGTCATCCCCAAGGCTGCCGCCTTCGAAGCCGGTTACTCCACCAAGGCGCCCGGCATGCAGATCTCCCGCTTCTGCGCCTCCGGTCTCGATGCGGTCAATTTCGGCGCCGGCAAGATCGCGCAAGGGGCCGACGATATCGTCATCGCCGGCGGCGTCGAAAGCATGTCCCGCGTCGGTCTCGGCATGTCCGGCGGCGCCTGGTTCATGGATCCTTCGGTAAATTTCCCGGCCTATTTCATGCCGCAGGGCGTCTCGGCCGATCTGATCGCCACCAAATATGGCTTCAGCAGAACGGATGTCGATGCTTACGCGGTCGAGAGCCAGAAGCGTGCCGCCCATGCCTGGGAAAACGGCTGGTTCGACAAGTCGGTCGTCCCGGTCAAGGACCAGAACGGCCTGACGATCCTTGATAAGGACGAGCATATGCGCCCCGGCACCGATATGCAGGCGCTCGCCTCCCTCAATCCATCCTTCCAGATGCCCGGCGAGATGGGCGGCTTCGAGGCCGTCGGCATTCAGGCCCATCCGGAGATCGAGCGCATCAACTATGTCCATCATGCCGGCAATTCCTCCGGCATCGTCGATGGCGCCAGCGTCGTCCTGCTCGGCTCCAAGGCCGGTGGTGAGAGCATGGGGAAAAAGCCGCGCGCCAGCATCAAGGCTTTCGCCAATATCGGCTCCGATCCGGCCCTGATGCTGACCGGGCCTGTCGACGTCACCGAGAAACTGTTGAAGCGGACAGGCATGAGCCTGTCCGACATCGACCTCTTCGAACTCAACGAGGCCTTCGCTGCCGTGGTGCTGCGCTACATGCAGGCCTTCGACATCGACCATGACAGGATCAACGTCAATGGCGGCGCCATCGCCATGGGCCATCCGCTCGGCGCCACCGGCGCGATGATCCTCGGCACGGTGCTCGACGAACTTGAACGCCGCGACCTCAACACCGCGCTGGTGACGCTCTGCATCGGCGCCGGCATGGGCACGGCAACGGTTATTGAAAGGGTCTGACGATGGGCTTTAACACCGGCACGATCGAAACCGAATATGCCGAGGTCAGCGAGCACTGGTCGCCCCGCGTCATCGCCGATCTCAACGGCCAGAGCGTCAAGCTCGCCAAGGTCCAGGGCCAGCTCGCCTGGCATTCGCACCGCGACGAGGACGAGCTCTTCCTGATCTGGAAGGGGGCGCTTACCATCGAATATCGCGACCGCCCGCATGTGCATCTCAAGGCCGGTGATTTTCATGTCGTGCCGAAGGGTGTCGAGCATAATCCTGTTGCGCAGGAGGAATGCTGGATCGTGCTCTTCGAGCCGTCGCAGACCAAGCATACCGGCGATGTCGTCACCGAAAAGACGAAGACCTTAGACGCGCAGCGCAGCCATTTGCCGGCCTGATCGGGGAGGAAACCCAATGACCTACACCAATTTCACGCTCGAAACCGACGCTGACGGCATCGCTCTCGTCACCTGGGACATGCCGGGCAAATCGATGAACGTCTTCACCGCGGAGGTGATGGCCGAGCTCGACGCCATCATCGATGCCACGACCGCCGATGCCGCCATCAAGGGTGTCGTCTTCACCTCGGGCAAGTCTTCCTTCTCCGGCGGCGCCGATCTGTCGATGATCAAGTCGATGTTCAGCTCCTATCAGGAGGAGAAGGCAAAGAGCCCGCAAACGGCCGTGCAGAACCTCTTCGGTCTGGTCGGCCGCATGAGTGGCCTGTTCCGCAAGCTCGAAACATCGGGCAAGCCCTGGGTTTCCGCCATCAACGGCACCTGCATGGGCGGCGCTTTCGAACTGTCGCTTGCCTGCCACGGCCGTGTCGCCTCCAATGCCAAGAGCGTCAAGATCGCGCTGCCCGAAGTGAAGGTCGGCATCTTCCCCGGCGCCGGCGGCACGCAGCGTGTGCCGCGGTTGGCTAACGCCCAGGATGCGCTGCAGATGATGACCACTGGCCAGTCACTGACCGGCTCCCGCGCCAAGGCGATGAACCTCGTGCATCAGGTGGTCGAGCCCGATCAGCTGATCCCGGCCGCCAAGCAGATGATCAAGGATGGCCTGAAGCCGGTTGCCCCCTGGGACGAGAAGGGCTTCAAGGCGCCTGGCGGCGGCATCTGGACGCCGGCCTCCGCCCAGCTCTGGCCGGCAGCCCCGGCAATCCTGCGCAGGGAAACATCGGGCAATTATCCGGCAGCGCTTGCCATCCTGAAATGCGTCTATGAAGGCCTGCAGGTGCCGTTCGACACCGGCCTGAAGATCGAGCAGCGTTATTTCACCGAGGTGCTGCAGACCCGCGAAGCCTTCTCGATGATCCGTTCGCTGTTCATCTCCATGCAGGAGCTCGGCAAGGGCGCCCGCCGCCCGGCAGGTCACGCCAAGACCGAGCTGAAACATATAGGCGTCGTCGGCGCCGGCTTCATGGGCGCCTCGATCGCTTATGTCACCGCTGCCGCGGGTATACCGGTGACGCTGATCGACCGCGACATCGAAGCGGCGACCAAGGGCAAGACCGTCTCCGAAGGCCTGGTCAAGGATTCTGTCGGTAAGGGGCGCCTTACGCAGGGTGAGGCAGCCGCATTGCTCTCCCGCATCACACCCTCGGCCGACTATGCCGACCTCACCAATGCCGATCTCGTCATCGAGGCGGTGTTCGAGGACCGAGAGGTGAAGAAAGCGGTCATCGAGGCGGTCGAAGCCGTGCTGCCGGAAGGCGCGATCTTCGCCTCCAATACCTCGACCCTGCCGATCTCGGGTCTCGCCAAGAATTCGAAACGCCCTGCCGATTTCATCGGCATCCATTTCTTCTCGCCTGTCGAGAAGATGATGCTGACCGAGGTGATCCTCGGAAGCGACACCGGCGACAGGGCGCTGGCCGTCGCTCTTGATTATGTCGCAGCCATCAAGAAGACGCCGATCGTCGTCAACGACACCCGCGGCTTCTTCGTCAATCGCTGCGTGCTGCGCTACATGTCGGAAAGCTACGACATGCTGATCGAGGGCGTGCCGCCTGCGATGATCGAGAACGCCGCCAAGATGGCCGGCATGCCGGTTGGTCCGCTGGCGCTCAACGACGAGGTCGCCATCGACCTCTCGCTGAAGATCCTCAAGGCGACGGTCGCCGATCTCGGCGAAAAAGCCATCGACCCCAGGCATATGGAGCTCATCTCCCGCATGGTGGAAAAGGAGGGCCGCTTCGGCCGCAAAAATTCCAAGGGTTTCTATGACTATCCGCCGAAACCGGCGAAGAAGTCCCTCTGGCCCGACCTCAAGACCCTCTACCCGCAGAAGCAGGCGGACGAGGTCGACGTCAACGTCCTGAAGCAACGTTTTCTCGTCACCATCGCGCTCGAAGCCGCCCGCACGGTCGAGGAAGGCATCGTCACCGATCCGCGCGAAGCGGATGTCGGCTCGATCCTCGGATTCGGCTTCGCGCCCTATACCGGCGGGGCGCTGAGCTATATCGACGGGATGGGCGCAAAGGCTTTCGTGGAACTGGCTGAAACGTTAGCTAATACTTACGGAAGTCACTTCAAGCCGACGCCGCTGCTGAAGGACATGGCCGCCAAGGGCGAGACGTTTTACGGTCGGTTCGACCCCTATGCGAAAGTGGGGAAGGCGGCTTAGGCCGCCTTTTAAGCTATGCCGCTCTTGCCGGATTTCAAATGTTGAATGGGACAGGGTGACGACGGTAATCTGAACCGCAAGCAACACACGCTTCGCTGTCACCCGGACCGGACCGCCCATGCAACCATCCACCGACATCCTCGCCTTCGCCGATCCGATGGAGTGGGAATCCTGGCTCTGCCTGCATCATGCGGCATCGACCGGCGCCTGGCTGAAGATCGGTAAGAAAAATCCGAAACGAACTCTCATCACCATCGACGAGGCGCTGGATGTGGCGCTCTGTTACGGCTGGATTGACAGCCAGCGCAAGGGGTTTGACGCGCATTCCTACCTGCAGCGTTATTCGCCCCGGCGCGCCAAAAGTCCGTGGTCCAAGCTCAATGTCGATCGTGTCGCAGCACTTGCAGAAACCGGGCGCATGCGGCCCGCGGGCCTTGCCGAAGTCGCTGCCGCCAAAGCCGACGGACGATGGGCTGTCGCCTACGCTCCGCAACGCGATGCCGGCCTGCCGGACGATCTGGCGGCGGCGCTCGCTGAGAACGCTGCCGCCGGCGCTGCCTTTGCGCGGCTCGACAAGACCGGCCAATATGCAATCGTCCTGCCGCTCCTGAAGGCAACGACCCCGGAAGTGCGGGTCGCCCGCCTCGGCAAGGCGATCACCAGGTTGGCGCAGGCGGAATAGGCGGTATTCTCAGCTTCTGCAAAAAATCTCGTCCTCGGTTTTCCGCGCCGCGCGGCAGGCAAAGACCCGTCCGCGGTGTCTGAAACGTCACCGATTTCCCTAGCTGCGGCCTTGTCACGGACACAATTTCCGATTACATATCCGCGCATCGATCTTGCTAGATGAACTTTGAAACGGCCTCGTGTCGTTCCTGGCGAACTTCCTCCAAAATCGGTTTTCATCGCTGCTCGGCATTTATCCGAGCTGCATTCTTCTATGAACGATTCGAAAAGGATATCGTCATGAGCACAGGTACCGTAAAGTGGTTCAACGCAACCAAGGGCTTCGGCTTCATTCAGCCGGATGACGGCGCAGCCGACGTTTTCGTCCACATCTCCGCCGTTGAACGCGCTGGCATGCGCGATCTCAAGGATGGCCAGAAGCTGTCTTACGAGCTCGTCCGCGACAACAAGTCCGGCAAGATGTCGGCAGACCGCCTCCAGGCGGCCTGAGCCTTCAAGGCTCTAAATATCATCTCCGGATCGTGACCACGGATGTACTGGCACGGTTCGTTGAGATAGCAGGGAAGGTCGGGTTAACCCGGCCTTTTTTTGTGTCTGGTTGGATGATGCTGTGCCCGATTGGCGGAGTAGCCGGCATCGCCTTGGCACATAGGACGTGCCGTGTAAGCCCCCCTCTGCCCTGCCGGGCATCTCCCCCACAGGTGGGGAGATCACAAGTGGCTTGAACTTCGTATCCATCTATCGTTTCGTCGTGCTGGACGCCGATTGTTTGGGGAAGCCAGTGAGCCCAGCCAATCTCCCCACCTGTGGGGGAGATGCCCGGCAGGGCAGAGGGGGGCGGCCACGGCATGACCTTAGAGAATCGTTCGTTTCGCCAAGCCGAGTGCGTCGCTAACGACAACAAGTCGCTCAACCGCCGGCCGCCTCGCCACCCTCCAGCATCTCCATGACCCGCGCCATCACCGCCCGCGCCGCATCGAGTTCCGCTGACGTAAACGCGGCGCCGAGCCCGTCCGCCCACCCGGCTTGCGCAATCTCGATGGCACCCAGCCGCGCCGCCCCTTCTTCCGTCAGTCGTACCAGCTTGGCGCGCTGGTGCTGCGGGTTGTCGGCATAGGCGATCAGCCCTTCGCTCTCCAGCACGTCGGCAAGCCGCTGCACACCCTGGCGGGCGAGGCCGAGCGCACGGGCGATCTGCGCCACCGACATGTTGCCGCGCCTTGCCGCGGCCAGCACCTGCCAGCGCGCGCTGGTTTGCCCTGCCGGCTTTGCCAACTGGTCGCCCGCCGCCGTCAGATGGCCGGCGAGGCGAAGGGCGGTGATCGCGAAAGCGGAAAAAGCATCCCCCTCCATCGTCCGCTCCGGTCGATTTTGTTTGACAACATGTTGTCGATTTTGTATCTCATCCATAATGACAACATATTGTCATATCCGAAAACTGAAGGCAACGCCGAAGGAGGAGAACGCCATGAAGAAAACCTACAAGGGAAGCTGCCATTGCGGCAAAGTGCACTACGAGGTGGACATGGACCTCGATGAGGGCACCGGCCGCTGCAATTGTTCGATCTGCGCCAAGCGCCGCTATTGGGGCGCCAACGTCAAGCCGGAGGATTTCCGGCTGATGTGCGACCAGGCGGAAACGTCCGACTATCAGTTCAACACCAAGAGCGGTCATCACCGCTTCTGCCGCACCTGCGGTGTGCCGGCCTATGGCGACGGTTATGTCGAGCAGATCGGTGGCGCCTATGTCTCGATCAACATCGCCTGCCTTGACGATATCACACCCGAGGAACTGGCGGCGCTTCCAATTCGTTACGCCGACGGCAGGCACGATGCCTGGTGGAACGAACCGGCGGCGACGAGTTATCTCTAATGCATGATGCGAGCGGTTTCGCACAACATCATGCTCAATTTCAAAAGTCGCTGTCGAATTGCCGTCCTCCCATTCGTCCTATGTCCATAACGGAGAAGGAGACCGATTGTGAAAGACCAAGCGAATGTCAGGATCGACGAAGAGGCGATCATCGCCATGCTGATGATGCGCGCCAAGGCGCTGGGCGAAAAGAATGCCAAGGACGCGCTTTCTTACGAGGCGGAGGATTCCGTCGAGTTTTCGCTGGCGCCGCCGCTTGCCTATTACGGCCAGGACGAGGCGGGCCTGCAGGCCTGGTTCGATACCTGGGAAGGCCCGATCGGCGGCGAGGTCCGCGATGCCAGGCTCACAGCCGGCGAAGATGTCGCTTTCTGGAGTGGCCTCATGCACATGACGGGAACCAAGACCGATGGCGCCGAGGTCGATCTCTGGTTTCGCCAGACGCTGGGCCTCGTCAAGCAGGATGGCCGATGGCTGGTTGCCCACCAGCACGCCTCGGTGCCCTTCGCCATGGACGGCAGCGGCCGGGCGCTGCTGGATCTCAAACCGTGAAGACTGTCAGGCAGCACTCCCCGCGATCTTGCGCCGGTCGGCGCGAATGCTCATCAATCCGACGCCCATCAAAAGCAGGATCGCCGTCGCATAGATATCGGTCGTCAAGGCGTAACCGGCCGATTTCGCTAGGAACCCGGCCAGGATCGCCGGCAGGCTGAAGGCGAGGTAGCTCTGGACGTAGAAGGCCGATAGCAGCCCGGCCCGCTCGTCCGCCTTGGCAAGCGGCATGATGGTGCCGATCGAACCGAGGAAATTGGTGCCGAAACCGACGCCGGTAAAAACTGTGCCAACGAGCAACAGCGGCACACTGGCAAGATGCACGCCGGCAACGACGGTCAGGATGCCAAGCGTCTTGGCCGACACGCCGAAAGTGAGATTGGCCGAGGCCGTCTTGCTGCGCCTGAGATAGACGGCGATTGCTCCGCTTACCATCAGCGCAGTGACGACGGCCCCACCCGTCAGCGGCGCCCGGCTGCCGGTCGTGCTGGCGACCAAGGATGGGACCAGCGAGAGATAGAAGCCGGCAAGCGTCCAGTTGGCGATATTGATCGGGGTCACCAGCGAGAGCGGCCGCTTCACCTGCTTGGGAATGGTGACCCGCGGTATCAGCGAGCCGAGCGCGCCCGGCCGCGTGCCGCCGGTCTCGCCTGTCAGCCAGATGGCGGCCGCCTGCAGCGTGAAGGCGATAAGCAGTAGTGCATAGATCAGATGCATCGGGAAGGGGCCATATTGGATCAAGGCGCTGGTGCCGACGGCACCCACCGCCATGCCGCAAAGCGGCGCGATCGAGTTGACGATCTGGCCCTTTGCCCGGTCGACATCGACGAGCGCCGCTCCGATCGAGGCGCCAGCGATTCCCGTTGCCAGTCCCTGCACGATCCGTGCTGCAATCAGCCAGCCGGGACCGCTCGCGACGACGAAGAGGCCCATGGCGGCGATTTCGAGCACGAGGGCGAAAAAGATCACCGGCTTGCGGCCGAGATGATCCGAGATGGAACCGGCGATCAGCAGCGCCGCCAGCAGCGCGAAGGCGTAGACCGCGAAGATCACCGTGATCAGCACCGGCGAGACGGAAAAACTTTCCTGATAGATCCGGTAGAGCGGCGTCGGCGCCGCGGAGGCGCCGAAGAAGGTCGCGAGCGTCAGCGCATGAAAGCCGATCCAGGGGCGCGGCGAATTCTCGGTGGATTTGGCTGCGGCGAACATATATAAGCCCCTTAAAGCTAAGCTGTTGCGTTAGCTTAGGTAGAGCAACTGCTTTATAAAAGCAAATTATTTGCGTTAATAGGTCTGTCAAAGATTTTGAACCATCGGTGCCAAGGAGAGAAAGTCGGGTTGCGCGCATGACAGTGAAAGAGAATCTCCGTCCGGGCGGCAGAAGCGCCCGGGTTCAGGCATCGGTGCACAAGGCGGTCCGTGAGCTGATGGCCGAGATAAGCCGCGCCGAGGTGACGATCCCGTTAATTGCCGGCAAGGCGGGGGTAACGCCGTCGACCATCTATCGCCGCTGGGGCGACCTGCAGGAGCTTCTTGCCGATGTCGCCGTCGATCGGCTGCGGCCGGACATGCAGCCGATCGATGCCGGCACCGGCAAAGCCGATCTCGAAACCTGGGCCGACCAATATGCCGAGGAAATGTCCTCCGGCCCCGGCCGCGAAATGATCCGCGACGTGCTGGCGGCGCAGGCGGGCGCGAATGCCTGTAAATGCGCTGAATTTACCCGCCAGCAGATCGACGTCATCGCCGAGAGGGCCAAGGCTCGCGGCGAGGCCTTTCCGGATGTCGACCGCGTCATGGACCAGGTCGTGGCGCCGATCATGTACCGCATCCTGTTCGGCGATGTGCCGGCTACAGCGCGTGTGCGCGATCTGGTTGCGCGTGTCATGAGCGCGACGGACTAAGAGCAATTCCAGCAAAAGTGTGTAGCGGTTTTGCGTCCGGAATTGCGTGAAAACAAAAGATAGAGCATCTCCGCGATTCGGAGAAAAACGGAAATGCTCTGAGTTTGCTCTTATTCCGCGGCGGCGCGCTTGATGCCGGAAATCTGGGTGATATAGGCGCGCAACGCTGCCGGCCGCACCGGCTTGTGCTGGACGGCGATGCCGTGTCGCTCGGCCTCGCTGCGCACCTCCGGCGTGCGGTCGGCCGTGATCAGCAAAGCGGGGATTTCGGCGCCGAACTGCCGGCGCAGATGCAGGATAGCGGCAATGCCGGTGCCGTCGCCGAGATGATAATCGGCGATGACGATATCAGGCGGTCCCTCCTGGCCATCGAGGGCGGTGACCTCGGCGAGGCAATCCAGCGCCTCCACCTCGCAGCCCCAGCCGCTGATCAAGAGCCGCATGCCTTCGAGGATCTTCGGTTCATTGTCGATGCAGAGGATCTTCAACCCGCTCAACGGCTGCCCCGGACGGTCGGCAGGCGTGATTGCCGCCGTGGCCGCGGCCGGGCGCGAGACGTCGAGCGGCATGGCAATGCGGAATTCCGTGCCCTTGCCATGCGTCGACTGCAGCTCGACCGGATGATTGAGCACCCGGGCGATGCGGTCGACGATCGACAGGCCGAGCCCGAGGCCGGAGGCGGTTTTCGCACCTTCGTCCAGCCGCGCGAATTCCTTGAACACCGTGCGGAATTTCGATGCCGGAATGCCGATGCCTGAATCGATCACCTGGATGATCACCTGGTTGCCGCGCCGCCGCGCGCCCACCAGCACCTTGCCGGTGATCGTGTATTTGATGGCGTTGGAAACGAGGTTCTGCACCAGCCGGCGCAAAAGATTGGGGTCGGAGCGGACCCTGAGCGACGTCGGCATGATCACCAGCTTCAGCTGTTTTTCACGGGCGATCGGCGCGAAATCGGTCTGGATACGCTCCAGCAGGTCGGAGAGCGCGACGGAGGCGAGCCGCGGCCGCATGGCGCCGGTATCGAGCCTGGATATATCGAGCACCGCGCCGAGAATGGTCTCGACCGATTCCAGCGCGGAATCGATGTTGCGCACGATCGGGCTGTTCTCGGATTGCGCCATGCGCTCGACCAATGCCGAGGAATAGAGCCGGGCGGCGTTGAGCGGCTGCAAGATGTCGTGGCCGGCGGCAGCGAAAAAGCGCGTCTTGCCGATATTCGCCTCGTCGGCGGCGGCGCGCGCCTCGCCGAGTTCGCGGTTGACCCGGGTAAGCTCGGCCGTGCGTTCGGCGACACGCTGCTCCAGCGTCTCATTCGCCTGTTTCAGCGCCTGGTCGGCGTTCACGCGCTGGGTGATGTCGGTGAAGGTGGCGACGATGCCCTTGTCCGGCATGGCGTTGGAGCGCACCTCGATGATCCGCTCGCCGCCGCCGAGCACCAGCGCGAAAGGTTTGTCGAGCGTCAGGAAATGCCGCACCGTCTGGCTGAGATCGCCGGGCGCGATGTCGCCGCGCTGGATGAGCGTGGTGACGATATCGGACAAGGGAAAACCGACCTGGCCGGCACTTTCCGGAAGATCCAGCAATTGCCGGAAACGCCGGTTCCAGATCGTCAGCCGGTTGGAACTGTCGAAGACCGCAATGCCCTGGTCCATCTGCGAAAGCGCCGTCTGCAGCATGTCCTGGTTATACTGCAGCGCCTCGCTCGCCTGGTCGAGCAACCAGGCGGTGTCGGAAGAGGCATCCTCGATCTTCTGCAGGATCAATGACAGCACCAGCCGGGCCGAGGACGAGCCGATGGCGCTGCCGAGCAGCTGTTCGCTGAAATGGATGAGCGCCATGTCGGCCGGCTGCTCGTCCTCCAGCTTGCGGCCGGAGCCTTGTTCGTAAGTCGTGAAAGAACGCTGCATGCGTTCTTCGCCAAGATAACGTGAGATCGCCGCCTTGAGATCGCCGACGCTGACGCGGGTCTTCCAGCCGCGCGTGGCAAATTGCGAGCGCGAATGCCGCTTGACGAAGATGCCGGCCTGGATGCGCTCCAGCGGCTTGGCGTTGCGGGTGAGCGAGCCGACGACGAAGAAGGCGCTGTTGACGAGCAGGCTCATCGCCGTCGCATTGACCAGCGGATCGGCGTCGGGGGCCGTAAACAGCGAGGTTCCGGGAAAGATGAAGCCGAGCACGGCGCTCGCCACATAGGAATAATCGGGGCCGCCGAGCGAGGGCAGGAACAGCAGGTAGATCCAAATGACGAAGCCGGAGGTCAGCCCGAGGATCGCACCGCGCGCATTCGCCCGCCGCCAGATCAGCCCGCCGAAGAGCGCTGGGGCGATTTGCGCGATCGCGGCAAAGGAAAGCAGGCCGATCGAGGCAAGGCCGGCGGTGCTGTCGGTCGAACGGTAATAGGCATAGCCGAAAAGCAGCACGGCGAAGATGGCGCTGCGGCGGATGTTGAGCAGCGTCTTGGCGAAATTGTCGCGCAGGCTGGCGCGGCCGGCGAGTTTGCGCCGGAGGAAGATCGGCATGACGATATCGTTCGACACCATGATCGACAGTGCGACGGAATCGACGATGACCATCGCCGTTGCGGCGGAGAAGCCGCCGATGAAGATGATCAGCGAAATGACGGGCATCTGGCCGGCAAGCGGCAGCGACAACATGTAGAAATCGGCATTGCCGCTGCCGCCGAAGGTCAAGAGCCCGCCGATCGCCACCGGCAGCACGAAGAGGTTGATGGCGATGAGATAGCTGGGAAACAGGATGCCTGCGAGTTTCAGCTGTTTCGGGGTTCGGTTTTCGACAACCGTCACGTGGAATTGCCGCGGCAGCAGGATGATCGCAAAGGCCGACAATAGGATCAGGGTGATCCAGCGGCTGATCGGCGTGTGGTAGCTGAGGGCCGACATGACCAACTCATTGTCGACGGTCTTGCGCCAGAGATCGGTCGGGCCGTCGAATAGAAACCAGATGACGCAGACGCCGGCGGTCAGGAAGGCGACGAGCTTGACGACGGATTCCATAGAGACGGCGAGGATCAGGCCGTCCTGGTGTTCGGTCGCATCGGTATGCCGCGTGCCGAACATGATGGCGAAGCAGGCAAGCACCAGCGTTGCGAGGAGCGGCAGGTCGAGGAAGTAGAGATTGCCGCTGCCGATGCCGTAATCGGACGGATTGACCATGGCGCTGACGGTGCTCGAGATCGCCTTGAGCTGCAGCGCGATATAAGGAATGGCGCCGATCAGCGAGATCAGCGCGACGATCGTTGCGACCGTCGGGTTCTTGCCGTAGCGCGCGGCGACGAAATCGGCGACCGAGGTGAGCTTCTCCGCCTTGGCGAGCTCGATGATGCGGCGAAGCAACGGCATGCCGAGCGTAAAGACCAGGATCGGGCCGATATAGATGCCGGCAAATTCCAACCCGCGCTGCGCGGCAAGCCCGACGCTGCCGAAATAGGTCCAGGAGGTGCAGTAGATCGCAAGGCTCAGCGCATAGACAACCGGCCATCCACCCAGCGTGCCCTGGCCGCCTTGCGGCGTGCCCTGGCCGCGGTTCTTGCGGTCGCCATAGCTGGCCACGGCGAAAAGCAGGAGCAAATAGCCGAAGGCAGACGCGAATATAACCCAGCCTGGAAGCATTGACCCTCCGCCGGCGGAAAACCCGCCGGGACCTCCCGCAACTTGGGTCAGCTTAAGTCATTTCAGACGCTTTGAAAATTCCTGGCGGTCTAGGCCTTAAGTCAAAGACCGCGGGGAGGTATTGCCGGATAATTGCGATTGCCGATTGATTAATTGCAATGAAGATGTAGCTAATAAATTCCATTGCATATCTTTGAAATGGATCGAAGGGAGACGGATCCGATGCTCAACGAGTTCAAGGCCTTTATCGCCCGCGGCAATGTCATGGATCTTGCAGTCGGCGTCATCATCGGCGGCGCCTTCGGTGGCATCGTCAAATCTTTGGTGGATGACCTTATCATGCCGATCGTCGGCGCCATTTTCGGCGGCTTCGATTTTTCGAATTACTTCCTCCCACTCTCGTCGGCCGTCAACGCGCAGTCGCTCGCCGCCGCCCGCGAGCAGGGAGCGGTGTTTGCCTATGGCAGCTTCCTCACCGTGCTCATCAACTTTCTCATTCTCGCCTGGATCATCTTTCTGATGGTCAAGGGCGTGAACACCCTGCGTGCCCAGGTCGAGCGCCAGGAAAAGGCTGCACCGGAAGAGCTGCCAGCGCCGGCGGCAGACGTTCAGTTGCTGACGGAAATCCGCGATCTTCTCGCCACGCGCCCGACGGCTTGATCCGGCTGGAGCCCCTCCGCTTCGGCCGGGCTCATTCATCACCAAAATCGATATGCCATCACTGGATGTCATGGGATTTGCCGGCGCAAATCCGCTATGAAGGCGGAAACCGGAGATTTGCATGTCGATCGTCAGCAGCCTCAGCCCGCGCGCCCTGGCGGCGCCCGAAAGCGGGATCGTCGAACTCGTCAATTATGCCCGTGGCCGCGAAGGCCTGCTGCCGCTCTGGGTGGGTGAGGGCGATCTGCCGACGCCTGATTTCATCAGCAGGGCGGCAATGGATGCGCTTGCTGCCGGCGAGACCTTCTACACCTGGCAGCGCGGCATTCCGGAGCTTCGCCAGGCACTTTCCGATTATTACGACAGACATTTCGGAATCCGGCTTCCGGTCGAGCATTTCTACGTTACCGGCTCCGGCATGCAGGCGATCCAGATCGCCGTGCAGGCGCTGACCTCGCCGGGCGACGAGCTGGTTTACCTCTCGCCTTCCTGGCCGAATATCGCCGCCGCCCTGGAGATAGCAGGTGCGCGCTCGCTCAGTGTCGAGCTGCAGTTTGAAGGCGGCAAATGGGCGGTCGATCTTGACCGCATCGAAACCGCGATCACCCCGAAGACCAAGGGCATCTTCATCAACACGCCGTCGAACCCGACGGGCTGGACGGCAACGAATCAGGATCTTGGCGATATCCTGGCGCTTGCCCGCAAGCACGACCTCTGGATCCTGGCAGACGAAATCTACGCCCGCTACTCCTTTGCCGGTGGCCGAGCGCCCTCTTTCCTCGATGTGATGGACGAGGGCGACAAGATCATCTTCGTCAATTCCTTCTCGAAGAACTGGTCGATGACCGGCTGGCGCGTCGGCTGGATCGTAGCACCCCCTGAAATGGGTCAGGTGCTCGAAAACCTCATCCAGTATTCGACATCGGGCGTGGCGCAGTTCATGCAGAAGGGCGCCGTTGCAGCCCTTGATCAAGGCGACGATTTCGTCGCTGCCAATATCGCCAAGGCGGCCCGCTCCCGCGATATTCTCTGCGATGCGCTTGTCGCCACCAACCGCGTCGAGACACTGAAACCGGACGGCGCGATCTACGCCTTCCTGAAGATCGACGGCGTCGCCGATAGCCGCAGGGCAGCGCTTGATATCGTCGACAAGACAGGCGTCGGCCTTGCTCCCGGCACCGCTTTCGGACCGGGCGGCGAACTCTTCCTGCGCGCCTGTTTCCTGCGTGATCCCACCCAGGTGGCGATCGCGGCCGAGCGCCTCTGCGACTATATCCTCAAGCTCTGAGACGCACTGCCCGCAAGAGATATCGTGGCGTCGGCCAAGTCGATTTTGTGCCGGAATCGCCGGATCGATAAAACTCTAGCAAAGCCCGAAATCGGCCTCTAACCACGACTCCAAACATACCCGTTCAAAGGCCTTCCAACGGCCGTTCGATAAGAAAATTGGAAAGAAAAACCGGCGCCTGATGCCCCTGCTTATAAAAACGAAAGCAGGGATGCGGGACATGGCGGTTTTGGTGACGGGCGGGGCCGGATATATCGGCAGTCACATGGTTTGGGCGCTGCTCGATGCAGGCGAGGATGTGGTTGTGCTCGATCGCCTCTCCACGGGCTTTCGCTGGGCCGTGGCGCCGGCGGCGCGTTTCTATCTCGGCGACATTGCCGATCCCGACATATTGAAAAAGGTCTTCATCGAAAACGACATCGAGGCGATCATCCATTTCGCCGGCTCCGCCGTCGTTCCGGTCTCGGTCGCCGATCCGCTCTCCTATTACGACAACAATTCCGGCAAGACCCGGGCGCTGCTGAGCGCGTCGATCAAGGCCGGTATCCGCAACTTCGTCTTCTCTTCGACAGCCGCCGTCTACGGCCAGCAAAAGACCGACCTGCCGGTGAAGGAGACGGCCTCGCTCAATCCGGAGAATCCTTACGGCCAGTCGAAGCTGATGACCGAATTCATGCTGCGCGATGCCGCCGCCGCCTATGATTTCAACTATGTCGCGCTTCGCTATTTCAACGTCGCCGGCGCCGACCCGCACCACCGAGCCGGCCAGTCGACCTCAGGCGCCACGCACCTCATCAAGGTCGCCTGCGAGGCAGCGCTCGGCACGCGCGACAGCGTCAATGTCTACGGCATCGATTATCCTACCCATGACGGCACCGGCGTGCGCGACTACATCCATGTCAGCGATCTCACGGATGCACATCTGAAAGCGCTGCAGCACCTGCGCAGAGGCAAGGGTTCGCTCGTTGCCAATTGCGGTTATGGCAGCGGCTATTCCGTGCTCGATGTGTTGAACATGGTCACCCGCCTGCACGGGCATTCCTTCAAGATCCACATGGCGCCGCGCCGCGCCGGCGATTCGGCAAGCGTCGTCGCCGACGCTTCGCTCGCAAGGCAGGTGCTCGACTGGAAGCCCAGATACGATTCGCTGGAAACCATCGTCCAGAGCTCGCTCGATTGGGAACTGTTCCTGTCGAACAAGAATGTCGACGACCTGCACAGCATCCACCGGGCACTCGCCGCCGCGTCCTTCTGATCCAGAACCCGTTTCCCATCCCCGCGCCTGCAGGGGTTTGCATGCCGTAACGTGAATAAGGAAAAATCAAGCTTTCTCTGGCTGGCTCGGGCCAACGGAAAAGAGACGATGAAGAACTTTCTGGCCTCATTGCAGCTGCAAAAAGACAATCCGACGCTTCTGCTGGCGCAGTTCCGAGCCCTGTCGTCGCAGATTCCCATTCTCTATGTCCTGCTGATCATCAACGCCCTTGCGGTGGCGATCACCCACCTCAAATCCGCGCCCCTTTGGCTTTCGCTCTATATTCCCGTGGCCCTGAGCGTCGTCTGTGTCTTCCGTCTCTGCTGGTGGGAGATCCGGGGCAAGGAAGATGTGACCGCCGAGCGGGCCTACAGGCTGATGAAGGTGACGATATCAGGGGCCGGCATCCTGGCCGTCGCTTTCGGCGGCTGGGCGATCGCGCTTTACCAATATGGCGATGCTTCCCAGCAGGGTCAGATCGCCTATTTCCTCGTGGTGACAGGCATTTCCTGCATCTTTTGCCTGATGCACCTGCCGATGGCGGCAGCCCTGACCACGGTCATCACCTTCTCGGCCATGGTCGCGACCTTCCTGTTCTCGGGCAATCCCGTTTTCGTGGCGACGGCCATCAGCGGCCTCTTCCTGATCCTGCCCTTCCTCAGGGTGATCAACAGCTATTTCCAGAATTTCGTCGGTCTCGTGCAATTGACCGAGGAGCTGAAGAAGAAGCAGGCGGAAGCCGAAGAGCTGAACCTCGTCAACAGCCGCAACGCGCTGCACGACCAGCTGACCGGCCTTGCCAATCGCCGCAGCTTCTTTCTCTCGCTGGAAAAACGGCTGCAGAAGAATCCGTCCTCGCCGCCTGTCCTCGGCATTCTCGATCTCGACGGCTTCAAGCCTGTTAACGACGTCTTCGGCCATGCCGCCGGCGATCTCGTGCTCAAGGAGACGGCCCGCCGCTTCGTCGCCCTGGTCGGCGAAGAGGGCATCGTCTCCCGTCTCGGCGGCGATGAGTTCGGGATCATCTTCCCCTGTTCGATGACACGCCAGGCGATCGCCGATCTCGGCCTGACGCTCTGTGCTGCCGTCCGCGATCCTTTCGAAATCCCCGACGGCTCGGTCCGCGTCTTCGGCTCGTGCGGCATCGTCTATCCCGATATCGGCACATACACCGCCGAGGATCTCTACGAGAAAGCGGATTTCGCCCTCTACCAGGTCAAGAGCAAGCGCAGCAGCGGCGTCGAATTCTTCTCGGCCGAGCACGAGAAGATCCTGACGCAGCGCCACCTGATCGAACTCGAGCTGCAGGCGAACGACTTCGCCAAGGAATTGAAACTCGATTATCAGCCGATCGTCGAGCTGAAGAGCGGCCGCGTCGTCGCTTACGAGGCGCTCGCCCGCTGGGACAGCGCCCGCTTCGGCCGCATCAGTCCAGACGCCTTCATCCCGGCGGCCGAGCGCACGGCCGTCATCGGCCGCATGACGCGCATTCTCTTTGCCAAGGCGCTCGAAGCGCTGGCGATCATTCCACGGCATCTGAGGCTGTCCTTCAATCTCTCGGCGCGCGATATCTGCGACCACGAGACCTCGATGGCGCTGCTGGCCATGATCACCCGCTCCGGCATCGATCCCAGGCGCATCGAATTCGAGATTACCGAGACGGCACTGCTCTCCGATTTCGACACCGCCGACCAGGTGATCACTATGCTGCGCGCTGCTGGCATCTCGATTGCGCTGGACGATTTCGGCACCGGCTATTCGAGCCTCAGCCATATTCATCGTCTCGGCTTCGACAAGCTGAAGATCGACAAGTCCTTCGTGATGAATTTCGATCGTGACGCCCGTTGCATGAACATTACCCGCTCGGTCGCCAATCTCTGCCAGAATCTCGGCATAGCCTCCGTCGCCGAAGGCGTCGAAAGCGAAGAGATCGCCGAGGGATTGAAGGCGATGGGCGTTCGTCTGGCGCAGGGCTATCATTTCTCGCGGCCGCTGCCGCTGGAACTTGCCATCGATTACGCCGCTCGGTGCGACACCGCAGTCTCCGCCCGCAATACGCTGTCTGCCTGAACCGACCTTGAATCGACTGGAGCGATGCGTCATCGTCGTCTATTCATGGTCGCAACAGATGAGGTGAACCATGCAGGACGGCGAAGTCATCATTGAACGGCGGGGCACCGCAGGCGTCATCCGGCTGAACCGGCCGCGAGCACTGAACAGCCTGACGCTGCCGATGATTCGAGCGATCACCGAAGCCCTTCACGACTTTGCCCGAGATTCCGAGGTGGCAAGCGTCGTGGCGACTGGGGAGGGCGAACGCGGCTTCTGCGCCGGCGGCGATATCCGCGCCCTGCATGAGAGCGCCCGCGCCGGCGATGGCCTCGCAGGTACCTTCTGGCGCGAGGAGTTCCGCCTCAACCATCTGATCGCCTCTTATCCCAAACCCTATGTCGTGCTGATGGACGGCATCACCATGGGCGGCGGCGTCGGCCTGTCGTCGCACGGCCGCCACCGCATCGTCACCGAGCGCACGCGCCTTGCCATGCCCGAAACCGGCATCGGCTATGTCCCGGATGTCGGCGCCACCTGGCTGCTGCCGCGCGCACCCGGCGAAGCCGGAACATGGCTCGGCCTGACAGGGCTCGATATCGGTGCTGCGGACGCGATCCACGCCCGCCTTGCCGACCTTCAGATCGCGTCGTCGCGGCTCGGCGAAGTGATCGATGCTCTCTCCGGCCTGCCGCGCGCCAGCTCATCCGGCGATGTCGATGCCGTGCTGCAGGCGCTTTCGGAGCCTCAGGGAGAAAGCCGGCTGCGACAGAACGCGGCGGTGATCGATCGCGCATTTGGTTTCGACAGCGTCGAGGAAATCCTGGCAGCACTCGCCGGGGAGGAAGGCGAATTTGCCGCCGAGACGCGCCGGGTGCTGCTGACGCGTTCACCGACCAGTCTGAAGCTCGCTTTGCGGCTGCTCAGGGACGGCCGCCGCAGCGCCTCGCTTGCCGAATGCCTCGGCCGCGAACTCGGCGCCTGTCTGCAGATGCTTGATAATCCCGATTTCTTCGAGGGTATCCGCGCCGCCGTCATCGACAAGGATCGCAATCCGAAATGGTCGCCGGCCTCAGTCGAGGCTGTTGAAGCAGCAGGGATCAAGCATTTCCTGAAACCGGCCGAGCCGCCGCTTTCACTCTGAACGCTATCCAGTTATCGCCACATGCCGCGCATGCGGGCGCCGACATCGATGCGCACCTGCCGCGCCTGCGCTTGCGCGGCCTCCGATTTTCCCTGCGGCCAGCTGCAGGCTTCGAAGAACTGCAGCAGCGTTGCGGGAATGAAGCGGCTGCGTGAGGCATAGACATGCCGGTCGCCCTGCGAATTCTGCCCGTAGGTGAAGAAGCGTTGCGGCACGACGAGGTCGAGACCATCTCGGGCGCGCGTCATCGCGACATAGAGCAGTCGGCGTTCCTCCTCGATTTCGGCGGTGGTGCCGACGGCGAGATCGCTCGGTATGCAGCCGTCGACGACGTTCAGCATGAACACCTTCGTCCATTCCTGGCCCTTGGCCGAATGAATGGTCGACAGGATGAGATAATCCTCGTCGAGAAGCGGCACGCCCGCCTGGTCACTGGTCGCATCCGGCGGATCGAGGGTGAGCTCGGTGAGAAAGCGCTCGCGTGAGGCATAACCGCTAGCGATCTGCTCGAGCTGCAGCAGATCGGCCTGCCGCGTCGCGGCATCCTCGTGCAGCCGTTCCAGATGCGGCGCGTACCATTGCCGCGCCAAACCGATCTCTGCCGGCCAGCCGGCCTTCCCGGTCTTCAGCTCCTGCAGCATCGAAACGAACATTGTCCAGTCCTCGCCGGAGCGCGGCGGCGCTGGCATGGAGCCAAGAGCAGTAATCGGGCTGGCATCCTCGGCCATCAGGTCGAGCGTCTTCTGCGCCGTCGACGGGCCGACGCCCGGCAGGATCTGCATCAGCCGGAAGCCCGCCACACGGTCGCGCGGGTTCTGCGCGAAGCGAAGGGTGGCCAGCATGTCCTTCACATGCGTGCTGTCGAGAAACTTCAGCCCGCCGAATTTGACGAAGGGGATGTTGCGCCGGGTCAGCTCGACCTCCAGCGGCCCGCTGTGATGCGAGGCGCGGAAGAGCACGGCCTGCTGTTTGAGCGTGAGGCCTTCCTCGCGGTTGTCGAGCACCATGTCGGTGATGTAGCGCGCCTGCTCGGCCTCGTCGCGCACCGTGACCAGGCGCGGCCGCTCGGACGATTGCCGCTCGGTCCAGAGGTTCTTGGTGAAGCGCTCCGAGGCGAGATCGATGACGGCGTTGGCGGCGGCGAGGATCGGCTGCGTCGAGCGGTAGTTGCGGTCGAGCGTGACGATATTGGCGGCCGGGCTGAAGGCGGCGGGAAAATCGAGAATGTTGCGCACCGTCGCGGCACGGAAGGAATAGATCGACTGGGCATCGTCGCCGACGACGGTCAGCCCCTGGCCTTGGGGTTTCAGCGCCAGCAGGATCGAGGCCTGCAACCGGTTGGTGTCCTGATATTCGTCGACCAGCACATGGTCGAAGCGGCTGCCGATATCCTCGGCAATCATTTCTTCGCCAACCATCTGCGCCCAGTAGAGCAGCAGATCGTCGTAATCGAGCACGTTCTGGCTCTGCTTGGCCTCGACATAACAGGCGAAGAGTTCGCGCAGCTGTTTCTCCCACGTCGCGCACCAGGGAAAGACGTCGCGCAGCACGAGGTCGAGCGCGGTTTCCGAATTCACCGCCCTGGAATAGATGGCAAGGCACGTGCCTTTTGTGGGAAAACGGCTTTCCGTCTTCGAGAAGCCGAGGTCGTGCCGGATCAGGTTCATCAGATCGGCACTGTCTTCGCGGTCGTGGATGGTAAACCCAGGATCCAGACCGATCTGCTCCGCATAATCGCGCAACAGCCGCGCGCCGATGCCGTGGAAGGTGCCGGACCAGGAAAGCGCGTCCGCCATCACGCCGGCATTCGAACCAAGCACATCGCGGCAGATGCGCTCGACACGCCGCGCCATCTCGGCGGCTGCCCGGCGCGAGAAGGTCATCAGCAGGATGCGGCGGGGATCGGCGCCTTTGACGATGAGATGGGCGACGCGATGCGCCAAGGTATTCGTCTTGCCGGAGCCGGCGCCGGCAATGACCAGCAGCGGCCCGGCAATATGGTTGCCGTCGATGAGCGTGCCGTGCTCGACGGCCATGCGCTGCTGCGGATTGAGCTTTTCGAGATACATCCAGCCGTCCGGTCGGGCTCCCGCAGAATCACTGGGGAAAGATTAGATGTTCCTTGAATGTTCGCGATTGCTGTCCCTGTCAAGCGATCTGGCGCGCGGGCAACATCTCAGTCGGGGAAATCCGGACCGATCTCGCGCCGCACCAGCTTCAGGCTGCGGTCCGGCTGAAGAATATAGGTTTCCTCCACGCGCTGTCCTGTCCCGTTGTAGAACTGGTTGTAGACGGCGCTGCCGACCGGCGACTTGCTGAGCTTCGTTCGCGGCTGGCCGCCATAGGTGATGCTGCCGGGAATGGGTTCCAGCGCCGGCGCATCGGCCGAGGAACAGCCGGCAAGCAGTGCCTCAGCAAACAAGGCAGGCAGAAGCGCTTTCATCGTCATCATCCCTCTTTCGACTGCAGCCAAATATGGAAGCCGCGGCGCCTTTCGCCAAGGGTACCCCATGCCACCGTGCAGGTATCGCTGTCGAACAGGCTCTTCTTTTCCGGGGGACGCAACGAAATGCGTCGCTGCGGCGTTAACAGACATCAACCAACATTAGGAAACGTTCACGGTGCTCGGCTTTCCAGCATTCACGGGGCATGGCGAGCCCGGCCGGCAGGGCCACAGCGATGCCGCGACGCGCGCCTCGGTGGAGAGCGCCCTTCATGCGGCCGCCGATATCGAAGCCGGCGAAATCACCGTCAGCATATCGGGCTCCTATGTCATCCTCGAAGGTTTCGTGCGTCAGCGGGGTGATATCGAGCGGGCAATCGAGATCGCCGAGGGCGTCGTCGGGCGAGGCTATGTGCGTGCTCGCTTGCTGCGACGCTAACGCATGTCGCCTAAAAGTGTGCAGCGGTTTTAGGACAACGACATGCATCAAATAAAAGTCCGGCTCGCGTGCATTTCTTTACGATTTATGAAGGGAACCAAAATGCCCTCCCGCGGGTTGAAATGCCGGACCTAAACGCTGGAGACTCTCATGCAGTTGCTTCCTCGCCTCTGGGCAACGACCTTGATTGCCGGTTGCGGTGTCTTTGCCGGCTCCGCCCATGCCTCGCTGGAAACCGGCACGAATTATTCCGCTTTGCCGAAGGACCAGATCGCTCTCAACGAATATACCGGGGCCGTCGCCTGCACACCGGCAGAGCCTCACTATCTCCCCTCCTTCATCCGCGCGACGGACGGCACGATCATCGGCGTCGGTTATATCGAAGTGGAGAATGAGGGCGGCGCGGACTGCTGAGGCGTCCGCTTGCTCGGACGAGGCTCGCCTGCGTTTCCGCAGAGCTGACGAGCCTCTAACCATCATCATGATGGCTGGTCGTCTTCTATTGATGCACCTGTACCAGGCGCAACGCCCTTTGCACCAAAACCCGGCAGGCATTTATTGCAGGGTTAAATCAAAACTAAAGCATTGTCCCGTTCCGGCACGCTTGCGCGCCCAGAAGGCGAAAATCGCCCGAAATTCCTTGCCGAAGTGCTAATGCAGCTTCAGCTTCGCCTCTTCGGCGGCCGCCAGAAACTCGGCTCTTGCTTCTTCCACGCTCTTGCGCCCATCGAGCGCCGCCCGGCAGGTGCTGCGGGCCTTGATATAACGAAGCCCGCGCATACTCGGCCACAGATCCGCCAGGCACTTCAGCGCATCGAACGGCCCATCGACCGTTCGCGCATCGGCACCTTCGAAACCAACCTTGACCGGGCTGTTCCATCTTTCAGTTGCCATCGACGCTCCTCCACGATTTTCGACAGAAACGAAGTGCAGCATCTCCCAGTTCCTCCGGGGAGACTTTGCGATAGTTAATATTCTAGCGTGATTTTCACGGTCAGCAATGGGCGGATCGTCGCTGATGCCGCAACGAATGGTTTCGCCTCGACCCATGACAGGCAAGCCTATGGACGGCAGTTGATGAGAAACGCCAACTTATGAGGTGTTTTCGCCGGGAGGTAGACTGTCTTTTCAAGAAAACTGGTGCTGCCGAGTGGGATTGAACCACCGACCTCACCCTTACCAAGGGTGTGCTCTACCACTGAGCTACGGCAGCAGGACCAGACCGCGTAGAGCCGGGTGGCTCAATCGCGGGAACGGGGCGGCTATTGCCACAGCTTGACGGCAAGCGCAAGCAGCAAATTCCAACTTCGCGTGGATTGGCACGCAAGGGCCTTTTGGATCGGCGCGAATTCGGCTAATCCTGTCGCATGAATGAAAAGACCGAAACCGGCCAGCAGAGCCGCAAAGAGGCGATCGAGGCACAGGCGAAATTGCGCCGTGAGCGCGCCGCCGAAAAGCTCAGGGAAAATCTGGGGCGACGCAAACAGCAGGTCCGCGCCCGCCGTTCCGGCCAAGCCGACGAAACAAATGGGCTGCCCGCCGCAAAATTGGACGAATCGTAATGTTCCGTCCGTCGCGAATTGAAGCGTGTCGAGAAATCCCCTAAACACCTCACTCCTTATTCCAAGGCAGAACTTTCAGGAAAGGCGGGCGCTGCCCGTAAGCGCACATGGATCGTATCAGAATCGTCGGCGGTAATGAGCTGAATGGCATCATTCCGATTTCCGGCGCCAAGAATGCCGCACTGCCGCTGATGATCGCCTCGCTTCTGACCAGCGATACGCTGACGCTCGAAAACGTGCCGCATCTGGCCGATGTCGAATTGCTGATGCGCATCCTCGGCAATCACGGCGTCGACGTTGCCGTCAACGGCCGCCGCGAGCGCCAGGAAGATTCCTATTCGCGCACGATCCATTTCACCTGCCGCACCATCGTCGATACGACCGCATCCTATGAACTGGTCTCGAAGATGCGCGCCTCCTTCTGGGTCATCGGGCCGTTGCTGGCGCGCGAAGGCCATTGCCGCGTTTCGCTGCCGGGCGGCTGTGCCATCGGCACGCGCCCCGTCGATCTCTTCATCGAGGGCCTGACGGCGCTCGGCGCGACCATGGAGATCGATGCCGGTTATATCAACGCCAAGGCGCCTGCCGGCGGCTTGATCGGCGCACGCTACACCTTCCCGAAGGTTTCCGTCGGCGCCACCCATGTGATGATGATGGCGGCAACGCTTGCCCGCGGCACGACTGTCATCGGCAATGCCGCCCGAGAGCCTGAGGTCGTCGATCTCGCCAACTGCCTGAACGCCATGGGCGCCAAGATATCGGGCGCGGGTACTGCGACGATCACCATCGAAGGCGTCACTTCGCTCTCCGGCGCTCGCCACCGCGTCCTGCCGGATCGCATCGAAACCGGCACCTATGCCATGGCCGTCGCCATGGCCGGCGGCGACGTCGTGCTCGAGAATACCGATGTGGCGCTGCTCGAAACCGCGGTGGAAACGCTCCGTCGCGCCGGCGCGGAAATCTCGTCGACCAACAATGGCATGCGTATCAAGCGCAATGGCGCCGGCATCAGGCCGGTCGATATCGTCACCGATCCTTTCCCGGGCTTCCCGACCGATCTGCAGGCGCAGTTCATGGCGCTGATGACCCGTTCTTCCGGCGTCTCGCATGTCACCGAGACCATCTTCGAAAACCGTTTCATGCATGTGCAGGAGCTTGCCCGCCTCGGCGCCAGGATCTCGCTGTCCGGCCAGACGGCGAAGATCGAGGGTGTCCAACGCCTGCGCGGCGCGCCGGTCATGGCGACCGATCTGCGCGCCTCCGTCTCGCTCGTCATCGCCGGCCTTGCCGCCGAGGGCGAAACCACGGTGTCCCGCGTCTATCACCTCGACCGCGGTTTCGAGCGGCTCGAGGAGAAGCTGACCCGCTGCGGCGCCATCGTCGAGCGCATCAGCGAGTAAGCACCGCTCATCCCGGTTGCGTAATTGGTCGCCGCGCCTTATTTCCCTTGTCTGACGCATCGCCATTCCGGCGGTGCCCGGCCTAGGCCGGTAATGGGATGAGGCTGAATGACCGACCTGAAACTTGTTGCGCTCGATAACGAGGATCTTGCGATCATGTCCGCGCATATGCAGGACAGCGTCTTCAAGGTCGGCGACATCGACTGGTCGCCGCGCGACGCGCAGTTCGCACTTGCCGCCAATCGTTTCGTCTGGGAAGGTGCCGAGCGCAAGCGCAAGGGTTTCGAGCGCCGCCGTGCTGCGCTGGTCTTCAAGCGCGTGCTTGCCGTCCGTTCGCTCGGTATCGATCGTGGAAAACGCGACGAGGTGCTGTCGCTGCTGGCACTGCGCTTCGAGCAAAAGGGCGAGGGGCCGGAGGGCACAATCGAGCTGTCGCTGTCCGGCACGGCCTCGATTGCACTCGATGTCGAATGCATCGAGGTCCAGCTGGCCGATATCGGCGGCGCCTGGGAGGCCTCCTCCAAGCCTCGCCACCGCTGACATGACGCCCTAAGTTTGAACATCGCAGTTTCGAGTTGAGAAGGAATATCGGCCTTGGCAATCTGGCTGGATCAGGCATCGGAAGGTTTCGAGCAGCATTTTGCCGCCTTTCTGACGACGAAGCGTGAAGTCTCCGAGGATGTGAACGTGGTCGTTCGCGCCATCATCGATGATGTGCGCGCCCGTGGCGATGTCGCGCTTGCCGAATATTCGCTGAAATTCGACGGCATCGATTACGCCACCGTGCCGATGCGTGTCACGCCCGAGGAGTTCGACGCCGCCGTCGAAGCGGTGCCTTCGGAAGTGCTGGGGGCGCTGAAGCTCGCCGCACTGCGCATCGAATCCCATCATCGCCGGCAGCTGCCGAAGGACGATATCTACGAGGACGATATGGGTGTCGGTCTCGGCTCGCGCTGGACGGCGATCGAAGCGGTCGGGCTCTATGTTCCGGGCGGCACGGCGAGTTATCCAAGCTCGGTGCTGATGAATGCCGTGCCGGCCAAGGTCGCCGGTGTCGATCGCATCGTCATCGCCGTTCCCGCCACGGGCGGCGCCGTCAATCCGGCGGTGCTTGCCGCCGCCAAGCTTGTCGGTGTCACCGAGATTTACCGTGTCGGCGGCGCCCAGGCGATCGCGGCTCTTGCCTATGGCACCGAGACGATCGCCCCGGTCGCCAAGATCACCGGCCCCGGCAATGCCTATGTCGCCGCTGCCAAGCGCCATGTCTTCGGCACCGTCGGCATCGATATGATCGCCGGCCCCTCCGAAGTGCTTGTCATTGCAGACAAGGACAACAATCCTGATTGGATCGCCGCCGACCTCTTGGCCCAGGCCGAGCACGACGTCAGTTCCCAGGCGATCCTCATCACCGATGATGCCGCATTCGGCAAGGCAGTGGAGCAGGCCGTCGAACGCCAGCTGAAGACGCTGAACCGGGCCGAGACGGCGGCAGCAAGCTGGCGCGATTTCGGCGCGGTCATCCTCGTTGCCGACCTGAAACAGGCTATTCCGCTGGCAAACCGGATCGCTGCCGAGCATCTGGAACTCGCCGTCGTCGATCCGGACCGGCTGCTCGACGGCATCCGCAATGCCGGCGCGATCTTCATCGGCGCCCATACGCCTGAGGTGATCGGCGACTATGTCGGCGGTTCGAACCATGTGCTGCCGACGGCGCGCTCGGCGCGCTTCTCGTCCGGCCTTTCGGTGCTCGATTTCGTCAAGCGCACCTCGATCCTGCGCCTTGGGCCGCAGCAGCTCCGCACCCTCGGCCCAGCGGCGATCGCCCTTGCCGTTTCCGAAGGCCTTGATGCCCATGCGCGATCGGTCGCGATCCGCCTCAACCTCGAAAGGTGAGGGCATGGCGAAGGGCGAATTCCGGCTTTGCGACGTCGTCCTTGACGATACGATCGGCCGTTCGACGCCCGATGTCGAGCATGAGCGCGCTGTCGCCATCTTCGATCTGATCGAGGAGAACAGGTTCGAGCCGCTCGGCCATGCCGGCGGGCCTTACCGGCTGAACATCTCGCTGGTCGATTCGAAGCTGGTTTTCGCCATCACCACCGAAGAAGGCGGCGGCGTCGCCACCCATATCCTGTCGCTCACGCCCTTCCGGCGGATCGTCAAGGATTACTTCATGATCTGCGAGAGCTATTACGAAGCGATCCGTTCGTCGACGCCGAGCCGCATCGAGGCGATCGACATGGGCCGGCGCGGCATCCACAATGAAGGTTCGCAGACGCTGAAGGATAGGCTGGCCGGCAAGATAGAGGTCGATTTCGACACCGCCCGGCGCCTCTTCACGCTGGTCTGCGTGCTCTACTGGCGCGGATGACGGCAATGGAGCGCGCCGTCGACGTCGAGGAGGGAAAGCGGCCGGGCGCCATCCTCTTCATGTGCGGGATGAATGCCATCCGCTCGCCGATGGCCGAAGCGATCGCCCGTAGCATTTTGCCCGCCAATACCTATATCAGGTCCGCCGGCGTTCGCGCCGGCGAGCGCGATCCTTTTGTGGATGTCGTGCTCGAGGAGATCGGGCTTTCCCTTGGGCGCCGCCAGCCGCAGACGCTGGAAGAACTCGAGGACGATTACTTCGATCTGATCATCACGCTGTCGCCGCAGGCCCATCATGCAGCACTCGAGCTGACGCGGTCGAGTGCGGTCGATGTGGTCTATTGGCCGACCATGGATCCGACGGTTGCAATCGGAACGCGCGAGCAGATTCTGGAGAGCTACCGCGAGGTTCGCGATCATTTGGCCGGCCTCATCGAAAGCCGGCTACTCAAACGAAATGGCATTGCCGCGCAATCGGCATGAAAACAAATAAAGGAAAGCCTGATCAACGAGGTTCACAAACCTGCGTTGATTGTGTAGTTTCCGCCCAAATTTTAAAGGCGCGCGCTGCGCTGCCTATTCAACCCACAGGAAGAAAACACTTATATGCCTAAAGAAGAAGTCCTCGAATTCCCGGGAATCGTCACCGAACTTCTGCCGAATGCGACGTTCCGCGTGAAGCTCGAAAACGAACACGAGATCATCGCCCACACCGCCGGCCGCATGCGCAAGAACCGCATTCGCGTTCTCGCCGGCGATAAGGTGCTTGTGGAAATGACGCCCTACGATTTGACCAAAGGCCGTATCACCTACCGTTTCAAGTAAGTTTGCCCGAAGGTCCTGCAAGGGTTTTTGCTCCCGTCTGACGATGGTCGAGGTTCCATGGCGCTGAAATACAAGCTCATTCTGGCCTCGGGCTCGCCCCGTCGCGTTGACCTGCTCAACCAGGCCGGCATCGAGCCCTCGCGCCTGATGCCGATGGATATCGACGAGGCGCCGAAGAAGTCGGAGCATCCGCGTTCGCTGGCCCGCAGGCTTTCGGCGGAGAAGGCTGAAGCGGCTCTTGCCGCCATCAAGGGCGATATCACCTGGAAGGGCAGCTATATCCTGTCTGCCGATACGGTGGTCGCTGTCGGCCGGCGCATTCTCGGCAAGGCTGAGTTCGCCGACGAGGCGTTGAACTCGCTGCATCTCCTCTCGGGACGCAACCATATGGTCTACACCGGCGTTTGCCTGGTGACCCCGGATCGCAAGGTCCGTCAGAAGATTGTCGAGACCAAGGTACGCTTCAAGCGTCTCTCCGGCTTCGAGATCGAGAACTACCTGGCCTCCGGCCAGTGGCGCGGCAAGGCAGGCGCCTACGGTATTCAGGGCCTCGCCGGCACCTTCGTACAGAAGATGGTGGGCTCCTACACCAATGTCGTCGGCCTGCCGCTTTATGAAACCATTCTGCTTTTGACCGGCGAAGGCTTCGATGTGCATAGCCGGTGGCCCGAGGGTTGAGCCCGACGGCCGATCGCATAGGACAAACCGATATGCCTGAAGACAAGAAAGCGGCCGCCAAGGTCGAACCGCTGCGCAAGACCCGCCCTTGCCCCGAATGCGGCAAACCTTCGAACCGCGAACATTACCCCTTCTGCTCCAACCGCTGCCGCGAGGCCGATCTGTCCCGCTGGCTGACCGGCGCCTATGCCATCCCGGTTGCCGACGATGAGACGAAGGCCGAATATCCCGATGAGGAAAACTAGAGAATTTCGCCTGCGAAGCTCTTATTTTTCCTCACGAATCCGTAAAGCCGGCAAGACCGTCAAAAAAGAGTCATTTGACGCTTGCCATGGGCGAACAAGATGCTATAACCCCGCTCGCTTCCGGGGTGAACCAAGGCCCCGCGGTTCCTTTTCTGAAAGGGAACTTCTGAAGCAGGTTAGCCCAGGTAGCTCAGTTGGTAGAGCAGCGGATTGAAAATCCGCGTGTCACTGGTTCGATTCCGGTCCTGGGCACCACTGCTATCAATCTTGTTTTCATTGTATTTTTTATATCCGCATCATCGATGCGTGCGGGCATCCGATCGAAAGAACCTGCAGAATTTCGCAAGTATCGCCGTTGGCAATATTATTGTTGCGAAATAATTCGCTTTCAGCTATATTTACCCATGAAAAAGATCGCCTACAGCAAGGCCGCCACGAAGGCACTCCGCAAGATACAGCCGAAGCGCGCCGCGGCGATCGTCGTCAGGGTCGAAGCCTTCGCCAACGGCGAGACGGTCGACCTCAAGAAGCTGCAAGGCAGCGATTTTTTTCGAATTCGTGTCGGGCAGGACCGTGTCATCATCGACGATCAGACCATGCAGGTCCTCGTCATCAAGGCCGGCCCACGCGGCGACATCTATAACGAATAGGAACCACCATGGGTGAAATCCAGAAACTGACCATCGACGGCAAGGGGTACGTGCTGCTTTCCGAAGACGACTATCAGGACCTTGTCGACATCAGCGAGGCGCGCGCCGCAAAGGCGCGTATCGACGCTGGTGAAGAGACCTGGCCTGAAGACGTCGTCAAGGCGCTGATTGCCGGCGAAGATCCTGTCCGGGTGTTCCGTAAGCATCGCGGTATGAGCATCAAGGAGCTGGCTGAAAAGTCCGGACTCTCCCAGCCCTATCTTTCCGAAATCGAGACCGGAAAGAAGGAGGGCTCCCTGGACGCACTCAGGTCGATCGCCAGCGCGCTGGACGTCGACCTTGACGATGTGGCTTGATGCATACGCATCCCAAGGCGGCCACGTTGTGATGGAGCTTGGTACTTTTCGAGCCGGATCCCTTTGCCCCATTTGGGGAGGCTCCCTCGTCAAAATATGATGCCGCGCGCCCGATATGCGGGGCCAGAAGGCGGCCAACAAACCCCTGACAGAGGTTAGTTTCGCCCTTTCGATGTCTTCGCCAGCATCTCGCTCAGTGTTGCCGCCGAGAGCATGGATTCGGCCAAAAGCTTTTTGAGCTTCTGGTTCTCTTCCTCCAGTGCTCTCAATCTTTTGGCATGGAGACCGACATTTCCGAACTGCAAGGATTGCCACCGATAGAAAGTCGGCTCGCTGATACCGTACCTGTGGCAAACATCTGCCACCGTCACTCCGGCTTGATGCTCCTTCAGAATGCCCGTAATCTGGTCGTTGTCGAATTTTCTCTTGCCCATCACCGCTTCAGTCCTCACGAAATGCTCTGTTGAAACTGTCGAGAAGTGGTCTGACAGCATAGAGCGCCACGCTGCTTTTGCCTGTTTCGATCAGTGTCTGCGCGGGCATGCCCGCGACCAGTTCGACATCACTCATTTTCGCCAATCGCTCGTCCGTTACACGGATCGTCGCGGCAAAGTAGGGCTGGCCGCTCTGCGTATCGATGAGACGGTCCGCTGAAACATACTCGACCCGACCTTTCAGGAGTGGAACGCGCCGCTGATTGTAGGGAAGGAGGTGGACCTGTGCCTCGAGCCCCGCATGAACGAGGTTGATGTCTTCCGGTCTGACGTGGGCAGACACGACAAGGCGATCGGAGCGTGGCAGAAGATCGACGAGCGGTTCACCGGCGCCGATCACGCCACCTGATGTGTGGACGCGCAGATTCATGATTGTTCCATCGTCGGGAGCGCGGATGTCGGTCCTTGCGAGTTGGTCGTCGATCGCCCGCAAGCGCTCGCGCAGCTGCATGATCCGGCTTTCCGTATCGCGCATGCCTTGGGCGACTTCGCTCAACCGGTCGCTCTCAAGCTTTGCGAGATCGGCCTGTGAGCCGCTGATCACTTGGTAGGCGCGAGAGATCTGTGCCTCTACTTGACCCTGCTGGCCATCAAGGTCTGCTTTTTCCCGCTGGAGGTTGAGAAGTCTGCTCCTTCTTTCCAGTCCTTTGGCGCTGAGGATCGTAACCTGATCCAGTTCTTGGCTCGAGATTGTCGCTCTGTCGGCCAGTGCTGCCTTCTGTGCGCCAAGTCCGACGATTTCCTGCCGCACCTGCGCGATTTTTTCATTGGCGATCTGAATTTCCGCCTGCATGACGCGGCGACGGGCTTCGAAGATTTTCTGTTGCCCGATCAGAATCGCGCTGACCGAAGGATATCTGTCCATGGCTGACCTGAGGTCCTCAGGATAGGCGATATGGTCGCCGCCCGTCTGCTCCGCAAGCAGGCGGGCGCGGCTTCCTTCGGCGTCCCAAAGTTGCCCTTGAATGCTGTCGCGCTCCGAGCGAGACTTCGTGTCGTCGAGTTCTATCACGATCTGTCCGGCCATGACCGCATCGCCGTTTTTAACGAGTATCCGTCGGACAATTCCACCTTCCAGATGCTGAATGGTCTTGCGGCTGGACTCCGGTTCGATAACGCCCGATGCAATTGCAGCGCTTTTCAGCGGCGCCAGGACAGACCAGATTCCCAATCCGACTATGAAAACCAGGATCAACAGGTTGCCTGTCCAAACAACGCCTCTGAGCCCCGGCATCGGCGAGGGGGGCGCGGGTCCGCGCTGTTTCGACTCGATCACCGGCAAATAGGCCGTCTGTTGCTTGACCAACCGCCGACCCGTCCTCGGCGAATTCGAAAATTTCGTCGGCGTTGCATCCAGTTGAACAAGGGCCATGGCCGCGTTTCTCCCTATGTTCCTGTTCGAGACGGTGGTTGAAGATAAGTTTCATAAATCCGTTCGCTGTCGCCGAAGGCAGCCACCGTCCCGTTACGCATGATGGCAATCTTGTTGGTGACCGGCAGGATCCCCATCCGGTGCGTTATGATAACGACGGTCATCCCCCTGGATTTCATGCGCTCGATTGCCGCAAACAGCATGCGTTCGCCGTCATAATCCAGGCTCGAATTCGGATCGTCGAGAACGATCAGAGACGGATTTCCATAGGCCGCCCGGGCCAGTCCCAGCTGTTGGCGCTGAGCTCGAAGGAGCAGGTTGCCACCTTCACCGATATCGGTCTCGTAACCCTGCGGCAGCCGCATGATCGCTTCGTGCAACCCAACCAGCTTCGCGGCGTCGATCGCTTTGCCGGGATCTCCTCCGTCCAGCCGGCCGATCACATCCTTGATCGCTCCGCCGAAGAGTTCGATGTCCTGCGGCAGGTATCCGACGTGGCAGGTCCCCCCACAAAGGCGCAGAGCCGAGATATCGACCCCACCGAGAAGAGCATATCCGCGCGTTGCTGGCACAACGCCTGCCATGACGCGACCGAGTGTTGATTTTCCCGATCCCGAAGGACCGATGAGCGCTATGCAATCGCCGGGGGCGAGGCGCAAGGTGATATCAGTCAATATCGGCCGATCAGCGAATGGCTTGATATAGCTGACATTATCGAGAACGAGGCCATTTGGTTCCGGCAGCGGCACCATTCGGGCATCGCAATCCGATGCAACTGATATCAGCATTTTGTTCAAGCGATTGAAGGCATTGCGCGCAAACGTAAAGGAGCGCCATGCCCCTATTGCGCCCTCGATCGGTGCGAGCCCGCGCCCGAGCAGCAGGCTCGCAACGAAGATGATCCCGGGACTGCCATTGTTTACGAGCACTAGCCATGTCGCGGATCCCATCATGAGGATCTGCGCGAGTGTGCGGATCGATTTGGAGAAACCAAGAATGATCTCCGTCCGATGCATCGCGATGTCCTGTGCCCTTCTTGCCATTTCCGCATCGCGATAGACGATCAGCGCCGCGCCATCCTGCATGCCCATCGCCCTGATGACCTCGATGTTTTTGAGGGCGGTCGCAAATCGGATATAGCTCCTCGAAAGGGCAAGATTGGCGTAGGCAAGCGGCTCTCGCGTCGCCAGTTCCGTCAGGAACGCAAACAGCAGAAGTGCAAGCGCGCTCAGAAGACCGATGGTCCCAAGCAGCGGATGAACGAGAAAGAGCAGGAACAGGAATACGGGTGCCCAGGGAACGTCAAAAAAGAGCGAGCTAGCCGGTGAATCGAGGAACTGGCGTATTGCGGCCAGGTCCCTGTAACATTCCGTGGCGGCTCCCGTATCGGCGCGAGCGGCATATTCGAACGATGAGGTGAGCACCATGGGCCGTAGCCTGTGGTCCAGCCAACTGCCGATGCGCGAAAGAGCTGCTCTGCGCACGATATCCAGCGTGGACCCGACCATCACGCCGATGGCGATGATCATCGTCAGCATCAGCAGCGTGTCAGCGCTTCGGCTCGACAGGACCCTGTCATAGATCTGCAGGAGATAGATGGAAGGCGCGAGAAGAAAGAGATTGTAGCCGCAGCTATAGAGGAAGACCAACCCGAAGGCTCCGGCACAAGCCCTGAGCGCAACAACAAGCTGTGTCGGCGGGCGCGGTGGCTTTATGGAAATCGTTGTCATTATCAGATCTCGCTGCACTTGATTCTGACAAGAAGAGGCTGCGTGCTGATTCAGCAATTCAGGAGGGTCGCCAGCCGAAACCGGCGACCCTCAGAGTCAGAGTTCAGGAGCCGAGATGGTCGACGTCGATATGGCCGAAGGCGTTTATGAAGTGATCGAGAGAATTGTTCACCGTCGTCGTTTCGGGATCCGTGTGCACCAGAGCTGACGAGATATCGCCGCCCAGAGCGTTGTTCCCGTTGCCGCCGTTGCCGCCGACACCTGCGAGGATGGTGGCATGCTGATCGGCCACAAGCTGCGTATATTGTGTCGCGGTCGTAGCCGCATTCACGGTAGCCGTGTCGCCGCCGCTCGAGTTTCCTTGGCTGCCGTTGGAGTTTGAATCTCCCCCCGCGCCGCCGTCGCCGCTGTTCGTGACCGCCGCCAGGAAGCCGTTCTTGGCCTGAGCAAAGCCACCGTCTCCGCCACTGCCGGCGTCCCAACCTGCCTTCTGCCAAACGTGATCGCCATTGTGCAGATCGGTCGTTGCCCCGTAGACCGTTTGCACGGGGTTTACATAGGCAACCGGGTTGTAGTTGATGTTCCCATCGTTGTGGCCATCACCGCCGTTGCCGGCATTCGCGTCACCCGCATCCGGGTTGTTGAGATGAATCGTGTCGGATATTTGTGGAATAGGCATTGATGTCACTCCTTTACTTGGTTTCATCCGTGTTCGTTCTACGGCGTCCCCCTACGGCGTGCATTTCCAGCATGTCACCGCAGCCAATACAACCGCAGGCGAATATTGCCTGCGATTTAATCTGTGGCCTATCTAGATATTCGGTGACATTCATTTGGGCGTATACTTGGAAATGGCGGAGCGTTATTTGGATCAGTACTTATTGATTTGGTGCAGGGTGGCATGGTCGATCGTGTCTGCGACCTCGTCGAGGCGACATCAGGACCTCTGATCCATAGGCAGATTTAGAGCCTTTCCGGGTTAGATTGCAGCATTCTGCCGGAGCAGGTTTTCGTCAGGGCAAAGGCGATTGGCGAAGGGCATACCCCTTGGTACGTCCGAGCCGATCGCCTTTGATCCTGGCGGAAAGGTGCCCGGCCCTTCGGGTTGGCTGAAACGGGCCGGCTGATCGACCGGCCGGCTTGGCCGTAGAACCGGGCTACGACGCGCGCCGGCCGGTCGACCATCCGACTCCGTTTGAGCCAACAGAATGCTGCAATCTAACCCGGAAAGGCTCTAATGCTCGCAAACTCGCACAACGGGCGCTGCGGCCATGACAGCCAAATGGCTACAGCACTAGCCGACAGGATGTAGACGAATTGCAGGCTCTGCTTTTCCCACGTTCAGATGCACAATGCCTGAACAATTCAGGCTGCATAGCGCCGCATGCTCGGTGGACGTGCAGTCGCCGGCGAATGGAGACGGTAATGGCGGAAACTCGTCCCTCATTGGAAGACCTGCCCAAGACGGGCAGCGATCAACACCTCGCCTCCAACGTGGCCGCGGGGCATCTGGCGCTGGTGCCGACTTGGCTTCCATTGGATGTCGCTTCCGGTCAGAGCCATAATTCAGCCGGCAGCGGTGGTGACGGGATCAGCGAAGGCGTGATCAGCAGCAACGCACTGGCCGTCTTCACGCCGTCCAATGCCGCCATTGCGGGACCTCATTCCGGTGCAGACGCCTTCCAGGGCAACGACGCGCTCATCAATCAGCATCCCACCGAAATGGCGGGGATAGGCGGGAATGGCGGAAGCGGCAATGTTGCCATCGGTAGCGGCGATGGCGCCAATCATGCCGGCAGCGGGGGCAATGGGCTTTTCTACGGTGGACTCGTCAGCACCGAAGTCGCGCTGTTTGCCCCCGTGAATACTGCCGTGGCTGCAGGCCCTGGCGCGACGGCTCACGCTGAGCAATCGAACAACGCACTGTTCCTGCAGGGCGCAACCCAGATCGGCGGCATGGGCGGCTCGGGCGGAGACCATAACGTCGCGAGCCACGGCACGTCGATGAGCCCGGGAACTGCGCTCACATTGACCGGCGACTTTTATGCGGGCCATGGCGGCGATGGATATTTCGTCGGCAGCATGGTCGATGTGAGTATTGCCATCTTTTCACCGATCAACATCGCCATCGGCGCCGCAGGCGGCTCCGCAGAGGCTCATCAGACAAACAATGTCATTTTCGATCAGGGCACTGTGCAGATCGCAGGCATCGGCGGCAATGGCGGTGGCTTCAACTTGTCGTCAGATACGATTTATACCGGCAATCACGCAGGTGGCGGCGGTGGGGACGGATCGTCAACCGGCAGCATGGTAGACGTCAATTTCGGCTATTTCCATCCCATCAACATTGCCGTTCCCGCCGGCGGGACGGCGGATGCCCAACAGACCGATCATGTTCTCTATGATCAGCAAGCGCTTCAGTTGGCCGGCATCGCGGGCCACGGTGGAGACGGTAACCTCACGGATGCCCATTCGGCTCTCGTAGACGACATTCTGAGCTTCATGCATGGCTAGAGCCTTTCCATTTTTCTTCGAAGCACGGAAATGCTCTATCTCTTTGTTTCCACGTAATTCCGGACGCAAAAACCGCAATGCACTTTTGCTGGAATTGCTCTAGCGAATAGCCTCCCCACTTGCATTGCGGAGGCTCAACCGCACGAAACCGTTCTTTGTGCCATTATCAGGCCATATGTTGAACGCTTCCTCCGCCGGGCTCTCGTCTTTTGGGCCGACATGGCACGCAACGGTCGGCTCACTCAGAACTGAACATTCCACCATGACCTCATCCGCATTGTCGCCGATTTCGGCCGCCAGGGGCCGTGACCTCCGGCCGCTATCGGTCGGTGCCGGCGCAGTGCTGTCTGCGGGAGAACAATGCTAACTGGTATTAATGCGTCATTAGAGCACAGTTTCACTAATCATAACGGGTAGTCAGCGATCTCAGGCTTTTTTGCTGTCGGGTCTGCGACTGCTTTGAATTGAGATATGGAAACAAAGCCGAGCCGATCGGCAACTCGTTATATCCAATGGCGCTTTCCGAAATGGGTCTGTAGCAGATCGGTTGCCTTTTCAGTGCCTTTGAAAGCTTTGTTGACGCGCTTGCCGTACGTGAATTCGGCGAAGCTGGAAAGTCTGCAGCGACAAGTCGAACCAGCAGGAATTCATGAAAAATCTCTTCAATGTGCTCTGCAAGCCCAGTTATCTATCGTTGATATCTTATAAACTATAAGAATTATCATGAGAGGTCAGACTATTAATATCCGAAATACACTCACTTTTTCTCATGACATGTAGTGAGAACAGGAATAATATGAATAGCTGTTGCGTTGCAAATATTCGTGGGGAGCACGCAAGTGTCCGACATTACTGGAACTAGGCGCCGTATCGGGCGCAATGCACCAACTGTGATCATCATCGAGAATTCTACATTGGCGCGCACCACCGTGGTGAAGCTTCTTGAGCGTGAACTCGCCGGGTGGAACGTTATAGATTTGATCTCAACCGAGAGTCTCGATAGTGCTCTTGGAGCAGAGGTGCGTTTGATTGTATTGGGCCTGGCTGGCAGAAGTGTTGAGAGCACCAGCCTGCGTGATGATCTCGCGGCGATTGCTGCACGTTTTCCTGAGGCTCCTGTCACGTTGCTCTCAGGTACGGATGACGCCATCATAGCCCGTCAGGCACTCAAGATGGGCATCCGCGGCTTATTCTCGACTTCACTTCCCATTGACATTGCTCTTGCCGGTCTTCGTCTCGTTCTGGCAGGAGGAACATTTTTCCCGCAGCTATTGGGAGCTGGTACAAACGGCTCAAACGAGCATAGTCCGGCCAGAAATGAAGCCGAAAAGAGCTTGGATGATAGGACGCAGTACTTGGCGATCGCTGATTTCACTCCCCGGGAAGCGGATGTCCTCGCAGAGTTGCAATGCGGCTGTTCAAATAAGGTGATTGCAGGAAAACTCAATTTGTCGGGGCATACAGTGAAGATGCATTTGCAACACATAATGCGCAAGTTGCAGGCGCAGAACCGCACTGAAGTGGTTGCCCGCTTAATTCAAAGAGCCGCCGGTGGGCCTGACGTCTCGCCGGGTTAGGCGGTGTCGCCAGTACCGGCGTTCGTTCGTTCGTTTCAACGGGTCTCATATCGTGATGGCCTGGAACAGGGAAGACCCGACCACCTCGCGTGACGACATCATCGATATCGCACGCTCGCTGGTGCCGCCGGCCAGGTGAGCGCATGGAACGTCAGCCGTTTCGCCGGGTCGGCCTCTTCACCTTGACCTTGATCTACGCGTTACATTGTGGACGAGTTCGCTGATGGTCGCGAACTCACCGAACAAAGCAGTAAGCTTGGCTTGCTCCTTGCCATCCAATCGGTGCTGCGAGCAGAAGTCCGCGATGCACCAGACCTTCGCCGCTACGATAGGCTCGGCAGTAATCGAATCAATGTGTTGCATTGTAGTCCTCCCGCAAAGGAAGCTAACGGAGTTCAAATTAGCTTTCAATGAAATAAGAGGTCTTCCGAAAACTGTGGTTCCCATTGCCCGGCGCGCCGCCTCTTCAGCGACTGGCGGACATGCGGCTTCTCCACTGGTTGCAGCGTCGAGCAGCCGCTCTCGTTTCTACGCCGCGAAACGGCATGCAGCCTTGTCGGATGCCTTCCGATCGGCTCCATATTGCGCGATGATCTTTTCTGCGTCTTCGACGCTGCCGCTGGTTCCGGACATCGAAGACAGACTGAGGGACGTCTGGGATCGCGCGGTGCCACGGATCGGCAGACTTCTCAATTCTCAGAGGTCCTACGATATTCCGTCGGTGCGCAGCCAACCGCATTTTTGAATTGGCTGGAAAAATGGAAGGCGGAATGAAAGCCGAGCAGGCCGGCGATTTCTTTTACCGATTTGTCGGTATTTACTAGGAAGTCGCGTGCTCGCTGAACACGGACGTTCATTTGATACTGTTTCGCCGACATCCCGGTTTGCTCACGAAACAGCCGGCGAAAATAGGGGTAGCTCACCCCCATCTCTGCTGCGAGATCCTCGACCGATTGTGAAGTTCCGCAGCGCTCCATCAGGATCATGCGCGCCCGATCGACGAGGCGCGCGCCGGCGCCGGTTGCCAGATCGTCCGGCCGGCAGAGCAGCGCAAGGAGCTGCAACCCGAGCGTGGATATCACCAGCTGATGAAGCACGGGATCCTGCCGCGCCAAGTCATGGATGGCGGCGAACACATGATTGATCTCATCGCTTGCCGGGTTGAGCGGGCGTTCGACATGCAGGAGGCCAGCATCCACTGCAAAGTCGAAAGCGGTTCCCCGGCACTCTATCCAGTGCTCGGTCCAGCCGGTTCGCCGATCGGGCGCGAACCTGTGCCACACGCCCGGGAACAGGAGAAAAATCGATCCTTCCGTGACGCGCACCTGTCGGCGCAGGTTGCCGAATTCGAGCTTCCCGTTGCCGGCGCTGATCAGCACGACCTGATAGGCCTGAAGGATGCGGCCGCGAGACCAGCTGAAGTGATGGTCGTCCGGATGGCGGCTCGGAGGGTAATCGGAGTGCGGCGCAATGACCGAATAGCCCGTCGAGACAGCGGTGCAGCCCCATGCTGCAGAAATTCTGTTGTCAGGCATGTAGACGAAGTAGTTTTCCGTCATTTGACGTCGCCTTTTTAGGATCATTTTTTGTATGCAAATGATCACTTTTGTGGATTTTGGCGTCGTGTCAACAGGTGTGGCCGATGGTACCGTCATCAGGTCAGGGCAAAGTTGATCGAATTTTGCCGAACGCTGATTGCATCAGCTATCGCCGCTGCCGGGGAGGGTAGGGGCTGGGAGGAGAATAGATATGAAAACTCACGCCAGACTGCTGGTCGCAGCCGCTTGCCTCGCCGCATCTGCTGCCTATGCCGATGATTTCCACGGGTTCGATCCCGCGAAGTTCGACGGCAATATGCTTTCGGCCGAGGCTCTCCAGGCCATGGCCGCCGACGCGTCGAAAGTGACGCCTCCGAAAAACGGCAGCAAGTACAGCATCGGCTTCGCCAATCTTCAGCGTGACATCGCTTTCGGCGTGCTCGTGGAGAAAGGCATTCAGGCAAACGCCGATGCTGCCGGCGTGGAACTCGTCGTCGCCGACAACCGACTCGATGGCCCGACCGCGCTTGCCAATGCCAAGTCTTTTGCCGAACGCAAGGTTGACTATGTCATCGAGTTTCAGACCGACGCAAACTTCGGTCAGACCGTGATGGACGTGTTCAAGCAAGACGGCACCAAGGTCACGGCAATCGATATCCCCATGCCCGGTGCAAGTTTCTTCGGCGTGAACAATCCGAAGTCCGGTTTCATGGGCGGGTCCTACCTTGCAACGGCTGCGGCAAAACAGTTTGGCGCGGACACGGTAAAAAGCGGCTATCTCGTCATCGGCGCACTGCCCCAGTCGGGCGTCATCCCGCGCATGCGCACGGAAGGTCAGCGCGCCGGCTTCCTAGCCCTGACCAAGGATTTCCCGGCCGACCACATCATCGAGATCGATACGAAGAATACGCTGCAGGAATCCTATACCCAGATGAACAACGTACTCGGCCGCATTCCGCCAGGAGCGCCGATCCTGATCATCGCGATCAACGACCAGGCGACCATGGGCATGCTGCAGGCCGTCCGAGCAGCCGGACGTGTTGATCAGGCCATCGCCGTCGGCAACGGCGCGGATGAAGCCGAGGCGCTTGCCACGGACCCGAAACTCGTGGCGGCGACGGGTTCGTTTCCAGGCAGCTACGGGAATTATCTCATTCCGATTGCACTGTCTGCGCTCGCCGGCAAGGCCGTGCCGGAGGCAACCTTCGTCACCCATCAAATGGTAACCAAGGCAAACATCTGCAAATTCTACAAGGAATTCGCGTGCGCCGGTGAAGCCGACGGTTACACCTTTCCCGAGGCAGAGTTCGCAAGCTATCTCTCTGGTCTGAAAAAAGAGGATTGGTTGAAGGGCTACGAGGCAATTCTCCCCAAGCAATGATCTGGGGTCGGAGGAGATTTTGATGCAGACGGTATCGAGCACCGAGAGCCGCGTAGCGCGGCTCCAAATCACCAACGTCACGAAGTCCTTCTCCGGCGTGCAGGTCCTGAAAAACGTCACATGTTCGGCCGATGCCGGCGAGGTCGTGGCACTGCTCGGCGCCAACGGTGCAGGCAAATCCACGCTGATGAAGATCCTGTCCGGCGTCTATTCCTGCGACGCCGGACATATACAGATCGATGGGGCCGCAGTCGACATCACGTCGGCACGTGCGGCCATAGCATCGGGCATTCGCTTGATGCCGCAGGAACTGTCCGTGCATCCGGACTTGTCGGTCGCGGAGAACATCGCGTTGGGATCGATGCCCCAGCGCAAGATCGCCGGCATAAGTTTCGTCGACCGTGCCGCCATGCAGAGGCAAGCGACGACGCTGCTCGGCCGACTGAAGCTCGGTCATGTCTCTGCGAGCCGGAGAATGGGATCACTATCGCTTCCGGAGCAGCGGATCGTCGAGATCGCCCGGGCATTGGCCGGCCAGGCCCGTATTCTGATCATGGATGAACCGACTGCTGCACTCGGAGAAGCAGATGCCGAAACCCTGTTCGGGGTGATCGATGCGCTTCGCGCCGATGGCGTCACGATCATCTATATCTCCCACTACCTCGACGAGGTGTTTCGCCTCTCCGACCGGATCGTCGTGTTGCGGGACGGCGAGGTACGCGGACAGTTCCAGACGAGCGCCACCAGTCACGACGAGGTGCTGCGGGCGATGCTGGGAGGCGATCTCGGCGATCTTTTTCCGGCAAAGCCGCAATCCCTGCCGGACGAGACGATCCTGGCTGTCGAAGGACTGTCGCTGCCAGGCTGGCTCAGCGACGTGTCCTTTTCGGTGCGCCGCGGCGAGGTCCTGGGTGCGTTCGGCCTGATCGGCTCCGGGATTGAGAAGGTCGGCAGAGCCATTTATGGGGCGGAGCCCAAGGCGAAGGTCCGTTCAATCCGGATGGGGACAGCCGAAACGGCGTTGTCGAACCCGCGGGCAAGCATTCGAAGCGGTATTGGTTTCGTTGCAGCCGAACGCAAGCGGCAAGGCCTGATCGCCAACCTCACCGTCCGTACCAACACGACCCTTCCTTACCTCACGCGCTTTACGCGCTTCGGGCTCGTCGATGACAATCGGGAGCGGGCAATGTCGCAACACTGGATCCGCACCCTGCGCGTCAAGACGACGGGTCCGGAGCAGGAAATAAGACTCCTGTCCGGCGGCAACCAGCAGAAAGTGTGCCTGGCGCGATGGCTGCTCGGCGACCCCAAGCTGCTCATTCTCGAGGAACCGACCCGCGGGGTCGACCTCGGCGCTCGACGAGAGATTTATGAGGAGATCCGCCGGCTCGCAGCGAACGGATTGGGCATACTCCTCGTCTCATCGGACGCTGAGGAAGTCGCCGGTCTTGCCGACCGAGCGATCGTCTTCGAAGAGGGCCGGGCCGTGGCCGCATTGGGAGCCAATGCATCGGCCGCCGAGCTGATGCAGGCGGCGGAGTCGCACTCCGTGTCTGCTGCGAACGAATTGGAGAAAGCATGAACAAGTCAAACTCGATCGTTGCAAGCGAACCCAAGACGACCAGCCAACGCCAGTCGATGACGGAGATCCTTGCCAGACCGACCGCCGGGATCGTGGTTCTGCTGGGCTTCTATGTCATCCTTCTTGCGGCTTTCGCTATGCTGTCGCCGTTCTTTCTGTCGGTGAGCAATCTTGCCAATATCGGCACGAACATGGCCTTCATCGGGCTCATGGCCGCAGCCGGAACGCCGCTGATCATTGGCGGTGGACTCGATCTGTCGGTGGCTGCCGTTGCCGGACTCGCCGGTGTCATCGTCGCATTGATGCATTCCAACGGGATCAATATCTGGGTTGGATGCCTGACAGCCTTGGTCATCGGCGCCGGGGTCGGAATTTTGAATGGGGTGATCGTCACCAAGCTGCGCCTCAATCCCCTGATCGTGACACTCGGGACGATGAGCATCTTCTCGGGCCTGTCGATGGTCATGACGGGTGGCTTGAGCAAGCCGCTTTTCGTGCCGGCCTTCAATTGGCTTGGTTCAGGTCGCATCTTGTCCGTGCCGTTTCCCGTCATCGTCATGCTGATCGTCTTTGCCGTCCTTTGGCTCGTGCTTGCCAAGACGCCGTTCGGACGGTTTGTCTACGCAACCGGCGGCAATCCCGAGGCCAGCAGCCTTCTCGGCGTGCCTGTTGAGCGCACCCAGATGATCCTCTACGTGATCTCAGGCATTTCAGGCGCTGCCGCTGGTATCATTCTTGCAGCAATGCTCGGCGCGGCAGCCCCGAATGCAGCAAGTCAGCATCTGCTGACGATCATCGCCGCTATCATTCTTGGAGGCACGAGCCTCTTTGGCGGGCGGGGAAGCGTCTGGGGTACGCTGATTGCGGTGCTGATCCTCGGAACTCTGAACAACGGCCTGACCCTCATGAACGTGTCCAGTTTCTGGCAGGATGTCACGCGCGGTGTCGTGTTGCTTCTGGCCGTGGGCCTCGACCAGCTTCGTGTCCGCCTGCAGGGCTGACCCCGCTATAATTCCAGGAGAAAATGGAATGCCTGATCGCCCTTTGAAGGCCGGCCTGTTCGGTATCGGTCTGGAGGCCTATTGGCCGCAGTTTGACGGTCTCGAAGCAAGGCTGCGCGGATATGTACATGTCGTCGCGTCCAAGCTGGAACGGCCCGGGGTCGAAGTCGTCAATCTTGGCCTCGTCGATACGCCGGAGAAGGCCGTCGATGCCGGCCATCTGTTTCGTCAGGCCGATGTCGATATCATTTTCCTTTACATCACCACCTACGCTCTATCGTCGACCGTCTTGCCGGTTGTTCGGCGTGCAAAGGTACCGGTCATTATTTTGAATCTGCAGCCGGCTGGTGCGATCGACTACGCGTCCTTCAACGCACTCGGCAACAGGACTGCCATGACCGGCGAGTGGCTGGCGCACTGCGCTGCATGCCCGGTGCCCGAGATTGCCAATGTGTTCACTCGAGCGGGCATTCGGTTCCACCAAGTAACAGGCGTTCTCAACGATGACCCGTTTGTCGACAACGAGATCGAGGAGTGGATCGAGGCCGCACGGGTAGCCCACGTCATGTCGCATAATCGCCTTGGCGTCATGGGGCGCTATTACAACGGCATGCTCGATATCTATTCCGATCTCACAGCCCAAAGCACGGCATTCGGGACACACATCGAAGTGGTGGAGATTGACGAACTAGCACGCCTCAGACGCGACGTTGGCGAGGCGGAAGTGGCGGCCTGCTTGGACAGAATCCGAACGGAATTCGACGTGCAGCCGGATTGCGATCCGGACGAACTGGCGCGGGCGGCAAAAACTGCTGTCGCGCTGCGCAAACTCGTCGACGCGAAGCGTCTCGGCTCGCTCGCCTATTATTATGAATCGGTGTCCGGGCATGAATACGAGGACGTCATCACGTCGGTAATCGTTGGTTGTTCGATGCTCACCGCCGAAGGCATACCGGTTGCTGGCGAATATGAGATCAAGAACGCGCAGGCCATGAAGATCATGGACAGCTTCGGCACCGGAGGTTCCTTCACCGAATATTATGCAATGGATTTCGATGCAGATGTGGTCCTGATGGGCCATGATGGCCCAGGCCATACCAAAATTGCACAGGGTCGAACCAAGATCCGTCCTCTGGAGGTCTATCACGGCAAGGTCGGCTCCGGCGTAAGTGTCGAAATGTCGGTTAAGAATGGCCCGGTAACACTGCTCTCCGTGGTGGAGTGCGCCGGAAAAGTGAAGCTGTTGTGCGCCGAAGGACAATCGGTGCCCGGACCGATCCTGGAGATTGGAAACACCAACAGCCGCTATCAGTTTCCAATCGGGGCGCGCGCGTTCGTCGAGAATTGGAACGCCGAAGGACCGGCGCATCATTGCGCAGTCGGCGTCGGACACATTGGGAGCAGCATCGAAAAATTAGCAAAGCTGTTGGAGGTTGAGTTCGTGAGGATTTGCTAATTGTCAAAAATATTTCTCGCTGCGGGAACTGCTTGACGAATAAAAAGACCCGTCAAAACGATCGCAGCTCCTCCGCCTATCTTGCCAGCGTTGCTCATCAAATCCCAGACGACTGCCCGTTCTTGCCGCCTCACCGGCGGCGCGGCGATCGATAGTGCCATGCTGTGGCAGCGCCAAACCTCGCAGCGAGGGCATAAAAACAGTTCGGCCCGCGCGATGGCGGGCAATGTTATCGGCGAGCATTCGTTTCAATGGGTCTCACATCGTGATGCCCTGATGGGAACCGCGAGTCCGCCCGTCCGTTACCATTTGAGCAACGGAGGAAATGGACATGCGCAAGAAAAAAGCCATCGTCGAGGCGGCGCTTGAGTCCGAATACGAGCGCCAGGCACTGGGGATCATGAATACGGAGCAAGCTCTGAAGCTTGAGGATTCAGACGGACTTGTCTTCAGCCATCCGGATAAAGAGGCTGGCGTGACGGATCATTTTGTTGATCAGGATGAGCTGCGCCGTTTGGTGCGGCGGTCAACCTCGCCGCATCCCCTATTGCAATCGCAGGCTCGTACGACACGTTCGTCCTGAACTTCAGGCAATCATGTAGCCGCCGTCCACCGGCATCGATATGCCATTCACCATGGCAGCCTGGTCGGACAGCAGGAAAAGAACAACCTCGGCAATGTCTGCCGGCTCAGCGAAGCGACCGACCGGAATTCGCTTCATCATCCCCGCGGCCTTCTCGGGATCGCTCCATGCCTTCACCGCCATTGGCGTCAACGTCACCGTTGGGTGGACGCCGTTTGCGCGGATGCCGTGAGGCGCAAGCTCCTTTGCCATGACGCGCGTCAAGCCATCCAATCCACCCTTCGATGCACAATAGGCCGCGTGGTCCGGGATGCCGACGAAGGATGCGACCGACGAGACATTGACGATGGCGCCTGGACGGCCTTCCTTGATCAGCGAGCGGGCATATTCCTGGGCAACGATCATCGGAGCACGCGTGTTGACCGCGACAAGGCGATCGAATGCTTCGACGGTTGTCTCCAGGAATGGCTGAAGCTCGGTCGTGCCGGCGCAGTTGATAAGGAAATCTGCGGGAAGGGCAGCGATGACAGCCTCTCTGGTCGCATCGGCGTCCGCGAGATCGACTTGGATTGCCCGGCAGCCGAATTCCCCTCGCAGCGCTTCGACGTCGGCGGCACTGCGGGTCAGGGCGACGACCTGCGCACCCCGTTCGACGAGCATCCTTACAATTTCGAGTCCGATGCCTTTGCCGGCACCGGTCACGATCACCGTCTTTCCTCTGAAGTCCATGGGTCGATCTCCTAAAGTCTCTGGCCTGTTTCCCGATCGAAGATATGCGCACGTCGGGGATCGATGTGGAAGTACATCGTCCGTCCGGGGTCGACCTCGATGCGCTCGCGGATCAGCGCGTCGATCGGCACGCCTCCGGTGCGGCCGAAGATCAACGTCTCCGAACCCGTCGGCTCGAACACCGAGACTTCGACCGGAACGCCTTCTTCGCCGATCGTGATGTGCTCCGGTCGTATGCCGTAGGTAACGGCTCGTCCTTCATCCGCATTTGTGTCCGCCATCGGAAGGGCGATGCCCTGGTCGGTGACGACGACCTTCCTGCCGTCGCGGGTGGCTATGCGGCCCTCAAGGAAGTTCATCGATGGGCTGCCGATGAAGCCGGCGACGAAGAGGTTGACGGGGAAGTCGTAGAGATCGAGTGGCTTGCCGATCTGCTCGACCCTACCATCGCGCATCACCACGATCTTGTTGGCCATCGTCATCGCCTCGATCTGATCGTGCGTGACGTAGACGGTGGTGGTCTTCAGCCGCTGGTGAAGCTCCTTGATCTCGACGCGCATGGTGACGCGGAGCTTGGCGTCGAGGTTCGACAACGGCTCGTCGAACAGGAAGACCTTCGGATCTCGGACGATGGCACGACCCATCGCCACGCGTTGACGCTGTCCGCCCGACAGCTGCTTCGGATAGCGGTCGAGATAACGCGTCAGATCGAGGATCTCGGCCGCCCTGCCGACCTTCTCGTCGATCTCGGCCTTCGGACGTTTGGCCATCTTCAGCGGAAAGCCCATATTCTCCGCGACGGTCTTGTGGGGATAGAGCGCGTAGCTCTGGAAGACCATCGCGATGTCACGCTCCTTTGGAGGAGCGTCGGTGACGACACGGCCGCCGATCCGGATGTCTCCGCTGCTGACCGTCTCCAGCCCGGCGATCATCCGGAGCAGGGTGGACTTGCCGCATCCGGAGGGACCGACCAGAACGACGAATTCGCCGTCCTCGATGTCGACGCTGACGCCATGCATGACCTGAAGAGAGCCATACTTCTTGGTGACGTCGCTAACCTGTACGTTTGCCAATGTCGTTCTCCTAAAGCAGCAAGGCTTGTGTTTTGGTGTTGTTGACGGAATTCATCGGCTCATCCCTTCCAGACGACATAGGCGCCAAGGACCGCCGAGATTGCCGCCGCAAACCATACCGAAGGCCCGAACGGCTCGATGAACCGCATCCAGAACAGGGAGAGCGCGACCCAGATCACGATCGAGATGAAGAGCCGGTCGAACCAGTTCGTTTCGATCGGCAGAAATCCCGGCTTGCGTTCGTTGTTTCCTGATTGAGACGTCATCGTTTCATCCTTTCACGGCGCCGAAGGTCAGGCCGGCGACGATGTGACGCTGGACTACTGAAAAGACGATGAGCGCCGGAACCAATGTCAGCATTGAGATCGCGGCCATGATGCCCCAGGCCGTCCCCGTCGTCGTCACATATTCCGACAGGCCGGTGGTCAGAGTCCGCGCATGGAAATTGGTGAGCGTCGCTGCCAGCAGGTATTCGTTCCACGCAAACACCCAGGTCAGGATCAGCGTCACCGCAAGTCCGGGCCGTGCCAAAGGAAAGATGATATCATAGAGGACGGTCCATGGGCTCGCGCCGTCCATATAGGCCGCCTCGTCCAATTCCTTCGGAATGCCTTCCACGGTCGGGCGCAGCGTCCAGATGGCGAAAGGAAGGTTGAAGGAGCAGTAGACCAGGATCATGCCCAGCTTGGAATCGGCGAGCGAGAAGTCGCCGATCCTGTAGACCTGCGTCAGCAGCAGGAAAAGCGGCAGCAGGAAGACCGCCGGCGGCGCCATGCGGTTGGTGATCGTCCAGAAGAAGATGCTTTCCTTGCCGGCAAGGTCGAAGCGCGTCAGGGCGTAGCAGGCAAGGAAGCCGAGCGTGGTGACGAGCAGCGCGTTGCCCGACGAAATGATCATCGAGTTGAGCATGTATCCGCGCAAGGTCGGATTGGTCAGCACGTCCTGGTAGTTCTTCCAGAAGAAGCTCCGGAGAATGACATCGGGCGTCGAGAACAGGTCGAAGGGCTGTTTCACCGATATGACGAAGAGCCAGTAGATCGGGAAAAGGGTCGCGAGGCTTATCAAGGTCCACAGGACGACCGGAAGCCAGGGAAAACGGGTCTTCATCGCTTCAACCTCTCTTCACGCGGGGTGCAATCAAACCGACATAGAGCAGCCAGCAGACGACGATGGTGAGATAGAGGACGATGACGGAGATCGCCGAACCGTAGCCGTAATTCGTCTTGGGAAAGACTTCCCTGAAGATATGGACGCCGATGTAGCGCGTCGAAGAACCCGGACCGCCGCCGGTCAGCATCAGGACTTCGTCGACGGTGCGCAGCGCGTCCATCAGCCTGATGAACACTGTGGCGAGCAGGGCCGGGCGGATCAGGGGGAGCGTGATGTGCCAGAAGATCTGGCTTTTGCCGGCGCCGTCGATCTGCGCCTGCTCGAAGGGGTCTGATGGAAGCGAGACGAGTGCGGCGATCAGCGAGAGGGTGACGAGCGGCGTCCAGTGCCAGATGTCCATGATGACAGTGACGGTGAAGGCCGCGACAGCGCTCTGGCCGATATTCAGATCGTAGCCGAACCAGCTCCTCAGAAGATAGGGAATGATGCCGATGGACGGGGTGGTCATCAGCTTCCAGACCGAGCCGACGATGATCGGCGCCATGATCAGGGGCAGAGTATGGATCGTGCGAAACACCGCTTTTCCGGGAAAGTCCTTGAGCAGCGCCTGGGCGAGGATGTAGCCGAGGACCAGCTCCGACACGACCGCGAAGAAGACGAATGTCAGGGTTATGCCGAGCGATGCCAGAAACTGCGGGTCGAAGACGAGCCGCCGATAGTTCTCAGCCCAGTTGAAGATCATGCCCGGATTGGCCGCGAACGGGTTCCATGAATGGAAAGAGACCCAGAGGACGTAGATGAAAGGAAAGATCCCGAACAGTCCGAGGATCACTATGGTCGGTGACAGCAACAGCCACCCGAGCTTCTGCGAATGCATCGCCTATCCCCCATTGAACACTATGTGGATGTCCGGCCCATCTGGGAACGGAAGATGACGGGTCGTCGGAACGACCCGTCAAGTTGGGGAGGATGTTTTATTTGCGATAGCCGAGCGAGGTGAGCTCTTCTTCGGCCTTGGCGGCCATCTGGTCGAGGCCTTCATCGGGCCCGATTTTGCCGGTCAGGATGTCGTAGAAGATAGGCGCGGTCGCTTCACGCACCTGGGCATGGAAGGGGTAGGGAGGAGCGCCGGCGAAGAGCTTGCCGTCGTCCTTCAGCATCGTGTAGAAGCCGCCGAGCTTGACGTCCATCTCCTTCACCTTCGGATCGTCGAACGTCGCCGTATTGGTGATGCGCGGTGCGGCGATCGCCCAATCGGGTTGCACTTCGTTCTGGCCGATGAATTCGAGGAACAGCAGTGACGCTTCCTTGTTCTTGGACGTGACCGGCACGCCGAAGGCACCGCCATCATAGTAGCCGATATAGCCCTTTCCGGCTTTCGCGTCGTCCAGCACGCCCGGCTCGAGCGGCGGCAGAGCGAAACCGACCTGGCCGACCACCTTCGACTGCGCCGGATCGCTTGCGATCCACGCGGCATTCTCACCGTAGATCAGTCCCTGGGCGACGCGGCCTGCGGCGAAAGTCGTTGCAGTTTCCGTCCAGGTTGACTGCGTCGATTCCGGAGGAGCGATGTCGCGCAGGTGCAGCCAGTACTTCAACGCGGCCTTTGCCTTGTCGCCGTTCATTGCGCCGCCATGTTCGACCGTCGCCGCATAATTGTTCTTGGCGTCGATGCCCCAATTGTAGACGCCGAAGGTCGGCGCGATGGACTCGAAGAATTCATACCAGGACGCCGGATGGCCTGTATGTGCCTGAGCGGTGGTGCCCCAGAGCTCCATGCCGTTGTCCTTGCCGTACTTCGTGAAGAAGTCGGCGATTTCGGTGTATTCCGCGTGTGTGGTCGCCGGCTTCAGGTCCTTGCCGGTTTCCTTCTTGAAGGCTTCCTTGATCTTCGGATCGTCGAAGAGGTCCTTGCGATAGAGATACGCCTTCAGGAAGGCTTCCATCGGAACGCCGAAGAGATCGCCGCTCGCATCCTTGAAGTAGTCGGCAAAGCTGGTGAAGTTGGCGTCATCGTAGGTCGGGGCCTTCAGATCAGGCTGTTCTTTCAGCGTCTTCGTGATGTCGACGAGGAAATTCCTGGCGAGATAGGAGTAGATGATGTCCTGCTCGATGTAGACCATGTCATAGATGCCGGTCTTGGCTTCCATGTCCTTGATGGCCTTGTCGTACATCTGATCCCAGGACGTCGTCTCGATGTCGACCTTGATGCCGGTCTTCTTTTCGAATTCCGGAGCCAGCACGTTCCTGATGTAGTTCGATGGCGGGGTGCTTTCGGTGACGCCGTGCAATGTCACGCCCTTGAATTTGGCGCCGGCATCGGACCAGAAGTCAGCCCGGGCCGGCGAAGCAGTGGTGGCGAGGCCGAGCGTCAGCGCAAGCGCGCTAGCCTTCAAAGCATAATTCATTTTCAATCCTCCCAAAGTGCAGCGAGATCATTTCGCCGGTCCTTTGTGTAGGCCAAAAAATCCACCGGCGCAACATTTGTTGTCTAAACATGCAAATGGAGGATCTATCCCATTGATTTTTGCAGAAAGTAATTTCCGGCGGAGGGCGGAATGCAATGTGCGCGGGCTTAAAATATTGCATTGCAAGGTAATTTTGCAAAGCAGCAAAAGATTTTCAGCCAAAATTATTTGTTGTCTTGCCAAACTAAATGGCATAGCACTGTCCGCAGCCAAAGGCATTTTTTGGAGGAAAAGGCTATGCGTCGATTGGGTATCCATTCATTTGTATGGACAGGCGGCCAAACGCAGGAAGGGCTGGAAATGGCCCTCAACAAGACGGCCGAACACGGATATCGCACCATCGAATTTGCCTATCTGCGCCCCGAGAAATTCAATCTCGATCGACTGGCAAAACTTGCGCAGTCGCTTGACGTGGAGATTGGCGTGACGATGGGTCTGCCGCTCGACAAGGACGTATCGAGCGAGGATACCTCTGCGGTGTCCGCCGGCAAGCAGACGCTGGCCGACGCCGTTCGGGCGGTCCGTGATATCGGCGGCAACAAGCTGGGCGGGATTCTCTATTCCGCGCATACCAAGTACAATCGCCAGCCGACGAAGAAGGGCTGGGACAACAGCGTCGCCGCGATCGCCGCGACCGCCGAAGTCGCCAGACAAGCGAACGTCGACCTCGTCCTGGAGGTTGTCAACCGGTTCGAGACCAACCTGCTGAATACGGCGGCGCAGGGGCTGAAGTTCATCGCCGAGACGGGATCGGAGCATGTCCGTCTCCACCTCGACACATTCCACATGAATATCGAGGAAGCCAATCCGGCCGCGGCGATCCGCCTGGCCGGCGACAAGATCGGTTACTTCCACATCGGCGAGAGCAATCGCGGCTATCTCGGCGACGGTGTCATCAACTTCGATCTGATCTTCGACGCTCTGCTCGACATCGACTATAAGCGCGACGTCGTGTTCGAAAGCTTCTCGACGACGGTCGTGGACGAAGGCCTGTCGCTCGCCTGTGCGATCTGGCGCGACACCTGGGAGGATAATGATCCGCTTGCGGCGCACGCGAAGCGCTACATCGAGCTGAAATATGACGAGGCCAAGCGCCGCCGCGCCACAAACGCGCGGCCCTGATTATCCCTCTGACAGCCTGTTCCAGTCGTGTAAGGGTTGGGCCGACTGAAGGGAATTGAAATATGAACGACACCGTCTCCATCGGAAGTTCGCCGCGCAGGATCCGACAGAACAATATCGTCGCCGCCTTGCAGACGATCTATGCCCACCGAAGCCTCAGCCGGGCGGATCTCGCCCGGAAACTCGGGATGAATCGCTCATCCTCGGGAGAGATCGTCGCCGAATTGACGGAAGGCGGGTTCGTTCAGGAGTCGGACGAGAGCGGCAAGCAGCGCCTGGAGCATTCCCGTGCCGGTCGTCCGGGCATCATGCTCGAACTGGTTCCCGATGCCGCATTCTTCGTCGGGATCGAGATTGGCGTCGAGCATATATCGGCTGCAGTTGTCGATCTCTCCGCCGAAGTCCGGGCATGTCGGAAGATCGCGTTCGACACGCCGTCTTCGACGGTGGAGGAGGCCGTGGCGCAGGGCGTCGAGTTGATCGTCGGCGCAATGGCGAAGAGGATGATCGGACGGTGCAAGGGTCTCGGCATATCGGCGCCGGCCCACATCCGGCCGGACGGAATTGTCACCCTCGCACCCATCATCGGCTGGCGAGAGGTGTCGTTGAAGGAGATTGGGCGATCTGCCTTCCTGGCCGCCGTCCCGGCCGCTGTCCCGATCGCGGTTGAAAACGACGCCAACGCGTTTGCGATCGGCGACAGCTACCGTCACGGCGTCTCAGGCGTGACCCTGTTCCTGCTCATGGAAACCGGCGTCGGCGGCGGCATCATGATCGATGGCAAGCTGTTCCGGGGCGGCCACGGCCTGGCGGGAGAAATCGGCCACACCCTGGTGCCGGGAAGCGGCGGTCAGAAGTTTGAGCAACTGATCGGTCGCGAAGTGCTGATCAGGCAGTATCGCGAGGCTATTGGACGTAAGCACGTCGATCTGCAGGAATTCCTTGGCGACGTTCATGACCGTGTCCCGGCCGCGGTCAATATCGCCGAAACCTGGTCGCGCCATCTCGCTTACGCATTGCTGCAGGCCTGTCGTCTGCTCGACCCCGACAGGATCGTGCTGGGTGGCTCCGTGGCATCCCTCTACCCGATGGTGGCCGCCCGCGTGGCGGTCCACATGTCGGAGGGCCAGAATATACCTTTCCCCATGCCGGAGATTGTCGTGGACGATGATGCGGAGTTCGGCTCCGCCTTCGGAGCGGCATGCATGTTGCACCAGCGCTTTCTGTCCCTGGAGAGCGAGGAGTTCGGCAGCGAGGATGGTGCGCCGGTCCAGTCGGCGACGAGTTGACGACAAGAACTATCGAAAGCGGGATTGCAAATGACCTCAGTACTGGCTCCGGACCAGCTTGGTCCCACGGTTTGCGTAGGGGAGATCCTCGTCGAGATCGTCGCCACGACGGTCGGAGACGGGTTTCTCAAAGCCCAGCCGCTTGTCGGTCCGTTCGCGAGCGGGGCGCCGGCGATCTTCATCTCGCAGTGCGGCCGCCTCGGCGGAAAGGCCGCAATGGTCGGCGCCGTCGGCGATGACGATTTCGGTCGTGTCAATACCGATCGCCTCAAACACGACGGCGTCGATGTTTCGACGATCTCGATCGATCCGGACTATCCCACGGGAAGCGCCTTTGTCCGCTACCGCAAGGATGGCTCCCGGGATTTCGTCTACAACATCGCCACATCAGCAGCTGCGCGCTTCGGCTGGTCTCAAGCGGTCGGCGATCTCATCAATCGCAGCGGGCATCTTCACGTGATGGGTTCCGCTCTGTCGGTCCCTAGTGCGCGCGAAGTGATCGACAAGGCCGTCGACATCGTCAAGGCGCGCGGGGGAACGCTCTCGGTGGATCCGAACATTCGCAAGGAATTGAAGCTGAACGAGGACACCGAGCGCCGCTTTTCCAAGCTTGTCGCTGCCGCCGATCTGCTTCTGCCGTCCGGAGAGGAGCTTGAGCGTGCCGCCGGCGTCGAAGGCGAGGCAGAAGCGATCCGCCGCTTGTTCGAGGTGGGCGTCAAGGAGATCGTGCTGAAGCGCGGAGCCGACGGCGCGACCTATTTCGGCAGGCAAGGAGACCGCATCGACGCCCCGGCATTTGTCGTTCAGGAGGTCGACCCTACGGGCGCCGGCGACTGCTTCGGCGGTGCCTATCTCACCTGCCGACGGCTCGGAATGTCTCCGCAGCAGGCTCTGACCTACGGCTCGGCCGCCGGCGCCCGCAACGTGACGGTCCTCGGACCGATGGAAGGTGCCGGCACTCAGCAAGAACTCGATGCGTTCATCGCTTCAACGGAAAGGCGACCGTGATGCAGGTGCATCTCAACGAACTGGCCAGGCTGAGGATCGAAGGCCATCCGAGAGGCGTGACCTCCGTATGCTCCGCCCATCCGATCGTGCTTCGGGCAGCACTCCGACACGGGAAGCAACACGAGAGCACCGTCCTGATCGAAGCCACCTGCAACCAGGTCAATCACCTCGGCGGCTACACCGGAATGACGCCAAGCGACTTCGCGTCTCTCGTGATGAAGATCGCGGCGGAGGAGGGGTGCCCCGAAAAACTCATCCTTCTCGGCGGCGATCATCTCGGCCCCAATCCGTGGCGTGACCGCCCGGCCGAAGAGGCCATGGCCGAGGCCGAGAAGATGGTTGCCGCTTATGTCGATGCCGGGTTTCGCAAGATTCACCTCGATGCCTCGATGGGCTGCAAGGGCGAGCCGGTGGCGCTCGACGACGAAACCACGGCCCATCGTGCCGCCCGGCTTGCGGCGGTCGCCGAGGCGTCGGCGAAGAAGAGCGGCGGCGCAATGCCGGTTTACGTCATCGGCACCGAAGTGCCGCCGCCAGGCGGGGCCGACCATGCCCTGACAACCATCGAACCGACGGCTGCCGCAGCGGCGCTGAAGACGATCGAAGTCCACCGCGGGGTCTTTGCGGAGGCAGGCCTGGCGGAGGCGTTCGGACGCGCCATCGGCCTGGTCGTTCAGCCGGGTGTCGAGTTCGGCAATCAGAATGTCATCCTTTATGACCGCAGCAAGATAGACCCGCTGAAATCGGTGCTCACCGACGAGCCGCAATTCGTGTTCGAAGCTCACTCGACGGATTATCAGGGGACACTGCCGTTGACCGCGCTGGTGGAAGATGGGTTTCCGATTCTGAAGGTCGGTCCCGAGCTGACCTTCGTCCTGCGCGAGGCGCTCTACGCGCTGGATGCCATCGCTTCGGACCTCTTGCCCGATTACGGCCAGCGTCCGCTCTATGCCGCGATGGAAGCGTTGATGCTCGATCAGCCCGGCAACTGGAGCCGCCACTACCACGGCACAAACGCCGAGATGCGCTGGCTGCGGCATTACTCGCTGTCTGACCGCATTCGCTATTATTGGGCGTCGGCTGAAGTCCAAGATCCCGTCCGGCAGCTGTGCGAGGCGCTTCGAGGGCAAATCGTACCGCTGCCCTTGTTTTGGCAGCACATGCCGGCCGCACAGGAATTCGCAGATGCGCCGCTCGATCCGGAACAGGTTTTGATCTGGAGAGTGACAAAGAGTCTCTCGGACTATCACGCCGCCTGCGGCGTCGGGAATAATTAGCAATCAGAATCAAGACAGGAGGAAAAATCGATGACGGAATTGAATGGGAAGATCGCGGCGGTTACTGGCGCAGCATCCGGAATAGGACTCGCTTCGACGGAGGCAATGCTCGCCGCTGGCGCGACGGTCGTGCTGGTGGATCGCGATGAGAAGGCCCTTGAGACGGTTTGTGCCCGGCTTGGCGAGCGCGCTATTCCGCTCAAGATCAACTTGCTGGATCCGGGCGAGTGTGCGGGATTGCTCGAGGGCATCCTGTCGAAGACGGGCAAGCTCGATATCCTGCATGCCAATGCAGGCACCTATATCGGCGGCGACCTGATGGAAACCGACCTCGATACCATCGATCGGATGCTCAATCTCAATGTCAACGTCGTCATCAAGAACGTTCGAAGCGTCATTCCGCACATGATCGAACGTGGCACTGGCGACATTGTCGTCACCAGCTCCGTTGCTGGACACTCGGCGATTCCATGGGAACCGGTCTATTCGTCATCGAAATGGGCGATGACGTGCTTCGTCCAGACGATGCGACGCCAGCTTGTGAAAAGTGGCATTCGTGTGGGGTCGGTTTCTCCAGGCCCGGTGATCAGCGCTTTGCTTGCGGATTGGCCGGAGGAAAACCTTCGCAAGGCCAAGGAGGCCGGAGCCTTGATTGAGCCGAAGGAAGTCGCTGACGCGATCATCTTCATGCTGACCCGGCCGCGCAACGTCACCATCCGCGATATCGTCGTGCTTCCAAGCGCCTTTGACATTTGAGGAGACGTGACATGAGCTACCAGCAGAAATTTCGCCTCGACGGCGAACGGGCGGTGGTCACAGGCGGAGGGCGTGCGATCGGGCTCTGCTGCACCGAGGCGCTGGCGGAGGCGGGCGCCGCCGTCGTCGTCATCGAACGCAGCGAGGCCGACGCTGAGCAAGCGCTTGCGCTGCGCGACAGAGGCTACGACGTCGAAGTCCGGGTCGGCGACGTCACCGACGCGGCCCGAATGGACGCGATCGCGGCTGAGCTCGCCGACGGCGGGCGACCGGCGACGATCCTCGTGAACAATGCCGGAATTGGCCAGAGCGGCGTTCCGGCGCAGGATCTCACCGACGCGGATTGGCTGCGCATGATGGACGTCAATCTCAATGGCGTCTTCTGGTGCTCGCGCGCCTTCGGTCGTCCGATGATTTCGATGAAACGCGGCGCCATCGTGAACCTCGGCTCGATGTCTGGGCACATCTGCAACCGGCCTCAGCCTCAGACGGCCTATAACGTCTCCAAGGCGGCCGTCCATCACCTCACGCGCTCTTTGGCAGCCGAGTGGGCGCACCACGGCATCAGGGTAAATGCCGTCGCGCCCACCTATATCGAGACACCGATGGTGGTGGCCGTCGAAGCCAATCGCGAGCGTATCCCGCTCTGGCTCGCCGACACGCCGATGGGAAGAATGGGAACGCCGGAGGAGGTTGCCAGCGCCGTCCTCTTCCTCGCATCGGGCGCCGCCAGCCTGATGACCGGGGCGATCGTCAACGTCGATGCAGGTTTTACCTGCTGGTAGTCCTTCCTGGACGAGGTGCGAGCAGCGCCTCGTCCACACCTGGAAACCAGTATGGAAACGTTACCACATTATCTTGACTCGCATTCCTGCTGCGTTTATCCAGGTGTGGAAACGTTGCCATATTGGGAGGAAGCTGATGAAATCCGCGCGGTTGAACCGACTTTTCGGCGTGTCTGGAAACTGTTTTGACGTTGCTATCGATCACGGCATGTTCAATGAACGCACCTTCCTTTCCGGCATCGAGAACATGAAGACGGCCATCGAGGTGATCGCGAACGCGGCGCCGGATGCCATTCAGCTGCCGCCGGGGACGGCACCCCTTCTGCAGGCTATTCCCGGCAAGCATCGTCCGGCACTGGTGCTGCGCACCGACATCGCCAACATCTATGGCAATCCCCTTCCGTCTCAGCTGTTTTCCGAAATGATCGACAGGGCGGTGGAACAGGGCGTCGCGTTGGATGCTGCCTGTGTCGTCGTCAATCTCTTGATGCTGCCGGACCAGCCGGAAGTCTACCGCGCCTGCGTGCGCAATGTGAACAGCCTGAAGCGCGAATGCGAGATCTACGGCATACCGCTGATGGTCGAGCCGCTTGTCATGCAGGACAATTCCAAGGGCGCCTACATGGTCGATGGCACGATCGACAAGATCCTGCCGCTGGTGCGCCAGGCGGCCGAACTCGGCGCCGATATCATCAAGGCCGACCCGTGCGACAATGTCGAGGAATATCATCGCGTGGTCGAGATCGCCCAAGGTCTGCCGGTGCTGGTGCGCGGCGGCGGCCGCGTTTCGGATCAGGAAATCCTGATCCGCACCAAGCAGTTGATGGAGCAGGGCGCCCGTGGCATCGTCTATGGCCGCAACGTCATCCAGCATCACAATCCCGGCGGCATGACGCGGGCCTTGATGGCAATCGTCCATGACAAGGCTTCCGTCGAGCAAGCCTCGCTGCATATTGGCTGACGCGCGTCTGGGAGGAGATGTCATGACGAAAATATTCCGCTTCGGCGTCATCGGCTGCGGTCTGATGGGGCGCGAGTTCGCGAGCGCTGCGGCGCGCTGGCTGCATCTGGCCGATGTGAAGGCGCGACCGGAAATCGTCGCCGTCTGTGATACCAACGCGACGCTGCTCGACTGGTTCAGGGATCATGTGCCGACTGTTCGCCAGTTCACCGCCGACTATAAGGAGCTTCTGGCCAATCCCGAGGTCGATGCAGTCTATTGCGCAGTCCCGCATGTGCTGCACCAGCAATTCTACATCGACATCCTGAAGGCCGGAAAACATCTTCTCGGCGAAAAGCCCTTCGGCATGGACGCCGCGCAGAACCGGGAAATTATGGCGGTTCTTGCCGAGCATCCCGAACTCTTGGTCCGCTGCTCCTCGGAAATGCCTTTCTTCCCCGGCGCACAAAAGGTCATCGCGCTCGCAAAAAGCGGCGAGATGGGGGAAATCCTCGAAGTCGAGGCGGGTTTCTTGCACTCTTCGGATATCGACCGGCAGAAGCCGATCAACTGGAAGCGCATGGCCGACATCAATGGCGACTATGGCTGCATGGGCGATCTCGGCATGCATGTGCTGCACGTGCCGCTGCGTCTCGGCTGGCGCCCGACCACCCTGCATGCGCAATTGGTCAAGAAGGTCACCGAACGTCCTGACGGCAAGGGCGGCATGCTGCCCTGCACCACCTGGGACAATGCCACGATCAGCAGCCGTGTGCGCACCGGCGATCAGGATTTCCCGATGGTGCTGAAAACCTGGCGTATCGCGCCCGGCGAATCCAACACCTGGTACATCAGGGTTCTCGGCATGAAGAAAAGCGCATTCTTCAGCACGAAGTCGCCGCGCCAGTGGCAATGGATGGACTATAATGGCGGTGCGCAAGCCTGGAGCACCGAGGATCTCGGCTATGGCTCGCTGTTTCCAGCCATTACAGGCAAGATCTTCGAATTCGGTTTTGCCGACGCCATACAGCAGATGTGGGCGGCCTTCGTCGATGAGCTTGCCGGCGGCAACGCCAACGGTTTCGGCTGCGCGACGCCGGCGGAAGCGCAGGCGCATCATGCGGTCCTGACGGCAGCCCTCAAATCCGGCCGCGAGGACGTCGTGGTACCGGTCGCGTATGACGGGGCATCCGTCTGATGCAGCGCTCTGTGATCAACGCCGCCTTGCTGCGGGCAACCGAGACCCTCGAGCGCTGGCACTGGTCCCTGCCGGCATGGGGATATTGGACGGCGGCGGATTTTGCCACTCATCCCGAGGCTTCAGCCTATTTGCGCGCCCATCAGCTGGGTTGGGATGTCACTGATTTCGGCTCGGACCGGTTCGCCGAATGCGGCCTCGTGCTGTTCTGCCTGCGCAATGGCATCGTTGATATCGAGGGTGAGCGGACCTATGCCGAAAAGCTGCTCTTCGTCGAGGAAGGGCAGCTCACGCCGACGCACCGTCATGCGGCGAAGATGGAAGACATCATCAATCGCGCCGGTGGCGATCTCGTCATCGAATTCGCAGCAACCGATGCCGATGGCAATGTTCTGACGGAGGATGTGACGGTTCCGGTAGACGGGCTGCCGCGCCGGCTTGCCGCATGGGAGCCGCTGGTTCTCCAGCCTGGCCAGAGCGTGACGATCCGCACCGGACTTTATCACCGCTTCTACGGCAGGAAAGGCGGCGGACCTGTCCTTGTCGGCGAGGTCAGCCAGGTCAACGACGACAACAGCGATAATTTCTTTCTGGAGCCGATCGGGCGCTTTGCCGCGATCGAGGAAGACGAGCCGCCGCTGAGACCCTTGTGGAACAAAGGAGCCAGCTGATGCGAGCCGGGGAGGAGGTTCACGATCGCGACAGTCGAAAGCAGGGCGGCATCGTCTGCGCGGGAAACTTCATTGTCGATCGCGTCCACACCCTGTCCTATTGGCCCGAACAGGGCAATCTCGCCCATATCCTGCACCAGGATCTGGGCGTGGGCGGCGGGGCGGCCAATGTCGTCACCGATCTGGCCTCGCTCGGATTTCCCGGAAAGCTGGCGGCGGCGGGATGCATCGGCGCCGATCAGGACGGAGAGATCGTCAAGGCCCGCCTTGCACCTGCCGGCGTCGATGTCGGTGGGCTGACGGCGCTTTCCGACCGCGTCACGGCGCATACGCATGTCATGAATGTGCCCGGCCAGAACCGGACCTTCTTCTATCATGGCGGCGCCAACGATGCCGTCACGGATGAGCTTGTCTCACCCGCAACCTTCGTCAAGGCCGGCTATCGGCTGTTCTATCTGGGTTATCTCATGCTGTTGCCGGGTCTCGACGGCATCGGCCCCGACGGCCGTTCGGGAGCATCGCGCCTGCTGGAGGCCGCGCGTCGCGCCGGGCTTACGACCTGCGTGGATTTCGTCTCGAGCGAAGACCCGGAATTTGCGGCCAAGGTCGGTGTGGCTCTGCCCTTCTGCGATTATCTGATCATCAACGAGATGGAAGCGGGGCGGGCAACCGACGTTGCCGTTCGCGATGCGAAGGGAGATTTGATCGAGGCGGGGCTTTTGGAAGCGGGCGAGCGCCTGCTTGCGGCTGGTGTCGCCAAGGGAGCGATCATCCATGCGCCGGAAACCTGCTTCTGGTTCGCGCCTGGCGCTTCCCCGATCATGACGCGTTCACGACCTGTCGATCCCGATGACATCGTCAGTACCGTCGGCGCAGGAGACGCTTTCTGCGCCGCCGTGCTCTACGGCCTGCATGAAAACTGGCCTGTCGAGCATATCTGCGCCGTCGCCCATGCCGCAGCTGCGCGTTGCCTCAAGGGGGCGACAGCCACCGATGGCATCCCCGACATGTCTGTCCTTCTTCGCGAGGCGCAGGAGACGAACCCGGAAACCGCTTAGCCCATTGGCGTCGTCTCAGGAGTGGGCGGCGCCGATCACCATCCAGTCAGAATGGAGGAGCAGACATGAAGCTATTCGTTACGGCAGCCGCGACCAGGGAGGCAGTGTGATGACATATACCGAAACCGCGCGGCTCTCCGGCAAGGTGGCATTGGTCACAGGAGGAGCGAGCGGCATCGGCAAGGCGGTCTGCGAACGCTTCGCCGCCGAAGGCGCCAAGGTCATCGTTGCGGATCTCGACGGTGAACGATGTGCACGGGTAGCGGAAGCGATCGGCTCTGATGCCTGGGGTGTAGCGCTTGATGTGACCAGCCAGGACAGCATCGACGAAGCTGCCCGCTTCACCATCGCCACCGCCGGTCAGATCGACATCCTGGTCAACGCCGCCGGTATTTACGAGGTCGAGTCGATTCTGGAGATATCCCGGGAGCGCACCGCAAAAGTATTTCAGGTCAATATCGAAGGCTTGATTTTCATGACGCAGGCCGTTGCCCGGCACATGGTGGAGAGAGGGGAAGGTGGACGCATCATCAACTTCTCATCCCAGGCTGGGCGTCGGGGTGAGGGACCGGCAGTGGCTTACTGCGCTTCCAAGGCGGCCGTCATCAGCATCACGCAAAGCTGCGCTCTGGAGCTGATCCGTTACGGCATCAACGTCAACGCCATCGCTCCCGGCGTCGTCGATACGCCGATGTGGGATGTCGTCGATGCAAAACTCGGCAGCCGGGAAGGTTTGAAACCCGGTGACGTCAAGCGCCGCGTGGCAGCCGCCGTCCCCGCCGGACGATTTGGCGCCCCCCACGAACAAGCTGCCATGGCCGCCTTCCTGGCCGGACCCGATGCAGCATACATCGTGGCGCAGTGCTACAATGTCGATGGCGGCAATGTCATGAGCTGAGCGCTTGAGCCAGGCCCCGGGATGGTCGATGCCGCGTGGCGCGTCATCCCGAGAGGCGGTTTCATCACGCAAAAAGGCAATCAAACTTGTGGTCTGGAGGAGTGGAATGAGAGCTGTACGCTTGGAGTCGATCGGGTCTTTGACCATGCGCAGCGTTGAGAAGCCGGTTGCCGGGCCGGGCGAGCTGCTTGTCCGGGTGGTAGCTGCCGGCATCTGCGGTTCCGATCGCCACATGTACAAGGGCGAGTATCCGACAGCGATCCCCGTCACGCTGGGCCACGAATTCTGCGGCATAGTCGAAGCGATCGGCGATACCGTTACCCGCTTTACCGGCGGTGAGCTTGTGACGGTCGACCCCAATATCGCCTGCGGCATCTGTCGGGCTTGCACGCAGGCGCGGCCGAACTTATGCGAGAGCTTGACCGCCATCGGCGTGACACGGGATGGCGGCTTTGCGGAATATGTGGCGGTGCCACACGCGCAGGCCTTCATCCTGCCGGCCGACCTCGATCCCGTTCACGGCGCCTTCAGTGAACCGCTGGCCTGTTGTATCCACGCGATCGACAAGGCAAGGATCCGTCCGGGCGACAGCGTCGCGATCCTCGGCGGGGGCGTGATCGGTCTGCTCATGGTGCAACTGGCCCGCCTGGCTGGGGCAGCTGAGATCATTTTGATTACGCGGCAGCAATCGAGACGCCAAACCGCTCTGAGCCTGGGGGCGACGCACGCCTTCGACCCGGTTTCTTCAGACACAATCGCTTCCGTTCGAGAACTCACCAAAGGCGGCGCCGACGTGGTCATCGAATGCGCCGGCGTCAGCGAGACGCTTCAAACCGGTCTGAAAATGGCGCGGCGCGGTGGTGCCTTCGTGCTTTTCGGGGTGACGCCGGCGGGTGTCGAGGTGCCGGTTCTGCCCTTCGATCTGCTCGTAAACGAAGTCGATATCAGGCCGGCCTACCTCAACCCCTTCACCCATTCGCGCGCTGCGGCAATGGTCGCGAGCGGGGCGTTGGAACTGGACGCATTGGTCACCAAAACCATCGGTCTCGAGGAGGTCGCCGACGTGGTGGGCAACGCGCCATTGCCAGGCGAGATCAAGGTCATCGTCCGGCCCTAGCATCGGGGTCACATCTCAGTTGCGGACGCTACCGGTGGAATCGCGCTCGATCAGCGTGACCGGCACTTTTACGATCGCGCCCTGTCGAGATTCGTCTCCCGTTTGGTGCTCGTCGATCAGCGCTTCCAGCAGCCGTGCTGCCTGTCGCCCGACATCGCGGATCGGCTGTGCGACCGTTGTCAGCCGTGGAAAGACGTAGGCTGCCTCGGGCAGATCGTCGAAACCCACGACCGAATAGTCGCCCGGAACGGAAAATCCGCGATCCTGGACGGCATGGATTGCGGCAATCGCCGAAACATCGGTCGTGCCGATGATTGCGGTGACCTCAGGTCGAGACGCCAGCAGCTCGCGCGCCAGCCGGTAGGTCTCTGCAAAGCTGTGCTCTTCTGCCATCGCCACGATGGCGGGTGCGATCCCATCTTTCGCCATCTCGGCCGTGATGCCTTGCAGGCGAAGCTGGATAGGCTGGCTGTGTGCCGGCGCGCCGACGATGGCGATCGCCCGGTGGCCGAGGTCGATCAGATGGCGCGCCATCAGCCGTCCGCCTTCCTCGTGATCGGCCATGACAGCGTCGTCGGCGATGCCGCTCAACTCGCGGTCAATGGCGATGATTGGAATGTGAGCGTCACGCAGCACTCCGAAATGCTCGGTGCTGCCGAAGGCGCTTGCCACGATGACGCCATCGACGCGCTGGGCGAGCAGCATGGAGATGTAGCGCACCTCATGGTCCATATTTTCCGCCGTGCTGCAGATCAGCGTCTGATAGCCGTGCTGAAACAGCTCCTGTTCGATCGCATGGGCCAGGATGCCGAAGAACGGCACTTCAATCGACGGCAGCATCAGTCCGATCATCCGGCTTGGTGCACCGCGCAGCATACGGGCACCCTTGCTGGGGGTGTAGTTCAGCGTTCGGATAGCCGCCTCGACGCGATCCCTGAGCTCAGGCGAGGCGTAACCGCTGTTGTTGAGCACGCGCGAGACCGAAGAGACCGATGTTCCTGCAAGTTTCGCGATATGTCTGATGCTGGTCGTCACGTGCTCGCATTTCTTTCTCTACAGCGCCGCGCGTCTTTTCAGACGCGCATAGGAGGCTAGCACAGGAGCGGTCGAACATTCATCAGACGGACTGCTGAAGTTCACTTCCATTTGTCAGTCCACTAGATCACTCGCGGAACGCTGCATCAAGCGCGCCGCTGTTCGAAGACCTTTCTGTCGCTGCAAACCGCAAAACCGGGGCGCTATACAAGTCAAAATAAAATCACATAAAGCCACATTTATAAAGATTGGTTTGTGTTTGCGGTCTGATACTGTCGCTTTGGCAGGCGTCCGAGCCATTTATTGAGAGAAGCAAAATGATCAATTGCCTCGTAGTCGATTTGGGCGCTGGCAGCGGGCGGGCGATGCTGGGCCGTTTCGACGGACAAAAGATCGATCTTTCGGAGATTCACCGGTTCTCCGGGATAGAGATGCGCCTCGATGATGGACCTCACTGGGACCTCAATCGTTTGCTTGAGGAAATCAAGAAGGGGTTGCAGCTGGCACTCGAACGTTGCGCGAAGATCGATTCCATCGGCGTGGATAGTTGGGGGGTAGATTATGCTCTCGTTGACGCTTCTGGAAAGCTGCAGGCTGCGCCTCACCACTACCGGCATCCCCGTTCCCAACGAGGCTATGACGCCTTTCCCATGACGCCCGGTGAAATGTTCGAACGGACCGGTTCGCAGGTCCTCCCAATCAACACGGTCTATCAGCTTTTCAGCGCAGGCAAGGAAGATCCATCGGTGAACACCAGCCAGCGCGTGCTGATGATCGCCGATGCCGTCAATTATTATCTGACAGGGGAAGTCGGCGGCGACCTTACGCTTGCGCGCACCTCCGGCCTTCTCTCGTTGGACGGAAAATGGGATCGTTCCATCTGCAGCAGCGCAGGCATCTCCCTCGGCCTGCTTCCGCCGTTGAGGCAGCCAGGCACGGTCCTTGGCCGGCTTCGTGAAGAGCTCCAATTGGAACTTCAACTACACAACCGAATTCCCGTGATCTCTGTCGCGGCCCACGACACTGCAAGCGCAGTATGCGGACTTCCACTACGGACGCAGGAAGCTTTCCTGATCTGTGGTTCATGGTCAATCATCGGCCGCGAGGTACGTCACGCGATCGCTTCGGAGGACGCCAGGTTAAGCGGTTTCGGGAACGAAGGTGGCATTGAAGGTCGTCAGCTTTTCTTGCGAAGTTTGAATGGGTTACATCTGCTGCAAAAGCTTCGTGCGCACTGGTCGGGGCGCGTAGGACAGGAGATCAGCTTCGCTCAAATGTCAGACCTTGCGACGATTGCCTCCGCACGTGGGATGTCAGCCTCGATCAATCCGTCGGATCCAGCTTTCTTCGATCCGCCCGACATTGTGGCCGCTTTGACGCGCGCCTGCCCCGAACTCGCTGGATGCACCAATGACGACCTCGGCACTCTCGCACTTGCAGTTTACCGCGGGTTGATTGAAGACGTTGCAGCAAGTCTTTTGGCGCTCGAACGGCAGACGCACGAACCGGTGGCCCGCCTTCGGATCTGTGGTGGCGGGGGCCAGGACGCTCTTTTGTGCCAAATGATAGCAAACCGCACCAGCCGCATTGTCACCGTCGGACCAATCGAAGCAAGCGCTTGGGGAAATATCGCAATGCAGCTGATTGGCCTTGGTTTGATCGAAAACCTTGCAGCGGCTCGCATCGTGATTGAAAAGTCTGCCGATATCCTGAATTACTACCCTCAGAAATGACAATGGGTTTCCCCTAAAAAATGCTCGCAGTCGAACGAAGACAGAAAATTCTTGACCTGGTCTATCGTCACAAGACGGTGCAGGTCACTGATCTCAGCAAGTCTTTTGGCGTCACCGAAGAGACGATCCGCCGCGACCTGCAGACCTTGGATGGAAGCGGACTTCTGAGCCGCACACACGGAGGGGCGGTAGCAAGGGAAGCCGAAGCGGAAGATCTTCCCTACCGGATGCGTCAGGTCACCAATATCGAGGCGAAGCGGAAGATTGCCGCTCTCGCGGCTGCATTGGTGCATGATGCGTATGCCGTTATGATTGACTCCTCATCGACAGCTTTTGAAGTGCTCAGCGCGCTTAAAGATCATCACGACCTAACGTTGATTACCAATTCTGTACGCATTACCGCTAATCCCGGAGCAACGCAGCACACTATCGTGTCTGTCGGCGGCGAGCTGCGTAAGCAGTCGATGACCTTCGTTGGAACATTGGCAACGCAGGCAATCGCCAAATTCAATGCCGATATCGCGCTCATCAGTTGCAAGGCCATCTCGATATCGGGAGGCGTTATGGATGCGAGCCTTCCGGATGCTGAGGTCAAGCGTGCGTTCATTGCCGCCGCCCGAAAGGTGTGTCTCCTCGTCGACGGGGACAAGTTTGATGGTTCGGCGCTCACCAGCGTCTGCCCTGTTGATCAAATCAACGCTGTTATCACCGATCGTCAGCCTTCCGACGAATGGATCCAACATTTTCAAAAGCTGGAAATCCCAGTTCTCTACTAAAAACAACATTTTCAAACATTAAAATTTCTGTTTTTGTTGACTATGTCGCTGCCGCAGTTATGGTCCTCTCCGGAATTGAAGGTGAGGATCATGGAAAATAATCTCGAACTGCGTGAATTCATCTGCGAGGTGGGCCGACGCGCCTACGCGCGTGAGATGGGCGCGGCCAACGACGGCAATATTTCCGTTCTACTGGATGACGGTACGCTTCTTTGCACGCCGACCGGTGTCTCCAAGGGCTTTATGAAGCCGGAAATGATCTGCCATATCGATCGCAGCGGAAAGCCCATCGGTGATGGGCTATATCGTCCGTCCACCGAAATTGGCATGCATTTGTGTGTCTACGATCATCGCGACGATGTGCGTTCCGTCGTGCATGCGCATCCGCTTTACGCCACTGTGCATGCCATTTGTGGCAAGCCGCTGACCCAACAGATCATGCCTGAGTCGACAATGTTTTTGGGCGAAGTCCCGTTGACCCCGTACGGCCTTCCGTCCACGCCGGAACTGTCCGACGCCATCATACCCTACCTGCAAAGGCACGATGCGCTTTTGCTCGAAAACCATGGCGCCCTGACTTATGGGCATGATTTGAACAGCGCCTATTTCAAGATGGAAGCACTCGATTACTACGCCAAGGTCGTCTACCTCGCGGCCTCCTACGGCGGCGCCAAGGAGTTCAATGCAGATCAGATCGAGAGGTTGCTCGATGTTCGCCTCAAGCACTTCAACCAGCCGGGCCGCCATCCGTTTTTGAATCTCGCAGAGCAAGTTCGTCAAGAAGATCATTGATCTTTGAAGACTATGTGGAGGACACAAATGTACGCAGAAAAGTTTCGCCTGGATGGCAAGGTCGCTGTCGTTACCGGTGGCGGACGCGGCATAGGGCTAAGCTGCGTCGAGGCGCTTGCCGAACACGGAGCAAAAGTTGTCATTGCCGATATTGATAAGGCAATCGCCGATGAGGGCGCGGCGGCAATGAAAGCAAAGGGATATGATGTCGCCACCTACCAGGTCGATGTTACGAAATCGGCGGAAGTCGATAGGCTGGCCGACTGGGTGGTCTCGACCTATGGCAAGGTGGACATCCTGGTTGCGAATGCAGGGATCGCTCGTTCCGGCGTCGCCGCAGAAGACGTAACCGACGAGCATTGGCTCCACGTCAATGACGTCAACTACAATGGCGTATTTTGGTGTAACCGCGCCTTCGCCCGGCATATGCTCAATGCCCATTCGGGCTCGATCGTCAACATCGGGTCGATGTCGGGTCTGATATCGAACCGCCCGCAGAAGCAAACCTACTATAACGCCGCCAAAGCTGCCGTGCACCAGATGACATCGTCGCTTGCGGCCGAATGGGCCGACCGTGGCATCCGGGTCAACGCCGTTGCGCCCACCTACATCGAGACTGCGATGACCACATATCGTCACGACAATGAGGGAATGATCGATGTCTGGCTGCGAGATACCCCGATGCACCGTCTCGGCAAACCTGACGAGATCGCTTCCGTCGTCCATTTTCTTGCATCGGATGCGTCAAGCCTCATGACCGGTACGACAGTCGTTGCCGATGCTGGTTTTACCTGCTGGTAGTCTATTCCGAATGCATTTTGGCGGCGATCAAACGACAGGTGAGAGGCGGCTGAAATCTGCAATGCATGCCTCAGCGAAGACATGTCCACGTCCCGAATATTTTGGCGATCACTTTCCCATTTTCGCGTCGCAACTGCCCATGGACAGCTTTTTGCTCGTCAGAAAAATCAACAAGGTCGAAGAAAACGCTTTCATTTTGTTCGATATTTCCAAGGAAGAAGACGTCCTTTCGGACGACTGGCCCCTTGCGGGGAAGCCAGTTTTCCAAAGCGCGATCGGCCAATGCCTGATACTCGGCAAAGTAAAATAGTCCTGCGCCGTTGAACTCCTGGGAGGTGCTGGGATCAAACCGAAAGGTTCGGAGCGCTTTGTAGGCGGGGACCGGAAACCCGAAATGCGTCCCTAACCGCCCACTCCGGATGTCAGCAGCATTCTGGGCCAGACGGCTGGGCTGGAACCGCTGTCCCTGCGGCTCAGGCAACGTCACACGGGCAATCGAGTGATTGCTGTCTTTGATCGTTCTGTAAACGAAGGTTGAGATGAGTTCGACCGCGCCGACGCTTCGTCCGTGGACGGACAACTCGTGCCGGGTCGACGTCCGGGTTCGTGAGACTGCGGACAATCTCGAATGAATGGTCAAAATGTCGTTCGCCTGCACGACGTCGAAACATGCATCTGTCACGGACGTTGCACAGATCGCGGCATAAGCCTCCTCTCCATCGGCCGTTCTGAAATCCGCATTCTCGAGCCCAAGATGACAGGCGAGCATCAGCCAGTGACGATGGCCGAGTTCCTTCATCAGCCAGGTCTCCGATAACCCGCTTCCGTTCAGATGGGGCATGCCGAGCAGCACATGCGGATCAAGGGTACGTTCCATCAGGTCGCGTGCCGAAGGCCCTGCGGGCGGAAAATCGAGAAGGGCTGCGCTCATGATCAGGCGCTGACCGATTGCTTGAGAGACGATGTCTGTGCCGAACGTCGAGCCGCAAGATGCCCGACCACATGTTCGGCATCCCTGCCGACGCTGAGGAACCGGCCCGAGCCCCAGGTCCAGAGCCAGGGAAGTCCCAGCACGTAGACGCCATCGACGGCGGTGACGCCGCGGCGATGAACAGGATAGGCGTTGCCGTCGAAGATCGGCAGACCGACGAAGGACCAATCCGGGCTGAATCCCGTGGCCCAGATCACCGAGGTGATCCCCTCCGCCTTCAGGTCGAGTTCGGCAATCTCCGCCTCAGGCTCCCAGACAGGGACATAGGGGGATCCGGCCGGAGCATCGATGCCTTTTTCGGCGATATGCCGGTCAATCAGGGCATTGATGCCGTTATAGACACGGTCGGCGCCGTCGAGATTGGCCTTCAGGTTCGGCTCGAACAGCATCCGGCCGGCGGCGATGCCGGACATGCGGCCATATAGCGCCATGCCCTCCAGCGCGAACTTGCGCAGATCGATATCGCGTCCACGGTCGCGTCCTGTCAGGTAATGGTTGGTGTCGTGCTTCTTCTTCGTCATGCCATCATGTTCGACCGTGATGTCGTATTGGCCGATATCGGAAAGCCAGTCGACCACATCGCGACCGCGATAGAAACGGGCGCAACGCGGTGCGTTGCCGGTGACGAGATGCACCTTGCGGCCGGCAAGATGCAGATCCTCTGCAATCTGGCAGCCGGACTGGCCGGAACCGACCACGATGACGCCGCCGTCCGGCAGTTGGCCGGCATTGCGGTAGCCGGCGGTGTGGATCTGCATGATGTCCTCGGGCAGGCGCTCCGCCGCACGCGGAATGGCCGGATGTGCATAGAGGCTGGTGGCGATCACCACGGCATCGGCGGTCACCGCGCCAGCCGAGGTTTCGAGCCGGAAGAGGCCGCCATGCTTTTCGAGCGACGTCACGCCGGTTTGCTCGAAGATCGGAGCATCGACCTTCTTCACGAAGCGGTTGACATAGGCAAGGATCTCGTCCTTGACCATGAAACCGTGCGGATCCGTGCCGTCATAGGGATGATCGGGAAGCTGGCATTGCCAGTTCGGCGTCACCAGGCAGAAGGCGTCCCAGCGTTCATTCTTCCATTTATGCGCAACGGTCTTCTTCTCGAAGACCACATGGTCGATGCCGTGCCTCTTCAGGTAATGACTGGCGGACAGGCCGGCCTGGCCGCCACCGATGACGGCGGTGCTGTAATGCTGCTTCAGGTTCTGGGGCATGGACTAGTCCTTTCAGAGGATGAAGGTTTTGCAGTGGACGCGGGCATCTGCGTCATTCTGGAAGGCGACAGCGGCGCTTTCAATTCGGGCGAGTTGGTCGTTTGCGGATGAACAGGCAAAACCAAACTTCGCCTCCACGCGATCGCTGGCGATGGTAAGCGCCCCGCGGCTGCGATCGACGAAATCGGCGACCGAATAACTTTCACCCTCAGTGAAAAACTCACGGATGATCAGCGAGGGGGAATAACAGCTCTCTTCCTGGCCATCGGGCCAGGTTATGACAAAGCGCATTTCAGGCATGGTCGGGCTCCAGCAGCGTGTGATAGCGGGCAAGATGGGCGGTCGCGGTTTGCTGCCAGCCATGGCGGGCGGCAACCGCGAGACCACGGGGAATGATCTGCTCGCGGATCGGTGCGACCAGCGCCAGCGCCATGCCTTCGGCAATGGAGACCGGATGATGCGGATCGCACCAGATCGCGTCACCCGGGCCTAGATATTCGGTGAAGGGCGCAATCGAGGATGTCACGACCGGAATGCCGCTGGCCATGGCTTCCAGAACGACGAGGCCGAAGCCCTCCTTGAGGGAAGGGAACACCAGCGCATCCGCCAACCGGTAGAGGCTCGGCATATCGGCATCTGCTATCGCGCCCGTGATATGCACCGCTGCGGCGTCCCGACCGAGGCAGGCGAGGCAAGAACGGAACTCCTCCTGATAGTCGCCGTGGTCCAGAAGAGAGGCGCCGCCGGCAATGACAAGCTGGGCATCCGGCCGGATGGCGCGGACCTGACGAAAGGCTTCGAGAATACCGAGGGTGTTCTTTCGCGCCTCGATGCCGCCGACACTGAGGAAGATCGGTCCGCTTCCCAGCTGCAGTCTGTCGCGCAGAGCGACCTGTTCCCCGCTCCAGGCCGGCGAGAAGCGGTTGGTATCGACGCCATTGCCGACCACTGTCGCCGCGATGCCGCGGTCATCTCTCAGCTTGTCCTGCCAGAGGCGGCTGACGGCGAAGAAGATATCGGCCGCATCGATCGCGCGATCCTGCAAAGCCATCAGGCGCGGATCGGCGAACTGGTCGATGTGGTGGACAGTGCGGGCAAAATTCGGGATCAGACCCTCCAGCTTGAGGGTTGCCAGCGCATTGCCGGAAATGCCGTCATGGGCGTGAAAGAGGTCGAAGCCATTGGTTCCGGTTCTTCGGAAATAGTCGACATAATCGGCAATCCGCTGCTCGACCATTTGCGTCATGTCCGCGGGTGCCGGCGGCACGGCAATGCAGGCGGTGCCGCAGGAGGGTTGACGAAAGAAGCCCGCCCCCTTGGCATCGGGCGCATGCAGGACCACCTCATGGCCAAGCGAGGTCAGCGCTTCCGAAAGCTGCATGGCATGAACCACGCCGCCACGCGGGTTGGTGGAATGGGTCAGCATGGCAATGCGTAGCGTTCGGTGCGGCGGGAGGCTCATGCGGCGACATCCTGCCGACCAAGCTGCAGCAGCGGTGTTTCGGCATGATCGCGCACCACTGCACGGCTCTCGCCATCGACCAGCGCGACCTCGGCGCCAGCCACGACTGCGCCGATGACCGCAGCGCTGATGCCGCGCGCGGTGAAGCGGGTGACGACCTCGGCAGCCTGTTCCGGCGCGACCGAGAGCAGATAGCCGAAGCTCGGAAAGGTGACGAGCCAGCGGTCGAGGGCGACACCGGCGGGCAGGGGAATGGCGGTGACGTCGATATCGATGCCGACATGCGAACATTCGGCCAGCATGATGGCCGTGCCGATGATGCCGCCCTGGCTGATATCCTTCGCAGACAGCGCCAGCCCGGCCTCGGCGATCTCTGGCAGCAGCTCGAGGTCGCCGCGCAAGCGCGCCGGCGCGGCATCGGTGGCGGCTTCCCAGTTGCTGAAGGGTTCGCGGTAACGGCCGCGATGGTCGATCGCTGCAACCAGCACATCGCCGGGCTTTGCATCGAAGCTCGTCAGCAACTTCCCGGCGCGACCCAGAATGGCGACCGATAGCTGGCCGCGTTCGCTGCGGATATTGGTATGGCCGCCGACGATCGGCACGCCAAAGGCGCTGGATGCCGCCCGCATGCCTTCCAGAACGGGTGTCGCGCCAGCCTCGCCATCGGCCCAGACGGCATCGACCACGGCGATCGGCCGGCCGCCCATGGCAACGACGTCGGAGATATTGACCATGACGCCGCACCAGCCGGCGAACCAGGGGTCGGCGGCGACGAACTCGTTCATGAACCCTTCGATGGCAAAGAGCAGATAACCGTCGCCATCGGGCAGCGCGGCGCAATCGTCGCCGACGGCAATCTGCTGCCCATGCAGACCGAACCTTGCCGCGATCGTGCCGATATCCTGCTTGGCGGCGATGCCGCTGCTGGCCGAGAGTTTTGCCGCCAGGCTCTTGATGTCGATTGCGGCCATCCTCACGCCGCCTTTCTGGAAAGGGCGGTGAAGCCTGCCTCGGGTGTGGCGCAGGGTGGATAATAGGCAAGGTCGGCCTTCATCCTGAGATGCGGCTTGCCGTAGACCTCGAACTCTTCGATCACATCCCAGTGCAGCCTGCGGAACAGCAGACCGTTCTGCACCTGCACATTGGCGAGAAACGTGTGGCATCCGATCGCATTGGCGGAGGACACGGCGAGTTTGATCAGGGTCGCCCCAAGGGCGCCGATCTTGCGGAAATCCTGGTGGACCGCCAGTCGCGAGCCCCACCAGAGGCCGGGTTCGGCCTGATGAATGCGCACTGTTCCGACCAGCTGATCGGCGGCAATGCCGAGCATGGAGAGCGCCACGATCGGGATGGCCTGATCGTCGATCGCGTCGCGGTCATCGCCCTCGAAGATCTGCTGTTCCTCGCAGAAGACGGCACGGCGCAGCGCATGCGCTTGGCTGCGTTCCCAGGCGGAGGTCGCGAACTTCACCTGGAATTCGCTCGAGCGATAGGGAGCAAAGGTTTCGAGCATCATTTGGTGAGCATCCTTTCATAGGTGGAAAGGGCGGAGCAGGCGCCGCATTTGCCGCAGCCGGCCTTGATATCGACGGCCTTCAAGCCGCTGGCGACCAGCATCCTGGACAAGGGCCCGAGGATCGAGTGCATGAAGTCGGGCCTCGGCGCCGGGTGGCTTTCGAGCGGCGTGCCGGAGATCGGCACGAAGGGCACGACGAAGGGATAGACGCCGAGCGCAACCAGCTTTTCGCAGATGTCCAGAATGGCTTCACGGCTGTCGCCGAGCCCCGCCAGGATATAGGTCGAGACCTGGCCGCGCCCGAAGACCTCCACTGCGGCCTTGAACGAGGCCATGTATTTGGCGATCGAGACCTGCGCCTTGCCCGGCATGATGCGGGCACGCACCTCCGGCGTCACGGCTTCCAGATGCATGCCGAGGGCATCGACGCCGGCCTCCTTCATGCGGGTGAACCATATATCGTCTTCCGGCGGCTCGCATTGCGCCTGGATGGGAATGTTGACGGCCGCCTTGATGGCGCGGGCGCTGTCGGCGAGGATCGCAGCACCGCGGTCGTCGCCCTTCGGCGTCCCGGTGGTCATCACCATATGTTTGACGCCGTCCAGTTCGACCGCGGCCTTGGCGACTTCCGCGAGCTGCTCTGGCGTCTTGTGGGCGATGGTACGGCCGGCTGCCAGCGATTGGCCGATGGCGCAGAACTGACAGGTCTTGGTGCGGCTCTGATAGCGGATGCAGGTCTGCAGCACGGTCGTAGCGAGCACGTCCTTGCCGTGCAGAACGGCGATCTGCGAATAGGGAATGCCGTCGGCGGTCGAGCGCTCGTAGAAGCGCGGGCGCAGGGGAAAGGAGACCTCGCCCAGCACCGTGCCGTCCCTGCTGATACGGCTGCGGCCCATATCGTCCGGCTTTTCCACCAGATAGGGGCTCTCGAACGCAGGTGCGGTGTGAACCGGCACCATCACCGTCATGCCGTCAATGGTCAGTGCCTTGTGGTCGGAAGGTCCGGCACCACCGCGGCGGCTTTCATGTCCGGCCTTGGGGTCAACGAGCCGGGCTCCGTAGGACTGCAATTCGTTGATCAGAACCTCGGTCGGCAGACGTGTCGTATTCTCCATCGGAAAGGATCCTTGCTTCGGCTGTGGGGAGGGATGGCTGGGTGGTAGTGACCATCGGCGCCGTGGCGCGACCATCCATGACAAGATGCAGCAGCTCGGGCCGGGCATAATGGCCGACGGAATCCATCATCCGCTTGCGTTTGACGATCAGGCTCATGTCGAGATCGGCGATCAGGATGCCTTCGCCTTCTGTGAGCGGCGGCACGACGTGTTTGCCTTCGGGTGAGATGATCGCGGTCATGCAGCCGCCGCGAAGGGCCTTCTGCAGCCCTGCGTCGGACGTGATGGAGGCGATCTGCTCGTCGGTCAGCCAGCCTGTGGCATTGACCACGAAGCAACCGCTTTCCAGCGCGTGGTGGCGGATAGTGACCTCCATCTGGTCGGCAAAAATCGGCCCGACCATCGAGCCCGGAAACTGGGCGATATGGATGTCCTCGTGCTGTGCCATCAGGGCGTAGCGGGCCAGAGGGTTGTAGTGCTCCCAGCAGGCCAGCGCCCCAAGGCGTCCGACGGCGCTGTCGACCACCTTCAGGCCGGAGGCGTCGCCCTGGCCCCAGATCATCCGCTCGTGAAAGGTCGGGGTGATCTTGCGACGCTTGAGGAGGAGCGTGCCATCGGCATCAAACAGCAGCTGGGCATTATAGAGCGATCCGTGGTCACGCTCGTTGACGCCAAGCGCCACGACGATGCCATGCTCGCGGGCGGCTGCCGAGACGGCATCGGTGGCAGCGCTCGGTACCGTGACGGCTTCCTCGTAAAGTCGCACATGCTCCTTGCCGGAGAGAACAGGCGGCAGCACGAAAGAAAAATAGGGGTACCAGGGGACGAAGGTTTCGGGAAAGACGATCAGCTCGGCGCCTTTGGCTGCCGCTTCACGAATTGCATCCAGCACGCGGGCCAGTGTTTTCTCGCGCGAGGTCAGATCCGGCGCGATCTGCGCGGCGGCAACCCGGACGCTCGGTTTTTTCTCCATGACGAAATCCTCGATTGACGGGCGGGGAGGCGGAGCGCCAAGGCTCCGCCCTCTATTCTTCGGCGCGCTGCTGCTCAGAGCGTCCAGGTATCGAGGATGAAGGCGCCGTCGCGGCGATGGATCAGGATCAGGTCGAGAACGTCGAGCGGACTGATCGGCGTGATGCCGGGGATCAGCGCGCCTTCGCCATGGCCGTAAAGCGCCTGAAGGGCAAAACGGCAGGCATAGATCTTGCCGCCTTCTTCTATGAACTTGACGATCTGGTTGTTGAAATTCAGATGGCCGGGAAAGGCCTCCGCGCCGAGCGTCGGAAAACCACGCTGGACGCCGAGCGTCACGCCTGGGCCGTAGAGAAGGATCGAGGTCTCGAAACCCTTCCGCTTCAGGCGCGTCGCCTGCAGCAGGTTGACGAATCCGATCGATCCTTCAAAGGCCACGGTATGGAAGGTGACGAGGGCTTTTTCGCCTTCGCCGGCCTGTACGTCTTCGAAAACCTTGTCCTCGTAATCGACAAGAAAGTCGCCTTTTTGATTGGCTGGCTTGGTCACTGCGGGCATGGATGGCTCCTTGATTGAAATCCGATCCCCATCCGGGGAGCATCCATCCAATTGCAAGCACCATGCCAGATTGATTATGCATAAATAGCAGTCAAATAGAGCTATAATGCATTCATTTATGCAATCAATTTTCAGAATGAAATTTTCATAGCTGATTTTCTGTGCGACAGAACGCCAAAATCGAATGCACGAAAGCCCAAATCAGATGCATTCAATTGGCCGTCAATCACTGGGAGGAGCCAGAATATTTGAGCAGCACGAGCCTCTGTCACCTGTTTACGCGGGACTTTAGGAAGGGGACTGCCTCGACTCGCAGCCGCTTTTTGGTGTCGGCCGCAATGGCAATGGATGCGGCTTGTATCCAAAGGAAGGTTTGCGGCAAGATGACTTATCGCATCCATCGGAAGATCTAGCTATATTGAATGCAATCAATTAATGCAGTTGGATGTATATGTAGGACCGTTCGCAAGGCGGCCACCGGAGTACGCCGCCAATTCCGTCGACGGCGGAGGAAGGAGGCGGCTCGGAATCCCTTGTCGCCGATCACGGCCGTGTCGCTCTTCCCAGGAAACAGGAGAAAACTATGAGTAATAAACCGACGATCATTCTGGTGCATGGCTTTTGGGGTGGAGCCACACATTGGGGCAAGGTCATACTCGAACTGGCGCGCAGGGGTTATCAGTCCGTGCACGCCGTCGAACTGCCGTTGACTTCGCTAGCTGAGGACGCTGAACGGACACGCAAGATGGTGGCCCAGCAGAAAGGGCCGGTCCTGCTCGTCGGTCATTCCTACGGCGGCGCGGTCATCACCGAAGCGGGAGATCAACCGAATGTCGTGGGGCTTGTTTATATCGCCGCATTCGCTCCCGACGCAGGCGAAAGTACAGGCGGAATCACCCAACAGAGTCCTCCTGTGGCAATGGCCAATATCGAGCCGGACAGCGACAACTACCTATGGCTCAAGGCCGACAAATTTCACGAAAGCTTCTGCCAGGATATATCCCCGGAAGATGCTTTCGTTTTGGCGGCGACCCAAAAGGCGCCGCTCGCCGGCACCTTTGGAGACGTCATCACCGCCCCGGCCTGGCGGAAGAAGCCGTCCTGGTATCAAATAGCAAGTGAAGACAGAATGATTGCTCCTGAAAATCAAAAGGCAATGTCGGCTCGTCTCAATGCTCGGAAAGTCGCGACCTTGGAGGCAAGCCATGCTTTGCCTCAATCAAAGCCCCTGGAGGTCGCTGCCCTTATCGATGAGGCGGCCGTAGACGTCTCAAAATAAGAACAAGGCGCTTGTGGCGGGGGCGTGAGAATAGGCGCACCCCTGCTTTCACCCCTTGCATGCTCCGGCTTCGAGCACATGTGCGCCACAACGAAATTATTCGGATGTCTGGCTATTCGGCATTGATCGACAAGGTTCACCTTGAAAGCTACAGGATAGACCCGATCGATAGCAGTTGAGCGGACACTGATGAACGACACAGTCCTCCTTTTTCACGGCATCGCCCGGACGAAAAAAAGCATGGCGAAGCTCGCCGGCTTCCTGTCCGGCCACGGTTATCGGGTTGTGAATGTCGGTTACCCCTCCACTCGGTTTTCGATCAGCGACCTCGTCGACATCATTCGGCCGGAGATCGACGACGCCGTGAAGAAAGCAGACGATGGCCGGGTCCATTTCGTCGGTTATTCGATGGGTGGGCTGGTCATCCGCGCGTTTCTCAGGAGCTATCGCCCAGCCAACCTGGGGAGAGTTGTGATGGTCGGAACGCCGAACAACGGCAGTCAGATTGCCGATTTCCTCAAGACCTGGCCGCTATACAGGAAGGTCTATGGACCGGCGGGACAGCAGCTGATTACCGATCAAACCGCAATGACCGAGTTGTTCGGCACGGTCGATTACGAACTTGGCATCATCGCCGGGAATCGGACCATCGATCCGGTCTCTTCGCTTATCATTGGCCTCAGGGTTCCGAATGATGGAAAGGTTTCGGTGGAGAGCACGCGTCTCGACGGCGCAGCTGCGCATATCGTCATTCCGGCAAACCACACTTTCTTGCCCGTCAACAAAACGATGTGGAGCCAAGCCTTGTCGTTTCTGAAAGATGGGCGGTTTACAAGCTGACACGATGTGCTGTCAGCTTCGCTTGGTCTTCGCGATCACTTGAACAGTGCCTGTGGAAAGGCGAAGCGTGTAACATACTCGATCAAGAAGCCCGATGATTTCCAAATATTCAAACATCCGCCACATGCCCTCTGCTTAATTCCCCGCGGCACCAGTATCGAAGGAAATGCAATGACCGCCATCCTGCGAAAGAAAGTTCACGGCGCGTCTACACGCGGACAGGTCATCGATGGTGCGCCCGATGTTGGCGTCGCCTATCAGGTGTTTTCCGATACGGTGGTCGAAGACGTTATCGTCAAGAACTCTCCTCGAGGTTTCAAATTTCACAATGGCAAGAACCTCACCGTCAGGCGCTGTGAAACGGAGAATGTGAACGGCGACGGCATCTACCTGACGAAGACGACCCACGTCTTGCTGGAGAATAATCGCATCGGCGCGGCCCCGGGCGAGGGAGCAGACTGCTGCCAGTTCGCTTATCAAAACAGCGACGACAATATCAGCTCCGATATCGTGATCCGCGGCAACCTCTTCCTGCAGTCGCCGGCGAGCGCATCGAACAAGGGCGCGCTGGTCTGCGACAAAACGCGAAAATACCTCGTCGAGTACAATTTCATCGGCGGCAAGAATTTCTCCTTTTCGTCGATCGGGGATGACGCCGTGGTGCGCAGCAACATCATGCGCGACGGCAGGATGAATGACTATTCCTTCGGCTACGGCGTCGGCGACAAGGCCGACCACGCCGGCCATCACATTTATGATAACTGGATCGAGAACACCAATCGCGGCGTCAGCCTGAGCGGCTTTTCGGATCAGGAGCAGGCATTTCGCAAAGACATCGATATCCACGACAACGTCATTAGCCAATGCGATATCGCGTTCTTCGCCAACCGTCGGTGGTCCGGCAGCTTTCGGCGCAACATATTCCTGCGGTGCGAGCAGGATATCGTTCTCAAGGGAAACGGCAAAGCGACTGCGGGTGATATCGATGGCAATTATCGCAACGATGGCAGCTTCCTGAACGTCACGCCGCCGCCGCTGCGCTTCAAGCCCGATGGCAACGCCTCCGTTGCCGCCGGCGAATGGACATCCGAGCCCGACGAAATCCGCATCCAATGGCGGAACAAGGGGATCGATATCCCAGGCGCCAACCGGCCCTCCATTACGGTCGAGCCTGGCATGGAATTGTCATGCGTCCTGCTGGCCCGCAAGGCGCAGAACTGGATGCTGGCGATCGCTGAAACTGCCTATGACGATTTCACGCCGCGCGCATGGCAGGAACACAGGCTGCCTTGGCAGAAGCGCTATCTGTCGATTTAAGCGGCGTATCGCTTGGCTGCACGGGATTAGAGCACCGTGCGTCCTTTCAGGCGGAGAAAGGACGCTCTAATTCGCCAAAATCAGGATCGCCGCCAGCGAAGCCTCATGGCCTTTCCTGCGCTGAGCGCTTTGCGAACCGGTTCATCGTAAAGGCGGGTGACGACAATGGCCAATACGACGATCAGCGGAAGAACGATGGCAAAGATCGCCCAGGCCGGCGGTTGTCCCAGGCCAGCGGCTTTCCAGGCTCCCAACAGCAATCCGAGCAGCGGAACATGAATTGCATAGAGCGCGTAGGACGCCTCCCCCGCAATAAGAAGGGGCCGTCGCAGCACGCCATCGAAGTTGGCTGTGTAAAGGACAAGCACGGCGAGAGGAAATAAAGCAGTGATGACAATCAGGTCTTTTATGCCAACCAGGGCGGCTGGCGCCTGGAAGACGAGAAGAGCAGTCGCGACGACGATTGTTGTCACTGCGGCTGCTTTTCCGATGCCTGAAGGGGAAAGCCGCGCGCGGTAGCGGTACATCAAGATGCCGAGGCTGAAAGAAAAGAGAACGCGGGGAAATCCGGAGAGCAAGGCGCCGTCGAGCGGGATCAGGTCGGCGCTTCCATGAGCCAGCGTTTGCGCCGCCAGCCAAACCCATGACGCAAGCAGGATGACAGCGAGCACACCGTTGGACAGCAATCTCGCCGTATAGCCGTAGGCGAGGTTGATCACGATCTCCAGGAATAGGGACCATGACGGACCATTGAAGGGGAACAGGTTCGGCGCCTTCAGCGATGTTCCACCGATCGCCGGCAGGAAGAACATCGAGGCAATCAACGAGGTGGCAAACAGCATCGGATCCATCTGCTGATTTCTGCTGAGCGACATGCCTGCATATGCGAGGACGCCGAACAACAAACCGAGCAGATAGAGGGGGTATAGGCGAATGAGACGCTTGATGGCGAAATCATTGGCGGAGAGCGAAGACTCTTGAATGAGTTTCCTCTCATAGGCGTGGCCGATCACGAAGCCGCTGAGACAAAAAAACAGGTCGACGGCGAGGTAGGCAGCAGGTGCTGCATCAAAGCCGACAAAACCTTCGGTGTGATGCACGGCCACACAAATAGCCGCCAAGCCACGAATCCCATCGAGGCCAACCAGTCTACGATTATCTGAAGTCATCTTTTTAGCCTGATGCATGTTGCGCGCCTGCCTGGGTCGGTTTGCGGAAGCGGGACAGGAACTCCGGGCCGAGGCTCGTAAGTGCGATCACGGTATGGGGCCATAAGATGAAGGGGGCGAGCATCATTCCGGCTTCGGTAAACGCGCCGATCAAGATCAGGAGGATGATGACAACCTCCTTTCTCTTGGTGATGGCGAGCGCTTGATTGAGGGGCGACGAGGTCATCTTCGCCACGAGCCGCACCACGACGAACGAGGTCCAGATGATGGTGGCGGGTATGCCCATGTTCAGCGCAAGTTCGATATAGGTGTTGTGGGTGGATTGAGCGTCCCACGTAAGGCGAACATATTGCTCCATGATGTCGGGTTGTCGGAACAAGGCAAATCCCCAGCCTGAAAGCGGCCGCTCGTAGATCAGCGGCAGCAACTGTTCCCAGACATTCGTGCGTCCGCTGAGCGTAAGGTCTTTCCCGAATGACTCGGCAATCGCCTGTGCCACACCCATCAACGCGACGGAGACGACGAAGCCCAGCAGGGCGAATGCAAGAAGAACGACGAAGGATCTGAAGATGCGGCCCGGAAAGCGCTGAATCCAGCTCATTCCGTAGTATACGGCTACTCCGATCGAAAGCAGGATGATCGCCGTCGATGATTTCGCCAGCACGATGAGCACGAGGTAGAGCAGCATTGCCGCCCATCGCAGGAGATCATAATAGCGCAGACGCCACATCGGCAGGGCTGGAAGCAGCAGGATGAAGTTTGTTGCCGAAAACTGGCCGAGCATGTTTTTGTGGTAGAACGCCCCCTTCACCATCCCGGCATAACTGCCTCTCATCACCGCAAACCGGGGAAAGGCTGCCGTGTAAAGAATATTGATGAAGGCCGTCGCAATGGCAAATTTCGCCAAGCTTTCAAATGTGTCAACGGCTCCATAACGGGCTCTGTAAAGAAGGGGTCCAGCTGTCAGCAATGCGACGGCGACGAGAGCCCGGAGCGAGGCTGTAACGCTGACGGAAAAAGCGATTGAGAGAAAGACACATAAGCAGACTATGCCGACCAGCGGCGAGGCGCTGCGGAGCAATTCAACGACTCGCCTGGGCTCCAGCAGGCAGTAGAGGCCAATGAGTGGAACGAGCGACATCAGCAAGAGTCGCATTGGCATGGGATCTTTGCCGACACCCTCCTGGAAGTCGGCGGGCAGCCCGTACCACATGCCAGTCGCTCTCCAGAGGGAAATATAAAATATTGCCGAGAGGAGGATCCGAACGAGGGTTTCACGCCGAATGCGATATTGCGCGCGAGCTCTGGGTCTATGTCTTTGCAGGCCAATCGGTTGGTAGCTGTCAAATGAGGTGCTCATGACATTCCGCCTTACGTTTTGGTAACCACCTGAGCGGCAAAAATCAAAGCTGTAGACCCGCTGTGGCGAGGAAGCTCGTGATCAGCTTGTATGCCCCTTCATTGAAATGAAGATGGTCAGGCTTGTAGTTGGAACATTCTTTATCGCTTGGCTTACCGCACCGCAACATATCATCGTTCATTTGAACAAACGTGACACCCGGCATTTCAGCCAATGACGATGCGACAAGTTGGTTGGCCGGAATTCTGACATCCTCGTAGAAGGCATAGCGCTTGCCCCGAGGCGGTATGGACAACGCATAAATATGGGCGCCCGGCCAAAGAGCGCGAACCTTGCTGACAACAGCCACGACACCAGCTGCCACTGCGCATGGCGTAGTTTTCGCACCCAGGTTGTTCGTGCCGATAAGCAAGACGACATCCGCGGGATGGAAATCCGGAAGGTCTAAACCATCGAGGCGGTACAATGCATTTTGCGTGGTGTCGCCGGCGACCGCGAGGTTCATCACCGGGCGCGTAGGAAAGCTGTCCTTGATCCAGGGCTGCCAGAGTTCGACGAGCGAATCGCCGACAAGAGCCAGATTGTATCGGGCCGATCTGGCGCGATAGATGGGAAGAGCGCGATTTAATCGCTTGCTTGCCTGCTTTTGTTGGGCCGAGGCATTCGTCGCTTTTGTCGGGTCGGGGCATTCCTGTGCGAAGGACGCGCCAGCATTGACGACGATGAGAAAGAAATTGCATGCGAGGACGATGACGAGGTTGGCGAAAAGTCGCAACATTCAGATTACCGATATCCTGACGTCTTGGGGCTTTCATTATTGAAGAGGAAAATGGCGGTGGCAAGGAAAGAGTGGCTCTGGTCTCTCCGCCTACAATGCTCGGCCCAACGGCAGCCGATCCATGAAATGGAAATGCACCGACCGTATCTGATCAACGAAATCTTCAATTGCCGGAACCAAAGACCGAACTCGCCGTTGATTGCCATGCTCAACCGTGTCCGGGAGACAGGACAGACATGGCACGTCAGACATTCTGGAAAGGTTATCTCAAGCTCTCGCTTGTCACCGCCGCCGTCTCGCTGACGCCGGCGACGACCGAAAGCAACAAGGTCCGTTTCCACGTCCTCAATCGCCAGACGAAGAACCGCGTCGAAAGCCGCTATGTCGACAGCGTCACCCATAAGCCGGTGGCCGAGAGGGACCAGGTAAAGGGTTATCCGCGCAGCGAGGACGACTATGTTCTTCTCGAAGACGAGGAGATCGAGGAAGTCGGGCTCGAAAGCACCCGCACAATCGAGATCGACACATTCGTGCCGCGCGGCTCGATCGATTGGATCTGGTACGACAAACCGCATTTTCTGGCGCCGGAGGACAAGGTCGGGGTGGAAGCCTTCTGCGTCATCCGCGAGGCGATGAAGGCAAATGACGTTGTCGGCATTGCCCGCCTTGTCCTTTATCGCCGCGAGCGTGCAGTCCTGCTGGAACCGCTGGGCAAAGGCATCGTTCTGTGGACCCTGCGTTATGGCGACGAGGTGCGTGATCCCGTGGCTGAACTCGACGACAAAACCGAGATCGACACCAAGCTGCTGACGCTGATGACGCAACTGGTGAAGGAGGAGACGAAGGATTGGAGCCCGACCATGGTGCAGGATCCGATCCAGAAACGTCTGAAGTCGATGATCCGCGGCAAGCAGAAGAACCTGAAGAAGGCAGCGCCCGCGCAAAAACCTGCACCGGTGAAATCGACCGGCAACGTCATCAATATCATGGATGCGCTGAAAAAGAGCCTGGCGGCCGAAGGCGGCGAGAAGCCGCGCCAATGAAAAAGTGGCCAGCGATTTTGGGAAACGACATAAATAGATCAAGGACTTAAAGCGCACCGCGGGAATCTACTTTGACGCGCTTCAGGTCCAGTAGCTTCGCCGGCGCGACAAACCGATGCATTCGAGCGAGGTCGGGTGCGCCTGAGATTGCCCATCGCCCGCCAGGGGCGAGGCCATCTCAGCTTGCCTTCTTGCTGCGGCTGTCGCTGCGCGCCGGCGCCTTCTTCTTCGCCGGGGCCTTCTTTGCTGGCGCCTTGCCGCTCATCTTGGCGCTCTGGCGCAGCGCTTCCATCAGGTCGACGACCTTGCGTTCCGGAGCCGGTTTCTTCTTCTGTGGCACCCGGCCCTCGATCTTCGCCTTCACCAGCTCAACAAGGGCAGCCTCGTAGCGATCTTCGTATGTGCTCGGTTCGAAGCTGCCGTGCTTGGTGCCAATAATATGGCCGGCAAGCTCGATCATTTCCTTGTCGAACTTGATGTCGGGAATGTCTTCGAAAACCGTATCGGCCGAGCGCACCTCGTAGTCGAAATTCAGCATCGTCGCGACGATGTAGTTGTCGTGCGGGCGGATCAGCAGCGTCCGGTTGCGCCGGAAAAGCACGGCTTCGGCCAGAGCCGCGACCTTGCCGTCACGCATGCCCCTGGCGATCAGCGACAGCGCCTCCTCGTCATGTTCGTCGACGGGCGCGAGATAGTAAGGGCGGTCGAAATAAAGTTTGTCGATATCGTCGTAGGCGATGAAAGCCTTGATATTGAGGACCTTGTCGCTTTCCGGCATGATTTCGGCAATCTCGTCGCCCTCGATGACGATGTAGTCGCCGTTCTCCATCTGGTAGCCCTTGACCTGGTCGCCCCGTTCGACCGGTTTGCCGGTCTCGCTATCGACGAATTGCCGTTCCACCCGGTGGCCGGTCCTGCGGTTGATAATGTTGAAGGAGACGCGGTCGGAGGAGGAAACGGCGGTGTAGAGCCCGACGGCGCAGGCAAGGTCGCCCACCTTCAGATGACCCTTCCAGCTTGCCCGAGCGGCCATTCCATCCTCCGTTGCAGATCAGAGCCGGCTGCCGCTCTTGTCGGTTTCGAGTTCCTGAAATGCCCAGCCGCGGCCGTCGGGCGCGGGATAGGCGAGCAGCGCATCGCCATCGCCGATCTTCTGGCGCGATGCGGCGTCCTGGGCATGGACGATCGCCTCGTCCGCTGTCGCATAGGTCTCCGAAAGTGTGTCGCCGAGCTTATAGGCCCAGCCATTGTCATGCGGCACGACCTGATAGGTGATATCGGCCATTTCGGATCTCCTCTTCTCACTCAAATAGAGTGCATGTCGTCGTCGGCTAGTTCCGATTTGGTTTGCGCCGTTCATCGAGCGCAATGATCTTCTCTAGCGAGGCGATATCCTCGCTGGTGACGACCGGAACCGGATCGGCAGCGATGGCTTCCAGCACCTCCTGTGAGACGGCGCCATTTCGGATCGCCCATTCCAGCGTTTCGCGGGTTTCCCGCTCGGCTTTCAACTGCGCATAGAGCGCAACGATCAGTCGATCGCGAGCATCCATCCGCCGGCCTTGGTTATCCATGCTGCGGACGTCAGGCATCGCAATCCACCTTTGTCACGGATTTCGTTCAGGTGTATTCAACTGATGACGGGTGGAAAGGTTCCGAAACCCATGGGCGGCGTTTGCCATTGCCGCCTCAGGCGGAAATCACCATCTGCAAGATGTTCGTCAGAGGATTTTCAACATGGCCGATCTCAAGGCTCGTCCCCGCCCGACCGGCGCCACCGCCGTTGTCGGCCGTACAGGTTTCCCGCACATCACCTCCGCCACCAAGGGCGAGATCGATATCGTCACCGCGCCGTCACAGCCGGGTTTCAATCCGCTCGATCTGCTCTATTCCTCGCTCTCGGCCTGTCTGGTGCTCAGCGCCCGCATCGCCGCCAGCCAGATGGGTATTCTCGACAAGATCAGCGAGATCACTGCCGAGGTCACCGGCGAGAAGGCGACGGAAGGCCTTTCGCGCGTTGCCAAGTTTAACATCGCTTTTTCGATCAAGGGCGATATCGACGAAGAAACCCGGCAGAAAATCGCCCATGTCGCCGAAGACGAGATCTGCACGGTGAGCAACACCATCCGCGGCAATCCCGAGTTCTCGACGACGATATCGGGGCAAGGCTAAATCTACATAATAATTATAGACAATCGGGGGCGGAGGATTGCGTGACCAATGCCCGGCTTCTATGCTCGGGCATCGAAAGCAATGATCCCGGCCACCATGCAGCCCAAGCCTCTCCCGACGTCTGAACAGCCCGTCGTCGCCATCATCGGCGGCGGTGTCTCCGGCGCCGGTGTCGCCTATCATCTCGCGAGAGCCAACTGCGGCGAGCGCCCTGCCATTATGGTCTTCGAGCCGCGCGCCGAACTCGGCCGCGGCCTTGCCTATGACACGGCCGATCCGGCCCACCGCATCAATGTTCCAGCCGCCAAGATGAGCCTGCAGCCCGATGACCTGGGCGAATTCCTGGCCTGGATCGAAGCCCGCGACGCCGTCGCCGGCGACCCTGAGGCCAGGCAGCCCGATGGCTCGCTCTTCCCCCGGCGCCGGCTGTTCGGCGAATATGTCGCCTCGCTGCTGAAGCCGCTGCTGGAAGACGGAAGCGTGCGTCATTGCCGCGCCGCAGTGACGGCTGTCGAACGCCGTGCCGGCCGCTGGTCGATCCTCGACGACAGAGGCGGCGTGACGGAGGCCGATATCGTCGCGATCGCCACCAGCCATCCGCCGCCGGCAGCCCCGGGCCGGCTTGCGAGCCGGCTTGCCGCCCATCCCCGTTTCGTCGCCGACACCACCAAGCCCGGCGCGCTCGACGTGATCCGCCCGCAGGACCGGGTGCTGGTCATCGGCAACGGCCTGACGGCCGCCGATGTCATCGCCTCGCTGGCTGAGCGCGGGCATGACGGTCCGGTGACCGCGATCTCGCGCCGCGGTCTGCGGTCTCGCGGCCATCCGCCGGTACCGCAGGAGCTCTTCGGCGATTTCATCTCCGATGCGACCCATTCCGCCGTGTCGCTGCTGAGAGGGATCCGCGCCGCCATAGATGCGGCGAAGGAAGAGGGCATCAGCTGGCATGGGGTGATCGATCAGGTGCGGGCGCAGGGATACGATCTCTGGCAGACGCTGCCGGTTGCCGAACGACGCCGTCTCGTCCGCCATCTGCGTCCCTATTGGGATGTGCATCGTTTCCGTATCGCACCGCAGGTCGAGGCCGTGCTCGACGCGGCGGTTGCTGCGGGTCGCCTCGATATCCTGGCCGGGTCGGTTGCCGATACGCGCATCGAGGGCGAGCTCATTCTTTGCACCCTGCAGCCGCGTCATCAGCGCCAGCCGTTGGAGGGACGCTATGACGCCGTCGTCGTCACCACCGGCCCGGCGCATGGCGGTATTCTCCAAACCCAGCCCTGGCTCGCAGCCTTGGCGGCAAGTGGCCATTTGACGCTCGACCCGACCGGCCTCGGCCTTGCCTGCACCGAGCGCTCGGAGGCGATCGGTCCGTCAGGAAACGCAGATCCTTCGCTGCTGATCTCCGGTCCGCTGGCGCGCGGCACCTTCGGCGAGCTGATGGGACTGCCGCAGGTGACCGAGCATGCCTTCTTCGTCGCGACCGAGATCGCCGAAAAGCTGCGGACCAGCACGACGAATAGGCATCCTGCCTGATTTTCCACCAATACGTCGCTCTTCGACTGTCCCCGGTGATCGACTTCTGATAGTCCGTCGGCCATCACTGCATAATTCCTTAAATCGAAATCGATTTAAGGATAAAATTATGCAGCAATTTAAAGTGTTACAGCGTCCTTTGCGGCTCTCGAAAAGACGCGCGGCGCTGTAATATCCCGCCGGCCCGGCATTTGGGCGACCAGAAATATCGAGATCATGTCGCAGGCCGCTCCCACCCTTTCCGAAGCCTCGCCTTCCAATCGTTTCGCTCTTGCCGCGCTCCTTCTCGGCGGGGCGGCGATCGGCGGCTCGCCGATTTTCGTCAGGCTGTCCGAAGTCGGTCCGATGGCGACGGCCTTCTGGCGCGTGGCGCTGGCGTTGATCCCGATCGTCATCGTCGCGCTCATGAAGAAGGAAAGGGGGCCGAAGCCGCAAAGCCTTTCCGACTATGGCATGCTGGTTCTCCCGGGCGTCATGTTGGCGCTCGATCTCGCCGCCTGGCACCTTTCGCTCACCATGACGTCGGTCGCCAACGCAACGCTGCTTGCCAATCTCGCACCGGTTTTCGTCACGCTGATCGCCTTCGCCTTTTTCAGCGCGAGGATCAGCCGCGTCTTCGCGCTCGGGCTTGTCCTGGCACTATCAGGCGTCGTCATTCTGAAGGGCGGACCGGCAGCCATCGGCAATGGCGACCTTCGCGGCGACGGCATGGCGATGATCGCCGCCTTCTTCTATGCCTGCTACATCCTTGCGATCGGCAGGCTGCGCAGCCGCTTCGATACAATCCGCATCATGCTGTGGAGCACGGCCTGCGCTGCCGTCTGCATCTTTCCGATCGGCCTCATCTACGAGGGCCATATGCTGCCCGCGACCCTCTATGGCTGGTCGATCGTCTTCGGCCTGGCCTTTATCAGCCATGCCGGCGGGCAGGTGGCAATCACCTATGCGCTGGCCTATCTGCCGGCGGCCTTTTCCTCGCTGACGCTGCTGTTGCAGCCGGTCGTTGCGGCAATCCTTGCCTGGGCTCTGCTCAACGAGGCGATCGGGACGATGCAGGCGCTCGGCGGCGCCGTTGTGCTTGCCGGCATCATGGTTGCCCGCCGCGGCTGATCGTCAGCGATTTTCCTGCAACAGCCATTTCTGGATGATCGGAATGTCGGCATCGCCGAGATCGTGGCCGCCGGGGATGACGTCGGAATCGACGGTGGCGCCTGAACTTTTCAGCCTTTCTTCCAGTTCGCTCGCATATTTGCCATAGGCATCCGTTTTGCCACTGATGACGAGCAGGTCCGTGCCTTTCAGATCGGCATGCGGATAGTCGCTGAGTACAGGCATGGAGCGCAGCAGCACCGCCTTGTGAACCAGGTTCGGGTGCAGGTAGAGCAGCGAGTTCAAAAGGTTGGCGCCATTGGAATAGCCGACATAGACGACCTTCTGAGGATCGAGCCCGTAGGATTTGACGGCGCCCTCGATGAAGGCCGCGAAGGCCTCCGCCTCGGTCTTGATGTCGTTCTGGTCGAAGGAGAAGGGGGTGATGCGCTTGTACCAGCGCGGAAACCCTTCCTCCGTCGCCCGGCCGCGCACGCCGAGCAGCGTCGCCCGCGGCGCCGCCTTGTTCAGGAGCGGCATCAGCGTCGTCTCATTGCCGCCGGAGCCGTGCAACAAAACGAAGACGCTGCCATCGGGATCCGGGGGCGTATAGAACCGGTGGACGAATGGCAGTTCGCGATAATTGACATGCGGCTGGCCGGGCATCGAAAATTGCGGCAACATCACCTTCAGGTCGTGAAGGTTGGTGATGGCTTCGGGTGGCGCGAACAGCTTCCCCCCGAGGGCGGCCTGCTCTTCGTCGACGGTCATGCCGGGCTTGTCGGTGGCGAGTTCCACCAGCGTGCCGCCGGGCTCGCGGGCATAGAGCGAGCGGAAATATTTGCGGTCATGCATGTTGGTCGGCGAGGCGTCGGTCGCCTCCAGAGCCTTGCGGACGGAAAGCAGCGTCTCCTCGTCGGCGGCGCGGAAGGCGACGTGATCGACCGTCCCCGTGCCAGGCGCGCCGGACCAGAAGCCGCGTGCATCGCGCACGTCGATGACGTCGCCGGATTGCGACACCAGCCTGTCGATCGTGCCGCGGGTGGCCTGGAAGCGGTAACCGAAATGCGTTTCGAGGAAGCTGCGGCTTTCGGCGGGCTTCTCCGTCAGCATGGTCGCGCCGCGCACGCGCTGAACGGCATGCTCGACCGGGATCGAGGCGCCGTCCCAGGCGGCCGGCGATGCGAGGTTCTTTGCGCCCGCGAGCTTGAGGATGATGTTGTCGGGGTCCTTCAGCCTGAGCACTGGTTCGCCGAATTCGTCGGCCGGTCCCTCTGACCTCAGACCGAAGCTCATGGCGCGCGTCAGCCAGTAGCCGATGCTGGTGGGATTGATCGACAGCGATATTTCGCTGATCTGCCCGTAACCGGCTCGGCCGGCCGCACCATCTTCCCAGGCAAGGAAGGTCAGCAGCGAACCCGGCGTCCCCACTGCATCGCCGTAGAACAGATGAAGCTGCGTCGCGTCCTCGTAACCGGCTGTCTGCTTGACGAGCCGCATGCCGAGAAATCCCGCGTAGAAGTCCACATTCGCCTGCACCTTGCGGGTGACGGCCGTGATGTGATGTATGCCTGATACCATCGAGAGCAGTCCTGATTGAAGCGGTGTCGTCAGGAGCGCGAGTATGAGAGCTGCGAAGGTCATACCGTTGCCAATGACGATCGCTTAATTTTGTTCCGCACAAAGCGCAAGCGAATCGCCGCGCTGCAACAACTCCAAATGTTCGACATCTTCGAGTGCCTCTTCCAGTTGCTGCAGGGTCGGCGGCTTGATCATATAGGCGCGCGCGCCGAGATTTCTGGCCCGCCGCATGTCGCTTTCGTCGCTTGACGTGCTGAGGATGCAGACGGGAATTCGCTTGAGACGGATGTCGGCTGAAAGCGCATGCAGCACCTCGAAGCCGTCCATGATCGGCATGTTGATGTCGAGCAGCATCAGGTCGATCTGCGGCACATCGGCGATGCCGGCGCGCTCTTCGAGCAGCCGCATCGCCTCGCGTCCGTTGGTGGCGACATGCAGGTTGAAATTCACCTTGTCCCGCCGCATCAGCTTGATCTTCAGAAGCTGGATGTCGGCCGGGCTGTCTTCGACGAGCAGCACTTCGGCGAGCCTGCCCGAACCTTCGCCTGGCTGCTCCGCCGGCCTGGCGCTGTGCGGCACGGCCGATGCGGCTGATGGCGCGGGCCTCGCCTCGGCGAGCGGCACTTCGAGAATGAAGGTGGCGCCCGGCCCATTTTCTGCCTCGCACCAGATCGAGCCGCCATGCATCTGCGCGATGCGGCGGCAGATGGCAAGGCCGAGCCCGGTGCCTTCGATGCCGCGGCCGACGAGACGCTTGAACGGCTGGAAGATCAGCTCGCGGTGCTCGGGGTCGATGCCGGGCCCGTTGTCACGTACCGTGAGGCGGCAGGTATCGCCCAGCGCTTCGCCTGTGATGCTGATCTCCGGAACCTTCTGCTCGCAATAGCGGACGGCATTCGACACCAGGTTCTGCAGGAGCTGGGTCAGCAGCGTCGCATCGCCCATGACCTCCGGCAGCGCCCCGCGGATGATGATGGCTCCGCGGCTCTCGGTCTGCTGGCGCAGATTGTCCTCCACCTGGTCGAGCACATCGGAGAGCGAGACCGGCTTGAGCTCCAGTCCGCCGGAGGCCTCGAGCTTGGTGAAGCCCGAGACCTTGACGATCAGGTCTTCCATATGGTCGGCAGCGCTGAGCACGTAATCGAGCAATTCCCGGTCTTCGGCCGGGAGTGCCGCAGAACCGTGCAGGATGCGGCTGAAGGATTTGATCGTCCGGAGCGGCTCCTTCAGATCATGGGCCATGGCACGGGTGAAGATCTCAAGCGATTGCCGCTTCTGCTCCAGCTTTGCTTCCAGCATGCCGTGCATGATGGCGTTTTGAATGCAGCGATGCAGTGTCTCGGGCGAAAGCGAATCCTTTGTCAGATAGTCGCGCGCGCCGCTCTTCATCACCTCGACGGCGACGGTTTCGTTGCCCTGACCGGTCAGCATGATGACGTTGGCGGCGGGATCATCCTCCAGAATATCGGCAAGAACGCCGAGCCCGTCGCGCCCCGGCAGCGAATAGTCGAGCAGGATGCAGTCCGGCCGTTTGCGGCCGTTCAGCGCACGACCCTCTTCGCCGGTCTCCGCCTCCACGACGGTATAGGCAGTGCTGGAAACGCGGCCCAATATGCGGCGATAGACCTCGAGATCGTCGATGTTGTCGTCGATGATGAGAATAGAGCAGTGTTCCGCCAATCTGTCAGTCCTCGAGCGGCAGGATCGCGATTTCGAACCAGTATTCCTTCAGCCGCTGGATCGCGGCGAAGAGCCCGTCGAGATCCACCGGCTTCTGCACATAGGTATTGGCGCCGAGCGCATAGCAGCCTTCGATATCGCGTTCGTCGTCGGAGGTGGTCAGGATCACCACCGGGATCTTGCGCCAGCCGGCGTTCGACTTGATCGCCTCCAGCGTCTTGCGGCCGTCAAGACCCGGCATGTTGAGGTCGAGCAGGATCAGCCCCGGTTTCGGCACCATCTCGGCGAGCATGTCGAGCGCTTCCTGACCGGAGGCCGCCCAGCGGATCGAGTTGCGCAGATTGGTGCGTTTGAAGGCGCGCATCGTCGCTTCGAAATCGTCTTCGCTGTCCTCGACGATCAGGATCGGTTGCGTATCACGCTGCTGCATTCTGCCCCTCGCGCTTTTTTCCCAGTGTGAAGTAGAATGTCGTGCCGGTGCCGACCTCGGATTCCAGCCAGATATCGCCATTGTGCCGCGCGATGATCTTGCGAACGAAGGTGAGGCCTGCTCCGGTCCCGTCGTCGGAATCCTGCGACTTTTCCAGCCGTTTGAAAATGCGGAAAATATCCTCGTGGAATTCCTGCGGAATGCCCTTGCCGTTATCCTTAACGAAAAACACGTTGCGGGCAACCGTGCCGTCCTTGCCGACGAACCGGTCAAGATAGCCGATCGAGACGAGCGGCGCCGGCTTGTCGTTGTATTTGATCGCGTTGGTAATGAGATTGCGGAACACTTCGGTCAGCCGCGGCGCGTCGCAGACCACCTCCGGCAGCCGGCCGTCGATGATCACCTTGGCGTGCCGTTCCTCCAGCAGCAACTCCATCGTCGCGACGACATCCTTGACGATCAGGCCGATATCGGTGCGTTTGACCGCCAGCTGCTGGCGTCCGAGCCGGGAGAAATAGAGAAGCTCGTTGACGAGCTTCTCCATGCGCTGGCTGAGACGCACGAGCCGGTTCAGCCGGCGCACGCCGTCCACGTCAAGCTTGTCTTCATAATCCTCCAACAGGAAGCGGGAGTGGTTGTGCAGGCCGCGCAGCGGTTCCTTGAGATCGTGCGAGGCGATATAGGCGAATTCATCGAGGTCGTGGTTGCTGCGCTCGAGCTCGGCCGTATAGGCCTCGAGCTGGGAAAGCGTCGTTTTCATCCGTTCTTCCTGCCGGACGCGCTCGCTGATGTCGCGCACGATACCGACGAAGGTCTTCGTATGGCCGGTGGCGACGGCGCTGATGGAAACATCGATCGGAAAGACGATGCCGTTCTTGCGTCGTCCGGAGACCATGCGCGTCGTGCCGATGATGCGCTCCTCGCCAGTCTTCCGGTAATGGGCGAGATAGCCGTCGTGCTCGGAATGGTAGGGTTCGGGCATCAGCATCTTGATGTTTTTGCCGATCGTCTCCTGCGGGGAGTAGCCGAACATGCTTTCAGCCGCCGGATTGAAATTCTTGATCGTTCCACGCTCGTCGATGACGACGACGGCATCAGGCGTGCCGCGCACCAGCGCGCCGAAGCGGACACGCTCGCTTTCCAGATGATGGGTGTTGCGCATGAAATAGAAGACGAAGAGCGCGATCAGCCAAAGCGTGGCAGCCGTAATGGTGCGGTTGGCGATCTCCTGCCAGAACCCCGCTTCGTCGTGCTTGACGGCGAAGAAGCCGAGCATCAGCAGCACGGTACAGGCAAAGGCGAAGAAAAGCGGCGCATTTCTGTTGCCGAACCAGAGCGCCGTCAGCACCAGCGGTACATAGAGAATGCCGTTGGCGACACCCAGCGGCGTATAGAGATCGACGAGAAGGCCGGTGAAGCAGACCGCAGCCGGGATCCACAGCGGGATCTGCGCCCGGTTTGCCGGCTGCATCCACCAGGAGCGGGCGAGAAGCCCGGAGCCGAAGATCACCATGCCGACCGCCGTATGCAGCGCCATCGCCGCATAGGGTCCCCAGCGGTAGCCCTGTTCGGCATCGGTGACATAGCTGGCCAGCGCGATCATGCCGAGCGTGATGACGACGTAGCTCGTCAATTCCTGCACCACCTGGCTTCTGGACCTCTCCACCTGGAGCGAGAGCAGCAGCGAGAGATTGGCGATCAGGAAGACCAGCGCCGTGTTCGGCCCCATGCCGCCGCCGATCTCCGCGATGAAGTCCGGCGAAACCAGGAAGCGCGAGATCAACACGTCGACATTGTGAAAAGTTCGCCCGATCATGACGATTTCCACGAGCCGGGCAGCGGCGATCGCCGCCGCAAGCCCCGCCGTGATCGCCGCCGTTGCTCGAAAACGGCGGGCGGCGAGTGTCGAAGTGGCAAGTCCCACGCCGGAAAGCACGAAGCAGAGCGCCGTATTGAAGGCCATCGATGGAAAGCCGGGAACCAGCGAAATGACAATCTCGATCTGCAGCAGCCAGCCGGTAAGCGCCGTTACGCCGAGAAGCAACATCAGGCAGCCGACGGCTATCGCAAAGGCACGGTAGTGCCGCCTTGGCTGGTCCTGCAGGTCCACGTTGCCCTGATCCTGCACCCGTGTGTCCTCCTTCGGTTTGCGCGGCCATCTTTTCCGAAATCGAGGAATACTCAATAGGCAAGGCAGGGCGGTGCCGCGCTTTTTGCGAAATGATCTGCGATGAGGTATATCGAATTTTAGTGGAACCGCGGTATGGTGATGTCGAAGGACAGCGAGGTTCATTCGAACAATATCCAGATCACGGTGCTAGATGACCACCCTATTTTATGTCGACGATAGCAAGGATGACCTCTTCTATGTCGACTATATGAGCAAAAAGCAGCAGTTAGACGTCGATCTATTCTGTTTTTCGACCGCCGAATTGGCGCTGGAGGCACTGGAGACGCGCGCGGCGGAAGGCAAGACCTCACCCGATCTGCTGGTCGCCGATCTCTACATGCCGCTCGATAGCGGAATCGGCCTGATCACTCGGTTGCGCCTGGATGATCGTTTCAAGGCGATGCGGCTTGCTATCTGCAGCGGATCGGATGCTGCCGAGGACCGCGCGCGCTCACTCGATGCCGGCGCCGATGTCTATCTGGAAAAGCCACTTGACCTTGCCAAGATCATTCTCAATCTTGAGATGTAGAAAACGGCGAAAGCCGTATGCCCTATTCCCTACCATTCGTCCAAGCCATCTGACAAACCGCAATTGACAAGGTCGAGGACGCATCACAAGATGCAACCGAAGCGAAGAATATGGAACGCAAAATAAGCGCTGAGAGAACCGATCAACCCGCGTTCGCCGCCACGAACATCAGCCAACCCCTTAGCTGAATGGGTCTATCGGCTCTCTCGCGCTTACGTCTGGCACTGCCTTCTCGCATTCATGGATGTTGAATGCAGGAAGAATACGATACCCAGGTAAGAACTACTGCCCCTCAGTAAAATCTGCCCGTGCATCACCTGTCGTTGAGATAATTGATGATTTCCGCCTTACATATCGAAAGTCCCCGTTTTCGATATCTCTCATCAATCGTCTCGCAATTTTTGTAGCTCTTCGCGTTTAAGACGTATATCCCAAGATTTCGGGATTAGAGGCATTGGCGGGAGGAGAGGAAGAGTGGGAATGAACAATGCCCCGGCAATTCCCTTTCATGCCGGACCGGAGCTGAGCCGGGCGATCAACCGCACCGATTTTTTCCGTCTGCTGAAATCGGCGGCACAGCATTACAACTTCGATAATTTCGCGCTGGCCCGCATTTCCGAGGCTTCGGCCCCTTTCGGTGAACGCGATATCGTCATCACCAATGTTGCCGAGCGGCGTGTCGGCCTTTTCATCACGACGTTGAAGGAAGCGCTGGGCACCGTCCGGGCAAAGACCGCCCAGTTCCTGGCCACGCCGGTCCATGGCAGGAGCGCACAGCCGGAAGATTATCCGTCCGATCTTGTTTTCAACGAGTTCCTCGGCGGCGTCTTTCTCTTCATCCCGCTGTTCACGCCGGAAGGTCGGCGATATTGTCTCGTGCTCAGCGGCGAGCGTCAGGAGCCGGATCAGAGTGAGATCGCCGACATGCTTCTCGACGCCATGCGCATTTTCGACAAGCTCTACGAGGAAATCCTGACGCCGGAAATGTCCGGACGGCTGACCCAGCGCGAATCGGAAATCGTCAAATGGACGAGCGAAGGCAAGACGTCCGCGGAAATCGCCATCATTCTCGGTCTTTCCGAACATACGGTCAATTCGCACATCACCGCGGCCGCGCGCAAACTTGACGCTGTGAACCGCGTTCATATGGTGGCGATCGCCTTGAGGAATGGTTTGGTTTCGTGAAGTTGGTTTCGGGATTGGGGAAATGAGACGATGATCACCGAAACGGGCCGGAGGAATGCCGTAAAGGTTCTCTTTGTCGACGACGAATTCATCGAATTCCGCGCGCTCAAGAAGAAGATCGCCGATCTCTCCGAGCCGGCCGTCGAGGTTGAATATTCGCAATCGATCGGTGACGCGCTGGAAAAGATCCGCGCGGCGCGCTTCGATCTCATCCTGCTCGACAATCGCCTTTTGCCCAATGCCGATTTCCGCGACACGGTGCCGGAGTTGCGCGGCATCGGTTACACCGGTCCGATCGGCGTCGTCTCGACCGATATATCGGGCGGCTATTTCCAGGAATTCCCGGATTACGGCGTCGATTTCCGCATCGGCAAGGACGAAATCGATGCCCAGACGCTGCAACACATCATTCGCGAATATGTGACCTATGACGTCCCGGATTTCTGGAAGGACGATTACAGCATCTGATCTCAAGCGATGGGAAGGCGGATGATGAAGCGGCTGCCGCTTTCATCCGAATGTTCGAGGCTGATATCGCCGCCGAGCGCCGTCAGAAACTCCCGCGTCGTGGTCAATCCGAGACCGGCGCCCTGGACCGTTCCGGGCTTCGGCAATTTCCAGAAAGGCTCAAATATCCGCTCCCGGTAGGCGGGATCGATGCCCGTGCCGTTGTCGGAAATCCGGATGAACCAGTCCGTCCCCTCGCGCTCCGCGGCAATGGCCACATGCGGCGGCGCTTCGCTGCGATACATGAGGGCATTGGTCAGCAGATGCCGCAGCACCAGACCGAAGAGGGCAGGGTCGGTACGGATGGAGGGCAGGCCGTCGCTTTCAAGCGTCGCCTCGCCGACCGCCGTCTCGTCGGTCAGTTCGCCCCAGACATTTTCGGCGAGCGCCTGCAGATCGACCTCTTCAGGCGTCACCTGGGGTGTGCCGCCGGCAAGGCTCATCAATGCCTTGGTGAGGCGCTGCGCCGTCTGCGCCTTTTCCATGATCATCCGCAGGCTCTGAAGCTGTTCGCCGTCGAGCGTCTCCTCGAGATCGTCGAGCAGCAGTTCGGCATACATGGCGATATGGCGGAGCGGCGATTGCAGGTCGTGCGAAGCGGTCGCGAGAAAACGCTTGATGCGCTCCTCGCTGTCACTGGCAACGGTGGTTTCCGGCGGTCTTGTCGGGTCGGATGACATCTGGCGGCTTCCCCGATCTCAATGACAGCGCCGCGCGTCTTTTGAGACGCGCGAAAGACGCTGTAACACCTTGAATTGGCACATAATGCAATAGCCGACAATAGAAAGAGGGCGCCGGCTCTGCAACCGGCGCCCTCTTCAAGGATGCGTTAACGGGATTTTAGCTCGCGGACTTGCGCGGGCGACCCTGTTCCGGCGGAATGATTTCGACTGCCTCATCGGTTGCCGCTGCCGCCTTGGCATGGCGGCGGCGCCAGTCGCCGAGGAAGAGCAGGATGGGTGCCGCGATGAAGATCGACGAGGCGCCGGCCACGAGAATGCCGAAGACCATCGGGATCGCGAAGCTCGAAACCGCGCTGCCGCCCCAGATCGCCATCGGCACCAGCGCGAGGAAGGCCGTCGCATTGGTGTAAAGGCTTCGCGCCAGCGTCTCGTTGATCGACTTGTCGATGATCTCGCGCAACGGCATCGACTTGTAGAGCCGCATGTTTTCGCGCATGCGGTCATAGACGACGACCTTGTCGTTCACCGAGTAGCCGACGAGCGTCAGGATGGCGGCGATCGCCGTCAGATTGAAGTCGAGGCCGGTGATCGCGAAGAAGCCGATCGCCTTGGTGACGTCGAGCACCAGCGTGACGATGGCGCCGACGGCGAACGGCCATTCGAACCGCACCCAGATATAGATGAGCATTGCAAAGCTTGCGATCACCACCGACAGGATGCCGGCCCAGGCAAGCTCGCCGCTGACCTTCGGGCCGATGACGTCGGTGCCTTCGACGGTGGCGGTCGGATCGATCTTGGCGACTTCGGCCTTCAGCTTGGTCACTGCTGCCGTCTGCGCCTCTTCGCCGCCTTCCTGCCGTTGGGCACGAACGAGAATGCTGCTTTTGTCGCCGAAGGACTGCAGCGTGATTTCGCCGAGGCCGAGACTATCAAGACCTTCGCGGAACTTCGCAAGATCGGCCGTGCCCTGGGTCTTGACGGCCATCTGGATGCCGCCGCGGAAATCGACGCCGTAGTTGAGACCGGGATGAATGAACAGCACGACGGAGGCAATCGAAAGCAGCGCCGAGACGGTGACGCCGAAGAAGCGGGCCTTCATGAACTCGATGTGCTTGTCATAGGGGCTGAACGGGATCAACGGCCGGATGTTCAGCACCTTGAGCTTGCGGCGGCGGGTGATCTCGATCATCGCGACACGCACGAAGGCGACCGATGTGAACATCGAGATGATCAGGCCGAGCGCCATGGTCACGGCAAAGCCGCGAACCGGTCCGGAGCCGAAAAAGAACAGGATGGCCGCAGCGATCAGGGCCGTCATGTTGCCGTCGATGATGGTCGAATAGGCACGGCGGAAGCCCGTATCGATGGCGGCAAAGGCGCCCTTGCCCTTGCGGGTCTCTTCACGAATACGCTCGTTGATGAGAACGTTGGCGTCGACCGCAAGGCCGATGCCGAGCACGACACCGGCAATGCCCGGCAGCGTCAGCGTCGCGCCAACCAGCGTCAGGGCCGAGAAGGTTAGGATCGTGTGGATCAGCAGCGCGACATTCGCCAGGATGCCCCAGGTGCCATAGAGAACGAAGATGAAGAGTGCGACGAGAGCAAAGCCGACGAGGCCGGAATAAATACCCATCTTGATGGCGTCAGCGCCGAGGTCGGCGCCGACGGTGCGTTCCTCGATGACCGTAAGCTTGGCGGGCAGGGCGCCGGCGCGCAGCATGGCGGCCAGCGTCGTTGCGCTGTCGGCCGAGAAGCTGCCCGAGATCTGGCCGGAGCCGCCAGTGATCGGCTCGCGGATAACAGGCGCGCTCAGCACCTTGTCGTCGAGGACGATGGCGAAGGGATTGCCGACGTTCTGGCGGGTGATCTCGGCAAAGCGGCGGGCGCCGGCGCTGTCGAAGCGGAAGCTGACGATCGGCTCACGCGTGTTCGGGTCGAAGCTGACGCGGGCATCCGAAAGGCGGTCGCCGGAGATTTCGACGCGGTCGAGGACCGGATAGGACCTGCCTTCATCGTCCTTCAGCATGGTCACGCCGGGTCCGGGCGCATTGTTCGGCGACAGCATATGGAACGACATCTTGGCGGTGGAGCCGAGAAGTTCGCGCAGGCGCGAGGGATCCTGCGCGCCCGGAAGCTGGACGAGCACGCGGTTGGCGCCGATGCGCTGGATGGTCGGCTCGGAGACGCCGACCTGGTCGACGCGCTGGCGGATGACTTCGAGGCTCTGCTGGACGGCATTGTCGACATTGGCGGCGATGCCGGCCCGCGAGAAGCCGATGGTGATGGTGGCGCCGTTCGCCGTGACATCAAGATCCGCCTGACCGGCGCTGAGGCCGGTGCTGATCGGGTTGGCAAGCGTCTTGAGTTCGGTGACGGCAGCATCGCTCTGTGAGGCATCGGCGAGCGTCACGACGATCTGGTTCTGGCTGCGGACCACGGCTTTCGGCTGGATGCCCTTTTCGCGCAGCACGCGGCGCGCGTCCTGAAGCAGCGATTGCAGCCGCTCCTTGGTAAGGTCGGCTTCGTCGACTTCCAGAACGAGGTGCGAACCGCCGCGAAGGTCGAGGCCGAGCGACACCTGCTCATGCGGCAGCCAGGCCGGCACGCGCTGGAGGACGGATTGCGGCAGGACGTTCGGTAGGGCGATCAATAGGCCGAGTAGGATGATCACCGTATAGGTGACCACCAGCCATCGTGAAGTACGCATATTGTATTCCTTGATATCGAGGGCCGGCGCTCGGGCGCTGGCGGCATGTCGTCAATAGTCGGAAGCGCCGATCGGCGCGAGCGTCAGGCAGCGACCGGCGGTGCGCGCGGCTGATGGGTCCTGGAGACTGCGGCATGAAGCGAAGCTTCAAATGCCGGAAAAGGCGCGGCCATGGTCCAGCCGGAAAAATCGACAGCCGGGGCGGCGGCAAGGGCAAGCGGTCCGGCGTCATGCGCCGCCTGCTTCGGTGCAAGCTTGCGTTCTGTGGCAAGCAGCCCGCGCACGGCATCGCGCGCAGTCAGCTGCGGCGGCTGCGAATCCCGATCGGAAGAGGAAAGCGTATTGGCGGCGGCGGCCGGCGAGATCACCAGATTGCCGCCGAAAAGCAGGCCGAGATAGGCAAGGACGGCGACGAGGAGGGAAGCGGCGATACGGCTCGTCAGACGGCGCTGGTCCAGCTCCATCTTCTCCGTCCCGGCAATGTCACTCCCGTATCGGCTCAAAAGCGCGCCAATCTCTCATTCTCTTTCCGGCGGAGGGTCATCCGTCGGCATAATTGTATCAGGCCCATGCCCGTCTTCATAGGGCACACTCTCATGATGCACTTGAGCGAGCCGGTCAACCATGCCCAGCGCGATTTCACGCTCGCCCATGATGACCGTGTCGGCGCCATATTGCTTCAGCTCATCGACCTCGGCGTCGGAATGGGCGCGGGCAACGATGAGGATCGATGGATTGACGCTGCGGGCCTGCTCGATGATGCGGCAGGCTTCGAAGGCGTTCGGGATGGCGATGGCAATGCTGCGGGCGCCAGAGAGATTGGCAAGGTCGAGCGTTTCCCGCATCACCGCATTGCCCGACAGAGTTTCGATACCCTGCGCCTTCAGCTCGCCGATGCGCTTGTCGGAGTCCTCGATGACGAGAAAAGGTGTGGCCGACGACTTGAGATTCTGTCCGACGATGCTGCCAACCCGCCCGTAGCCGACGAGAATGGAATGGCCGCTGAGAGCGGTCGGGTGCACCTCGTCGTCTTCGGGCGGCATCTCCTCCTGCGCTGCTATGGCATCTGCAGCGGGAGCAGGGTCCGCCACGACGTCTTCGCGCTTTGCACCATCCAGCAGCGGCCGCATGCGGTCGCAAAGGAAGAACAGCAGCGGATTGAGGATGATCGAGATGATGGCGCCGGCAAGGATCAGATCGCGGCCTTCCTCCGGCAGCAGCCCCAGTTCGACGCCGAGGGCGGCGAGGATGAAGGAGAATTCGCCGATCTGGCCGAGGCTGGCCGAAATCGTCAGCGCCGTACTGAGCGGCTTCTTGAAGGCGAGCACGATGAGGAGCGCGGCGACGGACTTGCCGATGACGATGATGAAGATGGTGGCAAGGATCGGCAGCGGCTTGTCGATCAGGATGTTCGGATCGAACAGCATGCCGACCGAGACGAAGAACAGTACGGCAAAGGCGTCGCGCAGCGGTAGGCTTTCCTGTGCGGCGCGATGGCTGAGCTCGCTTTCGGCAAGCACCATGCCGGCAAAGAAGGCGCCGAGCGCCAGCGACACGCCGAAGAGCTTCGCCGCTCCGAAGGCGACGCCGAGCGCGATCGCCAGCACGCCGAGCCGGAAGAGTTCGCGCGAACCGGTATGGGCGATGCGGTGCATCGTCCAGGGAATGAGCTTGCGGCCGAAAACCAGCATCAGCGCCACGAACAGCGCCACCTTTACCAGCGTCATGGCGATCATGCCGCCGATGCCGAGATCGAGGCCGAACAGGCGGCTCAGCGCGGCCGACAGCGGCTCGACGGGAGCGTGACCCTCACCGCCGATGCTGGCTGCGGCCGGGATCAGCACCAGCGCCAGCACCATGGCGAGATCCTCGACGATCAGCCAGCCGACGGCGATCCTGCCGCGCTCCGTCTCGACCAGGCGCCGCTCCTGCAGCGCCTTCAGCAGCACGACGGTGGAAGCGACCGAAAGCGCCAGGCCGAAGACCAGGCTGCCGCCGGTCGACCAGCCCATGAAGGCGCCGAGCCCCCAGCCGAGCAATGTCGCAAATGCGATCTGCACGATCGCGCCCGGCACGGCGATGCCGCGCACCGACAGCAGGTCTTTCAGGGAGAAATGCAGCCCGACGCCGAACATCAGCAGGATGACGCCGATTTCGGCAAGCTCCGGCGCAAGGTTCTGATCCGCCACATAACCCGGCGTATGTGGCCCCACGAGCACGCCGGCGATCAGATAACCGACGAGCGGCGGCATCCGCAGCCGATGGGCGAAGGCGCCGAAGATGAAAGCCAGCACAAGGCCGCCGACGATTGTCGAAATCAAGGGCGTATCGTGTGGCATCATTGTCTCCCGATCTGGAAATCCCGTTCGTAATATGACATATATGGGTTATATCGACCAATATGGGCAACTTGAAATCATGGGTCAAGGCGCAAGAGAAACAATTCTCACTCCCGCTCTCTGCCGCGCGGCGCGCGGCCTGCTGGACTGGACCCAGACAGACCTTGCTGAAAAGGCCGCCGTCTCGCGCAGCACCATCCGCGATTACGAGGGCCGGCACCACGACATCCATCGTGCGACGGAGGCGCAGCTGCGCCTCGCCTTCGAGGAAGGCGGCGTCAAATTCGTGGAGATCGAAGGGACGGGCACCGGTCTCTGCCTGCCCACTGCCCAATAAAATGATGCAGCAATACAAAGTGTTACCGCGCCGCGCCTCTGAAAAAAGCTTGGCGCTGTCATAAAACGGGCTGAAACCTCAGGGCGCCAGGCAGGTGGCAGAGACCTTGTAGATGGAAAGCGTCTTACCCTTGTAGTTGCCCTCCGTCGGCTGCCAGTTCTTCAGCACCTCGGGCGTCTCGGTGGCGCAGGTAAAGGCCCCGTCCGTTAGGAAAAGCACCTTGCCGGTGATGCCGGCGGGCAGAGCGAATTCCTGCTCGTAATAGCTTTCCGGAAGGCCGGCGGGCGCTCGCGCATAGATCCTGTAGGATGCATCCCGCAGCGTATAGAAAAGATCGGCGACCATGTCGCGATTGTCGGTGACGATAATGTCGGTGCCGGCCTGAGCTGCGAGTGCTGCGGCCTCGCGGCTGACCTCGGCGCGGCCGAGATAGCGCTTCATCAGCGCGTCGCCGTTCGGCAGCAGCAACTGATGCGGAAAGATCGTCGCCAGCGGAAAGAGCAGGCTGGCGATGCCGTTGATGGTGAGCGACAGCCTGAGCCCCTTCGGCCACTTCAGGTAGAGCAGCCAGACGGCAAGGATGGTGCCTGCGACATAGGCGGTCACCGCCCAGTTGGCATAGGCCTTGGCGACCGTTGCCTGCAGCGTGATGAGCAGCACGACCGGCATCGACAGCCAGACCAGCATCTTTTCCCGATCGTCGCTCCTGCCTCTGATCATCCGGTAGACCGCCCAGAGCATCGCAAAGAAGATGATCGGCCCGACGACGCCGAATTGGGCGGAGAAGAATTCAAGCCCGCGACGGAGATTGATGCCGAGTTCGCTCCAATGGGCGATGTCCTGGGTATGTCGCACCGTCGTGTTGTCGTGCTGCAGGTTCCACCAGAGGTTCGGCAGGGCGACGACCGCCGCGACCGCGACCGCGATGATGAAATCGCGAATGGCGATGCGGGCCGCCGGAATGAGGAGGAGGGCAATCGCGCCGCCCGGAACGACGAACAGCACGGCATATTTCGTCAGGAAGGCGAGGCCGACGCCAAGGCCCATGACGAGCGCCAGCCCGACCGAGCGCCGCTGCGTCAGGCCGAAATAGGCAAGCAAGGCGATCGCGATGAAGAACAGCAGGATCACGTCGGTCGAGAAGAACACCGAAGAAAGCGCCACACCGGGGAACGTGATGTAAGTGGCGCCCGTCCAGCCTTCGATCTCCGGCCCGACGAAACGTTTTGCCGTCTTCATCAGCACCAGTGCTGCTGCCATGTGGATCAGCGGTCCGAGCAGCCTGATCCAATAGATGGCGTTGGAGCCGGAAAGCTCGGTCATCGCCCGGATCACCCACGCAATCATCGGCGGCTTGGAATAATAGCCGAGGTCGAGGTTTTGCGACCAGAACCAGTACTGCGCCTCGTCGACGAAAAGGTCCGTCGTATCGAAATTGAGCATGACGACGCGCCAGAGCGTGAAGCCAAGAACGATGAGGAGACCAGATCTGGGGGACATGAACCGATAGTTCCGCTGACATGAAAGGCGCGAGTGCGATACACCAAAGGTGCCGGACTGCCAACGGGGAAGGGTGGGTCTAAAGCATGTCACGCAAAACTGTGCAGCGGTTTTGCGACAACGACATGGTGGAAATAAAGCCTAAAGCGCGCGGAGCGTATCTGAAAGATTGCGACGCGGTTAGAACACCCGAAGGGCGCGGATGTCGCGGTTTGCGGCGATGGAATCGAGGCGGGCGACGGCGGCAAGCAGCGTCATTGCAATCAAGCAGGCACCCAATCCGAGAACAATCATTGCTCTGTCCTTGTCGACGTCATGTCTTGGTTATCGACCGGCATATAACACGGAGCTTGCGTGTGCCTTGTAGCAGCCATGCAACTCCGCAACAGTATTTGCTGCGAACTGCCTTGAATTGCTTGAAAAGCCTGTCCTCCGAAAGGCTTATTAACCTTCAAGCAAGGAATTAACCATAAACATTGGTCTACACGTCGGAATGGGAAGATGCACTCGTTCCCACCAGGCATGACGCCGTCCCGCCGTACCGGGTTGATCCGGTATCCATCTCTTCAGACAGCTCCGAAACATAGCTGATCAGGGGGCTTCGCTCCGCCGGTTGTAACCGGTGGTGAGGACCGTCTCAACGCTTCGCGTTCATCGGATGCTGCACAAGTTTTTGGCCGGGCTTTCGCCCGGAAAGTGGTTGGGGACAGGCGTTGAGGCAGGACATGCCATCAGATCAGGCTCGTGGAGCGCAGGCAGGCAGCTTGCGCGACCGCCTGCGCTTTGCCGGTCTCGATGCCGACCAGTGCGAGCTGGTGCGCCGTAACCGGCCGGCGCTTGAAGCCCATCTGAAGGCGGGCCTCAGGGATCTCTTCCACCGGTTCCAGTCATTCCCAGACGCCTCGCGCAATTTCGAGAGCGAGCGCCAGGTCGAGCGCCTGCACGATCTGCAATCTTCGCATTGGGACGTGCTGACGGATGCACGGTTCGACAGCCTCTATGCCGAGCGCGTCAAGGTTCTCTCCGATACCGAAAGCAAGATGGGTCTTGACCCGCGCTGGCACGTGGCCGGCCATGGCGTCATGCTGGAGCATCTCGTTTCCGGCCTCGCCGAAGTGATCGCCGGCCGTCCACTGCTGCCGTCGGCCAAGCGCCGCACCCGCGAAATCTCCGACCTGATGACGGCGATCATCCGCATCGTCATGGTCGATGTGGAAATTGCCGTCTCGCTCCGCTTCAATGCGCTGCGCGCCGGGGAGCAGCGCGCGCTCGCCGATCAGCGTGCCGCCAACGAGGCCGAAATCATCCGGATCTTCGGCGATGTCATCGACGGCCTGTCCGCACGCGACCTGACGCGACGCGCGCCGGTCGACAGCGACGGCGCCTATGGCGGCATCGCTGTCGCGCTGAACAGTGCATTGGATGGCCTCCAGGCCGAATTCACCACTATTACCGAGCGCACGGTCAAGGCCGAAGCGGCGACGGGCTCACTTGCCGGTCTGTCGCGGCAGTTTGCAAGCACGGCGTCCGGCCAGGCCGACCGGCTGCAGCTTTCCGCCGTTGCCCTTGCCGGCATCGCCGGCAGTGTGCGCGACGGCGCCGCCGACAGCCGTGCTGCCGAACAGGCGGCCGCCACGACGCGCGCTGCCGTCGAGGAAAGCGGCGAGGTCGTCGGCCGCGCGATCAGCGCCATGGCCGATATCGAGCAGTCGGCCGAAAAGATCGGCCAGATCATCGGCGCGATCGACGAGATCGCCTTCCAGACCAATCTTCTGGCGCTGAATGCCGGCATCGAGGCCGCCCGCGCCGGCGATTCCGGCCGCGGTTTTGCCGTCGTCGCCCAGGAAGTCCGCGCCCTTGCCCAGCGTTCGGCCGAAGCCGCCCGCGAGATCAAAACCCTGGTGACGACGACCAAGGCGCAGGTCGATGCCGGCGTGCAGATGGTTGGCCGCACACAGGATTCGATCGGCAGCATCGTGCGTCAGGTCACCGACATCAACGCCGCGATATCAGGCATCGCCACCCGAACCGGCGAACATGCCGCAAGCCTCGACAGCGTGACAGCCGACGTCAAGGGCCTGGGTGGCGAGGTGGCCGATAGCGCCGGCCTTGCGGAGCGCTCGGCCGAAGGCGCCGACCACCTCCACACCGTCATTCTCGAGCTCGGCCAGACGATTCGCGAATTCCGCATCGCCCGGGAAAACGCCACCGCCGGGCGCCCGGCGCCGGTGCGCGTGACACCGCCGCGCGCCCTTGAGGGCGCTACCCGCCCGGCACCGGTCGTCGACGAATACGAAAATGAAGATTTTGGCCTACCACAGCCCTTCGCAAGCGTCGGAGGTGGGCGGAATGTTTACTAACCTATCGGATGATTGCCTCAGCCTGTCTTTTCGGGCCGGGGACAAGGGGACAAGGAAAAGCTGATGGCAGCAAAGAAGAGTGGCAAAACGCTGGATTTGACAGCGGTGCTCGACCTCAACGAGGCTTCCGCCTTGCGCGATAAACTCCTTTCTCTCCGGGGTAGCGGTCTTTCGATAGACGCTTCCGGCGTCGAACGGATCGGTGCGCTTTGCGCCCAGGTTCTGATGTCCGCCGAGAAGACCTGGGAGCAGGACAAGCAGCCGTTCACCTTCTCCAAGGTGTCCGACGCATTTCAGAAAACCATGCAGCTGGTTGGCGTCAATATTGACCACCTGCTTGCCAAGGAGATTCGGCAATGAAGAAAAAAGTGCTGACCGTGGATGATTCCCGCACCATCCGAAACATGCTTCTCGTGACGCTGAACAATGCCGGCTTCGAGACGATCCAGGCGGAAGACGGCATCGAGGGCCTCGAGGTTCTCGAAGAGTCCAATCCCGACGTCATCGTGACCGACATCAACATGCCGCGCCTCGACGGTTTCGGCTTCATCGAAGGTGTCCGCCGCAACGAGAAATATCGGGCGATCCCGATCCTGGTCCTGACCACCGAAAGCGACGCGGAAAAGAAGAACCGCGCCCGCCAGGCCGGTGCCACGGGCTGGATCGTCAAGCCTTTCGACCCGGCCAAGCTGATCGATGCCATTGAGCGTGTAACCGCTTAAACCCAGGATTTGCTCCTATGGATATGAACGAAATCAAAGAGATCTTTTTCCAGGAGTGCGAGGAACAGCTCGCCGAGTTGGAATCCGGTCTTCTGAAATTGAATGATGGCGATCGCGATCCGGAAACCGTCAATGCGGTGTTCCGTGCCGTGCATTCGATCAAGGGTGGCGCCGGCGCCTTCGGCCTTGACGATCTGGTCGCCTTCGCCCATGTCTTCGAGACCACTCTCGATTGCGTTCGATCCAACAAGCTTGAGCCGAACCAGGATGTCCTGAAGGTGATGCTGAAGTCGGCCGACGTGCTCGCCGACCTGACGAATGCTGCGCGCGACGGCGGCAGCGTCGATGAAAGCCGCAGCCGCGGCCTCGTCAAGGAGCTCGAGGCGCTGGCCAACGGCGAATTGCCGTCTCCCTCTGCGTCAGCCGAGGCGCCCGCGCCGAAGGCCGCCGCAAAGGCAGCATCGGCCGCTCCGGCGCCGACCCCCAAGCCGACGGACGACAGCGGCTTCCAGCCGGTCCCCTTTTCCTTCGACGATTTTGGCGGCGAAGACGATGCGGGCGGCATGCCGACCTATGAAGTCATCTTCAAGCCGCGCTACGAGCTCTATTCCAAGGGCAATGACGCCACCCTGCTGCTGCGTGATCTCTCGCGCCTGGGTGAAATGACGATCTATTGCAATACGGATGACCTGCCGGGCCTTGAGGAACTCGATCCGGAAGGCGCTTATTTCTTCTGGAACGTCACGATCAAGACGGACAAGGGCGAGGACGCCATCCGCACCGTCTTCGAATTCGCCGAGTGGGATTGCGAACTGACGGTCAAGCCGGTCGAAGAAGCAAGGGCTGACGCGACCAGCAACGACGAACTGCCGATGGTGCCGGTTCCCTTCGATCTGTCGATCCTGGACGAAACGGGCGCAATGGAAGAGGTTTTCGCCGGAGACGCGCGGGCCGAGGAGACGGCTGCAGCCGTTGCCGCCGCCGAGACTGCCTCCAACGTCACGCAGATTGTCGCCGCCCGCGTCGAGAAGAAGGAATCGGCAGCCGCCGCAGCGGCCGCAGCAAGTGCCGCCGCCCAGAACAATGCCGCCGGTGCCGGCCAGACCATCCGCGTCGATCTCGACCGTGTCGACCGCCTCATCAACCTCGTCGGCGAATTGGTCATCAACCAGGCGATGCTGTCGCAGAGCGTCATCGAGAATGATACGACCGGCACCTCCTCGATCAATATGGGCCTCGAGGAGTTGCAGCAGCTCACCCGCGAGATCCAGGACTCGGTCATGGCGATCCGTGCGCAGCCGGTGAAGCCGGTCTTTCAGCGCATGTCGCGTATCGTTCGCGAAATCGCCGACATGACCGGCAAGTCGATCCGCCTGATCACCGAAGGTGAAAACACCGAAGTCGACAAGACGGTCATCGACAAGCTGGCCGAACCGCTGACCCACATGATCCGCAATGCCGTCGACCACGGCATCGAAACGCCCGAAAAGCGTGCAGCCGCCGGCAAGAACACCGAAGGCACGGTCCGCCTGACCGCCAAGCATCGTTCGGGACGCATCCTGATCGAGCTTGCCGACGACGGCGCCGGCATCAACCGCGAGAAGGTCCGCCAGAAGGCGATCGACAACGACCTCATCCCGGCCGATTCCAACCTGTCGGACGAGGAAATCGACAACCTGATCTTCCTGCCGGGCTTCTCGACGGCCGATAAGATCTCAGACATCTCCGGCCGCGGCGTCGGCATGGACGTCGTCAAGCGTTCGATCCAGGCGCTCGGCGGCCGCATCAACATCACCTCGAAGCCGGGTCACGGCTCGGTCTTCACCATGAGCCTGCCGCTGACGCTCGCCGTCCTCGACGGCATGGTGGTCACCGTCGCCGGCCAGACGCTGGTCGTGCCGCTGACGGCAATCGTCGAAACCCTGCAGCCGGAAGCGGCCGCGATCCACTCCTTCGGTGCGAACCACCGGCTGATCTCGATCCGCAACAGCTTCTGCCCGCTGGTCGATGTCGGCCGCATCCTGAACTTCCGCGCGACGCAGGCCAATCCGGTCGAGGGCGTGGCGCTTCTGGTGGAATCCGAAGGCGGCGGCCAGCGCGCCCTGATGGTCGACGCCATCCAGGGTCAGCGCCAGGTGGTCATCAAGAGCCTGGAAGCGAACTACACCCATGTGCCGGGCATCGCCGCCGCCACCATCCTCGGTGACGGGCGCGTCGCTCTCATCCTCGATGTCGACGCGGTCGTCGGCGCTTCGCGCGGCCAGTCGCTCAAAGCGGAAATGTCGTTAGCAGCGGTGGGATAAGGGAATGTCGTACACTGTAAAAAATCTGAACGAAGGGGATCGCGAGCTGATCGCGTTCCGCATCGGGGATCAGGAATTTTGCGTGAACATCATGTCGGTTCGCGAAATCCGCGGCTGGACCCCGGCAACCGCGATGCCGCATTCGCCTGGCTATATGCTGGGTGTCATCAACCTGCGCGGCGCGGTGCTGCCGATCATCGATCTTGCGGCCCGGCTCGGCATGAAGCCGGCCGATCCGACTGCCCGTCATGTCATCATCGTCGCCCAGGTCCGGCGCAAGGTTGTCGGCCTGCTGGTCGATGCCGTTTCCGATATCCTGACGGTGACCGACGAAACCATCCAGCCGACGCCCGAGATCTCCTCCGAACTCGAGCGTCAATTTGCCCGCGGCGTTCTCGCCATCGAGAAGCGCATGATCTGCCTGATCGAACTCGAATCCCTCTTTCCAGAGACCGAAAGCGAAGCCGCATGAGTGTAATGGGCGCAAAAGATCAGAGGCAGGGATCCGACGAGGTCCTGGCAAGCGGAGAATATCCGCTGACACGCCGCGACCTCACTGAGATCGCCGCGATGATCTATTCGGATGCCGGCATCTTCCTCAACGAGACGAAGGCGTCGCTCGTCTATTCGCGCCTGTCGAAGCATATCCGCAATCTCGGCCTGTCCGGCTTCCGGGAGTATTGCGACCTCGTCGCCTCGCCGGCGGGTGCTGCGCCGCGCCGCGAGATGCTCTCGCATCTGACGACCAATTTTACCCGCTTCTTTCGCGAAAACCACCATTTCGACCATCTGCGCGACCATGTCCTGCCGGAGCTTCTGCAGCGGGCGAGATCGGGCGGCAGGGTGCGCATCTGGTCGGCCGCCTCTTCCGACGGGCAGGAACCCTATTCGATCGCGCTGACGGTGCTGTCGCTGATGCCGAATGTCGCCGATTACGACTTCAAGATCCTGGCGACCGACATCGATCCGAAGATCCTCGCGATCGCCCGCGCCGGCGCCTATGACGAAAATGCGCTCGAAACTGTGTCGCCCGCCATGCGCAAGCAATGGTTCAGCGAAGTTGAGGTGCAGGGCCGCAGGAAGTTCCAGGTCGACGACCGCGTGAAGCGGCTGATCACCTACAACGAGTTGAACCTGATGGCGCAATGGCCGTTCAAGGGCAAGTTCGACGTCATCTTCTGCCGCAACGTCGTCATCTATTTCGACGAGCCGACGCAGATGAAGATCTGGCAGCGTTTTGCCGGTCTGCTGCCGGAGGGCGGTCATCTCTATATCGGCCATTCCGAGCGTGTTTCGGGTGAGGCAAAACACGTCTTCGACAATATCGGCATCACGACCTATCGCTATACGGCCAAAGGTCTCGGGAGGAAGGCATGAGCGCTCCGGCAAGAGTTCTCGTTGTTGACGACTCGCCGACGATGCGGGGCCTGATCACCGCCGTGCTGAGTTCCGACCCCGAGGTCAACGTCATCGGCCAGGCCGGCGACGCTCTGGAAGCGCGCGAGGCGATCAAGCGGCTGAACCCCGACGTCCTGACGCTCGACATCGAGATGCCGAACATGAACGGCCTCGATTTCCTCGAAAAGATCATGACGCTGCGTCCGATGCCGGTCATCATGGTATCCACGATGACCCATCGCGGCGCCGAGGCGACGCTTGCGGCGCTGGAGATCGGCGCGTTCGACTGTGTCGGCAAGCCGGCGCCGGGCGAACTCAGGCCTTTCGGCGACCTCGCCGAGAAGGTCAAGGCAGCCGCCCGCACGCAACGCCAGTATTCCCAGCCCGTCGCTGCCGTCGCGCCACCACCCTCGGTCGCCGACTTCCGCGTCGGCCGCAAGATCGTCGCGATCGGCTCGTCGACCGGCGGCGTCGAGGCACTCATTGCCGTGCTGCAGAAATTTCCGGCGAATTGCCCGCCGACCGTCATCACCCAGCATATGCCGCCGACCTTCACCAAGAGCTTTGCCGAACGGCTGAACCGCCTCTGTGCGCCGGTGGTGCAGGAAGCGACCGACGGCGCCCGGCTCGAAATCGGCAAGATCTATCTGGCCCCCGGCGGCGAGCGGCACCTGCAGGTCAGTGGTGCCTCGGCACCGTGCTGCCGTCTCATCGACCGCGCGCCGGTCAACGGTCACCGCCCCTCGGTGGACGTGCTGTTCGATTCGGTCGCGGAACTGGCGGGCCGCAACGCTGTCGGCGTGATTTTGACCGGAATGGGCCGCGATGGCGCCGCCGGATTGTTGAAAATGCGCCACGCCGGCGCCAGAACGCTCGGCCAGAACGAAAAAACCTGTGTCGTTTACGGAATGCCAAGGGTTGCTCATGAACTTGGCGCCGTTGAGCAGCAGCTGCCGCTGTCTGCCATCGGTGAAGAAATATTGAAAATGACAGCCGCCCGAAAGGAAGGGACCGAATAAATGTCGATCGCGGAGAAAATCAAAGTTCTGATCGTCGACGATCAGGTAACGAGCCGGTTGCTGCTCAGTGACGCGCTGACCCAGCTCGGTTTCAAGCAGATCACGTCGGCCGGCGACGGTGAGCAGGGCATGAAGATCATGTCCGAGCAGCCGCACCACCTGGTGATCTCGGACTTCAACATGCCGAAGATGGATGGCATCGGCTTCCTTCAGGCGGTGCGCACCAACCCCAACACCAAGAAGGCGGCCTTCATCATCCTGACCGCCCAGGGCGACCGCGCACTGGTGCAGAAGGCGGCTCAGCTCGGCGCCAACAACGTGCTCGCCAAGCCATTCACGATCGAAAAGATGAAAGCGGCGATCGAAGCCGTGTTTGGAGCCCTGAAATGATCACTGAGGGGGCAGCCCGCCGCGTGCACATCATTCAGGGCGAGTACAAGGTTCTGAACGATCCGAATGCGGTCCTCTCGACCATTCTCGGTTCGTGCGTGGCTGCGTGCCTCAGAGATCCTGTCGCCGGTGTCGGCGGCATGAACCACTTTCTGCTGCCCGGTTCGGCGACGTCGCCGACATCAGGCGGCGATGCAACGCGGTACGGCGTGCATCTGATGGAACTGCTGATCAACGGTCTCCTGAAGCAGGGCGCCCGGCGCGACCGGCTGGAGGCAAAGATCTTCGGCGGCGCGAAGACGATCTCGACATTCTCCAATGTCGGTGAGCAGAACGCGGCCTTCGCCGTGCAGTTCCTCAGGGATGAAGGCATTCCGGTGGTCGGTTCCTCGACCGGCGGAGAACACGGACGCAAGCTTGAATATTGGCCGGTCTCCGGTCGTGCCCGGCAATACCCCCTGACCGGCGCCGAAACGCAGAGAACCGTCGCTCTCGAGCAGCGCCCCGCCGCTCCGCAGAAACCCGTCGAAACCAGTATCGAATTTTTTTGATGGCGAGGATTTTCATATGACATTTACCCAGATGATGGAGCCGCCTGCGCCTGTCGAAGCGCTGAGCGACATCCTGATGCGCATCGTGTCCGAACTGCACGATGTCGCCTACCTCATCGAGCGCATCGAGCCGCAGCTTCTCGAAATCGGCGGCGCCGAAATCCTGAATTCGCCGGATGCCATGAAGGTCATGCAGGGCATTGATCTGGCCGTGCAGAAATCGCGCGGCCTTGCTGAATTCATCGATACCATCACCGGCGAAATCCCGCACGGCTGGGCAGTCGACGTCGCAACCGCGCTCAGCCTCGTCAAGCTGGCAGAGATGCAGAAGGCTTTGGGCGGCGCCACACGCCACGGCCACTCCCAGCCATTGAGCAAGGCAGCCGGTGACTTCGATTTCTTCTAAAGCGCGTCGCGATCTTTCAGATTCGCTCCTCGCGCTTTAGGTCTTTGTTTTTACGCATGTCGTTGTCGCAAAACCGCCGTACACTTTTGCGCGACATGCTTTAGAACGCCCCCGTTTTTCTCCGAGTCACGGAAACGCTCTCTCCTTGTTCTTGCGCAATTCCGGACGCAAAACCGCTGCGCAGTTTGGCTGGAATTACTTTAGGCCTTTTCACTCCCGCACGCTCTCACGAAACGCTCGCACAAGTTTCGCCGACTATTCGTCTGATGAGGCAATAAGCCTGCTTTGTCTTTGACGGATCGTGCGAGAACAGAATGAATCTGTTAAATCAATTAGTTCAGATCTTTAAGAACTTCGGTTCCCTGGGCCGAACACGCCTGATGATTCTTGGAGGCGTCGGTGCCGTTTCCATTGCAATCATCCTTGCGGCCGCCCTTTTCGTCAACAAGCCGGCACAGGAAACGCTCTATGTCGGGCTGGACTCACCGGATCTCAACCAGATCAGCATGGCGCTTGCCGAAGCCAACATCAATTTCCAGGTCGGCACGGATGGCTCCAGCATCAGCGTTCCCGCGGGGATGACGGGCAAGGCCCGCCTGATGCTTGCCGAGCGTGGCCTGCCGAACAGCGCCAATGCCGGTTATGAACTCTTCGACAATGTCGGCTCCCTCGGCCTGACCTCCTTCATGCAGGAGGTAACGCGGGTTCGAGCGCTGGAAGGCGAAATCGCCCGCACCATCCAGTCGATCTCGGGTATAACAGCCGCGCGCGTCCATATCGTCATGCCGGAGGTTGGAAACTTCCGGAAGGCGGAGCAGAAACCGACCGCATCCGTCATGATTCGCGCAAGCGCCACCACGGGGCGCAGCGCGGCGACCTCGATCCGCCATCTCGTCGCCTCGGCCGTGCCGGGGCTCGACGTCGATGACGTGACCATCCTCGATTCCGCCGGCCAGCTGCTCGCTTCCGGCGACGAGGCGAGCAACAGTTCGCTGAACCGCTCGCTCAATATCGTCCAGAACGTTCAGCAGGAAGTCGAATCCAACATCGACAAGGCGCTGGCGCCCTTCCTCGGCATGGACAACTTCCGCTCCAGCGTCACCGCCGATCTCAACACCGACGCCCAGCAAATCCAGGAAACGACCTACGATCCCGAATCCAAGGTCGAACGCTCGGTCCGCTCGACGAAGGAAGCTCAGCAGTCGCAGCAGAAGCAGTCCGATAGCGCGACGACGGTCGAGCAGAACATTCCGCAGGCGGCGCCCGAGGCCGGCGGTTCCGCCGGGCCTGAATCGCAAGACAAGTCCGACAAGCGCGAAGAGCAGACCAACTACGAAATCAACAGCAAGACGACGGCGACGACCCGCAGCAGCTATAAGGTCGAAAAGCTTTCGATCGCCGTGGTGGTCAATAAGGGCCGCATCGCCAAGATGGTCGGTGAGCCCGCCGATCAGACCAAGGTCGATGCCTATCTTGCCGAAATGCAGAAGATCGTCGCTTCGGCGGCCGGCATCGACGCCAAGCGCGGCGACGTCGTCACCGTGACGGCCATGGACTTCCTCGAGAACCAGTTGCTCGAAGACGCCACCGGTGGCGTCCGCGTCATGGACATGCTGAGCCGCAACCTTGCCGGCATCATCAACTCGCTCGCCTTTGTCGCGGTCGCCTTCGTGGTGGTCTGGATGGGCCTGCGGCCCCTGGTGCGCAGCATCAACGGCAACGGCAGCTCCGCGGCTTTCGGCGACGCGACGCCGGAAGCGGCAGGCCTCGAGCTTCCGGACTTTGCGCCTGCATCGGGAGCACCCGGCGGCGCTCTCATGGACGGCTTCGGGTCCGACTTCGGCTTCGACAGTACCGAGGACCTGCTCAGCCTCGGCGACGACGATGGAAACTTCAATCGCCGCGTCAAGGAAGGCCCGGAACGCAAGCTTTCCCGTATGGTCGAGATCAACGAGGAACGCGCCGCGAAAATCCTCAGGAAATGGGCGATCGACGAAGCAGCGTAAAGGAAAGGCCGGGCAACCGGCCTTTTTTCATGTCGGTACCGAAGCTGGATCCCTAACCGCTGTTTGCTGAAAAGCCGTGACTGGAAATGCGAAAGACCCGACCACTGAAATGCGGCTGTAGGGCGATATGATGAGATGGACTCGCGTAAAACGCGAAGCAAGTTGCGATACCGCCAGAATCACCTTAGCCTCCCTATATCTTGAAGGCTGGAACGAGCGGTCGAATCAGTGCATTGGCGACAGAGAAAGTAAATCCCTAGAAGTCGGAGATGGTGATTTGCATCGACTGGCTTACCCTTGGGTGATTCGAAATGGGATTCGAGCGGGACTTGAATTGAATCCCTTGCAGAAAAATTGCTGTTGCACCGAGTTCGATCGTTTCTCAGCCGCAGGACATTGCCAATGGATATGAATGTAATTCAGGCGAGCAAAGGCGAGAGGCATATGGCGAATTTCGCGAATGCAGTGGTGCCGGATCTGTTGCCGCGCGATGAGCTGCTCCAGCGCCTCCACGGTGTCGCCAGCACCGGCAGGTTGCAGTCTGGTTTGCGCGCATTGACGGACTACGTGGGTGCGTCGCACTACCTTCTGGCGCGCTGCGATCTTCTTCAGGAAAGTGGCCTCGATTTCATCGTTTCGTCTGACTGGCCTTTCGATCTGGTCAGGGACATCGCCAATGATCTGGTTCGCGGCTATGCTCGGTCGACGGAGCTGGAAAAATGCATGCAGGTATTCCAGCCGAATTTTGCTCTTCTGCCTGACAGTGCCGAGGTTCCGGATGGCGCCAGCCGTCAATATTGTTCGGTGACCTTCAATGTCGGCCGGTCGCGGCTGGCCTTGATGTTCCTGTTCGGCGAGGGGTTCATCCTTTCGCCGGAGCGCCTGCGGGACGTAGGCCTGCTTGCAGGTTATGTCGCGAGCTTCCTGCGCTGCGGTGGGACGAAGGTCGATCGCGATTTCGAATTGACCGACCGCGAGCTGGAATGCCTGTTCTGGATCGCCGAGGGCAAGACCAGCGACGAGATCGCGATGATCCTCGGAATCTCTCGCAATACCATCAACAACTACATCACCAGCGTGATGCGCAAGACGGCGACCAAGACCCGGTCCGAGGCCATAGCCTTCGCCGTCCGCAATAATCTCGTATAGGGGGATCCATGGGCTATCCAGCAGGCAGGACGATGAGCAGCGCCGAGCAGCTGCGCACGGTGCGTGTGAACAGGATTTCCAGCCGGTCCGATCTTTTTCCGCGGCTGATCGCGATGCAGAAGCTCGCCGATGCGCAAGGCTTCGCGATCTTCCGCGTCAGCGGCTCTGGCCTTCCGGCAAAGCAGCGGCTTGTCTGCGAGCTTGAGAACTGGGGTTCTTCCAATGCCGGTTTCGGCAAGGCCTTCACGGATGCCTACGGCGATATTCTTCTCGATCATATCGACAAGTCGCTGCTGCCGCTCTCATGGGCCGGCGGTTACGACCGCGCGGCACCCGGTCCGGCAGACTTCTCGCCGTTCATGACCCGGCTGCAGGACGGTATCCTGTCTTTCTCCGGCCTTGCCTTTCCGGTGCGGCTCGGCGCCGTCGGCAATGGTTTCATCCTTTTCACCGGCGATGAGCTCGATCCTTCGAGCGATACCATCGTCGAGCTGCACGGTCGCTGCTGCCATATCATGATGGATCTGCTCTCGCTCGACGAACGCCGCACGGCTGCCGCCGAGGCGCTCAGCGAACGCGAGATCGCCTGTCTGCAGCTTGCCGGCGACGGCCGCATCAGCGAAGAGATTGCCGACAAGCTCGGCCTGTCCGTGCACACGGTGAACGCCTATCTCGGCTCGGCGACCATCAAGCTCGATTCCGTCAACCGCATCCAGGCGATCGCCAAGGCGATCCGGCTCGGTTATATCAGCTGAACCCACGCGTTGTGCCTTTCAGCGCCGCGCGTCTTTTGAGACGCGCGAGAGCATGTCGCGCAAAAGTGTGCATGGAAGAAAGTCAGCCGGTCAGCGCCTGCGGCGGCTGGTTGACGCTGTAACGCGCTTCCCGAAGGCTCTTTTTGAGGAAGATGGTGTTTTCGTCCGGATCGGCCGAGGGCTCCTGGAAAGCGATATGGCTGATCTCGATGCCGGCGTGATCTTCGGCAAGAGTGAGCTGTGCGTAGACGGTGACGCCGCGCGGCTTGATTTCCAGATCGAGAACGACTTCGGGCTTGCCGCCCCACTCCAGAGTATAATTGCCGCCCAGGCCGAAATTCACCGTGCCCGGATGAAAGAAAAGCTCCGCCGCCGAAGCGACGAGATCGGAAAGATTGCCGTAATACTCGAAGCGCAGCAGTGAAATAAGGTCAGAAGCATCCAGAAGTCGCAGTTCGGTAGCGACCGGGCTGATCGCGTCTGCAAGGATCTTTTCACGCTGCGTAGAGTGGGGGCATTTTTTCATTCGGCTTATCTCACCCGTTTGTTCCTGGCGTCCGCAGCGTAGACCCGGTGGATGAGCTCCGCTACCGCCTTATAAAAGACTGACGGGATGACACTATCGATCGAGACTTGCGCAAACATGGAGCGCGCAAGTGGCGGATCTTCGAACACCGGTATGCCGTTCTTCTCGGCGATCTCCCTGATTTTGAGCGCAATCAGGTCCTGACCCTTGGCCAGCACCACCGGCGCATCGTTCTCTTCGCGCGCGTAACGCAGCGCCACCGCATAGTGCGTCGGGTTTGCAATCACCAGCGTCGCGCGGTCCACGTTGGCGATCATGCGCCGGCGCGCCCGGTCGCGCATCAGCGAGCGCTGCCGGCTCTTGACGAAGGGATCGCCCTGCGCCTGCTTGTTTTCTTCCTTCACCTCGTGCCGCGTCATTTTCAGCTCGGTAAACCAGTGATGGCGCGTCCAGAAAAGATCGGCGATCGCCACGATAGCCGTGGCGATCAGCATGACGATGATGATCTTGCGCATCGCCGCCATCATTCGCACCAGGATCGTCTGCGGATCGGAGAACATCGCGTCGATCGAGCCGAAATATTCGCTCCTGAGCACGAAGAACAGGATCACCCCGACGACGACCACCTTGAACAGCGACTTTCCGAATTCGACTAGGCCGGGCACGCTGAACAGCCGTGACCAGCCTTTGATCGGCGAGATCCGCGAGACCTGCGGGCGGATGCGTTCGAGCACCGGCGTCGGCAGATTCTGAAAGACGGAGGAGGCGACGCCGAACACCATGAACAGGATGAAGGCGGGCGCCACCAGCGCCGCACTTGCCCAGCCGATCCGGACGAACAGCGCCAGGACATCCGGTCCCGTCTCGATCTTCCACTGGTCGGGCTGCTCGAAGATGTCGCGCAGCATTTCAGTCATGCGCCCGACACTTTCTGGAAGGAAGAATACGAGGTAAATGAAGGTCGCGAGGATCGTCGCAAAGATCGAAAGTTCGCGCGAAGACGGCACGTTGCCCTTTTCCGCGGCATCGCTTTGCTTTTTCGCGGTTGGGGCTTCTGTTTTGCTGTCCTTGTCATCGTCTGCCAAGTCGCGGCCCTCTTCAAAGAAATAGGCCGCAGCTAATGCTTGTCGCCCAAAAACGTGCAGCGGTTTTGGGATAGTGACATGCATCAGAACAAGGACCTAAAGCGCGTCGCAGGAACCGAGTTCTATGCGACGCGCTTTAGAGCGCGGTCTGTTGCTGGAAGGGTAGTCGCCTGTGGCACGGCGATCAACAGCCGCCTTTCGGCATGCCGGATTTGTCAACAGTCTCGACGTGTTAGGCGGCCGCCGAAGCGTCGCCTTCCTTTTCCTTGAGCTCGATCTGGCCGGAATTGGCCAGGCGAATCGCTTCCTGCGCCACGGCGCGGCGGGCAATCGCGATCTCGCGCGGATTGACGCCACCCATGCCGCTCTGCAGATCCGATTCGATCATGCGGCGCTGGCGTGGGCTGATGGCGGAGAGAACCGATTCGCGGATCTCCGGGGGCGACCCGCGCAGCGCGACGGTGAGCACGTCCGTCGAGATGTCGTTGAGCAGCATGACGCGGCTGCGCTGCGGCATGTACATGAGGTCCTCGAACAGGAAGATCTTCGGGCGAACCTTGTTGACCGACTCGCGGCTGATCGATTCGAGCGAGCTGAGCAGCGTGTCGACCTGCGGCTTGTCGAGCTCGTTCATAAGATCGGCGACCTTCGTCGAGCCGGCTGCATTGCGCTCTGCCTCGACCTCGGCAAGCAGCGTCATGACCTGGTTTTCGATGATTTGCGCAGCCTTCGGGCTGACCGCCTTCATGTTGACCGTTCTGTTCATGATGTCGGCGCGGCGGTTGTCGGGAAGCTGCAGCAGCACCTTGGCGCCGAAGGAGGAGGGCATCATCGAAAGAATATAGGCGACGGTCTGCGGATGTTCGCGCAGCAGGAACTGTGCGATGAATGTCGGCTCCGCCTCGCTGAGGCGATCCCAGATCGAGGTTTCGTAGGCCTGGAATGCGGTGCGGCGGCCGAGCAGGCTGTCGACCTCGTCGGGCGTCAGGCCTTCTTCAAGAATGGCCTCGATCGCCTTGGCGTTGTCCATCAGTCCGGCGCCCTCGGTGAAGAGGTCTTCGAACTCGGAGACGAGCAACAGGAGCTCGTCCGGCGGAATAGCGCGCAGCGACTGGGCGGATGAGATAATGGTCTGCAGTTCGGCCTGGGTGAAATATTTCAACAGCCGGCCGGCGACGCCCTTTCCCATAGCGAGAAGAACAGCCGCCGCCTTTTCAGCCTGGGTCAACGGTTTCCCGGCTAGTGCGCCGCCGAAATCGTCAAAGTCCATCATGGTCTAACCTCTCCGTCCCACACAGGGATCAGGCTTTTTTCGTACTCAAAACTTCAATCAGTTTCACACCGAATCGCGTGTCGTCGTTATCAAGCACCGTAATTTCGCCGCGGGCAATCCTGCGGCCATTCACCATGATCTCGACCGGTTCACCGATCTTCTTGTCGAGGGCGATCGTCGCCCCTTCATTGAGGTTCATCAGACCGGAGACCTGCATGCGGCTGGTGCCGAGCATGATCTGGACGTCGATCGGGATGTCCATGATCAGGTCGAAGTTGGAATTCAAAGCGCTGCCGAGCGGGGCCGGCGACGCCTCGAAGGAGGGGCTGCTGCCGAAATCCATGCCGGCCGCCGGGCTGGCATCGCCGCCGCCGAAGTCGCCGCCGAAATCGTCGCTGCCAAACGGGGTTTCCGAAGTCTCGCCGCCAAAGGCCGCCAGGTCCGTTCCTGCTGCGAAGGGGTCGCTCTGCAGGTCGTCGCCAAACTGCGACAGGTCGCCATCGGCATCCTGCTTCAGCACGCCGCGCAGATCGTCGATCGCCTGGTCGAGATCGGCTTCGCTGCCCGGAAGATCCAGGGAGAGGTCGCTGTTCTGCTGTGTTTTCTTCGTAGCCATGAAATCACTATTCCAGTTGAAACTTGCCTCAAACTGCCTTTGCAGCCCAAAAGCCAGAGAACCGATTAATTCATTAAATGACGGATGAGTTCGTCATCCGAGTTCATCGTATCCTTGACGCGGACCATGTAGTTTTCGCCTGAACGCCCGAACTCGCACACATACAATTCCTTGCTGTTGGCGCTGACCTCGACACGCACGTCGCCGTGGTCGCGGAACGGAATGACGTCGCCGACCATCAGCTTCGATATCGTGCGCAGCGTCAGGTCCTGCAGCCTGATCTTGGCCTCGAGCGTGACATGTGAGCGGCGGACCTGGTCGCCAAGCTGTTCGGTCCATTCCGCTGAGTTGCTGCTGGCCTGGCGTTTCGGCTTCGGCGGCGTCACCTTGGTCTTGAGCAGTGCCGTCTGCGGAACGATCAACGAAAATTCCGAAACGATGCCGGCAAGCGTGATCGACATGTTGATGGCAGCGGCGAATTCATCCGGACGATCCTCCTGCGGCCGGGCGCGCATGTCATGGGCGTACGGGGCCGAAAGGCTCGGTTCGAAACCGCCCGGCGCGTTGACGGCCGAGCGCAGCACCTTGGCGATCTTGTCGAAGACCATGACCGCCAGATCGAGCTCGATGATCGACAGCAGCCGGTCGGCCGGTTCCTCGATCGTATCGGCTGTGGCGCCGAGCAGATGCTCCATCAGCGTGATGACGAAGCCGTTGCCGCAGGCAAGCGTAATGTTCTGCGACCAGTTGCGCAGCGTCGCGTCGACGAGTGTGACGTTCGCGCTCAGGTCTTCGATGAGGTGGTTCTTGTAGCCGATCTCGCAGCCGAGATAGTTGACCGTCACGTCGAGGCCGGTCTCGCTTTTGATGACGTCGGGAAAGAATTCGCTGTAGATTTCCCCGAAGGAGCTGCAGATCTTGGCGACCCTGCCTCTGTCGCCAAGCCCGCCTGTCAGCTTGGCGAGGAGGGCAGGATCCATTGCCGGTTTGTCGTGCGAAGCATTGCTCATAGTCATTTAAGCCGCCTTGTTTTCGCCACCTGGGTTCATCATTTCCTGCTCGACCGCATCGATGGACGGACGCTCGTAAGCCGAGATCGTCTTGCGACCGTATTCGAGAGCGACCTGCGGCACCGAGCCATTCATATAGGCAAGCAGCGTCTGCTTGACGATGACGTAGAGGCGGTGCTGCTTGTTGCGCACGACCTTGATCTGGGAGACCAGCGGCGAGCAGACGCAGTAGGACAAGAGAATGCCGAGGAAGGTGCCGACGAGCGCCGAGCCGATCAGGTGACCGAGCACTTCGGGCGAATCGTTGATGTGGGCCATCGCTTTGATGACGCCGAGAACGGCCGCGACAATACCGATCGCAGGGAAGGAATCGCCCATGATCTGGATCGCGTGGTAGGGCTTCATCTTGTCGTGCATGATGGTGTTGAGCTCTTCATCCATCAGCGCCTCGATCTCGTGGCTGCGGGCGTTGCCGATGATGATCAGGCGCACGTAGTCGCAGATGAACGCCGTCAGTTCCTTGTTCTTCAGAACGGTCGGAGCCGATTGAAAGATTGTCGATTCGGCCGGATTGTCGATATGGGCTTCGATTTCGTTTCGCGACTTGGTGCGCAGGTCGCGCATCAGCGAATAGAGCACGCCGAGCGTATCGAGATAGTTACGTTCCTTCGGCACGGCATGCTTGAAGGCTTCGCCGAGCGCCTTGCCGGAATCCTTCACCACCTTCATCGGGTTCGCCATGATGAAGCTGCCGAGACCGGCGCCACCGATGATGACGAATTCGAAGGGCTGGAACAGAGCGTTCACGTCGCCGCCCATCGCCATGAAGCTGCCGATGACACAGCCGCAAGTCACTATAAATCCGATAATGATGTTCATCGTCAGCCCAATCTGAACGTTGCTTTTCATTGAGACCGATAGGGTTTCTGCCTTGCGTGAGGCTGATGAAAGGCCCGCTCGCGAGGCATTTCCGCGTGCCAGCTTCGCGCAAGCATCTGCCGTCAGTCTAAAGGGGACGAATGGGTGCCCGCGCCCGTTTCTGAGATGCCGCCTCAGCGAAATCCCGGCCGAACCACATGAGACGACGCCCGGCTTTTCGTCCCGTTCATCGCCAATGCTTGGAGCTTACCGACATGCAATCCGGTCTTTATGTTTCTCTGTCGTCGCAGATGGCCCTCGAAAAGCGCCTGACCACCATCGCAGACAACATGGCGAACGTGAACACGACCGGTTTTCGCGCCACCGAGGTGAAGTTCGACGAGATGGTGGCAGCCACCAAGAACAAGCTGAACACCAAGGTCGCCTTCGTTTCCCAGGGCAACGACTACCTGAACGAGGGAAATGGCGAGTTGCAGCACACCGGCAACATGCTCGATTTCGCTATCAAGGGTGATGCCTGGTTTGCGCTCGACACGCCGGCCGGCCAGGTTCTGACGCGAGACGGCCGCTTTACGATCAAGGATACCGGCGAACTCGTCTCGATCCGCGGATACCCGGTTCTTGACGCCGGCGGCGCGCCGATCCAGCTCAACACGACAGGCGGCGAACCGGCCGTCGGCACCGACGGCATCATCTATCAGGGCGGACGCCAGATCGCCTCGCTCGGCCTGTTCGAGGCCGATGTCAGCAAGGGTTACCTGCGCTACGAAAACAGCGGTATCATGACCACCGACCAGCCGCGCGCCGTCGTCGACCGCTTCAATGTCGGTGTCGAGCAGGGTTATCTCGAAAACTCCAACGTCAACGCCATGCGCGAGATCACCCAGCTGATCGAAGTCAACCGCGCCTTCGAAAGTGTCTCGTCGCTGATGCGCGACAGCGAGGATTCCTTCAAGGAAGCCGTTCAGACGCTTGGGGGCAGCCGCTAATGCATGTCGCCCAAAAGTGTCTGGCGGTTTTGGGAGAACGACACGCACAAGAACAAAGATCCAAAATACGTCGCATGCAGCAAGCTGCACGCGACGTATTTTGGGGTGGGATTTGAAGCATGAGCACCACGCTACTATCAGTGGACGGTCTTTCTCCGAAGCTGGCGCATCTGGCGGACCTCGTCGAGCGATACGCATCGCCGGAGTTCGCGGTTGCCCATGGCGGCCGCGTGCAGACCATCGCTGCGGGCCACTACACGGTTCACGGTCTCTCCCGCCATGTTCGTCTCGGCGAGTTCGTGGCCCATAAATCGGCCACCGGCATCCATCTCGGCGAGGTCGTGCGCGTCGAGCCGGAACTGATCTATGTCTGCCCGATCGAACCCGGCGAACCGATCGGTATCCACGATACCGTCATCCGCAAGGGCGCCTTCCGCATTTCTCCGACGGACAGCTGGTGCGGGCGCACCGTCAACTCGCTCTGCGAGCCGATCGACGGGCTGGGCCCGATCACCGAGGGCCTCGATCGCCGCTCGATCTCCAATACCGCGCCGCCCTCGATGACCCGCAAGCGTGTCGAGACCGGCTTCAAGACCGGCGTGCGCGCGATCGACATCTTCTCGCCGCTCTGCCTCGGCCAGCGCCTCGGCATCTTCGCCGGTTCCGGCGTCGGCAAGTCGACGCTTCTGTCCATGCTCGCCCGCGCCGATGCCTTCGACAAGGTTGTCATTGCGCTCGTCGGCGAACGCGGCCGCGAGGTGCGCGAATTCATCGAGGATACGCTCGGCAGCAATATGAAGAAGGCGATCGCCGTCGTCGCCACCAGCGACGAGAGCCCGATGCTGCGCAAGATGGCGCCGCTGACGGCGGTCACCATCGCCGAGCATTTCCGCGACAAGGGCGAGAACGTCCTCTTCATCGTCGATAGCGTCACGCGTTTCGCCCATGCGATCCGCGAGGTGGCGACCGCCTCCGGCGAACCGCCGATCGCGCGCGGTTATCCCGCTTCCGTCTTCACCGAGCTGCCGCGCCTCCTGGAACGCGCCGGTCCCGGTCCCGAGGGCGCCGGCACCATCACGGCGATCATCTCGATCCTCGTCGACGGCGACAATCACAATGATCCGATCGCCGATTCGACCCGCGGCATCCTCGACGGTCATATCGTCCTGCAGCGCAGTCTGGCCGAAGAAGGGCGGTATCCGCCGATCGATCCGCTCGCCTCGATCTCGCGTCTCGCCCGCAAGGCCTGGACGCCGGATCAGGAAAAGCTGGTATCGCGGCTGAAGGTGCTGATCCATCGTTTCGAAGAGACGCGCGACCTGCGCATGATCGGCGGTTACCGCCAGGGTGCTGATCCCGATCTCGACATGGCGATCAAGCAGGTGCCGATTATTTACGACGTTCTGAAGCAGTCTCCGGGCGATCGCGACTCGCTCGACGCTTTCGCCGATCTCGCCGGCGCGCTCAAGGCTGCAGCCGGCATGGGCAATCAGGGCGCCCCTATTCAGAGGAGAGGCTAGACGTGGCTGATTTCGACGACGAACGTATCGCTTCCCTGAAGCAGCGCAGGAAAGCCGCCATCCTGGATCGGTTTCTGACCTTCTCCGGCCTGGCGCTTGCCGGCGCCTCCGCCTTCTTTCCCTGGTATGTCTTCTTCAATGCGGACAAATTCGGCATCAATGTCGCCGCCAGCGAGAATTCGCGTGAACTACCGGATTGGCCGGCCCGCAACGTCTTCAGCGTCTCGCCGCTTGCCATGGTCAACAAGAACGAGGCGGACAAGAAGGCCCCGCCGATCGATCCGCTGACGACGGCGACGGTCTCCGATCTCGGCAAGGAGCGCGCTGGCCGCGCCATACAGGAAGATCAGCCTTTCCCCGGCAAGTCTTCCTTCCGCCTGCTGCATGTTTCCAACGGCCGGGCGCTGATCGAGGATCCCTCGGGCATGTATGTAGTGCGCATCGGCTCGATCCTGCCCGACGAAAGCCGCCTTGCGACACTCGAGCAGCGCGACGGCAAATGGGTGATCGTCACCTCCAAGGGCGAGATCTACCAGAACAATTGAACCTGTCCGCAAACGCCAAAGGCAACAGGGGCTCCGCCGCGAATCGGCCGGAGCCCCTGTTTTTTCCGTCATTTCTCAGATCGATTCCGATTTAGGGAATGACGCAGCCTTGCGCATCCGAAAGGCGCGCGGCGCTGTCAAAGCGGCGGCGTTCGCCGAAAACCGCCTCGAAGCCTGAATTCCCCGTAAGTCCCACGCAAGATTACCGCACTAGGTTCGGGACAGTAAAAACGGAGAGTTCTCATGCAACCGATCCAACTTTTCGACTTGGCTTCGCGGCAGGCGGAATGGCTGACGATCCGTCAGCAGGTTGTTGCCGGCAACATCGCCAATGCCAATACGCCGAAGTTCCATGCCAAGGACGTTACGCCCTTTGATGCGGTGCTCGACAATGCCAATATCAACATGGCGCGCACCAATCCGGCGCATCTCAGCGGCAACGATTTCAGCGACAGCGGCGATATCGACGTCAAGGACGCTGCGCTCGACCAGGAAATCGGTGTCCAGGAATCCGGCAACACGGTCGGTTTGGCCGAGGAGCTCTCCAAGTCGGGCGATATCAAGCGCCAGTACGATCTGAACACCTCGCTGGTCAGTTCCTTCAACCGCATGATGTTGATGACGGTCAGGAGGTAAAGTCATGGATCCGCTTTCAGCAGCAATGAAAATCGCCGGTTCCGGGCTCGAGGCGCAGTCGACGCGCCTGCGCATCGTTTCGGAAAACATCGCCAACGCCCGCTCGACCGGCGACACGCCCGGCGCCGACCCCTATCGCCGCAAGACGATTACCTTCGGCCAGCAGATGGATCGCAGCAACGGCGTCGAGACTGTCGGCGTCAAGAAGGTCGGCGTCGACGAAGGCGACTTCAGCACTGAATTCGACCCCAGCAATCCGGCTGCGGACCAGAAGGGCGTCGTCAAACTGCCCAACGTCAATATCCTGGTCGAGATGGCCGACATGCGCGAAGCCAACCGCTCGTATGACGCCAATCTGCAGACCATCAAACAGACCCGCGATCTCATCTCCTCCACGATCGACCTCCTGAAGAGCCAATAATAATGATCAGCAGCGTCCAGAATGTCAGCAACCTTTCGATGACCCGTGCGCTCGGCGCCGTCGACACCGAAAATTCCGCCTCCTCGTCTGCCGCCACCATGTCGGGCGCCGCAGGTGCGGCCAATGGCATGAGCTTCGCCTCTGTCATGGGCAACATGGCGAGCGACGCGGTCACCAGCCTGAAGGGTGCGGAAAGCATGTCCTTTGCCGGTATCAAGGGCACGGCGACGACGCGTGAAGTCGTCGATTCCATGCTCCAGGCCGAGCAGACGCTGCAGACCGCGATTGCCATCCGCGACAAGGTCGTCTCGGCCTTTCTCGAAGTCACCAAGATGCAGATGTAACTGATTTGAGGACGAACACATGAGAGCGCTCGCCATCGCAGCAACGGGCATGGATGCCCAGCAGACCAATCTGGAAGTCATCGCGAACAACATCGCGAACATCAATACGACCGGTTTCAAGCGCGCCCGCGCCGAATTCTCGGATCTTCTCTACCAGACCGAACGCGCCAAGGGTGTCGCCAACCGCGCCAACCAGGCCGTCGTTCCGGAAGGTGCCAATATCGGCCTCGGCGTCCAGACCTCGGCGGTCCGCAACCTGCATCTCCAGGGCGAACTGACCCAGACCGGCAACGATCTCGACGTGGCGCTGATCGGCAAGGGCTTCTTCCAGATCCAGTCGACCGACGGTACGACGCTTTACAGCCGCGCCGGCGCCTTCAACAAGAACGACCAGGGCCAGCTCGTCACCATCGACGGCTACGAGGTCCTTCCCGGCATCACCATTCCGACGGGCTCGACCGAACTGACGATCAGCCGCTCCGGCCAGGTCTCGGCCAAGCTGCCGGGAGCGACGGAGGCAACCGAGCTCGGCCAGTTGACCCTTGCCGACTTCGTCAACGAGGCGGGTCTCCAGCCGCTCGGCGACAATCTCTTCCAGGAAACGCCGGCCTCCGGCGAAGCCGTCATCGGCAATCCTGACGAGGAAGGTTTCGCCTACATGAAGCAGGGTTACCTGGAATCTTCGAACGTCGACCCGGTGAAGGAAATCACCGAGCTGATCTCGGCCCAGCGCGCTTACGAAATGAATTCCAAGGTGATCACCACCGCTGATGAAATGGCCTCCATCGTCAGCAAGAACCTGAAGTAAAGGGAAGGGCCGAAACATGATGTTTTGCCGGGCAGGACACATCTCAGGATGGGTGGCGGCAGCCACGATCGCAGTCGCGGGCATTTTCTTGCCCGCGGACGTGGACGCCGGCATGGGTTATGCCGTCGTCCCGACGACGATCATCTACCCCGGCGACACATTGTCGTCGAGCCAGCTTCAGGAGGTCGAGGTCACCAACCCCAACCTCGCCGGCGATTATGCCAAATCCATTTCCCAGGTCGAAGGCATGGTTTCCAAGCGCACGCTGTTGCCGGGCCGCACGATTTCGGTTTCGGGTCTGCGCGAGGCCTATACGGTGACGCGCGGCTCTTCGATCCGCCTGGTCTTATCGCTCGGCGCGATGACAATCTCCGCCGCCGGCACGCCGCTCGAAGACGGCACGATCGGGCAGGTCGTCCGCGCACGCAATATGGACTCCGGCGTCATCGTCAGCGGCACGGTGCTTGCGGACGGCACGGTCCATGTGAGGGCAAAATGAAATTGTTCTTCCGTTTCGTCACCCTTGTCGCGGTTCTCGCCATGAGTTTGGCTGATGTCGCGCCCGCCTGGGCGCTGACCTCCCGCATCAAGGACATCGCCTCCCTTCAGGCCGGTCGCGACAACCAGCTGATCGGATATGGTCTGATCGTCGGCCTGCAGGGAACCGGCGACGGCTTCCGTGCCTCGCCCTTCACCGAGCAGTCGATGCGGGCGATGCTGCAGAATCTCGGCATCTCGACGCAGGGCGGTCAGTCCAACGCCAAGAACACGGCGGCCGTGATGGTCACCGCCAACCTGCCGCCCTTCGCAAGTCCCGGCAGCCGTATCGACGTGACGGTGAGCTCGCTCGGCGACGCGACGTCGCTGCGCGGCGGCACGCTCGTCATGACCTCGCTTTCCGGCGCCGACGGCCAGATCTACGCCGTTGCGCAGGGCGCCGTCATCGTCTCCGGTTTCCAGGCACAGGGCCAGGCGGCGACCGTGACCGAAGGCGTCACCACCGCAGGCCGCGTGCCCGGCGGCGCGATCATCGAACGCGAACTGCCGTCCCGCTTCAAGGATTCGGTCAATCTCGTCCTGCAGCTGCGCAACCCAGACTTCTCGACGGCGATCCGTATCGCCGACATCGTCAACGGTTATGCCTCGGCGCGCTTCGGCGGCCCCGTCGCCGAAGCCAAGGATTCGCAGGAAGTCGTGATCCAGAAGCCGCGCGCGGCCGATCTCACCCGGCTGATGGCCGACGTCGAAAATCTCATCGTCGAAACCGACACGCCGGCCAAGGTGGTCATCAACGAGCGCACCGGAACGATCGTTATCGGCTCCGACGTCCGCGTCTCGCCGGTCGCCGTCAGCTACGGCACCCTGACTGTCCAGGTCACCGAGACGCCGCAGATCATCCAGCCCGAACCCTTCTCGCGCGGCCGGACCGCCGTCCAGCCGCAGACCGATATCGCGGCCGAGCAGACCGGCGGGCGCGTCGCCATCATCGATGGTCCAGATCTCAGGACCCTTGTCGCCGGCCTCAACAATATCGGTGTGAAACCGGATGGCATCATCGCCATTCTCCAGGGCATCAAGTCGGCAGGCGCCCTGCAGGCGGAGCTTGTGCTGCAATGATTGATATCATCAACCCCGACATGACGGTTCTGCAATTGCTGCGCCGGCTGGCGCTGCCGGCCGCAGGCCTCGTCCTTCTGTCGATCCCCAGCGCCTTCGCGCAGGAACATGCGCCGGCAGGCGACATCACCTCGCAGGATGAAATCAAGCAGTTCTGCACCAACATCGCCGAGCCCGCCCGCGACCAGCGTTACCTCCTGCAGAAGCAGGAACTGGAAAAGCTTCGCGCCGACATCGACGCCCGCATGGAAGAAATGGACAAGCGCAAGGCCGAATACCAGGACTGGCTGAAGCGGCGTGACGATTTCCTGAGGCAGGCGGAAGCCGGCCTCACCGAAATCTACAGGAAGATGAAGCCGGATGCGGCCGCACTTCAGTTGCAGGACATGAAGATCGAGGTGGCCTCCGCCGTGATCATGCGGCTCGGCCCGCGTCAGTCGAGCCTCATCCTCAACGAGATGGACCCTGAGAAGGCCGCGGTCATCGCCAGCGTCATCGCCAGTGCGTCCGATCCCAATACGTCGAAGGATCCTTCATGAATATGCGTTTCCCGGCCGCGATCGCCGCCCTCGCACTCCTTGCAGGTTGCCAGTCTCCGACTGCGGTCAGCGAGATCGGCCGTGCGCCTGCCATGAGCCCGATCGGCAGCGGCCTCGCTTACGGCCAGACGCCACAGATGGCGCTTTATCCGAAGCAGCCGCGCGCCGTGGCGCAGGGCTATTCGCTGTGGAGCGATTCGCAAGCTGCCCTCTTCAAGGACGCGCGCGCGCTCAACGTCGGCGACATCCTGACCGTCGACATCCAGATCAACGACAAGGCCTCCTTCGACAACGAGACCAACCGCAGCCGCACGAATTCGAGCGGCATGAACTGGGATGTCAACGCCCAGATCTTCGGCTGGACGCCCGAGTCGAAGACCGACCTGACTTACGGCTCCGACACCAGCACCGACGGCAAGGGCAAGATCGAGCGTACCGATAAGCTCACCCTTCTGGTCGCCGCCGTCGTCACCGGTATTCTCGAAAACGGCAACCTCGTCATATCGGGCTCGCAGGAAGTCCGCCTGAACCAGGAGCTGCGCATCCTGAATGTCGCCGGTATCGTTCGTCCGCAGGACGTCAATGCCGACAACCAGATCTCCTACGACAAGATTGCCGAAGCCCGTATCTCCTACGGCGGCCGCGGCCGTCTGATGGAAGTGCAGCAGCCTCCGCGCGGCCAGCAGGCCGTCGATCTTTTCTCGCCGCTTTGAGGCTGAACGACGATGGCAGAACCAGACGCAAGCGCAGGTCAATCGCAGAAGAAATCCGGCTCGCTGATGACGATCATCGGCATCGCCGTCCTGACCCTGCTCGGCGCCGGCGGCGGCTGGGCGGTCGGCACGATCGTGGCGCCCAACGTCAAGGGTGCCAAGGAGGTCGAGCAGGCCAAGCATGAGGAGGCGAAGAAGAAGGCCGAGGAAGGCCTGGCGCGCATCTCGACCGAGGCCAACAACGTCGTCCAGCTCGAGCCGATCACCTCGAACCTCGCCTACCCCTCAGAAAACTGGGTGCGACTCGAAGTCGCGCTGCTGTTCAACGGGCCGCCGGATGTCAAGGTTTCCGAGGATATTCACCAGGATATCCTCGCTTATATCAGGACCGTTTCCCTCCAGCAGATCGAGGGGCCGCGGGGCTTTCAATATCTCAAGGATGACATACAGGAACGTGTTGACCTTCGCTCGCAAGGGCGGGTATCGAAGGTCATGTTCAGGACATTTGTCATCGAATGATTCGTCTCATAGTTTTCCTTGCCGCCATGATGGCGGTACCGGAACTGGCGGTGGCACAGCAGCTGCCGACTGACTTGTTGAACGTGCCGGTCGATGGCTCCGTCGCCGCCTGGATCATCCGCACATTCGGCCTGCTGACCATTCTTTCGGTCGCGCCGGGCATCCTGATCATGGTGACGAGCTTTCCGCGCTTCATCATCGCCTTCTCGATCCTGCGCTCAGGGATGGGCCTCTCCTCGACGCCCTCCAACATGATCCTCCTGTCGCTGTCGCTGTTCATGACCTTCTACGTCATGTCGCCAACCTTCGATCAGGCCTGGCAGAACGGCGTGCAGCCGCTGCTTGCCAATCAGATCAACGAGACCGAGGCGGTCCAGCGTATCGCCGAACCCTTCCGCACCTTCATGGCGGCCAATACCCGCGACAAGGATCTGGCGCTCTTTGTCGATCTGGCGCGCGAACGCGGACAGAATATCCAGACGACCGATCCGATCGACTACCGCGTGCTGATCCCGGCCTTCATGATTTCCGAGATTCGCCGCGGCTTCGAGATCGGCTTCCTCATCGTGCTGCCGTTCCTCGTCATCGACCTCATCGTCGCGACCATCACCATGGCGATGGGCATGATGATGCTGCCGCCGACCTCGATCTCGCTGCCTTTCAAGATTCTCTTCTTCGTGCTGATCGACGGCTGGAACCTGCTCGTCGGCAGCCTGGTGCGCTCGTTCAGCTGACCGGCTACCGCTTGATATTCACCAATGAAAAACACCCGCTGGATCGCTCCAGCGGGTTCTTTCATTATGCAACAATTCAAAGTGCTACAGCGTCCTTTACCCATCTGAAAGACGCGCGACGCTGTAGCGGTCGAAAAGCCTCACTCCGCCGCGAACGGCGCCGTGCGCGGCGGCAGCGCCGGAATGTCCATGTGATCGGGTGCGAGACCCTGCTTGGCACGCTCGGCCATGACTTCATAGGCCTTCTCCAGATGGTCGCAGAACCGTTCGGCATCGAAGAGCGGCGCGATATAACGCTTCTCCTTGAGATGCGCCTTGTATTCGGCGATCCGCCCGGGATTCTCAGCCAGTTCGACGGCCATATCCTCATAGGCCTGCAGGTCGGGCGCGACGAGATCGGGCAGGTCGATGGCCCTGAGCAGGCTCTCGCTGACGCGTGAGGCGAAGTTCGTGCCTTTGACGGTCAGGACTGGCAGGCCGCCCCAGAGCTGCTCCGAGGTGGTCGTGTGGCCGTTGACGGGGAAGGTGTCGATGCCGAGGTCGGCTGCTTGCTGACGGTCGATATGTTCTTCATAGGGCGCGCGCGGGCAGAAGATGATCCGCTTGGGCGAAATGCCGGCCGTCTGGAATTGCTTCAAGAGGTTCGCCTGGTTGCGCGGCGTATTTGCCATCAGCCAGAGCACGCTGTTTGGCGCACGCTTGAGAATGCGGCACCAGCTGTCGATCGTCTCCGGCGTGATCTTGCGGTTGCCGTTGAAGGACGCGAAGATGAAGGCTTCATCAGGCAGGCCGAGCTTTTCGCGGGTGACGGGGCGGGGCTTCGGGCGATGCATCGGGTCGTTCGGCTGGTAGCTCTCCGGCAGCCGGCAGAACTTCTCATGATAGAAGGGCTTTGCCACGTCGGGCAATACCGAATGGTCGCCGATGACATAATCAAGGTCGATATTGACCGTGCTGCCGGGAAAACCGAGCCAGCCGACATGCACCGGTGCCAGCGGCAAGTTGAAGGCCGTGGCGCGGCTGCCTGATGTATGGCCCTTCAGGTCGACCATGATGTCGATATTATGCTCGCGCACCGCTTCCAGCATCGCCTGGTCGGAGAACCCGTGAATTGTGACGATCCTGCCCCAGCGGTTACGGTCGGTGTCGTTGTGCTTCAGGAACTCCGGGTCCGTATGGCAAAAGAGCGTCACATCGAACCGGTCCTTGTCGTGCAGTTCCAGGATACGCTGCAAGAGCTTCATCGTCGCGTGGCGATCCCAGAAGTCCGATGACATGTAGCCGATCCGGATCTTGTCTGACCAGCTGTGCGGCTGGCTGCGGCGGAAGGACACCCGTTCCGGGTTGAGGGGGGCGAAGCCGATCGTCGCATACCGGTTGAGGTCCTCGTTGCCGCACCAGTGCAGGTGATAGAACGGGTTATCCTTGCGCAGGATCTCGATATCGCCCTTTGCAAGTGCAGCGTCGATCACCGCCTGATGTTTGCCGGCCTCTTCGAACTCATTGAATTCGCGGGCGAAAACCAGATGCAGGAAGCGGAATGCGAGATTGCCGGGAAACCGCTTGAAAAGGTTGCGAGAGAGGCTCTGGTTGGTTGGGTCGTTCAGATCGTCGCTGAGAAGCAAGGCCGCCAGGCGCATATGATCGGGATTTTGGCTCTGCGACAGCACCGTTTTGAACGGGCGGATGATATCCCGCTGCTGGCGCTTCAGATAGATCGCGGTGATGATGAAGGCAAGCTCCGGGTCTTCCTGGGCCTTGGCGAGGTTTCGCATGGCGATCAGCAGAGCATCGTCCTCGCTGCCGGTCTCGTAATGCAGCTTGGCAGCCTGTTTCTGGTATTCGTAGGAATTCGGTCCTTCACAGTTGCCGGCCAGGCCATAGGCTTTCGCGGCATCGGCCTTGAAGCCGAGCTGCAGGAGGTTCTTGGCCAGCAGCGCATAGGTCTTGGCGTCCTGCTGGATATCCATCAGCTGATTGAGCGTCGCCAAGGACTGTGTGTAGCGGCCCATCTGGTAATCCTTGGATGCCGCAGAGAACGAAACTTTGCTGTTCAAAACCCAACTCCGTGAAGGAAATGTTCTGGCATGACTGTCGATCGCCGAAGCGCGCATGGACCGTCCTCCCCAAAACGGGGTCAGTCCGATGATGCTATCCCGGCATCTGCCATACTGGCATTCGAAGCTTGCTTGAAACCGGTGGCGCGATGAGCGCCTGCTTTGTCCGGAAAGCCTCGACTGCCCCAGGAAAGCGCCCCTTTCGCCGGTAAAGTTCGCTTTTGCCGCTCGAATTCGGATGCCAAATATTATCTTCAGCAGGCATTAACTAAGCCTTGTGAGAAGGCATTAACTATGCCCTGCAAGGAGCCGGCTCAGGGTCTGTCTTTTTAAGAAGTTGGCAAGCATTGGCTGCGAAATTGCCCTGGACATGACGGGTTTGGGCCAAACAAAAAGGCGCCGAGTAGCATGAAGCTGGTCCGTCATCGCCGGTACTATAGTCCGGTATGTCCTCCTTTTTGTATCTAGTTTTCCAGGGGACAGACTTATGACAAGCATTAACACCAATTCTTCCGCACAGGCCGCTCTCCAGACGCTGCGTAGCGTCAACCAGGGCCTCAACCAGACGCAGAACCACGTTTCGTCGGGCTATCGCGTCGAAAAGGCTTCCGACAACGCTGCTTACTGGTCGATCGCAACGACCATGCGTTCGGACAACAAGGCTCTCTCGGCTGTTTCCGATGCTCTCGGCGTAGGCGCCGCCAAGGTCGACACCGCTTACACCGCCATGGACAGCGCCATCGACGTCGTCACCGACATCAAGGCTAAGCTCGTTGCCGCAACCGAAAGCGGCGTCGACAAGGCCAAGGTCCAGGAAGAAATCGGTCAGCTGCAGCAGCAGCTCCTGAGCATCGCTCAGTCGGCTTCCTTCAACGGCGAAAACTGGGTTGCCGGCGCAAACGGCACCAAGAGCGTTGTTTCCTCCTTCGTCCGCGACGGTTCCAACGCCGTTTCGATCAAGACGACCGACTACGTTCTCTCGAACACCTCCACCGGCAACGTCCTGTTCGGCATCAGCGGCGGCTCGGTCGAAACCTCCACCGGTATCCTCGGCACCTCGTCGGGCGCAACTGGCTCGATCTACGCGATGAGCATCACCAACTTCACCGCCGGCCAGATCCAGTCTGCTCTGACCACCGTTGAAGCGGCTCTGAAGGCCATGACCAGCGCCGGCGCTGCTCTCGGCTCGCTCTCCAGCCGCATCGACAGCCAGGACGACTTCGTCAACGCGCTCAGCGACTCGATCGACTCCGGTGTCGGCCGCCTCGTCGACGCCAACATGGAAGAAGAATCTTCCAAGCTCAGCGCCCTGCAGACCCAGCAGCAGCTGGCGATCCAGTCGCTGTCGATCGCGAATTCCTCTTCGCAGAACATCCTGTCGCTCTTCCGCTAAGACCGGTCGGCACAAGGCTTTCAAGTTTCGCGGCCGGGTCATCCCCGGCCGCGAAATGTTTTAAGATAAGGTTAATGAAAACATTCCTAAGTATCAGATATTTTTACGCTATTTCCAATTTGAATTTAGCTTTCCTTAACCATCTTGCTGTTTTCTAGGCCCATCGAAACGGCGAGTTAACCTTAACAAGAGTGGTTAACAGGCATGATGCTGATCGCTGTGGGCCGGCCGAAAATCCGGAATGTCCCTTCTTAAAATCTGCCAACAAGGGGCAAGCAAACTATGACGAGCATCAACACCAACAACGCTGCAATGGCAGCCCTCCAGACTCTCCGTGGCATCAACCAGGGTCTCCAGGAAACCCAGGCCCACGTTTCGTCCGGCTATCGCGTCGGCAAGGCTTCCGACAACGCCGCTTACTGGTCGATCGCAACGACCATGCGTTCGGACAACAAGGCTCTCTCGGCTGTTTCCGACGCTCTCGGTCTCGGCGCCGCCAAGGTCGACACCGCTTACTCCGCTATGGACAGCGCCATCGACGTCGTCGGCGACATCAAGGCTAAGCTCGTTGCCGCCACTGAAAACGGCGTCGACAAGGCCAAGGTCCAGGAAGAAATCACCCAGCTGCAGGCACAGCTCCTGAGCATCGCTCAGTCGGCTTCCTTCTCGGGCGAAAACTGGGTTGCCGGCGCAAACGGCACCAAGAGCGTCGTTTCCACCTTCGTCCGCGACGCCTCCAACGCCGTTTCGGTCAAGACGACCGACTACGTTCTCTCGAACACCTCCACGGGCAACGTCCTGTTCGGCATGAGCGGCGGCTCGGTCGAAACCTCCACGGGTATCCTTGGCACCTCGTCGGGCGCTACCGGCTCGGTCTACTCGATGAGCATCACCAACTTCACGCTCGGCCAGATCCAGTCGGCTCTGACCAACGTTGAAGCGGCTCTGAAGGCCATGACCAGCGCCGGCGCTGCTCTCGGCTCGATCTCCACCCGCATCGGCCTGCAGGAAGACTTCGTCAACGCGCTCAGCGACTCGATCGACTCCGGTGTCGGCCGTCTCGTCGACGCCAACATGGAAGAAGAATCCTCCAAGCTCAGTGCCCTGCAGACTCAGCAGCAGCTGGCGATCCAGTCGCTGTCGATCGCGAATTCCTCTTCGCAGAACATCCTCACGCTGTTCCGCGGCTAATAACCCGCAGAAACATCGGCCCGTCGGTCTCCGGCGGGCATCTCGGAATAGAGCCGCGCTCCGATGGAGCGCGGCTTTTTAATTTTCGTTAACCAATGATTAACCATAATGCTGTCTTCTGCGGTCAACGAGACGGAGAGTTAACCAAATTTAAGAACCGGTTAACAGGCATGAGGCTGCTTCCCGTTCCCGGTACCTTTCCGGAATGTCCCTTTTTTCCACATGCCGACAAGGGGCAATCATTTCATGACCAGCATTTTGACGAACGTCGCGGCGATGGCCGCTCTTCAGACACTCCGCGGTATCAACGACAGCCTTGAGACCACGCAGAACCACGTATCGTCGGGTTACCGCGTCGAAAAGGCAGCCGATAACGCCGCCTATTGGTCGATCGCAACGACCATGCGTTCGGACAACAAGGCACTTTCCGCCGTTTCCGACGCTCTCGGCCTCGGCGCCGCCAAAGTCGACACCGCTTACTCTGCCATGGACAGCGCCATCGACATCATCAGCGAAATCAAGGCGAAGATCGTCGCCGCGACCGAAAAGGGCGTCGACAAGACCAAGATTCAGGAAGAAATCGGCCAGCTGCAGCAGCAGCTCCTGAGCATCGCGCAATCGGCTTCCTTCTCCGGTGAAAACTGGGTTGCCGGCGCCGACGGCACCAAGAGCGTCGTTTCCACCTTCGTGCGCGATGGCAACGGCAATGTCTCGGTCAAGACGACAGACTACATCCTGGACTCGAGCTCCACGGGCAACGTCCTCTTCGGCATGACCTCGACTGGCACGATTGAGACCAGCTCCGGCATTCTCGGCACATTAAGCGGCACGATCGGCTCGATCTACTCGATGGACATCAGCACTTTCGGCTCGGCTGAGATCTCCATGGCCCTGACGTCAATCGAGGCCGGCCTGGAGGCGATGACCAAGGCTGCATCGCAACTCGGCTCGATTTCCACTCGCATCGATCTGCAGGAAAACTTCGTCAGCGCGCTCAGCGACTCGATCGACTCGGGCGTCGGCCGCCTCGTCGATGCCGACATGGAAGAGGAATCGAGCAAGCTGACGGCGCTGCAAACGCAGCAGCAGCTGGCCATCCAGTCGCTGTCGATCGCCAACTCCAGCGCCCAGAACATCCTCACGCTGTTCCGCAGCTAAATCAGAGGCTGAAGCTGGACCCAATCTTGCGCCGTCATCTGGCAGCGAGCGTAAAGTCTCCCGGACCGCGCCCGAAATGGCGCGGTTCTTTCTTTTATATCAACGGCTTGATCGACATGGCGATCGGCGCGCCACGCTCAGTGCTGCGCTCTTGCCCAACAGGTTGATATCGAGTTACCTTCGCCTGGAATTGATTTGCTTTTGCGACACACCGGCGGAAACCCTGCCGGAGGCATGATGCCACCTCAGTCGCCGCCGGCAATCCGGCCTGCCTTTTCACCCCGATTCCGAGACCTGTCGATGACCGTTAAGATTACCAGCGCGGCCGCGGTGAATGCGCTTGCGGTGCTGCGCAGCATCAACAAAGAAGCCAGCCAGACCCAACAGCAAGTGTCCTCGGGGTATCGTATCGAGACGGCCGCCGACGACGCGTCCTATTGGTCGGTCGCGACCGTCATGCGCTCGGACAGCACCAATCTCGGAACGATCGGCGATGCGCTCGGTCTCGGCGCTGCCAAGGTGGATGCGACCTACACGGCGATGAACTCGGCGATTGATCTCATAGGCGATATTCGCGCCAAGCTGGTTTCGGCAAGAGAGCCCGGCGCCGACAAGAACAAGATCAACGCCGAGATCAGCGAATACAAAGAGCAGTTGCAGACGATCGTTGAATCGACGTCGTTTGCGGGTGAAAACTGGCTATTGAACGGCGATACCGCTGCGCCGCCGACATGGCAGGTCATCTCTGGTTTCGTACGCGCTCCGACCGGCGAATATCAGGCCCAGACCATCGATTTCCCATCGTCGCAGACCATTCTCATCGACAAGAACAATGCGAGTGGCGGCCTGTTGACCAAGTCGGTCGATGCCAATGCGATCAACAACAGTGGCGCGACGTCGCGCAACTACTACCTTTTGAACGCCAACTCGACCACGCCGGCGACGGGTACGGAAATTGCGATCGACAACAACACGACCGGTGAGCAACTCACCGACATGCTTGACGTCACCGACGCGCTTCTCTCCTCGCTGACGACGACGGCCGCGTCCATCGGCGTGATGAAGACGCGCATCGACGATCAGATCGACTATACCGCCGATCTGGCGGATTCGATCGACAAGAGCGTCGGCGCGCTCGTCGACACCGACATGGACGAGGCTTCGATCCGGCAGAAGGCGATCGAGACCCAGAAGCAGATGGCCGTCGAAGCGATCTCGATCCTCAACACGGCCGCAAGCAAGATCCTGATCCTGCTGGAATAGGCGTGGGCGCGATCACGGGTGGCGACGGCGCCATTCATCCTCGCGCAAGTTTGACTGCCTAGTTTCCGGCATGAAGGCATCGTCCGAATCCGTGCCGGCGCAAGGTCAGCCCCTTGTCCGTTTCGAAGGGGATGCCGGCGCGCAAGGTCACTTTGAGCGGGGCGGGCATGCTGCATGCCTCCCGAATGCTGGATGGTTTTTTATGAGCATTACGCTTTCCCGGTATTTGAAGGATTTCGGTGAACCGGAATCGTCAGCGCCGATCCTCGACATGAACGATTTCGGTGGCGACGATTTTCCCGAAATGCCGAGCGAACCGGTGATCGACGTCGAGGCGGAGCGCCGCGAAGCCTATGCGGAAGGTCATGCCGCAGCGACCGTGGAATTGACCGAGAAATACGAACGCGAGGCGGGGACGCTGGCGGAGGTCCATGCGCGTGAACTCGAGGAACTGAAGCTTCGCTACGAGGTCGAGGCGGCGGCGGTCATTGCGTCCCGCATCCGCGATATCGCCGAAGAGGTCGCTCAGCTGGTCAGCGCCGGCGCCGCCCAGGCCATCGCGCCTGTGATCACGGAAGCGCTTGCGGCCAAGGCTGCCGAAAGCCTCGCCGCCCTGCTGCGTGATGCGATCCTCGAAGGCGCGGCCGGAGCGATCGTCGTCAGGGGCCCGACCCGGCTTTTCGATATATTGAAGGCCGAGCTCGGCGAACATGCCAGCGCGGTTCGCCACTTTGAGACCGACGATATCGATCTTGCCGTCGAAATCGGTGATTCCGTCATCGTCACCCGTATGTCCGCCTGGGCGGCCAGCTTGAAGAAAGTTCTGGAATGAGCGAAGGCGAAAACCACCACCACGGCAAGAACGAGATCATCATCGTCAAGAGACATGGCGGCGGTGATCACGATGGCGCCCATGGCGGTGCGTGGAAAATTGCCTATGCCGACTTCATGACGGCGATGATGGCGTTCTTCCTGGTTATGTGGCTGGTCAATGCCGCCAACGAGGAGACCAAGGCTTCGGTCGCGACCTATTTCAATCCGATCAAACTCTCCGACGAAAAGCCGACCGAGAAGGGCCTGAAGAAGCCCGTCGACAATGCCGAGGGTGAGGAGAAGCAGGAGAAGTCGAAACAGAAGGAAGAAGATCCGAACGACGGCAAGGCCGCGGCGGATGGTGACGACCAGACATCGACCTCCGGCGACCAAACCAATTATTCCGAGGCCGATTTCTTCGAAAACCCCTATTCGGTTCTTGCCGAGATCGCGCAGGAAGTCGGCCAGCAGGCCAATGTCAGCGCCAAGGGCGATGGCGGTGCCGCCGATTCCGGCCCGGCCACCGGCGCCGATGGCGGCGAGGCCTATCGCGATCCCTTCGATCCGGATTTCTGGACGAAGCAGGTCGAGGTCACGACGGCCGGCAAGCCGTTGCCGCCCGGCAAGAGCGACGACCAGGCGGTCGAGAGCGAGACGACCGAGATCGCCAAGCTTGAGGACGCCAAGCCGATACCGCTGACCACCGATCAGAAGGCCGCCCAGGAAACCAAAGAAACGAAGGAAACCAAGGGCGCGGTCGAGGCCAAGGACGGCAAGACGCCGGGTGGCAAGTCGCCCGAAGACAAGAAGGCCGAAGCTCAGAAGGACGCCGATCATCAGAAGGATGCGGACAAGAGTGCCGCCGAGGCCGAGCAGAAGCAGCAAAAGGAAGCCGAGCAGCTGCAGGCGCAGATCGCCCAGCAGATCGGCGGCGTTGCCGGCAAGCTCGCCGAAGGCCTGACCGTGACGGCGTCCGAAGGCGGATTGCTGGTCAGCATCTCCGACCAGACCGACGATTCGATGTTCAATATCGGTTCTGCGGTTCCGCGCCAGGAAATGGTGCTCGCCATGGAAAAGATCGGCACGATCCTGAAGGAGAGGGGTGGTGCGGTTGCCATCCGCGGCCACACGGACGGTCGCCAGTATAAGGGCGCGCAGAACGAGAACTGGCGGCTTTCGATGGACCGCGCTCAGAGCGCCTACTACATGCTCGTGCGCGGCGGGCTAGACGAGAAACGCATCTCCCAGGTCTCCGGCTTTGCCGACCGTCGGCTGAAGCTGCCGTCTGACCCGTTCAACGCCACCAACCGCCGGATCGAGATTCTGGTGCAGGCGGATCAAGGATAGTCGAATGGCGCGTCGGCAGCATCGTTACGTCGGATTTGTGGCTCTCGGCCTGGCGATGCTTTCGCCGGCCGTGGCCAATGCGCAGGATCCGGACGATCTCGCGCCCTACAAAATGCTGCGGTCGCTGCAATTCGTGCAGGATTCCGTCGTTACCGGTGATCATTCGGCCGGTGAGATGCAGCGCTTCATGCTGGGCACGATCGACACGCGGCTGCGCACCGTCGAACCGTCGATCTTCGACGACGACCGCAATGTCGACGCAGCGCTGATCTACACGATGAGCGGCGGCAATCCGCAGACGCTCGAATATCTGATCGCCCACGACGTCAACGGCTATTTCGACAACCGTGTCACCGATGTGCTGCGCAAATATCTGAGCGGCAAGGGCCTCCTCGTCGCCAAGACGCTGCAGGAGACGGCCAGGGAATATCGCGACAAGAAGATCGGCCCCTACCTTGCGCTGATCGGCGGCAACGTGCTGATCGCGACGAAACCGACAGACGCGCTGGATCTCTACGACCAGGCGCGTCTTGCCGCCCCGGGCACGATCGTCGAGGAGGCGGCGTTGCGCCGCTCCGTCGCCATATGCGTCGACAAGGGGATGCTCGACAGGGGAATGGCCTATTCGCAGCGCTATGTCCGTCGCTTCCTGCATTCGCCCTATGCCAGCCAGTTCGCCGATCTTTTCGTCACCCTCGTCGTCGGCCACGATCACGACGTGAAACCGCAGGATGTCATCGACATCCTGTCCTTCATGGACGCACCGCGCCAACGCGAGGTTTATCTGCGCATCGCCCGCGCCGCCGCGATATCAGGCAAGCCGGAGCTGGCGCGCATGGCGGTCGGACGCGTGCAGTCGCTTGGCGGCGGCACCGACAATGCTTTCGGTCCGCTCGCGGATTTCTATGGCGGCATGGCCGGCCTTCCCACCGAGGATATCGATCAGGCAGCAAAGAATGTCAGCGGCATCGACGGCAACGCGCTGTCGCGGCGGGATCAGGCGCTGCAGGAGGCGGCGCGATCCGTTGCCGAGCAGATCCTGCGCGCTCCCGACCCGGCAAGCTTGACGCAAGCCTCCGATCCTAACACTGATCATCAAGAAATCACTTCTGAAAAGGCTGCGGCGATAGCCACGCAACCGGGAGCGCCAGGCGCGCTTCCCGAGCCTGTTCCGGGAGGTGTGGCATCGACTGGCCAAAGTCAGGATACCGACCCCTCATTCAACGCATTTGTGACGACCAATCGATCCAAGCTCGATGAGATCGACGGTCTTCTGGCGCAAGAAGGCAACGAACAATGATGGATATAAGCGTCTCGGGCGGTGCCTCCGGTACGGAGACGGCCGCGGTTGCGAAATCCGCGCGACTGGCCGGAAAAAGCGATGCTGACGGCCAAAAGAACGGCTTCTTCGACGCGCTTGCCAAGGCAGGCAGCGATGCCGTCAATGACGAGCCCGACGATGCGCAGCCGGATCAGGGCGTGGCTGCCGACGGCGGCGCCGAGAAAGTGGCGCGGACGATCCGCGGCCGCAGCAGTGCAAAGCCGTTGATCGACCTTGGCGACGCCGCGCTGAAGGCACAGGCGGAGGTGCAGCCGGAAACGATTGCCAGTGTTGAAAAGGCCACGACAAAGCCCGCAAAGGCTGAGGTCAAAATGCCGGCCGATCTCGCCTTCGGCAAGCTCGATCCGAAGGACAGTCCCGCAGACGAGGTCGCTCCGGCAGCCAAGGGCGGCAAACACACCAAGGCGGACGCGTTGGAAACCGATACGGACAAGGTCAGCGACGATGATGACGGCGGCATTTCCGATGTCCTGGGTCTGTTGAAGCAGGAGCCTGCCGACGGGACAGTGACTTTGCCGGCGACCACCGCACATCACGTCTCCGCCAAGGTCGACGAGGCTGGAGCGGGCGACAAGAAACTCGATGGTATCGAAGCCAAGGCGGGCGGCCATGCGTCCGACGCTCTTGCCGCGGTCAGCGGCAATAACGAGAGCGGCAAGGCGAATGACATCAAGGTCCCCGGATCGGAGACTGCCGAAGCCGCCGATGGCAAGACATTCAGGTTGAGCCGTGCCGATGGCCGCGGCGTGTCGATGGATGTCCACATCGGCACGGATCAGGCCGGGCCGAAAGATGGTTCTAAGAAGGCCGATGTCGAAAACGTTTCGGTGCTCGAATCGCGCCGCTATATCGGCCTGATGCAGAATACGAATTCCGCCGCCGTCACCGCCGCTCTCTCCGGCGATTCCGAATGGGCGCGCGCCATGGAGCCGAGCTCGGCGCTCTCCAACGCGGCGGAATGGACGAGCACCGGCAAGGTGGTCAATACGTTGAAGATCCAGATGAACCCGCTCGATCTCGGCCTGGTGACGGCGACCATGCGCCTGTCCGGCGACGCCCTGAACATCGACCTCAAGGTCGATACCGGAGCGGCCTATCGTCAAATGAAGGAAGATCACGGCAAGATTCTCGAAGCTCTGCGCAGCCAGGGTTACGCGGTCGAAAACGTCACCATCAGCATGGCGCCGGTCGAGCGTCCCGACGCCGGCAATCAGGGCCAGGCCTCTCAGCAGCAGTCGCTTCCTCAGCAGGGGCAGGGCGGCGAGGCGCGCGAGCGCCAAAATCAGACGGCACAGCGGACGGACGGAGGCTTCAATGGCGCAGGCGATACCAGTGTTGAAGACGCTCGTTCTGGCGGCAGCAGCGGCGCTGGCGGCGTTTACCTCTGAGGCGAGCGCCTCCACCGGCGCCTGCGAACGCGAGATCCAGTCGGCAGCGGCCAAATACGGCATCCCGGAAGGCATCCTCTATTCGGTTGGGCTGACGGAGACCGGCCGCAAGGGTTCGCTCTATCCCTACGCCATGAACGTCGAAGGCAAGGCGATCTTTCCGCCCTCGGAGCAGGACGCAATGCGGCAGTTCGATGTCGCACGCAACAGCGGCGCCAAGCTCATCGACATCGGCTGCATGCAGATTAACCATTACTTTCACGGCGAGAATTTCCGCTCTGCCGAGGAGATGTTCGACCCGCATCGCAACGTCGAGTATGCGGCAAAATTCCTCCGCAATCTGCATGACCGTCACGAGACATGGACGATGGCGGTAGCCAGATACCATGCCGGACCCAACAACAATCCGGCGCAGAAGCAATATGTTTGCCGCGTCATCTCCAATCTCGTCGCCACGGGCTACGGCAAGTGGACTCTCAATGCGAGTAACTTTTGTCGAAATTGATTCAACCAAAGATAGAAGAGGCGTATTGTGACGAAACTGTGTCACAATGTGGCAGGAATCCGGCGCGAATCCCCCGCGCAAGTCATATTTAACCGACTGTTAACTTTTCCACGAAATTTTGGTGTGCATAATCAGGCGTACCCACTAGATATAGATCAAATCGCTACCCAGATCTTAATCAATTATTAGTTTCTGCCATTAACTTTAACGAGTTGTCGCCGATTCGTGCGATTCGTACCCATAGATCATCGAAGTGCCACACTGATTCGGAGGCGGACGAATGATCGTAGTGGTTGATGAGCGTGAGCTCGTGAAAGATGGATACACATCTCTGTTCGGTCGTGAGGGCATTCCCTCCACCGGCTTTGATCCAGCGGAATTTGGCGAGTGGGTACAGACCGCCGCCGATTCCGACATAGCTGCAGTCGAGGCCTTTCTGATCGGTCAGGGCCAGCGCAACTTCGAACTGCCCCGGGCGATCCGGGATCGGTCGATGGCGCCGGTGATTGCGGTCAGCGACCAGCACTCGCTCGAAAACACTCTTGCGCTTTTCGATTGCGGCGTCGACGACGTGGTGCGCAAACCGGTGCATCCCCGCGAAATCCTCGCAAGGGCGGCTGCGATCCGGCGCCGGCTGAAGGCGATCACCAATTACACCGAGATCGGCGGGATCCGCGTCTTCTCGGATGGTCGTGACCCCGAGATCAACGGCGAAGTCTTCGCACTTCCCCGGCGCGAGCGCCGCATCCTCGAATATTTGATCGCCAATCGTGGTCGCCGCGTCACCAAGACCCAGATCTTCAACGCCATCTACGGCATCTTCGATGAAGAGGTCGAGGAGAACGTCGTCGAAAGCCACATCTCGAAGCTGCGCAAGAAGCTGCGCAAAAAGCTCGGCGTCGATCCGGTCGATTCCAAGCGCTTCCTTGGTTACTGCATCGATTGGGCCTGATTTCTCGGCCGGGCGGCGGCGCCCGGCTGAACTTCGATATCTGGCCTCGCAGCTCGCATGACAGACAGCTTCACGCAAGGCCCGACAAATACTCTCGTGCATAACAGGTAAAACGAGGTTTTCAGATGAGCATTTTCGGCAGCATGAAGACGGCAGTATCGGGGATGAACGCTCAGGCCAACCGCCTCAGCACCGTCGCCGACAACATCGCCAACGTTAACACCACCGGTTACAAGGCTGTGTCGACGAGCTTCTCGTCGCTGGTTCTGCCCTCCTCAGGCGGCAATTACAATTCCGGCGGTGTTCAGACCTCCGTCCGCCAGGCCGTCTCCGACCAGGGCGATATTTCCTACACCACGTCGAGCACCGATCTCGCAATCTCGGGCGACGGCTTCTTCATCGTCCAGGGTCCTGACGGCACGCCGGTTCTGACCCGCGCCGGCGACTTTACCAAGGATGACGAAGGCAACCTCGTCAACGCCGCCGGCTTTATGCTGATGGGCTATTCCTACGATTCCGGCGCTCCAGCCGTCGTCGTCAACGGCTTCGATGGCCTCGTTCCCGTCAATGTCAACCAGGATGGTCTGACCGCGATCGCCTCGACATCCGGTATCTTCAAGGGCAACTTGGACTCCAACGCCAAGATCGCTCCGGTCGCTCCCGCGACGGCTCCAAGCGCCAACCTCGCCACGACGACGACCGATACCAAGAAGGTCTCGATGGTCGCCTACGACCGACTCGGCAACAAGGTGATGTACGACTTCTACTTCACGAAGTCCTCAGTCGCGGCAGCGCCGCCGCCGGCACCTCCCCTTACCGCTGCCACCTGGGAAGTGGCGATGTTCCGCAACGCCGATGCTGCGGTCGGCGGCGCGACCTCCTTCCCTTACTCCACCGCCGCTGTCGGCACGGGAGCGCTCACCTTCGACCGTGATGGCAAGATGACCTCGCCCGGCACCGTTAACATCGCCGATCCGGTGACTGGCCAGACGATTGCCATGGACTTCTCCGCCTTCACACAGCTCGGTGCCGACTTCTCCGGCACCGGTACGCCGAACGGTCAGGCAGCGACCCCGGTCAAGGACGTCACGGTTGACGGCGACGGCATCGTCTACGCGAAATACGAAGACGGCAGCACCAAGCCGCTCTATCGCATTCCGCTGGCCAATGTCGCCAGCCCGGACAAGCTGACGCTGATGAGCGGCAACGTCTACAGCGCCAACGGCCAGTCGGGCGTCACCGTCACCGGCTTCCCGCAGACCAACGGTCTCGGCACGATCAAATCAGGCGCTCTCGAAGGCTCGAACGTCGACCTCGCCGGCGAGCTGACCGAGATGATCGAATCGCAGCGCAGCTATACCGCCAATTCCAAGGTGTTCCAGACGGGATCCGACATTATGGACGTTCTCGTCAACCTCAAGAGATAAGCAAGGTACCGGCTAAGCCATGTCGCTCACGTCAGCACTTAATACCGCGCAGAATATATTCAACAATACGGGCACTCAGAGCAGTGTCGTATCGAACAATATCTCGAATGCGGGCAACAAAGATTACGTGCGCCGGCAGGCGATGCTCACCACGTCCTTGAATGGCGCGCAGGTCGTCAAGATCGATCGGGCGCAGGAAGAGGCGCTGCTGCGCCAATACCTGAAGACATCCTCTCAGGACAGTGCCCAGCAGGCATTGCTCGGCGGTCTTGAGGACCTCAAGTCGATCGTGGGTGGCAACGACTACGAAACGGCGCCATCCACATATCTCGGCGTTTTCCAGCAAAAGCTTCAGGCCTTCCGCACGACGCCGGGCAGCACAGTCGCCGCCCAGGGCGCCATCACCGCCGCCCAGGACGTCGCAAACTCGCTGAACAATGCCTCGCAATCCGTTCAGAACGTCCGCGCCACCGCCGATAAGCAGATTGCCACCGACGTCGATAAGCTGAATACGCTTCTCAGCGACTTCGAGAAGGCCAACAACGCGGTGAAGACCGCCACGGCCTCGGGTGCGGATGCATCCGGCGCCCTCGACGAACGTGAGAAGGCTCTCAAGCAGATTTCGCAGATCGTCGGCGTCAATACAACGACGCGCGACAATAACGACATGGTGCTGAGCACGTCTGACGGGACGATCCTCTTCGAGACGATCCCGCGCAAGGTGACGTTCAAATCTCAGGATGTCTATACCGCGACCATCGCCGGCAATTCGGTCTATGTTGACGGTGTGGCGCTTCCGCGTGGCAGCGGATCGACGACCACGGGGCAGGGAAGCCTTCAATCTCTCCTCCAGGTGCGCGACGAAATCGCCCCGAACTTCCAGAAGCAGCTCGACGAAGTCGCCCGCGGCCTGGTCTCGCTCTTCAAGGAGCAGAACACGGTAGCCGGTCCGGCCTATGTGCCCGGCCTCTTCACCTGGAGCGGCGGCACGGTCGATACCGGCGCCACCGCGGTTGCCGGCATGGCGGCGACCATCACGGTCAGCAGCCGCGTCATCACCTCGCAAGGCGGCGATCCGATGCGTCTGCGCGATGGTGGCGTCAACGCCACCGGCCTCGTCCTGAACACGTCAGGCGTCAGCGGTTATACGGCTGAACTCGATCGCCTCTATACCGCATTGGGCTCCGACATCGATTTCGATCCGGCGGCGGGGACGCCGGTCGGGTTCGACGCCACGACCGGCATCGATTCGAACGTCAGCATCATGGAATTCGCCACGAATTCCCTCGGCTGGCTCGAACAGTACCGCAGCAATGCCACGACGGCGGCGGAAAACACCTCGGCGGCGCTGTCGCGCTCCGACGAAGCCTATTCCAACGAGACGGGCGTCAACCTCGACGAGGAGCTGACGCTGCTCCTCGACATAGAGCAGTCCTACAAGGCGGCGACCAAGATCCTCAACGCCGTTGACGAAATGTTGAAGTCATTGCTGGATATTGCGAGTTAAGCCATGAAGAGCTCATTTATTTCAAGTTCGGCCATTCAGAATGCGATGCGGTTGACGATCCGTCAGGCGCAGAACCAGATGACGAAGGCGACGATGGAAGCGACGACGGGAGTCTATGCGGATATCGGTGTCTCTCTCGGCGGCAACGCCGCCAGGAGCGTCGACTTCAGTCGCGAGGTCGACAGGATAGCCTCGATCAAGGCAAGCAACTCGCTTGTCACCGCGCGCATGGAATCCTCGCAGCTCGGCCTTTCCAAGATGAAGGACGTCGGCGACGGCCTCGTTTCGAAGCTGACGGCGCTCCAGGGCAGCAACGATCCCGGCAGCATCACCGTCGCCATCCAGTCGGCCACCAGCGCCCTGTCCACGATGATGGACACGGCCAACACCATGGTAAACGGCGAATATCTGTTCTCGGGCATCAACACCGATGTGCAGCCGCTGACCGACAAGACGACCGCGACGAGTGCCGCCATCGTCACGCAGCTGAATGCCTACGCCGCTGCTCTTGTCCCACCGAAGGCGGTCAAGGATCTGACCGGCGCCGAAATGAGCACCTTCATCACCACGACGGTGGAGCCGATGTTCAGCCAGGCCAACTGGACCAATCCGGCGACCGGTTGGTCGCAAGCCTCGAACCAGAACATGACGAGCCGCATCAGCAACTCCGAAGTGATCGAATCCTCGACCAATGCCAATTCCGAGGGCATGCGTTACTTCGCCCTCGCCTCGGTGATGGCTTCGGCACTGTTGGGTCAGGGCCTCAGCAGCGATGCGATGAGCACGGTGTCCAAGCAGGCGATCAGTTACACGGCGAAGGCGACCAGCGGCCTGGTCACCCAGGCAAGCCAACTCGGCCTTTCGCAGGAGCGCGTCAAGAAGTCCAACGACGCTCTCGACGCTCAATCGAACATCATCAAGAACAAGCTCGTCGATCTCCAGGGGGTCGATCCCTACGAAGCCTCGACCCTCGTCAAGACTTTGGAAACGCAGCTTGAAACCGCTTACACGATCGTCTCGAAGATCCAGCAGTTGAGTCTAGTAAACTACCTTTGATGAGCAAAGGCGCGCAATAAAGAAGGATGCATGAATGTATCAGTTCTCATATGCCGAAGTCATGCAGGACTCGGTGGCCGACGCGAAAGAGCGGGAATGGCAGGTTCTTGACCGGTCCATAGACCTGCTGTCGTTGGCGCGCGAAAAGGAAAAATACGGCCGGGAAGCCATTGAAGCCCTGTTTTATACACGCCGGGTCTGGATCAGCTTCATCGAGGATCTCAAACATCCCGACAACCAGCTGGAGATCGGGCTCAGGGCCAACCTCATCTCGATCGCGATCTGGATATTGAAGGAATGCGACAGGATCAGAAAACGTCAGTCTAATAACTACCAGGGCATCATCGACGTTACCACCATCATCAGGGATGGACTTAAATGAAAAGTACACTTCGCATTTCTCTGAAAGCCGGAGAAAGAATCTTCATCAACGGCGCCGTCCTGCGCGTCGACCGCAAGGTCGCGCTGGAATTCCTGAATGATGTGACGTTCCTTCTCGAAAACCACGTCCTCCAGCCGGAGGGAGCCACGACGCCGCTGCGTCAGCTCTATTTCATCGCGCAGATGATCCTCATCAACCCTGAGGGCAAGGACCACTCGACGGCGTTGTTCCGCAAGTCGATCACCATGCTGCTCTCCTGCTTCAAGAACGAGGAGATCCTTGCCGAACTGAAGCGCATCGATGCGCTCGTCTCGACCGGCCGCGCCTTCGATGCGTTGAAGGCGATCCGTGGCCTCTACGCGATCGAAGACAATATCCTCAACAACCACGAAATGCCGCCGACGATGGTCGAGCAGATTCGCAGGGAGATTGCACCATGGCGGTAGATGCCACATCAAGCGTTGGCACGACGAGCACTTCGAGCACGACGAGCACGGCCCAGCAGAAGGCGACGCTGAACTACGACAATTTCCTTCAACTGCTCATCGCGCAGATGAAGAACCAGGATCCGACCGATCCGGTCGACGCCAGCGAACAGATGTCGCAGCTGGCGAGCTTCTCGCAGGTCGAGCAGACGATCCAGACCAACACCAAGCTGGACACGCTGCTCGCAAGCTCGAGCCTCACCCAGGCCAGCAGCTACGTCGGCAAATACATGGAAAGTGCCGACGGCACCGTCAAAGGCACCATCGAATCCGTCAAGGTTTATTCGGACGGAATCATTGCGACGACCACGGATGGCGGTAATATACTCGTGCAGGCGGGAATCACTATTGCCGACAAGGCGCCGACCAGCGATACCTGATATCCACGGCGCCGGTGCGCCGCATAGCTCGGGTGATACCAATCAATGGTGGTCCGGCCACGGCGGGGCCACTTCAAGGCGATATGAGGTTGCCTTCGGATGAATGAAGCTGATGCATTGGATCTGTTCCAGGCGGCGATCTGGACCGTCCTGATTGCCGCCGGTCCCGCCGTCATCGTCGCGATGGTGGTGGGTCTCGTCATTGCCTTGATCCAGGCGCTGACCCAGGTGCAGGAAGCGACACTGACCTTCGTGCCGAAGATCGTCGCGGTGCTGATCACGGTCGGCGTCACCGCGCCTTTCGTCGGCTCGCAGGTCTCGATTTTCACCAATCTGGTCTTCTCGCGCATCCAGTCCGGCTTCTAGAGCAATTCCAGCAAAAGTGCGCAGCGGTTCTACGCTTCCATTGAAAAGCTGAACCGCTCTGAGCCACCTTCGCGCAAGCTTCGCCATTTAATTCTCGATCCGAATTGGGCGGGCTGCATGTCCGCCTCCTCTCATGAAGAGACGGAATCGTCATGGCGCAACCACCTGCACTCCCCCTTCCAAAAGTCGCCCCGAGCCTGCGCGATGTCGGTTTTGCCCTCGGCATCATCGGCATCATCTGCATTCTCTTTCTGCCGATCCCGCCATTCCTGATCGATATGGGACTGGCCTTCTCGATCGCTTTCTCGGTGCTGATCCTGATGGTCGCGCTGTGGATCCAGAAACCGCTCGATTTCTCGTCTTTCCCGACCATTCTGCTGATCGCAACGATGACCCGGCTGGCGCTGAACATCGCGACGACACGCGTGATCCTTTCGCATGGCCATGAGGGCCACGATGCGGCAGGCGGTGTCATCGCCGGTTTTGCAAGCCTGGTGATGTCCGGCGACTTCGTCATCGGTCTGATCGTCTTCCTGATTCTCATCACCATCAACTTTATCGTCATCACCAAGGGCGCCACGCGTATCGCCGAAGTCGGCGCACGTTTCACCCTGGATGCCATCCCCGGCAAGCAGATGTCGATCGACGCCGATCTCTCGGCCGGCATTATCGACGAGAGGGAAGCTCAGCGCCGGCGCAGGGAACTCGAGGAGGAAAGCTCCTTTTTCGGTGCGATGGACGGTGCGTCGAAGTTCGTGCGCGGCGATGCGGTCGCCGGCCTGATCATCACCTGCATCAACATTTTCGGCGGCATCATCATCGGCTATTTCCGCCACGGCATGCCGATCGGCGAAGCAGCTGACGTCTTCGTCAAGCTCTCGGTCGGCGACGGCCTCGTCGCACAGATGCCGGCTCTCATCGTCTCGCTCGCCGCCGGCCTTCTCGTCTCTCGCGGCGGCACCACCGGCTCCACCGACCAGGCGGTCGTCAACCAGTTGAGCGGTTATCCCCGTGCGCTTTCCGTCTCAGCGGTGCTGATGTTCATCCTGGCCTTGATGCCGGGTCTGCCGTTTGTACCCTTCGTGGTCCTCGGCGGTCTTCTCGCCTTCGGCGCCTGGTTCATCCCGCGTCAAGTCGAGGCAGAGAACATGCTTCGCCGCGAGCAGGAAGAAAAGAAGGTCGTCCAGAACAAGGAACTGGAAAAGGATTCGGTCAAGGCAGTGCTGCGCACCTCCGAAATCGAGCTCGCACTCGGCAAGATGGTCTCGACGCGCCTGCTCGGCGCCCACCAGGAGCTCGCCTTCCGCGTCGGCAAGATGCGCAAGAAGTTCGCCACCCAATACGGCTTCGTCGTGCCCGAGATCAAGGTGACCGACGATATCGCCATCGCCGAGAAGTCGTATCAGATCCGCATCCACGGCACGACGGTCGCCTCCAACCTGCTGCGCGTCGGCGAAGTCCTCGTCGTTACCGGCGCCGGCCGCCGGCCGAGCATTCCCGGCGACGAAATCCGCGAACCCGCTTTCGGTATGCCTGCCGTCTCGATCCTCGAAAACTTCGCCGACGATCTGAAACGCGAGGGCTTCCAGCCGATCGACAATGTCTCCGTCGTGCTGACCCATATGAGCGAGGTCATCCGCAACAACCTGCCGCAGCTGCTGTCCTACAAGGACGTCAAGGTGCTGATCGATCGGCTCGATCCCGAATACAAGAAGCTTGCCGACGAGATCTGCTCGTCGCACATGTCCTATTCGGGCCTGCAGGCAGTGCTCAAGCTGCTGCTTGCAGAACGTGTCTCGATCCGCAACCTGCACCTCATTCTCGAAGCGGTGGCCGAGCTCGCCCCGCATGTCAGGAAGACCGAGCAGATCGTCGAGCATGTCCGCATCCGCATGGCCCAGCAGCTTTGCGGCGATCTCGCCGACAACGGCGTGCTGCGCGTGCTGCGGCTGGGCAGCAAGTGGGATCTGGCTTTCCACCAGGCGCTGAAGCGCGACACCAAGGGCGAAGTGATCGAATTCGACATCGATCCGCGCAGCCTGGAGGAGTTCAGCGAGCAGGCCACCAAAGTTATCCGTGAGTTCATGGATCGCGGCCTGCCATTCGCACTTGTCACGTCGCCGGAAACACGCTCCTATGTGCGCATGATCATCGAGAGGCTGTTCGCCACGCTCCCGGTCCTGTCGCATGTCGAACTGGCCAAGGGCATCGAGATAAAGATTTTGGGCTCTATTTCATGATAACAGACCCGCAAGGGACCGTTCTCGCGCTGTTTCTGGTTTTCTGCCGGATCGGTGGCTGTGTGCTGGCTCTTCCGGGTTTTTCCTCGGCGCGCGTGCCCGCACAGCTGCGCGTCTTCATCGCCGGCGCGCTCTCGATCGCCGTCATGCCGTTGCTCTGGGATACCGTCTATCCGGCTGTTCACACCGGTGCCGGAACCTATATCGGCCTGATCTTCAGCGAATCGCTGATCGGTGTGATGTATGGCATGCTGGCGAGGATCTACACGCTCGGCATGCAGTTCGCCGCCTCGATCACCGCCATGATGGTCGGCTACACCCAGCCGGGCTCCGCCGACGTCATCGAAGATACGCCTGAGACCAGCCTGTCGGCCTTTATTACCTTTGCCGGCATGATGATTCTCTTCATCATGGATTTCCATCACATCGTCTTCCGCGCGCTGATCGATTCCTACACGACCATGCCATTCGGCGGCATGATGCAGATGCGCGCGACGCTGATCTCCTTTACCGACACGCTGGAGCAGACCACCTACATCATGCTGCGGCTGTCGAGCCCGTTTTTGATCTACGGCCTGATCTTCAACGTCTCGATTGGTTTCATCAACAAGCTGGCGCCGCAGATCCCGGTCTACTTCATCTCCACACCCTATCTGCTGATGGGCGGGCTCTTCCTGATCTATTTCTCGATTGCGGCGATGGTCAGCCAGTTCGGCCAGTCCTTCGGCTCGATCTATATCGGGCGATGAGGCTGATATGATCGAAAAGAAGCGCTCCCAGAAGCTCAAGCGGCTGCTCTCGGTGCAGCGGCATATCGAAAGAATGGCCGAGAACGACCTGGCCGAAACCAGCCGCCAGCGTGTCGAGGTCAATGTGGCGATGGACGACGTCATCCTCGCGCTCGGCTCGATGGACCCCGTCCACCACGCCTTCTCGCAGAATTACGCCGACCGATTCGGCAGGCTCACTATCAAGGACCAGCAGCTGACCGGCATGCAGCAGATCCACGAGATGCGGCTGACGCGCGAGCGCGCCAAGGGCGACCGCCTCGAAGACGGCGTGAAGGAAGCGCTGGAAGTCGAGCGCCGCGAGGCCGATGACAATGCCGTCTACGATGTCATCGATCAGCAATTCGCAACGCCAGCCTCCAGCAAGCTTCAAAAACCATAGTCGTTACGATCTTAAATTCAGAGGATTGTAACGTGGCTATTTCGCCCCCCAGTGATCTGGTCCTGGACGTTGTCAAAGCTGCCGACCCCATGGAGGTTCAGGCGGCCCAGGAAAAGTTGAAGGCAAATCGTGCGGCCTTTGCCGCAACGAGCCTCGCCGAGAATGGCAAGGGCTTCTCCAATACGGTCGACGTTCTCGATCATGTCGGCCAGAAGAGCGGCCTCGCCAACATCCAGAACCGCACCAAGACCGAGGAAGTTCCGGAAAGCTACCGGAAGTTTGAGGCCATGGTCCTGCAGAATTTCGTCAAGTCCATGCTGCCGAACGAAAGCGAAGACGTCTACGGCAAGGGCGCGACCGGCGATATCTGGAAAGGCATGATGGCCGAACAGCTCGGCAACGTCATGGCCAAGGGTGACGGCATCGGCATCGCCAAGCAGATGTACAGCGAACAGCTGCGCCGCCAGGAAGGCAAGATCGTCAATGCCTCCACCGACGACGATGACCGCAACACCGCGCTCAGCATGATCGACGACTTCCAGCGCAAGACCTTTGGCACGCCGACGGCGGACGCCAAGGCCGATAGAACAGGATGATTTTAGGCCTGTTGGCCTAAAATCTGAATCCTCTTCTAAATTAAAGAGTTAGAGCATGATGTCGTCCGAAAACCGCGCACACTTTTCGGCATCATGCTCTAAGTGATGCATAATCGAGGGTACAATGGAAATAATTTCGAACGAATACAGGATCAAATCCGTTCTCGGACGCCTCGAAATGATCATCGACAATGAGAACACCCGGATCGGCAACGATCCGCAGTTCGATCTCAAGGTCTCCAATGCGCATAAGAGCCGCTGCCTCTACGAGCTGTCGATGCTGTTCCGCGATACCGATCCGGCCGAGCTTGCCGCTGCCCATCTCGATCAGCTGCACGGCCTGAAGAAGAAGCTGGTCCTCAATGCCCGTCGCGTCGAGGCGCATCTCGAAGCGGTTCGCGCTGTCGCCGACCTGCTGAAGAACGCAGTTCAGGACGCCGACGCCGACGGCACCTATTCCCAGGAACAATTCGCCGCGCGTGGAAACTGATGATCAAGCTCGTCCTCACCGGTGTCTGGGTTTGCGCCATCACCTTGGCATCGGTCTATTTCTCGGTGTACCTGGCGACCGCGCCGGCACCCGCAGCAACGGATTCCAAGCAGAGCGCGCTTGAACTGGTGAAGGGCGAAACGATCACGGTGCCGATCATCGGCAACGGTGCGATCACCGGTTATTTCCTCGGCCGCGTTTCGTTCATGATGAACAAGGACATGCTGAAAGGTGTGACGCTGCCGCTGAGCGAGATGACGACGGACGAGCTTTTCAGCCTGCTGGTCGGCAACAAGATGGTCGATATCGCCCACATCAAATCCTTCGACCCGAAGGCTTTCCGCGAGGAGATCAAGAAGGGCATGAACGAGCGCCTCGGCGGCGAATACGTCGCCGACGTGATGCTGGAGCAGCTCGACTATCTCTCCAAGGAAGAGGTCAAGGAAAGCTCCGCCGGTCAGCCGAAGAAGGTGGGCACACCCGTCAAGATCGTCGAGACCGCACCGGCCGCCGAAGCACCGGCGCCAGCAGCCCACTAAAGCGCGTCGCGATCTTTCAGATTCGCTCCTCGCGCTTCAGGTCTTTGCTTTTACACATGTCGTTGTCGCAAAACCGCTGCACACTTTTGCGCGACATGCTTTCGACATCATTCGATCATCCACCACAAACGGCGCCCGAGGGCGCCGTTTGTCGTTGGCGCGCGTGGTTAATAAACGACTTATACGAGCATGGAAATTCAAGGAATTTTCCTAAGGGTTGTTTGAAACCGTCCTGTTATATCAGGTGCCACAGCTTGGCATGCGCCGCTAATCCGGGATCGGAGCGACGCGTACCGGCGGGACGCGACCGGTCCTTTCGAGACCTCCGGTGCGGAAATATGGGCTTGTTTTCCGGGATGTCGGGCGCATGCAGCACCCTCGGCAGGAGGTAGGAATGAATCTGATTGCAAACTTCGCGGTGCTCGCATCGCGGCGGACGATCTTCGATCTGCCGGTCTGCGATCTCGGCTGGGACGACGCCCTCGTTTTCATCAACGAGCTGGCCTCCATTCCCGTCGGCCAGACCGTGGTTTGCTTCGTCAACGCCCACAACATGCTGACGGCGCTGCGCGACGACGAATATTACCGGATCATGTCGCACAATCTGGTGCTGCCTGATGGTATCGGCCTCAACATCGCATCGCAGATCGCCCATGGTTCGCCGTTTCCGGCCAATCTGAACGGCACCGATTTCGTGCCGGCCTTCCTGACCTTCATGGAGGCTCCGCGCCGCATCGGCCTCATCGGCGGCGAGCGTTCGGTCGTCGAGGCGGCGGCGGAAAATTTCCGCAGACACACGCCCTGGCACGAATTCGTCGTCGTTTCCGACGGTTACTTCGACAAGGTCGATCCCACAGATGTCATCGAGGAGCTTGAGCGCCAGAAGCTCGATATTCTGATCGTCGGCATGGGAACGCCGCTGCAGGAGAAATGGGTTCACGATCATATTCGCGCCGATCATGCGCGCCTGGTGCTGACCGTGGGCGCTCTCTTCGACTTCGTCTCCGGCGCCGTCCCGCGTGCGCCGAAGACCGTGCGGATGATGCGCCTGGAATGGGCCTATCGCCTGCTGCAGGAGCCGGCGCGCCTCTGGCGCCGTTACGTCATCGGCATCCCGGTCTTCCTCTTCCATGTACTGCGCTATCGCTTCCGCCGGCGCGAAAGGATCCTCAGCCATCCGGAAGAGCACGGCACCGCGCTGCAGCCGCGGGCGGACCGTAAGAAGGCGAGCTGAGCTTATAGCGCACCGCGTGTCTAACAGGACGGGCGGATTAGCAATTCTTGCCCGCTGCGGTTAACCATTTCTTTGCCATGAATATTTAGAGTCACTTAATCATCTGCATTCGTGTGGATGAACGAACTCGGCCATCATGTGCATGAGATGTGGCGCAAATGTACGATATCAGGGCCAGAAACAGCTTCCAAGATCGCGCAGCCGAAGGGCCGCGCCCCCATGACGATTTCTATGGGGCGCCCCGGTCGAGTCGGCCTGATATCGCGCCGCCTGAGGCCGAATTGCTGCGCGCCATCGGCCGCGCGCTGCAAGAGCAGCGCGCAAGAGCGGCGAGCACAGCACCGCTGGTCGACCGCATCGAAACCATCCTCGGCAACCGCCTCCGGGCCGCCAACGACGTCGGCCATCCGCTTCCTCAGGAGCCGGCGGGCGATGAAGAGCTGAGCGTTCCGGTCGACCAGCCGATGATCTCACCCGAACCGCTGGCCGCAGTCCGTGAAGAACCCGCCGAGCCCCGGCCGGTAGCGCCGCGGCGTCGGGCGAGCGGGATCGGCCTTGCGATGATAGTGGCCGCCGCGACGATCATCGGCGCGGGCTTGCCGGCGCTGATGCCAGCTTCGCCGGCCCTCTACCGTGCCGAGGCGACGCTTGCGGTGAAGAGCGATGCCGCAAGCCGCGCTGCCTTCACCCAGGCCGCGGCGAAAGGGCTGTTGTCGGCTAGGGTGGTTGCTTCGACGGTCGCCGCCCTGAAACTCGATCATGATCCCGAATTTGCCGGCGCCAGCGCCAATGCGCTCGGCGTCGCGCTCGATCTCCTCTCGGCGACCGGTGCTGCTGCCGATCCGGCCTCGCGCGCCGAAGCCACTCTGAAACATGCGGTCGAGATACTGCCCGATACCGCTACAGGCACCATCCTCGTCAGGGTGACGACCGGCGACAGCGGCAAATCCATGCGCATCGCCGCAAGGCTTGCCGAAGCGGTTTCCGCAGCAGACGGAGCCGGCGGCAATGCCGAGACCGATACCGCCTTGCGTAAAACCTATGACGCGGTGAAAGCGGAGCTTGCCGCCTTCACGGCGAAGAGCGGCGAGGGCAACGTCAAGGTGGCGATCGATCTTCGCCGCCAGATCGACCGGCTCGATGCCGATCTGAAAGCCGCCGACCAGAACATCCTTGCCGCCAAGGCGCAGGCCGACCGGCTCAAGGCCGCAAAACTTGCCGAAGTGCTCGACGGTTCGCTCCCCTCCGATATGCTTTCGCCGGCGCTGCAGGACTGGCGTGACAAATATGCCGTCGCCAAAACGACGCTTGCGCAGCTTTCGGCCGAGCTCGGCCCGCGCCATCCGCGCCTCTTGCAGCAGCAGGCCGAAACCGACGGCCTGAAGGAGAATATGGGCAAGGAGCTGACCCGTCTTGCCCAGAGTGCCAACCTCGCCGCCAAAGCCGCCGTCGATGCGCGCAAGGGCCTGAACGATCGCCGCAACACGCTGATCGCCCAGAGCCGGGACACCGGCGTCGATTTGTCACGCCTGACCGAACTCAGCGAAAGGGCGAATGCCGCTCGCTCGCGCTTCGAAGAGGCGGCGTCCGCAGCGGTGGAAGCGGCCGCCGACGGTCGTATCGTTCTCCTGAAGCCGGCTTTGGCAACAGCAGTATCGGGAAGCGATGGTCTGATCGGCCGCGCGCTGACCGGTGCCGCGGCGGGCCTTGCGATAGGCCTTGCTGCGGCTTTCCTGCTCCGGCTGCGTAGGCCCGTCGCCGATTCCGCAAGCGAGAAAATGCCCGTATCCCGGCCGCAGGCCCCGCTGCCCTCGATGCCTGTGCCGGCCCCCGCGCCGGTCGACGAAATGGAGCTGCTGCGCTCCGAAATCTCCGGCCTGCGCGACCGGCTTCGTGTTCATGCGCTCGAAGCGCGGCAGCCGCTGCGCTGAACGAACATTTCCTTGCAAGCTTGCTATTGCATTGCCGCTTTCCGACAGGATAGGGCGTTAGCGGGCAATTGACGCTCGCCGAGTATCCATAGATTGACGCGAAACAGGGCGGAGAGACGCGTGACGACAGTAATCGACGGCAAGAACGTAGCTGCATCGGTCATTCAGACGGTCAAGAGTGCGACGGCGGCGCTGGAAAAGAGCAGCGGCGTCACCACCGGCCTTGCGGTCGTCATCGTCGGCGACGACCCGGCAAGCCACGCCTATGTCGGCTCCAAGGGCCGCATGGCCAAGGAGTGCGGCTTCAAGTCCGTTCAGCACACGCTGCCGGCCGACACGAAGCAGGAGGATCTGGCAGCTCTCGTCGCCACCCTCAACGCCGATCCGTCGATCCACGGCATTCTGGTGCAACTGCCCTTGCCGAAGCCGCTCGACAGCGAGGCGATCATCCAGTCGATCCTGCCGGAAAAGGATGTCGACGGCCTGAGCGTCGTCAACGCCGGCAAGCTTGCCACCGGCGATCTGAAGACCGGACTGGTCTCCTGCACCCCGGCCGGCGCCATGGTCTTCGTCCGCCGCACCCATGGCGAGGACCTCTCCGGCCTCAACGCCGTCGTCATCGGCCGCTCCAACCTGTTCGGCAAGCCGATGGCGCAATTGCTGCTCAACGCCAATGCGACGGTGACGATTGCGCATTCCAGGACCAAGAATCTGGCCGAGGTCTGCCGTAACGCCGATATCCTGGTGGCCGCCGTCGGCCGGCCGGAGATGGTCAGGGCCGATTGGGTCAAGCCCGGTGCAACGGTCATCGACGTCGGCATCAATCGGGTGGCAGCCCCCGAAAGAGGCGAGGGCAAGACCCGGCTCGTCGGCGACGTCGCCTTCGAGGAGGTCTCGGCGGTCGCCAGCGCCATTACCCCGGTTCCCGGCGGCGTCGGGCCGATGACCATCGCCATGCTGATGGCCAACACGGTCATTGCCGCCCATCGCACGGCAGGGCAGACACCGCCGCAGTTTTGATTAGAGCATGATGCCGAAAAGTGTGAGCGTTTTCGGACGAAATCATGCTCTAACTATATGATGCAGAACAGGATTCTGACCTTAGGCAGACCCGGCCTAAAATCATCCTGTTCTAGGCCTGGGGAACGGGACCGGTCGAGGCCCTGACGATCAGCTCGGTCTTCCAGAGCTCCTGGTCGGGGAAGGGGCCGGCCTGCTTGACCGTGCCGATCAGCCGCTGCGCGATGCGAACGCCCGCCGCCCGCAGTGAAGAGCGTGTCGTCGTCAGCGGCACGGAAAAGCTTTCCGGTTTCAGCAGCGGCAGCACGTCGTCATGGGCGATCAGCGAGATATCCTCACCGAGCCGCAATCCGGCCTGGTTGACCGCGCGGATCGCGCCGAGCGCCAGCACCGTGCTGGAGCAGAGGATCGCCGTCGGCCGCTCCGGCAATTGCAGGAAGCGTTCCATCGCCAGCAGGCCTTGTTCGTCCGTCATCAGCGCGTGGCTCATGCAACCCTCCTCGAGCGTGAGCCCGCGCTCGGCAAGGGCCGATACGACGCCGTTCTTCCTGCGGATGGCGAAATCGAGATGCATCGGTCCATTCATCAGCGCAAAGCGCGTATGGCCGAGCTGCAGCAAGAGCCGCGTCGCATCGTAGAAGGCGCCTTCATTGTCGATGTCGAGATAGGGATAGTCCGGCTCCGAACCGAAGGACCGGCCGTGCACGACATAGGGCATGGAGAGCGATTTCAGCATGGCGAGCCGCGGGTCGTGGCCGCGCATATAGGCAACGAACAGGGCATCGACATTGCCGCTGATCGCAAGGCGGCGCAGCGCCGCCACCTCGTCATCCGGGTCGGCAGGCATGATCACGAAGTGGAAATCGTGGCGCACGGCCTCTTCGCCGAGCCCGGCCAGGAATTCACCGAAATGCACGTCGGACTGGTGGCCGGGCGCCGTCGGCATGACGAGGCCGATCGAGCCTGCCTTGCCGGTCGCAAGCCGCTGCGCCGCCTTGTTCGGCCTGTATCCGGTTTCCTTGACAGCCTGAAGCACGCGCTCCCGGGTTGCCTCGTTGACCTCGGGATAGCCGTTGAGCGCCCGGCTCACCGTCGTCTGAGACAGCCCCAGCAATTGCGATAGCTGTTTGAGATTCACCTGCTATGCTTCCTCCCAGCCCGCCCGTCAGCCGTTTTGAAAAGGCTTGCCGCCTCCCAGCGGCATCCAAAGCGCTTTCAAGTATGTATCATCTGGCGCGCTTGACTCAAGAAAAATCGCTCCATATTTCCCGATAGGCGCTGTTGCGCCGCGATATGCCGCGATATTTGGCGTGTTCACAGCGGGTTTTCGCGAATTGACTTGACTCCATTCCACCGAAAGTGGAATGAGTTGGGTGTCAAAGCGCTTTGAAATTTCTTTATTGAGGGAATTCAGCGCGGTTGGGATTGTGATGGGAGGATGATCACATGAAAAAGTCATTTTTGATGGGCGTTGCCGTGGCAGCGCTTTTTGCCGGTGCTGCGTCTGCGGCCGAACTGAAATTTGCGCCGGGGCAGGATGCCAAGTTCAACTGGAAGAGCTATGACGAATTCAAGGCTGCGCATGCCGATCTGAAGGGCCAGCCGCTGACGATCTTCGGGCCGTGGCGCGGCGAGGACGAGGCGTTCTTCATGAGCGTGCTTGCCTACTTCACCGAAGCCACCGGCATCGATGCCAAATACTCTTCTTCCGAAAACTACGAACAGCAGATCGTCATCGACACGCAGGCGGGCTCGCCGCCGAACATTGCCGTTCTGCCGCAGCCGGGCCTCCTGGCCGATCTCGCCAGCAAGGGCTTCCTGACGCCGCTCGGCGACGACAACTCGAAGTGGATCAAGGACAATTACGGCGCCGGCGACAGCTGGGTCGGTTACGGCACCTACAAGGGCAAGGATGGCAAGGAAGCCTTCTACGCCTTCCCGTATAAGGCCGACGTAAAGTCGCTCGTCTGGTACGTGCCGGAGAATTTCGAGGAAGCCGGTTACAAGATCCCGACGACCATGGAAGAGCTGCATGCCCTGACCGACCAGATCGTCAAGGACGGCGGCGTTCCCTGGTGCATCGGTCTCGGTTCCGGCGGCGCCACCGGCTGGCCGGCGACCGACTGGGTCGAGGACATCATGCTGCGCATGCAGCCGCCGGAAGCCTACGACAAGTGGACGACCAACGAGCTGAAGTTCACCGATCCGGCCGTCGTTGCCGCGATCGACGAGTTCGGCAAGTTCGCCAAGAACGCGAAGTACGTCGATGGCGGCGTCGCAGCTGTGGCCTCGACCGATTTCCGCGACAGCCCGAAGGGCCTCTTCGCGGTTCCGCCGAAGTGCTACATGCACCATCAGGCCTCATTCATCCCGTCCTTCTTCCCTGAAGGCACGAAGCTCGGTCAGGATGCCGACTTCTTCTACATGCCGACCTTTGCTTCGCATCCCGAACTCGGCAAGCCGGTTCTCGGCGCCGGCACGCTCGTCTCGATCGCCAAGGACTCGAAGACGGCCCGCGCCTTCATCGACTTCCTGAAGACCCCGATCGCCCATGAGGTCTGGATGGCGCAGTCGAGCTTCCTGACGCCATATAAGAGCGTCAGCACCGAGGCCTATGCCAACCCACAGATGAAGAAGGAAGGCGATATCCTGACCTCCGCCACCACCTTCCGCTTCGACGGTTCCGACCTGATGCCGGGCAAGATCGGCGCCGGCGCCTTCTGGACGGGCATGGTCGATTTCGTCGGTGGCAAGTCCGCTGAAGAGGCCGCTGGCGAAATCCAGAGCGCCTGGGACGGCATCAAGTAATCCTTCAAGACGATGCTGCCGGCTTGCCGGCGGCATGGCTTGCATGACTGGCCGGGCTCGCAAAGAGCCCGGCCATCGCAGGATATATTGTGATCAGGCAATCAAAGAGATTGACGGTGACTGAGGTCGACCCGTCAGAATTAAAAACCGATCGGAATAAGATCAGGGGAAGCAGGGGAGGGACGAAATGCTGTTGCAGATAGTGTCCGCTTTGGGCGTCGTGTTCGCCGCCGTGATCGCGTGTTCGGCCTATTTCTATTTTTCAAATAAGATTCTGGACATGGCTCTGCCGGTGAAGGATGGCGACATCCGAGCGGCATCGCGCAATCTGAACCGCCGCGCGCTCGTCCGGCCATGGCTGTTCATCGGCCCGGCGCTCGTCCTGCTCGTCGTCTACCTCGTCTATCCCGTGGTTGCGACCTTCATCCTCTCCTTCTACGACCGCGCCGGTCTGCAGTTCGTCGGCCTCGCCAATTACAAATGGGCGCTCGGTGACCGCGAATTCCGCCAGTCGATCTTCAACAACATCCTCTGGCTCGCCGTGGTGCCGGCTGCCTGCACCTTCTTCGGCCTCGTCATCGCCGTGATGACCGATCGCATCTGGTGGGGCAATATCGCCAAGAGCATCGTCTTCATGCCGATGGCGATCTCCTTCGTCGGCGCCTCGGTCATCTGGAAATTCATCTATGAATATCGCGGCGGCAACGATGTCCAGATCGGCCTGCTGAACGCCATCGTTCAGACCTTCGGCGGCACGCCGGAGGTGTGGATCTCCATTCCCTTCTGGAACAACTTCTTCCTGATGATCATCCTGATCTGGATCCAGACCGGTTTCGCCATGGTCATCCTGTCGGCGGCTCTTCGCGGCATTCCGGAAGAGACGATCGAAGCCGCCGTCATCGACGGCGCCAATGGCTGGCAGATCTTCTGGCGCATCATGGTGCCGCAGATCTGGGGCTCCATCGCCGTCGTCTGGACGACGATCACTATCCTCGTCCTCAAGGTCTTCGACATCGTGCTGACCATGACCAACGGCCAGTGGCAGACGATGGTGCTGGCGAACCTGATGTTCGACTGGATGTTCCGCGGTGGCGGTGATTCCGGCCGAAGTGCGGTCATCGCCATCATCATCATGCTCGCCGTCACGCCGATCATGGTTTGGAACGTGCGCCGCGCCAATCGCGAATTGAAGGGCCACTGAGATGACCGCTATCGGAAGTTACTTAAAGATAGGCCCCGCCCGTCTCTTTGTTCACGCAGCCGTTCTGCTGATCGTCATCATCTGGCTCATCCCGACACTCGGCATCTTCGTCAGCGCGCTGCGCGACAAGGACCAGATCGTCGTCTCCGGCTGGTGGACGGCCTTCGTCGGCTCGACGCAAACCGCCGCGGTCCGCCTCGGTACACCCGACCAGCAAAAGCAAGAGGGCGCCAGCTACGTCATCTCGGGCAATGTGCTGGAAGGTCAGGCCGGCCGGGCGGTGAAGGCCTTCGGCAACCGCATACAGCAGCCGGCCGCCTTTAAGGCCGGGGAGACCGCCGATCTCGGCGACGGTGAAACCCTGCAGATCAACAGCGATGGCAGCTACCGCTATGTGAAGAACACCGCCTTTTCGCCCGACCAACGCCCGAAGCGCATCTATGCATCCGTCTCGGCGCCGCCGGAATTCACGCTGCAGAACTACAATACGGTTCTAAGAGGCGAGGGTATCGGCCAGTCCTTCATCAACTCGCTGACCGTGACGATCCCGGCGACGATCATCCCGATCCTGATTGCCGCTTTCGCCGCCTATGCGCTCAGCTGGATGGAATTTCCCGGCCGCGGGCTGCTGATTGCGCTCGTCGTTGGCCTCATCGTCGTGCCGCTGCAGATGTCGCTGATCCCGCTGCTGCGCCTCTACAACGAGATCGGCAACATGCTCGGCCAGCCGTCGAAGACCTATCCCGGCATCTGGCTTGCCCATACCGCTTTCGGCATGCCGCTCGCCATCTATCTCTTGCGGGCCTATATCGCCGGCCTGCCGAAGGAGATCATCGAATCCGCCCGCGTCGACGGCGCGAGTGATTTCGAGATCTTCGTCCGCATCGTTTTGCCACTGTCCTTCCCGGCACTCGCCTCCTTCGCCATCTTCCAGTTCCTGTGGGTGTGGAACGACTTGCTCGTCGCCATGGTCTTCCTCGGCACCGACAAGGACCACATCGTGCTGACCGGCAGCCTGAACGCGCTGCTCGGCTCGCGCGGTGGCAATTGGGAGATTTTGACGGCGTCAGCCTTCGTCACCATCATCGTGCCGCTGCTCGTCTTCTTCGGGCTTCAGCGTTACCTGGTGCGCGGTCTGCTGGCGGGTTCGGTCAAGGGAGGCTGACCATTCCCGAACGTGACTTCAAACAGGATATTCCATGAACGTGGCTTCCCAATCGATCTCGACCCCTGACAAGGACTGGTGGCGCGGCGCGGTGATCTATCAGATCTATCCGCGCTCCTACCAGGATTCGAACGGTGACGGCATCGGCGACCTGAAGGGCATCACCGCCCGCCTGCCGCATGTGGCAAGCCTTGGCGTCGATGCGATCTGGATCTCGCCCTTCTTCACCTCGCCGATGCGCGATTTCGGTTATGACGTTTCCGACTACGAGAACGTCGATTCGATCTTCGGTACGCTGGTGGATTTCGACACGATGATCGCCGAGGCCCATCGCCTCGGCATCCGCGTGATGATTGACCTCGTCATCTCCCACAGCTCGGATCAGCATCCCTGGTTCGTGCAAAGCCGCTCCAGCAAGACCAACGCCAAGGCCGACTGGTATGTCTGGGCGGACGCCAAGCCGGACGGCACGCCGCCGAACAACTGGCTGTCGATCTTCGGCGGCTCGGCATGGGCGTGGGATCCGACGCGCATGCAATATTACATGCACAATTTTCTGACCTCGCAGCCGGACATGAACCTGCATAACCCGGAAGTGCAGGACCGTCTGCTCGATGTCGTGCGCTTCTGGCTCAATCGCGGCGTCGACGGCTTCCGCCTCGACACCATCAATTTTTATTTTCATGACACGCAGCTGCGCGACAATCCGGCGCTTGCGCCCGAACGCCGCAACGCCTCGACGGCGCCGGCGGTCAATCCCTATAATTTCCAGGAGCATCTCTATGACAAGAACCGGCCCGAAAACCTTGCTTTCCTGAAGCGCTTTCGCGCCGTTCTCGAGGAGTTCCCGGCGATCGCCGCCGTCGGCGAAGTCGGCGACAGCCAGCGCGGCCTTGAAATCGTCGGCGAATACACCTCCGGCAACGACAAGATGCACATGTGCTACGCCTTCGAATTCCTGGCGCCCGATCCGCTGACGCCGGAGCGTGTCGAGGAGGTGATGCAGGATTTCGAAGCCGCCGCTCCCGATGGCTGGGCCTGCTGGGCCTTCTCCAATCACGACGTCATGCGCCATGTCAGCCGCTGGGGCGGGCTGGTCGCCGATCACGACGCCTTTGCCAAGCTTTATGCCTCGTTGCTGATGACCATGCGCGGCTCCGTCTGCCTCTATCAGGGCGAGGAGCTGGCGCTGACCGAGGCCGATCTCGCCTATCAGGATCTGCAGGACCCCTATGGCATTCAGTTCTGGCCGGAATTCAAGGGCCGCGATGGCTGCCGCACGCCGATGGTCTGGGACAGCCAGGTCGCCCAGGGCGGCTTCTCGACGGTCAAGCCCTGGTTGCCGGTGCCGGTCGAACATATCCTGCGTGCCGTCAGCGTCCAGCTGGGCGACGAAGCTTCCGTGCTGGAGCACTACCGCCGCTTCATCGCCTTCCGCAAGCTGCACCCGGCTTTTGCCAAGGGCGAGATCGAATTCGAGGAACAACAGGGCGATAGCCTGGTCTTCACCCGTGAATACGGCAACGAGAAGCTGCTTTGCATCTTCAACATGAGCCCGGCCGAGGCCGCCGTCATTCTGCCTGCGGGAGAATGGCAGGCATTGACGGGCCACGGCTTTACCAGCAACAACTATGGCGACAAGATCGATATTCCGGCTTGGGGGGCGTATTTCGCCCGTCTTGCCTAAGGAACATAGGCCTAAGGAAACACAGGCCCAGGGAACACAGGGAGAGAGAAATGACTGGACTGACGCTGAAGGATATCCGCAAATCCTACGGTTCCGTGGACGTTCTCCACGGTATCGACCTCGATATCAAGCAGGGCGAATTCATCGTCTTCGTCGGTCCGTCCGGCTGTGGCAAGTCCACGCTTCTGCGCATGATCGCCGGTCTCGAGGCGATCACCGGCGGTGAGATGTATATCGACGGCCATCTCGTCAATGACGTGCCGCCCTCCAAGCGCGGCATCGCCATGGTCTTCCAGTCCTATGCGCTCTACCCGCATATGACCGTGTTCGATAACATGGCGTTCGGCATGAAGATCGCCGGCGAAAGCCGCCAGGAGATCGACCGCCGCGTCACGGCGGCCGCCGAGAGCCTGCAGCTGACCCAATATCTCGGTCGCCTGCCGAAGGCGCTTTCCGGCGGCCAGCGCCAGCGCGTGGCGATCGGCCGCGCCATCTGCCGCGATCCGAAGGTCTTCCTGTTCGACGAGCCGCTGTCCAACCTCGATGCAGCGCTGCGCGTCGCGACCCGCATCGAGATCGCCCGTCTGAACGAACAGATGGCCGATACGACGATGATCTACGTCACCCATGATCAGGTCGAGGCGATGACGCTCGCCGACCGCATCGTCGTTCTCTCCGCCGGCAATATCGAGCAGGTCGGCGCGCCGCTGGACCTCTACGAGCGCCCGGCAAACCTCTTCGTCGCGAAATTCATCGGCTCGCCGGCAATGAACATCATTCCGGCGACGGTCGCCGGAACCGGAAGCCAGACGACCGTGACGCTGACCGGCGGCATGTCGGTGACCCTCGATGTGGCAACCGATGCGTCCGAAATGGGCAAGCAGGCAAGCTTCGGCGTTCGTCCGGAGGATCTCCGGGTTGCCGATGGCGCCGACTACCTTTTCGAAGGGGAAGTGTCGATCGTCGAAGCGCTCGGTGAAGTGACGCTGCTTTATATCGAGGGCCTGGTTCCGGGCGAGCCGATCGTCGTCAAGCTGCCCGGCATCTACGATGTGAAGAAGGGCCAGAGGATGCGGTTTGCCGCCGACAGGCAGAAGTTGCATCTCTTTGACGCAACCGGCCATACCTACCGGAAATGAGGCGGCCATTTTTGGGGTGATAGTCCTAAGAATTGCGCGGGGCGGGCCGAATTCTCACTTTCTGTTAAAGATCGGCTGCTACCTTTTCCCTGTCAATTTATGAGGGGGATAAGCAGGTGGCCGCTTCCAATCCGTCACAGCCAAAATCTCATTTCCTGAGCAAGGAAGAATCCTTCATGTATGACCGCGAGGCGCGGTTCAAAATGGAGGACACTATGAACGCCGCGCGCATAGAATATACGGAAAAGGGCGTCATGCACGCGGCTTCGCGCCGTTGCGATATTGTCCGGATTTCGATGAGCAGCGCGACGCTCGCGATCCTGACCCAGTTCAGCCTGCCGAAGCAGTTCTATCTGGATATTCCGGATGCCCGGATCACCAAGGTCGGCTGCCTGCTGATGAAGGTCAACGCCAACAACACAGTGGAAGTTCGCTTCTTGCGCCTGCTGACGCAGAAGGAGCTGAACAAGATCTTCGTCTACAGCACCCATCCGGCGCACCGCGACTACGTTCTCGATATTCGAGCCTGACGGATAGCACGGCACTGATACAGAAAACCCGCGGGGTGCTTTTGCGCTCCGCGGGTTTTTGTTTGTCTCCAGTGACCATGCTCAGTGGTGGAAGAGTACGCTCGCACCCTGGTCCGAAGGTCCAACGGCGCGACGGAACGGCGCGAAGAGCTCGCGGCCCATGCCGAATTCATTGTCGGAGAGATCGACGGTCACCGGTTCGCGCTCGGCCAAATCCGCGGCATCGACGAGCAGCTCGAGCGTGCCCTTGATCGCGTCGAGGCGAATGATGTCGCCCTCGCGAATGCGGGCGATCGGACCGCCGTCGACCGCTTCCGGCGTGACGTGGATCGCCGCCGGCACCTTGCCGGAAGCGCCGGACATGCGCCCGTCGGTGAGCAGCGCCACGCGGAAGCCGCGGTCCTGCAGCACGCCGAGCGGCGGCGTCAGCTTGTGCAGTTCCGGCATGCCGTTCGCCTTCGGGCCCTGGAAGCGCACGACGGCGATGAAATCGCGGTTGAGCTTACCTTCCTTGAAAGCGTCCTGCAGCTCCTGCTGGCTGTGAAAGATGATTGCCGGGGCCTCGATGATGTGGCGCTCGGGCTTGACGGCGGAGATTTTGATGACCGCCTTGCCGAGATTGCCGCGCAGCATCTTCAGCCCGCCATTCGCCTGGAACGGCGTTTCGATGCTGGAAAGCACTTTGGGATCGACGCTTTTTTCCGGCGACGGCTCGCGCAGGACGGCGCCGTTTTCACCGAGTCGGGCATCGACGGTATAGGCTTGGAGACCGTGGCCGAAGACGGTGCGCACGTCGTCATGCACCAGGCCGTGCTTCAAGAGCTCCTTGATGAGGAAACCCATGCCGCCGGCTGCCTGGAAATGGTTCACGTCGGCAAGCCCGTTCGGATAGACGCGTGCAAGCAGCGGGACGATTTCCGAAAGCTCGGCAATGTCCTGCCAGGTCAGATGGATGCCGGCTGCCCGCGCCATGGCGACGAGGTGCAGCGTATGATTGGTCGAGCCGCCGGTCGCATGCAGGCCGACGACACCGTTGACGACCGAGCGCTCGTCGATCATCTCGCCTGCCGGCGTGAATTCGTTGCCGAGCGCGGTGATCGCCAGCGCCCGCTTGGCGGCTTCGCGCGTCAGCGCTTCGCGCAGCGGCGTGCCGGGATTGATGAAGGACGAGCCGGGCATGTGGAAGCCCATGATCTCCATCAGCATCTGGTTGGAATTGGCGGTCCCGTAGAAGGTGCAGGTGCCGGGGCCATGATAGGATTTCGATTCCGCTTCCAGCAGTTCGGCGCGTCCGACCTTGCCCTCGGCGAAGAGCTGGCGCACGCGCGACTTCTCGTCGTTCGGCAGGCCTGTGGTCATCGGACCGGCCGGAACGAAGATCGACGGCAGGTGGCCGAAAGACAGGGCTGCGATCACCAGGCCCGGCACGATCTTGTCGCAGACGCCGAGGAAGAGGGCGGCATCGAACATGTTGTGCGACAGGCCGACGCCCGCCGACATGGCGATCAGGTCGCGCGAGAACAGCGAGAGCTCCATGCCGGGCTGTCCCTGGGTGACGCCGTCGCACATCGCCGGCACGCCGCCGGCCACCTGCGCCACGCCGCCCGCCTCGGCCGCCGCCTCGCGGATGATCGCCGGATAGGTCTCGAACGGCTGGTGGGCCGAGAGCATGTCGTTATAGGCGGTGATGATGCCGAGATTGGGGATGCGGTCGCCGGCGAGCGCATCCTTGTCGGCGGGGGAACAGACCGCGAAGCCATGGGCAAGGTTGGCGCAGCCAAGCACCGAGCGCGCGACACCCTTGGAAGCGGCGGCGCGCAGGCGTTCAAGGTAGCGCTCGCGGCTTGGTTTCGAGCGTTCGACGATGCGATCGGTGATCGCAGAAATGCGTGCGTGAGCGGACATGGAAAATCCCTGCCTTGTTCGTTGTCTCTATCTGTTTCGGCGGCTCTGGCCTGAATCTCGGTCCGGATGACGGCGGATCAGGGAGCCCAGTAGATCTCGACCGGGGAAGTGGCCCGGCGCAGAACGGCGCGGATCGGCATTTCTGCCTCGTCACCGCTGCCTTCCGCCTTGGCGAGAACGTCTTTTTTGCCTTCGCCCTCAATATGGAGAACCAGGAGTGCGGCATCCTGAAGACTGGAGAAGGTGAAGGTCAGGCGCGGCTCGCCGGCTCCTTCCGCTTCCATGGTGATGATGCCGCGCGGCGTCGATGCATCGATCGCCTTGGCAAGATTGCTGCCGCCGGGAAAGAACGAGGCGGTGTGTCCATCGCCACCCATGCCGAGGATGACGATGTCGAAGGGTGAACTGATCGCCCTGGTCTTCTCGGTTGCGAGCCTTGCCGCCTCCTCCGCGGAAGCAGCATCCTGATAGAGCGGCAGGAAGTGTGCCGCCTTTGCCTTGTTCTGCAGCAGATTGGCATCGACCAGCAGATGGTTCGAGCGCGGATTGTCGGCCGGCACGAAACGTTCGTCCACAAGCGTGATCGTCACCTTGTCCCAGGCGATGTCGCGCGTCGAAAGCGCCTGGAAGAAGACCTTCGGCGTGGAGCCGCCGGAAACGGCGATGGACGCCGTTCCGCGGGCGGCAATCGCCGCCGAAAGCGTATCCGCGACCTTGTCGGCGAGGCTGCCTGCGAGGTCTGCGGCGCTGGCGAAGGAATGCAGGGTCGATACCATCGATTTCGTCCTAGATTTCGTCATGCCAGGTGCGGCCGTCACGCTCGATCAGCGCGATGGCCTGGCTCGGTCCCCAGGTGCCGGCCGTATAGCCCTGCACCTGCTGGCCGGTCGTTTCCCAACCCTTGAGGATCGGATCCACCCATTTCCATGCGGCTTCGACTTCGTCGCGGCGCATGAATAGCGTTTGGTTGGAACGGATCACGTCCATCAGCAGGCGCTCGTAGGCGTCGGGATTGCGGACGTTGAAGGCCTGGGCGAAGCTCATGTCGAGCGAGACGTTGCGCAGGCGCATGCCGCCTGGACCAGGATCCTTGATCATCAGCGACTGCTTGACGCCCTCATCCGGCTGCAATCGGATGATCAACTGGTTGGCGTTGATGCGCCCGGCCGCCTGGTCGAAGATTGCGTGCGGGATTGGCTTGAAGGTGATGACGATCTCGGACATGCGCCCGGTCAGGCGCTTGCCGGTTCTTATATAGAAGGGAACGCCGGCCCAGCGCCAGTTGTTGATCTCGGCCTTGATGGCGACGAAGGTCTCGGTGTTCGACACGCCGCCTTCGAGCTCTTCGAGGTAACCCTTGACCGGGCCAGTGCCCGATGCGCCGGCGCGATACTGGCCGCGGACCGTCGCCTGCTCGACGTTGGAGGCATCGAGCGGCTTCAGCGCGCGCAGCACCTTCAGCTTCTCGTCACGCACGGCTTCCGAATCCATCGACGAGGGTACTTCCATCGCAGTCAGGCAGAGCAGCTGCAGGATGTGGTTCTGCACCATGTCGCGCAGTGCGCCCGCCGTGTCGTAATAGCCGGCGCGGCCTTCGAGGCCGACCGATTCAGCCACGGTGATCTGCACGTGGTCGATGTAGTTGGCGTTCCACAGCGGCTCGTAGAGTGCGTTGGCAAAACGCAGCGCCATCAGGTTCTGCACCGTCTCCTTGCCGAGATAATGGTCGATGCGGAAGATCTGCTCTTCCTTGAAGGCGCGGCCGATCGTGTCGTTGAGCTGCAGCGCCGAGGCGAGGTCGCGGCCGATCGGCTTCTCGACGACGATGCGGGTCGACTTGGTGATCAGCTTGTGGTCGTGGATCTTCTGCGAAATGTCGCCGAAGATGCCGGGCGCGACTGCCAGATAAAAAGCGCGCACACGCTCCTTGCCCTCGTCGAGCAGCTTTTTCAGCTGATCCCAGCCGGCATCCGTGCGGGCGTCGACCGAGACGTAGTAGAGGCGGGCACAGAATTTCTCTACCTCCGCCTCGTCATATTCACCCTTCTTCAGGTGCTCGTTCAGCGCGTCCTTGGCGAATTTGCGGTATTCCTCGTGCGTCAACGGGCTGCGCGAGGCGCCGATCACGCGGGTCGGTTCGCTGAACTGGCCTTCGATCTGGCGATGATACAGCGCGGGCAGAAGCTTGCGTTCTGCAAGGTCGCCGCTGCCGCCGAAAACGACGTAATCAAAGGGCTCAACGGGAATGATTTGGCTGCTCATGAGCTTGTCTCTCAATCAGGCTGGTTGGCGGCCCTTTTAATCTAATCGATTTAAAAAAGCCAGTGTGCAGTGCAATGAATCTCTCAGGAACTGGTTTTAGAGCGAATTTCCGGAAGAGGAAATCCGCAATCGGACTAAAACTTGTCGCGAAGTGCAAACCACGACAAGGCGAGGAAAAGCAACGGCGCCCGCATCCGGGCTCCGCCGGGAAAGGCTGGAATATCGAGCGATGTGAAGAGATCGAGATCGCGAGATTTTCCAAGCACCGTTTCCGCATAGAGCTTGCCACAGTAGTTTGACAGCATGACGCCATGGCCGGAATAACCGCCGATCGAGATGACGCCGGGCATGACCTCGCGCACGAAGGGCTGCCGCGGCAAGGTGATGCCGACGCTGCCGCCCCAGGCATGGGTAATCTCGATGTCCTTCAGGTCGGGATAGATCTCGGCGATCTGCCGGCGGATGTGCTCTGAAATGTCGCGCGGATTGTCCGAGGTATAGGCCTCGCGCCCGCCGAACAGCAGGCGGCCGTCGCCGAATTTGCGGAAGTAGCGCACGACGAAGCGCGAATCGGCCACGGCCTCGCCGCTTGGCAGTATATCGGGATGGCCGTCGAGTGGGGCAGTCGCGCCAATGAAGGAGCGGATCGGCATCACATGGCTCGCCGTCACCGGTTCGAGGTCGCCGATATGGCCGTTGCAGGCGATCAGAGCGCGCTCAGCGGTGATCGTCCCCCTTTCGGTTTCGATCGTCACCTTGCCGCCGCTTTGGCGGATCGCCGTTGCTTTGGTCATCTCGAAGATTTCAGCACCGGCATTGGCAGCGACCCGCGCGAGCCCGACCAGCAGCTTCAGCGGATGGATGTGGCCGGTGCCGACATCGCGCACGCCGCAATGGAAACGCTTCGAACCGAGCCTCTCCTGCGTTTCCTTCTCGTCCATGAAGCTCAGATGCGGATAGCCGTAGCGTAAGGCGGCGATTTCGGCATTTTCGTAATAGTCGCGTTTGTAGCTCGCCTTGTGTGCGACGTTGAGCTGGCCGGGCACATAGTCGATCTCGATCTGATGCTCGCGGGCGAAATCGATGAGATGGCGCTTGGCCGCTTCGGCAAGATCGAACAGCGCCTTCGAGCGTTCGTAGCCGATCTTCTCCTCGAGTTCTTCCGGCCACCATCGCTGACCGGTGCCGAGTTGGCCGCCATTGCGCCCGGACGCCCCGTCGCCGAAGCGGCAGGCGTCGATCAGGACCACCGAAACGCCTGATTTGGCAAGATTATAAGCGGCCTGCAGGCCGGTATAGCCGCCGCCGATTATGGCGACGTCTGATGTTCTCGAGCCGTCGAGAGCGGGGTAGGTGGGGCGCTCCCCGACGGTTGCCTGATACCAGGACAGCCCGGGCGCGATCGGGCTCTGCCACGTCTCCTGCGATGCCATGATGCTTCCCTCACACGTTGAGCAGAAGGAATTCCCGCTCCCAGGGGCTGATCACCTGCATGAAGGTTTCGAACTCGCCGCGCTTGACGCCGGCATAAAGGCCGATGAACTGCTTGCCGAATATCTCCTCGAAGGCGGGTTCGTCCTCGAGCAGCGCCACGGCTTCCAGCAGGCCGCGCGGCAGGTCGATCGAACCCTCATTGGCCGAATCCTCGGTCGGCGCCGTCGGCTCGATCTCCTTCATGATGCCGAGCAGGCCGGAGGCGAGCGAAGCGGCGAGCGCGAGATAGGGATTGGCGTCCGAGCTCGGCAGCCGGTTTTCCACGCGCCGCGCCTGCGGATCGGAGACCGGGACACGGAAGGCGGTCGTCCGGTTGTCGTAACCCCAGGCATTGTTGACCGGGCAGGACATATCGGGCTGCAGGCGCCGGTAGGAATTCACGTAGGGCGCCAGCATCGCCATCGCGCTCGGCACGAATTTCTGCATGCCGCCGATGAAGTGGAAGAATTCCTTCGAAGCCGAGCCATCGGGATTGGAGAAGATGTTCATGCCGGTCTCGATATCGACCACCGACTGGTGGATATGCATCGCCGAGCCCGGCTGGCCCTGCATCGGCTTGGCCATGAAGGTCGCGTAGATGTCGTGTTTCAGCGCCGCCTCGCGGATCGTCCGCTTGAACAGAAACACCTGGTCGGCAAGTTCGATCGGATTGCCGTGGCGCAGGTTGATCTCAAGCTGCGCCGGTCCCTCTTCATGGATCAGCGTATCGATCTCCAACCCCTGCTTCTCCGAGAAATGATAGACGTCGTCGATCAGCTCGTCGAACTCGTTGATGCCGGCGATCGAATAGCCCTGGCCGCCGAGGATCGAGCGGCCGGACCGGCCTTTCGGCGGGTGCAGCGGATAGTCGGGATCGTCGTTCTTGGCGACGAGATAGAATTCGATCTCCGGTGCCACGATCGGTTTCCAGCCGCGCTCATGATAGAGGCTCATGATCCGCTTCAGCACGTTGCGCGGCGTATAGGGGACTTCGCCACCGTCCGAATCGACGATGTCGCAGATCACCTGCGCCGTCGGGTCGGTTTCCCAGGGCACGACGGAAAGCGTCGAAAGATCGGGCATCAGCTTCAGGTCGCTGTCGCGCGGTTCGTAGCGGAAGCTTTCCGTCTCGTCGGGATATTCGCCCGAAATCGTGTGCCGGTAGATCGCCGAAGGCAGCGCCAGCGAGGTGTTCGAGGTGAATTTCGAGCTCGGCATCATCTTGCCGCGCGCAACGCCGGCAAGGTCCGGCGTGATGCATTCGATGTCTTCGATGCCCCTGTCCCTTAGCCACCGCGCTGCTTCCTTCCAGTTCGCAACGCCACGCAGGGATCCGGGTTCCGGGGGAGTTTTCTTCGAGGCGGGTACGTTTCTGGCAGGCTTGAGCGTCGTCTTTTTTGGGGACATGACACACCGGTTTGTATTGATCGTGACGCCATCATAACCAGACTTTGCCAATTGGCGAGGGGTTGAGAACGTTGACTTTCGCCCTTTGATGGAAAAAGAAGACGCGGGTTTGAACGGGGAAACGGGTTTGCAGCGCAAAAGCGACGTTATCGTCATCGGCGCCGGAGCGGCGGGCATGATGGCCGCCATCCGTGCCGGAAAACGCGGCCGCTCGGTCGTCATCCTCGACCATGCCAGGGCGCCTGGCGAGAAGATCCGCATATCAGGCGGGGGCCGCTGCAATTTCACCAATATCCATGCCGGCCCGAAGAATTTTCTCTCCGCCAACCCGCATTTCTGCAAGTCGGCGCTTGCCCGTTTCACGCCCGCCGATTTCATCGCCATGGTCGACCGCCACGGCATCGCTTGGCACGAAAAGACGCTCGGCCAGCTTTTCTGCGACGATAGCGCCAAAGATATCATCCGCATGTTGCTGGCCGAGATGCGCATGGCCGGTGCAGTGCTGCATCTCAGCACCGAAATATCAGGCGTCGAAAAGACCGAAGCCGGCTTCCGTGTATCGACGAGCGAAGGTCACTGTGAAGCATCGTCGCTGATCGTCGCCGCCGGCGGCAAGTCGATCCCGAAGATGGGCGCCACCGGCTTTGCCTATCGCCTCGCCGAGCAGTTCGGCTTGGCCGTGCTCGAAACCCGACCCGGCCTCGTGCCGCTGACGCTCGATCCCGGCCTGCTGGAAAGCATCGCGCCGCTCGCCGGCATTGCCGCCCCGGCCGAAATCCGCCACGGCAGGACCGCCTTCCGCGAAGCGCTGCTGTTCACCCATCGCGGGCTGAGCGGCCCGGCCATCCTGCAGATCTCTTCCTATTGGCGCGAGGGCGACGAGGTGGTGGTCTCGATCGAACCGGATATCGACATTGCGGCGCATTTGAAGACGGCAAAACAGCTCAATGGCCGCCAGTCGCCGCAGACAGCCCTTGGCGATATCCTGCCGAAGCGGCTGGCACAATTTCTCGTCGAGCGCGAAAAGATCTCCGGCAACATGGCTGACCTGCCCGACAAGGCGCTGCTGCGTCTTGCCGCCGGCGTCCAGAACTGGGCGGTCAAACCGTCCGGCTCGGAAGGTTACCGCACCGCCGAAGTGACGCTCGGCGGCATCGACACGGCGGCGTTGGATTCCCGCAGCATGGAAACAAAAGCCGTGTCCGGCCTTTATTTCATCGGCGAGTGCGTCGACGTCACCGGCTGGCTCGGCGGCTATAATTTTCAGTGGGCCTGGGCCTCCGGATTTGCCGCGGGCGAATGGGCCTAGAAAAGCCGATTCAAGACTTCTTAATAGAGGTGCGCCATCCTGTCTCAATTGGCGGTTTGTAAGGTCGTTCCTAAATTAAGCTTTACCGGCAAGCCGATTTGTTGGATTGTTGTTGTGTCAGAGAGAAGTGAGGTTTCGCCATGAACAGAAACGCACGACGCGCCCGCGCCATCGCAATTGCCGAGGCAAAGCCGAACGCCCGGATGGTCGCCCTGCGCTATCTGATGCTTGCAGCCGGCGCCACCGCCGCCAGCCTCGCGCTGCTGCTCTCACACTTCATCTGATCCTGTCCGCAGATCTGGAACGAACGTTGCGGCATGTTCATTGTCGCACCGCGGCGTCGCGGCCCATAATTTGCAACTATTTCACTGCCTTGGCTTAACCCGCCGTCACCGCTTATCCGAAAATTAATATCTAATCTGACACAATTGCCCGCGAATATTTGGGCATCTCCAAGTTGTTTGGACATGAACTGGCAATGATTGCCGCCTGGCTTCCGGGTTCCCCAAGGTAAAATAAGAACAGCTCGATGTGCACCCGGCTGGCGCCATGTGGCCGCCTGCGGGAGGAGTGGTGTATGAAAGGCCCGGAACGCCATGTTGATTGATAAGATTCTTTCCCGCTTCAGGATCAAGACGAAGGTTCTGATCTTCGTTCTGCCTTTCGTCGTCACCATTTCGGCGGTGGGCCTGACCGGCCTCTACGCTTCGGGACTTCTGCAGGGCCGCATGGAAATATCCAACAGCGTGCTGCAGTCGCTCAGCGGCTTCAAGGATCTCTATGGTTCGATGGATGATTTCCTGCGCGTCACCAGCCCTGAGGCGCGCGACAAACTGAGCGCGGATCTGAAGATCCAGCAAGGCGTGCTCGACCAGACGCTGAGCCAGGTCGGTGACGAGGCCGCTGGCCGCGACAGCCTTGCGGAGGCATCGCGCCGCACCAAGGAAATTTCGGGCGTCGTCGACAAGCTGTGGGCCTTGCACGAGCAGGAACAGGCATTGCATGAGCAGATCGACGCGGCCCAGAAGAGCGTGATCAGCACCCGTTTCACCGTGTCCTACCAGGCCGAGCAGTTGCAGAGCACCGTCCAGAGCGACGAGAGCGCCGCCACCAGCACCCTTCGCACGGCCGACCGCCTGCTGAAGGGCGGCGATTTCCTCGGCACCGTCGCCAGCGGCTTCAGCAAGCCGCAGACACCGCAGGACAAGATCGCCTTCATCAACGAACAGATGCCGGAGATCATCAAATCGCAGCGTCTGATCGCCATCTCGGTTCCGAGCAATCAGAAGAATGTCATCGACGCGCTGGCTGCGACCATCGACGGCATCAAGGCGATCGTCCAGACGCCCAATCCGACCGACGAGACCGCCACCGAACTCGGCCGTCTCATTTCGCGCTTCCGCCAGACCTCGACCTATACGCAGCTGACCGCAACGCAGAAGATGCGTGACGCGACCCAGGAATTCGCCGCGCTCGACGGCCGGATTGCCCAGGCCAACTCGGTCCTGCAGGATACGAGGCGTCTCGAAAATTCCGTCTATTCGCTTCAGATCGTCCTTTCCGACTTTCTCGCCGATTCCAGCAAGGAAAATCTCGTGCGCCTGCAGCAGCAGGCCGGCACGCTCGGCAAGGACATGCAGGTGCTGGTCACCAGCGCCAAGGGCATGGGCTTTGCCGAAGGCATATCCGGCGCGATCCAGCCGGCGCTCGACGTCATTTCCGGCGGCGGCTCGAAGATCGTCGACACGATCGGCGAGCGCGTCACCGCCTATGCCGCGGCCCGCCAGGAACTCGACCAGATCTGGAAAAAGCTGACCGATTTCGCCGAGCTGCAGAAGCAGACGGCCGGCACCGAGCGCACCCAGGCAAACAGCATCTCCGTCATGACCACCGGTCTCGGCATCCTCTTGTCGATCCTCGGCGGCATTGCCCTGGTGCTGACGCTGCAACGCCCGATCAGCCATATCACCGGCGCCATGCGCCGCATCGCCGAAGGGGCGCTGGATACCAGCATCTCCGGCGAGCAGCGCCACGATGAAATCGGCGACATGGCCCGCGCGCTCGGCATCTTCAAGGAAAATGCCATCTCGAAGATCCGCATCGAGGAGCAGAGCGACGAGGAACGCGCCGCCGCCGAACACGAGCGTCAGCGCAACGACGCCGAAAAGCGCGAGATGGATCGTCAGATCGAATTCGCGGTCAATGCGCTCGCCGCCGGCCTCGAACGCATGTCGCAGGGCGATATCTCGACGACGATCGAAACGCCCTTCATCGGCCGTCTCGAACAGCTGCGCCAGGATTTCAACGGTTCGATGATGCGCCTGCAGGCGACGATGAGCCAGATCCGCGACAATGTCGAACTGATCCAGGGCAACGGCAACCAGATGGCCCAGTCGGCCGAGGACCTCTCCAAGCGCACCGAACAGCAGGCTGCCTCGCTCGAAGAGACCGCTGCCGCCGTCGATCAGATCACCGTCACGGTCCGCTCGTCGGCCGAACGCGCCAAGGATGCCGACCAGATCGTCCGCCAGGCCAAGCGCAGCGCCGACGATTCCGCCGTCGTCGTCAGCAATGCGATCGACGCGATGAGCCGCATCGAAGGTGCCTCGCGCCAGATCGAGCAGATCATCGGCGTCATCGACGAGATCGCCTTCCAGACCAACCTCCTGGCGCTCAACGCCGGCATCGAAGCGGCGCGCGCCGGTGAAGCCGGCAAGGGCTTTGCGGTGGTCGCGATGGAAGTCCGCGAACTGGCCCAGCGCTCCGCCGCCGCGGCGCAGGAGATCAAGGGGCTGATCAACAAGTCGACCAACGAGGTCAATTCCGGCTCGCAATTCGTGCAGGAGACCGGCACGGTGCTCGCCAAGATCAGCGCCCAGATCGTCACGATCAGCCAGCATGTCGAGATGATCGCCCGCGCCAGCCACGACCAGTCCACCGCGCTGCAGAGCGTCAACGCGACAGTCAATCAGATGGACCAGATGACGCAGCAGAACGCCGCCATGGTGGAGGAGACGACTGCCGCCAGCCGTGAACTGGCCGACGAGGCCGGTTCGCTGCGCAGGCTCATTCAGCAGTTCAAGATCGACGGCGAAGCCACCGGTGCGCCGGTCTATCGCGCCGCCTGATCATCGACCGACCCGTGTTTATTCGAACGGCCCCGGACTTTCCGGGGCCGTTTCTATTTATTCCGCAGAAACCGCGATCTGGTCGGATTGCGAGCGGCCGCGCGGCCATCACGCAGAGATGATCCGTCAGAAAACGAGACCGATGAATACCTCCGACAACCCTGATTTACGGAGAATCTTCCTTAACGCTTTTAGTCTAATTTGACCTTGGTCTATCTCCCGGGGGTCTCAATGCTGCGCCTTTTCTCTACGTCGATCGTACGCCAGATCGTTGCGATCACGCTGTTTCTGCTGGCGATCAGCACGGCCGCCATCGTCGGCGTGACCTATTACAATCTGAGCCACCATGTCATGGACGGGGCTGTCTCCGATGCCAGGGATGCCACCCGCGCGATGGCCGTCCTCTACGGCGCGGCCGATCAGGCTGCAAAGATCGAGCTGAAGGACAATCAGCTCTCCACTGTCACGGAAGACGCTATTCCCGCCCTTGCCGACCATTCGCTGGTCGACCGCACAGCGCAATCGATCGCTGGTGTTGCGACCATCTTTCAAAAGCAGGGCAGCGACTACGTCCGCATCTCCACCAACGTCAAGAAGGAAAACGGCGACCGCGCCGTCGGCACCAAGCTGGTCGCCGAGCACCCCGCCCAGCCGGTTCTCGCCAGGGGCGAGGCTTATTACGGTCCGGCGGAGCTTTTCGGCCGCAAGTTCATGACCGGTTATTTCCCCATCAAGAACGCCTCCAACGCCAATGTCGGCATTCTCTTCATCGGTATTCCGATGGAGCTCTATTACCAGCGCATGTATGAGCTGCAGATGCTGGTCCTCGGCGTCGGCGCCATCGTCATGCTCATCGTCGGCATTCTTGCCTTCTATGCGATCCGCCTGTCGGTGAAACCTTTGCAGGCGCTGACCGCGAGCGTCCACTCGATTTCCGCGGGCGATCTCGAAGGGACGATCCCTTGTGTCGAAAAGAAGAACGAGTTCGGCGACATCGGCCGGGCCTTGGCGCTTTTCCGCGACAGTGCCCGCGCAAGACGCGACCTGGAAACCCAGGCTGCCGAACAGCGCGAATTGAGCGATGCCGAGCGCGCCAGGAACGATGCCGACAAGCGCTCGCTCGACGGCCAGATCGACTTTGCCGTCAACCAGCTTGCCGCCGGCCTCGGGCGCCTGTCGCAGGGCGATGTCTCGCAGACGATCGGCACGCCCTTCGTCGGCCGGCTGGAGCAGCTGCGCGTCGATTTCAACGCTTCCCTCTTGCGGCTCCAGGATACGCTGTCCGGTATCCGTGACAGCGCCGCGACGATCCAGCGCAACAGCGGCGCCGTCTCTGCCTCTGCCGGCGAGCTTTCGAAACGCACCGAGGCGCAGGCGGCGAACCTCGAGGAGACCGCGGCCGCGGTGGAAGAGATCACCGTGACGGTTCGTTCTTCCGCCGAGCGTGCCCGTGAAGCCAACAATGTCGTGGCTGCGACCAAGAAGACGGCCGACAATTCCGGCGCCGTCGTCGGCGATGCCGTCGCCGCCATGGATCGCATCGAGCAGGCTTCGCAGCGTATCGAACAGATCATCGAGGTGATCGACGATATCGCCTTCCAGACCAATCTTCTGGCGCTGAATGCCGGCATCGAGGCGGCGCGGGCCGGAGAGGCGGGCAAGGGCTTTGCCGTCGTCGCCCAGGAAGTCCGCGAACTCGCCCAGCGTTCGGCCGATGCAGCGCGCGAGATCAAGTCGCTCATCGAGACATCGAGCCGCGAAGTGACGGCAGGGTCCGAACTGGTCCAGAAGACCGGCAGCGTCCTTGCCTCGATCAGCCAGGAGATCATCGCGATCAGCGGCCATGTCGAGACCATCGCCACCGCCAGCCGAGATCAGTCGGCCGCCCTGCAGGAAGTCAACGGTTCGGTCAACGCCATGGACCAGATGACCCAGAAGAACGCGGCGATGGTTGCCGAGACGACGCAGGCAAGCCGCCTGCTTGCCGGCGAGGCCGATACGCTGATGACGCTGATCGAGCGGTTCCGCATCGTCGCAGAATCTGCACCGGCTCATCTCGGAGCAAGAAGAGTCGCCTGAACCACGCAGCGGCAGCCGCTTCGGGATTGCGCTACGGCCTTGCGCCGTCTTCCGAGGTGGAGGTCGAGCGACGTCAGCCAGGCGATAAAGCCAATGAGGCGATTGTTTCCGAACTCGGCATAGAATCTGTCCTCGTCCGCCTTGCAACCGCTTCGCTGGGGATAGTGCCGATAGCCGATAGTGCCTGCGATGGTGATCATGTCGATCATGACAATGTCCTTTCCTGTGTAAGACATCACCTGATCTAGGCGTCGAATTTCTCTTTATAAACGGGCAAAATCCCGCTATGTTTTTCATCAATGAAAAACGCGAGTTGGGATTCCTATCAGCTTTTCCTGCAGGTGGCCCGGCTCGGCGGGCTGACGGGGGCAAGCACTGCAAGCGGGCTCAGTCCTGCGACCGTCGGCCGGCGCATGCTCGATCTCGAGCAGGAAATCGGCCGCGCATTGTTTTCGCGCAGCCAGACCGGATATCGTCTGACCCAGGATGGCCAGGCGCTGCTCGATCACCTGCAGGAGATGGAGGCCGCCGCCCGCAAGGTGGCGGCGTGGCGGCAATCCGGCGAGGGCGGCACGACCGTCAGGGTCGCCGCCGGCACCTGGCTCGCCTGGCTGCTGACCGAGAATTTCGCCGCAATCCGCATGCCGGGCGATGCCTTCGCCATTTCGCTCACCATCGGCGAGGCGCGGGCGAGCCTTGCCTATCGCGAGAGCGACATCGGTATTCGCGCCTTCGAGCCCGAGGAGGCCAATCTTGCCGCACGTCTGCTCGGGGAGGTGGCCTATGCCGTCTATATTAGGCGCAACGCCGCCGAGACCGACGAGCGCTGGATTGCCGTCGCCGAGGAAGAGGCGATATCGGCCTATCTGCGCTGGCCGCACACCCATGCCGCAACAGCGATCGTTGCCACCGTCAATCGGCCGCGTTCGCTGCCGGATCTGGTGCGTGCTGGCGCCGGCAAGACCGTGCTTCCCTGTTTCGTCGGCGATCTCCATCCCGAATTGCAGCGGCAGGGCGGCGAGTTGCCGGAATTGCGCCACCGGCAATGGATCGTCATGAATGCCGAGGACCGCCACCGCCCGGAGATCCGCACCGTCGCAGACCGCATGACCAAGCTCATCAAAAGTTATGCCGATCTCTTCGCCGGAAAACGACCGAGCCGCGGCTAGAGCGCCGCGGCGTCAGCTAGTGCACCAGCGCCACCGCGCTCGCCTAACCGCATATCTGCGTACATTCTCCCACCGCTGGCCAGCGCGAATTTGTCACTTCGCCTGACCATCTGGGAGAAGCAATCGGCTTGCAAGATCGGCAATTCCGATGACTCCAGCCCGTGCAGCGAGTTTAGCGGGCATTATATTCGACCTTATGGCGGAAGGGATTTGAACGCTGACATCGCGAACGAGATCGAGATAGCCTTCGGCAAGGCCGACTCCACCTCCGATCACAATCTCTGCGGGGTCAAGTATAAGTTGAATATCCCGGCAAAGCATGGCGATCCCACGTGCCGATCGTGCAACGATCGCTTTCGCCCAAGTTTCGTCATTCCGCGCAGCGTTAAAAATGTCGGGGGCGGACATGGCGCCAAATCCCTGCCGCGCGGCTTCTGCCTGCATCCAGCGCCCGGACACTTGGTCTTCCAGGTAGGTGGAACTGCCACCAAAACTTTGCGTCAGCCCGAAATGCCCGGCGAGACCGCCAAGTGGCCGACCGTTGATAACGATACCTCCACCGACACCTGTCGATACGGTCAGAAAAACCAGATCGCCGCCAGACCCCGCGCCAAAGCGATACTCACCCCACGCCGCCGCCTGAGCGTCGTTCATCGCTAGTGCGCGCGCGCCAAACAAGGCCGAGGTTTTGTCGACCAGAGGGTAGCTTTCAGGTATTCCGAGTGTCTCAGGATTCATGGCCGACCAAAGCCCATTGCGGATGAAGCCGGTCACCGCAAGGCCGATTGCATCATACTTGCCATGCCAACGCTCTGCGGCAGCGTGGGCATTGGCGAGCCAGGTATCCGGTCCCTCAGAACGCTGTGTTGGAACGGTCATCTCCTCAAGGACCTCGGCGTCCGACACGAGCGCCGTCATCGTTTTTGTTCCGCCGATATCGATGGCAAGCACCGGCTGCGTCACGCGTCAATCTCCAACGCCAGTGTGCGGTCAAGCTCATGGGCGGCATCCCTGTCCAGCACAATGGTCGTATGGGCATGGCGTGCAAGCGCGGAGCCGGGAACGGCATCTGTTATTGGCCCTGCAAGGCTTGCCGCAACTGCGCCGGCCTTCTCGATGCCGGTCGCCAGAACAACGATTCTCCGCGATTCTAAAATACTGCCGATTCCCATCGTGATGGCATGCGTGGGTTGGCGTGAGGCCGGCTCGAAATAGCGCGCATTGGCTTCCATCGTCGAGGCTGTCAGTGCAACCCGCCGGGTGCGGGTATCATGCGGAGATCCCGGTTCGTTAAAGCCGATGTGGGCGTTGCGGCCAAGGCCGAGAAACATCAGGTCGATGCCTCCACGCGCTGCAATCTGCGCTTCGTAGCGGGTGGCCTCCGCGCTAGCATCAGCAGCTGAACCGTCCGGAATATGGATGTTTCTCTGCATGAAATCGATGTGCCCGAACAGGTTTTCACGCATGTAGAAGGCATAGGATGCAGTGTCGGTGCCTGGAATCCCAAGATACTCATCAAGATTGAAGGCGTGGGCACGATTGTAGCAACCACGGCCGTTTCGAAAGTCCTCAATCAGACGAGCGTACACCCCAAGCGGCGTCGCTCCCGTCGGCAAGCCGAGCGCGCTGTCCGGCTTTTCTTCGACTTGCCGAAGTAGAATTTCCGCGACGATGGCAGAGGCTTCGTCGACTGTATCTTTGACGATGATTTCCATGCTTTTTCCGTTCAATTCAGGCGTTGTCCAGTCGCGGCGTCGAAAAGGGACGCTTTCTCGGCCGCTATCTGCACCTTGATCGTCTGCCCAGGGGCGGTGCTCCCGGTTTCCAGCCTGGCTGTCGCCCTCTGTCCGTTGATCGATAAAGTGACGTTGTCCTCAGGGCCTGTCGACTCGACCAGGTCGACGATGGCGTCATGACCCTCCTCATCGTGACGGGCCAGCTTTATGTGTTCCGGTCGCACACCAAGAATGACGTCTCCCGAAATGCCTTCGGAAAGTCCTGGCAGCGGAAGAGGCAGTTTCCAATCCTTTCCATCCGTGAAGATCACTGCGGTCCCATCCTTAACAAGGCGGCCGCTGATAAACTGCATGGACGGCGAGCCGACGAACCGGGCCACAAAGGTGTTGGCCGGTTTGTGATAGATCTCATAGGGCGAGCCGACCTGCTGAATATCGCCCTTGTTCATCACGACAATTCTTGTCGCTAGTGTCATGGCCTCGATCTGGTCGTGGGTCACATAAACCATTGTCTTTCCGACGCGCTCGTGCAGTCTCTTGATCTCGGCGCGTGTCTCGACACGCAACGTCGCATCAAGATTCGACAGCGGCTCGTCAAAGAGGAAAATCTTCGGGTCGCGCACAAGAGCCCGTCCGATGGCAACACGCTGGCGCTGGCCACCCGAAAGCTCGCGCGGCTTCCGCTCGAGAAGCGGTTCAATTTGCAAGAGGCGTGCGACCTCCGACACCCTTTGCGAAATTGTCTCACGCGAGAGTTTGCGCATCCGGAGCGGAAAGCCGATGTTCTGCGCAACCGTCATGTTCGGGTAGAGCGCATAGGATTGGAACACCATTGCGACATCGCGCTCCCGTGTCGGAATGTGTGTCACTGGTCGACCCTCGATCACGATTTCTCCCGAGTCGATCGAATGCAGACCCGCGATCGCATGCAGCAGGGTGGATTTCCCGCAGCCGGAGGGGCCGAGAAGGACGACGAACTCGCCTTCATCGACCTCGACATCAATCCCTTTCAGCACCGAGATCGGGCCATAGGATTTTGTGATTTTCCGTAGGGAAAGCGACTGCTTGCTGGCCTGGATCATGCCGGTCATCCTTTTATACTTCCGAGTGACATGCCACGTACGACCTGGCCTTGAACCAACATGCCGAGAACGAGCATCGGCAGCATGACAAGCGTTGCGGCTGCCGTCAGCGGTCCCCACTGCACCCCCTGAAAGGTCAGGAACGAGGTGATACTGACGGGCAATGTCTGGGTGTCCCGCCCGGTCAGGACGAGGGCGATGAAGAACTCATTCCAGGTAAACAGCACACACAGGATCATCGTCGCGACGATGCCACCTTTGGCGACCGGCAGGAACACGTTCCAGAAGATCGTCAGTTCGCGTGCGCCGTCGACTTTTGCCGCGTCGCGCAGCTCCTTCGGTATGTCCTCGAAGAAGGTGATGAGCAGCGATATGGCAAAGGGCACATTGATGAAGGCGTAGACCGCGATGATCACCCAGTGATTGTTGAGCAATTTCAACTGCGCGGCCAGAAAATACGTGGGAATGATGAAGATCAGAGGTGGTGCTATCCTGAGGCTCAGCACGAACTTTTCATTGCTGCGGCGCACCGGTTCTTCCTGTGCCACGAGCCCATAGGCGACAAGCGCACCGATCGCCACCGATATCGCGCTTGCCGTAATGGAGATAAGGACGCTGTTCATGAAGGCACGAATGAAGACGCCATTGTTGAGAACGCGCTGGTAGTTCTCCCAGGTCGGTTCGAAGAGCCAGACCGGTGGGATCGCAAAGGCGTCCTTCGTCGTCTTTACCGATGTGACGACCACCCAGTAGAGCGGAAACAGCACGACCACGATGAGGGCGAGGATGGCGATATAGAAGGCCATTTTGCGCATCATACGGCTCCCCGCGCTTGAGCCTTGAAGGCCAGGTTGTACAGCAACAGCAGCGCGACATTGGTGAAGATCGTCAACACCATGGCAACGGTCAGGGCGTAGGAAATGTCGAAATTGGTGAATGCCGAAATATAGCCGTAGAGATTGAGTGTTTCCGTCGATAGCGCTGGCCCGCCGCGGGTCATGATGTAGAAGATGTCAAAGGTCTTCACACTGTCGATGGCGCGGATGAGGGCGACGACAAGAAGCGCACGGTGAAGCGCTGGCAAGGTGATGTGCCAGAGAACCTGCCACTCCCGAGCGCCGTCGACACGCGCGGCGTTTTGCGGATCGCCCGGCAGCGCTTCCAGTGACGCCATCGTCAAGAGCACGACAAAGGGTGTCCATTGCCAGATGTCGGCAATCATCACTGAGAACAGGGCGACGTTTGGATTGCCAAGCCAGTCGACCGGACCGAGATGAAGCAGGGACAGGAGGTAGTTCGCCATACCGCTCGACGGGTCGAACATGAAACGCCATGTCAGCCCGACGACGATGGGCGTCATGACGATGGGCACGAGCATGATAGCTCGCGCGATCCTCTTGCCATGGAATTCCCGGTCGAGCAGCAAGGCGACGAAAAGGCCGATGATCAGTTCAATGGTCGTGGCCAGCACCGTGAAGAGGACCGTGCGCCAGAGAGCATTGAGGCCGCGTGGGTCGAGCAGAAGCCGCAAGTAGTTGTCCAGCCCGATGAACTGTTCCTGCCCTGGCCGCATCAGACTGATATTGTGCAATGTCAGCCACACGACATAGATCGTGATGACCACCGAGACCGCGCCGAAAAAGGCAATCACCGGCTGATAGAAAAGCTTTGTCGCGTCGTTGAGCATAATGATCCCCGCAGTGTAGCCACGTCCGGAAATCCGGACGTGGCGCCCGTTTGTTAGCGGGCGAGTGCTGCGTCGTTGGCCGTGTTGGCTTCCGCCAGTGCGTCCTTTGCCGAAGCGGTGCCGGCGAGCGCCTTGGATACGGCGATACCAGCATTGTTGATGATTTCGTTTGCAGCAGTGACAGTCGGCAAATATTGCGGATTGCCCTGGTTGATCGAAGCCAGCATCGCTTCCTTGAAGGCTCCGTAGCGCTTATTGAATTCATCCGAATTCAACGCAGCTTCAGACGTGACACCGGAGTTGGGCGCGATGCTAAACGACTTGATTTGCTGCTCCTTCGCCGTTGCCCATGACACAAATAGCCATGCCGCTTCTTTCTGGGCGGAGGCCGAAGTGATATAAAGGCTGTGCACAGCGAGGGACGATGAGCCACCCTTCAATGCGTCGGTCTGTTTGGGAACCGGCACGTAGCCAACCTTGCCGACCACTGACGACACAGCCGGGTCCTCGTTGAATGCTCCGTTGACCGTTGCATCCATTGTCATGCCGGCCTTGCCCTGCTGGAAGAGAACATGGTTTTCTTCCCAACCGAAATTGGCAGCACCGACGGGACCGTAGTCGCGTAGGACTTTTGCAAAAGCATCGAGCGAGGCGGCGGCCTCTGGCGTTCCAAGGGCCGATTTTCCATCCTTGGTGAGGAATTCGCCGCCGTAACCCCACAGCCAGCCCGCCCAGACATAGACGTTCTGGATACCTTGGGCGCCACGCATGGTAATGCCTGCGATCTCGCCGTTGGACTTTTCCTTGATGGTCTTGGCGGCGCTGATAACCTCGTCAAAAGTCTTCGGCGGGGTGAGACCGTATTGCTCGAACAGATCCTTGCGATACATCAGGAACGTGCTCTCGCCGTAAACCGGCAGGCCGTAGAGTTTGCCGTCGACAATATTCGTGTTGAGGTAGCCGGGCACGAAATCGGCGCGGTCCAGATGTTGGGGCAGCTTTTTCGTCAGATCGTCGAGTGGATCGATATATCCCGCCTTAACGAAGCCCGGAATATAGATGATATTGTTCTGGACGACATCGTAGCGGCCAGAGCCGGAGGAGAACTCCAGGAGCATCTTGGCGGTGATGTCGGATTCCGGGATGACCTCGAGTTCCACCTCGATGCCGGTTTCCTTGGTGAACTCTGGTAACAGCTTCTGGATGCCGTCGGTTGTTGGGTGGCCTTCCATCAGAACCGCAATATGCGTTCCCGCATAGGGCTGATCGGCGTTCTCAGCCATTGCCGGCAAGGCCGAAGAGGTCGCAAGTGCAAGCGTGAGTGCAAGTAGTTGGCGTCGTTTCATGTCATTCCCCTTTTTTTGAACTGTCCATGCGTTGCTTTGAATTGCTTGATCGATGATGCGCTAGAGTCTCTCCACCTCGCCGCTTTCCGCCGAGCGGATGAGGGCTCGGGTCAATTCCAACGAGCGAATGGCTTCTTCGCCGCTGGCCACCTGAGAGGAGCCGCCGTCGAGCCATTCGAGAACGCTGGCAAGCTGGAGCTTGAGGTCGCCGCCAACCCGATTTTCGACGATCGGCCAATGCTGGGTGTCGATCTCGCGCGATGTCTGGTTGTCTGCGAAATAAAGGCCGCTATCGCCGCACTGCACTTCGAATGAACCCTCGGTGCCGATGAGTTCCAGGCGTGCGTCGATCATGTGGCGAGCGCCGGCAGGCAATGACCAGGCGCTTTCAAACGTCACGACGGTTCCGCCCGAGAAGCGTACGACCGCCGCGATCGTATCCTGCGTGCCAAGCGATCCGAGGAGAATGTCAGTCTGCTGGGCGTAGACGGAAACCGGAGTCTGACCCTCGAGCATCCAAAGCACCATGTCGACATCATGCACTGTGACATGCAGTGCGAGCGGCAAGGTGCCGCCGTAACGCTTGGGGCCTTCGGTTCGGGCGCTGTTGCGGCGGGCATAGATGTGAATAGGCGTACCGATCTTGCCCGACGTAATCAGTTCGCGCGCCTTGTAGTAGCGTGGGTCGAACCGAAGCAGATAGCCGACCCCCAGCTTGACGCCCGCCGCCTTGCACGCCGCGACGATCTTGGCTGCATCTTCCATGGTCGAGGCGATCGGCTTTTCAACGAAGAGATTTATGCCCTTTGCCGCAATGGCGAGCGCCGGATCGAGATGAAGGTGATCCGGGGTGCAGATACTGACCAGATCAAGCTCTTCGGCAGCCAGCAGTTCCAGGTGGGAGCTGTAGGCTTTGACGTTGCCGCGCAACCCACCTGCCAACGCAGCGGCGCGTCCGATGTCGCTATCGACGACGGCGACGAGTTCAGCGCGGGGTTCGTTTGCGAAAATCGAAGCATGCATCGAGCCCATGAAGCCGGCTCCGATCACGGCAACGCGAAATTTCCTTGTCATCTGCTTTCTCCATTGAATTCAGGCGTTGTGCGCGCGCGCACCGGCCACAGCATCCGCAAACCGCCGCGTGATCACATCCGGACGGGTGATGGCAGAACCGACCACGACAAATGCTGCGCCATATTCGATGGCTCTGCGTGCATCGGTTGGTTCCCAGATGCGGCCCTCGGCCACAAACGGGATGCCCGCGCGGAAAAGATCTTCCATCAGCTTAAAATCCGGCGCCTCAGTCTGTGGCGAATAGGGCGTGTATCCAGACAGGGTCGTGCCCGCGAAGTCGGCACCTGCGGCAACCGCCGCCCGCCCTTCGTCCAAGGTGCTGATATCGGCCATGGCGATCCGGCCCGCCTGATGCACCGCCTCGACAAGGGCAGCGACGCTGCAGGGTCTTGGTCTTGCCGTGGCGTCAAACGCCACAATGTCTGCGCCCGCCTCGCAAAGCTGGCGAACGTCTTCCAGCGTAGGTGTGATGTAAATTTCTGAATCCGGATGCTCGATCTTGGTAATGCCGATGACGGGGACGCTGACGGCATTTCGCACGGCGGACACATTTGCGACACCCTCGATACGAACCGCCTTCGCGCCGCCCAACACCGCCGCCTTGGCAAGTGCCACAATGTGATCTGTCGGCTGCAAGGGGCTGCCGTCAGCCGCTTGACAGGAAACGGCAAGTGTTCCGCGCAAGGCTTCAAGGATGCTCAAGTTCCAATACCCTTCGTCTCAAATTCGAGGTCACGGTATCATAGTGAAATAAACCGTCAAGAAATTATTTATGATGAAAATTTCCGCCAAACCGTAAGAGCAAAAAATCAACCCGGCGAAAAGGGCGCTCGCAGGGGTCTTAAACGTTACGGTCGGTAACGCTTTGGGCGGTGTCGAGAATGGTAATAAGGCGGTCCGGCTCAGCCATCGTCATATAGGACGCCAGAGCATCGACAATCAGTAACTGGCTGATCTTCGAGGGAAAGGCGCCCCCCGTAAGCGGTGTCTCTGGCCAGGATGCCAACAGCACATGCGTGCACGTGGCTGCCAGCGGGCTTTTCGATCGATTGGTGATCCCGATCACGCGTGCGCCTCTCGCATGCGCAAGCTCGGCAATCTTAACTGTATCGAGGGTCGAGCCCGAACTTGAAATCAGGAAATAGACATCAGCGGGATTTGAGGTGGCAGCAGCCATCGTTGCCAGATGCGCGTCGCGGGCGATATGTGAATGCACACCCAGGCGTGCGAGCTTGTATTCCAGATATTGCGCTGTGATCGCCGAAGCGGCGACGCCAAAAATCTCGATGTGTTTTGCCTGCAGCAATTCCTGGGCAACGGCTTGTATTATGCTACGGTCGAGCAGCCGCTCGGTTTCATCGAGGGCCGTTCTTGCTGTCTCCACAAGGTTCTGAACCGGATCTCCCGTTGATATCGGGACGCTGGTTTGGCTCTGTGTCGCCAACTCCTGCGCCAAAGCCAGCTTGAAATTTTGGAACCCAGTGAATCCCAGTTCACGGCAGAACCGCATCACGCTGGCTTCCGAGGATTGCGCGTCTTCTGCAAGCTCGGTGATACTTTTGTAAAGCACCGCCTGCGGGTCTTCCAACGTGTAATCTGCGACACGCTGTAGCGCGCGCGTCATGTTCGGAGCGCGTGAGCGAATGCTCGCAACGAGAGCCATATGCGGTGTCGGATTCACGTCATGTCCTTAAAAATGTTCTCCGACCCAGGGGGGCGGGCCGGAAAATATGCGGTCGCATGCCATTACGCCATCACGATCACCGTTTATCCACCCCGCTCTTGCAAGAAAACTCGCGGAGCGAAAGCCGCTATAGAGAGTTGCAAGATGTTCACTTGCGATTTTCACGATGGGTGAGCCGGCTTCATGCGTTCGGCAATACGGTGAGCCGTTTTCGATGGAGAGCGATAGCGTCTCGACCTGATCGCCCTTCATTATCTCCAACGTGACCTGCTCGGTCACTGAGTTGTAGCCACGTGCCAGAAGCGCGTCCCTTGCGGAAAGGACCCGCATTAGAAACTCCTCCTGATGGACGAGACGCCATCCCTTGTCCGGCATCGCGAAAACCAACTTGTCCTGCGCTGAACCGTGCCACCGCACCCGCGGGTATACGGTCGAGAATGTCCCCAAAAACCGCAATATGCACCGAGCCGCCCGTCCCGACAGCGCCGCCCAATCCCGGATGATCATACATTCGGGATTGATCGTATCGATGATCACATACGCAGCGTCCTCGTCGAAGACGTAAATGGATGTCGGGGGATCCGGCCACGTCAAAAGAAGGGACCATTGTGCCGCACTACGCTGCAGATTACCTGCCTCCACCACGCATTGTCGCTCATGGATAGAGGCTAGGGTCGGCAGCGCGGCAGGCAGCGTCATCTGACGGCAATGGTACTTTTCCTTGATTTTATAAAGCTCTGACGTTTCCGCTTCGTAGACAATTTCCGATCCGGCCAATTCATATCCGCCTCTTCGATAGACGGGGCGGGTTGATGCAAACAAGGTTGTCAGGAGGGCGCCTCTGCTGGCAGCGATCGCACCTGCATCCTCCAGGATGGCATCTGCGAGACCCAGGCCGCGATATTCGGGTAGAATGGCCACATGTGCAATGTTGCATGCTGGCACGGCTCTACCACCGAACCAGTGCCCGGTGGCGATGAGAGCGAATACCGCCGCCGGCCTATCCTCATGGTCGGCGATATAGAAATTTTCGAGGCCCACCTTGCCCACATAGGCTTCAGTCTGTTGCACCGTAAACCCGAAGGACGTTGCGTAGGCCTTTACGATGAAATCCGCATCTTGTGTTGCTGCAATACGTGATGTCATGGTTCGCCTTGGTGATAATTGCCAGAAAAATTGAAACTCTGAAAAATATTTTTATATGAGCGATGCGGAGCTGTCGAGGGGCATCGCAGCTGATCTGAACGGTCCGTAATTTTCGATCCGGCAAAGGTTACCGATCCGGCACTGTGACCACGCATCGTGCGACCGGCGCGCAAGCCCCAGATCGGGATGAGTTTTCGAAAAGGATGAGTGCCCACGCGTCTCTCTGACGCGCAGGCGCTCTGATTGAGAAATGGGGCCGCCGTCATCGGCCCCGCCACCGGTCGTTTTCGTCAATGCCGGTTGGTGACGACGACGGGAATCAGCAGGTCGCCCCAGTGGCCGTCGCCGCCGTGATGGCGGGCCGAGCGCACCAGTTCGACCGAGACACCGGCTTCGACGGCTTTCATGACCGATTGGTTCAGCCGGTGCAGGTCGTTGGCGAGCATGCGGATCGTCGTCTGCTGATCCTCGCTCATGCTGCTTGCCTGCTCCTCGGCCCGTTCCCTGACGCGTGTAATGGATGCCATGATCTTCTCCTCCTCTTCGAGTTATTCCGCAGCCGGTTTGAACTGCGCATGTTCGGTCGAGCCGTGCATCGCCGTGGTCGAAGACCGGCCGCCGGTGATGGCGAGCGAGACGGCGTCGAAATAGCCAGTGCCGACCTCGCGCTGATGTTTGGTGGCGGTATAGCCATTGGCCTCGGCGGCGAATTCCGCCTGCTGCAGCTCGGAATAGGCCGACATCTGCCGCTGCCGGTAGCCGCGCGCCAGTTCGTACATGCCGTAGTTCAGCTGGTGGAAGCCGGCGAGCGTGATGAACTGGAACTTGTAGCCCATTGCGCCGAGTTCGCGCTGGAACCGTGCGATCGTCGCTTCGTCGAGATTCTTCTTCCAGTTGAAGGAAGGCGAGCAATTATAGGCGAGCAGCTTGCCGGGATGGACCTTGTGCACGCCTTCGGCAAAGCGCCGCGCCTGATCGAGGTCCGGCTTCGAGGTCTCGCACCAGATGAGATCGCAATGCGGCGCATAGGCGACGGCGCGCGCGATACAGGGCTCGATGCCGTTTCGCACCTGATAGAAACCTTCGACCGTACGGCCGGCATCATAGTCGACGAAGGGCTGGTCGCGTTCGTCGATGTCTGACGTCAAGAGCTTTGCCGCTTCCGCGTCGGTGCGGGCGATGACCAGCGTCGCAACGCCCATGACGTCGGCGGCAAGCCGCGCGGCGTCGAGATTGCGGATATGGGCGGCCGTCGGGATCAGCACTTTGCCGCCGAGATGCCCGCATTTCTTCTCCGAGGCGAGTTGGTCCTCGAAGTGAACGCCCGCGGCACCCGCCTCGATATAGGCCTTCATGATTTCGAAGGCGTTGAGCGGTCCGCCGAAACCTGCTTCCGCATCGGCAACGATCGGCGCGAACCAGGTCTCGACGGAAAGTCCCTGGGCTTCCGCGGTCTCGATCTGATCGGCGCGCTGGAGCGTGCGGTTGATGCGTTTGGCAAGTTCCGGACCGGCATTGGCCGGATAGAGGGACTGGTCGGGATACATCGCCGATGCCGTATTGGCGTCGGCCGCCACCTGCCAGCCGGAGAGATAGATCGCCTTCAGCCCGGCGCGCACCATCTGCATGGCCTGGTTGCCGGAAAGTGCGCCGAGCGCATTGACGAAATCCTCCTGGTGCAGGAGCCGCCACAACCGGTCAGCCCCCATTTCGGCCAGTGTATGACGGAGCGCCACCGAGCCTCTGAGCCGCTGCGCGTCCTCGGTCGAGTAGGGTCTTTCGATGCCGTCGAAGCGGCCTGCTGATGTGTTTGGGACAAGCTTGTAAAAATCCGTCATGCTGCTCTCCTCACTAAAAGCCCGACAAAGGGTGCTGCGTGACAAGATTGTCAATTCGGTGCGTTATGACCAGAAAAACCTTTGATTTCCTGGATGGAAAGAGGTTAAGATGACGAGGATTGACAGAGCGGCGCTGTGAATTTGTAAATTTTTGTAAATATGGCGCTCCTTGCCTGTCAAAGGATGTGACATGGCTGAACGGAAGATATTCGCAGGCCCGAAAGTCAGGCGCATCCGCAATGCGCTGGCGCTGACGCAGACCGCCATGGCCGAGGCGCTGGAAATATCGCCGTCCTACCTGAACCTGATCGAGCGCAACCAGCGACCACTGACGGTGCAACTGCTTCTCAAGCTTGCAAGCGTCTACAGGGTCGATCTGGAGGAGTTGCGCGGACAGACCGGCGGCAGTCTCGGCCAGCTCAAGGAGGTCTTTGCCGATCCGCTGCTGTCGGGCGAACTGCCGGGTGATCAGGAATTGGTGGAGGTGGCCGAGGCAGCACCCAATGCCGCAAGCGGCATGATCAAGCTTTACCGCGCCTATCGCGAGCAGGCGGCGAGGCTGTCCGATCTGACGGCGCTGATGGCCGCCGAAGGGCATGCGCCGCTTGCCGCCGGCCGGTTGCCGCTGGACGAGGTGCGCGAGACGCTGGAGCGCAGGTCCGGTTATTTCGGACGGATCGAGACGGCGGCGGAAACCTTTGCCGCAACGCTCCCCGGCGGCCTCGATCTTGCCGCCGGGCTGAAGGATTGGTTGCGTTCCGAGCGCGGCATCGCGGTGCGTGTCTTGCCCGTCCATGTCATGCCGGATCTGCGCCGCCGTTTCGATCGCCATTCGATGCGGCTTTTCATCTCGGAGCGCCTGTCGCAAGCCGACCGGGCGCACGAGATATCAGTCGAGGCCGCGACTCTGGTCCTTCTGCCGGCAATCGATGCCGAACTCGACGATCTCTCGCTCTCCTCCGCCGAGGCGCGCCGCATCGCCCGCTTCGAGCTTGCCCGCATCGCCGCTCTGGCGCTTGCAATGCCCTACGAGGCCTTTCTCTCGGCGGCGAAGGCGACGCGCTACGATATCGATATTCTGCGTGCGCGCTTCGGCGTCTCCTTCGGCCATGCAGCCGCGCGGCTTGCCATGCTGCAGCGCCCAGGCGCGGCGGCCATTCCCTTCTTCCTGATCGAGATCGATGCCGCCGGCCACCGGCTGCGCAGGGCGGGCGCCCAGGGCTTTCCGCAGGCCCGTTTCGGCGGCGGCTGTCCGAAGCTCAATATCCATGCCGCCTTCCTGCAGCCGGGCCAGATCCTCGCCGAAACGGTCGTCATGCCTGACGGTGCATCCTTCCTGACGGTAGCCCGCACGCTGGAGGGACCGAGCGTCGAATTCGGCGAAAGGGTCAGGCGCACCGCGATCCTGATCGGCTGCGATGCTGCCCTTGGCGAGGGCGTGGTCTACGGGCAGGCGATGGCGCTCGATCCGGTCGCGATCGGTCCGGCCTGTCGCCTTTGCGAGCGGCGCGGCTGCCTTTCCCGGGCCGAGCCGCCGGTGACGAGACCGCTCGGGCTCGACGAGATGGTGGCAGGCCTTAGCGCCTTCGATTTCCAGTGATTGTGAAATCATTGAGGGCGCAGGATTTTGCGCTTGTGGGCTGTGAAATTCCTTCTTAGTCTGCGTCGAAAACCAGAGGGAAAAGATGCTCCGGGTGCGGAATCTTTGAACAAACAGGAGAAGTCATGAGGTCAACCATCCTATGCGTGACGGCCGCCGCCGTTACCGCACTGCTTGCTGCCGCGCCGGCCTATGCGCAGGAGCGCGTGGTCAACGTCTACAACTGGTCGGATTATATCGACGACTCCATCCTGACCGACTTCACCAAAGAAACCGGCATCAAGGTCGTCTACGACACCTTCGATTCCAACGAGACCGTGGAAACCAAGCTGCTTGCCGGCGGCACGGGTTATGACGTCGTCGTTCCCACAGCCGACTTCCTGCAGCGCCAGATCCAGGCCGGTGTTTTCCAGAAGCTCGACAAGTCGAAACTGCCGAACATTTCCAACATGTGGGATGTGATCCAGCAGCGCACCGCCGAATATGACGCCGGTAACGAACACGCGGTCGATTATATGTGGGGCACGGACGGCATCGGCTACAACGTCAAGAAGGTCGCTGAAATCCTCGGTCCCGATGTCAAGCCCGGCCTCGAAGTGATCTTCGATCCAAAGGTCGCCGAAAAGTTCAAGGATTGTGGCATCTACGTTCTCGACACACCGAAGGATGTCATCTCCACGGCGTTCCGTTATCTCGGCCTCGACCCCAACTCCACAAAGGCTGAGGATTTCAAGAAGGCCGAAGAGCTGCTGACGGCCGTCCGCCCCAATATCCGCAAGTTCCACTCGTCCGAATATATCAATGCGCTTGCCAACGGCGACATCTGCATCGCCTTCGGCTATTCCGGCGACATGCTGCAGGCTCGCGACCGTGCGGCCGAAGCCAAGAACGGCGTCGAGGTCAATTATTCGATCCCCTCGCAGGGCGCCCAGATGTGGTTCGACATGATGGCGATCCCCGCCGATGCGCCCCATGTCGCGGAAGCCCACGAGTTCCTGAACTACATGATGAAGCCTGAGGTCATCGCCAAGGCGAGCGACCACACCTTCTACGCCAACGGCAACAAGGCTTCGCAGCAGTTCGTCAGCAAGGAGATTCTGGAAGACCCGGCGATCTATCCGACCGAAGAGGTGATGAAGAACCTCTTCACGGTCAAGCCGTGGGATCCGAAAACGCAGCGTCTGGGGACGCGCCTCTGGACGAAGGTCGTCACCGGCCAGTAATTCAGCCTTGGGCCCGGACGGAAACGTCCGGGCCTTTCAATTACCGGCCGGGGTGGAGGCCGGCAGAACCTTGTATTTCGGGGAATAATATGAAGTCTCTCGGCAATATCCGCCGCGCTTTTGCGCCTTGGACCGATCCGTCTGCAAAACCCTTCATTGCTTTCAAGAATGTCACCAAGCGCTTTGGCGATTTTACCGCCGTCGACGATCTGTCGCTGAACATCTACCACCGCGAGTTCTTCGCGCTGCTCGGCGCTTCGGGTTGCGGCAAGTCGACGCTGCTGCGCATGCTCGCCGGTTTCGAGCAGCCGACCTCGGGCGAAATCGTTCTCGACGGCACCGACATGGCCGGCACGCCGCCCTACAGGCGGCCGGTCAACATGATGTTCCAGTCCTATGCGCTTTTCCCGCACATGACGGTCGAGAAGAATATCGCTTTCGGCCTGAGGCAGGACGGCATGTCGAAGGACGAGATGGCCGAGCGTGTCTCGCAGATGCTGAAGCTGGTCAAGCTGGAGCAGTTCGCCTCCCGCAAGCCGAACCAGCTTTCCGGCGGCCAGCGCCAGCGCGTGGCCTTGGCCCGTTCGCTTGCCAAGCGCCCGAAGGTGCTGCTGCTCGACGAGCCGCTCGGCGCACTCGACAAGAAGCTGCGCGAGGAAACCCAGTTCGAACTGATGGACCTGCAGCAGAACCTCGGCCTCACCTTCGTCGTCGTCACCCACGACCAGGAAGAGGCGATGACCATGGCCGACCGCATCGCCGTCATGAGCCACGGCAAGGTCGTGCAGGTGGCGACGCCGGCGGAGATCTACGAGGCGCCGAATTCCCGCTTCGTCGCGGATTTCATCGGCGACGTGAACATCTTCGACGGCAAGGTCGCCTCATCGGGCAACGGTACCATCGAGATATCAATCGACAGCGGATTCAGCGTGCGCGTCGCCGCCGCCGAGACACCTTCGGCCGGCAGCGCCGTCGGCTTCGCCATCCGGCCGGAAAAAATGCGGGTCGGGCGCACGCCTCCCGCCAACGCTTCGGTCAACGCCGCCAGGGGCGAACTCTGGGACATCGCCTATCTCGGCGACATGACCGTCTTCCATGTAAAATTGCAGAGCGGCACTGTCGTCAAGGCCTCGTCCCTCAATGCGCAGCGCTCCGTCGACGACCCCTTCACCTACGATCAGGAAGTCTGGGTCTCTTTCGATGAGAATGCCGGCATTCTGCTGAAGGATTGACATCATGGGCAAGCTCACGTCCGGCCTCTACAATCGCCTCGTCATCGCCATCCCCTATACTTGGCTGCTGCTCTTCTTCCTGGCGCCCTTCTTCATCGTTTTCCGCATTTCGCTGTCGACGACGGCAATCGCCATGCCGCCTTACGAGCCCGTCTTCTCGCTTGCCGACGGTTGGGCCGGGCTCTGGAGCAAGATCGGAGAGCTCTCCTTCGACAACTACAGCTACCTCACCGAGGACTCGCTCTATTTCAATGCCTATGTCTCGAGCGTGGTGATTGCCGGGATCTCCACCTTCCTCACGCTGCTGATCGCCTATCCGATTGCCTATGGCATGGCACAGGCGCCGCGCACCATCCGCCCGACGCTGGTGATGCTGGTCATCCTGCCGTTCTGGACAAGCTTCCTGATCCGCGTTTATTCCTGGATCGCGATCCTGAAGCCGGAAGGGCTTTTCAACCAGCTTCTCCTGTCGCTGCACATCATCGACAGCCCGCTGATCATCCTCAACACCAATACCGCCGTCTATATCGGCATCGTCTATTCCTATCTGCCCTTCATGGTGCTGCCGCTCTATTCTGCTCTGGAAAAGATGGACGGTACGCTGATCGAGGCGGCGCAGGATCTTGGTTGCACGCCGATCAAGGCCTTCTGGCGCGTCACCTTTCCGCTGTCGATCCCTGGCGTGGTGGCCGGCTGCATGCTGGTCTTCATTCCCGCCGTCGGTGAATTCGTCATTCCCGACCTGCTCGGCGGTTCGCAGACGCTGATGATCGGCAAGACGCTCTGGAACGAATTCAATGCCAACCGCGATTGGCCGGTCTCCTCGGCGGTAGCAACGATCCTGCTGATGATCCTGGTGATCCCGATCGTTTTCTTCCAGAACGCCCAGGCCAAGGCCGAAGAGCGGGGGAAATAAGTCATGCTGAGATGGACCCGTTTCAACATCATCTCCGTCACGCTCGGCTTTGCCTTTCTCTACCTGCCGATCGTGCTGCTGGTGATCTTCTCCTTCAACGAATCGAAGCTCGTCACCGTCTGGGGCGGCTTCTCCACCAAGTGGTATGTCTCGCTGCTCTCGAACCAGGGCCTGCTCGACGCCGCCTGGGTGACGATCCGTGTCGGCCTGCTGTCGGCAACGGCCGCAACCATCCTCGGCACGATGGCGGCGCTGACGCTGGTGCGCTACACGCGCTTTCGCGGCCGCATGCTGTTTTCCGGCATGATCTACGCGCCGCTCGTCATGCCTGACGTCATCACCGGCCTGTCGCTGCTGTTGCTCTTCGTCGCGATCGGCTTCGACCGTGGTTTCTGGACGATCACGCTCGCGCATACGACGCTGACCATGTGCTTCGTCGCCGTCGTCGTGCAGTCGCGCCTGTTGAGCTTCGATCAATCGATCGAGGAAGCGGCGCAGGATCTCGGCGCGCCGCCGGTGCGGACTTTCTTCGAGATCACCCTGCCGATCATCGCGCCGGCTGTGCTCTCCGGCTGGATCCTTGCTTTCACCCTGTCGCTCGACGATCTGGTGATCGCCAGTTTCACATCGGGGCCGGGCGCCACCACGCTGCCGATGAGGATCTACAGCCAGGTGCGCCTCGGCGTGACGCCTGAGATCAATGCGGTGTGCACGATCCTGATTGCGATCGTCACCGTTGGTGTCATCTGCGCCTCGATCGTCACCAAGCGCCGTGAAATCCAGCGCCAGCGGGACGAACGCGCGGCAGCCGCCGGCGCCTGAGCCTAAAGCGCCGCGGCACATTATTGCGCGACATGCTTTATTGCGCGCGGGGCGTATTGCCGAAAAGCGGAACCGGCGAGATCACCGGGTTTGGCCATGAGCCGCCGATGAAGAACGGCAGAAGCGGCAGCTCCGCTGCCTTGGCCGGATCGGTCGCCTCCAGCGATCCGGAAAGCGCCAGCCCGTTCGACTGATAGGTGATGACGCCGGAAAGTGTCAGCGTCTGTGTGGCGCCGGCGATATGGGCGTCGTGCATCTCGGCCGAGCCGTTGGCGAAATCGGCCTGAAGGTTGAGCTGGTTGAAGGCGAAGGCGCCGCCTGCTGCCGCGCTCAGCGGAAAGAACGGCTTTTCGGCCGCCTGCGTCCGAAGTGCTGCGGCATCGATGCCGGGAATCGTGCCTTCCCCCGTCCAGAAGTGCAGCTTGCCGGTGACGTCGGCAAGGCCAGTCGTCCAGATTGCCTTCGGCGACTGCAAGTCGAGATCGAGCGATCCGGTTGCGAGCGGCAGCGGACCCTTCAGCTGCAGGCGCTCGGCAAGGGCTGCGAAATCGGCATTGCGGATCGACAGCTGCAGCTTGCCGCCGCCGTCGAAATCGCGCTGCGTCGCTTCCAGATGCGCGGTCATTTCACCGCCTTCGAACTGGCTGTCGCCAATATCGAATTTCGCCTCGCCGCCGGCAACGATCATGCTGGCGCCGACATCGGAAAGCTCGAAGAGACCCATCTGCGCGCGCCGTGCCGAAAGCCTGACGTCGACATCCAGCACCCGCAGCGGTCCGCTGATGCCGGCGGAGATTTCCTCCGCCTCGCCGGCGGCGAGCCTGAGCGCGAAGGCGTCGAGGAAGGGCTTGAGGTTCATCTGGTCGAAGGCGAGCGTGCCGCCGATCTTCGGTCGTTTGCCGGGTTGGGTGAAGAGGTCCATCACCCCGGTGGCGCTCGCTTCGTTCAGCGAGAGGCTGAGATTGTTGAAACGCAGCCCGTTGCCCGACGACATGATGTCGGATTCCAGCGAGGCGCTCTTCAACGTTGCGATGCCGGGGATCGATTTGCCCGACCATGTCAGAAGTGCGGGCACATCGGGAATGCTGGCGGTGATATTGCCGGAAAAGGCCGAAAGGCTGGCGATACTGGCAATGCCCTGGAAGTGCGCGGTCAAAAGGTTTGATGTGAGCGACGTCCGTGTCTCGGCATTCCTGCCGGCAAAGGCGAGCAGCGGCTGGCGCGAGGCGAAATCGACTTTCAGGTCCTCGCCGTTGATACGGGCGATGACCACCGCCGAGATCGCGCCGGATAGTCTCGGCCAGGCGATATCGGCGGTGACGCTGTCGAAATGATAGGTCGTGGCGGACTTGATGTCGGTGACCACAAGCGTGCCGTCCTCGACGGTCACCGCGCCGATCTCGGCATCGAGATCGGGATCGAGCACCTCAGCTCCGTTTTCGTAACGTACGCCGCTGATCGCGCGTGCGAGCAGGCCGGCATAACTCCAGTCGATCAACCCTTTTTCGTCGCGCGTCAGCGCCAGCTTGGGGCGCACCAGGTGGAATTCGTGGAAGCTCGTCCGGCCTCTCAACGCGTCGATGAGGCTGAAATCGGCCGACAGGCTTTCAATGCTGCCGAGCAGCTTGTCGCCGCTTTCGCGCGGTTGGCGGATGGTGATCTGGTTCAGCGTGATGCGTGGCGTCGGCCAGAATTCGAGAACCGGACTACCCTTGATCTCGGCATGGTAGCCCGTCCATTTGGACAGCGTGTCCTCGATGCCGGAACGCACGAAGCCGGTTGAGATGAGATAGGGGGCGGCAACCCTGAGCGCCACGAAAAGCGCCAGCGCGATCAGCAGGAATACCGTCGACAGGCGGGCAAAGGCCGGAAGCCAGCGCGAAACGGGTCCGATCTTCCTGCGCCACCTGCGATGTCTCGACGTGCTCATGATCTCCGCCGGCAAATTCAGCCGGTCATCCCGTTATGCGCTGATTTCGCCGGATATAGGAAATATCAGGCATATGCAAATCCCTACAGCGCCGCGCGTCTTTTCAGACGCGCAAAGGACGCTGTAGCACTTTCAATTAAATAGTTGGAGCATGATGTCGTCCTAAAATCGCTCACACTTTTCGGCATCATTCTCCAGGCGTCGAATCGCGTCGGTTCCGCGCTTTATAATGCAATGCAGCATGATATAAGGACGGCATTGGGGAGGAGGATTGAATGCAGGATAACAGACCACTTTGGGTACCCTCGCAGGATGCCGTTGCAAAAAGCCCGATCCATGCCTTCATGGAACGCTGCAATGCCGATTTCGGGCTTTCTCTTTCGGGCTTTGAGGATCTGCATGCATGGTCGGTGGCCGAGCGGGAGAATTTCTGGTCGACCGTCTGGGATTTCTGCGGTGTGAAGGGAGAGCGCGGCGCAGAGGTGCTTGCCAATGGCGACCGCATGCTGGACGCGCGCTTCTTTCCCGATGCGACGCTGAACTTCGCCGAAAACCTGCTGTCGGGCCGCGGTGACGGCGATGCGATCATCTTCCGCGGCGAGGACAAGGCCGAGGACCGCTGGTCGTGGGACCGGCTGCGTGTGCTGGTCTCGAAGCTGCAGCGGGCCTTCGCAGCACTCGGCATCGGCAAGGGTGACCGCATCGCCGCGATGATGCCGAACATGCCGGAAACAGTCGCCGCCATGCTCGCCGCCGCCTCGATCGGCGCCATCTGGTCGTCTTGTTCGCCTGATTTCGGCGAGCAGGGTGTGCTCGACCGCTTCGGCCAGATTGAGCCAAGGCTGTTCATCGCCTGCGATGCCTATTGGTATTCCGGCAAGCTGCAGGATGTCGGCGCCAAGGTCGCCACGGTCGCAAAAAATCTGGGTGTGCCCACGGTCATCGTCCACTATGCCGGCGACGCGGAGGCCGTGGCGCGCAAGACGCCGGGGGCTTTAACGCTTGAGGCCTTTGTCGCGCCCTATGAGGCAAGAGAGGTCGAGTTCACGCAGCTTGGCTTTTCGCACCCGCTCTACATCCTCTTTTCGTCGGGCACGACAGGCGTGCCGAAATGCATCGTGCATTCGGCCGGCGGCACGCTGCTGCAGCACCTCAAGGAGCAGCGGCTGCATTGCGGCCTGCAGGCGGGCGAGAAGCTGTTCTATTTCACCACCTGCGGCTGGATGATGTGGAACTGGCTGGTCAGCGGTCTTGCCAGCGGCGCGACGCTCTGCCTGTTCGACGGTTCGCCCTTCGCCCCCGATGGCAACGTGCTGTTCGACTATGCCGAGGCCGAAAAATTCGCCATCTTCGGCACCTCGGCGAAATATATCGACGCGGTGCGCAAAGGCGGGCTGACGCCGCGCGTCAGCCACGATCTCTCCAGCCTGCGGCTGATGACGTCCACCGGTTCGCCGCTGTCGCCGGAAGGGTTCACCTTTGTCTATGAGGGTATCAAGGAAGACGTACAGCTCGCCTCGATCTCAGGCGGCACCGATATCGTCTCCTGCTTCGTGCTCGGCAATCCGCTGCAGCCGGTCTGGCGCGGCGAGATCCAGGGGGCCGGCCTCGGCCTTGCGGTCGACGTCTGGAACGATGACGGCAAGCCGGTGCGGGGAGAGAAGGGTGAACTGGTCTGCACCAAGGCCTTCCCCTCGATGCCGGTGATGTTCTGGAACGACCCCGATGGCGCCAAATATCGCGCCGCCTATTTCGACCGGTTCGACAATGTCTGGTGCCACGGCGATTTCGCCGAATGGACGGAGCATGGCGGCCTCGTCATTCACGGCCGCTCGGATGCGACGCTCAATCCTGGTGGTGTTCGAATCGGCACGGCCGAGATCTACAATCAGGTGGAGCAGATGGAAGAGGTGGTCGAGGCGCTCTGCATCGGCCAGGACTGGGACGACGACGTACGCGTCATCCTTTTCGTTCGCCTTGCCCCGGATGTGACGTTGACCGAGGATCTCGTCAAGGCGATCAAGACCCGCATCCGCACCGGCGCCTCGCCGCGGCACGTGCCGGCGAAGATCATCGCGGTTGCCGATATTCCCCGCACCAAGTCCGGCAAGATCGTCGAGCTTGCCGTGCGCGAGGTCGTTCACGGCCGGCCGGTGAAGAACCAGGAAGCGCTTGCCAATCCAGAGGCGCTGGGGCTCTTCGCCGGGCTACGCGAGCTGAAGGATTGACAGCGATCGCACATTACAAGCTTTCACCCTTTATCAATTTCCTGTCATGGAAACCTTTCGTTAAGAAAGGTTTGTCAAAGGTGAAGCTAACTTGGGGGCCGCACATGAACGATGCGGCCTGGGGCCTTCCGGCCTCCGAAACATGACGTTGATCGACTGAGCTCTTGTTGAACAGCACCAAATTCAAAGGCGGCCTCCTGGCTGCCTTTTCTTTATCAACCGGCCAGCACCCGCTGCGACGGGAAGGTGATTTCGACGAGCGTGCCCTCGTTCGGCGCCGAATTGATCGAGAAGGTCGCCCGGTTGGCATCCACCATCGCCTTGGTCAGCGGCAGGCCGAGCCCGGTGCCGTCGCCGCGATGACGCGATTGGGTCGAGGAGACCTGCCGGAACGGCTTCATCGCCTGGTCGAGCTCGTTGCGCGTCATGCCGATGCCGGTATCGCGGACCCTCAACACAACGCTGCCATTCGCCTCATAGGACGTCGAAACGACGATCTGCCCGCCTGACGGGGTGAAGCGGATAGCGTTCGACAGGATGTTGAGCGCGATCTGCTTGATCGAGCGCAGATCCGCCACGACCTCGGGCACTGCATGCGACAGCGCCGTGCGGATGATGACGCGCTGGCCGTTCGCCTGCGGCTGAACCAGAGCCACGGCCTCGGAGACCGCCTCGTTGAGGCCGACGGCAGCAAAATCGAGATCCATCTCGCCCGCCTCGATCTTCGAAATGTCGAGCAGGTCGTTGACGATATCGAGGACATGCCGGCCGGAGCGGCCGATGTCGTTGGCATATTCGATATAACGCGGATGGCCGATCGGCCCGAAGCGCTCACCGGCCATCATGTCGGAAAAGCCGATGATGGCATTGAGCGGCGTGCGGATCTCGTGGCTGACTCGGGCGAGGAAATCGGTCTTGTGGGCGTTGGCGGTTTCGGCCGCACCCTTGGCGTTGCGCAGCTCGTCCTCGGTGCGCTTCCACTGGGTGATATCGCGGATGACGGCGCAATAGCCGTTGGAGGAGGTGAGCTGGCCCATCGTCATGAACAGCGGCACGAAGCCGCCGGCGGCCTCACGGCCGATCACTTCGCGCCCGTCGTTCAACACGCTTGCCACGCCATGGTCGGAGAGGCCGTTCAGATAGTCGATGACTGCCTTCTGACTCTCATGGGCAAACAGCATGACGAAGGGTTTGCCGCGCGTCTCCTGTTCGTCGTAATTGAAAAGCGCGCTGGCCGACCGGTTCATCGAGCGGATGTCGCCCTCCGTGCCGATGACGACGACGCCGTCGGTCGCCGTTTCCAGGATCGAGCGCAATTCTTCCACTTCGACCTGGAGTTTAGCGACCTTCTCGACCATCCGCTCGGGGCGGCCTTCGGAGCGGCCCTCGGACCGGTTTACGTCGCCGCGGCCATCTTCCTTGCCTTCCACCGGCATCAGCGCCAGCATCAGGGCGTTGGCGTCTTCCCAGCGCACCGATTGCAGCCGCGCGGTCACCGGCGCCAGCGTATCGTCGGCCTTGACGAGCATCATGGTGCCGGAGCCTGCGGCATTCTCCTCGAGTTCGCGGCGCTGCAGCAGGGCTTCGATACCACCCACCTCACGCAATGCCTCGAGCGAATTGTAGCCCGTCAGCCGCATGAATTCCGGATTGGCATGGATCAGCGCATCGCCGATATGGATAAGCACGGCAACAGGCAGTTGGTCGACCGTTCCCACCGAAAGCCCGTCCGTCATCTTGATGCGCGGCGGGATGAAGCTGGTGAGAACCTCGATCTGGCTGGCCGTCTCCTCCAGCCCTTCCGTCGCCTCGTCCTCGGCGATGACAGCCGGTTCTTCGGCGGCGCCATCGTCTTCGCGCTCCGCCTCGACGGCATTCTTGAAGATCGCTTCCTGCGGCGCGATCTCCTCGATCGACGGTATGTCTGCCTCGTCGGCGGTGGGTGTCTCGGCCTCGAACGCTTCGGGTCCGGAGGCCTCTTTGAAGCGGGCCGTTTCCGTGACGGCGGGTTCCGCCGGCGCCGTGGTGTTGGGTTCCATCGGCGCCGGGGCGGCAGGCTCGTCCTTGTTGGCGCCGAAGGCTTCGAGGCGTTTGGCGATCTCGCGGAAATTGGCGTGTTCGGCGGCCGTCAGCCCGGCACCGCTGTTGTGGAGCTGAACGATCTTGTCGGAGAAGCGGCGATTGGGCGTTTCCGAAATGCGAAGTGCCGGCGGTTCTTGCGGAAGTTCCGCTACCGGCTCGGCGGCGGAAACGTCGCCGGCATCGGCGCTGCCTTCCACCTTTTCTGCAGCAATTTCCTGGGCAGGTGTCTCGATGGTCGCCTGCTCGGTGGCAATCTCTTCCGGCGCTGGCTCCGTCTGCGACGGCTGATCCTCGACCTCTTGCGTCAGCGCGGGTTCGATCAGGGGATTTTCGAGCGCTGTCTCCGCTTCGCGTACCACCTCGGCATTGGTCTCGGCGGGTGGGCCGAGGCTCGCTGCATCATGGCCGATACCATCAGGGCCGAGCGTCAGGCCAAGCGCCAGCGGATCTTCCTGCGCATCGGAAAGCCGGACGACGCCGAAGCCGCGGAAACCATCGAAGTCACGGTTGCGGGTATAGGTCGGCAGTGCCGCCAGATCGACCGGAACGACGAGGCTGGTGCCTTCGACCGGCCAGAGGATCGTCTTGCCCGACCATGTGTCGCGGCGGGCCAGCGCCTCGGAAAGCTTGCCGTCAGGATCGAGATTGAAGAGGGCGGCGACATCGCCGAAGGCAGAGCCGATGATGTCGGACGCATGCGGACCGACGGCCTCGGCAAATTCGTGGCTGACTTCGTTGAACCGGCCTTCGGCGTCGATCTTCCAGACGAAGCGCGTAGCGCGGCTGTTCGGTCTGAAGACGAAGCCGGGCTCAGCCTCAAGCTGAGGGGCAGGGGTGGCATCGGCGACCACAGGCGTTTCAATGGCTGGCTCTTCGTGGACCGCTTCCGGCGTGTCTTCGATAGGCGTTTCGTTGGCCTCAACAGGCGGTTCCGCCGCCGTCGCCGTTTCCACCGTCTCCGCAATGGAAATCACATCGTCCTCGATGACCGCCGCGGGCTCGGTGGTCTCATCCGCGCTGCGATCGATCATGCCGCCGTCGCTCTCCGGCTCCGCATCCGCGGCAGGATTCGTCTCTTCAATCGCCTCGTCTGCGGATGCCGCGACTGTCTCGGCTGGCTGTTCGCTTTCGCCGGCGATCTCCTCGAGAGCCTCCTCGACCTCTTCGATCCCCGAGACCGCGTCGATGATTTCGGTGAAGCCTGCGGCGGCGACAGGTTCGTCCTGAAGCACTTCGGCCGGCGGCACGCTTTCTTCCTGTGCGGACGTATCGACCGGCTCGAGCGTGGGCGCATCGACTGGATCGAGCGCGGGCGCGTCCAGCGGGTCGAGATGACCGATCGCGGTCTCCACCGCAAACAGCAGATTGAGCGCCGGATCGTCGCTGAGCTTGCCGACCGCGGCCGGAAGATTGCCTCTGGCGGTGGCGACAGGTCGTTTCACCAATCGGTCGGGATGCGCGCCGGCAAGGTTGATCAAGGTCTTTGCCGTCTGCTCGGAGATCCCGAGCGAGGCAAAGCCCGGCGAAGCCGCGATGACCTCGCCATTGGCGCCGATCACCGCCATATGCGTGTCGGGATCATCGAGCCCCTGCAGCATCTGGGCGGCCGATGCGCCGGCCGCGAGTGGCTTTGCCGAGACCGGCACCGAAAACAGGATGGCCTTTTCGCCCTGGGAAAGGCGGATCAGTTCGGCCGCCGCCTGCACCTGTGCACGCTGGAAGCCCTTGGCGATGCGGATCATCAGGCTGCGGCTGTCGCCGATATAGGTCAATTGGCGCGCGGCGGTTTCCAGCTGGCGGAAGGTGATGTCGGTGCGGTCGACCCCCTGATCGAGCAGGTCATAGACTGCCGAATGGCCGAAAAGCTCCGCACCCGCACCGTTCGCCCAGAGCAGGCGCGCAAGATCGGCCGAAAACAGCACCATGGCCTCGCCGCGTGAAAAGCGTTCCCGCACCCGTGCATGCACGGCGATATCGATGAACGGATATTGGACTGCGGGCATGTTCGAACCTTGTCGCTGTCGGCCTTCTTAAATTAACGGCTTATTAATAACTGCGGGGCGCATGCCGGTCCAGAAGAGGAGGGGGTTTTCGGCCGGAAAGGTTAACGTCTTGTGCACTGCACAATAATTGTTGCAATGCACAATGAAATGTCTTATATAAGCATCATCCAACTAACGCAGGCAGCGGCTGCCTCAACCCAAAGGATGCGACCCATGGCTACCATAAAGACCGACGACGTTTTTTCAATCGCTTCTTTCGACCCGTCCAAGTTCACGGAATCCTTCCGTGAATTCGCCGAAAAGGGCGCTCAGCAGTCGAAGGATGCCTATGCCAAGCTGAAGACCGCTGGCGAGGAAGCCGGCAAGACGCTCGAAGCCACCGTCCAGACGGCTCAGGCCGGCTCGGTCGAGATCGGCCTGAAGGCGATCGACATCCTGCGCATCAATTCCGAGAACTCGCTGTCGCACTTCGAAGCGCTGCTCGGCGTCAAGTCCCCGGCCGAATTCTTCGAGCTGCAGACCTCGTTCATCCGCAAGCAGGCCGAACTCACCGTGGAGCAGGCGAAGTCGATCCAGGAAACCACCAAGCAGGTGGCCGAGAAGCTTGCAAAGCCCTCCAAGGACGCCGCCGAAAAGGCCATGGCTTCCTTCAAGGTTGCCTGATCGGTCTTTACCGATCGGAGATAAAAGGCTGGACCTCGCGTCCAGCCTTTTTGTATATTGACGAGGAATGGGACTTGAATTCCTCGCCAAGTCCTCGTATGTGACCCCCGTCGCGCCAAGCGCGATTTATGCGGTTGTAGCTCAGTTGGTTAGAGCGCAGGTTTGTGGCACCTGAGGTCGGAGGTTCGAGACCCCCCAACCGTACCATCTCCCCCACGTCAAAAATGAAAACCTGGTCCTATCGTTTCGATGGAACCCATGCGGCACCGGGTCGTTCTCCATATTAACGGGAGAATATGCATGTCGAAAACCCTGCTCTACGGCGCGACCAAGATCGACGAGACGAACAGCGCTTATGCGCCGGTCGAAAGTCTCGCCCAGTTTCAGTGGAAGAACCGCGTCTTCGTTGTTTTCGCCGACAGGGATAATTCCCGCGCCGCCCGGCAGGAAAATCACTTGCTGGCCGATCGCTCAGCCCTCGATGATCGCGACCTGGTGGTGCTGAAGATTTCCGGCGCCGGCGTTCGACCACTCTTCGGTGCGGCTGACGGCCTCGACGGTGAGGCCATCCGCCGTGATCTCGAGGCGCCGGAGGTCGGCGAATTCGCCGCTTTCCTTCTCGGCAAGGACGGCACCGTCAAGCTCAAGGCCAGCGAGCCGATTACCGATGGCGAGCTCTTCGCCATCATCGATAGCATGCCGATGCGTGCTGCCGAATCGCTGAAGCCGGACAAATAGCCCCGAACGTCGCGTAAACTGAAATCATGAAAGGGAGGCGGTCATGTCCGTGCCCAACGAACCCATTCCCGACCAGCCGCCGATGCCCGGGCCCGGCTGGAAGCCGGTACCTCCGATCAAGGAACCGGAGCCGGACAGGCTGCCTGACGAAGCACCGGTTCCCAATCCCGACGAGAACGACGAGCCGGCAAAGCACACTTTCGAGACTTAAAGGAAAATGTGCCGCTCGGCGCTGACGAGTTCCTGGAGAAAATCGGCGACGGTCCTGACGCGCATGAGGTCGCGCGCCGTTTCGTGATAAGTCGTCCAGTAGGCGCGCCGGATCGAAACCTCCGGCAGAATGCGCTGGAGTTCCGGATATTGCCTGGCGATATAATCGTGCAGGATGCCGATGCCGGCACCTGTTCGTACCGCCTCCGTCTGTCCGATCGCCGTCGAAATCTCGAAGCCCGCATCCCAGCTCCGCATGACTGCGCCGGAGAAATTCAGTGACGCGGTGAAGATCAGGTCTTCGACATAGCCGATGCGGCGATGCGCCTTGAGCGCGTCGACATCGGCGGGCGCTCTTTGTGACGCCAGATAATCCCGCGAGGCATAAAGGCCGAGCGTGTAGTCGGTGAGCTTGGAGGAGACGAGCCGGCCTTGTTCGGGCCGCTCCAGCGTGATGGCGATATCGGCCTCGCGCAGCGAGAGTGAGAAAGAACGCGGCACCGGTACGAGCTGGATCTTCAGCTCCGGATGGCGCTCGATCAATCTGCCCATGCGCGGCGCAAGAAAGGAAACGCCGAACCCATCAGGCGCGCCGACGCGCACGGTCCCGGCGATTGCCGTATCGGTGTGGCCGAGGCTGGCCTGTGCCGCGAGCATTTCCGTTTCCATCCGCTCTGCGGATGCCAGGAACACTTCGCCTTCGGCCGTCAGCTCGCAGCCATTCGTGCGGCGGATGAAAAGCCGCGTCTTCAGCGCCTCTTCGAGCGAAGTCAGTCGACGCGAGAGCGTGGCGTGATTGAGCCCGAGCCGCTTCGAAGCGGCAAGGATCTGCCCGGTGCGGGCGACGGCGAGGAAAATACGAACATCGTCCCAGTTCATGGCTTGGCAAGCATTGCGATCGGATCGACCTCGATAAGTGTCAGCGATGTGACCATGTGCGCCGTCTGGTTCTTGTACTTAAGGAAATGCGGTGTCCGCAGATGGGCCTCGTATGCTTCCTGGTCGGCATAGACTTCAAGGATCCGGATCCGGTTCGGGTTGTCCCTGATGGAAACAGCGCTCAGGGAAAGGACGCCGTCTTCCAGCGCGACGGATGCTTCGATTTCTTCCGTGAGCAATGCGCGATAGGTTTCAAGCGTGTCCGGATCGATCTCCAGCTCCGCCATTCGGACCACGGGTTTCCGGCTCATCGGTTTGACCTCCTCTTGGGGTTTGACTTGTTGGCGTGCCGTACCAAGTTTGAAAGCAGCGGCAGCGCCTGATGCTACGAGAGGGCTATAATTTACGCACAACGGTTGCTTATATCAGCGCATTGATTTGTGCAAATTGAAGTGCGATTGTCGGCCATCCAAAAACAGGAGGAACACCCATGCGTGAGATCGGTCATTTCATCGGCGGCAAACATGTTGCCGGCACCAGCGGCCGCGTGAGCAACGTCTACAATCCGGCAACGGGCGAAGTCCAGGCGACGGTCGCACTCGCAAGCGTCGAGGAACTGCGCGCCGCGGTTGAAAACGCCAAGGCTGCGCAGCCGAAATGGGCCGCCACCAATCCGCAGCGCCGCGCCCGCGTCTTCTTCAAGTTCGTCGAACTTCTGAACAAGCACATGGACGAGCTTGCCGAAATCCTCTCCAAGGAACACGGCAAGACGATTGAGGATGCCAAGGGCGACGTCATCCGCGGCCTCGAAGTCTGCGAATTCGTCTGCGGCATTCCCCATCTCGCCAAGGGCGAGTTCACCGAAGGCGCCGGACCGGCGATCGACATGTATTCGATCCGCCAGCCAGTCGGCATCGGCGCCGGCATTACCCCCTTCAATTTCCCGGGCATGATCCCGATGTGGATGTTTGCGCCGGCGATCGCTTGCGGCAACGCTTTTATCTTGAAGCCCTCCGAGCGTGATCCCTCCCTGCCGATCCGTCTCGCCGAACTGATGATCGAGGCCGGCCTGCCCGCCGGCATCCTCAACGTCGTCAATGGCGACAAGGGTGCCGTCGACGCGATCCTCACCGATCCCGATATCGGCGCTGTCTCCTTCGTCGGCTCGACGCCGATCGCCCGCTACGTCTATGGCACGGCGGCGATGAATGGCAAACGCGCCCAGTGCTTCGGCGGCGCCAAGAACCACATGATCATCATGCCCGATGCGGACCTAGATCAGGCCGTCAACGCGCTGATGGGCGCAGGCTACGGTTCGGCCGGCGAGCGCTGCATGGCGATCTCGGTTGCCGTTCCGGTCGGCGAAGAGACCGCCAACCGCCTCGTCGAGAAGCTGACGCCGAAGATCGAATCCCTGCGCATCGGCCCCTATACTGACGACAAGGCCGACATGGGCCCGCTCGTTACCAAGGAAGCCTATACCCGTGTTCGCGGGTTGATCGACCGCGGCATCGAGGAAGGCGCCAAGCTCGTCGTCGACGGCCGCGATTTCAAACTCCAGGGCTATGAAGACGGCTACTTCGTCGGCGGTTGCCTGTTCGATCACGTCACGCCTGAGATGGATATCTACAAGACCGAGATCTTCGGACCTGTCCTCTCCGTCGTTCGCGCCAACAACTATGAGGAAGCGCTGTCGTTGCCGATGAAGCACGAATACGGCAACGGCGTTGCGATCTACACCCGCGATGGCGATGCCGCCCGCGATTTTGCCTCGCGCATCAATATCGGCATGATCGGCATCAACGTTCCGATCCCGGTTCCGCTCGCCTACCACTCCTTCGGCGGCTGGAAGGCATCGAGCTTCGGCGACCTCAACCAGCACGGCACGGATTCGATCAAGTTCTGGACGAAGACCAAGACCGTCACCGCCCGCTGGCCCTCCGGCATCAAGAGCGGCGCGGAATTCGTCATGCCGACGATGAAGTAATCTTCACAAGCTTCCAATCTTCAATCTGCAATCCGGGGGCCTTTGGGCTCCCGGATTTTTCGATTCTAAGTTGTTGATTTTTGCCAGATTTGCTTTCAGATGAGCTGCCGGTCGCGTGATTCCCGTCATGAGCCGGTGGGCTTGTTATGCTTGGGGGAAGCAAAAATATGGATAATCGAGTGTCCGCGGGCGCCGCGGCGAACGCATTCGAGCGTGCAAGGTTCACCGGCACGGCATCGGAATATTTCGGCATCTGGATCGTCAACGTTCTTCTGACGATCGTAACGCTTGGCATCTATTCGGCCTGGGCGAAGGTGCGGCGCAATCGTTATTTCTACGGCAACACCGTCCTGCTCGGCCGCAGTTTTGAATATCACGCCACCGGCATGCAGATATTCATCGGCCGCCTGATCGTCTTCGCCTTCCTTGTCGTGGTCAACATTCTGGCGGCGATCCATCCGCTGTTCTCGCTTGTGACCACGATCCTCGTGCTCATCGCACTTCCCTGGCTGATCGTAAGAGGCATTCGTTTCAACGCCCGCGTGACCAGCTACCGCAACGTGCGGTTTGATTTCACCGGCTCCGCCGGCGGCGCCTTCGTCTCCGTCATGCTCGGAAGCCTCGTCGCGGTCCTGTCGCTGGGTCTGCTTGCGCCCTTCGCCAGCCGGTGGCTCAACCGGTATATTTTCAACAATCTCCGCTACGGCAACCGGCCTTTCGATACCGATCCCAAGCTCGGCGCGCTTTACGGCGCGCTTGTCATCCCGGCCGTGATGGGCGCGGTCGTGGTCTCTGCCTTGATTGCGATCATAGTCGTCGGGATACAGGCTTCTGATGCCAGCTCGGTTGAGAGTGATCCACTTATCTTCATGGTGGTGTCGGGAATGTATCTGGTCGTCTTCGGCCTCATCATCATCTACGGCCTTGCCGGTCTCATCTATCGGGCCGCTGTCCACAACATCGTCTGGTCGTCGACACGGATCGACGGCCGGCATGTCTTACAGAGCGATCTTTCCCGTGCACGCTATGCCTGGATCGCCATATCGAACGTCGTGGTGACGGTGCTTACCCTCGGCCTGATGCGCCCCTGGGCGGCGGTTCGGCTCGCGCGTTATGTCGCCGAGCACACAGCGATCCGCATCGAAGGCGAGATCGGCGAGGTCTTGACGCAGTTTGAAGCCAGCGGCACTGCCATCGGTTCGGAATATATGAGCATGGAAGGGCTTGATTTTGGTTTCTGACGGAGAAACCATCGCGATGGGGGAATGGTATCCGCCGCATTCGAGCGCTGCCGTTCCCGCCCGCCTGCTGTCGCGGGGCGGGCGCCTCATCGCCGTCACCGAGGAAGATGCGGCTCTGTCCGATGGCGCCATCGGACAAGTCTCCTTTACGGCGCGCGTCGGATCGATCCCCCGGCGTGCGGTCTTTGCCGACGGCTCGGTCTTCGAGAGCGCCGACAATGACGCAATCGATGCCTTTCTTCGCGCTGGCGGCAAAAGCGGATGGGTGCATCGGCTTGAAGAGTTTCATCCCCGCATCTTCGTCTTCGCGGTCGCGGTCGTTCTGCTTGCCGTCGGAATCTATCGTTATGCGCTGCCGGCGCTCGTCGAAGTCGCCATCTTCGTGACGCCGCCTGTCGTCTCTGAGATGATGTCCTATGGCGCTCTCAACACGCTTGATACGACGGCGCTGTCTCCAAGCCACATAACGGAGATCCGGCAGGCCGAAATCGCCGATCGCTTCCGAAAGGTGGCGGCCAATGCCGAAGGCGGCGCCGACCGCTATGTCCTGAATTTTCGCAATGGCGGTTTGATCGGTCCCAATGCCTTCGCGCTTCCCGACGGCAATATCGTCCTCACCGACCAGTTGATCGAATTGGCGGGTGGCGACGACGAGATGATAACAGGCGTTCTCGCACACGAGATCGGCCATGTCGAATACAAGCACAGCCTCAGGCAGCTCTATCGAGCCGCGGGCGTCGCCGGTCTCGTCATGCTGATTGCCGGCGATATCGGCTCCGGCGTCGAGGACATCCTGACGCAAGGCGGCGGCCTGCTCGCATTGTCCTATTCTCGCGGTGCCGAGGCTGAGGCCGACCGGCGCTCGGTCGAACTGATGCGCAAGGCCGGCATGGATCCCGTCGCGATCGCCAGATTTTTCGATCTGCTGGAGACCAAGCTCGGCGACCACTCCCGCACCAGCATGCTGTCCACTCATCCAGGCACGCCCGAGCGCAAGCAGGCGATTCTGGATTACGTCGAGATCCTGAAGCGGGATTGACGTCGCGGCAAATGGCCTCATAAGCTGAATGCGAATTTCATATTTTGGAATTGTTCAAAACTAGCAAACCGCCTATATAGGTCTGAACAGACGAGTCAGGAGAATGGCATGCGGTTGACGAAGCAGACCAACTATGCGGTTCGCATGTTGATGTATTGTGCTGCCAACGACGGACACTTGAGCCGGATTCCGGAAATCGCCAGGGCCTATGGCGTTTCCGAGCTCTTTCTTTTCAAGATCCTCCAGCCGCTCAACAAGGCGGGTCTGGTCGAAACCGTGCGCGGTCGCAACGGCGGCGTGCGCTTGGGCAAACCGGCCGCCGACATTAGTCTTTTCGACGTCGTTCGGGTGACGGAAGACAGCTTCGCCATGGCCGAATGCTTCGAGGATGACGGTGAGGTCGAGTGCCCGCTGGTCGACAGCTGCGGTTTGAATTCGGCGCTGCGCAAGGCGCTCAACGCCTTCTTTGCAGTGCTTTCGGAATACTCCATTGACGACCTCGTCAAGGCGCGTCCGCAGATCAATTTCCTTCTCGGAATCACCGGCGAGCCGGCATATCGCAAACCCGCGATCGTTGCCCCCGCCGCCTGATTTAAAGATCAGAATTTGCTTCTGAACCGCGGTTGCCCTGGCAACCGCGGTTTTTGTTTTTGCAGGCGTCTCATCGGCCTCCGAATGCTGGGAAATGCCGGTTGCATGTCGCGATGGGCGCGCTTTTATACCAAATGCGACAAAATTTTGGTCATTTTTGTCCGAATATTTCCAAATGCGGCTGATTTTTGACTGAAAATTTCTAAAATTGTCCAGCTGGAAAATTTTTCTGCATAGCCCGTTGCTTTCAGTAGATAAATATCGTTCCATCAACCGTCGATCGAGATGCATTCTACGATCTCCAAACATCAAGAAGAACAACCGGGAAACAATATTATGAAAAAGATCTCTGTCCTCCTGGCAGCGACGGCCCTGATTTCCGTCATGGCGACGTCGGCCTGGTCCAAGACCCTTGTTTATTGCTCCGAGGGCTCGCCGGAAGGCTTCGACCCGAGCCTCTACACGGCAGGCACGACCTTCGACGCGTCGTCGCGTACGGTCTATAGCCGTCTCGTCGAATTCAAGCATGGCGGCACCGAGATCGAGCCGGGCCTGGCCGACAGCTGGAGCGTTTCGGCCGACGGCAAGGAATACACCTTCAAGCTTCATCCGGGCGTCAAGTACCAGACCACCGACTTCTTCACGCCGACGCGTGACTTCAATGCCGACGACGTCATCTTCTCGTTCGAGCGCCAGCTCAAGGCTGACAATCCGTGGAACAAGTATGTCGAGGGCGGCTCTTACGAATATGCTGCCGGCATGGGCTTCCCGGAGTTGATCAAGTCGATCGAGAAGGTCGATGACCTCACCGTCAAGTTCACGCTCAACCATCCCGAAGCGCCGTTCCTCGCCGACCTCGCCATGGACTTCGCCTCGATCGTCTCCAAGGAATATGCCGACAAGCTCGCCGCCGACGGCAAGATGGCGCAGCTGAACCAGCAGCCGCTCGGCACCGGCCCGTTCACCTTCGTCGCCTACCAGCCGGATGCCGTTATCCGCTACAAGGCGAACGAAACCTATTTCAAGGGCAAGGAAAAGATCGACGATCTGGTTTTCGCGATCACCTCTGATGCTGCCGTCCGCGCGCAGAAGCTGAAGGCCGGCGAATGCCACCTCATTCCGTATCCGAATGCGGCTGACGTCGCCGAACTCAAGAAGGACGAAAACCTGACCGTGCTCGAGCAAGCCGGCCTGAACGTTTCGTATCTCGCCTACAACACCTTGATTGCTCCCTTCGACAAGGCCGAAGTCCGCAAGGCGCTGAACATGGCGATCAACAAGCAGGCGATCGTCGACGCCGTCTTCCAGGGTGCCGCGGCCGTTGCCAAGAACCCGATCCCGCCGACCATGTGGTCCTATAACGATGCCGTCGTAGACGACAAGTATGACCCCGATGCGTCGAAGAAGATGCTGGCAGATGCCGGCGTCAAGGATCTGAAGATGAAGATCTGGGCGATGCCGGTTTCGCGTCCGTACATGTTGAACGCGCGTCGCGCCGCAGAATTGATGCAGGCCGACTTGGCCAAGGTCGGCGTCGATGCGGAAATCGTCACCCATGAATGGGCCGAATATCTGAAGCTCTCGTCCGACAAGAATCGCGACGGTGCCGTCATCCTCGGCTGGACCGGCGACAATGGCGACCCTGACAACTTCATGGATACGTTGCTTGGCTGCGACGCTGTCGGCGGTAACAACCGCGCTCAGTGGTGCAACAAGGAATTCGACGATCTGATGACGAAGGCCAAGCAGACGGCCGACGTCGCCGAGCGCACGAAGGCCTATGAACAGGCTCAGCTGATCTTCAAGAAGGAAGCTCCCTGGAATACGCTCGACCACTCATTGGTCTTCGTTCCGATGAGCAAGAAGGTCTCGGGCTTCTTCATGGACCCGCTCGGAATTCACCGCTTCGACGGTGTGGACATTTCCGAATAATAAAAAATCTGTAAACTGCCCGGTCAACGCCGGGTGCGGCCGGCGGTCAGGTTCCCCTGACCGCCGGAAACTATTGGAAAACCTGCTATGTTGCGTTTTTTCATCGGCCGCCTCGCGGTGCTGATCCCGACATTCCTTGGCGTTTCGCTGATAGCCTTCTCGTTCATCCGCATGATCCCCGGCGACCCCGTCATGCTTTTGTCGGGTGAACGTGTGATGGCGCCGGAACGTCACGCCCAGATCATGCACGATCTCGGTTTCGACCGGCCCATATATGTGCAGTATTTCGATTATCTCGGAAAAGTGCTGCAAGGCGATCTCGGCACCTCGATCGTCACCAAGCGGCCCGTTCTCGGCGAGTTCTTCACATTGTTCCCGGCAACACTGGAGCTTTCGCTCTGTGCCATCATTATCGCCGTCTGTCTTGGCGTGCCCGCCGGCGTTTTTGCGGCCGTCAAGCGAGGCACGTGGTTCGATCAGAGCGTGATGGGTGTTGCCCTCATCGGTTATTCCATGCCGATTTTCTGGTGGGGTCTGCTGCTCATCATCTTCTTCTCCGGCTATCTCGGCTGGACGCCGGTTTCCGGCCGCATCTCGCTGATGTATTTCTTCAAGCCGGTCACCGGATTCATGCTTGTCGACAGCCTGCTGTCGGGCCAGAAGGGAGCCTTCGCCTCGGCCGTCAGCTACCTCATTCTGCCGACCATCGTGCTGGCGACCATCCCGCTCGCCGTCATCGCGCGCCAGACGCGTTCGGCGATGCTCGAGGTTCTGGGTGAGGACTATGTCCGCACCGCGCGCTCGAAAGGCCTGAAGCCGCTGCGCGTCGTCGGCGTGCATGCGCTGCGCAACGCAATGATCCCTGTCATCACCACGATCGGTCTGCAGATTGGCGTTCTTCTAGCCGGCGCCATCCTCACCGAGACGATCTTCTCCTGGCCGGGCATCGGCAAATGGATGGTCGATTCGGTCTTCAAGCGCGATTATGCCGTGGTCCAGGGTGGTCTTCTGCTGATCGCCGGCGTCATCATGCTGGTCAATCTGATTGTTGATGTTCTCTACGGCTTCATCAATCCGCGCATTCGTCATTAGGAGCGGTCCATGAGCACGGTCACCGTCAAAACCGGCCAGCCATCCGCTCTTGCGGAGTTCTGGCATTATTTCTCCCGCAACAAGGGCGCCGTCATCGGCCTCGTGGTTTTCACCATCATCCTGGTCGTCGCAATCCTTGCGCCGCTCTTTGCGCCACATCAGCCGAACGAGCAGAACCGTGCGGTGCTGCTCGCCGTGCCGTTCTGGATGGAGGCGGGCAGCGCCTCCTTCCCGCTCGGAACGGATGCTGTCGGCCGCGATATCCTCTCGCGCCTGATCTATGGCGCGCGGTTCTCGCTCTTCATCGGCGTCGTCGTCGTCACGCTTTCGGTCATTTCAGGCGTCCTGATCGGCCTCGTTGCCGGATTTTTCCGCGGCAGGATCGATACGGCAATCATGCGCCTGATGGACATCATCCTGGCTTTCCCGTCGCTGCTGCTGGCTCTCGTTCTGGTGGCCGTGCTGGGACCCGGTCTCACCAATGCGATGATCGCGATTTCGCTGGTCAACCAGCCGCATTTCGTCCGGCTGACGCGGGCCTCGGTCATTTCAGAGCGTGAGAAGGAATATGTGATCGCCTCGCGCGTCGCCGGTGCCGGCACCTTCCGGTTGATGTTCAAGACGATCTTGCCGAACTGTCTTGGGCCACTGATCGTTCAGGCGACGCTCGCCTTCTCGGCGGCGATTCTCGATGCCGCCGCGCTCGGCTTTCTCGGCATGGGCGCCCAGCCGCCGACACCCGAATGGGGAACGATGCTGGCCGAATCCCGTGAGTTCATCTCGCGCGCCTGGTGGGTGGTGACATTCCCGGGTCTTGCCATCCTCATCACCGTTCTCGCCATCAACCTGATGGGTGACGGCCTGCGCGACGCGCTCGATCCCAAACTGAAGAGGTCGTGATGTCACTCCTCGAGATTGAAAATCTGACGGTCGAATTCCAGACCTCTTCCGGTCTCTTCCGGGCCGTCGACGGCGTATCGCTTGCCTGCGACAAGGGCGAGATCCTGTCGGTCGTCGGCGAATCCGGCTCGGGTAAATCCGTGGCCATGCTGGCCCTGATGGGGCTTCTGCCCTGGACGGCGAGGATCACCGCCGACCGGATGCAGTTCGATGGCAAGGACCTGCGCGGCATCTCCGCCCGCCAGCGCCGCAGGATCATCGGCAAGGATATGGCGATGATCTTCCAGGAGCCAATGTCGAGCCTCAACCCGTGCTTCACCGTCGGCTTTCAGCTCGGCGAGACCCTGCGCTTTCATATGGGCCTCAACCGCAAGGAGCGCCGCCAGCGCTCGATCGAACTGCTCAACCTCGTCGGCATTCCGGCGCCGGAAGAGCGCCTGTCGAACTTCCCGCATCAGATGTCCGGCGGCATGAGCCAGCGCGTCATGATCGCCATGGCGCTCGCCTGCAATCCGAAGCTCCTGATCGCCGACGAGCCGACGACTGCGCTCGACGTGACGATCCAGGCACAGATCCTCGATCTGCTCGTTCGCCTGCAGAAGGAGCAGGGCATGGCGCTGGTGCTGATCACCCACGACATGGGGGTCGTTGCTGAAACCGCCGAACGCGTGCAGGTGCAATATGCCGGCCAGAAGGTTGAGGAACAGCCGGTAAGGGCGCTGTTTCGCGATCCGCATCATCCCTATACCGCAGCCCTCCTCGCCGCCCTGCCGGAGCGCGCCAAGGTCGGCCAGCGTCTTCCCTCGATCGCCGGTGTCGTTCCCGGCCAGCACGGTCGCCCGACAGGCTGTCTCTTCGCGCCGCGCTGCGGCTTTGCCACGGTCGAGTGCGATCGCGGTGTCGTCCGTCAGGGACCGGAGCTTGGACTGGCGCTCTGCAACTATCCTTTGAAGGACGGCAAGCCGCTCGGGCACCCCGGCATCATGGCCGTTGAAACTGCAGGAGATCTCGTATGACGGGCGCTGTTCTCGAGGGCAGGGATCTCGCCCGCTTCTACACCGTCAACCGCGGCCTCTTCAAAGCCGATGCCACGGTCAAGGCGCTGAACGGCGTCAGCTTCAGCCTGCATTCCGGCAAGACGCTCGCCGTCGTCGGCGAATCCGGCTGTGGCAAGTCGACGCTCGCCCGTCTGGTCACGATGATCGAGAATCCGACATCGGGGCAATTGCTGATCGACGGCAAGCCCGCCCATGTCGGCGATCGCAGCCTGCGCAGCCAGGTGCAGATCGTCTTCCAGAACCCCTACGGCTCGCTCAACCCGCGCCAGAAGGTCGGCTCGATCCTCGAAGAGCCGCTGAAGATCAACACCAGTCTCGACGCCGCCGCCCGCCGCCGCAAGGTGGAGGAGATGATGGCCCGCGTCGGTCTGCGGCCGGAGCATTATGGCCGCTATCCCCATATGTTCTCGGGCGGCCAGCGCCAACGCATCGCCATTGCCCGCGCCCTGATGCTGCGGCCGAAGGTGCTGGTGCTCGACGAACCGGTTTCGGCGCTTGACCTGTCGATCCAGGCGCAGGTGCTGAACCTGTTGATGGACCTGCAGAAGGAGATGGGGCTTGCCTATCTCTTCATCTCGCACGGCCTGTCCGTCGTCCATCATATCGCCGACGAGGTGATGGTAATGTATCTCGGCCGTCCTGTGGAAACCGGTCCCGCCGCCGAGGTCTTCGCCAGGCCGCGCCATCCCTATACGGCAGCCTTGCTGTCGGCGACGCCGATCGCCGATCCCGATCGCGAAAAGACCCGCATTCGCCTGCAGGGCGAACTGCCTTCGCCGTTGAAGCCGCCGTCGGGTTGCCACTTCAATCCGCGCTGCTGGAAGGCACAGGACTATTGTCGCCAGGTTTCACCCGAACTAAGTGGTGAGGGTGCACAACAATATGCCTGTCACTTCCCGCTCGATTGAGCGGGAAGGCAAGCTAAGGAGGAAATCATGTCGGAGCAGATGAACAAATCCCATGCGATCATCGTCATGGGAGTCAGCGGCTGCGGCAAATCCTCCGTCGGCGAGAAACTCGCCGAAGCCCTGCACTTGGCCTTCGTCGAAGGCGATGCGCTCCATCCCGCCGCCAATGTCGAGAAGATGTCGAAGGGCATTCCGCTGACCGATGAGGACCGGATGCCCTGGCTCGACCGCATCGGCGAGGACATCAAGGCCTCGCTGGAGAAGAGCAAGGGCATCATCGTTTCCTGCTCGGCGCTGAAGCGCCTCTATCGCGACAGGCTGAGGGCTGCCGCCGGCGGCAATCTGTTCTTCGTCTATCTCGAAGGTTCCAGGGCGCTGCTGATGAAAAGGATGGGCGAGCGCAAGGGCCATTTCATGCCGGTCTCGCTGCTCTACAGCCAACTGGCGACGCTTGAGGTGCCCACAGGCGAGCCGGGCGTCGTCACCGTTGATATCGACGACACGGTGGGCGGCATAGCGGCAACGGCTCTCAAAGGTCTCGCAGCACTCGGCGTCACGGCTTGAAACGCCGCGGCGAATAGGCCGCAATATCGATGAACGGCGCCTCACCGGTGATGAGTTCGGCAAGCACGCGGCCGGTCACCGGCCCGAGCGTCAGCCCGTGATGGGCATGGCCGAAGGCAAACCACAGGCCCTGATGGCGCGGCGCCTTGCCGATAACAGGCATCATGTCTGGCGTGCAGGGCCGCGCGCCCATCCAGGGCTCGGGATCGAGCCGGTCTCCAAGCGGGAAGATGGTGCGCGCCACGGCTTCGGCGCGATCGAGCTGGACCGGCGTCTTCGGCGCGTCGAGCGTTGCAAACTCTGCCCCTGTCGTCAGGCGGATGCCGCGGCGCATCGGCGCCAGGAGATAGCCGCGTTCGGCATCGAGCGTCCAATTGTTGAGCACGGCATTGCCCTCGGCGGCATAATGCATGTGATAGCCGCGCTTGACGCCGAGCGGGAATGAATAGCCGAGCCGGCGCGTTGCAACGGCCGCCCAGGGGCCGAGCGCTATCACCGCATCCTCTGCTTCGAGCGGACCTTCCCTCGTCAGGATCTTCCAGCCGGAGCCGTACGGGCCGAGCGAGGCGGCGTCACCCGTGACGAAGCGGCCGCCGATACTTTCGAAATAGCGGCGATAGGCCGATGTCAGCGCGTGCGGATCGAGCACCGACCAGGGATCGCGCCAGCGGATGCCGCCGGCGAAATCGCCGGTAAGATGAGGTTCCATGCGGGCGATATCGGCCGGACTCAGGCTGTCATACTCCACGCCGAATTCATTCTGCCAAAGTGCTGCCTCCGCAAGAGCCCCGTCGCGCTTGGCTTCAGTGCGGAAAATCTTGATCCAGCCGTCCTTGCGGATCAGCGCTTGCGCCTGCGAAGCCTCGATCAGATCCTTGTGTTCGGCAATCGAATTTTCGATCAGCGGCGCATAGGCCCGGGTAATGATCGCGTGGCGGCGCGCATTGGAGTTCCACCAGTAGCGGGCGAGAAAGGCGATCTGGCTCGGCAGCGTGCGCAGGTGATAATGCGCGTCGATGCGGTTATTCAGCGCATAACGCAGCAGAAGCCCGAGCTGCTGGGGAAAGCCGTAAGGCGCCACACCTTCCCGCTGGATCAGGCCGGCATTGCCGAAGGAGGTTTCGTTGCCCGGATCCTTGCGGTCGATCAGCGTCACCTGCCGGCCGCGCCGCTGAAGATGGATGGCCGTGGAAACCCCGACGATGCCGGCGCCGAGCACGATTGCGTTTTTCGTCATTTCCGCTTGCATTCCGCTTAAGTTTATCGGGGTGAAAATGCCCCTGTCGACAAGGCGGCGCAAACGAAAAATCGCCTTCATTTCAAAATCATTGCGCTTTTCAGTGCGGCATTTTCAGCCTTCAGGCGGACATGGAGGATAAGCGCGTTGAGAAGTGAAAAGACGATCGCGTAAAGCGGTAGGCCGAAGGCGAGGGGAAGGGCGGCGATCTCGCCGACGACGATCGCATAGTTCGGATGGCGGAGGAAGCGATAGGGCCCGGAGCTGACGAGCGGCGCGCCGGGCAGGATGATGATACGCGTCGTCCAGCGGCCTTTCAGCGTCGCCAGCACCCAGAGTCGCAGCGCCTGCAGCCCCATGAACACCAGAAACCAGAAGAGCTCGACCGGCCTACCGGGGGCGAGCAGCCAGAGACCAATAATCCAGCCGGCATGAAGCGCTACCATGACGGAATAATGCTCGGGTGCCGCCTCTTTGGCGCCTCTGGCAAGAAGCACCGCCGTGTTGCGCCGGGCGAGCACGAGTTCGCCCAGGCGCTGCAGCGTCACGAAGGCCAGAAGCGCGATCGACGGCCACATCATGCCACCCTCCGGAGCGTCACGCAGCTCGCCGAAAAGCCCGGCCCCATGGCGATCATCGCGGAGCGCGCCGGCAATCCGGCGCGGATTGCCCGCTCCAGCACGAACAGGATGGTCGGCGAGGACATGTTGCCATATTCGGCAAGCACGGCGCGCTCGTGATCGAGTGTGCCCGGCACCATCGAAAGCGCGCTCTCCATCGCGGCCAGCACCTTCATGCCGCCGGGATGGCAGATGAAGCGGTCGATATCCTCCACCCTCAGCCCGTTGCGGGCCAGAATGGCCATTACCGCCGGGCCGAGCTCCTTTTCGGCAAACGGCGGCAGCGATTGCGCCAGCACGATGCCGAAGCCGCCGTCATCGATCTTCCAGCCCATGATATCGAGCGTGTCGGGAAAGAGATGTTCGCCAGTCGACTCCACTTCCGCCAACCCGTTCTCGCCTGATCGAAGCACGCAGGCGGCAGCGCCGTCGCCAAAAAGCGCCGTCGCGATGATGTTCGGCCGCGTCAGCTCGTCCAGCCGGAAGGCCAGCGTGCAAAGCTCGATCGAGACGAAAAGCACAACAGTGCCCGGCCGGCTTCGCGCCAGCCGCGAGGCGATCGCAAAGCCTGACACGCCGGCGGCACAGCCGAGCCCGAAGACCGGCACGCGCTCGATATCGGGTCTGAAACCCATCCTGCGGCTAAGCTGCGCATCAAGGCTCGGTGTCGTAAAACCGGTGGAGGAGACGGTCACGACACAGTCGACATCGCCGGCCTCAAGGCCTGCCTGGCGAAGGGCCGAGCTGGCAGCCTCGACGAAAAGCCCGCCGGCCACTTCTGCAAAGGCCTGCATCCGGTCTTGCCAGCCATGTGGCTCGTCGAACCAGGCAAGCGGCCGCGCCGCATGGCGCTTTTCGATACCGGCGCTGTCGAAGACGCGTGCAAGGTGGCGAAAATCCTCGAAACGGTCGGCAAACAGCCGGGCCGAGGCTTCGAGCGCCTGTTTTTGGAAAATGACATGTTCGGGTGTGGCGACGGCGAGGCTGACGAGTTTCACGGTATCGGTCACGGAATTCTCCTTGTCGTTCCCGGCGGAACGAAAAACACGCGGTGCCGATGATTTATTCGACCTCGTCTGCTTCACGAAGCAGTGATGGAGAAAGTGGGAAGGTTGCCGAATAAAGCCAGGCGCAGCGGTGTTCTCTCCTCGCAACGTCACTTTCGAGGAGTTTCCCCATGACGATCATGACAGCCCGCATCGCTTCCCTCCTTCTCGGCGGCTGCCTCGCCGCTTCTGTTTTCTCCGGTCCGGTTTTTGCGATCGGCGATGACAGCAGCACGACGCCGGTCTGCAAGAAGGGCGAGATCTACGACCAGAAGACCAAGAAATGCGTCAAGCAGCAGAGCGCCAACGTCTCCGACGAGAACCGCGCCGACTATGCCTATTCGCTGGCCAAGGCCGGTCGTTATGAGGAGGCGCTTGCCATGCTCGACACGGTCAAGGACCAGAACACCGCCGAAGTGCTGAACTATCGTGGTTATGCCACCCGCAAGCTTGGCCGCACCGACGAGGGCATTTCCTATTACCTGCAGTCGGTGAAGATGGATCCGCAATATGCCAAGGTCCGCGAATATCTCGGCGAAGCCTATGTCATCAAGGGCCGGCTCGATCTCGCCAAAGACCAGCTGAAGTCAATCAAGGCGATCTGCGGCACTGGCTGCGAAGAATATCAGGATCTGAACGCTGCAATCCTCGATCCCTCGAAGATCTGATCAGCAGGCCACGGGGCGGGAAAATGGAAGCACGAAAGGGATGTAAGAATGTCGGTCGCGCGCACCCATTTTCCTGCCTATAGTCGCGCGAGAATGGAATCGCCGGTTCATCCGGCGGTTTCGAGGGATGCAGGATTGGCGGAGGCGGCCATCGCGAGCGAAGCGGATATCAGGAGCGGCCTGACGGAAAATCTGGCAAGGCTCTGGCGTTATGGTCTCGTTCTTTCGCATCAGCGCGATGTCGCCGACGACCTGGTGCAGGCGACCTGCCTTCGCGCGCTCGAGCGCGCCGATCAGTTCATCCCCGGTACCCGGCTCGACCGCTGGCTGTTTTCGATCCTGCATTCGATCTGGCTGAACGAGATCCGCTCGCGCCGGGTGCGCCAGGGCCAGGGTTTCGTCGATGCCGGGGAGACGCTGACCTTCGACGGCGCCCACGACACCGAAACGCATGTGATGGCGAACCAGGTGCTGAAACAGGTGAATGCGCTGCCCGAGGCGCAAAGGACGGTGATTTTCCTCGCCTATGTGGAAGGACTTTCCTATCGCGAGGTTGCGGGCATTTTGGATATTCCGATCGGAACCGTGATGAGCCGGCTGGCGGCCGCCCGCGCCAAGCTCTCCGACGCCGGACCGGAAGGGGGACGGCAATGACGAAGAAACACACCATTCCCTCCGACGAGGACCTGACCGCCTTCATCGATGGCGAACTGACAGCCGAAGAGGCTGCGCGCATCGAGGCCATTGTGAACGAAGACGAGAGCACCGCCGAACGGCTGGAATTCCTGGCGCGCGCCAACCTGCCCTTCGAACAAGCCTTCGCCCCGCTGCTCGCCGAAGCTCCACGCGAGAAGCTGGAAGCGATGCTCGCCGCCATGCCGGCGTCGCCCGCAAGATCCGGCCCCGCGCCCGCATTCGCCACTCGTCGCCGCTTCCTCGGCGCGCTCGCCGCCTCGCTGGTCGCCGGCATCGCGATCGACCGCGCCGTCATCGGCATTAGCAAGGGCTTGTCGGCAAAGGACGAAAACAGCGAATGGCGCGCCGTGGTCGCCGACTATATCTCGCTCTATACCGCCGAAACGCTCGCCGGCCCCGTCCCCGGCAGGGAGGACCAGGCCGCCCAGCTCGCCAGTCTTGACGAAAAACTCGGCCTGTCACTCTCCCCCGAAGCCGTCTCGCTCCCAGGCATCGATTTCAAACGCGCCCAGTTGCTGCAATATGACGGCAAGACGCTCGCCCAGATCGCCTATCTCGACCCCGAGACCGGGCCGATGGCGCTCTGCATCGTCAAGTCTGACAAGGGGCCGAAGGCGCCGGACCTGGAAAGCCGCAAAGGTATGAATGTCGTCTATTGGTCGAACGCGACACACGCTTTCATGCTGATCGGCCGCATCCCCGTAGACCGGGTGCAGGAATTGGCGGAGAACGCCCGGAGCAGGCTTTCAAGCTGACCAGCTCAGCGGGATTTCAGCTTCGCCCATTTTTCTTGGGGAGCGCGTTTGATCTCCAAATTACGCTTTGAACAAGGATCGGCTTCACCACGGTCGGACAGGACGCTGTCGTCAAGCTCGAAGCATTTCCCTTCACTACGGAACGATCGCAGCCCACGTCACCAAGATTGCGGCAGATGCGATCCTCGTATCCGACGCGGCAAGCCGTGAGGGCGACCCCGCGGCACGACAGGCGAAGACAACGTTCGGCGGCGCCCAAACAATGCGGACCTCTCGCTCTCCCGATATCACCAAGCCTGAGACTTATTAAATTTCAGCAGATGACCGTAACGTCAATTTAAGTGCCGCTGTGGCAGCAATTGCGGAGGTTCGGACGGGCGAGCACAGGATCCTGGAATAGCTTCTAGCCTTTGATTGAGGTTGCGGATGAAGGCTTCATAAGCGTTGGTTACTAAGGTCAAAAACTTCCTGAAGAGAAATAAAGCTTTTAGTTGAATTTTCCCCCGATTTGGGGCAGACGGAAACTGGCATTAGGCGCGGCCGAATGGAATAGGCAAACGGGTATTTTATGACGAACCTTATTAGTTGGATGAAGTACGTCAATTCGACTGGGGATCAGAGAATTGACGGGCTTCTCAGCGGCGTTGCCTGGGATGGAACGATAACCTATGCGTTTCCCACTCTCTCCACATCGTATTCCTATAACGGCGAGAAAGATTTCGATTTCTCGTCGATTTCCTCGCAACAGCAGTCTGCAGCCTTGTTTTTTATGGAGCAATCCTATGGAAACGCGGCAAATGACGGTTTTTCGGTAGAGGGATTTACGAACGCCGATTTTGTGGCGGGAAGCGCCGATACCGCAACCGTGCGGTTCGCTCAGTCGTCCCTGCCTCCGACGGCATGGGCCTATTATCCGGATGCTGGCATCAGCGGCGGCGATGTCTGGTTCGGGACGGAATATGCCGGCACGGAATCCGACTATCGCTATCCGGAGTTCGGCAACTATGCGGGACACACCTTGGCGCATGAGCTGGGTCACGCTCTCGGACTGAAACATTCTTTTGAACCGGATTTTTTTTACAATCCCACAGTCGTTCCGCGCGCCTACGATTCGGTCGAATATACGATCATGACCTACCGCACATATGTCGGAGATAATACGACGAGCGGATACAAGTACGAGCCCGATGGCGCGCCACAGACTTTCATGATGCTTGACATCGCCGCCCTGCAGCAAATGTATGGTGCGGACTACACGACGAACAGTGGCGATACCGTCTATAAGTGGAATCCGAACGAAGGCGTCACCTATGTCGACGGGGTGGCCGCCATCACGCCCGATGCCAACCGGATCTTCGCGACAGTTTGGGACGGCGGCGGTATCGATACATATGATTTGAGCGCTTATACTACCGCCCTCAAGATTGATTTGCGAGCAGGGGGGTATTCGGTCTTTTCCCAGAGCCAGTTGGCCGATCTGTGGGGTGACTATGCCCGCGGCAACATTTTCAACGCGCTTCTTTATAACGGCAACGTTGCGTCATTGATCGAGAATGTTCAGGCTGGCTCCGGCAACGACAACATTATAGGCAATGAGGCGAACAATACGCTTTGGGGCAATACCGGAAATGATTCCCTTTATGGTGGTGCCGGCGCTGACACATTGATTGGAGGGGCTGGTTCCGACTGGATGGTGGGCGGGGCGGGTAACGACCTCTATGTTGTCGACGATAATTTCGATTTTGTGATCGAGAGCCCGAATCAGGGGACGGACACAGTTCAGACGGCGCTTTCAAGCTATACGCTCCGCGACAATGTCGAGACCCTGACCTATACGGGATCCGCCAGCTTCACCGGCACCGGCAATGCGCTTGCCAACACGATCACCGGCGGCGCCTTCAATGATGTGCTGAACGGCGGAGCCGGTGCGGACAGCTTGATCGGCGGTGCGGGCGACGACACCTATATCGTCGACAATGCCGCCGACATCGTCACCGAAGCCGCTGATGAAGGGATCGACACAGTTCGCGCGACATCGGCAAGCTATACGCTTGGCGTCAATGTCGAGAACCTCACCTACATCGGAACGGCAGCCTTTGTCGGGA
>NZ_JABFCP010000010.1:0-283095 GCF_013087615.1 Rhizobium sp. WYCCWR 11152 | reverse complement strand
AAGATCGGATCCAAAGCTTTCTGATTGAACATGATGCCAAAGCTGCCTGTTATGACGTAGCTGCTGACAAGTAGAAGAGCGAGCGCAATCGCTAAATCCCGGCCCGGTCCCGCTTCTTTTCTCCACGCGCCGATCACGGGCGTCAGCAGCATCAGCGAAAGCGCTGCAATGCCGAAAACGCCGGCGTCGATTCCCGCGGTCAGAAAGCCGTTATGGACATGCGAGTAAGGCAGCTGCGGCCTTATATTATCGGGAAGCTCTGCCAAAACCGAAGCCATCCGGTTTTGCGGGCCATAACCCGTCAACGGGTCCTTACTAATTGCCGATAGTGCGCCTTTGTACAAGGCAAACCGGGCACTCAGCGACGTGATCTCGCCGTCGGTGCGTTCGAGCGATGTCAGATTTTCCTGAAGCGCCTGGATGCGATGGAGGATCTGGCCGCTGCCCAGGGTGATAAGTCCCGCCAACAGCAAGGAGCTGGTAATAGCCAGGCTGCGCAAACTCAGATGGAAGCTGTGTTTGCGAAAATACCAGAGAAAGATGACGATATGGACGGGAATGACCAGCCAGGCCGAGCGCGTTCCGGAAAGCAGAACGCAGCCTAGACCCGCGGCATATCCCAATATCGCAATTCTTTGCTCCACGCTTCTGGGAGATTGAATGTTGAGAAGCGCAATGCCGCCGAACAGAATGCCTATCACGCCGAGGAGTGCAGCGTTCGACGTTCCAGCCTCTGCCCTGTCCATCAGAAACATGATCTGCAGAAGGCTGAAAAGAAAGGTGACGATCATGCCGATGCCTGCGCCGAGGATAAAGAGCGGCACGAGACGGCCATCGGGAGATTGCCGCATCCGCGGCAATATCAGCCAGATGGAAAAGAAAGGCAGGAGCCGGAATATCCAGTCCGGTACTTCGGAGTAGGGCGGATTGATGAAGATGCTGGCGATCATCACCAGCGGGTAGATCGACATGCCAATGGCAACCAGCCGGTCGGATTTCGAGAGGTTCAAGACGAGGCGGCCCGTCGCCAGACAGTAGATGCCCCACACCATCGACGCGAGGAGGATGAAGGAGTTAAAGTTCGGCGAAAGCCCTGGAAGGATTGCAAAGAGAAAGACGGCAATGCGGTTGTTTCGGTCGAGTGCGCTTCCGGCCTCGTCCCCCGGATAAAGCACTGCCATCTTGAGTTGTCTGAAATAATTCACGTTGCCGGTCCTGACCGTGTCGATGCTGCCTCGCTAAGGATCGTGATCACAGCTGTCAAGCTGTGATCACGGTGCAATCTATGGCTTCATTCGACGTGGTATTCCGGCAACAGGCGTCTGGCCAGACCTGGTTCTGTTCGATGATGGGGGGCAAATAGGTACGACGGTAAGGCCGGCTTCAACAGAAAACACGTCTGAGGTGCGGGCGTGATGTGAAGGTTTGATAGCCAGCAGCCGACGAGCGCACCGAAAGAAAGAAGGCGGCATCATCGGGATCGGCGAAGACCGATGCATGCGCCTCGTTGAAATGACGCGGCTGCCGCTATCGCCAATATGGCCGTGTCGAACCTTCCGCCGAGGATCGACCAAGGAGATAGCCAAGCCCGAATGCGACAATGCCGGTGGTGAGCAGCAATGCGCTTGCGGTATGCGGGTGCTCTCTGGCACCAAAGGCGACGGCATAAGCCTCACGTTTCATCTCTTTGGCCGCCGACTTCGCGACCTTGGTCAGTCCCTCCGGCTGCTCGCCGGGTGTGCCGGTGAAGCCAGCGTTCAAGTTCTGTTTGTCGACCATGTCGGGGACCTTTCTGAAATTGGCGCGCGGTCTGAAATTGGCGCGAGGCGGAAAGTTCAATCCTGCTCGCGTGTGCCGGGGGAGGCTTCGCGTTGATCGGCGTCCTCGAGATCGGTCTTGACGAGGAATGCATCCGTATGTTCGCGCGAGGCCTCTCGCAATGCTGCGAGGTTTGGAGGATTGTCGGCTTCGCCCTGCTTTGCGGCTCGCCGAACCATCTTCCGTCTGCCTGCGTCCGCGGCAGGTGGAGTTTTCGGCTGGGCGCCGTCAGTCGTATTTTCGCTTGTCTTGCGTCGTGCTGGTTTTTTCATGAGGGTCTCCTTGCGGATCTCAACCAACTTGGACGATCTAAGTTCCAAACAAAGAGTGCCTCGGCGTAGAGATGGGCTTTCCATTTCCGCGAGGTTTATGCCGTTCACCCGCGCTTTCACACGGTAATTGCCGTTCGATGTTTTTGCCTCGAGTCCGCGGCCCGCGGGTCGACTTGCTCAATTCGCGAAGCGCCGAACCTTGAGCGGCATGTCTTGGCACGGCGATAAAATTGATATACTAGTATGCCACTGAGTTTCAGCGTCCCGGTATATCCATGCAGCAAGCATCAGAAGTCGAAGTTTTGGTCGTCCCGACGTCGCGGGAGGCCGGGGGCAGGCTGCGCCGTATCACCACGGCTGGCGCCATCTACGATCGCCTCTATGCCGACATCGTGTCGCTGCGGATGCCGCCCGGCATGCTGCTGCAGGAAAAGCGGATCGCCGATGATTTCGGCGTCAGTCGCACGCCGGTGCGCGAGGCGCTGCTCCGGCTTTCCGAAGGCGGACTGGTCGATATCTACCCGCAGTCGGGCACCGTCGTGTCGCGGGTGCCGGTCTCGGCAATCCCTGAGGCGGTCGTCGTGCGCAAGGCGCTTGAAGGCGCGACCGTCGAGGCTGCGGCTTTGACCGCGACGGCCACCGATATCACCCGTCTCGACGCCATCATTGCCCGCCAGCAGGCCCATGCCGCGACCGGCAATGCCTCGAGCTTCCATGAGGAGGATGAGGCGTTCCATGAGGCGATCACGCAGATATCGGGTTATCCCGGCATCTGGGCAATCCTGAAAACGGTCAAGGTGCAGATCGACCGGGCGCGGCGCCTGACTTTGCCGGTGCTTGGGCGCACGGATAATGTCGTGCAGGAACACATGATCATCCGCGATGCGCTCGCCGCCCATGATGCGGCGGCTGCACGCAGCGCCATGACCCATCATCTGAGTGCCGTCATTCCCGATGTCGACGAATTGCGCGCGCGTTACCCCGATTATTTCTGCTGACGGCAGGCCAACACGAAACGAAAAGCGAGAGGGAAGGAAGAAGGATGCGACAGGGTTGGAGATGGTTCGGACCGGAAGCGCCGGTGACGCTGGATGATGTCCGCCAGACGGGCGCGACGAATATCGTCTCTTCGCTGCATCAGGTGCCGATCGGCAGGGCCTGGACGGAGAAGGAAGTGCGCGAACGCCAGGCTCTGATCGAGACGACGCCCGGCGACCGCTCGCCGCTTGTCTGGTCGGTCGTCGAGAGCATCCCGATTCCCGATGCCGTCAAGCGCAAGGGCGGGGAGGCGAAGGCCGAAATCGAGGCGTGGATCGCCAGCCTCGAAGCGGTCGCCGCCTGCGGTATTCCGATCGTCTGCTATAATTTCATGCCGGTGGTGGACTGGACCCGCACCGAACTCGATTTCGTGACGCCGACCGGCGCCACCGCCATGCGCTTCGATCACGAGCGTTTTGCAGCCTTCGATCTCTTCATCCTGGAACGGCCGGATGCGGCGCAGCACTATTCTAGCGAAGACCGCGAACGGGCGCGTATCGTATTCGAAGCGATGACAGACGACGAGATCGCCGATATCACCCGCATCATCACCTCGGCTCTGCCGGGGTCGACCACCGAACCTCTGACCATTCCGGCTTTCCGCGACAAACTCGTCGCCTATAGTGGCATCGATGCCGCAAGACTGCGCCGGCACCTGATTGAATTCCTGGAGGCGGTGACGCCGGCTGCCGAAGCCCGGGGTGTCAAGCTGACGCTGCATCCCGATGATCCGCCGCGTTCGCTGTTCGGCCTGCCGCGAATCGCCTCGACGGCGGACGACTATGCCGCTCTCTTCGATGCGGTGCCATCGGCGGCGAACGGCATGTGTTATTGCACCGGCAGCCTCGGCGTGCGCGCCGAAAACGACCTGCCGGCGATCGCCCGACGCTTTGCCTCGCGCATCCACTTCGCCCATCTGCGTGCCACGACGCGCGAGGGTGACGGCCGGACATTCCATGAAAGCGCGCATCTGGAAGGCGACGTCGATATGGTCGCCGTTCTCAGCGAACTGGTCGCGGAAGACCGCCGCCGCAGTCCCGAAGACACCATCGTGTTCCGATCGGACCATGGCCATCGCATGCTCGACGACCTCGACAAGGTCGTCACACCAGGCTACCCGGCCATCGGCCGCATGCGCGGCCTCGCCGAACTGCGCGGCATCCTGCATGCGCTGGGCGCTCCGCCAAACTGAGGGTGGACGCAAAAAACTGCCGCGCATTTTTGCTGGAATTGCTCCAGCGAAAATCATCGCGCTCTGAAGCCCGAGCGATGCTTCAGAGCGCGCAACCCTTCAAGAACAGATCGGTGCACATCTTCGCCCGCGCCGCAATCGTTTCGATCTTCGGCGGCGGCTCCTGGCGCAGCATCGCGGCACGCTGCGGCTCCATGATCATCATCCCGCGCAGCATGCCGCAGGCCGCATGCGGATCATCAAGGGCAATCAGTCCACGATCGATCTGCTTGTGCAGCCAGTTCTCCATCAGTGTATTGGTCCTGACGACTGCCTTTTCGTAGAAGGCGTTGGCGATCTCGGGGAATCGATCAGACTCGCTGATGACCAGCCGGGTCATGGTGATCGTATCGACCGAAAGCGTCAGCATGCCATAGGCCATCAGCATGCGTTCCAACCCTTGCCTGAGATCGGCCACGGCGAGTGTGCCGGGGTCAAGCGCCAACAAAAAACGCTCCGTGCGCTCCGTGATCATCTCTGAAAAGAGATCTCCTTTCGTCGGAAACAGGCGGTAGAGCGTCTTGGTCGAAATGCCGGCCTCCTGTGCGATCGCAGCGATGCTAGCCGCGGCATAGCCATTCTCGTGGAACTGCCTGTTTGCCGCCTCGATGATCACGCTTCTCGTATCCTCGTCGCAGCGGACTTGCGGGCGTCCTCGCGGCTTCTTCTCGATTTCGTGATTTTGGACCATGGCAATTTTCCAAATTCTTATTGACATCTATTTTCTAATGCATATTTTGGAAAATATCAAGTTTCCTAAAGTGCATTTCATTCGAATTCAGAGGCCGCAGCCCAAGTGACGGCGACCGTCATTAGGAGAAAGACAATGACCATTAAGTCGCTGCATGCCTTGAACAACAATACTGCCGTCGAAAACACTGCCGAAGCCGTACCGGCAAGCCTGGACGCCGGCCAGCCGCCGCGCGTCGCGGAAGCTGCCGCCGCCGTTGCCGAGGAAAAGCCCACGCGCAGGCGCGGCCGCCGCTCCCTGCTTCTCGGCGCCACCGCGCTGGTGCTGATCGCCGCCGGCGCCTATTACGGTCATGATTACTGGACGGTTGGCCGCTTCCATATCTCGACAGACGATGCCTATGTGAAGGCCGACAACAGCACCATCGCCCCCAAGGTTTCCGGCTATCTCGCCGAGGTGCTGGTCATGGACAACGAGACGGTGAAGGTCGGGCAGTCGCTCGCCCGCATCGACGATCGCGACTTCAAGGCGGCCCTCGATCAGGCCAAGGCCGATGTCGCCGCGGCCGAAGCTACCGTCAACGCCAAGCAGGCTTCTCTCGATATCCAGCAGTCGACGATTGCCGCCGCCCGCGCGACCGTCGACGTCGACCGCGCCAATGAGACCTTTGCCGAGCAGAACAACAAGCGTTATTCGAACCTCGCCACCAGCGGTTATGCCCCGGTTCAGACGGCGCAGCAGGCCGCCGCGCAGATCGCTGCCGCCCAGGCCTCGATCGTGCGCGACAGCGCCTCGCTCGATGCCGCCGTCAAGCAGGTCGACCTGCTGAACGCCGAGCTTGCCCAAGCGAGAGCGGCCCTTGCACGCAGCCAGGCCGTCCAGCACCAGGCCGAACTCAACCTCTCTTATGCGACGATCACCGCGCCCGTCGACGGCACCGTCGGCAACCGGACGCTGCGCGTCGGCCAATATGTCCAGGCCGGCACTCAGCTGATGTCGGTCGTACCGACGACGGCTGCCTATGTCATCGCCAACTACAAGGAAACCCAGCTCACCGACGTCCAGGCCGGCCAGCCTGTCGATATCGAGGTCGATATGTTCCCGGGCCGCACCTATCACGGCCATGTCGACAGCCTCGCGCCGGCAAGCGGCCAGGAATTCGCGCTGCTGCCGCCTGACAACGCCACCGGCAACTTCACCAAGGTCGTCCAGCGCATTCCTGTGAAGATCGTGCTCGACGGTGACGCCGCCGCAAACGGCGACCTTCGCCCCGGCATGTCCGTACAGCCAAGCATCGATACCAAGAACGACCGCAGCTAGGGCCGGGGGACGAGGAGTTCGTGTCATGTCCACCATCGCAGCAACAGCCATCGCCGTTCCGCAGCCGAATACCGGCGCCAGCACCAGAGACTGGATCGCCGTTCTCGCCGGCATGATCGGCGCCTTCATGGCGATCCTCAACATCCAGATCACCAATGCCTCGCTTCTCGACATCGAGGGTGGCATCGGAACAGGCGTCGACAACGGCGCCTGGATCTCCACCTCCTATCTGATTGGCGAGATCGTCGTCATCCCGTTGACGGCCTATTTCAGCAACGTCTTCTCGTTTCGCCGCTATATCCTCGTCAATTCCGTCCTCTTTCCGCTGTTTTCGATCGCCTGCGCCTTCGCCCATGATCTCGGCACGATGATCGTGCTGCGCGGCCTGCAGGGCTTTGCCGGCGGCGTGCTGATCCCCATGGCTTTCACCATGGTGCTGACCAAGCTGCCGAAGTCGCAGCAGCCGCTCGGCCTGGCGATTTTCGCGCTCTCGGTGACCTTCGCACCGGCGATCGGCCCGACCATCGGCGGCTACCTCACCGAAAATTACGGCTGGCAGACGATCTTCTTCATCAATGCCATTCCGAGCGCCATCATGGCGGTCGCCCTTGCCCTGACGCTCGACAAGCAGCCGATGCAGCTCGGCCTGCTGAGGGAAGGCGACTGGGCGGGGATCTTCACCATGGCCATTGGTCTGTCGGCGCTGCAGACGGTGCTCGAGGAAGGCAATAAGGAGGACTGGTTCTCCTCGCCCTTCATCGTCAAGCTCAGTATCCTTGCCTTTGCCTTCCTCGTCGCCTTCATTTGGATCGAGCTCACGGTGAAGAAGCCGCTGGTCAAGCTCAGCCTGCTGAGGCAGCGCAATTTCGGCATCGGCGTTGCCGTCAACGTGCTGGTCGGCGTCGCCCTCTTCGGCACCGTCTACATCCTGCCGCAATATCTCGGCCAGGTGCAGCGCTACAATGCCGAGCAGATCGGCAACGTGCTGGCCTGGACCGGCCTGCCACAGCTGCTTTTGATCCCGCTTGTCCCGATGATGATGAAGCGCTTCGATGCGCGGTATATCGGCTTCCTCGGCATCTCGATCTTTGCGATCAGCTGCTTCATGAACATCACCTTGTCAGCCGATACCGCCGGTGACCAGTTCTGGATTCCGAACATCATCCGCGCCATCGGCCAGGCCCTGGTGCTGACGCCGATCACCGCCATCACCACCGCCGGCATCGCGCCTTCAGATGCGGCCGCTGCCTCGGGCCTGACCAACATGCTGCGCAATCTCGGCGGCGCCGTGGGCACGGCGATGCTCGGCACGGTGCTGACCAAACGCGAGCAGTTCCACTCGAACATCATCGGCCAGTCGGTGACGCTCGGCCGCGATGAAGTTCGCACCCGTCTCGACCAATTGACAGCCTACTTCGTGCAGCATGGTGTCTCCGACCATGCCGTCGCAGCCCAGAAGGCCGTCGTGGCGCTTGGCCAGGTCGTTAAACGCCAGGCCCTCATCCTGGGTTTTGCCGATACATTCGCCGTCATCGGCGTGGTTCTTGCCGTTGCAGCCGTCGCCCTGCTGCTCACCCAAAAACCGCGAGCCGGTGGTGGCGTCGGCGCTCATTGAAGATCCCTGGCGCTCGCCCGGCTTCCCGGCGAGCGCTTCTGTCTGTCCCTATTCCGGAATTTTGACCGTGAAGGCGAAGCTCGCCACCGCGCCCGGCGCCAGGATCGTGGTAGACGGCCTCCTCGAAAGCTCGCTCGAACTCCCAGCTTCCGCGGCCGTCCCGTGCCAGGGCTCGATGCAGAGGAAGGGCGCGCCCGGTTTGGTCCATAGCGCAAGGTTGGGCAGGTTTTCGAAATGGAATTGCATGGTCGGCCCGCCTTCGGCGCCGTAACTCAAACCTTCGCCCGCACCATCAGGGAAAATCATTGCATCCTGTTCGAACATCGGATGATCCAGCACCAGCCGGCCGGCAGCGAATGGCGAGGGCAGGGCCGCTGGATTGATGAGACCGCCTTCCAGCCGCACAAGCGCCGGCTCGCCTTTATTGTCGAGCATGACGATATGGTCGCGCCCGGCAGCATCGGGCAGCGGCCAGGCGAAGGCCGAATGGAATCCGAGGCCGAACGGCATCGCCTTCTGGTCGCGATTGGTAACCTCGGCCGTGACAGTCAACGCGCGGCCCTCGACCGCATGCACCACGGCCAGCTGAAAATCGAAAGGATAGACCGTCCGCGTCGCATCCGAGGCGGCCAGTTCGAACCGGCACATCGTCTCAGTGGAGGCCGCAAGCACGAATTCGCTGCGGCGGGCAAAGCCATGCTGGGCCATCGGATAGACCGTGCCGTCGATCGTTATCTTGTCATCCGGCGCCTTGCCGACAATCGGAAACAGGATCGGCGACCGCCCGGTCCAGAAGGCTGCGTCGCCGGTCCATAACCAAGAGCGTCCTTCCCTTGACGTGAGCGCCTGCATCTCGGCGCCGAGGGAGGAGACATCGACGGTGAGATCCTCGTTCCCGATCCGGATGGAGATTGGCATCGCGTTTCCTTTGGCATTGGTTCGGCAGCAAGCCATATCGTTCCGAACCGGGGATTTCCACAGAATAGAGGGCGTGCCGGCGGCCACATCAGCCATCGCCCTCGTTATTTCCGCATTGCGCCCAATCTCGCTATCACTTCGTTCGGGATGCCGTAGCGCTGAATGGCGTCGCGGTTGTTCCGCAACCCGCAGATCTCACGCTGGATGAAGAACGCCCAGACGGCATCGGACGCTTCGTTGAGAAGCTTCTCGCGGTCTTCGGCGCTTTGGCGGTCGGGAGTCCATGCCTTCAGAGCGGCAAGCGCCGCCTCCACCTTCAGCCCGTGACGTCCGAGAGAATCGGCTCGTTCCGACATCAGCTCGTATTCGAGGACGTTGAAGCCGTTTCTATCCTGCTCGGATTGTCTGAAGGACTGTGGCGGACGAACGCTCATTGGCACAGGTCTCCGTTGGCGTGAGCCGCGATATTATCCGATCCTGTTCCAAATTAAAGAAGGTGAGCATGATGTCGTTCGAAAACCGCTCGCGCCTTTCGGCATGGTACTCTTGATCGAGAGGGTGGGAACAGGGCTATCCTGCGGTTTCCCCGCATGGCATAAGCGCGCCAAAATCTCCTTCTCCAGGCGCCTCGCAACATGATCCGTATCGAAAATATCAGTAAGCAGCTAAGCCACCGCATCCTCTTCATCGAGGCGTCCGCAGCGCTCAACAGAGGTGAGAAGATCGGTCTCGTCGGCCCGAACGGTGCCGGTAAGACGACGATCTTCCGGATGATCAATGGCGAAGAGCAGCCCGATGAAGGCCAGGTCTCCTGCGAGAAGGGCGTCACCATCGGTTACTTCAATCAGGACGTCGGCGAGATGGCCGGCCACAGTGCCGTCGCCGAGGTGATGAACGGCGCCGGGCCTGTCAGCATTGTTGCCGGCGAATTGCGTGATCTGGAGGCGGCCATGGCCGATCCCGAGCAGGCCAATAACATGGAAGAGATCATCGAGCGTTACGGCGAGGTACAGGCGCGCTACGAGGAGCTGGACGGTTACGCGCTCGAGGGGCGCGCCCGCGAAGTGCTCGCGGGCCTGAGCTTCAGCCAGGAGATGATGGATGGCGATGTCGGCGCGCTGTCGGGCGGCTGGAAGATGCGCGTGGCGCTCGCCCGCATCCTGCTCATGCGCCCCGACGTCATGCTGCTCGACGAGCCGAGCAACCATCTGGATCTGGAAAGTCTGATCTGGCTGGAGGAATTCCTGAAAGGTTACGAGGGCGCGCTGCTGATGACCTCGCACGACCGCGAGTTCATGAACCGCATCGTCACCAAGATCATCGAGATCGACGGCGGCGCCTTGACGACCTATTCCGGCGACTATGAATTCTACGAGCAACAGCGGGCGCAGAACGAGAAACAGCAGCAGGCCCAGTTCGAACGCCAGCAGGCGATGCTCGCCAAGGAAATCAAGTTCATCGAGCGGTTCAAGGCGCGCGCCTCGCATGCCTCGCAGGTGCAGAGCCGCGTCAAGAAGCTGGAGAAGATCGACCGGGTGGAGCCGCCCAAGCGCCGCCAGTCGGTCGCCTTCGATTTCCAGCCCGCACCGCGCTCCGGCGAGGACGTGGTCAGCCTGAAGGGCGTCCACAAGAAATACGGCAGCCGCAGCATCTATGAGGGGCTGGATTTCATGGTGCGGCGCCGGGAACGCTGGTGCATCATGGGCATCAACGGCGCCGGCAAGTCGACGCTGTTGAAACTGGTGACGGGCACCGCCGAGCCTGACGAAGGCAGCGTCGCTCTCGGCGCCAGCGTCAAGATGGGCTATTTCGCCCAGCACGCCATGGATATTCTCGACGGCGAGCACACCGTCTTCCAATCGTTGGAACACCGTTTTCCCCAGGCAGGGCAGGGGCCTTTGCGTGCGCTGGCCGGATGTTTCGGCTTCTCCGGCGACGATATCGAGAAGCGGTGCCGGGTGCTGTCAGGCGGTGAGAAGGCGCGGCTGGTGATGGCAATGATGCTGTTCGACCCGCCGAACCTGCTCGTGCTCGACGAGCCCACGAACCATCTCGACCTCGACACCAAGGAAATGCTGATTAAGGCGCTGTCGCAATATGAGGGCACCATGCTGTTCGTTTCGCACGATCGGCATTTCCTCGCCGCACTCTCCAACCGGGTGCTGGAGCTGACGCCCGAGGGCATCCATCAATATGGCGGCGGCTATACCGAATATGTGGCGCGCACCGGCCACGAGGCGCCCGGTCTGCGAAGCTGACGATTATCTTTGCGCGGCATGTCGAAACCGTCAGCGTCGAAGCGACCAGTGGAGAGCCGGCCAGCGATATCGGTTGGCCGCTCGAAGCAACGGAGGAGAACATGCCCATGCTGTTGGATCGGATCGAGGTCGTCACCCTGTTCGTCGATGATATCGACGCGGCCAACGCGTTCTACCAAAAGGTCTTTGCGCCAGAGGTCGTCTATCAGGACGCGGTATCGGCGGTCCTGAAATTTTCGGGAACGATGATCAACCTGCTCGATGCAGCGCAGGCGCCTCAGTTGGTCCAGCCTGTCGCAGTGTCAGCAACCGGTTCGGGCGCACGCGTGCTGCTGACGATCAAGGTCGATGACGTCGATGCGGTTTGTGCAGAACTGCGCAAACTCGGGGTCATGCTGCTCAACGGTCCGATCGATCGTCCATGGGGCCGCCGCACCGCGGCCTTTGCCGATCCGTCGGGCCATGTCTGGGAGGTCGCGCAGGAATTGCGCTAGGCGGCTGTTGCTTGCCGTCATTGGCCGTAGGGACATGCCGCTTCTTCCACGCGAGGAACGGATTCGGCGGCTATTGCCACGATGATGACCAAATTCCGTGGTGTTCGGAGGCCTCTTCATGCAATCGGGGACGGGCGCATCGGCATGGACTGGATCAATCGTTATATCGATCAGCCGCTACTGCACGGCGCGGCGGGTTTGCTGCGGAGTTGGCATCTCCGCACGCGGCAACCGCCGGAGCTGCTGGAGCCGACGTGGAATCTCGTTGTGCTCTCCTTTCTCCTGATCACGAGCGGGCAGGTCATGGCCGGTCAGACTTTCACGCTCAGTGTTGCCGCACTGGTCATGCTGGCGCTGCCGTCCGCGCGAAAGCTGCTTTTGGCTGTGAAGGCAGGGCAAGGCGGTTACGGCGCTCGGGAATACAAGTCGCTGAGGGCGCGCGCCATCGCCAAACGTGAGGCTGAGTGGTCGGTGCGGATCATCGTCCTCTTCGCATCGGTTTGCCTTCCGTTCATCGCCCGCATCGACGATCCGGTGGGAGCCTGTTTCATGCTGGGAGCCAGCATCTGGTTCGTCCTGACCGGGCCGCTCAAGGCCTATCTCGACGCAGCCGAACCTCCCGAGCCGAATGAAGGCGACCGGATGTACAGCGGCGTTTTTCACGTCGGTTGAATGAAGCCGATGCGACGTTGCATGTCCCGGACGTGAGACGGACGGGAACCAAATAGGGCGGTCTCCGTTATCTCCGCAGCAACGTAAAAGGAGATTGCGATGCTTTACTACGCTCTGGTGTTTCTCGTCGTGGCCTTGATTGCCGGCGTCCTCGGATTTGGCGGCATCGCAGGGGCTTCAGCTTCCATTGCCCAGGTTCTGTTCTTCATTTTCCTGGTGCTGTTCGTCGTATCGCTCGTCATGCGACTGATGCGAAAAGTATAGTGCGGACAGATTAAAGTATAAAAACCCGGCGAAACACATTGCCGGGTTTTTCTTTATTTCTACAGTCGGTTTGACGTCTCCATCACTGAAGGTTTCCGTCCCTGTCGTGGTCGGCTGTCGCGAAATCCGCCATCACACGCTGCATGAATTCGCTTCGGCTGATGCGGCCATTGTGGTTCGCGTCGGTCAAAGTGAATTGCTCGACCGTCAGGATCTGCACCGTCTCGTCGGACTGCAGGCTGCCGTCCTTGTTCTTGTCGAGACTTCCGAAAGCCGTGCCCATGAAGGTCTCGTATTCCGAACGGTCGACGGTCTTGCTGGTATTTGCGTCAAGCCGATCCATCTGGCCCTGATACATCGATCCGGGCTGTTGCGGTTGTTGCGCCACTGCTCCAACGCATTGGCACAGTATGAATGTGGTCACCAAAGCCAAGGCCTTCATCGCTTGATATCCCTCCCCAATTAGCGGCAAGCCAGACGGTTGCCGACGTAACCGCCGCCGCCGATGCCGGCGCCGACAGCGAGCACCTGCCCGGTTCCGGCGCCGATCGTGCTACCGATCAAGCCACCGACAATCGCGCCGCCGACGGTTCCCGCGATGCAGCCGAATTCGGAATTACGATCCGAGACGGCCTGCGACGTCGGGCCGGACTGGCAGGCGGAGACGGCAAGGCATCCCGCCAGTATGATGTTTGTCCTGCGTATACGCATCTTTCCCTCCCGATAAATTACCCGTTATCTCCAATAGAGATCGGCGGGCGTACGATTGTCCGGCCCCCGCGAAAATATCGCCTGATTATATTTCTCAAATTCAGACTTAGTTTCTGTTCGAACAGAAGCAGAATTCCGAAAAACAAGCGGAAATTCTGCGGCAATGCCAAGCAATCATGCCGTTTCCTCTCCAGTTGCAGTGCTGCATGAAGAGTATCTTCGAATAGTACAGCTATCTATACGGCATGGCAACCTGCGCGATCATCGATCGCCTATCCAAATAGGCGCCTGCGATGTGCATGATGCTCGTTGAGAGTTGACGGCGATCAGGATCGTGCCTTTCCAGCAACCATCCCTGACAACATCGTGAAATAACCGGATGACGCGAAAATGTGCCTTCGAAATGTCCCAATGGGAGCTGAACCGTAAGCGTGTTTGTCGCTTGCGCCCTCCCAGGCGCTTTAACATGCGATGCGTAAATGATGCCGGTTCGGGATCGTTTTGCGGTTCCGTCCGTTATCTGTTGCCGAATCTGGTGGCGAGTAGCCGGGTATGCTCCCGTCACGATTTGAGAAGGAGAGACTTATGAACAAAATTCTTGCGACGGCGTTTGCCGCGGTATCGTTGACGTTTGTCGGCGCTGGGGCGGTCAGTGCCGCCGATCTCGGCACCAGGACATATGAAGAGCCGGACCTGCGCAATGGCGTGAAGATCGGTTACCTCACCTGCGATATCGGCGGCGGCACGGGTTACGTGCTCGGTTCCTCCAAAGAGGCCGACTGCATCTTCCAGTCGACCGTCGGCAACGAACTTTCGGATCGTTATACGGGTGAAATGAGAAAGCTCGGCATCGACCTTGGCTTCACCACGCGCAGCCGGCTGATCTGGGCCGTGTTCGCGCCGACGGCCGGCTATCACCGCGGATCGCTCGCCGGCCTCTATGTCGGCGCCACCGCCGAAGCGACGCTCGGCGCCGGTGTCGGCGCCAATCTCCTGGTTGGCGGCACCTCCGGTTCCATCCATCTGCAGACGGTCAGCCTGACCGGTCAGCTCGGCCTCAATGTTGCGGCCGGCAGCGCTTCGATGACGCTCACACCAGCGAATTGATATGGCCTTTTGACGTCCCCTGCCGCGACGCGGCAGGGGTCATCTCGTCTGAGGCGCGGTTTCGCACCCTCGCATGCCCAAGCCGGATCACGACATGATGAATATTCGAATGGCAATGCCCGGCGAGGACGAGATCCTGGTCGGGCACTATCTGAAGATCTGGGACAGCTACGGCACACCACCGGAACACTACAGGCCTGATGCGCGGGCGCGGATCTTGTCTTTTATCAGAAGCGGTCGCGAAGAGCGCCGCCTGAGCTCGTTCCTTGCCATCATTGATGGCGACATCGCCGGTTCCGCTTCCTGCCAGTTGCACCAATCGCCGTTTCCGGAGGTTATCCGGCCAGAACAGCGGCTGCACGGTTACATCTGCTCCGTCTATGTTGCCGACGCCTTTCGTCGGCGCGGTATCGCACTGGCGTTGACCAACAAGGCTGTCGACTATCTGAAATCGATCGGCTGTACGACTGCTGTCATTCATGCCTCCGATGTCGGCGAACCCGTCTATCGCGCCGCTGGTTTCGAACTGGCGAAGGAAATGCGCCTGAAGTTTTCGGCGGAGTAGTGACCGGCGATCGCCGGAGCCGCCGCCGAGCTTTCCGCCTACGCTTTCGCTCGGCCGGGTGCGATAAAAGTAGCGATCGTCGTCTCGTCATGGCCGGCCTCGCGCAGGAAGCGGCTGGCGAATTCGATGGCAGGGCTTCTCAGGGCCTCGTCCGGTCTAATCAGGTGAAAGGCCACATGGTAATCGAGCGTCCGCTCGGATACGGCGACGACGCGCCCGGTGGCCAGCGCGGCATCCGACAGCGGCGGCCGCGCGAGCGCGATTCCGAGGCCCTGGGCGCAGGCATCGATCACCAGATTGTAGTCCTCGAAGCGCCGGTCATGGCCGCGTGGTATATAGTCGACGCCCTCACGGGAGAGCCAGCGCCGCCAGCCTTCAATATTCGAATCGTGCAGGATCGGCAGATCGAGCAGCGACAAGGCATCGGAACGCTGCCCGAGCCGCTCCGCCAGCGCCGGTGCGGCGATCGGAAACGACTTCTCCTGCCAGAGCGGCAGGGCGCGCACGCCGGCCCATGGTCCCTTGCCGCAGCGAATGGCAAGATCCGTGCCTTCGCCAAAATCCGCCAGCCGGTGTTCGAGCGTCAGCTCGACATGCAGCTCGTTTCCTTCGAGCTTCGGCAGGCGTTGAAACAGCCATAGCGAGGCGACAGAGGGCGTCACCGAAAGGCGCACCACCGCCTTGTTGCGGCGAGGCAGCCAGCGTTCGCCGCTATTGCCGAGCAGCGTAAGTGCTTCTTCCGCCCGCGCGAAAAACCGCATGCCTTCCGGCGTCAGGCGCACGCCTCGGGCTTCGCGGGCAAACAGGCGCACGCCCATCCAGCGCTCCAGGCGCGAGACCTGCCGCGACACTGCGCCGTGGGTGATGCCGCTTTCCTCGGCCGCAGCCGAAAACGATCCGAGCCGGGCGGCGCGGGCAAAGGTCTCGAGCGTATCGAGCGGCGGAAGCACTGGCGAGCTGTGAACCATACGCACATTTGATCATCGATTGCGATGCTTTTCAAGCACGCATCGAAGGCCTAATCACTGTCGCAGGAACATATGGAGGCGAAAATGAGCATGGCGGCAAGCGTACCGGTTTCGATGAAACAGCAAGGCGGGTTCGATTTGGTGGCCTTTGCGGCGATCGTCGTCACCATCCTCTCCTGGGCTTCCTCCTTCGTGGTGATCCGCATCTGTCTCGGACCACTGACGCCGATCGAACTGGCGACGGCGCGCTATGTGGCAGCCGGCGTCATCGCCCTCGTCTATCTCGTCATCTATCGGCCGATGCCGGAAAAACGCGATTTTTTCCGCCTCTCCGTTGCCGCCGTGCTCTTCATCGCCGCCTATGCGGTTCTGCTGAACACCGGCGAGCAGACCGTTGCGGCAGGACCGGCGAGCTTCATCATCAACACCATGCCCGTCTTCACCGCCCTCATTGCCACATTCGCGCTCGGCGAGCGCTTCGGCCGCTGGGGCTGGGTGGGCACCGCGGTTTCCTTTGGCGGCGTGGCGCTGATTGCGGTCGCTTCCGACGGCGGCTTCAAGCTCGATCCGAATGCCGTCCTCATCCTTGGCGCAGCGCTCTGCTCGGCGATCGCCAGCGTGCTGCAGAAGCCGCTGCTCGGGCGCTTGCCGGCGCTTGCCGTCACTGCATGGATCCTGCTCATCGGTTCCGTGCCGCTGTTTCCGGCCGTCCCGGCGACGATTCAGGCGCTGGCCGCCGCACCGGCGGAGGTGAACTGGGGCGTTGCCTATCTCGTTATCTTTCCGACCGCGATCGGCTACCTCACCTGGGCAATCGCCCTGAAGCGGCTGACGGCCGCCCGTGCCTCGAATTTCCTCTACGGCGTTCCCCCGGTCGCCACGCTGATCGGGTTCGTCTGGCTGGGCGAAACGCCGACGGCGTTGGGCGCGGTCGGTGGCGTCATGGCAATCCTCGGCGTGCTCGTCGTCAACGTGATGCGGAAGCGGTAGCGTCGAATTCAGGCCGTGAAGGCGGCCTGGTAACAGTTAGGCATTGCGCAGCCGTTCGCTTTCTTTAAAACGAAAGCAGATCGAAAGGCGCGCGCTCATGTTCTTGACCGACCGGCAAACTGAAATCGTGGCGATTGCGAAGTCGAGCGGCAGGGTGCTGGTCGAGGAGCTCGCCTCCCGCTTTTCGGTGACGCCGCAGACGATCCGCAAGGACCTCAACGATCTCTGTGATGCGCAGGTGCTGACACGCATCCATGGCGGCGCCACATTCCCGAGCGGGACGGAGAACGTCAAATACGAAGCACGCCGCCAGATCGCCGCTTCCGAGAAACAGGCGATCGGCATTGCCGCGGTCGAGCTGATCCCGAGCGGGGCCTCGCTCTTCATCAATATCGGAACGACGACCGAGGCGGTGGGCGAGGCGCTCGCCGACCATCACGAGCTGATGGTCATCACCAATAATATCAATGTTGCCAATAGGTTACGTCTTTTCCCGGCGATCGAGGTCGTCATTGCCGGCGGCGTCGTGCGGGGTTCGGACGGCGGGATTGTCGGCGAGGCGGCCGTCGATTTCATCCGCCAGTTCAAGGTCGACTACGCCGTGATCGGCGCGTCGGCGATCGATATCGACGGCGCGCTTCTCGACTATGATTTTCGCGAAGTGAAGGTCGCCCAGGCCATCATCGCCAATGCCCGACATGTCATTCTCGTTGCCGATTCGACGAAGTTCGAACGCACCGCACCAGTCAGGATCGGCCAGCTTTCCCAGGTTCATACCTTCATCACCGATCACTGTCCGGTGCCGTCGATCCGCAATCTCTGCCTCGAAAACAATGTGAAACTGATCGAAACGAACGGCAGATTTCGCTAGACAGCGGTCCCTCGCAAACATTCGTTTGACATTCGTATTCCTTTCGTTTTAACTGTTGTTACTTTCGCAATTGCGCAAGTTTTGTGCGATGCGAAATCGACGGCGGGCTCGGAGGGGGAATTGGGCCGAAATATTCACGACATATTCGTCATCGGTGGCGGCATCAACGGCTGCGGCATTGCGCGCGACGCCGTCGGGCGCGGTTATTCGGTGGCGCTGGCGGAAATGAACGATTTCGCCTCGGGTACCTCGTCGGGCGCCACCAAGCTGATCCATGGCGGCCTGCGTTATCTCGAGCATTACGAGTTCCGCCTGGTGCGTGAATCGCTGATGGAGCGCGAGATCCTCTGGGCGATGGCGCCCCACATCATCTGGCCGCTGCGTTTCGTACTGCCCTACCACAAGGGCGGTATCCGTCCGGCCTGGCTGATCCGGCTTGGCCTCTTCCTTTACGATCATCTCGGCGGTCGCAAGCTGCTGCCGCCGACAGCCGTGCTCGACATGCGCCGCGATCCGGCCGGCAAGCCGCTGAAGGCGCTGTTTTCCAAGGCCTTCGAATATTCCGACGGCTGGGTCGACGATGCCCGCATGGTGGTGCTGAACGCCCGCGATGCCGCCGACAAGGGCGCGCTGATCATGCCGCGCACCAAGGTGGTGTCGGCAAGGCGCGAGAATGGCCTGTGGCATATCGAGACCACCGATACCCTCACCGGTCGCAATGACAACCATCAAGCCCGCATGTTGGTCAATGCCGCCGGTCCCTGGGTCGACCATGTCATTCGTTCCGCCATCGGCCAGAACGAAGCCCATCATGTCCGCCTCGTCCAGGGCAGCCATATCGTCGTGAAGAAGAAATTCGACGATGTGAGAGCCTATTTCTTCCAGAATCCCGATAACCGCATCATCTTCGCCATCCCCTACGAGGGCGACTTCACCCTGATCGGCACCACGGATCGCGACTATACCGCCGATCCCCGGGATGTCCGGATCTCCGAGGAGGAGACCATCTATCTCTGCAATGCAGCGTCTGAATATTTCAAGGAGCCGGTCAGGCCGGAGGATATCGTCTGGACCTATTCTGCGGTCAGGCCACTTTATGATGATGGCGCCTCGAAGGCGCAGGAGGCGACGCGTGACTATGTGCTGAAGATGGAAGGCGAAGGTGACGCTGCGCCTCTGCTCAACGTCTTCGGCGGCAAGCTCACCACCTATCGCCGGCTTTCCGAACATGCGCTGGAGAAGATCGGTGCTTCGATCGGCGCCAAAGGCGCCCCGTGGACGGCCAAAAGCCATCTGCCGGGCGGCGACTTCGCGGTCAGGGGTTACGAAGCGGAGGTCGCCAAGCTGAAACGGCGTTATTCGTTCCTCGCCGATCGGCATGCCCGCCGGCTGGTGCGCCGCTATGGCACCAGGGCCGAGGCGCTGCTTGGCGATGCCAGCGGCATCGACGATCTCGGACGGCTGTTCGGCGGCGATCTCTACGAGGCAGAGGTCACGTATCTCGTCGAACATGAATGGGCCCGGCACGCCGAAGACGTGCTGTGGAGGAGAACAAAGGATGGTCTGCGCCTTTCGAAGGAGCAGGCCCAGTCACTGGAGGAGTACATGGCTGCCATGCCGGCGATGGCCGGGTAGGAGTCATGTGGTCCCCGATGCGTGGAGGCACGGGAATCGGAATGCTGGAACTGCGAAACGCTGCCAAGATGGTGGGCGCGGACTATCATATCTATCCGACCGATCTGGTTCTCGAGCGAGGCACGCTGAACGTCCTGCTCGGGCCGACGCTCGCGGGTAAGACCTCTCTGATGCGGCTGATGGCGGGGCTTGACCGGCCGACCGGCGGCTCGATCCATTTCGACGGCACTGACGTCACCGGCATGCCGGTGCAGAAGCGCAACGTCGCCATGGTCTACCAGCAATTCATCAACTATCCGGCACTGACCGTCTACAACAACATCGCCTCGCCGATGCGCATATCGGGCAAGGATGGTGCCACGATCGACCGTGAGGTGCGCAAGGCGGCCGAGCTGTTGAAGCTCACGCCCTATCTCGACCGCACCCCGCTCAATCTGTCCGGCGGCCAGCAGCAGCGCACCGCGCTCGCTCGCGCACTCGTCAAGAATGCCAGCCTCGTGCTGATGGACGAGCCGCTCGCCAATCTCGATTACAAGCTGCGTGAGGAACTGCGCGAGGAACTGCCGAAGATCTTTGCCCAATCCGGCGCGATCTTCGTCTATGCGACGACCGAGCCTTCCGAGGCGCTCCTGCTTGGCGGCAATACCGCAACGCTGAACCAGGGCCGGGTGACTCAGTTCGGGCCGACGATCGAGGTTTATCGCCGACCCGTCAATCTCGCTACCGCCGGCATTTTCGCCGATCCGCCGCTGAACACCCTCGACGTGACGAAATCAGGCAACGTGTTCACGCGTCCGAGCGGGGTCACGATCTCGGTTCCCTCGCATCTGGCCGTCGTGCCGGATGGTCCTGTCACCATCGCCTTTCACCCGCACCATCTCGGCCTTGCGCCGCAGACCGGCGACGCGGCTCGCCTGCAGGCGCGCACGCTGGTTTCCGAGATCACCGGCTCGGAGAGCTTCGTTCACCTGGAATATGACGGTGTGCGCTGGGTCATGCTGGCGCATGGCATTCACGACATCGATCCCGACATGGAGGTCGAAGCTTTTCTCGACACCCGCCATCTGATGGCCTTCGGCAGCGACGGCCGCGCCATCGCTGCGGCCGGAAAGGTATAGGAGAGCACAATGGCACGCATCACGCTCGACCATATCCGCCACGCCTACGGCGCCAATCCGAAGTCCGACAAGGATTATTCGCTGAAGGAAGTCGACCACGAATGGAACGATGGCGGCGCCTATGCGCTGCTTGGCCCCTCCGGCTGCGGCAAGACCACGCTGCTCAACATCATCTCCGGCCTGCTGCAGCCCTCGCATGGCCGCATCCTGTTCGACGGCAACGATGTCACGAACCTTTCGACGCAGAGCCGCAACATCGCCCAGGTGTTCCAGTTTCCCGTCATCTACGACACGATGACCGTCTACGACAATCTCGCCTTTCCCCTGCGCAACCGCGGTGTGGCCGAGGCGGATGTCGACCGGCGTGTCCGCGACATCCTCGAAATGATCGATCTTGCCAGCTGGGCCAGGCGCAAGGCGCAGGGCCTGACGGCCGACCAGAAGCAGAAGATTTCGCTCGGCCGCGGACTGGTGCGCAACGACGTCAACGCCATCCTGTTCGACGAGCCGCTGACCGTCATCGATCCGCATATGAAATGGGTGCTGCGTTCGCAGCTGAAGCGGCTGCACAAGCAGTTCGGCTTTACCATGGTCTATGTCACCCACGACCAGACCGAGGCGCTGACTTTCGCCGAGAAGGTCGTCGTCATGTATGACGGCCAGATCGTCCAGATCGGCACGCCGGCCGAGCTCTTCGAGCGGCCGAGCCATACTTTCGTCGGTTATTTCATCGGTTCGCCGGGCATGAATTTCATGCCGGCCAGGATCGAGGGCAGCACTGTGGCGGTCGGAGACGAGACCCTGACGCTCGATTACGCGCCGAAGACGTCAGGCACCGCCAAAACCGAGCTCGGCATCCGCCCCGAATTCATTCGTCTCGGACGGGAGGGCATGCAGGTCACGATCAGCAAGGTCGAGGATATCGGCCGGCAGAAGATCGTGCGCGCCCGCTTTGCCGGCCAGCCGATCGCCATCGTCGTGCCTGAAGACGCCGACATTCCCGCGGATGCCCGCGTCACCTTCGATCCGTCCGCCATCAGCATCTACGCCGACAGTTGGCGTGTCGGCAGGGAGGCCTGAGCCATGCAGAAGACGTGGAATAACAAAGCCTGGTTTCTGGTCCTGCCGGTGCTGCTGCTCGTGGCGTTTTCGGCCGTCATCCCGCTGATGACCGTCGTCAACTATTCGGTGCAGGATACGTTCGGCAACAACGAGTTCTTCTGGGCTGGTACCGACTGGTTCGTCCAGACCCTGCATTCCGACCGCTTCTGGGAATCGCTGCAGCGCAATCTGCTGTTCTCCTTCATCATCCTGGCGCTGGAGATTCCGCTTGGCATCTTCATCGCGCTCAACATGCCGAAATCAGGACCGGGCGTTCCCGTCTGCCTGGTGCTGATGGCGCTGCCGCTGCTCATTCCGTGGAACGTCGTCGGCACCATCTGGCAGGTCTTCGGACGCGTCGATATCGGCCTGCTCGGCCACACCCTCGAAGCGATCGGCCTCGACTATAATTATGTCCGCGATCCGATCGATGCCTGGGTGACCGTCATCGTCATGGACGTCTGGCACTGGACAAGCCTCGTCGTGCTGCTTTGCTATGCCGGCCTGGTCTCGATCCCCGATGCCTATTACCAGGCGGCCAAGATCGATGGCGCCTCGCGCTGGTCCGTCTTCCGCTACATTCAGCTGCCGAAGATGAAGCGGGTGCTGCTGATCGCCGTCCTCCTGCGCTTCATGGACAGTTTCATGATCTATACCGAGCCTTTCGTCGTCACCGGCGGCGGGCCTGGCAACTCGACGACCTTCCTTTCCATCGACCTCGTGAAGACGGCAGTCGGCCAGTTCGATCTTGGCCCGGCGGCGGCAATGTCGATCATCTACTTCCTCATCATCCTGCTGCTCTCATGGGTGTTCTACACCGTGATGACCAGCAGCGACGACGCGAGCTGAAAGGGAGGCGAGATATGAGCAACAAATACAAACCTGCAGGCAGCCTCTCCTGGCTCGTTCCGACGATCTACATCGTCTTCCTGATCCTGCCGATCTACTGGCTCGTCAATATGAGCTTCAAGGAGAATTCGGAGATCACCGGCGCTTTCTCGCTCTGGCCGACGAACCCGACGCTGCGCAACTACACGGTCATCTTCACCGATCCATCCTGGTATAACGGCTATATCAACTCGATCATCTATGTGGTGATGAACACGGTGATCTCGGTCGCGGCGGCGCTGCCGGCAGCCTATGCCTTCTCGCGCTACCGCTTCCTCGGCGACAAGCACCTGTTCTTCTGGCTGCTGACCAACCGCATGGCGCCGCCGGCGGTCTTCGCGCTGCCGTTCTTCCAGCTCTATTCGGCCTTCGGCCTGATCGACACGCACATCGCCGTGGCCCTTGCCCACTGCCTGTTCAACGTGCCGCTCGCCGTCTGGATCCTCGAAGGTTTCATGTCCGGTGTGCCGAAGGAGATCGACGAAACCGCCTATATCGACGGTTATTCCTTCCCGCGTTTCTTCATCAAGATCTTCATTCCGCTGATTGCGAGCGGCGTCGGCGTCGCGGGCTTCTTCTGCTTCATGTTCTCGTGGGTCGAGCTGCTGCTGGCCCGCACGCTGACGACGACGGCGGCAAAGCCGATCTCGGCGATCATGACGCGAACGGTCTCCGCCTCGGGCATGGACTGGGGCGTGCTGGCGGCGGCTGGCGTGCTCACCATCATTCCGGGCGCGCTCGTCATCTATTTCGTCCGCAACTACATCGCCAAGGGCTTCGCGCTCGGGCGCGTTTGAGGAGGAGACGGTCATGAATTTTTCCTGGATGGCCTGGACGCTGCCGACGACGCTGTTCTTCCTGACGATCCTGGCGCTTCTGATCGCCATGAGCGTCTGGGAATATTTTTCGCCGGGCGGCTCGCCGCGCACGGGCGTGCTGCGGTTCGAGACGACGCGCGGCGACCGGCTCTTCATTTCGCTGCTGGGCAGCGCTTTCATTCATCTTGCATGGCTTGGGCTCGGTGGGCCCAACCTGTGGTGGGCTCTTGCCATCTCCGTGGTCTACGCCATCGGCGTCTTCCGCTACGTGTGACGGCAAGGAGAAGACAGATGGCCGGGGGTACTGGCCGCCTGAGACGTAACTGCAATCGCAAACCCTGGGAGGATATTATGCGAAGGCACTTATTGACGACGACAGCAGGCTTGCTGCTGGCAATGACAGCTTCGGCCTATGCCGGCATGGACGAGGCCAAGACGTTCCTCGACAAGGAAGTCGGCGATCTCTCGACGCTTCCACGCGCCGACCAGGAAAAGGAAATGCAGTGGTTCGTTGATGCTGCGAAGCCTTTCGCCGGCATGGACATCAAGGTTGTGTCCGAAACCATCACGACCCATGAATACGAATCGAAGGTGCTGGCGCCCGCCTTCACGGCGATCACCGGCATCAAAATCACTCACGACCTCATCGGCGAAGGCGACGTGGTCGAGAAGCTGCAGACGCAGATGCAGTCCGGCGAAAACATCTATGACGCCTATATCAACGATAGCGACCTGATCGGCACCCATTGGCGCTATCAGCAGGCGCGCTCGCTGACCGACTGGATGGCCAACGAAGGCAAGGATGTCACCAATCCCGGCCTCGACATCGACGACTTCATCGGCAAGTCCTTCACCACGGCGCCTGACGGCAAGCTCTACCAGCTGCCTGACCAGCAGTTCGCGAACCTCTACTGGTTCCGTTACGACTGGTTCAACGACGAGAAGAACAAGGCGGACTTCAAGGCGAAGTACGGCTACGATCTCGGCGTGCCGGTCAACTGGTCGGCCTATGAGGATATTGCCGAGTTCTTCACCGGCCGCGAGATCGACGGCAAGAAGGTCTTCGGTCATATGGACTACGGCAAGAAGGACCCATCGCTCGGATGGCGCTTCACCGATGCCTGGCTGTCGATGGCCGGCAACGGCGACAAGGGCATTCCGAACGGCAAGCCCGTCGATGAATGGGGCATCAAGGTCGACGAGAACTCCCGTCCGGTCGGCTCGTGCGTGGCGCGCGGCGGCGATACCAACGGCCCTGCCGCGGTCTATTCCATCCAGAAATATCTGGATTGGATGAAGGCCTATGCACCGGCTGCCGCCCAGGGCATGACCTTCTCCGAATCCGGCCCGGTCCCGTCGCAGGGTGAAGTCGCCCAGCAGATGTTCACCTACACGGCCTTCACCGCCGACTTCGTCAAGGAAGGCCTGCCGGTCGTCAACGCGGACGGCACGCCGAAATGGCGTTTCGCACCGAGCCCGCATGGCGTCTACTGGAAGGACGGCATGAAGCTCGGCTATCAGGACGCCGGTTCGTGGACGCTGATGAAGTCCACGCCTGACGACCGCGCCAAGGCGGCCTGGCTCTATGCGCAGTTCGTCACCTCGAAGACTGTCGACGTGAAGAAGAGCCATATGGGTCTGACCTTCATTCGCCAGTCGACGCTGGATCACAAGTCCTTCACCGATCGTGCGCCGAAACTCGGCGGTCTGATCGAATTCTATCGTTCGCCGGCCCGCCTTCAGTGGTCGCCGACCGGTACGAACGTTCCTGACTATCCGAAGCTCGCTCAGCTTTGGTGGCAGGCGATTGGCGATGCTTCTTCCGGCGCCAAGACGGCACAGGAAGCGATGGACTCGCTTTGCTCCGAGCAGGAAAAGGTGCTGCAGCGCCTGGAACGCGCCAAGGTCCAGGGCGACATCGGCCCGAAACTCGCCGAGGAGCATGATCTCGCTTATTGGAACGCGGATGCGGTGAAGAACGGCAACCTTGCCCCGCAGCTGAAGATCGAGAACGAGAAGGACAAGCCGGTCACTGTCAACTACGACGAACTCGTCAAGAGCTGGCAGAAGAAGTAAGGCGGACCCGGCCGGAGGCGACGAGGCTTCCGGCCATCACTTCCTGCCACCGGCAGCAAGCCGGTGGCACCCACAATCTTTCTCTCATGAAACGTCCGCGTCCTGCTGTCCTCTGCAGGCGGAGCGGCTTCGTGCGAGCCGGAGACGGATATGAGCGGCTATATTCTTTCAATCGACCAGGGCACGACGTCGTCGCGCGCCATCATCTTCGATGGCGACATGAAAATGGCCGGCTCGGCGCAGGCGGAGATCACCCAATATTATCCGCAGCCTGGATGGGTGGAGCACGACGCCGCCGAAATCTGGCAGTCCGTCGTCGACACAGTGCGTAAGGCGATTGTCGATGCTGGACTTGATGCGGCCGACATTGCCGCGATCGGCATCACCAACCAGCGCGAGACGGCGGTCGTCTGGGACCGCGGGTCAGGAAAACCGCTTCACCGCGCGATCGTCTGGCAGGACAGGCGCACCGCAGAAATGTGCGAGAGCCTGAAGGCAGACGGCTACGAGAAGCTGTTCAGCGCCAAGACAGGGCTGCTGCTCGACCCCTATTTCTCCGGAACGAAGCTGCGCTGGCTGCTCGACAATGTCGATGGCCTGCGTGAGAAGGCCGAGGCCGGCGATGTCTGCTTCGGCACGATCGACAGCTGGCTGATCTACAATCTGACTGATGGGCGCGTGCATGCCACCGATGCGACCAATGCATCGAGGACTCTGCTCTACAATATCGACGACGGTGCCTGGGACGAGGAACTTCTCGGCATTCTCCGCATTCCGGCCGCCATGCTTCCTGAGGTCAGGGAATGCGCCGATGATTTCGGCCGCGTCGACAAGGCTCTGTTCGGCGCGGAACTTCCGATCCTCGGGGTCGCCGGCGACCAGCAGGCAGCGGCCGTGGGCAATGCCTGCTTCGAGCCCGGCATGATGAAATCCACCTACGGCACCGGCTGCTTTGCCCTGTTGAACACCGGCCGGGATCGTGTTTCCTCCTCCAACCGGATGCTGACGACGATCGCCTGCCGGCTCGACGGCGAGACGACCTATGCGCTCGAGGGCTCGATCTTCATCGCCGGTGCTGCCGTGCAATGGCTGCGCGACGGCCTCGGCATCATCGGCCAGGCATCCGAGGCAGGAGTGCTTGCCGCCAAGGCCGATCCCGGACAGCAGGTCTATATCGTCCCAGCCTTCACCGGCCTCGGCGCGCCCTACTGGGATCCAGCGGCGCGCGGCGCGATCTTCGGCCTGACGCGAAACAGCGGGCCGGCGGAATTTGCCCGCGCCGTGCTTGAATCCGTCGCCTACCAGACGCTCGACCTGCTGGTGGCGATGAAGAAAGACTGGGGCGCCAACCAGCTGGAAACCGTGTTGCGCGTCGATGGTGGCATGGCGGATTCGGATTGGACCATGCAGTGCCTGGCCGACATGACGGGAAACCCTGTCGATCGCTCGGCGATCCGCGAGACGACAGCGCTGGGCGCAGCCTGGCTTGCCGGCTCGAAAGCCGGCATCTGGCCCGGCAAGCGGGATTTTGCGAAAGCCTGGGCCTGCGACCGCCGCTTCAGCCCTTCAATGGATGAGACCGAGCGGCAGGGCAAGATCATCGGCTGGAAGAATGCCGTAACCAGAATGATTTCGGACGCCTCGGCGGGATAGAACCGCTTCCGAGGATACCACCGCAGTTGCGACTTCTCTTAAGCGGCGCCGGCGGTCTTTCTGTTGATGAAGCTCAGGGCGAGCACGGCGAAGATCAACGTTCCCGTGCCGACCTGCTGCCAGTAGAAGTTCAGATCGGTCAGCAGCAGGCCATTGGCGACGATGCTGAGCAGCAGCGCCCCGAGAACGGTCCCGCCGACATTCGGCCGCCCGAGTGGGCTGAGCGTCGTGCCGATGAAGGTCGCGCCGATTGCATTCAGCAGGAAGGCATTGCCCGAGGAGGGAATGTAGGTGGTGACGGTTGCGGTCAGGATCAGGCCGGCGATTGCCGCGATCAACCCGACCAGGATGAAAGTCACCGCGACATGGGCCGGCGCGGCGATGCCGGAATAGCGCACGACCCCCGGCTGGATGCCGATCGACAGGATGACGCGGCCGAAACGCGTGCGGGCAAAAACGACCGCAGCGGCTACAATGACGACAATGGCAGCGGCAAGCGGCACCGGGAAGCCGGCGATCGTGCCATGGCCGAGAAAACGGAAGGCTTCCGGCACGCCGTTCGGCGGCAGATAGACCGGATTGCCGCCATTGGTCAGCAGCTGCTGAACGCTGCGGCCGATGAACAGCGTGCCGAGCGTGGCGAGGAATGGCGACACGCCGATCCCTGAAATCAGCAGCGCGTTGAAGGCACCGACGAACGCTCCGGCGGCCAGTCCCGCGAGTGCGGCGACTGCCACCGGCTGCCCGGCGAGGACGAGCGAAACGAAGGCGAAACTGGCGAAATCCATCGCCGTTCCCACCGAAAGATCGATGCCGCCCGACGCGACGGCGAAGGTCATGGCGACGGAGACGATGGCAAGCAGCGTGAAATTGTTGACCAGGATGCTCTGCAGGTTCGCAGGCGTCAGGAACGTCGGCGTTGCCACGGAAAAGGCGGCAAATACCGCAACCAGGGCGAGGATCAGCCCATAGCGCACCAGGCCGCCGGCGATAAGACGCGGCAAGCCGATGCTGGCGAGGGGAGGGGTCTGGAGCGACATGTCAGGCCTCCTGTCGGCGCAGCAGCGTGGTTGCGGAAACGACGATGAGAATGAGCACACCCTGGACGCCACTGACCAGCGTGCTCGAAATGTTCAGCAGCTGGAAACCGTTGACCAGGAAGCCGACCAAAAGGGCCGAAAGCAGCGTCCCGGTGATCGTCGGAACCAGCCGGCGCGAAAAGACCGAGCCGAGCAGGGCCGTCACGACGACGGGCAACAGCATCTCGCCGGCGCCGGTCGTGCTGCCGCTCAGATAGGAAACCGACAGGATGCCGGCGATCCCGCCGGAGACGCCGCTGGCGACGAAGGCGCCGGCGAGCAGCCGGCGAAGCGGCAGGCCGGCGGCACGCGCCGCATCCGGGAACTCACCGACGGCATAGAGACGCAGGCCGAGCGGGGTATATTGCACGATCGCCGTGGTGATCGCCGTGAAGCCGAGGAGCACATAGGCAAGAACCGGGATGCCGAAAGGATCCGAGGCCGAGAGCGCCGATAGGAAAGGTGTCGAGGCCGGCAGGACGGTATTGCCGGTCAGCACCAACTCCAGGCCGGCGACGACATTCATGACGGCAAGCGTGGCCAGCAGCGGCACGATGCCGGCATAGACGACGGCGATTGCATTGACCGAGCCGATCAGGGCGCCGGTCAAGATTGTCGCGGCAATCGCCGTCGCATCGCTGTAGCCGAGCTGTGTCAGGCTCGCATAGACGGCGGCGCTGAGGCCCATATTGGCAGCGAGCGACAGGTCGATGCCACCGGTGACGACATTGGAGCCGCCGGCGATCAGCACGATCGTCAACCCGATGGCAAGCACGCCGGAGATGGCCGATTGACCAAGCACGTTGCCGATATTGCCGATGCTGAGAAAATAGGGTGCGGTCAGCGAGAAGATGATCAGGATGGCGGCGAAAGCGATCAGCGATCCGAAGCGCAATGCCGCGGCCGCAATATTGCCGGCCGGCCGGGGAGGCGGTTCCACAGCGGAAAAACTGGAAGGCGCGAATTCCACTTCAGCCGACATGGCGATGTCCCTCGGATGATCCGGTCGATTGAGCGAGCACCGCATCCGCCGTGGTCTCCGACGATATGAATTCCCGCACCACGCGGCCGCGGAAGAGCACCAGGATGCGATCGGTGATGCCGATCAGTTCGGGCAGATCCGAAGACAGCACGATGACGCCGGCGCCGCGCGACGCGAGTTCGCCGATCAGCGTATAGATCTCGACCTTGGAGCCGATATCGACGCCGACTGTTGGTTCGTCGAGGAGATAGACCTCGGAGCGGCGGCTCAGCCACTTGGCGATGGCGATCTTCTGCTGGTTGCCGCCGGAAAGCGTGCGCAGCAGGGCATCCCGCCCATTGGTCTTCACCTGCAGCCGCGTAATCAGACCGTCCACTTCTCTCTGTTCGCGTCTGCGATCAAGAAAGCCGAAACGCGTGAAGCGGCCAAGGCTCGAAAGGCTGATATTTTCCGCGACGCTGAGGTCGAGCGCGACGCCGTGGCGACGCCGATCTTCCGGCACCAGGGCGATCTCGCGGCCGGCTGCCTGGGTGGGATTGGTGAAACGGGCAGCCTTGCCGCTGATCTCGATATGGCCGGAAGCCGGGGTCTCCAGACCGAAGAGAGCGCGGACCAGCTCCTTTGCGCCGGAGCCGAGCAGGCCGGTGAGGCCGAGCACCTCGCCGCGGCGAAGCGTGAAACTCACGTCGCTATATTTCCCCGGCGCCGACAGCTGCTCGACCTTGAGGATTTCTTCGCCCGGCGTCACTTCCGGCTTTGGAAACATCTCCTTGATGTCGCGTTCGACCATCAGCCGCGCAATCGCGCCGGCCGAGGTGTCGCCGATCGGCAGGGAGGCGACGTCCAACCCGTTGCGTAGCACGGTGACGTGGTCGCAGAGCTCTTCGATTTCGTTCAGGTAATGCGAGATATAGATGATGGTGACGCCTTCGTCGCGCAGACGGCGGATCAGCCGGAAGAGGATATCGGCCTCGCGGCGCACCAATGCGGCCGTCGGCTCGTCGAAGACGAGCACCTTTGGCTGATTGAGGAGGGCGCGGGTGATTTGCACGATCTGCTTTTCGGCGGTCGACAATTCGCCGATCAAGGCGGCGTTCGGCAACCGGATGCCGAAATAGTCGTTGAGAATGTCAGATGCGCGGCGCTGCATCAGTCGCCGGTCGAGGAACGGTGTGCCCGCGATGCGTGGTTCCCGGCCAAGGAACAGGGCTTCGCCGACGGTGAAGGTCGGCACCAGCAGCCGGTCCTGGTGAATGAAGTGGATGCCGAGCTCTTCGGCAAGATGCGGCGTCAGCCTGTCGAATGTTTGCCCTTCGATCTCGATCCGGCCGCCATCCGGCTGGTGACGACCTGCCAGCAGCTTGATCAGCGTCGACTTGCCGGCGCCGTTCTGACCGACGAGACCGTGGATGGTGCCGCGCCTGACGATCAGCGACGCACCGGCAAGCGCCTGCGCGCCGCCGAAATGCTTGACGATGCCTTCAAAGCGGATGATGTCGTCGCGTGCCGTCACCGGCTGCTTCAACGAAATGGCCGTCATGTCGATCTCTCCGGGCGAGCAGATTCCGAGCGATGCGGCGATGATCGGATCGCTCGGGTTCAATGTCAGCCGATGCCGAGCTTCTTGGTGACTTCGCCGACATTGGTCTTGTTGGCGAGCAGTGCCGGAACATAGGTCTCGCGCGGTAGTGTCTGGCCGGCGAGCAGCTTGGCGACGTTGCGAATGGCGGTGCGGCCGATTTCCGCCGGCTGCTGGGCGACATCGGCGCCAGCCGGCGAATTCGAATCGGCGATGAGCTGCAGCACTTCCGGGCTGCCATCGACGCCGTAGGTGCGGATCTCTGTCCGCCCGGCTGCCGCCAAGGCCTGGGTCGCGCCAAGCTGCGGAATGTCCCAAGCTGACCAGATCGCCTTGATCGACCCCTTTTCCGGATATTTGTTGAGGATGGCCGTGATCTGCGTGAAGGCGTCCTGCACGGTATTCGGGATGACGTCGCGCAGTTCCGGCTGGAGGATTTTCACCTTCGGGAAATATTTGACGACATTGACCAACTGGTCGTAGCGGATCGCGCAGGGGGTTACGCCGTAGAAGCCGTTGAAAACGACGATATTGCCTTCGCCGCCGATATCGGAGACGAGCTGCACCGCCAGATCCTTGCCGATGCCCCAGTTATCGGAGGTGGTGTTGTTGATCGAATTGGTCGAACCGACGTCGACGGTCAGAACCGGGATCCCGGCATCGCGCGCCTTCTTCAGCCAGGGATCGATGACGCTGAGCGTGCCGAGGATTTGAACGATCGCATCCGGCTTCTGAGCAATCAGCGTCTGCAACTGCGAGACCAGCTTGCCGTCGTTGCGTCCGGCATCGACGGCGATCGGCTCGCCGCCGAGGCGCTTTACCTCCTCGATCTGGGCATTGTAGGCCTGCAGATCGAAGAAGTGATCGGTGCCGGTTGCGCTGATGGCGATGCGCTTGCCTTTCAGCGACAGTTCTTCGCCGGCGGCAAAAGCCGGCTTCTGCCCGATGAGGGATGCACCGGCGACGGCGACCCCGGCCGCGGCAGACAGTTTCAGCAGATCTCGTCTTCCGAGACCCTTTTCAGACTTTTCGATACTCATCGCAATTTCTCTCCAATTAATTATGTCTATAGATTAAATAGATTAATGCGGATGGATAGGAACGAATTTCCAAAAGAACGATCTCCGGGGGAAAGAGTGGACGGAACGAAAGCTCATCCCTGGCCGCGGTTTCCCGCGACCGGGAATGATTTCGGATGCCTCGGCGGTTTTCAGAGCGGTCAGATGAGTCTGCAGCCACCGATCAAGAAGAATATGCACTGCATAATTCTTGCGCATGCGACCAAATTTGCCGAAGGTGAACTCCTGCTAGGCCGCGGTGCCGCGTGGCGCGACAGCAGGCGTAAAGTCACGATTTCATGGGCACCGTCGGGTTTTATGCTGCGACGTTGATATCTAGCGAGAAGCTTGGCTTCCACTTGGCGCGCAACTTGCCTCTCTGCTGCCAGGGAGAATGAAACAATGCCCGATATCGACCCGCAGATTTTCTCAATAAGCCGGCCATCCCTTGGAGGCTACAAGGCCTTCGTACAACGCGACATGATCGTCGAGACCTATCGCAGCGCCGCAGGGCAAATGGTGTCGAGGGGCTCCCTTCATAGAATTTCGATCAACCGCACGGCGCACGGCAAATATGCCTATCGGCTTGGAAGCGGGGCATTCCGCAAAGTTGAGAGGCCGCCGTTCACTCTGGGATTTCAACCGGCCGCCACCGTCCTTGAAGTCGAGGGCGATGCGGCGGATTATATCTCGATCTTCCAGTCCCCTGCGCTCTACAGCGGCATCGGGGGCTCTCGCTTCGATCCCGAGCATTGGGATAGTGACGCGCTCAGCGCGACGACTGATCCGACAACGCTGCAGGTCGCGCTCTCCCTCGCATTTGCCGCCGAGAAGACCGGGCGCGACGACCTGCTTTTGATGCAGCATCTGGGGATGGCGCTCGCCTGTTGCGTCATAAAACTGCTGGGCGCCAAACCTGAAACCGGCGATCGTCCGCTGACATCGGACAATCTCCGGCGTGTGATCGATTACATCGAGAACCTGCTTGGCAAATCCGATCTGAGTGTCGAGGAGCTGGCCGGGGTGGCCCATATGAGCCCCTTTCACTTCAGCCGGGAATTCAAACGGGCGGCGGGTTTGGCGCCGCATCGCTTCGTTCTCGAACGCAGGATCGAACGAGCACGGCTTTACCTCGCCGATGGCAAGGAGACGCTCGCAAACATCGCTTATGCCACGGGCTTTTCAAGCCAGGCGCATTTCTCCAGCGTCTTTCGCCGTCTGATGGGGGCGTCCCCGAAAGAATACCAGCGTTCGGTCCGTCTTTGAGCCGGCTCTTGCCGATGACAGATCAGCAGCTTTGCGAAAGACAACCGCACGAATTTGAAATCTCTTGAGGCTGCGGTCTGCGAGGCTTTTCCCATCAGGAGGCCCATATGACCGCTTTTGCCCAAACCAATCCGATTACCGACATTTGCTTCCTGGTCGAGGATATCGACAAAGCATCGGCTTTCTATGTCGAGCGTCTTGGCTTCAAACCTCGCCGCCGTGCTCCCGGCTTTGCCGATTTTAAAGGGGCGGGCGTGACGCTGGCGCTCTGGGAGATCGAGCATATCGCCGAGAATACCGGTGTCTCAAGCCGCCGCGCCCCTCCAGGTGCGCACAAGGCCTGCGCGGCCATCGAGCTCGCCTCGCCAGAGCAGGTCGATGCTGCCTATGCGGAGCTGAAAGCTGCGGGCGTGCTCTTCCACGCGCCGCCGCAGGACTATGTCTGGAACGCGCGATGCGTCTATTTCGCCGATCCCGATGACAATCTCTGGGAGATCTATGCATGGGCCGCAGGCGGCCCGACCGGCGACATCGACCCGCAATAGCGAGCGCAATCGGCCGGTCGTCTAACAATCCAACAAGGGGAAAGGCAAGCAAAATGAACGGGGATGACAAACAGATCGTGGTCGGCAGGCGTACCGTCCTGAAGGGCGGAGCCTTTGCCCTTGCTGCAGCGACGGCAGGGATCAGCGTGTTCGTACCGCGTCACTCGAATGCCGCCGCATCCAAGGTCGTCATCAAATATGACTGGTTGATGAGCAACGGACAGATCGGCGATATCGTCGCAGTCAAGCAGGGCCTGTTCGAGGCCGAGGGTCTCGACGTCGAGTTTTCCCCCGGCGGTCCCAATTCTGCAACGGTGCCGCCCGTGATCACGGGTGATGCGCAGCTCGGCCAATTCTCGGATTCGGCACAGCTTCTTCTTGCGAGGTCATCCGGCGTGCCGATCAAGATCTTCGCCTGCGGTTTCCGCATGGCGCCTTTCGCCTTTTATTCGCTGCCCAAGGCGCCGATCCGCACCGTCAAGGATATGATCGGCAAGCGCATCGGCATCCAGCCGACGGCCCGTTATGTGCTCGATGCCATCCTGCTGAAGAACAATATCGATCCCTCGAGCCTGACCATCACCAATATCGGCTTCGACATGACGCCGCTGATGACCGGCCAGGTCGATGCCGTCACCGGATGGATCACCAACACGCAGGCCCTTTCCATCATCGGCCCCGACCGCATCGATCTGATGATGAAGGATACGGGCCTGCCCTCCTACGCCAACGTCTATTTTGCCACCGACGATGCCGTGAGCGGCCATGCCGAGACACTGGCAAAGGTGCTGCGTGCCGTCGCCAAGGGCTGGGCCTGGACGCATGAACATCCTGAAGAGGCAGTCAAACTGACGGTGGAAGCCTATCCGCAGCTCGATCTTGCCGTAGAGCTGAAGACGGTGTCGCGCATCCTGTCGCTGAGCTTTGACACGGCGACCGGTAGGGATGGCTGGGGCAGCTTCGATCCGGCCGCGCTTGCCGAGCAGATTTCCGTCTACGACAAAATCGGTCAGTTCAAGAGCGGCGCGCCGAAGCTGGAGGATTGCTATACGACTGAGATACTCGACATGACGGCGGACGACCGTCCGAAGATTGCGTGAGAGCGGATTTGCCTGAAGCAGCGGCCATCGAAACCAAGGATCTGGCTGTCGGCTATGCCGGCACCGCCGAGACGACCCGCATTCTGTCCGGCGTCGATCTCAGCGTCGGCAGGGGCGAGTTTCTGACCATTCTCGGTCCTTCCGGCTGTGGCAAGTCGACCTTGCTGCGTGCGGTGGCGGATCTTCTCCCGCCGCTCGACGGGCGGCTGTCGGTGCTCGGCAGGACAGCCTCGGAGGCGCGCCGGCGGCGCGAGGTCGCCTTCGTCTTTCAGGACGCAACGCTGCTGCCGTGGCGGACTGTGAGGGAGAATGTCGCGCTGCCGCTGCAGGTGGGGAAGAACAGCGTCTCGCGATCGGTCGATCCGCGGCCCGACCACTGGATCGAACTGGTCGGCCTGTCGCATCTGGCCGACCGCTATCCGCATCAATTGTCCGGGGGCCAGCGCCAACGCGTCGCCATAGCGCGCGCGCTTCAATGCGAGCCGGATATCCTGCTCATGGACGAACCCTTCGGTGCGCTCGACGAGATCACCCGTGAACGACTGAACGACGAGCTTCTGGACGTCTGGCGCCGGACCGGCACGACCATCCTGTTCGTCACCCACAGCGTCGTCGAGGCGATCTATCTCGGCGGACGCGTGCTGGTCCTGGCGGCCAATCCGGGCCGCGTCCAGGCGCTGATCGACCTTGCACCGCTGAAAGACGAGCGTGGGCTCTGTCGGCGCGAGAGTCTCGATGTCCAGGAGACCGCCGCCCATCTGCGCCAATTGTTGCAGCAGGGGAGTTCGGCTGCATGACGCACCGTCCGCTATCCCTCACCGAGGCGATCAGCCTTCCTGTGATCGGTGCCCTTTCGCTGCTCCTCGCCTGGCAATGGCTGGTGCCGGCCCTCGGCGTTCCGTCCTATATCGTTCCAACGCCGCTGGCGATCCTGCGTACGCTTGGCATCGAATGGCGCTTCCTGCTGTCGAACGCCGTCCCGACATGGGGTGAGGCGGGCCTCGGCTTCCTCCTGGGCAATAGTCTCGCTGTGATCCTGGCGGTTGCCTTTGTCTATAATCCGCGGTTCCAGGCCGCCTATTTTCCCGTTGTCCTGCTCTTCAACACCATCCCGGTGCTGGCGCTCGCGCCGATTATCATCCTCATCTTCGGCCTCGGCATGCTGCCAAAGGTCATCATCGCCGCTCTGATCTGCTTCTTCCCAACCCTGGTGAATACGGCCCGGGGCCTCAATCTGGCGACTGCGAGCGAGCTTGACCTGATGCATGTGCTTTCGGCGAGCCGGTGGGAGACGTTCTGGCGCCTGCGCGCCCCACGGTCTGCCCCCTTGCTCTTTGCGTCGCTGCGCATTTCGGCAACCACCTGTGTGATCGGCGCGATTGTCGGGGAGTGGATCGGTTCGAACCAGGGGCTGGGCGCCGTCATCATCCAGTCGACATTCAACTATCAGGCGGAAAGGCTCTTTGCCGCCGTCGTGCTCGCCTCTTTCTCCGGCATCGTCTTTTTTGCCGCTGTTGCCCAGATCGAGCGGATTTTCCGTCGGCTGCAGCCGGGGCAGAGCTGAAAGCGTTCAATGCGGGCGCCGAAACGCTGACGCTTTCCAGGATATGACAAGGCCCCCGGATGTTATCTGCGGGAGGCCTTGCCTGTTGCTACTCCTCCATGCTTTCACGGATGTCGGAGAGATCGATACCATGGGTGTCGAACCACCAGTCGGGACTCATCTCGGAATGGCGGTCACGCAGACGCAGATGTTTGGCGCGCAGCCGCTTCTGGCGTTCGACCTCTTCCGTGAAGAAGGGGTGATCGAGCGTGCCGCCCATCTTGTGGATGCGACGGAGCAGTTTCCGCAAGACGTATCCTTGCTCCTTGTTGCCCGGCCGGTAGCCGCTTTCCACGATGGTCATGACCGTCTCGCACAGTGTCCCAAGCGCATCGTCTTGCGGCGTGCCGTTGATGATCATGTCGAGACGCTCGAGACCGAAGCCGACGTCGATGCAGGTTCCGAGCGGATTGACGATGTTTCCGATCTCGATGCCATCTTTATAGAACTCGGTGCAGTATCCGCTGATGCTGCCATCGCTCCACATGCATTCCGGATCCGGCGCGATGGGCACGCACCCGCCATAGAGCGGCGTCCATTCCACCAGACGGTCGGGATGGATCGTCACATGATCCGGCATAAGTCCGAGCGTTCCCAGAAACTCGAGCCAGAAATCGATGGCGTTGCCGACGGTCATTTCCCTGAAGGAGAAAAGGCCGAGCATGGTGAAGTGGAGAAGGTGGGTTCCGTCGCCGATCTCGTCGAGGTCGCCCATGCGCAGGCAAGCCTGGCTGTTTGCGACTGTTCCACTATGGGAGGGATCGGAGAAGAGGGGCTTATACTGCTGCATTCCAGCGCTGCAGAAGAGCGTGGTAGCATCATGCGGCCGTACGGATTCGATGCGTATGAAATCGATGCCCTTGGAAAGGCAGAAGTGTTGATATTGCTGGATCAGGCGTCCCGCGGTGACATAGGCAACCTCCTTTGCTGTTCGTGTGCCTTCGGGGAAGATAGCGATCTAGTGCGCCTGCGGCAATCCGCTGCTCGGCTGGCGAGGATCAAAAACCGGAACGGTGCACTTGATAACAGGATCACTTGAGGCTAAATATAGCCTCAAGTGAAAAGGAGCCGTTACCATGATGGGATTTGCCGGTATCGCCGATGTTCTCGGGCTGCCCGCCAGGGAGCCGGTATCGCGTTCGGCCTTCGGCCTGCTCTCCAGCATCGAGGAAGGATTGCCGGTCAAGGCGCTCGACCGCATGGCGCTGCTTCTGGCGCCTGATGACGCCCAGTTCAAATACCGGCTGGTTCCGAAGGCCACCTATGAACGGCGCAAGTCCAAGCATCGGCTCTCCTCAGATGAAGGCATAAAGCTTGCCCGTCTCGCGCGTGTCTGGGGTCAGGCGCTCGATGTCTGGCAGACCGAGATCGAGGCCCGCGATTTCCTGTTTCGGCCGCATGCAATGCTTGAGGACAGGCGGCCGATCGACGTGGTCATCCAGAGCGAGATCGGCGGCGAGCTCGTGCTCGATATTCTCGGAAGCCTGAAATACGGCAGTGCTGCGTGAGCGCACAGGTTCTTGATCGTACGCTGACATCCGTTCGCATCGGAGATCCCCATGGAAACTATCCGATCTTCGACGCCACCGGCTCGACCATCGCGCCGGGGCGGTGGAACACGTCGGGCAGCCCGATCATCTATACGAGCGAGCATTATTCGACGGCACTACTCGAAAAGCTCGTCCATGGCAGCGGGCGACTGCCTCCCAACCAGCACTATGTCACGATCACCCTACCGCGGGGGCTAAGCTACGAGGTCTTCTCCGAACCCGCGCTGCCCGGCTGGGACAGCATGCCGGCAAACGTCAGCAAGGCTTTCGGCGAAAAATGGTGCCAGGAAAAACGCAGCGCCATCCTGCTGGTGCCAAGCGTCGTCGCCCGCGTCGACAACAACATATTGATCAATCCGGCCCACCCGGAATTCCCGTCGATCACGGCAAGCCTCCACCAACCGGTCTTCTGGGATCGTCGCTTGTTCGGCATGTGACGGGTTGGCGGTGCAATCAACGTTTTCCGCAGAGCAGATCAAAACGCCGGCCAGATGAGGCTTGGTCAGCAGACTATGATGCTGCCACCAAACGCAACCGACAATAATTCTCGGCCCGACGTAGCCAAGGCCCTTGTCCAAAGGCACAGGAGGCCATTTTAAACAAGGAGGTGGCGGCCTCGACTGTTCACGCGTCCGTCTCCCATGGATTTATCACCGCTGCGCCGGTATCGTCGAAATCGCCGACATTGCGAGTGACGACAATCAGATCATGAACGATTGCGGTTGCGGCGATCAGCCCGTCGATATCGCCACGCGGCCGGATGGCGGCGATGCGGCCCCATTCGACGGCGATCTCGTCGGTCACCGGCAGGATCCGGTCACCATGATCATAACGCAGCTTGCGCAGCCACTCGGTGAGATGGGCCGCGGTCTTCGGATCCGACTTCTGTTTGAGGGCAATGCCGCGCATGATCTCGCCAAGCGTCAGCGCGCTCAGGTGGATGGTGAGCGGATCGACGGAGCGCAGCCAGAAGACCGCCTGCGGCGTGCCGCGTCGCGCCTCCGAGACGATGTTGGTATCGACCAGATACATCAGAAGGCAACGTCGCGGCTTGGAGTCTTGTTGCGTGCTTCGACCGCATCGGCGAACTCATCGTCCCAGGCGGGGCCGCCGAGCAGGTCGTCGACGAGCGTCGGCCTGCCGGCGCGCAGGGTGTCGTAGTCGCGGGCGGACAGAACGACGGCCGTGCGTTCGCCCCGCACGGTCACCACCTGCGGCCCTTCTTGTCGGGCCTTCTGCACGACCTTCGAAAATTGGTTTTTGGCGTCCTGCAGTTGCCATTCCATCGATTCTGCTCCTGGCTAGACTGTCTAGCTATGTACGCGCGGAATGCTGGTGCGTCAATGGCGGGACGTTCCTGAACGACAGAGTCCGGCGCTGCTATTAGGTGTCATAACGAAGTTCGAAATCGTTGTGTCGGCGATCGGCGCCAGTCGGCCCTTCTAGAAGCCGCAATCACACCTCCCGCCGCGGCGAGCGGGCCATCAGCCGGGCATAGGCGATGGCCGAGAGCATGTTGACGTGGTTGGCCTTGCCGGTGCCGGCGATGTCGAAGGCGGTGCCGTGATCGACCGAGACGCGGTCGATCGGCAGGCCGAGCGAGACGTTGACCGCGGTGTCGAAGGCGACGAGCTTGATCGGGATATGGCCCTGGTCGTGATACTGGGCGATGACCAGATCGAAGGCGCCGTTATAGGCGCGGGCGAACACCGTGTCGGCCGAGATCGGGCCGACGACGTCGATCCCCTTTGCCTGCGCCTGCTCGACGGCGGGCGCCAGGAATTCCGTGTCCTCGGTGCCGAACAGGCCGTTTTCGCCGCAATGGGGATTGAGGCCGGCGACGGCGATGCGCGCTGTCTTGCCCAGGCGCAGGAAGTGGCGATGGCCAGCTTCGATGGTGGCGAGCACGCGCTCGGTCTTGGCGCGCTCGATCGCGCCCTTCAGCGAGATATGGGTGGAGACGTGGATGGTGTTCAGCCGCTCGGAGGCAAGCAGCATGAAGGAACTCTTCGAGCCGGTGAGATGCGCAAGCAGCCCGGTATGGCCGTCATGGTGATGGCCGGCGAGGTTCATCGCCTCCTTGTTGATCGGCGCGGTGACGATGACATCGGCATGACCAGACATGGCGAGATCGACGGCGCGGGTGATATAGCGCACCGAGGCATCGCCGGCGACGGGACTGACCTTGCCGATCTCGGGCAGGGCGGCGGCGAGCGCGACTTCGTCGACGGCGATCCTGTCGTCACCGGGTGCATCGGCAGGCCCGAACCGCAGTCCGGTGCCGGTGACGCGGTCGGCGCGCTCCAGCGCTTCGACATTGCCGACAATGACGAAATCGCGGCGCTCTTCTCTTGGAAGGGCTGCGAGCGCCTTGACGATCACCTCGGGGCCGACGCCAGAGGGATCACCGAGCGTCACAGCGACTTTCGCATTCCTGTCCATCGATCGAGTCCCTTCTAAAAAACCTTACCGCTTAAAAAGCAGCCGCGTAAATCGCGCGGATGTCGGCGCGCGCGAGATCGCGCGGATTGTTATCGAGCAGACGGCGAATGGCAAAGGCGTCGTCGGCCATGGCGTCGAGATCGCTTTCCGGCACGCCGAGGCCGGAAAGTTTCATCTCGATACCGAGTTCGGCGCAGAAAGCGTAAGCCGCATCGAAGACGGAGGTGACGTTTCCGGAGGTTTCACGCCCAAGCGCTTCCATCACCGCCTTGGTTTTTTCAGGCGCGGACGGTGTATTGAAGGCGAGAACATGCGGAAAAATCAACGCATTTGCCGCGCCGTGGGCGACATGCCAGCGCGTGCCGAGGGGATAGGCGAGCGCATGGCCGCCGGCGGTGTTGACCGGGCCGAGGCAAAAGCCGCCGTAAAGCGAGGCGAGTGAGAGGCCGGCGCGCGCCTCGGCGTCATTGCCGTCCCTGACGGCGCGAGCGAGATACTTGCCAACGAGGCGCGTTCCCTCGATCGCATAGATGTCGACCATCGGATGGGCCTTGCGGTTGGTGAAGGCCTCGACGCAATGGGCCATGGCATCGACGCCGGTGGCGGCCGTCGTGCGGGCAGGGACGCTGAAGGTCAGGGCCGGATCGATGACGGCAATATCGGCCAGCATATGCAGGCTTTCGACGGCAAGCTTTGCCATCGTCGCCGGATCGGTCACGAGCGCACGGATGCCGGCCTCGCTGCCGGTGCCCGATGTCGTCGGCACCTGGGCGAGCGCCACCTTGCGCGGCCCATGCACCTTGTTCGGACCGACGACCTCGTGCAGCGTCTGGGCGGAGCCGGCAAGCACGGCGGCAAGTTTTGCCAGGTCCATGGCGCTGCCGCCGCCGAAGCCGACGATCAGCTCGGCATCGGCGCGATTTGCCGCCGCCAGGACCTTTTCGAGATTGGCCGTATCCGGCTCGGGCGTCACTTCGGCAAAGACGGATACCTCGCCCTTCAGCTCCAGCACGTCGATGCGCGAGGCGTTGAAAGCATCGGAGATGACGAGCGTGCGCCGATAGCCCTTTTCGGTCGCCCATTTGCCGAGCTTTCCCGCCGTGCCGACGCCGAATTCGATCAGATGCGGCCGAACTATCGTGATCGGCGAATCCAAGCTGGCCATGAACCGGTCCTCCCTGCAAGATCTTGCGGCACTATCGTCGCCCTCTTTAATGTAAAGTTGTAAGATAAATGTCAAGCCGGCATTCCAGGGGGCGGAATTTTTTATCTTTCGATGTGCGATCTGTCGCGCTTCAAGTTAGCGTTGACGCGCAAATATCGACAAAAATATCAATGCGTTATAGGAACTGCATCGATGAAAACGGCATTTCAGGCACAGCTGGCCATCATCTTTGCCACGGCGGCGAATAATCCGACCCTGTTGTCAATTTCTCCCGTCACTAAACCCACAGCCGTTGTCATCCTGAATCTTTCCGCATGCGATCGGATGCAGGTTTACAATTTTCCGGCCGCCGCTTTGTTTACGGCAGGGATTGCGGGGCGAGGCGCACATATTTGATGGCGCGCCGGTAGTAGGTGTAGGCGATATGTAGCGTGCCGTCGCCGCCCTGGACGATCGAGGGATAGGAGAATTCGCGGTTCAGCGAATCCTTCGAATTGTTGCTGAGGCAGAAGCCGTCGCCGGTATCGAGATCGATGCGATGCGGAAAGCTCTTGCCGCCATCCCTTGATATCGCCAGGCTCAGCGGCGCACGCGGAACCCCCCAGACAGCCTTGCGTGCGCTGCTATCGGCAAAGACGGCGGTCCCTCCAGCCTCGCCACCCTCGATTTCGTCATAGAGAGACTGGCGCCGTGCATCCGACATGGCGGCATTCGAATGGTTGTAAACCATTGCGATGGCTCCATCACTCAGGATCGTGGCCTGGATCGAGGAGTTGTTGTTCGGCAATTCGGCCGGCTCGGGCGCACTCCATGTCTCGCCGCCATCGGAGGATCGGCTGAACAGGATGTTTTCGGCGAAACGGTTGCGGTAGAAGGCGATCATCTCGTCGCCGCCAAGCGGCACGATGTTCATGTGCACCGCGCCGATACTGTCTGGAATATCACGCATCTGCCAGCTCGCGCCGCCATCACGCGACATCAGCACCGCAGCCGTATCGGCATCGCCGCTCCAGCGCTGGCCGTTCAGGCCAACGCAGCGGAAGACCGGAAGCAGCCAGTCGCCCCTGCCGTTCACGACGATCTGCTGGCGAACGAAGGTGCCGGGACTGTCGCTGAGGATACGAACCGGGCCGAAGGTCTGGCCGCCATCGCCTGAAATCCGGCATTTGACAACCGAGCCGTCCTGATTTCCGGAAGTCTGCGAGGTATAGAGCAGCCATATTTTTCCGTCTGGAGCCTTGAAAATCAACGGGTTCTGTTCGGATTTCTCCGAATCGTCGCTCATCTTTTCCGGCACGGACCAGCGCTCGGAGCCCGGCGCCAGCCGCGACATGTAAATCGAGATATCACCCATGCCTTCCATCGTGCCACCGAACCAGACGCAGGTCAGCGTACCATCGGGCAGAAATGCGAGATTTGCGGCATGGTTCTGGATGCAGGGGGAGGGCAGATAGGCATCCGCTCGACCCTCGACCGTGGGGTGAGGGGCGATGGCCCCGGTCATCAGGGCCGGAACGGCTTCCGGAGGCAGGCCGGTAAAACTCATGACGGATCTCCTCAAGGCAGCTTGGCGTAGCTTTCGGCGAGTGCGGCATAGTCGGCATCGCCGAGCGGCATCAGCGGCGCACGTGTGCGCTTCCAGGCGGGATTGCCGGTCTTCAGTCCCACCATCGCCTTGATGGTCGGGATCTGGACGTAGGAATTGGAAAGCGTGCGATAGGCGTTGATGCGGGCCTGCGCCGCCTCGACATCAGTGGCGCGCGCTTCGTCATGGACATGGTCGTAGACGGTGCGCAGCGAATTCGCCACGAGATTGGAGGTGGCGGTGATGCAGCCGGCGCCGCCCGCCTTCAGCAGCGGCAACAACAGCGGATCGGCGCCCGCCAGCACCGAGAAGCCGGGATAGGCAGCGATGATCGCCTGCATGTTGTTGAAATCGCCGGCGGATTCCTTGATGCCGACGACCGTTTCCGGGAAGGCCGCAATCAGCCGTCCGATCAGCGGAATGGACAGCGGAACGCCGGAGACCTGCGGAATATGATAGAGGATGACCTGCAGGCGGGTGTCGGCGACCTTTTCCAGCACTTGCGAATAGGCGGCGAAGAGACCGTCGTCGGAGACGCCCTTGTAGTAGAAGGGTGGCAGCATCACCACCTTGGTGACGCCAAGCGACAGCGCGTGCCGGGTCAATTCCACAGTCTCGGGGATGGCGACGACGCCGGTGCCCGGCAAAAGCCTGTCGGCGGGAATGCCAGCCTTCAGTGCCGCTTCCAGAATGGCGCGGCGCTCGGCGCCGGAGAATGAATTGGCCTCGCCCGTCGTGCCGAGCAGCGCCACGCCATGGCATCCCTCGGCCAGCAACTGCCGGCAGTGATCGGTGAAAAGGGCGAAATCCGGCCTGTTGTCCGCCGTCAGCGGCGTTGCGGAGGCGCTGAAAACGCCGGTAATCCTGTGATGGCTCATTCCGCCCTCCTCGGCGCGTCCTGTCTTGCCGATCCGTATTCGAACCGGGGCGCTGCGCATTGCAATTGTCATCCGTCCGTCGCGATGGAGTGCAAAGAACTTTTATATTGCCGCGCTTTTGTCAAGAAGACAAAATGCCGTGAAGCCGACGCGAAAAGTTATCTATCTGTTATAACTTATATATTTGCAGTAGAAAATTTTGTTCGAATGGAAATTGCGATTTTTTGTTGACATATTTACAATAACGAGAGAACGATACGGAACGGATTGTGCTGCGCCTGGCAGGTGCAGGGAGAGCGCTGCCGAATTCACTCTGGGAGGAATGCCATGTCTGATCAATCGGATAAAACCAATATATCACGTCGTAACGCGCTGAAGCTCGGCCTTGCAGCCGGCGTCGGACTCACCGTTTTCGGGATGAATGCCCGCATCGTCATGGCCGATGAAGGCCAGGTCCTGAAGGTCGCGCATCCGGCCTTCGACCAGGACTGGTCGCCGCTGCGCGGCGGCGGCAGGACGTTCCGCTGGAATTCGATCTGGTGGGCATCGCCGATGTATTTCGACAGCCAAGGCAATATCAAACCCTACGTCTTCACCAGCTGGGAATCGGCTGACAACACTGTTTGGACCTTCAAAATTGACCCCAAGGCCGTCTTTTCCGACGGCAGCAAGATCACCTCGGCCGACGTCAAGGGATCGTGGGAAGTCGCCTCGATGCCGAACACCAAGAGCCAGCGCGCCGACCAGGTGCTGAGCAAGGTCAAGGGTTACGCCGAAATCTCCGCCGGCTCCGGCAACGAGCTGACGGGTGTCGCGACACCCGACGAGGGGACGGTCGTCGTGACGCTTGGTGCCGCCGACCCGATCTTCTTCATGCGCCTGGCAAACCACATCGCGCCGATCACCAAGGCATCGCAGTCCCGCGGCAGCGACGGCGAGGAGATCATCGATTGGTATAAGCCCGATAGCAAGCCGGTCTTCTCAGGTCCCTTCAAGCTGACGAGCATCGATATCGACGCCGGTAAACTCACTTTCGAGCCGAATGAGAACTTCTTCGGACCGAAGCCAAAGCTTGCGCGCATCGAGGTCACTTCGATCGAGGACAATGTCAGCGCGACGTCGCTGATCAAGTCGGGAGAGTTCAACGCCCATACCGAACTGATCACCTCGACCATCATCCAGGATCTCGGCCCGGAATTCTCGGCCGGCCCGCTGATCCCGACGAGCCAGCACTTCTGGTTCAACATTTCCCGTGCGCCGATGGACGATCCGAAAGTCCGCCAGGCACTGATCATGGCGGTCGATCGCGATGGCCTGTTCAAGGCGTCCTATCCCGACGGGCCGCATAAGAAGGCGGACCAGATCCTCAATTCGGTCCCGGGCGCGGAGAATTCCGGCTTCGAGCCCTATCCCTATGATCCGGAGGCTGCCAAGAAGCTGCTTGCGGAATCGACCTACGGCGGCCCGGAGCGCCTGCCGAAGATCCTGTTCGTCGGCATCTCGGGGCCAGCCATTCAGGCCGCCGCCCAGTTCATTGCCGAGCAGTGGCGCCAGAATCTCGGCATCACCGCCGTCGACATGAAGCCGCAGCAGGATTCCTATGCGGGTCCGGATCAGAACTCGGTCCAGATCTTCCGCGACGACGTCGGCACCCGCGTTCCCGATGCCGTCTCCTATCTGGCGGGCAGCATCGCCTCAACCTCGTCGAACGCCCAGAACAAGCTCGGCGGATACAAGAACGACAAGGTCGACAGTGCCCTTGCCGAGGCCACGACCAAGGCTGCGGATGATCCGCAGCGTATTGCTCTCGCCCAGGAGGCCCAGAAGGCGTTCCGCGAGGATTGGGCCTTCATTCCATGGTATTCTCAGGCGATGTCGCGCTGGGCCACCAAAGAGGTCAAGGGCCTGGAAAAGAACCTTGACTGGCAGGTCGTCGAACCCTGGAACATTTCCATCGGTTGATCCGGCGGAAACCGTCCCAATCGGCAATAACCCGCGCGAAGGCCGCAAGGCCTTCGCGCAAGTTTCAAGAAGAAGAGATGCGATCGCAGCCAAAAGCGGGAACGCATCGAACAACAGGTGAGAGGTGGCCATGCTGCGCTACGTGCTAACCCGATTTGCCATCTGGATTCCGTCCGTTCTGGTGGTGATGCTGGCGGTCTACGCGCTGGCCTTCTATGGCGCCGGTGATCCGATCAAGCTGATCTTTCTGCGCGCGCCTGGCGACGTCGCCTATAATCCGCAGCGCATCGAAGCCATTCGCGAAAGCGCCGGCCTCAACAAACCCTTCATCGTCCAGTTTGGCCTTTACATCTGGAACCTACTGCACGGCCAGTTCGGCAATTCGCTGACCTCGGGCCGCTCCGTCTGGGCGATGGTCTCAGCCGCGGCACCTGTCTCCTTCCAGCTTGCCATCTGTTCCATCATCCTGACGGCCGTCGTCGCGATCCCGCTCGGCATGATCGCTGCGCTCAACCAGAATTCACGCATCGATTATGCCATTCTGGGCTCCGCACTCTTCCTCTGGGCGATCCCGGCCTATGTCGCCGGCCCGCTGCTGATGGTCGGCCTCATCGTGCTGCTGCCGGGTGCGAGCGTGCCTTATGGCTGGGGTGGCATCCTCGATGTCCGTATCCTGCTGCCGCTGCTCGTCCTTTCTTTCCAGCCGATCGCGCTGATCGTGCGTCAGACGCGTGCCGCCGTCATCGAGGTACTATCGGAGGATTTCGTCCGGACCGCCCGCGCCAAGGGCGTACCCGAGATCATGGTGGCGTTGCGCCATATCTTGCGGCCGGTGCTGACGCCCGTCGTCACGCAGCTCGGCCTGATCATGATCACCATCGTCAATGGCGCGATCTTCGTCGAACTCGTTTTCGGCCTGCCGGGTCTCGGCCGGTTGACGGTGCAGGCGCTGATCAATTCCGATTATCCGGTCATTCTGGCGATCACGCTAATCGGATCGTTTCTGGTGATGGTGTCGAACCTCCTGGTGGATGTGCTCTATCCGCTGCTCGATCCGCGCGCCAATGATTCAAGAAGGAGCCGCTGACCATGTCCGCAATCCCTCTTTCGACCATCGAAACCGTCGAAGAGCCAGTCAGCCTGTGGCGCGACGCCTGGTATCGGCTGAAGCGCAACAAGCTCGCCGTCTTCGGTCTCGTCATCGTCGTGATCCTCGGCTTCACGGCGATCTTCGGGCCTTATCTCACGCCCTATGACTATCTGAGCCAGGATCTCAACGCCCGCAATGTATTGCCGTCGATGAGCCACCTCTTCGGAACCGACGATCTCGGTCGCGACGTCTTCAGCCGCGTGGTCTTCGGCACGCGCACCGCTTTCCTCGTCGCCGTCATCGTCACCGTCTTCGCCGTGGTGATCGGTCTCGTGCTCGGCGCCGTCGCCGGTTTCTTCGGCAATCCATTCGATCGCATCATCATGTGGCTGACCGACGTGACGATGTCGGTTCCCAACCTGCTGCTCGTCGTCGTCATCAACGCCTCGCTGAAATCGCCGATCAGCAAATGGATGGAAGCGCGTTATCTCGAGACCCTCAATCCCTTCTATCGCGAAACCATGTGGGTGGATTTCGCCCTCGTCTTCGGGTCTATGGCGCTGATCTCCTGGCCGCCATACGCTCGGCTCGTGCGCGCCCAGGTGCTGTCGATCCGCAGCCGGCCCTATATCACCGCGGCCCAGGCGCTCGGGCTTTCGAACTGGATCATCATCAAGCGTTATGTCATTCCGAATGCGCTAGGCCCTCTGATCGTCTCGGTCAGCGCCGGTCTTGGCACGGCGATGGTGCTGGAAAGCGCCTTCAGCTTCCTTGGCGTCGGGGTCAATCCGCCAACGCCGAGCTGGGGTAACATGATCTCGGACGGCCTCCGCGTCTGGCAGCATTATCCGCATCTTCTCGCCGCTCCGGCGGCCGTGCTCGGCCTTGCCTCGGTTGCCTTCAGTTTCCTCGGCGACGGCCTCAACGACGCGCTCAATCCGCGGGGCAGCAAATGATGGATACGAAAAGCACCAACCGCCTGCTCGATGTCAGGGGCCTCACCGTCGAAATCGATGGCCGCAACGGCCCCGCCATCGTCGTCGACGGCATCGATCTCCATGTCGACAGGGGCGAGACCCTTGGCGTCGTCGGTGAATCCGGCTGCGGCAAGAGCCTGACCATGCTGAGCCTGATGCGGCTCCTGCCGAACAAGATCAAAGTCACCAAGGGATCGGCGACATTCGACGGCCGCGACCTGCAGACGATGTCGAATAGAGAACTGCGCAAGGTGCGCGGCGGAGATATCGGCTTCGTCTTCCAGGATCCGATGACCTCGCTCAATCCAGTCATGCGCGTCGGCGATCAGATCTGCGAGCCGCTGGTCTATCATCGCGGAATGAAAAAGGCGGCGGCCCGCGCCCGCGCTGTCGAACTTCTGCGGCTTGTCGGCATTCCCGGCCCGGAGGAACGCCTGCAGGCCTATCCGCACGAGCTTTCCGGCGGCATGCGCCAGCGCGTGATGATCGCGATCGGCCTTGCCTGCAATCCGAAGCTTTTGATTGCCGACGAGCCGACGACCGCGCTCGACGTCACCATCCAGGCCCAGATCGTCGATCTGGTGAAGGACCTCAGGACCAAGCTCGGCATGTCAGTTGTCTGGATCACCCATGATCTGGCGCTGATCGCCGGCCTCGTCGATCGTGTCGCCGTGCTCTATGCCGGAACGGTGGTCGAAGATGCGCCGGTCGACGAGCTCTATGCCCGCCCGAGCCATCCCTATACGCGCGGCCTGCTTTCATCGATTCCGAAGCTCTCGGACCCGCCGGCAAGCCGGCTGAGCTCGATCGGCGGCACGCCGCCGGAGCCTGGCCGTCGGCCGAAGGGTTGCCCGTTTGCGCCGCGCTGCCCGCTTGCCGAAAACATCTGCCACGAGAAGGTGCCGCAACTCGAACCGTTGAGCGGCAGCGCCAATCACCGCGCCGCCTGTTTCGTCGTCCAGAGAATGCAGGAGGCCGCGTGATGGGTGCTCAACCGCTGCTCAAGATCGAAAACCTGGTCAAGCATTTCCACGTCAAGCTCGGCGCCTTCGGCGAACGCTCGGCAACCGTCTACGCACTCGACAATGTCAATCTCGACATCATGGAAGGCGAGACGCTGAGCCTGGTCGGCGAATCCGGCTGCGGCAAGTCGACGACCGGTTTCACTATCCTCAACCTCTACAAGGCGACCAGCGGCAAGGTCGTTTACAAGGGCCAGGATCTCGCGACGCTCGATGAAAAACAGATGCGGCCCTTCCGCCGCGACCTGCAGATCGTCTTCCAGGATCCGTATTCGACACTCAATCCGCGCATGACGGTGGGCGAGGCGATCGGCGAGCCGATCCTCTTCCACAAGCTCTGCACCAAGGCCGAACTGAAGGACAGGGTCGCGACGCTGCTCACCGATGTCGGCCTGCCCACGCGGTTTGCCCAGCGTTACCCGCATGAGCTTTCCGGCGGCCAGCGCCAGCGCGTCGTCATTGCCCGCGCGCTCGCCTGCCAGCCGAAATTCATTGTTTGCGACGAGGCGATTTCGGCGCTGGACGTGTCGATCCAGGCACAGATCATCAACTTGCTGCTCGATCTGCAGGAAAAATACGGGCTGACCTATCTGTTCATCGCCCATGATCTCGCGGTCGTGCGCCATATCAGCACCCGCGTCGGCGTCATGTATCTCGGGCGGCTCGCCGAACTTGCCACCCGCGAGGAACTCTTCGACAATCCGCTGCATCCCTATACCAGGGCACTGCTATCTGCCGTTCCGGAGACCGATCCGGAGCATGAGCGCACCCGCCAGCGCCAGATTCTTCAGGGTGACGTGCCGAGCCCGCTGAACCCGCCGACCGGCTGCCGCTTTCACACGCGCTGCCCGATTGCCATGGATGTCTGCAGCAAGGTCATCCCCGCGTGGCAGGAAGCAAAACCCGGCCATCTCGTCGCCTGCCATGCCGTCAACACTGGACAGACTGCATGACGCTGAAGGCCGCCATCATCGCCGATGATCTGACCGGTGCGCTCGATACCGGCACGCCCTTCGTCGAAGCGGGCCTTTCGGTTGCGGTCGCCGTCGACGTCGGGGCCGCGCAGGATGCGATCGCCACCGGCTGTGATGTCGTCGTCATCAACACGGCTTCGCGTGCGCTTGGCGAACCGGAAGCTGCCGAGAGGGTTCGCTTGGCGACCGCGGCACTTCGCGGCGTGAAGCCCGCAGTCGTGATGAAGAAGATCGACTCCCGGCTGAAGGGCAATGTAGCAGTGGAAAGCCTGGCGCTGGCAGATGCGCTCGGCCTGGAGACTATCCTCGTGGCGCCCGCTGTTCCCGATCAGGAGCGCGTGACCTATCGAGGCTGTGTCGTTGGCCGCGGCGTCGACAAACCGCTGCCGATCGCCGATCTGTTCGAGAGCCGCGTAGGCAGCGTCACCATTGCCGATGCGGAGAATGACAGTGATCTCGACCAGATCGTTGCCGATCAGGACTGGCAGTTGGCACTTGCGGTTGGCGCACGGGGTCTGGGTGCAGCACTTGCCCGCCAGCTCGGCGAGACGGGGCGGCAATCGGTGCCGGAGTTTGCGGCGACCCGGCGTACCTTGTTCGCCTTTGGCTCGCGCGACCCGATTACCGCTATCCAGATGGACCGGCTCGAAGCCTCGGGCGTTCTGCGCATGGTGATGGATGCGCCGAGCGGAGAAATTGAAGGCGGGGAGGGCATGGCGCTGCCGGCGCTGCTGCGTTGCACCGGCGATATGACAGCCGATGCAGCATTGGTCGCCCGCCGTTTTGCGGCAGGCGTCAGATCGGTCATCGACGATACCAGGCCTGACATGCTGATGGTCGGCGGCGGCGATACGGCGCTTGCCGTTTTCCAGGCGCTCGGGGTCAGAGTGCTGGCGCCGCAGGGCGAAATCGAGGCCGGCGTGCCGTGGTTCGATGTCACGGCAGCCGATGGACGGCATTTTCGGTGCGCCGTGAAGTCGGGGGGCTTCGGCAAGCCCGATAGTTTGTTAAGACTGGTTCTTTGGAATCGGGCGGCATAGTAAGATACCGCCGGGGAGAATGACGTGGCTGAAGTGAATGGCGAATCTTTGAACGCGGAAGCCGGCCCGCCGGGCAAGCCCGAACGCGGCAAGGCCGTCAAGCTGGTCGATCGCGTCTTCGACCAGTTGCTCGAGCGTATCCGCGGCGGAAACTATCCGCCGGATTCACGTCTTCCCGGCGAGCACGAGCTTGCCTCGATGCTGGGTGTGTCGCGGCCGATCGTCCGCGATGCGCTGGCGCGCCTGCGCGATCAGGGCATGGTCTATGCCCGGCAGGGCGCCGGCACCTTCGTCAGCGCGCATGGGTCGCCGACGACGCAGCTTGCCTATTCGCCGGTCAAGACGATCGCCGACATTCAGCGCTGCTACGAATTCCGCCTGACGATCGAGCCGGCGGCCGCCTATTTCGCCGCCAAGCGCCGCAATGAATCTGCCATTCAGAAGATCGCCAGCGCGCTTGCGGATCTGCGCGAGGCGACCAGCCACCAGCTTCACCGCACAGACGCCGATTTTCTCTTCCACCGCGCGGTGACGGAGGCTGCCAACAATCATTATTACACGGCCTCGATCGATGCGCTGAAGGCCCATATCGCCGTCGGCATGCATCTCCACGGCCTCTCTTTGCTCGGCCCCCGCCAAGGGCTGGAACAGGTCTATGAAGAGCATAACGCCATCTACAAAGCGATCGCCGATGGCCGGCCGGACGATGCGCAAAGACTGATGAAGGCGCATCTCGAAGGCTCTCGGGACCGTCTGTTCGAGGGCAGGGTGCTCGACCTATCCTTCTGACGCGCATTCCCAGGCGGCTATCAACTCAAAAATGGCAGCGAGTTCATGCCCTCGAGGTGTCTCCTTCGTCGTCAATTGTCAGCCGGATTTCTGCTTCTTGATGATGCTGATGCGGCAGCGCGGGCAATTTGTCTATCTTTCCCATGCCCCCTCCCTGTGCGTCTTGTGGAGAACTTGGCTTGGACGCATTAGTTCCCGGCAATGAGGGGGCCGTCGCCGTATACATCGGATGGGTAGCAGTCCAGGCGTCTTCGCCGATCAAGGGAACGAAGCGCACCCCGCCGAGATCTTCTTCCTCGAACGCGGTGGCGCTGGTGCGCGTGAGGCGTTTCAGGCGCTGCCCTTCACCGCGGCCGACCGGGATGATGAGCCGCCCTCCGAGGTTCAGCTGTACTTTCAAGGCGGTTGGCACCTCGGGTGCGCCCGCGGAAACGATAATGGCATCGAACGGGGCGGCTTTCGCCCAGCCCTTGCTGCCATCGCCGACGCGAACGTCAATGTTGCGGTATCCCAGCTTCTCGAACCGTTCCCTGGCCTGAAGCGCCAGCTTTTCATGGCGCTCGATGGAGTAGACATGCCTTGCTATCCGGCTGATGAGGGCCGAAGCATAGCCGGAGCCCGTTCCGACCTCGAGCACTTTGTCACCGGCATTCAGACTGGCCTTTTCGAGCATCAGAGCCACGATGAACGGCTGCGAAATTGTCTGGCCCTCGCCGATCGACAGCGGCGCATCCTCGTAGGCGAATTCCTCGGAGCCTGGAGGAACGAATTTTTCGCGCGGCACCGTGCGCATCGCTTCGATGACGCTTTGATCGTGAATGCCACGACGCGTAACGTGGTGCTCCACCATGCGATCTCGGATGCGCGTCATATCCATGGATCAGCTCCATTGTCGCCGATTGCATTTGGGGGCAAACTTCTGGGCGGTGCAAAATGTAAAACAAATGGGCGACCGGGGAGTTCCTACGAGGAGCAGGTTTTCGGCAAGCATCGAGACCACCGGGCTAAGGCCGTGTGGTGTGGAAGTTGGAATGTCCGCTTTCTGGGCAAAGTAGAAAGCCACTTTGAGCTCCCACAGGCATGACGACCAGCCCCGATCTGAGCGGCTGGTCCGTGTTGCAAGATCAGATCGGGTCGGGTCGGGTGAAGGGCATCTCTCGGCTATTGCTTTGAGCTTATGAACCCAGACCGTCATTCCGCTGCATCAAGCCTAGAAAGCGCCCGCCGAACGCCGGGCTATCACCGCCGGATCGTTCATGAAGTCCTCCGACATCACGGCCCCCGAGCACGCGGCACACAGCCGTTCTTCTCGCCAATGCTCCCGACCTGCCCATGCCTTCGAATGCCCAGCGAGGAAGGCCCGAAAGATTCAGGGTCGATCCGATCCATCAAATGGCGGGACGGCCTCGCGCGAGATCGAGCGCGGTTCACTCGAAATAGTCAAACTCGTGTAAATCCATGATGACGTCCTGCGCAAACCGGATCATGGCTCCGCAAAGGAGCATCGTCGCCGTGATGAAAAGAATTCCGGCTCCATACGAATACTGAAGAGCGAAAAATCCAGTAACGAAAACTGTTCCGAGCAGCAGACCTGCGCATAAGCCGCTACCCAGCGATAGTAGGATACCGCTTTTAAGTAGCCTCGCTCTTGTCTTGAGACGCGGAATGTCATCTCTCATATGCGCTTTGTCCGAGTCTTGCGGGATTGCATTTAGAAGTCTGGCTCGGGCAACCACTGTACTCATTCTCGCTGTCAGCAGGGAGATAAAGGCCGCAACCGCTCCAAGGAAGAAAGCGGGAGCTGCGGCTCGCGAAAACATCTCCGTCATTGCGGCGACCGTCGGTACGAAGCTCATGGTTTCCCCTATCGCGCCACAAAGTCTTGCGGTTCGACATAACCTGCCACGCCGGCAACAATATGGGTACGGAAAGCATGAATGCATATGGAGCGAAAACCAACACGCTAGAGGCTCGGGCCCGTGGCCGCCAACTGCATTTACACGGCCCTGCGACATCGTCGTTAACTATCTCAGCAACCTCAAGCCGTCGTATCTCAACCAAACTCTACGAGCCGCTGGTGGAAACAGAATCGCAGGCGTGATAACTCGAACGCGAGCAACGTTGTCGAGGGAAGCCCATCGTGCCGGGCAAAGTCGCGACGATCACGGCGAACGTCGGGAGCCCATCGATGGGGTGTGCGGCGTGAGCGCGGAACGAGGTGGCGAACGCAGCGTACGAGAGGGGTCGCCCATCTAGGGGCCATTGTTGTCATTGCTGGCCGGTCAACGCTTAGAAGGCAAGATCGCACCTGTGGATCGCAAGCGAGATCGGGGGCCCTTGCACCTTCTCGGCCTGCCATCAGTTCGTGCAATTCACGGAGGTAACTGTTTTGCAGACGGCCTTGGATTTTGTGCCCGGCACACGCTTCGGTCCCAGCGCTTCGATCTGGCTCGAAAAGTTGTCGCGAGTATCGGCGTCGACGGCAACTACCGGAGCGGCGAGTAGCAGGCCTGCGGCGTTGCCCAAGTTCAGAAACGTGATGCTGGCGGCTCCCGATGTCGACGTCGACCCGGAGCCATCACTCATTTCTTGCCGCGAGCCTGCGCAGATTATGCTCAGAACATCGATCAGGGGAGTAGGTTACTGTCACCTACATGCCCGTACTGCTAGCTTTCGACGGCATCGGCGACCTGGGCAGTCCAGCCTCCCGCAGGTTTCATATGGTGGGGTGGCGGCCGCCGCTATAACGCCGAACGATTGTAGAGCGCAGCATCTGCCCCGCTGATCGCCGATATGCAGGCCTGGCTCGTCCATCACCGTGCACGTATCGCGGTCAAGTCCCCAATCGGCGAGGCCTTGGCATACATCGCCAAATACTGGGATGGCTTGAAGCTCTTCCTGTCTGACGGGCGCATTGAGTTCGACAGCAACAGCGTCGAGCGAACCATCCGGCCGATAGCCCTCAATCACAAGAACGCACTCTTTGCGGGGCACGACGCTGGAGCCGAAAACTGGGCCACCATCGCATCGCTCATCGAGACTCCTGCAAACTCAACGCCGTCGATCCGCAGGCCTACCTGACCAATACGCTCACCGCCATCGTCAACGGCCACAAGCGGAACCGATCGATGAGCTGCTGCCTTTTGGCCCCGAAGATTGCAGTCGGCCCATACGAAACATTGAGCGCTGTGCGCTGAATACATAGAGCACTGAAGCAGATGGGTGCTTTATCTTCCGCTCCGAGCTCTGGCAAAGCACAGACAAAAGTGCAATAATCCGGCAACGAGCATTCGCGAAGCCGTATAGGTTAGTACTATTAGCTTTTAGAAGCAGGGCGGGGTTCGCCCGGCAATTTGTTCTCAGGAAACTGAGACTGCACGCCATGTTTCCCTACGTCCAATAGCGCGGACCTCTTTCCTCGATCAGACTGATCACCACAAGCAGTTTAAAGCTATCTGCCTGCGGACACGCCTAACCTGTCCAGCGACGAGCAGTACCGACCTAGCCGCCGCTGAGTGTGGCGACGCAAAACTTAAACGAGGAGGGCTGACATGAACATCCAGAAATACGGAGTGGTTATAGCATTGGTTGTTCCTCTCTTGGGGGGCAACGCAGCTTTCGGCGCGGGTGGAGGCGCGGTGCTCGCCGACCCTGGGGCAATGGAGGGCAAGCATTTCCATCCAAAGGGCAAAATGCCGTCAAAGTTCACGATCGATCTTCAGAACGGCTTGCGCGCAACGCTGCCGTTCGACGACAAACGTGACTTTGAGGAAGCAAAGCGCGGTTTCGTCGCTGCGCCGTCCTACAAACAGATCATGGCCGAGGCAGGGAACGTTGCCTGGGACATAGGCAGCTACGAGTATCTGCTGCAAGGCAAGGACTTCGACAGTATTCACCCGTCATTGCAGCGCCAGGCCATCCTGAACATGGCGTACGGCCTCTATGAAGTGGTGCCGGGTAAAATCTGGCAGGTGCGCGGCTTCGATCTTTCCAACATCAGCTTCGTCAAAGGCGACACCGGCTGGATCGTCTTCGACCCCCTGACGGCCAAGGAGACGGCCAAGGCGGCGCTCGACTTCATCAACCAGCAAATCGGCGAGCGCCCTGTCGTGGCAGTCGTCTATTCCCATTCCCACGGTGATCATTACGGCGGCGTGCGCGGCGTCGCGAACGAGGCCGATGTGAAGAGTGGCAAGGTGCAGATTATCGCGCCGAAGGGCTTTATGGAACATGCCGTGGCCGAGAATGTGTATGCGGGCAACGCCATGAACCGCCGTCTGTACTTCCAGTATGGGGTATTGCTGCCGCGCAGCCCGTTCGGCCACGTCGACCAGTCGATTGGCAAGAACACAGCCGCCGGCACCACGGGTCTGATCGAGCCAACTCGCTACATGGAGAAGGACTTCGAGGAATTGACCGTCGATGGCGTGACGATGGTGTTCCAGAACACACCCGGCACCGAGGCACCGGCTGAAATGAATACCTACTTCCCGCAGTTCAAAGCCTTTTGGGCGGCGGAGAACATCACGGGCACCGTCCATAATATCTACACACTGCGTGGCGCACTGATCAGGGACGCACTGGCGTGGTCGAAGCACATCAATACTGCGTTGTATCGATTTGGCGGAGAGGCCGAGGTGATGTTTGCCTCGCACTCCTGGCCACGCTGGGGCAATGACCGCATCCAAGATGTGATGCGCACGCAGCGCGACGTCTACGCCAATCTCAACAATGAGGTATTGCACCTGGCCAACCAGGGCGTGACGATTAACGAAATCCAGAATGTCTACAAGCTGCCCAAGAGCCTGCAGAACCAATGGGCGGCCCACAGTTACCACGGCTCGGAGGAGCACAATAGCCGTGCGGTGATCAACCGCTACCTGGGGTACTGGGACGGCAATCCGGCAACGCTGACCCCACTGTCGCCTCGTGACTCCGCCCCGCTCTATGTAGAGATGATGGGTGGTGCCGGACCAATCATCGCCAAGGGCCAGGAACTCTTTGACCAGGGCAAGTACCAATATGCCATGGAGATACTGAACAAGCTCGTCTATGCCGAGCCAGGAAACCAGGCGGCAAAGGACCTTCTGGCGGACGTGTTCGAGCAGATCGGCTATCAAAAGGAGAGCCCGAGCGTGCGCAACAGCTTCCTCGCGGCGGCCTACGAACTCCGCTCGGGAATGCCGGCTGGCGCTGCTCCCAAGACGACTGGGCCCGACACCATCCGGGCGATGTCGACCGGCCTTTGGCTCGACTTCCTCGGCATCCGCCTGGACAGCACGAAGACCGAGGGCATGAAAGGCGTTATCAATCTTGTGACGCCTGATAACGGCGAAAAATACGTGGTAGAGTTGAGCAACTCGACCCTCACTAACATCAAAGGCGTGCAGGCACCGCATCCGGACCTCACGATTACCATCGACCGCACCGATCTGGAGTCCGTGATGGGCGGCAAGGCTACGTTCGACGAGCTGATTGCTTCCGGCAAGGCGAAGTTCGAGGGTGATCGCAAGGTTTTCTCTGAGATCGGGAGCAGCCTGGTCCAGTTCACCCCCGACTTCGAACTGATGCCGGGGACAAAACCTACGACGGGACCATCGGCGATAGACCCTTTCGCGCAGGCTGAACCTGCCGACAGTTCGGGGGGCTGATCGAAGGATGATACACGGCCCTTGGGCTCTCCTAAGGGCCGTGGTGCATTCCCGGTAAAGGGGTCAAGACACGACATCTGCTCCCCGCTTCAACTTGGCTGTAAGCGGAAAGCTTCCTGGCTTATGGGTTGTACCAAATCGGCGAGGTGTAAGCCCGCTCCTGCATCTTCATCGCTGCTTCCGCTGGCATATCTCTGCCAAAATATTTGGCATCATAGGCTGTCCATCGCGGCGTTGGAATCTCGATGACGCGGCCGTAGTAGAAAGCCCGTTGGGCTCCATCGAATTCAGGATCCTTCCACACCGAGATTAACTCGGGCGCCCCCACCGTATTGCTCCAGGTTGCGTTAGCGATGTCCACAGTGTCGCCGACCGGTGGCAGTTTGCCGTCACCGCTTGGCTTGCGATCTCCCGACCAAGCCACGTCATACACTTTTTCATGGACCTCACCCGCAGCATCGAGCCAGCCCTTGACGATCTGGTATCGATCGAGATTGGCCCCGATTGGATCCTTCAGCGCCGCGACGAGGAAGGTCGGCACCTTTCCGGCTGGCGCTGGACCTATGTCGCCCCCCATCGGCACCCCCTTGGTGTAACCGGAGATCGCAGGACTGCGCGTATTGGCGTCACTTGCTTCGAAGTCGAAGCCACCGAAGAAGCGGACCAGCATCCGGGGACCAGTGGTGGCGTAGGTCTCGCGACGTTGCATCGCATCGAAAAGCGCCTCGCGCGTGTTTTCGGTCGCCCACACACCAGCGTAGCCGGAAGCCATCTGCTCCCATCCCATGATGACGCGATCCCCTTGCTTTATGAAGGGGTGCGAAGCCCGCTCCGCGCCTGGTTCACTGCTGGATGTCTTGCCGAAGAAATTGTCCTCCTCGACCGCCGTAAGTCCGGTATGGGCATCGGTTGATCCCACCAGTCCGAACTTGTAGGGGTTGACGCCGAGTTTCTCCTCCAGCTTGAGGCCGTTCTTGAAGGCCGAGCGCGCATATTCGTATTCGAGCATGTCGGGCGTCTTTGCGACAGTCAGGTCGAGATTGCCCTTGTCCCAGCGCTCGAAATTGGCGAACTCGTCATTAGGCGACAGGAAGGGATGGCTCTCGCCGTCGCCCTTGATCTGCGTCACCTCATAAAGTCGCTCCCACTTGTTGCGGATTTCCGCGTACTCGCGGTCGATCGGAGAATTCGTCCCCGGCTCGATCATCGGAAACATTCGCCCGTTCGACAGATTGCCATTATGTGCAATCGCAAGAACGCTGCCGCCGGTCTTGTCCTCATAGCCGGCCATCCACTTCCACAGATCGCGAGGATTGTCGCTTCCAGGCGGCAGAGTAGTGTACGGAACGACCTGACTTGCCCTGTCGCCATTATCGCGGAAAATTATGTTGCGGTGTAGATTGTTGCCCCCTGTATTCGAAGTCCACTCGTAGCCGATGAAGGCCGTGAACCGGCCAGGCTCATTTGCCTCCTCGGCCGCCTTGATCGTTGCTTGCCAGGCCCCGCGATAGGCAGTTGAATCGGGGGAGTAGAGGATTGGTCCTTTGAATTTGCCGGCACCGAATGCAGTAATTATATCGACGGCCGCCGCCGCGCCCTGGCCAGATTGCATCATATCGTACCATTTGCGTCCCAGCGGATCCGCCAGAAGCTCGGGCTTTCCCGCCAATAGGTCAGGGAAGAAACCCATATTGTCGGAATGATCCGCCACGACGAGGAAATCGAGCGGCCGCGACAGCTTCGCAAGTTGGCCGGAAGAGGCCATGATCTCGTCCCCCTTGGCGAAACGATAAGCGTCGGCGGGTCCAAGCCGCGCGCCGAACGCGCCAGCGTCCATCGAAAAGGATGTATGCAGATGAGTGTCGCCGAAGAAGGGACGCGAGGGGAAGTTGCGTCCTGCCCAAGGCGAATAAGGCCGCTTGGCGGGATAAAGCTTCGCGGCCGTGTCGGCGTCGAACGTTCCGACGTCAGTTGCGACGCCGTCCTGTGCCCAGCCCGGGTAACAGAGGAAGGCCGTAAAGAGTCCTGCAAATGCGGCTCCACAAAGAAGACCTGTTCTGGCTTGGACCGCTTTCATCGACTTCCTCCTCTAAGATCAAAATTGTGAGAACATGGCATCCAGCCGCTGGACGCTCCAGAACGCTGCTATGATGCCGATCGCATATGCCGAGCCGATGATGGCCCGTCGCGGGATCGCGACGATACGCCTCACAGAATAGACCGCAGTCAGTATCACAGCGATGAAGGCAAGCTGCCCGAGCTCCACGCCGACATTAAAGGCAAGCAGCGCCAAGGGGATATCGTTTCGCGGCAGGCCAAGCTCAACCAAGGCGCCCGCAAAGCCAAATCCGTGCAGAAGACCAAACGCGAAGGCCACTAGCCACGGGCTGGTGAGGGCCAAGCTGAGCTGGCCGCGTTCCATACGAACGACCTCGGCAGCGACCAAGACGATGCTGATCGCGATCATGGTCTCCACGGGAGCCGATGGAAGGGTAACCCATCCGAGTGTAGCGGAGGTCAGGGTGATGGAATGGGCGGCTGTGAACGCGGTGACCGCTTTCACCAGCTTGCGCCAGTCGCGCATGATCAGCATCAGCGCCGCAACGAAGAGCAAGTGGTCGAAGCCGAAGGCGATGTGCTCGATGCCGTGGCGCACGTAGACAGCAAAAACTGTCCAACGGCTTTGGGCGGCAGGGATGGCGGCGGAGGGTTCATTGGGCGTTAACCGCGTTGTCCATGTATTGCCGTTGGCAAGCACGACATGCACAAGGGCATCGGTCATGCTGTTCTGCAGCCCGTCGATTAAGACGTTCTGGCCAGAAAGCGGCTCGACGGTGCGCATGTGCCATGTTTGGACCATTGCATCGCCCGTCTGTCGGGAAACCACAGGCGTGAGGGCCTCGACCCTGCCCGAAAACAGGGCAGCCAAGGCGAGCCGCGCATCGCCTTGCATCGGTGTCTTGAAAAGCACGCTGAACTCGCCTGGCATCTTTTCCTCAACGCTCAGGTAAGCCGGTCTAACTTCGTGGGAATGGGCCGAAGCAACAGTCAAAAGTGCGATCACCAAGGCAGAAACGCACCGGCAAATCTGGCTTGATAACGCTGTGCCGGGCCACTTCATTTTGCTGCCACGCTAGGTGCGCTTTGCGGTGTCAGCAATTCTTTCGTACTCTCATCGTACTGCACGCCATATTTGTTGCGCAGATCGGCGAGGTAGGCACGGCTGATGTCTTCTTGCTTGCTATTCCGCCACTGCGCCATTACGGCGTCTCTGACGGTGTCGAAGGGTCTGGGCTCGGTCGGTGTGCGTTCCGTGACCATGACGATGTGCAGGCCGTATCCGGACTTGATCGGTCCTTTCCACTCTCCTGGCTCCAGCGCGAACACCGCATCGGCAAAATCATCTCCGAACATTCTGGAAACGGCGGAATTCTCCAACCGCTGGAAGTCGTCTCCGAGCAGCAACCTATCGCCCGCAACAGAACCGCCGTTTTCCTTTGATTGAATCTCGACGATCAAAGCAGCGGCATCCGCTGCTGGATCCTTATGCTGCTCAGGATTGAAGTAGATTTGCTTGAAAGAGACGGTGCCAAGTCGGGCGAAGCTCTCAGCATGGCTGGCGTAAAACTGCAGCAACTCTTCGTCTGTGGGTTCGGTCAACTGGGCGGTGTCGTCGATCAGGAACTTTAGCTTCTGCGCCAGACGCCGGCGGATGATTGTATCATTTTCCCCGAGGCCTATTGCCTCCGCCTCTCGTGCCAGAAGTTGTTCGCCAACGAGATCGTTCACCAAACCGCTCAACTCCTCGATGGTGGGATCGCGAAGCCATTGGCTCGACCATGTCTGTTTCAGCCACCGCACATCGCCTTCGCCGATGTGTATGGGTACCGCTCGGTCAGACTTTGGTAAGCCGGGGTCCAGCCAGTGATAGCCGCCGAACAATGCTGCGCCGACGAGAGTGAAATGCAGCAGCGGCTCTCTCCAGAGTGTGCGACGATTGTGAGGACCTGTCTGAGCCATGTCGACAAACGCTCGTGTTAGGGAGAAGACCAGAATATCTGGCAGGCAGTTGCAGCGTTCGCGTGCGGCAGCACTTTGCCGCCCGCAACTCCACAGCCTAGCAGTAGTACACGCCGGCGGCGCAGCGGCGCACAGTGCGCCGGGCAACGCCTGCGACGCTGACGGGCGTCAGAGGTCGCCCAACCCTGGCTTCGGCGGTTCCGACAAAGCCCTGCAGGTGTGGGATCGGAAGCTCCGATCCCGCCTCGATCACAAACAGACCTATCGTTCCGGTCAGCACAACGATCTTCAGTTTCCTTAAAGCGTTCATTTTGCACCTCCCACGGCAAAGACATCTGGAAGTTCATCGGTGTTTACAAGTTTTTTCGGGTCATCGACCTTTTTGGCCTCGGTGGAGTTTTTAAAACTATAATCCTTCGCGACGACGCTCGACCCGGTCCTCCAATCGCTTATCTGGACGCTGTATTGGGGACCTTGGTCTACTTGGGTTGAAGTGATGACATATCTGCAGGGATAGGGATTTTCGCCTTGGGCGATCCAGATCTGCCAGTCGACCTCCTTGGTCCGAAACGCGAGATGGTCGCATTCCGTGCCGCCGATCACACCACTGCCGAGGTCCTTTACGTCGATGACGTCACGCATTAGCTCCTCGTAAACATTGGTCAGGAGAAGATCGGCGCCAGGGACGGGCTTTTGGTACTTGTCTCTCAACTCGTCGATCAGATGGTCGATTGTACCGGGCACCTCAAACTGGGCGTAGAGGTTGTCATCCTTGGCAAGTAGCGTCAGGGTTTTCCCGTCGAAACTCATCTCGACATTGGCGAAACCTCCAAACCGGGTCGCGCGGAATTTGTCAGGTCGGCCCATTTCAACTTTGCCAGAGCTTGCAAGGAGCAGCTTCTGATGATCTCCGGTAACGACCTCAAAATTGGTATCGTAGGCAAATGATATGGCCTTTTGTCCCGCGATGTAGTCGGACATCGCCTTTAGCATGGTCTTTGCCTCAGCCTCGTCTGCCAACGCCCGTGAAGATGCGCCTGATACGACGATCACGGACAGCGCCACCGTTGAAAGTGCGATCGCTGTGCGCCAGACTGGAATTAGCCTTATGGTTCTCATCGAAGTGTCCTCCATTTTGAAGTTGACGCAGATGTCGACTTGATCCGAATGGGGCCCTTGAGACTTGTCTACGCAGGATCGTTCCTGATCAGGACGACTGCATATTTAGAAGAAAACACCATACAGGCTTGCGCGCCTGAATGCCCGTAGCATCGGGTATGTTACAGTATCCTAGCACCATCCAGGAAATACGTTGAACAGCCCAGAACGGTTGCTGAAATTCGCTATGATCGAGCACACCTTCCGGCAACGCGGGCAACTTGTGTATCTTTCCCATGCCCCTCCCTGTGCGTCTTGCAGAGACCTTGGCTCGGAGGCAACGTTCCCGGCAATGAGAGGGCAGTCGCCGTGTACATCGGATGGGTAGCAGTGCAGGCGTCTTCGCCGATCAAGGGAACGAGGAGCACCCCGCCGATCTTCTTCCTCGCATGCCGCGGCGCCGGTGCGCGGGAGGCGTTCAGGCGCTGCCCTTCACCGCGGCCGACCGGGGTGATGAGCGACCTCCATCCGGTGACATCCTCTTTACGAGCTGTTTACGAGCTCGATCGCAGGCGTCGTGCCGGTCGTGTGGGAGCCGATCTACACGGCCTCGAAATTCGCAGTTCAGGCCTTTGTCCATTCCACGCGCCGGCAAGTGGCGCAGCACGGCGTGCGCGTCGGTGCGGTGCTGCCAGGACCTGTCGTCACGGCCTTGCTCGACGACTGGCCGAAGGCGAAAATGGAGGAGGCGCTGGCCAATGGCAGCCTGATGCAGCCGAAAGAAGTGGCCGACGCCGTCCTTTTCATCCTGTCGCGGCCGCGTAATGTGACGATCCGCGATCTGGTGATTCTGCCGAATAGCGAAACACCGGCCCCAGACTGCAGTTAGCCTGATCCTTGCCGACTTCAAAGGAGAGACCATGAGCGACACATCTCGCATGCCAGAAGCAGATGCCAAACATGTCATCGGCGTCGACGTCGGCACCGGCAGCGCTCGCGCCGGCCTGTTCGACCTGACCGGGCGGATGCTGGCGTCCGCCAAGCGGAATATCACCCTGTTTCACGAACCGGGTTCCATGGTTGAGCAATCGAGCACCGAGATCTGGGCGGCCGTTTGCGCGGCAGTGCGCGACGTGGTTTCCTCGGCCGGGGTCGATCCGGCGTCCGTCATGGGGCTCGGGTTCGATGCCACCTGTTCGCTCGTCGTCCTCGGCGAAGGCGGCAAGCCGCTTCCCGTCGGACCCTCGGAAGATCCGAACCGGGACATCATCGTATGGATGGACCACCGCGCCGTCCCACAGGCGGCGCGCATCAATGCGCTCGGCCATGACGTCCTGCGTTACGTTGGCGGCCGTATCTCGCCTGAGATGGAAACGCCCAAGCTGCTCTGGCTGAGGGAAAATCGCCCTGAGGTTTTTGATGCCGCGTGGCAATTCTTCGACCTTGCAGATTTCCTGACCTGGCGAGCGACCGGCGATCCGTCGCGTTCGACCTGCACGGTCACCTGCAAGTGGACCTATCTCGCCCATGAAAAGCGCTGGGATGGCGATTATTTTCATCAGATCGGCCTCGGCATGCTTGCCGAAGAAGAGTTTGCCCGCATCGGTCAGGCTATCGTCGAGCCCGGTTCGGCCCTTGGTCGAGGACTGACCGCGGCTGCAGCCGGCGAGCTCGGCCTGAAGCCGGAAACGCCCGTCGCTGCCGGACTGATCGACGCCCATGCGGGGGGGATCGGAACCGTTGGCATCGGTACCGATCCACAAGCCAATCTGGCCTATGTCTTCGGCACTTCCTCCTGCACGATGACATCGACAGCTGAGCCGTCGTTCGTGCCCGGCGTCTGGGGGCCTTATTATTCGGCCATGGTGCCGGGACTATGGCTGAACGAGGGTGGCCAGAGTGCCGCCGGCGCGGCGATCGACCAGTTGCTCTCCTTCCATCCGGCTGCCGCGGAAGCGAGGGAGCTTTCGAAGAGGGCGGGTGTTCCGCTGCCGGTTTTGCTTGCAGATATGGCCGCCCGAAAGGCGGGCCGTTCTTCCGACGCTGTCACGCTTGCGACCGGACTGCACGTCGTTCCCGAGTTCCTCGGCAACCGCGCGCCCTTTGCCGATCCGCATGCCCGCGCAATCATTGCCGGTCTCGGGATGGAGGACGATATCGGCAGCCTGGTCTCTCTTTACGTCGCAGGGCTTTGCGGTATCGGCTACGGCCTCAGGCAGATCATCGAGACGCAGGCCGATGCGGGCGTTACCATCGAAAACATCGTCATCAGCGGTGGCGCTGGCCAGCACGACTTCGTTCGCCAGCTGCTTGCCGATGCGAGCGGCAAGCCGGTCATTGCGACAAAGGCAGAGGAACCGGTCCTGCTGGGGGCCGCCATCCTGGGCGCTGTCGCCGGCGGGCTGTTTGCGGATGTACGCGAAGCGATGACGACACTCTCGGCGGTCGAAACGACATTCCTGCCATCAGAAGGCCCGATCCCCGATATTCATCATAAACGCTATGAAGGATTCAAGGAGCTTCAGGCTCTGGCGCGCAAGCTGCGTATCGACGGTTAGATATCTCAACGCCAATCTGCTGATGTCCACCAGCGATCGATCAACTGACAGCTAGACTAGCGCCGAACGATGACCTTCGTTCCCGGCTGGACGATCTCGTAAAGCTCTTCGACATCTTGACGGTACATTCGAAAGCACCCGCTCGACGCGTTGGTGCCGATGGACGAGGGGTCGTTGGTGCCGTGGATGCGCAGAAGGCCATCGGCGAGATAGATCGCTCGGGTTCCGAGCGGATTGGCGGGGCCGGGCTTCACGACCGCTGGAAGCCGAGGGTTCTTCTGCCGCATGCCGGCTGTGGGTCGCCATTCAGGATGTGCTCGCTTCGACACGACACGCGTAGATCCATACCATTGCTTGCCCTCACGGCCGACCGCGATGGGGTAAGCGAATTGCTCGCCCCAAGGGGTGGTGTAAATCAGCGTATGCTCGCTCGTCACGATTTCGATGGTTCCTTTTGCACGCCCTGTCGGCGATTGTCTGCTATCATGCAGGGGCTCTTGATAGGGAGGCGCCGGATCGTAATCGAGTGGTGGCGGATAGGGGCTGTAGGGATCGTCGTAACCATATCCATCAAAGTCTTCATAACCATCATACGGCCCATAGATCTGGGCTTGAGTCTGAAAGACCGTCAGCAAAAAGGCCGCAGCCACGAGAGCCAGCAATCTCATCTTGTTGCCATCCGCTTGTTGAACAAGCTTGATTGGGCTGAATTCTGTGGCGGCACTATGACTGCTCACCGAAGGATCTTGAAAAGCTATTGCCGCTGATGCTGCTGCGGTCGCTCAATCGGTCGGGGCCGGCATCGAACAGAAACTGGCTGAGACCGATCCTCTTCCTCTTCCGCCTCCGCCAGGAGGCACCGGATGTCGACCCGCTTGCCACCGCGCTTTACGATGGCCTCCTTGCTCTTGCCACAAGACCGTGAGCTCAGCGACAGTCAACGGAGGTACAGCGTCCACGTTGCGGCGACTTCGCTTCGTGCTCAAGCGCCAGCAGGCGCGACGACCGTTTGGGACAGCAACGGCTGTCATTGCCGCAACTATCATCGCCTCCTGAATTCGAGACGACAGGCCGATGAACAGGGCTTGGGATGGGGAGCGAAGGCCTCCCGTGACGGCGCCTGCATGCTCGCGCGTTGAATGCAGCTTATCCCATCGCTGAGCGAAGCACGTCTTGTTGCCTTAGCGGCTCCCTTTGTTCTTTCGAAGCGCGTCCGTTATTTCCGCTCTCGCAACTCCGATCAAGGTTTCCATCGCCTTTCTGGCTGCGACTGGATCGCGAACGCGTATCGCTTCCAGAACGTCCTGGTGCTTTTGAATGGCCTGTTCGTGAGACTGACTGGCGCGGTTCGTGAGGCGAAAGCTCGCAAGGAGGGCGGCACGAATGGCGCTCGCAAACTGCCTGAAGACCCAGTTGCCACTGGCATTGATGATCGCTGTGTGGAACTCAAGGTCCGCCCGGCTCCATTCCTCGTTGTCACGGGCGTTTGCGTCGACCATGTCCTCGAATGCCTGGGCAATTCGGGCCAGCTGTTTGGCGGTTGCCTTTGTTGCCGCATGCTCCGCAGCGGCGGGTTCGAGCAAATGACGGGCGTCGATCAGTGACGTGTAAAAGGACTCATCACCACCGAGGGAAAGCATTACGTCAAGAACGAGCGGATCCAGGTAGTTCCAGTTTTCTCGCGGAAGCACTGTGGTTCCGGCTCGGGTTCTGGACCGGATCAATCCGATTGCCGATAGATACTGCATGGCTTCGCGCAACGTCGTTCTGCTGACGCCGAATTGATCGGTCAGGTCCGCTTCATTGGGGAGCGTGGAACCCTCAGGCAACGCGCCGGAGACAATCCGTTCTACGAACTTGGAGAGCAACGCCTCGCGAACGGAACGCTTGCCGCGAGATGCGATCTCGATGCCCCCGTCGGTGAGCTTCCACTCGTTGCGTGAGATTGTCACTGGCTGCCTCCCATAACCCCTATTGCGGCTTATCCGAAACTTGCGACGACCGGAAACTCTTTTTCCAGGCCTTGTTTCTGCGCGCCGCGTCAGTTGGGTTGTAGCACATGAAAAGAGTCGCTCGCCATATCTTTAAAAAAATAAATCCTATTTATATTGACAATAATCATACCTAATTTAAATTCGCCTGGTCGGTTGGCTCCGCCATGGAGCCTGTCGCTGAAGATAACGGGAGGGAGTAATGAAGCTCATCGTACGCGCCGCGATCCTGGCGCTCACCACAATTGCTGGATCACATGCCACGTCAGCTTTCGCGCAGGACAAGGACCTGAAGGTCGGCGCCATCTACATGGATGCTCAGGGGTTTTATGCAGGTGTTCGCAAAGGCATCCAGACCGGCGCGAATGATGCCGGCCGCAAGCTGGATATCGTCGAGACCAACGCTCAGGGTGATGTAAGCAAAGAATCTTCGTTCATAGACTCTCTGATCTCATCAGGCGTGCAGGCCATCATCGTATCGCCTGTCTCCGCAGATGGTTCGTATCGCGCGATCCGCCGCGCTCATGAAGCCGGCATTCCGGTCGTCTGCTACAACACATGCCTCAACGACGCCGATATGAAGGAATATATCTCGGCCTACGCTGTCGGCGATCCCTATGATTTCGGTCACAAGCTCGGTGATGCCGCAGCCGACTACTTCATCGCGGAAAAGAACGATGCGCCGAAGATCGCCGTCCTGAACTGCGAATTCGTGGAGGTGTGCGTGACTCGCCGCAAGGGTTTTGAGGAGGCACTGAAGGCAAAGGTTCCAGGCGCACAGATCGTCGCAAACCAGGAAGGCGCTGTCCTCGACAAGGCGGTTTCGGTAGCAAGCACGATGCTGTCGTCGAACCCCGATATCGATGCCTTTTTCGGCGAAGCAGGTGGTGCAACACTCGGTGCCGCTCGTGCCGTGAAGAGCCAGGGCAAGACCGGAAAGGTTGTCGTCTTCGGTGGTGACATGACGACCGAGATCGCTCAGGAGCTGGCCGACTTCACCGTCATCAAGGCCGTTGTCGATATCTCCGGCCAAGGCCTCGGCAAGCTTGCGCTCGCTCAGGCCATCAAGTCGATCGATGGGCAACCGCCGGAAGGCATCAAGATTGCCTACAATATCGATCTCTACAAATCTTCCGAAGACGGCAAGGCGTGGCTGAAGGCCCACTCCGACGGCATTCCGTAAGATCACCTCCCAAGTCACGAGCGTCGAGGCCGCCGGGCGACCGGCGGCGCCTTTTCGAAGGTGGAAATTGAATGACAGAGACATCGCGAACGGCCGAACTCGCTTCCCATCCGATCGCATCGATTGCGGGGTGCACACGTCAATATCCTGGCGTGCTAGCTCTCGACAATGCATCGTTTTCAGTAGCGGCCGGAGAGGTGAGGGCGCTACTTGGGAAGAACGGCGCGGGCAAATCGACGCTGATCAGACTCCTAACTGGAGCTGAAATCCCCGATAGCGGAACCGTGATGATCGACGGCGAGGAACTGCGACATTCGGGATCCAGCCGCGCCCAGGATGCATTCGAAAAGGGTGTTCGGGTCGTCTACCAGGAACTCAGTCTCGTTCCTGGCATGACGCTTGCGGAAAACCTATTCCTTGGCCGTTGGCCGAGGAAGGGCGGTGTCATCCAATACGCCGACATGGAAGCGGAAGCATCCGCGGCCATGCGACGACTAGGCCTCAACCGTGCCCCCAATGCCCTGGTTGCAAGCCTGAGCCCGGCTGAGCGCCAGCTCCTCGAGATTGCTCGCGTCCTCCTTGGAAGGCCGAAACTCGTCATTCTCGACGAGCCGACCAGTTCGCTTGCGGCCGCCGAAGCCGAGAAGGTGATGGCGGCGGTGGCCCGCATCGCCTCGGAAGGCATCGCGGTCATCTATGTCAGCCATAGAATGAACGAGATCCGTCAAATTGCGCATTCAGCAACGATCATGCGCGATGGGCGCATCATCGATACTGTCGACGTCAAGGGCGCCGATACCCGAGAGATAGTTCGGCTCATGCTTGGCGCCGAGGCTTCAAAGGCAGCGGCATTGGACAATCGAAGCCAAGAGAAGACCGTTCTGGAAATTCGAGACATCGCCCTGGCGCCCAAACTAATTTCCATTTCCTTTCAACTCAAGGCTGGAGAAGTGCTCGGGATTGCCGGGCTTCTAGGCTCCGGGCGGACAGAGCTTCTTCAGGCAATCATGGGCGTCCGCTGCTACGATCACGGGCAAGTCCTCGTCGACGGTCAGGCCGCTCAACCCGGCCGGTACAAAAGAATGATTGCCATGGGCTTCGCCTATACGCCCGAAAGCCGGAAAGAAGAGGGGATCGTTCCTCTTCTCGGTGTCGACGAGAATACGCTTTCGACAAATTTTGCCGGCGTCAGCAAGCACGGAACCCTATCTGCCAAGATGATGGCGGATGCCACACGCAAGGTGATCCAGCGCCTGCATATCAAGACAGCTCAGACCGACACCCCGATCGGCACGCTGTCCGGCGGAAACCAGCAAAAGGTCGTTATCGGCAGATGGGTTTATGCCAACAGCCGCGTCCTGCTCCTAGACGAGCCCACCAGAGGCGTGGACGTCGAAGCGAAGGCTCAGATCTACGCCATCATTCGTCAGCTTGCAGCGGAAGGGCGAAGCGTGATCTTCGTCTCCAGCGAGATTGAGGAACTGCCGCTCGTCTGCGATCGAGTACTGGTCCTCAGGGACGGCACTCTCAAGGAAGAATTCAAATCACCCCACATCGATCAGGACGCCTTGATGGCCGCCTGCATTGCCGGACATTGAGGGAGAGACGCGATATGTCACTCGACCAGACTGCAAAGTCAGAATCGGCGACCGAAGGAACAAGATCTCGTTTCTCGTTGTCGCAACATATGAACGAAGTCAGTTTGTTCGTTGCGATCATGATACTTTACATCGTTTTTACAACCACCGCGAACGGTTTCCTTTCGTTCAATAACCAGATCAACATCCTTCGAGACGCGGCTACGATCGGGATCGCCGCGTGGGCGGCTACGCTCATTATCATTGCGGGTGAAATCGATGTCAGCGTCGGTCCGATGGTGGCGTTCATTTCCGTCGTGCTTGCGTTTCTGCTTCAGTGGGGTCTTCCGACGCCGATCGCCTTCGCGTTTGCGATTTTGGTCGGTGCTTTGCTTGGTTCGATCGCCGGAGCTCTGCGAGCATACTTCGATGTCCCGTCCTTCGTTGGCACGCTCGGTCTGTGGAGTGCTCTTCGCGGGACCGCATTGTTCGTGACCGATGCGCTGCCCGTTTCTATTGGTCGCAACGATACCCTGGACGCCCTTGATCGTTCGTTTCTTGGCATTCCGCCTGCCGCGATCATCATGCTGATCTTGTTTGCGGTGTTCACCTTCATCAGCCGAAAGACAGCTTTCGGCAGGTCCGTTTTCGCAATCGGCGGCAATGCTCACGCAGCGTTTCTGAGCGGCATCAGTGTTTCCAAGATCCGCGTCGCGCTCTTTGCGATCGCCGGTGCAATGGCGGCAATTTCCGGTATTCTCCTGCTCTCACGACTGGGATCGGGCAACGCGACCGCAGCCACCGGCCTCGAGTTTGACGTCATCGCAGCTGTCGTGGTCGGAGGAACTTCGCTGTCTGGCGGGCGGGGCTCGATGCTTGGCACGCTTCTGGGCGTGCTGGTTATCACCCTCATCGGTAACGGCCTTGTCCTGCTTGGCATCAATCCTTTCTTCCAGCAGGTTGTGCGTGGGCTGATCATCGTCATCGCGGTGCTTGCCAACATCCAGGCGATCAAGCGCAGCATGTCACGTAACAAGAGCTGATCTCATGTCCATTGTAAGCCTTGAGGCAGGGCCGCTGTCTCTTCGCGTTTCGACAAGAGGAGGGCTTGTGCTCGGCTTTTGGCGAGATGTCGGGTCGGGCAGGACAGCGCTTCTGCGTCCCTGCCTGTCCGACGATGTCGATGCGCTTGGCTCTTCCTGCTACCCGCTTGTGCCGTTTGGCAACAGGGTGAAAGACAATAAGTTCTCGTTTGAAGGAAATGACTATCACCTCCGCCCGAACACGGATTGGGACAAGCACTATCTGCACGGCGAAGGCTGGCAGGCGGACTGGTCTATCGGACGGAGGACACCGACGTCGGTTGAACTGGTGTTCGCCCACGGGGGCCAAGGCACCCCATACGAATACCAAGCCCGGCAGCGCTTCGCCCTTGACGAACAAGGGTTGACCATGACGCTTGCGGTCGAAAATCGTGGCCAGCGCTCACTGCCATTTGGACTCGGTTGGCATCCTTATTTTCCGATGACGCCGAAGACGACGTTGCTTGCTCCGGCTCGCAAGTTTTGGACGGAAGTCGAAGGATGGCTGCCAGGCCACCAGACCGAAATACCGAAGGAGCTGGATTTTAGTTCTCCGGCGCCGCTGCCCCAATGTTGGGTCAACAACGGGTTCGAGGATTGGAGTGGTGAAGCACTCATCACTTGGCCGGAGCGGAATACATCGCTCCACTTAACTGCCGACGCCATTTTCAAGCACGCCTTTGTGTTCGTATCAGATACGACTTTCGATACGAGCTTCAAGCGTGACTACTTTTGCTTTGAGCCGATGAGCCATCTCGCCAACGGACACAATCTGCCCGACCTTGGCGGCCTCAAGGTTTTGAAATCCGGTGAAGCCATCTCTGGCAGCATCCACATGCGCCCCTCCAGCATCTGATATCGATTACCGGAGTTTCCAATGCCTGCGAGTGACCGTTACGATTACATCATCGTTGGTGGAGGAAGCTCCGCCTGCGTCGTCGCCGAGAAACTGGTGCGCGAGGGCAAGGCGCGCGTCCTGCTTCTGGAGCGCGGACCCGCAAAAGCCAATCCGATCATGAGCTTTCCAGCCGGGTACATGAAGTTTCTTGCCAAAGACACATATCTTGCCATGCATCAAACCAAGCCGCAGCCCCAACTGAACGGCCGTGGTCCCATTGTGCCGCAAGGCAGGGTTTTAGGCGGCGGCAGCGCCGTCAACGCAATGGTCTACATGCGCGGACAGGCGGCTGATTTTGATCTTTGGAACGAACTGGTCACGTCGAAAGGATCCAATGACGGCGCCTGGTCCTACGGCGACCTGCTTCCGTATTTTAGGGCGCAGGAGGACAATGATCATCTTGCCGGTGACTTCCATGGTGTCGGCGGGCCGCTGAAGATCTCACATCTTGGACACACAAGCGCGATGACGCGGACCTACGTGAAAACCCTGCAAGCCATGGGGATCCCCTACAACCCGGACTTTAACGGCGCACATCAGTTTGGCGTCGGATTTATGCAGCATACCATAGACTGGAAGACCAGAAGGCGGTCTAGCGCCGTCGATGCCTTCCTCGCACCAGTGATGAGTGATCCGCTGCTGACCATCGAGACGGAAGCGACCGTCACCTCGATTAGGATGGAAAGCGATCGCGCCACTGGCGTCGATTACATACGCAACGGGAGCCGGAAATCCGCGAGCGCAGGGGAGATCATTCTCGCCGCTGGAGCCTACCAGACGCCAAAACTGTTGATGATTTCTGGTGTTGGACCGGACGAAGAACTCACCAAGCATAATATTCAGAAGAAAGTCGTGCTGCCTGGCGTCGGCAAGAACCTGCAGGATCATTACGAGTGCCCGGTCGTTGCAACCACGAAGGGGGCCTTTGGCTATTACGGTGCGGACCAAGGCTGGCCAATGATCAAGGCTGGGCTGCAGTATCTCATGTTCAAGACGGGTCCGGTCTCGACGACTGGGGTGGAGACCTGCGCGTTCTACGACCCTGACGGCAATAACGATCGACCGACGATCCAGATGTTCTGTGTGCCGACCGTCTACCTGGACCGGGACGTCATGGGCACCGAACCCGGTGATGGCGTCACGATCAACTCGCTTCTGCTTCGTCCAAAGGCGAGGGGATCGGTGACGTTGGCGTCGAGCGATCCATTCGAAAACCCGATCGTCGACACCCAGATCTTCGGCCATCCCGATGACCTGCGCCTGACCATTGCAGGGTTCCGGTTCGCCCGGATGGTTCTCGAAGCCTCCCCCATGCGTGAGCTGATCGAAAAAGAGATATTCCCTGGCGCGGACGTGACAAGTGACGAGGCCCTCGCCGCTCATTGCAAGCGCACTGTTAAAACCGGCTATCACCCTGTCGGCACGTGCAAGATGGGTCAAGACAGCGACCCGGAAGCGGTCCTGGATACCAGCCTCAGGGTCCGGGGCACACGGGGCTTGCGGGTCGTAGACGCGTCTCTGATGCCAACGATCGTCAGCGGCAACACCAACGCTGCCGTCATGGCTGCGGCAGGCAAAGCTGCCGGCCTTATCCTCGCATAGACTGGGCACATCATGAAGATCATAAAATTCACAACCTACAGGCCATCGCTGGAGCAATTGGAATCGCCCCTCTAGGAGATAGGTCTGTTATGCGATCTTCGGCTGCGATATTCTCGACCGATGAAACTCAGTCAGACCATACGGTTCGCTACAGCCGAGGACGGCACCCGTATCGCCATGGCGTCTTGCGGGCAGGGCCAGGTGATCCTGCGGGCGGCGCACTGGCTGAGCCATGTCGATTACGATCTCGAAAGCCCGGTGTGGCGGCCGTGGCTCCAGGCGCTGTCCGCCCATAACCGGTTTGTGCGCTACGATCCGCGCGGCTGCGGTCTGTCGGACCGGCATGTCTTTGACCTTTCGGTCGAAGCGTGGCACGCAGACCTTGCTGCGGTGGCAGCGTCGATCGAGGAGCCGCGCTTCGTCCTCCTCGGTCTTTCGCAGGGCGGCGCACTCGCTATCGCATACGCCCTCAAGTATCCCGAGCGAGTATCGCATCTCGTGCTTTTGAACGCCTACGGTCAGGGTGCCCGCGCCAGAGCCCAGACCGAGGCCGAGCGGCTGGAAGCCGAGACCCTTGTCAATTTCGTTCGCATCGGCTGGGGACGCGATAATCCGGCGTTTTGCCGGTTCTTCACCAATCTCTTTATCCCCGACGGCACAGCTGAACAGCATCGCTGGTGGGGCGATCTCGAACGCCAAACGGCAGCGCCCGACGTCGCCGCACAACTTCTTTGGCAGATGCAGGGGATCGATGTGCTGGACCTTGCGGCGATGCTGCGCGTCCCGACGTTGATCGCCCACAGCCGCGGCGACATGCGCGTGCCGTTTGACCAGGGTTGCAAGCTTGCCGCCGCGATTCCGGGCGCGCGCTTCTTGCCGCTTGAGAGCAAGAATCATGTGCTCTTGCCGGACGAGCCTGCGTGGAACCTGTTTCAAGCCGAACTTGCCGCCTTCCTCGGACAGGATCGAGCCGCGCAGCCGCGCGCAGTTCGTGAGGCCGGTCTGACACCCGCCGAGGCCGCCCTTCTCGACCTCGTCGCGGAGGGGCTAGACAACCGCGTGATTGCAGAACGGCTTGGCAAGAGTGCAAAGACCGTGCGAAACCAGCTGTCGGTGATCTTCACCAAACTCGGCGTGCATAGCCGCTCGCAAGCGATCGTCCTCGCGCTCTCCCGATAGTCCCGCTTCTGCAGGTAGATAGACCTCCTCCGATGCCGATGGGACATGTGTCCCTCCAAGGAACGGGATTTCTTCGCAGACGCGGGACAACCGCCTCATGCCCGCCGAGACGGCAAGCTTCATCCTTGGCGTCACGGATGGCAGGACGCCATCCGAGCACCGGGAGGAATTCACGTGACGGAAATCAACGAAACCACGCTCAATGAACTCGTGGGCCGCGTCCTTGGCGACCTTGGTGGAGCGGTTAGCGTGCCGCTGGTCCGGATAGGAGATGCTCTCGGACTATACAGGTCGCTTAAGGAGATCGGGCCGGTGAAGGCCGACGAACTTGCCGATGCCTCGGGATGCGCACCTCGCTATGTGCGCGAGTGGCTGGCGGCGCAGGCTGCCTCGGGTTATGTGCACCATGAGCGAGGATTGTTCTCGCTGACCCCCGAACAGGCCTTCGTGTTTGCCGAGCCGGACAGCCCGGTCAATCTGATCGGCGCGTTCGATACCGCTGCTGCGATGGTCGAGAACCAGCCGAAGGTGCAGTCCGCCTTCAAAACCGGCCGAGGCGTTGCCTGGGGCGATCAGGCTGGCTGCATGTTCTGCGCCGTCGCGCGGCTATTCCGCCCAGGTTATGTCAATGCCCTTGTGCAGGACTGGCTGCCGGCGCTCGACGGTGTCACCGACAGGTTGAAAGCGGGTGCGAAGGTGGCGGACGTCGGGTGTGGGCACGGGCTATCGACGATCCTGATGGCGCAGGCGTTTCCCAATTCCCGGTTCGTGGGCTACGACTTCCATCCAGGCTCGATTGCCGCTGCGTCCGCGCACGCACAGGCACACGGGCTGACAAACCTGCACTTCGAGGTCGGCAGGGCGCAGGATTTCGACGGCCGAGATTTCGATTTGATCACCTGCTTCGACTGCTTGCACGACATGGGCGACCCGAAAGCCGCTGCGGCTCATATCCGAAAGGCGTTAAAAGAGGGCGGCGTCTGGATGGTGGTCGAACCAATGGCCGGAGATACGCTGGAGGAGAATATCAATCCGGTTGGACGGCTCTACTACTCAGCCTCGACGATGATCTGCGTTCCGACCTCGCTTGCGCAGGAGACAGGGCTGGCACTCGGTGCGCAAGCGGGAGAGCGGCGATTGGCCGAGGTGATCCGCTCAGGCGGTTTCACTCATATCCGGCGTGCAGCCCAGACGCCCCTCAACATGATCCTCGAGGCCACCTGACAGGCCGCGCCTCCCGTTGGAAATGCTGCGCCGCATTCCCGGCCTCGTCAGGAAAGTCGACGAGTGCGGCGACGGCTTGCAGGAGCACGCCAGCCGCCCCATCGTCAACGGCGGCGGTAAACCATGCATCTGATTGCCGGCCTGACGGCAACTGTCGAAGTAAGAATATCCATTGATCCCAAATTCACTTGGACAGATACGACTTCATGAACGAGCCTTCGAGGAGCCTGATGAAGGTGGATGCGCTCGCTCCAGGTTAAGCGCATAGCCGACGGCTTTGCTCTTGGCAGGCTGTGTGGTAGGAGCGGGTCATGACATCACTGATCGATTTCGATTGCCGAAGCTGTGGAGCCTGCTGCTCCTTTTCGTCGACCTGGCCCAGATTTTCCACCGAAACAGACGCTGCTCTCGATTTGCTGCCGGCGCATTTCGTAGCCGCGAACCAGCAAGGGATGCGTTGCGACGGTGCGCGCTGCTCCGCACTGGTCGGTCGCGTCGGTTCAGAGACATCCTGTCAAGTATACGATCTTCGGCCTGACGTCTGCCGCGCCTGCGTCCCAGGCGATGACGCTTGCTTGACCGCGCGCGCGTTCTTCGGGCTCGGTCAGCCAAGTTTGCCGCCCGGTCACATCGATGCGGAACTGCCAATGAACTGAGATGCGTGGTTCCGTCCGGCTCCTCTCTTCGTCCCGTCTCCTCCGAGAGCGAGTAGGCGCCTGCTGATCCAATCCACGCTGACGTTGAATCCCTCTTCCACTCAGCCGAAAAGAACTCTTGGCTACAGAGGGAGATGACTTATGGCTGACGAAAACAGGACAGGCCCCGTTACCGCGGTTGCTGAAACGGATGCAACGGCAAAAGTGCCGGCGGCGAAAAAGCAGCGCACCACGGCGCCCGAAGGCAGTTGCCGGAGCAACGGGTCGCAACTGTATTCAAAGACGCTCGATCTTACGGACCGCTTCGTCAATAATATCCGCAACATCCAACTGAAGGTCACGGGTAGGGTCTCCCGCCAACTTCTGACCCAGGGCGGTCTTCAGCCCTTGCATCGCGCGTCCGACAGGACCGGCCGACACATCAGTGCCACGAAAACGCAAAGCCTCGATCCTTGCCAGCACACCCTGCGCCTCCGTGCGATGCTCATCGAGGTAATGTTTTCCATCCGCGTTCAGCACATACGCACGTTTCTGATCGCTCGGCGCCGACGAGGATAGGAGCATCTGATCCATCATCATGGAAAGCTTTGGATAAACGATCCCCGAACTGGGTGCGTAATTACCACCGGACCGCGTTTTGATCTCTTTGATTAAATCATACCCGTGCCGCGGCACTTCGCCTTCCATCAACAGCAATAAAAGATATCCCAACTCATCGCCGTCGAGCATTCGACGTCCGGCGGGGGCTTCAACATTGATATCATTCTTTGCCATGTTAGCTCTAAGCCATCTCTAAGATATATCTTGACACTGATTTAATGCGTTGTATACATGACGCCGACGCCGCACTCGATTGTCAATGCGGCTCATTCAAGCGTGAGAGCGAAAATGAAGAAAGTTGCAGTCATCGTTGGCTCGCTGCGTCGCGAGTCCATCAATAAAAAATTCGCGAAGGTCCTCGCTCACCTGGCCAAAGATCGCCTTCACTTCGATATCGTCGACCTCAGCAATGTCCCGCTTTACAACGACGACCTCTGGGAAACCGTACCGGAGTCCATTTTGGAGCTTAAGCGGCGTATCTCGGAAGCCGATGGCGTGCTCTTTGTGTCTCCCGAATATAATCGCTCGTTCACCCCGGTTCTCAAAAACGCCATCGATTGGGGCACGCGCCCTTATGGAAAGAACGTTTTCTCGAACAAGCCGGGCGCTGTGGTCGGCACGTCGCCCGGTGCAATCGGTTCGGCTGTCGGTCAGAGCCAGTTGCGGACGGTCTTGGCTTCGATCCACGTCGTTACGATGGGGCAGCCCGAGGTTTACCTTTCTTGGAAGGAGGATTTGTTCGACGCCGACCTAGACATCGTCAACGAGTCCACACGGGGCTTCCTGGAGACCTGGGTGGATCACTTCGCCCGTTGGATTGACCGAATGGGTGGAGATTGACCAGCTCGTAATGCCGCCGCGCTATTGCCGCTGCCCTCAAGGAAGTTTGTAATGCCCCACAAGTACAGGGTCGCCGTGGAAGAAATCGGCGATGAAGCGGTCACCAAGGAGCCTCTGGTTTTCGAAGTGACCAATCATGATGACCTGTTGCACATCCTGAAACTGGTTCAGGAAAAGAGAGTCGTTCCACCTGAAGAGGCAGCCGAGCTGACGATCGGGTTCAAGTTATTCGCTGAGGTGCTGCTGCGTCATCGCGCCAAGCCGCCGTTTGCAGACTTCTTCCCGCACGTCAAAGAATTCATGCAACAGTTGAAGCGCTACGAACCTCGGTAGCGCTCTATGCCTTCCCAGAAAGCTTTCGATGACGACCGACCAGGATCTGTTGATCGCCGTATACGCCATCGTAGGCGTTGATCGGAAACTAAATAGCCGCGACCCCTCTGAACTGAGAAGGATCGCAGAGTCCTTACATCAACAGTATCCGCATCGCACATCTGACGAAATTGAAGAGCGCATAAAGAGCATCCTGCGCAACAAGCGCTGAGTTTCCGCGACGGCCATAGGCCACAAGCGAACGGGATGACACTGCTCAGGCTCTCGGGCAACGTGTCTTGATCACGAAGGACAGGGGTCTGCTCTATGCATAGACCTGAAATGCGGGAGCTGGTGGCTTTTGTAGAAGTGGCACGCCAGCTCAACTTCACGCGGGCTGCCGCGAATGTGGGCGTCTCGGTCCCGACTTTTAGTCAAACTCTACGCGGCCTTGAAGAGAAGCTCGGCGTCCGCCTTCTGACACGAACCACCCGCAGCGTCTCGCTGACGGATGCGGGAGACGAGTTCCTGAAATCATTGGAGCCGCTGCTCGAAAGCCTTGATGTGGCGCTGGACGGCCTAAACCGCTTCCGCAGTGAGACCGGCGGACGCCTTCGGATCATTGGTTCGCGAACTGCTGCGACACTGCTTGCAGCGCCACTGATCGGCCAGTTCTTGTCTACCCATCCGGATATCGAAGTTGAAATGCTGGTTGACGATCTTCACGTCGATCTCGTTGAAAACCGAATTGACGCGGGGATCCAAGTTGGAGAGCGGATAGAAAAGGACATGGTCGCCGTTCGGCTCGTCGATTCATTCGAAGAGGTTTTGATGGCATCGCCCGACTATCTCCGAAATCGGGTGGCTCCTGCCACGCCGTCCGAGCTGGGCGAACATTGGTGCATCCGCTTGCGGTCCTCCTGGGACGGAATTGTTCGCCCTTGGGTACTGACGAGCGGCGATGAGAAAGCTGAACCGGCGACCGGTATGCATTTCGTGGCAAACGACCTTCGTGTCCTGGCCTCAGCCATTTGTGGCGGAGGTGGAATCGGTCTGGTCCCGAAGGTGCTGGTAAAGGATGCGCTCGCCACTGGCGAGCTTGTCCGGGTTCTCGATGGTTGGAGCTCCTGGGTCTCGGGTATTTACCTGTTTTACCCAAGCAAACGGCAGATGCCTGCCGCCCTCAGTGCTTTCATCAGCTTCATGCGGGAGAACAAACCAGGCCCCGGCTGGTTGCTAGCCCAATGACAGCCATTTGTGATGGTGCCGCTCAATTTTGAGCGAGATCGAAAACACAACCAAGGCCGCAATACCGAGACCGACACCCACAACACCTGTCGATGCAGGCCCAAATTTCGTCGTGATGAGCACTCCTCCAAGCGCTGCTCCAACTGCATTGGCAACGTTGATCGCGCAGCCATTAAGCATCGCACCCAGGCTTTGAGCGTGTCCGGCCACATCCATCAGTCGCGCCTGCAACGGGGCGACGAGGGCAAGGGCAGAAAATCCTGCAAGAAATGCAGCAACGGCAATCAAAACGGCGCTGTGAACGCTGACCAGAAACAGGGCAAAAGTGATGACATTCAAGGTCAACAGAAGCCCAATCGCTCGCATGACGCCCTTATCTGCCAACCAGCCTCCGAAGAAATTGCCGACAACCATTCCGCAGCCGATGATGACGAGAAACAGCGGCGCCTTCTGCTCACCAATCCCAGTCACCGAGATCAAGGTCGGCACGAGGTACGTGTAGACTGCGAAAAGACCAGACAGGCCAAGGGAGCCGATCGCAAACGTCAACCAAACCTGTGGCCTTGCCAGAGCGCCCATTTCCTTGGCTGCGCCGGAACCTTCAGCAGCGGGCATCTTCGGTATCGCTAGGTGACATCCCAAGGCCGCTGCCAGGGCAACCGCTCCGAGAAGGAAATAGGGAATTCGCCAGCTTGTGCTTTCGCCAATGAAAGTGGCGATCGGCGATCCAAAGAGGTTGGCGACACTCAGTCCCATCATGACGCGAGCTACAGCCTGTGCCCGTCTGCCATGCCCAGCCATTGCTGCCGCGATCAGCGCAGCTATGCCAAAATATGCCCCGTGCGGCAGTCCGGAAACGAACCGAGCAACGATGAGCATGGGGAAATTTCCGGTCAGGGAGGTCAGGATGTTCCCGACGGCGCCAATGGCGAGGAGTACCAGGATAGATAAGTGTCTCGGCGTCCGGGCCGAGACGATTGCGATCAGGGGAGCGCCGAAGACCACACCCAGGGCATAAGACGTGACGGAGGCTCCAGCGACATCGACGGCCACACCGTTTGCCTTCGCCATTTCGGGAAGGAGACCCATTGCCGCAAATTCCGATGTCCCGAAGATGAAGCCGCCAAGGATCATTGCCGCTTCTGCCGCAAGCGTCCGAAATTTTTGACGATGGTGGGTCATGGGGTCTTCTTGTCCATGGTTGGAGGCAGGTTTGGCCGCAGGCCGGACATGGGGTATTGTCGGCCTGCGGGTCTTAAAGCGGTCGCGTCAGTGTTCTAGGGAAGCGAAACTGACGTACGGGATTGGACCGCCACCATTTTCGTCATGGCGTAGGGACGAAAATGTCTCGGGAGTAGGCAGGGAGTGACGTGACCGAGATCAAGCTCTCCGAGCCGTCAAAGACCGTGGCGAGTTTGCCGCCGGTTGCTTTGAAGGTGTAGGAATGAAGACGATCGCTCTTCGAGCCCGCTGCCTGAACCACGTCGGCGGCTTCATTGTAACGGTAGATGCGCGAGAAGCTCGGCTTCAGCTGCGAGTAAACGTGGCTTTCAGCTTTCTCCGCGTTCAGCGGACCGCGCTCGAATTCGGTCTCCAGCGAAACCATCTCGCCACCGCCTTCGAAGGTCCAGGCCTCTTTCACCATGGTTGGCGCAGAGCTGTACTGGACGGAGCGATAAACGTTGTCCGTTGCCTGTTCAGCAATTCCATAGGGACCAGCGCCACCACGGGAGAGTCCGTCGAACAGCATAAGGACATCTTGGTCGCTGCCCTTGTGATGGATCGGGAACCCGAAGAGCACGTACCGATAGGGTGCACCAACTTTGCCGTCGGCTCCAACGGCGAAAAGCTGGTCGACGAACTCGACCTGTAGATTTGCGCCTGCGGAGGGGCCTTCTTTGAAAGTGCTCAGTTCCCAGCCTTCCGGCACGAACTTTCGAAGTGCGGCATCCGACGCCTTATAGGCGAGGATCGTACGAATGTCGGTGTTGCTTCCGCTGAACGTTTCTGCGGCTTCGGCGGCTGTAGGCATTGGCAGCATCGACATGATCGGGGCTGCCAGAGCAGCGAGAACCAATGCCACATCCAAGTGATGAGCCTTGAACATGATATCTTTCCTTTGATTGAGAAGGAATTTTCGGCGCGGCGGCGACTTACATCGCAGCGAGGCCAGCCTTTGCGCAGACGTCGTCCTGGTCGCCGGTGCCGCCGCTGGCAGCCATCGCGCCGATGATCTTGCCGTCGCTGACTACCGGCCAAGCACCAGGAGCGGCGAGGACGCCGGGCATCGTCAGCATGAACGGACCGGCCTTTGCGGTTACATCATAGAAGGCGCGGGTCGGGCGCTTGTAGAGAGCGGCTGCGGCAGCCTTTTCTTGAGCCGCCTGTGCGCTGCCGAGTTCGGTGTCGTCCATTTTTTCGTAGTAGACAAGTGCGCCATGCGTGTCGGTCACGGCAATAGCCATTGGCCATTTGTGAGCCGCACATTCTTTGACCGCAGCGGCGGCGATGACTTTCGCGGTATCGACGGAAATGTCTGTGCCGTACTTCGGTTCATCCTCGGCGTGGGCCAGGGAAGACATGGAAAGAAGGCCAATCGCAGCAGCGACAGTCCAGTTGGAAATCGACATGGGTATATCCTTTCGTTCTTCGCTTTGATCGGCCCGCGTTTTGCCCGGTTCCGGAAGGCCGAGCAGGATGAGAAGTCTGGGTTCGTCTACCGCTGGTCTTGAACCCAGAATTACGCCCGGCGACGGGCGTTCTGAATGTCGAAGACTGAAATGGACTATTAGGCCATACCTAAGAATTGGCGGACCGAATTTCGGCAAAAGCGATTTGAGGTAGCAGAATGGCGAATGAAGCTGCCGCGTCTGCCGGGCGAACATGTACGACAAAATTCCAATCCGTGTGCAGGGAAGCGACGCTTACGGACAGCTGCGAACCTCTTCGAAGCTGGCGTTGAAAGGCAATATCCCGTGCAGAGGTGCACAGAAGCAATGCCATGGCGTTTAGCTTTTTTGATGAGGCCACAGTCCGAGACAACGTTGACGACAACTATCGTTTCTAAGCGTGGCGCATCCAGGTGATTTTGGCAAAGGCCTGTTCGATCGGATTGAGATCGGGTGAATAGGGCGGCAGGAACCAGAGCTTGGCGCCAGCCGCGCGGACGAGCTGGCGTACGACCGCCGACTTGTGACTGCCGAGATTGTCCATGACGACGATGTCGCCGGGCCGGAGCACTGGAACGAGCTGCTGCTCGACGTAGGCGCGAAAGCATTGCCCGTTGATCGGGGCATCGAAGACGCAAGGGGCGGTGAGCCGATCGCACCGCAACGCTCCCAAGAATGTCAGCGTACGCCAATGCCCATGCGGAGCAAAGCCGCGCAGGCGCTTGCCTTTCGGTCCCCAGCCATAGAGCTGGGCCATATTCGTCTTGATCCAGGTTTCATCGATAAAGACCAGCCGTTCCGGATCGAGGCGAGCCTGCCATCCTTTCCAGCGCCGACGCTTGTGGGCGATATCGGCACGAGCCTGCTCAAGCGCCAACAGTTTTTTTTGAAGCGCAGTCCTTCGCGCCTGTGGAACTGCCACACCGTGTTGTGGGAGACGGCGATCCCGCGCGCTCTAGCGTCAGTAACGCCGTCCCAGCATATGCGTCCCCCCGAGACAAAACCCTGTTATCCCTCGTGCAAATTCCCTATGGCGAGGGATGATGCGCAACGGTCGAGAGCGTGGGCGCATGCGGCGCCGAACCCTTCGCTTTCTCGAAACTGATGTCGCTTTGACCGATCAAGTCGCCGGACGTAGCTCTGTCGCTGCGTTCGAGATGATGGCCATCAAGGAAGGAGCGATAGGCATCTGCGATACCCTCCTTCAGACCTATCTTAGGAGACCAGCCGAGAGTGCGAAGCTTGTCGACGCTCAGGAGTTTACGTGGCGTGCCATCTGGCTTGGTGAGGTCGCGCGTGATCTTGCCTTCGAAACCAACGATCTCGGAGACGAGGTATGCCAATTCGAGGATGGTAATGTCTTCGCCACAACCTACGTTCACATGACTTTCGGCGGAATAGGTCTTCATGAGATGGACGCAGGCGTCGGCGCAATCGTCAACATGCAGGAATTCGCGCCGCGGCGTGCCGGTACCCCAGACGCATATCTCTTGTTGCTGGTTGACCTTGGCCTCATGTGTCTTGCGTATGAGCGCTGGCATGACATGGCTTGACCCGAGGTCAAAATTGTCGCCTGGACCGTAAAGATTGGTAGGCATGGCCGAGATGAAATCTCTACCGTGCTGTTTGCGATAGGCTTGGCAGAGCTTTAATCCGGCAATTTTGGCGATCGCATACCATTCATTCGTGGGCTCAAGCGATCCGGTCAGAAGTGAGTCCTCAACGATCGGCTGATCGGCGAATTTCGGATAGATGCAGGACGAGCCCAGAAACATCAGTTTTTCGACTTGAGTTCTATGGGCGGCGTGGATGACGTTCGCCTGGAGAATCAAGTTGTCGTAAAGGAAGTCGGCCGGATAGGTAGCATTCGCGAGAATACCGCCGACCCTCGCAGCAGCCAGGAAGACAGCATCGGGACGATGCTTACTCATCCAGGCCTCCACCTGCTCCTGCCGTCTGAGATCGACCTCGGCGCGGGTGGCCGTCAAAATCTCGCAGCCCTCGGAAGCGAGACGCCGCACGATCGCAGAGCCCACCATTCCGCGGTGGCCGGCGACATAGACCCTCTTTCCGGCAAGGCTGTAAATCACCTCAGGCATAGGCAAAACCTTTAGTTACACCGACCGACGGAACATTTCGTGCCATGAGTTTCAGATCCTCGCGAACCATCTCCGCAACCAGCTGATCAAGATTGGTCTCATGTTTCCAGCCAAGCTTCGTGTGCGCCTTCGTCGGATCGCCAATCAGAAGATCAACTTCGGTCGGACGGAAGTAAGCTGGATCGATCTCCACCACACACTTGCCGGATGTCTTATCGTATCCCTTTTCCTCAACCCCGTTCCCACGCCAATCAATCGGCATGCCCACCTGGGCAAAGGCTTTGTCGACAAAGGAACGAACCGAGTGCGTTTCGCCGGTCGCAAGGACATAGTCCTCCGGTTCGTCCTGTTGCAGCATCAGCCACATGCCACGGACATATTCTCGTGCATGTCCCCAGTCGCGCTTGGCGTCCAAGTTGCCGAGATAGAGCCTTTCCTGCAGTCCAAGATGGATCGCCGCCGCCGCCCGGGTGATTTTGCGCGTCACGAATGTTTCGCCGCGGATCGGGCTTTCGTGATTGAACAAAATGCCGTTCGAGGCGTGCATGCCATATGCCTCGCGATAATTGACCACAATCCAATAGGCGTAGAGCTTGGCCGCCGCGTAGGGGGATCGGGGGTAGAAAGGTGTCGTTTCGCTCTGCGGAACTTCCTGAACTTTGCCGTAGAGCTCTGAGGTGGACGCTTGATAGAAGCGGGTCTTCTTGGTCAGTCCCAGGAGGCGAATTGCTTCAAGGAGCCGAAGGGTGCCGGTTCCATCGGCGTTAGCCGTATATTCCGGCGTCTCGAAAGAGACTTGAACGTGGCTCTGTGCGGCGAGATTATAGATTTCGTCCGGCTGCGTTTCCTGAACGACGCGGATGAGGTTCGTTGAATCGGTCATGTCCCCGTAATGCAGAATAAAGCGAGGATTTTCGACATGGGGATCCTCGTATAGATGCTCGATGCGACTGGTGTTGAACGACGATGAGCGTCGCTTGAGGCCGTGAACAATATAGCCCTTCTCCAGGAGCAATTCGGCCAAATACGCACCGTCCTGGCCAGTTATACCCGTAACCAGCGCAACCTTATTTTCGTTTTTCAATGCGGTCTCCATAATTTATTTCGGAGAATCAGGCGGACATGCTGTTCGAACTCATGTGTACTCGTGGTACTTCCTCAGTGAGCTCACAAACAGTTCTGAATCGTTGAAGTTGTACATGGCGTGTTGTTTCGGATTGACGTTATTTATGGCAACGGCAATCTCTGCGTTGCGCGCGGTCTTCAGCTGATGTAGGCAAAACTCTACCGCGCGACGGCTCGTCTTTCCCCATTTTACGACCACCAGCGTTCGTTCTGCTAACGCTGTCAGATGCATCGTATCAGCCGAGGCGAGCACCGGCGCGCTGTCGAAGATGACGATTTGGCCGAGTGAGGCGGCCCTCGCGATGATGTCAGCCGCATCAGTCAAACGAACGCGCCGATGGAGACCGGCATTGCCAGCCGGGATGAAGTCGATGCCGCTTGGATGGTGATGGATGATGTCCCGCATTCCGGCCTGTCCACACAGGAATTCGTTCAACCCCTGCTTTAGCTCTGATTTGAAAAACGAGTCGAGATTTCCGAGTCTGAGGTCGCCATCGACAAGCAGCACCGGAATTCCGTTGGCGGCGAGATCGATTGCCAGGGATCTGGCGACAAGTGACTTGCCCTCTCCGCTGTGAGCCGACGTCACAACGATACTGTTGGGCAACTTTCCGCCGTTGGATTGTTTGAGCGAAGTCATGACGGAGCGAATTGCTTCGTCAAACATCCCGTCTTGGATGCTCCCGAAGAGCATCGACGGATCTCTCCGGTCTTTCCGTTTCAGGTGTGGGATGAATCCGGCGGGTACGATGCGCGACATTCCGGCCATCTGGTCGAAGCTGCGGACTGAATTGTCCAACATCTCGACCACGAAAGCGGCCGTCACCGCGATCGATATCGAAGCCAAAAGGGCGCCGATCAAATAGAAAAGCCGCCCGCGTCCCTGCGGCGCCAGCGGCACCGCGGCCGGTGACAAGACTTCCAGTTCCGCGCCCGGCAACATGGCTTGCGCAGCCAGGCCACGGCGCTGCTCCTCGAGCTTGTCCAGCGCCGTTTGCTCTTTGTCAGCCATGCGCTGGAGTCGGGCCAACTCGGTTTGCGCCAGGGCAGAGCGAGTGCGTTTCTCATGAGCAGTCGCCAATGCCGACCGGATTGCGTCGTCCTCATGATCGAGCGCCGCAAGCTTGGCGTGTATCGATTGGAGATATCGATCGGTTGCAAGGCTGAGATCGGTGCGAGTTTTGAGGATCTTGGCGCGCGCGTCGACCACGGCTTCGGCGGTGTTGCCATATGTCTCAAGAAGGCGCTCGAGATCTTGCTCCTTCGCACGAAGCTCGCGTTGCATTGCAACAATGCTGTCGGGAATGACCATATTCTGCAGGACGAGCGAGGGGTCGTCGGCCGCTTCGAGTGCGGATATCGTTGCTCTCGCTTCAGCGCGGCCTTGTTCGATTTTTGTCCGCCGCTCGCCCAGCTCCATGATCGACTTGATCTGTTCAACCTGATCGTCGTCATTTGAGGCAACGTCGGTAGTTTTCTGGTACACGTCGGCGGCATCGCGTGCTGCCTTGGCGCGCCCCATCTGTTCGTCGATGCGCAGCAGAAGCCATTCTTCTGCTGCGTCCACTCGACCACGCAGGCTGTCCTTGCGCTCTTCGAGGTAGATGCTGATGAGCCGGTTCGGGACAGAAGCGGCCCGTTCGGGGTCGCTCGCATCGAAACCGATCTGAATGACGTCACCCTGGCCATCGCGCCAAACGCGGAGGGCCTTGTAGTACTTCGGGATTATCGGCTCGATGCTGTCCCGTATCGGCAAGGACGGCTTTTCACTATCGACCCAACCGCGCAGCATTGATCGGATCTTGTCGATAGGCGAGATTTCTTGCAGCGCCGGATTGAATTCCGGCCATTCATTGAGCCGCAGGTCGCGGATTACCCGCTCTGCGATGCTTCTGGAAAGAAGCCGTTCGGTCTCAGATGTGGCGTCCAGCGGATCGTTGCGGCCGGACTCGTCGGTGCCGAGCTTTGTCGCCAGAGGCGTGTGGATGATCAGCCGGGACTCGGCATGATAAGTCGGCTTCAATCCAGAAATCACGGTTGCGGCAACCGCCATAAATACCATGATGATGGCCATTATCATGACCATCCGTCGCCGGATAAGGCGCAGGCCTGAAGTCAGATCAATTTCGTCCGAACGAGTCTCTACCTGAAGCCGGGGATCGTAGCGCATCGACGAGAGCGAGGGGTTGCGGTCTGGCGGCACAGTCGAAATAGTCATCGTTCACCAGCCGTTGTTTGAGGTTGCGCGGAGATAGCGTCGTAGAGTTTGTCCAGCGATCGCATGTAAGCCTTCATACTGAAATTGTTGAGATAATGAGCACGGGCCTTGGCCGACAGATAGTTGCGGACTTTCGGGTCGGTGACGAGCTTAGCCAGCGCCGCAGCCAGGGCATCCTTGTCTCCGACAGGTACGAAGACGCCGGTTTCACCATCGGAGATGACTTCGCCATGCGCGCCGACGCGCGTGGTGACGACGGCGAGCCCATGGGCAAGCCCTTCGACCACAGCCATTGCCAAGCCCTCGGCATGCGAAGGTAAGACCAGGATATCTGCCCGTGTACACAGCGCTTGGGCCTCGTCGGCGCCAAGCCAGCCCGGCATTTTCACCAGATCTGAAAGCCCCATGGCGGCAGCCTGGCGCCGGTAGTCTTCCACAGGTCCGTCGCCTGCCAGCACGGCTCGCCACCGGAGTTCTTTCATGATCGGATGACTTAAGGCAAGCAGAAGCTCCTGAACGCCTTTACGTTCGCTCAGCCGGCCGAGAAATATGATCAACGGCATCTCGCCGACATGAACATTGCGCGGCCCGGGGTCGGGAACACAATTGCCGATGACGACTACGCGGCGCTCTTCCACGCCGAGAAGCGTCGTGAGCGTGATGCGGTCGCGCTGGCCCAGTGCCACGACCTGGTCGGCATGTTGGAACATCCGGCGTACAAGCATTTGTTGACGTGGCGAGCGTGCGGCAAAGTCGGTCGCGTAGTCGTAGTCGTGCAGGTGCAATATGTGAGAGCATCCGAGGAGACGGGCAGCCTCGGTCAGGATCAGTTTTCTTGCGGTGCTGCCGCGACCCGCGACATGAATATGGTGAATGCGTGCCGGAGCAACTATCCGATCCTTTGCCATCATCAAGACGGCGCCGAGCAGGCGCACAGGCGACGCAACTGAGGACCACCGAGGCCCTCTGGTGTCGGTGACGAGGTGTGTTTCGCCGGCCTCCTTCGCCGTGTTCGATATATATCCGACGAGCCTGCCAATTCCGCCACCGTTTTCGCAACCACCCGGGACGTAGTGGCGGACGGTTGCTGCTGCGTTGCGCGTCGCTACCCGATTCCCATCCGTGAGCGCGTTCATCAGCATGCCCCGATCACCTTACGATAAACGGCCGCAGCCTGTGCTCCGACCTGTTGAGGCGAATTCGGACCTGTAGCCCATGCGAGCGCGTTGATCCCGAAGCTGCTTCTGAGCTCGCTGTTTTCCGCCAGTGTCCGTATGGCTATCGCGAGCTGTTCCACATCCCCCGGTGGAACCACCATTCCCAGTCCGTTTGGCAGAACGGTGGCTCGCAATTCGCCGACATCAGTCACGATAACCGGTTTGCCAAATGCCGCGGCAAGATTGAGGACGCCGCTTTGAGAGGCTTCCGTATAGGGAAGGACAACGATGTCGGCATCCAGAAAGAGCTGGGCGACCTCCATATCCTCGATAAAGCGGTTGCGAATATCATAGCGGACGGCGTCCCCCATAAGGGGCTGGAAGATCCACGGATCATCGCCGCGGCCTGCCACCGTGATGCGTAGATTGGGGAGCAGGTCCTTGAGCATCGCCTCGGCACGGATCAGATGCTCCAATCCCTTGTAAGCAAAAATCCGTCCGAAAAGCAGAACGCGCAAAGTTCCATCTGCGCAGCGCCGCGCCATCTTGTGCCGCCGAGCGAGCTCCGCGTAGCGATGAATGGCGGGATGCGACAGGACATGGACGCAATCAGGCGATTTTGAATATCGCTCGAGGACCATTCGTTTCAGCCCTTCGCCATGGACGACGACATGACCCGATTGCCGCACCATCAATTGAGGAGCCCAGGCTGGCAGCGTGCGGGTGTCGGAATCGCCGGGATGCACTTCCACGTCATGGACGGTGGTCACGATCGGGATCGGACGCCAGAACGGCGCGGCGAAGTTCAACCAGAGCGTCGAGTTGCTCAGAAGGTGAATGACGTTCGGCCGCTCCTGCCGGATAAGACGTGTGAGTTGGTGCAGGAACCAGGGATTGGAGAGCGAGCGGTGCCTTGGCCAGTCCATGAGGTGCAGATCGACAGCCGGATCGATCCATGAAGCAAGGTGTGCGTAGCGCCTGCGCGGAACCGCTAGGACGACGTGCGCATGTCGCGCAACGCCGCTAGCGAAGGAGATGGTGTAGTCTTCCAGTTCGGAAACCAGCAGCAGTGCCTTCATCCCGCCGACTCCGACACGCCGACATCCTGACCAAGTCGAGGCAAGTCGTAGGCTGTGCGCAATGCATCACGCGTCCGCCTCAGCAAGTTTGGTTCTCCGGCGAAAAAGAGCCCTTCCATAGCAAGGCTGAACCGGGTGCGTGTATCGGCGCCCTGCAGCTTGGCTGAGGCGACCCGGTACGGATAGTGATCAGTCAGACGCAGCCTTCCCGCCAGATCGTGCGCGGAAAGAAACCGGTTCGTCGCTTCAACGGTAGCCTGCCAATGGGCCATCCGCTTTCGCAGCATGGCGGCGTCATCGACTGGCCGATACCAATTATTGTTGTGAATCCGATAGAAACCGAGTGAATCCGACAAGGCGACAACGCTCCCCAGAAATGGATAGATGCCTGTGAGCCAGGCATCGGCAGACATGCGGAACTGCTCGGGAATATCCCCTGCAGCATCCCACGCGCTACGTCTTACAGCGATGGCTGATGTCATCGGGAAGGGCCACCAACCAGCCGATCTGGCGAGCCGTGGCGACAAATTTCCTGAACACAGGGTCCGAGGGATCGGCCTGAAGGCTGGTGAGCCATCGTTCTGCGTTGGCTGAAGTCGGTGATAGACAAGCGATGCCTGAGGATTGGAGTGGAAAGCAGCGGCGGTTGCCGACAGCTTGCCTGGCGCCCACCAGTCATCGGCATCGAGAAAACAGAGGATGTCGCCACTGCTTAACTTCACAGCAGCATTTATGGCGGCGGCCTGTCCCTGGTTCTCCTGGAAGAGCACCTTCACCCGCTTGTCATAGCCGTCGAGAACAGAGCGCGACTGGTCGCTCGAGCCGTCGTCGACGACGATTATCTCGACATTGGACGCCTGTTGGCTCAAGGCGCTGTCAATTGCCCGGGCAACGAAGCGACCGTAGTTGTAGTTATTGATAAGGACGCTGATTGTAGGCCGCTCCATGACACCCCTCAAGCGCGTCGCTGGGCGACACGTCGGTGCGCCGGAGTTGCGAACGCTCGCGCGTTTGGCAGCGCGAATTGATGGAAGGAGTTCTGCTCGATCAGGATTTCGCCTTGAGCCGGTAGGGTCACCGCCGACAACGCCGCAACGCGTGACGCTCCCTTTATATAACGTACAAAACCAGGACCATGACGCAGAACCATTGCAATCCCAACCCTTCTAAGCGTCACCTGCCAACAGCCGGCTGCGCCAGAATTATTGCCTCACTTCACCGGAAACTGCGGCTCAGCGCGACGTGTTTCGCGGTATGCTTTCATCGTCAAGCTACCGGTGATTGGTCACGGGTGACATCTCCTCTTATGGGCAATGTCGTAGGCCCCAGCACCAACTTTTGGGGGAGGGGTAGACCGTAAGCTTAATCCAAACAACGTCCTTGGATGGTGGGTATGGACGTTAGGCTTAGCCCCGCCTTCGTTTGCGTTGGTTGACCGGGGATGTGGCGGGATGATTGTTCGTTGGTAAGCAGCGCAGCTATGAAAGGGGACCCATGTCTTTCCAAATTGCCGCGATCAACGGCCTCTCATCTGTACAAGCAGGTCGGGACCGGTAATGAGAGCGTATACGCTTAGAATAGCGAATGGGCCGACTGTCAGTTGGCGAGCGACAGAGTGCTGGGGCGCCGGCCTATGCCTTTTTCTTCAGACAGGCGCGCTTTTCCCGCTCATGCTGGCGGATGCCGACGGAGGCCTTAGCGATCATGCCAAGTCTATGTTGCGTCTGCTTTGTTTACCCGTATACGGGTTTACATTGCTGATGCTGGCACGAAATTTTCCGCAATTTCTCACCGCGCTCAAGCGAAATTGGCTTGTCCCGCTGATGGTCGCCATGCCCTTCGTGTCTGTCTTCTGGTCGGTTGGCCCGTCGACGACTCTCAGGCGTGCCATCGGCCTGCTCTTCACCGTACTTCTGGCTTATGTGTTGGCGATACGCTTTACACCGAGGCAGTTGCTTCTCATTGCATTTGCGACCTTCGGAACATGTATTGTCCTCAGCCTGTTGATTTTTCTAGTATCACCGGGGCTCGCTCGCATGCCCACGGACAGCGCGATGCGCGGCATATTCATCCACAAGAACAGCCTTGGTTGGTACGCCGGCATGATGATACTGGTGTCGACCGCCGTCGCAATGGACAGCAACCGAGGATTGCGGCGAACCGCTTTGATCTTGTTGGCGGCGGGCGGGGCTTGTCTCTTCCTTTCCGGATCGATGACCGCGACAATTGCGACGGTATCGGCATATTGCCTGATCGGGTTCTACTCCATGTTGCAGCGAATCCGTGGCATCGGTCGCATCGTCTTCATCCTGTTTTTCTTTCAAATGTTCGTCGGGATCCTCCTTTTGCTTCACGAATTCCTGGTCCCATTCCTTGAGGCGCTTGGCAAGGATGCCACTTTGACGGGCCGAGTGCCCTTGTGGGAGCTGGTCGATGGCCAGATCGCCGATCATCTGCTGCTCGGCTTCGGCTACCAAGCGTTTTGGACAGAAGCGAATCCCGAAGCCTGGATTATCTGGTCAAAGATCCAATGGATGGCTCCTCACGCCCATAATGGATTCCGCGATACGCTGCTGAGCTTCGGAATAAGCGGAATGACTTTGTTCGCTCTGATGCTTTTGCAGGCACTCCGCCAAGGGGCGGCCCTCCAATGCGGGGACCCGCATTATGGCTGGCTCTGGCTGAACGTCTTCACGGTTGTGATTTTGGTGATGAACCTGACCGAGACAATATTCCTGATCCAGAATGACGCGATTTTCATTCTGTTCACAACAGCCATCATCATGTTCTCTCTATATGAGCCTGTTGTTACTTCGACGGCCCCCGGCCGGCAATTGCGAGTACGGGCCCGCAGCAGAACGGCGGAGCTGCAAATCTCATGAGGCTGCGCTTCGCACCGATCTTGAGCATTTTGCTTGCGATGCTCTTTCCGCAGCCGAGCGAGCTGGCCTCGGTGAGCCCGGACGCAGATGCGCCCGACAGGCTGCGGACGGCGGTCAGGGAGGCAACCTGCGCGGAAGCCTCGCCGGCGACCTTTTCGGACAAGCTGAAGGGGACTTCACTGAGCAACATATTGACCGGAGCACCCGCGGCCCGGGCAGTATTCTATGTCTCTCCCGATGGCAAAGACACCTGGAGCGGGCACCTTCCTAAAGCAAATTCTCGGCGTACGGACGGTCCTTTTGCCAGTATTGAAAGAGCGCGGGATGCTGCGCGCCAGAAGGGCGGCCAGAATACGATCGCAATGGGCAATGGGGATTACTATCTCGCTGAACCGATAGTCTTCGATGCTCGCGATGCGGGCCTGATCATCGCGGCGAGATGCAACGAGGCGCCAGTTCTGCACGGCGGCCCGATTGTGCGCAATTGGACGGCGCAGGCCGATGGTCGCTGGAAGGCGTCACTGAAGCTGCCTGCGGGCCGGGATGTGGGCGATCTCTTCGTCAGCGGCGCGCGCCAGACGCAGGCTCGCTTTCCCAACGCTCCACTCGATGGAGACCCGCGCAAAGGATGGCTTTTCGCGGCTAAGTGCACGCAGGACGACGATCTATGGCATGGTAACACGCGCTTTTGTTTCCATGCCGGCGATCTTCCGATCTCAAAAAATGCAGCAGGCCTTGTCGCCCACATCGTCGGTGGTTTTCACCCCGGCAGCCAGTGGGGCAGTGACACCCTCCCAGTGGTTTCAATCGACACCGCGAACCGGGCGATAAATACCCAAGGCACCGGCTATTTCTTCACCGCAGAAGGCAGCCGCTACTTTTTGACCGGGGCGGCGGCGCTGCTCGATGCGCCCGGGGAGTGGTGGTATGACCGCGCCAAGAGTCAACTCGATTATATCCCCACCGATGGACTACCAACCAGTTCTACGGCTGTCGCCGGCATCCTGCCGACCTTCTTCAGGCTGGATGGGGCCGACGGGATGGTTGTATCGGGGCTCCAGTTTCGGGATGGGGATCCGCAGGGCAGCGGCAAGTTCGGTACCGACACCAGAAGCTTTGGGGCCATACGGCTCGATCACTCGGACGGTGTTCGGCTGCTCGGCAACTCCATCGACAATGTCGGCGTCGGCATCCATGTTTCCGAGAGCAAAGATGTCTTGATTGCCGGCAACGTGATTGGAGATGTGGCTGGCAACGGGATTTACGTTGGCACGACCTATGGCAGCTTCGGCAAATCCGACGGTGCCATAATCCTGTCGAACCATATTCATGACATTGGAAGGGTCTACTTTGAAACCGCGGGGATATGGTTCCAGGCGACCGACAGTATCAGGATCGCTCATAACCTGGTCGAAAATACTGCGCAGTTCGGTATCGCCGGCGGCTCACTGTGGGGAGCACAAGACGCCGTCCACGACGCAGTCATCGAACATAACGAAATCCGCAATGCCAATCAGCAGACGGCAGATGGCGGTGCCATCAAGCTGATGGGCGAGCAGGCAGACCTCCTGAACAGCAGCATCCGCTACAATCTGGTCACCGGGACAGGTCAACTCATGAACAGGGCCGATGGGACGTTTTGGCCTCCCGGATATGAAAATATCAATGAATGGCCGACTCCCATCAGCTGGGCGATCTACACCGATGGCAAGGCCAGTGGTGTGCGCATCGAAGGAAATACGCTGTCGGACAATATATCGGCGATCGGCATCAACGGCGGCTGGAGCAACTTGGTGACCGGAAACGTTATCACGCACGGATCGGGCGCGGCTTTTCGCGTTGATGACGGTACGGGCAGGGGTTGGCGTCCGTCATGGGCACGTCCTAATCGTATCGAGAGCAATATCGTGTCGATCGACGGTAGCAACGGGCTTGCAGCCTATGTCTACGCTCCTGACCATGGGCCTGGATACGTGCAGTTCGCGAATAACCGCTACGCCGGCAATTTGAACGACAAGAGCTTCCGAATACATCCCGGGATCATGCCTTCGGGAGAATTTGGCAGTTTACAGGATCTTCAGAAGGCTGGGGCGGACACCGAAAGCGTAGTCGCGCGGCCCGAGTAACGAAAGGGCGATACGACGAGCGGTGTTCCCGGGGCGTTCCGGTAGTCACTGGCGAGATCTGCCCGAGCGGCTTGGGAAGGCGATGAGGAAATTCGCGCAGGCCCAGACGACATTCGCCGTCGGTGAGCCGAGCTTTGCCCCTTGCGCGAAGGGGATGCAGAACTTCCTGCCGGTGACGAAATGTGGAATGCCGTTGGTCAGAAATGCCGCGGCGATGAAATGGGCAATCTAGGCGATCGAGGGCAAAGGCTTCTCCGTTGCGGCCTGAGTGGCGTCAACGGAGAATGTGGCCGGGTTTTCGTGCGGGCAAGAGGAGAGACACGACTGCTCGTGACGCTGTAGGCCCGCCGCCTGAAAGGCGACGGGCCGAGCCGGTTAGACAAGCAGGAAATCTTTGAAGTGAAGTGCTGCGGAATTATCGAGATCCGCGACATGGACGGCCGCGCCCGCTGCGCTTCCATCCGCGTCATAGGATAGATGGCCGCTGGCCTTATCGTAGATCAGCTTGTCATCGGCCTCGAGCGCCTTCGTTCCCAGAACGAAATTCTCGTCCGAAAATTTGGATAGGCTGAGCGTGGTGAAAATCGAATGATCGAGCATCAGCTTGTCGCCCGCCGCGGAGGAAAAATCCCGGATGTGGTCGACGCTGATATTGTCGGGCTTCACATTGAAGACGAAGGTATCGCCGCCGCCGCCGCCGGTCAGAATGTCTGCGCCGGCTTTTCCGAACAGCTTGTCGTTGCCGAGTCCGCCGTTCAGCTTGTCCGCGCCGGCCCCGCCATCGAGAATGTTGCTGCCGCTATTTCCGGTCAGCACGTCGTTGTAGCTGGAGCCAGTCAAGTTTTCGATGCTGACGAACTTGTCACCGGCGGCATGGCCGCCCGTTGCCGCCCCAGTCGCCAAGTTGACGTTGACCCCGCCGGAGCCCGCATAGCCGGCCGTGTCGTTGTCGGCACCACCATTGAGGACGTCCCCGCCGGCGCCGCCGCTGAGCTTGTCCGCGCCAGCCCCGCCATTGAGAACGTTGCTGCCGCCATTGCCGCCGGTCAGCACGTCGTTGTAGCTGGAGCCAGTCAAGTTTTCGACGCTGGCGATCTTGTCACCGGCGGCCTGCCCGCCCGATGCGGCCTTGGTCGCCAAATTGACGCTGACCGCGCCGGAGCCCGCATAGCTGGCCGTGTCGTTGCCGCTGCCGCCGTCGAGCACGTCCGCGCCGGCGCCGCCCTTCAACACGTCACTGCCGCCGAGACCCTTGAAGGTTTCGTTGCCGCCGTTGGACTGACCGGTGTGTGGCAGGATGTCGTTGCCGTTGGTGCCGGTGAATACCTTCGTCGGTGTGGTTGGCGTTCCCGGTTGCGTCGGCGTGGTTGGCGTTCCTGGGTTCGTCGGCGTAGTTGGCGTTCCCGGTGTCGAGCTGGAGCCCGATTCGTAGGCACCCATGTCGACAGTTCCAACGACGCGAGCGTGGCCGTCCAGATCGACCGAGCCGACGCCGTACTTGCTGGTTCCGCTGTCGATCGCCGACGAGCCGGAGCCGAGGTGGAAGTTGTCGCTCGCTGCCCCCGCGAACTTCGGGTCGATGCCGAGCTTGTTGCCGTTCGCCGCGCTCGGCATCGCGTTGCCGCCGTCGGTCTTGACCGATGCCTGACCGGCCGTGCCGTTGTAGGTGATGTTGTTGGCCCAGACGACGTTAGTGTTCTTGTAGCTGTCGGTCGACGTGTTATCGATCGCGGTGTTGTTCTTGTTCAGCGATGGGTCCGCCACGGCGATGTTGTTGACCCAGGTGTTGTTGCTCGACGCCGAATTGCTGAGCTCGCCGCGCCAGGTGCCGCTGTTCGCCGGGTCCTGATTGTTGTGGTATGCGGTGTTGTTTTTCACCGTGACGGAGTCGCTCCAGGTAACCTGGATGCCTTTGCCGCCGTTCTCGTAGACGAGGTTATTGTCGACCAGGGTCTTGAACGTGTAGTTCGGATGACCGCTCGTCTGCGTGCTCTGGAAATCGTCGATGATGATGCCGTTGCCGTCGGTGTGCGCACCCGACTTCGTGACGTTGTCGTGCGAGATGTTGTCCCGAACGATCGTCCGGTAGCCGTCGGTCGAGGTATCGCCGGTGATGTTCCGGTTCTGGTAGATCGAGATGCCCGAGAACCAGCCCGTCGACGCGTTATTGTAGGTCTCGTTCCCTTCGATGCGAATGAAGTCCGACCAGTTGAACTGAATGCCCGACTCCCCGCTGCCGTGGACCTTGTTGTTGAGAACTGAGATGTGGTGGACATTGTTCGCTTCGATGCCGTCGCCTTTGGCGCCGCCGATGTCAAAGCCGTCGATTGTCACGTAGTTGGCGTTGACACTGATCGCGTTCCACGAGCCCGCGGGCGGCCGGATCAGCGCCCCGCCGGGCACTTCCGAGCGCAGTGTGATGTCGGCTGCCGCCGAGCCGTCTTTGTCGATGTTAATAGCCTCGTTGTAGGTCCCCGCCTTCACCACGACCTCGTCGCCGGGCTTAAGGTTCGACGCCATCGCGTCGCCGATCGTGCGGAAAGGAGAGGAGGTACTGCCGTTACCACCGTTGCTGCCAGTCGTTGCTACGTAGTATGTTGTCATGGTCTTGTTCCTCAACCCCCGCCCGTTAATATTTGCGGTTAATCCTGCGTTACGGCGGCAGGTTATAGGGCGACATTCTGGAGGGCGCAACAGCAACGCAACAGTAAGTGCTTGAGAAGCATAGCCTTATTGCTGCCACAATATCTTAATCGATCCAAAGTTACGTTTTGAAATATTTGGTGAATTTCGAGTCGCCCAAAATGTGGCAGCTTTAATATCTCGCTTGCCGCGAGTTATTCTTTCTACAACCATGGCGACATGCATCCATTGAAAACTTTAGAAAATCCTGATGGGCGTGGCTGGATTGTCCCCGCCAAATGCGGAATCGACATTTTTTTCAGAATTCGGCAATTTTGGGCAGTATCGCCTTACGATTGGTGCTGATCGAGATGGCAATGTGAGGTCGACCGTAGCGATTCGACCAACCCATTGCCCAGCATTTCAAGCGCCACCGCTTTCCCGCCGAGATCATCGGGCATGCGGTGTGACTACACTTTCCGTTTCCGCTGGGCCTGCCTTATGTCGACAATCTGCTTGCCGAGCGTGGAATCGATGTCTCGTTCCAGACCGTGTCTGAGTGGGCGATCAAGTTCGGCCGCTGGTGCGAGACCTCGGAACGGTGGCGCTTAGATCGGTGGCCTGGGAAGTCCCTCTCTATGGAATCCGGCTTGCTCCGTCGGCTGACCCGGCTTGGATCGATCCGGTGTGCAAGATGCATGCACCATATTCATCTCATAAGCGGGCCGCCCCGCAGGGTCCCTGGTTTTTCTCGCCGCGTTGTAAAGAAGCATATCGACGGTTGCCGCAGACCTATGAGTTGCCCCGGTCGCAGTAAACGGATGGGGACAACTGTTTAACTCGGATGGCAACGGTGATGGCCGCCGCTTCGATCTTGCTCTGCATCCGGCAGTCCCGGTAGAAGATCAATGGTAGCGGACGCTTTGCCTCCCTAGAGCGTGGCGACGATTTAACTATTTGAGCCACATTGCGATTGCGGCGAGCTTGGCCAATCCCATGACGTTCACGAGCAGTTTGTCGTATGGGGTTGCGGCGCGTCGAAACTGTTTGAGCTTGCTGAAGAAGCGCTCGATGCGATTGCGCTCCTTGTAGAGGTCTGCGTCGTGGGCGCGCTGCACATTTCGGTTGCGCTTTGGCGCGATGACGTGCTGCGTTCGGCTTTGCCGAGATCAAACCGCTCTTTCGGGACAGCGCTCATCAAAAAGAGCAGCCTGGCAAGCAGTGGGGGTACGTTGCCTTACTTCGAATATGTAACCGATCTCGGCGTAAGACGTAGAAACATGAAGTCTCTTCTACGTCCAATAGTTAGAGCTGCAAGTATGGAGGCAATCGTCTTGGCAGCATATTCTGATGACAGTTTAGATCGCGAAAGCGTAGGTCATGAGAAAGCAATCAGCAGACGGAAGCCAAGATTCAGTTCTCAATCAAACGAGTTCTTTGGAATGTATTAATGTCCTTGGTGTTCGCATTTCGGCAGTTAATCTCAAAAGCGCGACTGGATTTATTCAAAAAGCGATCGAAGACGGCAGGAAGGAATATGTGTGCGTTCGCGACGCGCACGGTGTGGTCCGGTGTCAAGATGATCCCGAGCTCCGGTCGATACATAACCGGGCTTTCCTCGTAACACCCGATGGCATGCCGTTGGTATGGGCATTGAAGCGTGCCGGTCATGCTGAAAGCGATAGGGTCTATGGACCTGACCTGATGTTATCCGTTTTCGATGCCGGCAGCTCCAAGGGCTTGCGCCACTTCCTTTATGGCGCAACGGCCGAAACGCTCGAACAGCTGCAGGCGCGCCTTCTCGCAAAATTTCCGCAAGCACGGATCGTCGGCTCCTATGCGCCACCTTTTCGCAAACTGTCGACGCGGGAGGAAACGGAGATTGCTGACCAGCTCAATCGATCGGGCGCCGATATCATCTGGGTCGGGCTGAGCAGTCCCAAGCAGGAACTCTGGATGGCGCACATGCGCGATCGTCTGGAAGCATCGATGCTCATCGGTGTCGGAGCCGCATTCGATTTCCACGCCGGCCTCAAGCGGCAGGCTCCAAGGTTCATTCAAAGAAGCGGCTTCGAATGGGCGTTTCGTCTTTTATGCGAGCCGCGACGGCTGTGGCGGCGCTATGCGGTCGTCGTGCCGACCTTCATCTCACTGACGGCATTCCAGAGACTGGGGCTTCGGAAGTTTCCGATCGAAGACGCGGTTTTTGGATCAAGCGCGCCAAAAGCAGCAGCTGTAAAGGTGTAAAGCCATCATGTCCTTATTTGCGTCGCCAGCAATGACACCGGGTCCGTCGAAGGCAGCCACATCAAATGACATGACCTCGCGGGCGATTGCGGCAGGTTCCGTGCCGCCCATAGCAGCTAAGACCGCCGATCCCTTTGACCGGGCAGGGCTGAATATGCCCGCCGCACTACAGCGCCGGCTTCCTCGGCTTGCAACTTCGTCCTTGCTGGTCGCCGGCGACATTGCAAGCTATTTGGTTGCTTATTTTGTTGTCCTGTCCTTTTTCCCCAGTGGTTTGGAGGGCACGCTGGCGGCGCGTACGTTCACGATCGCAGCACTCGCCGCGATTATTCTTTACGCATCGGCCGGCCTCTATCCTGGATATCGGTTGCATGATCACGAACATCTGCGGCGGCGCACTGTAGCTGCCGTCAAGGTGGCTGTCCTGGCGGCGTTTGGAGCAATTATCCTGCCGGAGGGGGAACGACTGCTGCTTGCCGTCATTGGGTTCCTCGCTCTCGGGCTGATTGTTCAGCCATTTGTGCATTGGCTTGCACAGGGCCTGTGCTGGAAACTTGGAGTCTGGGGGGAGCGCGCGGTTGTCATAGGGGGAGGCAACCTTACTCCCGCTCTCGTGGCCCATTTCAAGAACCACTGGCAGTATGGCATCAGGCCGGAGGCCATTTCCCCCGATAGTTTGGAGGCATTGCCCGACGGCGGGCCATCCATTGCCGTGATTGCGGGCGACAGAGGCGCGCTTGCACCCGATTTGGCGGCTATGCGTCGGAAGTTCGCCGAAGTCATTTTGCTGTCCGATACGCCGAGCCTCAAGGTAAGCGGATTGCGACCTGCGGATGTCGGCGGAGAAATCGGTATTCGCCTCACCAACAGTAGGAGTTCAGTGAACTCGGACCTGGTTCGCCGGATCCTCGATCTCGCAATCGCCATCCCTGCAACAATCGTGGTCGCGCCATTCATCGCGATTGCAGCGGCCGCAATCTATGCCATCGATCCAGGCCCCGTCTTCTTCCGGCATACCAGGGAAGGGCTGTCCGGTAAGCCGGTGCACGTCCTGAAATTGAGGACGATGTACCAGGATGCAGAACAGCGCCTTGAAGCACTATTCCGAGACGACCCTAACATGCGCGCCGAGTGGTTGAGCCACTTCAAGCTCAAGGACGATCCGCGCATCCTTCCGGTTATAGGACATATGCTGCGCGCTTCGAGCATCGACGAGCTCCCGCAACTGGTGAACATCATTGCAGGGGATATGGCCTTCGTCGGACCGCGTCCGTTTCCAGAATATCACCTCTCAGCGATGGATAGCGAATTTCGTGACAAGCGGCGTTCGGTAACACCGGGGCTGACGGGCCTCTGGCAGATATCCGAACGAAGCAATGCGGATATCGAACTGCAGCAGCAACTCGACGAGTTCTACATCGACAACCGGTCTCTGTGGTTCGACTGCCAAATTATTCTCAGCACAATCCCTGCGGTCTTCAAACGCAGGGGAGCCTACTGACCATCCTCGCTTCCGCGAGGCAACCATCAACAACGGAGCATACCAATGCACGGACAAAAGCGAATTATGGTAACCGGCGGCACCGGGTTTTTGGGATCATTCCTGTGCGAAAGGCTTTTGCGAGAGGGCAATGACGTCCTCTGCGTGGACAATTACTACACCGGTTCGCGCGACAATGTGCTGCATCTTCTTGACGATCCTCGCTTCGAGGTGCTCCGCCATGACATTACCTTCCCGCTCTATGTGGAGGTCGACGAGATTTACAACCTCGCCTGTCCGGCATCTCCGGTCCACTATCAGCACGACCCCGTGCAGACCGTGAAGACCAATGTACACGGGGCCATCAATATGCTCGGCTTGGCAAAACGCACCAAGGCGAAGATCTTCCAGGCATCCACAAGCGAAGTTTATGGCGATCCGGCAGTCCACCCTCAACCCGAGGAGTATCGAGGCAGCGTCAATCCCATAGGACCGCGGGCATGCTATGACGAAGGCAAGCGGTGCGCCGAGACGCTGTTCTTCGACTATCATCGTCAATATGGCGTGGAAATCCGGGTGGCGCGGATCTTCAATACCTACGGTCCGCGCATGCAGACCAATGACGGCCGTGTCGTCTCCAATTTCATCGTTCAGGCGCTTCGAAACGAGCCGATCACCATCTTTGGCAACGGCAGGCAAACACGATCGTTCTGCTATGTAAACGACCTGATCGACGGTTTTATCCGTCTGATGGGCGCGCCCGCTGGGGTCACGGGGCCCATCAATCTCGGCAACCCCGGAGAATTCCAGGTCCGTGAATTGGCGGAAATGGTGGTCGAAATGACCGGATCGAAGTCCGGCATCGTCTTCAAGGATCTGCCAGTTGACGATCCGACACAGCGCAAGCCCGATATCAGCCGCGCAACGCAACAACTGGGCTGGCAGCCGAAGGTGAACCTTCGTGAGGGGCTTGAGAGAACGATCGCTTATTTCGAGTGGAAGCTTTCCGGCGGCGCAAGGAACTGGCCCAGCGCCAAGTCCTCGCAAGAGGCTTATCCGCATCTGGCGTCCGCGAACGTCGAACTCACTGCTCCTGAAGCCATTCGATAGGGACATGAATAGCAACGTTAATGATCGAAAGCCGCGGCTCGTTTTTTTTCAATGGGACCATCAGCCCAATGCGACCGCGGCCGGTTACCTGCTGCTGCACATGCAGCAGCAGGTCAAATGCCTCGCAACACATTTCGATGTCGTCGTCATTAACCGCGACTGCGACTATGCAGAGATATGCGACAGGTACGAGCCGGATCTGACGCTGTTTGAAAGCGGTTATCGGTCGCATGGGTCGCGTCGGATAAAAATCACCAACACCAATACCCATATCGCCGTTCCGAAGCTTGGCCTTCATAACGCCGACGCATGGTGCGATCGACGCGCGGGCTTCCTTTCCGATATGGAGCAGTGGGGCATCGAGACGTATTTCGCGATCGCAACGATGACTCCGGAATATATGCCGGCGGTGAAGGAGAATCTGTTCGTCTGGCCAAATTTCATCGATCCCGAAGTCTACCACGACTATGGCCAGCAAAAGGTCATCCCGGCCATGCTCACAGGTCAGGCCTACGGCCTTTATCCCTGGCGACAGACGGTCTTTCCGATGATCCGCGACCGTTACCCCTGCCTGGTCTCGCCGCAACACGCCTATGAGAGCAAGCTAGCTTCCCAGCTCCTGTCTGGAGAGGCTTATGCGCGCGCGCTCAACGCGAGCCTCATCGTCCCCACATGCGGCACTATGGGCGGCGAGGTCGTACGCAAGCACTTCGAGATTCCCGGGGCAAATGCCTGTCTCGTGACCGAACGCACGGCAGCAGTGGAGGCAGCCGGCTTTGTCGACATGGAAAACTGTGTCTTTGTTGACGGCCACAACGTCGTCGAGCGACTAGATTACCTTTTTGCCCATCCCGACGAAATACGGCGTATCACGACAGCCGGTTACAGTTTGATCCATGCGTGTCATACACTGAGCCACAGGCCGCAAATATATCAGTGGTTCATGCTGAACAAAGGCCTGCAGTTCGGCGAAAAGATCATCCAGTCCGGCCCCTTCGGCGATCTTACAAAGGTCCAGCGGATCTCCAAGCAAGAGAGCGTCCATGTCGTGGGGGAAGCGAGCGATCGCGCTTTGCTGAAGCAGGGCGACCTGCTTCTCGAGCAGGGCAGGGTGGAGGAAGCCAAGCAGTGCTACGCGCGCTGCCTGGACTATGTATCCTACCTGCCCGAAGCCAAATTCCGCCTTGCCATCTGTGCATTGCAGGAGGGCGACGCCGATCGCGCCTATGACCTTCTGGTGGATCTGGTCAAGGTGACCATGACCGAATATGGGGCACTCACCCCGGATCCGGCCGAGTGGGCGTACTTCCTTCTCGCTTTGATCTGCAGAGGCCAGTTTGAGCGGGCGCGGAGGCTGCAAGATTTCTATCCATCTCTATCCCACGACGAATTCAGGCGCGCGCGCCTCGTCATCGCGCAACTCGGTGGCTCAGGCGATGGGGTCGTGTCGGGACGGTATGGCAGGGATCGAAAAAGCATTCATCAGATTCCCGATCGGAGCGATTCCGATTGGCTTGCATGGTTCTCCGATATTCTTGAGCGCTGTCAGCAGCCAGATCTTGCAAATGTTCTTCGTCGCGCTCCCGTCGGCGGAAGCAACGCTGGCGAGAAAGTAACATTTCTACACTTCAAACGTGACGCGGGTTGGCGTCTGCGACTATATTCAGGCGTCGATGGCCTGATGGTCAGACTGCGCCTGAATGGCCTGCGGCCGAATGTACCGCCGCTGCCTGAGTTCCGATATTTCTGGCATCTTGCGCGGGGTCTGGTCCCCCATTCGCAGAGAGGCCCGTTGCGCAGGATCCGAACAGCGCTTTCCAGGCTTCCTATGGGCACCGGCAATTAGCTGTGGGAAAATTGCACATGCAGACAGTCTCACCTGGAGAGGCGTGCATGACAAACTTTCCAGGTGAGGCTGAAGATGCAATCGCGGACTCGGTGGCGTATTTGCCGTGCAGCCACCGAGGATGTTTAGAGCGAGAATGCGCTCCTGATGCGATCCAAGATCTGATCGGCCGACCGCATCAGCACAGGCTGTTTGTCGCAGAGCCGCCCGAAAGAAAAAGATCGTTGAGCTTGAACACGACTTCCGTTCTGTTCGTCGCTTTGACCTTTTTCATAATATTGCGAACATGCACCTTTACAGTGCTTTCTCGCAGGTTGAGCTCATAAGCGATAATTTTGTTTGCCTTTCCGCGTCGGAGCGCCTCCACGACTTCGACCTGACGATCCGTGAATATGCCGGATAGCGGGCGTGCGGTCGAATTGCTCGAGTCCAGCAAGTGACGCATGGCAAACAGTGCGCTTGCAGGCACAAAAATTCCTCCTGCCACCGACAGCGCGATCAGCTCCATACAGACGCTGACGCTGACTGAGGCGGGTATGAACCCTTTGGCTCCGTACTCAAGTGCCCTAACGATTTGACCGAAATCGTCGCTATCGGCCAATACGATGAGTGGCGTCGATGCGAATTCCGACGAAAGCTTCCGGATTTGCTCCGAAACGGTCGGTTCATCGATCTTTTTGCCGCCGACGTTCAAGAGGATTGCCGAAAGCGGAGGATATTCGTCGCGCTTCTGCTTCCACTCCTCAATTGATCCAAAAGCCAGAATCTGCAAATCCGCTTTTTGGGCAGCCATGCATTGCGCCAGGCATTGACGATCGAGCTCACGATTATCGAGAATGACAAGAGAATGCGTGTGTCTTCCCGGCACGGCAGATGTGTTCGGATTATCTATCCTGAGGGGAAGAGCTACGTTCTCCTGCCTGAGGTCCAAATTCGATATAAGTGCTGAATTCACAGCTTCACCCTCCCCTAACACGTTACGCTCAACTACGACCCGAGTACCGACCCCTCTCAATACGGGGGTTTAGGAAACTCTAAAGTAGGAATCGAATACCACAATTCGCGGAGCGTTACAGTAGCTAATATAGGCTAAGTAGCGCGCAACTTCCATTGTAAGCCGGAAATAGAAAGATAAATCTGAAGTAGTCTTGAGTGTTACTAGATAGATTGCAGAATAAACTTCATCGTTACACCGTGCTTTGCGACGGGCCACTAAATGCATGGAAACAATCGCAGTCTCCGGCGTAGGACCGGCAACGGATGCGGTAGGTGAGCCCGCCACCAACGTTGGTCTATGTATGAACATGGGCGTAAGTCATCATAAGTAGATACGCCTTTAGGTGAATAACCTTAAACGTTTTGTTTCTTTACTCAGATGCAGAAAACAATTCTCTTTGGGATGTAGAAAAATATTAGTCCTGTCGGTGTGAAACCTTGGGTGCAATTAGGCGATTGTTGGTTTCAACTGAAAGTCTGGACCTGTTCAAGAGTTAGGGGTTTTGCAGGGATGATTGCATCAAACGTCAAGCTGGATGACGGCACCATTATCCACCATCCGGACCTCGTGAATCTTTACGGTTGTACGATCGGTGCCGGAACGCGCATCGGCACCTTCGTTGAGATTCAGAAAAACGTCCTAGTCGGAAAAAGCTGCAAGATCTCCAGCCATTCCTTCCTCTGTGAGGGCGTGACGCTGGAAGACGGCGTTTTCATAGGCCACGGGGTCATGTTTACGAATGACATATACCCGCGCGCCGTCAATCCGGATAGCAGCCTTCAGACGGAGGCCGACTGGATTGTCGTCCCGACCCTGGTCAAGCGCCATGCGTCGATCGGCAGTAACGCCACCATTTTGCCTGGCGTCACGATCGGAGAGGCTGCGCAGGTCGGCGCTGGAGCGGTTGTAACAAAGGATGTGCCCGATGGCGCCATTGTCGCTGGCGTTCCGGCCAGGATGATCGGTCGCGTTAATGACGGGCCAGTCGACATGCACGCGTTGGGAGGAATGAAATGATCGGCATCGCTGTTGTTGGGTATGGGTATTGGGGCCCGAATCTGGTTCGCAACATCTCGGAGGCGGCCGGAGCGCAGCTCATTTCTGTCTGTGATCTCAATGTCGAACGGTTGGCGGCTGTCAAAAGCCGGTATCCCGCGGTGACGATCACCGATGATTTCGAGGAAGTGCTGCGCGATCCAAGAGTGGATGCCATCGCTATCGCGACGCCAGTCTTCACCCATTTCAAGCTCGCAATGCAGGCTATGATGGCCGGAAAGCATGTCTTCGTCGAAAAGCCGATGGCATCGACGACGGAGGAAGCTTCGCGGATGGTCGAAGAGGCCACACGCCGACGCCTCGTGCTGGCGGTGGATCATACCTTCGTCCACACCGGCGCCGTCCGCAAGATGCGCGAACTGGTCGAGAACGGCTTAGGCGACATGTATTATTATGACTCGGTTCGGGTCAATTTGGGGCTCTTTCAGCATGATGTCAGCGTCATCTGGGACCTCGCGGTGCATGATCTCTCCATCCTGGACCATGTTGTGCAGGAAAGGCCGGTGGCTGTTTCAGCGACAGGCATGAGCCATGTACTCGGCGAGCCGGAAAACATCGCCTATCTGACGCTCTTCTTCGAAAGCAAGCTCATCGCACACATCCACGTCAATTGGCTGGCGCCGGTCAAGGTGCGCCGCACGCTGATCGGTGGCAGCAACAAGATGGTCGTCTACGACGATCTGGAGCCCAGCGAAAAAATCAAGGTCTACGACAAGGGCATCACGCTGAACCCCAATTCTCAGGCTTATGGCGAGAAAGTGCATCAGATGATGGTCGGCTACCGCAGCGGCGACATGTGGGCGCCCAAGCTCGATATGACCGAAGCACTGAAACGCGAACTGGATCAGTTCGTCGAGTGCATCGAGCAGAATTCGCGGCCCATTACGGACGGCCATGCCGGCCTGCGCGTCGTTCGCATTCTGGAAGCCGCAAGCCGGTCGTTAGCCCAGCGCGGCCGCATCATCGAGCTCGAAGAGGCAAGGCGCATCGCATGATCCCGTTCCTGGACATTAAGGCACAATATCAATCAATCAAGGGTGAGATTGACGCCGCCGTGCTCGGCGTCCTCGCCTCGGGGCAGTACGTATTGGGCGACGAGGTCGCGCATTTCGAGCAGGAATTCGCCGACTATTGCAACGTCAAGCATGCGATAGCCGTCAACACCGGAACGAGTGCCTTGCATCTTGCCCTGCTTGCGGCGGGCGTTGGTCCCGGCGATGAGGTCATTACGGTGCCATTCACGTTCGTCGCAACCGTGTCGGCGATCTGCTACACGGGCGCACGACCCGTGTTCGTCGATGTTGAGCCCGTGACACTCACGATGGATCCGGCGGAGGTCGAGGCAAAGATTACTCCCCGCACCAAGGCCATTGTTCCCGTCCATCTCTACGGTCAAATGGCCGACATGGACGCGATCAAGGCAATTGCCGACCGCCACGGGATACCCGTCATCGAAGACGCCTGCCAGGCCCATGGCGCGCAATACAAAGACCACCGCGCCGGCAGTATCGGCCTATCCGGCTGTTTCAGCTTCTATCCGGGCAAAAACCTCGGCGCCTGCGGCGAGGGGGGTATGGTCGTTACCAATGACGATGATCAGGCCAAGACGATGCGCATGCTGCGAGACTGGGGCCAGGAGCAGCGCTATCACCATCTGCTGAAGGGCTTTAACTATCGCATGGACGCCATTCAAGGCGCGATCCTACGTGTCAAGCTCCGGCACCTTGAAGCCTGGACCGAGGCGCGTCGCAGTCATGCGCGCCGCTATTCTTCGCTGCTTGCCGGATCGACGGATTTGACAATCCCTGTCGAAGCAGCCGACCGGCGTCACGTCTATCACGTCTATGCCATAAGAAGCCGTGATCGCGATGGGCTTCAACGCCTGCTCAGCGCGGAAGGCATTCCGTCCGGGCTCCATTATCCCATCCCTGTTCATCTGCAGAAAGCCCATGCCGACCTTGGTTACCAGGCCGGGGATTTCCCGGTCTCGGAAGCCGCGGCACGGGAGGTCCTCTCGCTGCCGATCTATCCAGAGATGCCTTTACGACACGTCGACCAGGTGGCCGCCGCACTGGAGTATGCTTATGTCAGTTAACCGCGCCGGCGAGGCTCGACTGGTGCAGGCGGTCCATGGTCGCCATGAAAGACCGGCAGATCCTGGCTACCAAACTGGGTTGGTCGAAGAGCTCAGGCAATCATACGGGCGCGCTGGTCTGATAGACCTTTACGGTCGTTTCGCCACAGGCGACGGTGTCGTCGACACCCTGATGCGGAAAGCCATCTGGCAAGCGATCGCGCGGAGCTGCGGCGCGGGACTGCAGGTTGCGGGCGGCGCCGGTTTCAAACATCCTGAAACGTTTGAAATCGGCAATGGCGTGTTCATCGGCGCTCAGGCCTATATCCAGGGACGCTTCGACGGCACTTGCTTAATCGGCGACAATGTCTGGATCGGCCCGATGGCCTATTTCGACGCACGCGACCTGGTTATCGAGGATTGTGTCGGCTGGGGCCCTGGCGCCAAAGTGCTTGGGTCGACCCACACCGCACTGCCGGTGGATGTGCCGATCATTCGCACGGATCTCGAAATCAAGCCGGTTCGCATCGGCGCATGGGCCGATATTGGAACGAATGCAACTATTCTTCCCGGCGTGAGCATCGGAAAAGGGGCGATCGTCGGAGCAGGCGCAGTCGTTGTTTCCGATGTCGAACCGTTTTCAGTCGTGGCGGGTGTGCCGGCGAAGTTCATACGCTGGCGCACGGAAGCCGATCCTGTGCTGGATATATCGCATGGAGGAAGATCGTGAGAGATCAACGAGTACTCATTACCGGCGGGGCCGGCCTGATCGGGTCGCATATCGTCGATCTCGTCGCATTGGAGAAGCCGCGCGAGATTATCATCCTCGACAACTTCGTGCGTGGACGCCGGGACAATCTCAGTACGGCAATAGCTGGCGGGTCCGTCAACATCATCGAGGGAGATATTCGTGACAGAGCGTTGTTGGCGAAAACCTTCGAGGGCGTGGATATCGTCTTTCACCAGGCGGCCATCCGCATCACGCAATGCGCCGAAGACCCACGGCTTGCCTTCGATGTACTGGCCGAGGGCACGTTCAATGTTCTCGAAGCTGCCGTAAAGGCAGGCGTGTCGAAGGTCGTCGCTGCCTCTTCAGCCTCTGTGCTGGGTTTGGCCGAGAGCTTTCCGACCACCGAAGCGCATCATCCCTATAATAACAGGACGATATACGGCGCGGCCAAGACGTTTAACGAGGGGCTGCTTCGCAGCTTTGCGGAGATGTACGGCCTGCGCTATGTGGCGCTGCGCTATTTCAACGTATACGGGCCGCGAATGGACGTTTACGGCGCCTATACCGAAGTGTTGATCCGCTGGATGGAGCGTCTGGCGACCGGAATGCCACCCCTCATCTATGGAGACGGCAGCCAGACGATGGACTTCGTCGATGCACGTGACATCGCCCGGGCAAACCTGCTGGCTGCGAAGAGCGATGTCACCGATGAAGTGTTCAATGTCGCGAGCGGCGAGGAAATAAGCCTCCTGCAACTTGCGCAGATGCTGAGCAGCATCATGGGGGTCTCACTCGAGCCGCAGCATAAGGAAGCCCGCACGGTCAACGGCGTAACCCGTCGTCTTGCCGATATCAGCAAGGCCGAGAAGCTCCTGGGCTTCAAGGCGGAAATATCGATGGAACAAGGGCTTCGCGACCTTGTCGCCTGGTGGCAGTCGAAGACCGATGCGGCAGGAGGGCAAGCTGCATGAGCCCGTCTCTATCAATAATTCCGGTCGCCAAACCCGTCCTCGGAGAAGAGGAGGCCGAGGCCGCGCGCCGCGTTATCCTGTCAGGATGGGTGACGCAGGGACCGGAAGTCGCAGCCTTCGAGGGCGAATTCGCAGCCTTTGTCGGCGCTGCACATGCCTGCGCCGTTTCAAACTGCACGACCGCACTGCATCTCGCCTTGATGGCGGTCGATGTCGGTGCCGGCGATGAAGTCATCACGGTCAGTCATTCGTTCATCGCCACCGCGAATGCTGTTCGATACTGCAATGCGGTGCCTGTCTTCGTCGACATCGAAGCAGATGGTTACAATATCGACCCCAGCCTGATCGAAGCAGCCATCACGCCCCGCACCAAGGCAATCCTATGTGTGCATCAGCTTGGCATGCCTTGCGATCTCCGCTCCATCGTGGAGATCGGCAAGCGCCATCAGTTGCCGGTCATCGAAGATGCGGCATGCGCGACGGGAAGCGAAATCCTGTGGGACGGGCGTTGGGAAAAGATCGGCAAGCCGCATGGCGACATTGCCTGTTTCTCCTTCCATCCCCGGAAGGTCGTCACGACAGGTGATGGTGGCATGTTGACCACCGCCAATCCCGAATATGATCGAAAATTCCGGCTGTGGCGTCAGCATGGCATGAGCGTCACCGATGCTGTTCGCCATGGCTCGAAACAGGTGATTTTCGAAGACTATGACGAATTGGGCTACAACTACCGTATGACCGACCTTCAGGCTGCCGTCGGAAGGGAACAGTTGCGGCGGCTGCCGGGGCTGATTGCGCAGCGCAGGCGGCTCGCCGAGCAATATTGCGAGCGCCTGTCTTCGATCCCTGGGCTCTCACCGGTCGAGCCGCATTGGGCTCGTAGCAACTGGCAGAGCTTTTGCGTGAGACTGCCTGATGCCGTCGACCAGCGGACGGTCATGCAGGCACTGCTCGATCAAGGGATCTCGACCCGACGCGGTGTGATGAACATTCATCTGGAAGGTGCCTATTCCGACCATAGTTCTCATCGTGCTGCGACAAGCCTGAAGCGAAGCGTGGCCGCGCAGCGGCAAACGATAGTCCTGCCGCTTTATGCCCAGATGACGGATCTCGACATCGTCAGGGTTGTCGAAGCACTTCGAAGCTCATTGGCTGAGGCTGCCGGCATACCCGCCACCGCACAGCACGATCGGGACATCGCTCTTGTGTGATTTCCTGATTGCGTGATGCAATCTTCGTTGTGCCGCAGGGCCTGATGCGCATCGCTTCGATGCGCATTTTTTTGTTAGAGCCTTTCCTGGTCAGATTGAAGCATTCTGTTGGCTCAAACGGAGTCGGATGGTCGACCGGCCGGCGCGCGTCGTAGCCCAGCTCTACGGCCAAGCCGGCCGGTCGATCAGCCGGCCCGTTTCAGCCAACCCGAAGGGCCGGGCATCTTTCCGCCAGGATCAAAGAGCCCTACGCCTTCTGGCCCAAGCAGAACGGCCAGGGCCTTGTTGCGAATGATGCTCAAAGCGACGTTCACGAGCGAGGAACCGCCCATCAGCATCGTCGACTTGAGGTTCTGGGTATAAGTCTGCCCACTGGCTGGGATCATGCGCAAAGTCATCAATTATCCTTAGCCGCTATGCTGTGGGACGGGATCTCCGGCGCTGTCGCCGACATGTTGCCCAACGCCACTTCGAAGATACGCGGCACAGGCATTGCTGTTGGGGCAGGAAGCGAATTCAAGCTGGTCGGGTCTATGCCAGCTTGTATCAAGAGCGATTTCTCTCGCGCTGGTGGTCTGAGCGCCTCGGCGCTGCTCGATCGCCCACTGGGGGTTCGTTTGCAATACGTGCTTTTCGCGGGTCACTGGCTTGCCTGACTGGCGTGTGTCTCAGTTTCACGCGGCAGGTCGGCAGGGGCGGCCCGAGACACGCCATCCGCAATGCGGGTTCGGACGATCCTCACCACATCACCCGGTATCAGCGCCGTTGTTTCGGAGGCCTGGAACTGCTTGATTTGCCCTTCGTTTCGCCGGCTCACCGTAAAGGTCAGCGGGAGCTCCTCGCCGCTGGTATTCGAGCTTCCCCCTGCCGCGAGCTCATCCAGAAGCAGTTTTTGCGTTATCTCGCGCTTCAATTTGAACTGATCGAGACTTGCCTGTTCCGACTGCAATTCGGAAGCGACTTCGCTTCGCCGCGTGTCATAAAGCCCCTCGAGATTTCGCGTTGTCTCACTGATCGCCTGACGGCCCCGCATGATGGCGGTGACAAGGTCGAGCCGATTGGAGCGGTAGGTGGTGAGCAACCGTTCCAGATCCAATTGACGCGACGAAACGGTGAGGCCTTTCGTGACCAGCGTTTTGACGCTGGTCAGCTGGTCCTCGATCGATTTGATATTGTCTTCCGAGCCTTGCACCTTCTCGCCTAGCATGCCGACTTCACTGTTCAAAAGATCACGCAATTCCGTGAGCGCCTTCGACTGCCTGTCCAGCGCATTTGCACGAGCCTGAAAAATGACCCGTTCCTCGTTGTATACTCCCGCAGCGTATTGCTGATCGACGCCGAGCGTCTGATCGAACGTTATCTCCTTCGCCCCGGTCATCTCTGCTTGGAGCCGTGCTAATTTGGCAGTGCTGCGCAGCAGCGAGTGGTCGACGTCTCGCAATTCGCCTGCGAGTTTGATCGTCTGCGATTGCTGCAGACTTGGGGCGCGCAACGGGCCGCCGCTCAGTGCCAGTGATTGCAGGACGGTCAGTCCAGGGCGGAATTTGTATTCCCCGGGCTTGGTTACGTCTCCGACGACGTAGATTGGTGGGTATTCGAGAATTTCGATGGTGACCGCAGGTGCCTGAACCAATCCGATTTTTTCTTGCAGACGCTTGGCAATCTCGTTGGTGAGGCTGGTGTTATCGCGATTGCCGACGGAAAGGGATCCAAGAAAGGGCAAAAAGACAGCGCCTTCATCCGAGACGGTGTATTCGCCGCCAAGCGCATCCCAGCGTTCATATTGGCCTTTGGACTGCATCCATTGGACAATCGTCAGGCGGATTTTCGTTTGCGGAGTCAAGGGGGCGCTATCGGCGAGAGCTGGCGACACAGCTCCGGCAAGAAAGGCGAGTGCACCGATGACAAACGTCGCGCGAAAGAACACGTGGGGGGCGCGGTGCGATGAATTCATATATATATCTCGCCTGCAAAACATCCTTAAAGGGATGTTGGTCCAACTGCCTTGATTCTGTTCGCACGCCGGACGACAAGTCCGAAGCCGCGTCCCTAGTGTGCAGTCTGGCGACGCCTTGAGGAAGGTGGAGATCGTTTATTTTGCCTCATCACTATTGATGAGGTGGGGCGGGTACTTCAGCCTAAATCCAGCAGAAACACATATCTTCGGCGCGACACCGAGGCATCGCCCGGGAAAATCAACAGGTGATGAGATCCCAGCGGCTTATGCCATTGCACGAACGGTCCAGTGCGTGGCTTCCTGTTTGGGGGCCAGCATTGGCACCACCATGCGGCGATGTCGAAAAAAAGCCACCGCTTGCGGCTTCGAGCCTTGTACAGGATGCGGCGCATCTTGCCGACCTCGCGCATCTCAGCCATCACATGGGCCATGCAACACGCCCGTTTGCCCAAAGGATGCCGCCCTGCAGAGCGAAATTCGTAGGATATACTCTCCCATTTTCGACTATACTTCACAGTTGCGTATCGCATGATCCTCATACATTCGACCCTGACAATCTCGCGAGAGAGGTGCCTGCCATGTATCGCAACGCTCGTCGGTGGACTTCGCGCTCACTCCTGGTGGATTCCTTGGTTCCCCGATGGTTGACCGTCGGCGGAAAGGGAAGGCAATCGAGTGCGGCGGCTGGCGGCAATGGTGTCTATGCGTATGGCGGTTCCGCCACCTCAGGTCTCTTCCCGACCAGCACCTATGATCCAGCGAACTACTATGCCGATGTGGTCTTCCGGCCGCAGCTCGTCGCGTGAAGTGTCTTCATCGGGAACCTCCTTGGGCAACAAGAGTGGCCGCGATATCTGTTTTGTTGTCTGGGCTTTGGAAATGGCCTCGCGGAAGATCTCGGCCTCCAGCGTCTTGCGGCCGAGCATGCGTTCCAGCTCACGCACCCGCTCTTCGAGCGTCTTGACCTCGGAATTGCCGACGACAGGTGTCGTTGGACATAAGCCTGTCCTCAAGCCTGTGCTTGAGCCTTTCTGCTTATGCCGACTGTCTGGTCGAAATGGGGGGCAGTTCACAGGAAGAGCGAATTAGCAAACCCCCAATTGGAGGATGAATGGCCGCGCCGATGCAATCAAACGGGCAGTGACAGCCCCCCGCTACGTAGCCGAAAAGCGGTCTAAGTCGGGCCAATGGGCCGTTGAGGGAAACCTACTAAGGGTCTATAAAGCTTCGCGATAGGTCGTTGCAGAACGCTGGTTTCGTACTGTCATCGGAAGGCTCTGAAATTATAGGCTCCCGAAACGCGGCCACGCCCAGCGAATAAATAATCACTACGTACCAATGTGGGATAACGGTCAGGGGGACCCATGCAAGGCAGTGTCAAGAGTGGCGCGCAAAAGATACCCACTTCGTCGAACGAGGAACACACCTATTATGTTCTCCTTAGAGGGAGCGCCACTGTTGGAAATACGCTGACCGCAAATGTTTTCAATGAATGCGGCCAAAGTCCTGAGAAGGAGGCGGCTTACGGTTGGCAGCAAAAAATTGACGGGGCATGGACGAATATTGCCGGAGAGACGAGTGCTCGCATCAGAATACCGTCGGGTCTTCTTGGCAGCCAAATCCGAGCTCTAGCAGTCGTATCCACGACCGAGGGCCTTAACAACTTCACCAGTCAGGGCATCAGAGTGGACGCTCAAAACTCAATTGTAATCGAAAATCTAAATGCCGGCACAACTGATTGGAAGATTACAAATTTGGCGACGAACCACGAGATCGAGGCTTATGCGGATGCAACAAGTATAAATGCAGGAGACCCCTTGAATCTAAAGGTTTCTTTGTCTTCCGCTGGACAATATAATCTTGAGGTCTATCGCCTTGGCTACTACGGCGGTGCAGGCGGTCGACTTATAGCCAGCGCGCTCGGTCTAGACGGATTAACTCAATCAAGCCCCACCGTGACCAATCCTGGCACGCGTTTGATCGAATGTCTATGGGACGTATCGTATGAACTGAAAACATCTGCAGCTTGGACAAGCGGACTTTATGTTATCAAGTTAACTGATTGCAGAAGCGGCAAACAGTCGCTTGTCCCGTTTGTTCTGCGCAAAGACAATCACCCCAGCGACATAGGCTTTCAGGATGCAGTAACGACTGCTCAAGCGTATAACATATTCGGCGGCTTCAGTGTATATGATGCTAATAGCACCAGTAACACCAGAGCATACCAGGTAAGCTTTGATCGCCCCTATGATGCCGCCCATCTCGGATTCAGCAATACTGATGGTTTCAATTGTAATAATATGCTAACTTGGGAGTACAACATGGTCCGCTGGTTGGAGTCGCAGGGTTACGACATATCCTATTACACCAATGTGGATGTTCACAGCAACCCTTTACAAATTCTTTCGCACAGAATATTTCTTTCGGTAGGTCATGATGAGTATTGGTCGATGGAACAGCGTAATAGAGTTGAGTCGGCACGCGATAATGGTATTCATCTCGCCTTTTACTCTGCTAATACTGCTTATTGGCAGGTTCGGTTCGACTGCTCAAGCCGGGGGCAGTCGAACCGCGTTGTTACCATATACAAGGACTCATCGGGTATTGGCGCCGGCCTATCTCTCGATCCGGTGGCTCAGCTAGATCCTCCTGCGTCAACTTCAGTGTTTCGCTCTAAGGAGGTCAATAGACCGGAGAATGCACTGATGGGGGTGGGCTATGTATCCGATCAAGGTAACATCTATGAGGGGTTTGATTTCATCGTTTCTAATGCTGCTGACCCTATCTACGCGCACACAGGTTTAAGAAACGGCGATAGGCTGAAGGGACTGGTCGGGTACGAATGGGATGCGGTTCTAGACAACGAAGAATCTCCCGACGGGCTCGTCATTCTTTCGAAATCCTCTACACGTGCCAACGAAATTCTCCCACCACTGCCGGGTGGCACACGTCCAAATATCTCCCATGCTATCTGTTACAGAGCAGTGAGTGGAGCGCGAGTGTTTTCGACTGGATCAATTCAATGGGTATGGGGCTTAGACAACAGCTGGGCTTTCCAACCGCCTCAGCTCACGAGAAGTTGGCGGAGAAGAATAAAGAACTGGATAAAGGGTTTGGTGTCTCTAGTCGTTACTGTTCCGATAAGGAATATGCCATGCGTAGATAGCCGCGCGCAGCAGATGACGGTCAATCTTTTTTCCGAAATGGATGTAAGACCGCAGACCCCCTCCTCTTGGCTTACTTTGTCGTGATGAACCGCCGAGTTATCCGCCAACGCTTTGAAGGTATGCGAGTGAGGACCAGAGATGATCGTATCATGAAAACAGATCAGCTTTGCCAACGACGAGTACGTCGATGAGAAGGGCAAGACTCGACGCTAGCGGGTTTCCCCCGCCAAGGGAGTCGTAGGGAGTTCAGTAAGGCTTCGCCGAGGCGGACGCTGTTGCGGGGAGATGGAGGCGTTATGAAAGCAGTAGATAGAGTTGCGCGTGGGGCGCGTTGGCGCCTCAACGCGCTTTTGGAACGCGCCCGTCGGACCGCCTACCCAGGGACCGTTCGACAGGCTTGGTCAAGGGTGCGCGCCGAACACCTTTCTTACACGACTGATCGTCAACTTAATCAATTGCTTGAGGTAGTGCGTCGTACCGCCCCGAGCGGAGCGTTGATCATTGAGGCAGGTTGCGCGCGCGGCGGTTCAGCAATTCTCATGTGTTCCGCCAAGTCGCCTCAGCGCGCTATACGCGTGTACGACCTGTTCGAGATGCTCCCTCCGCCTTCGGAGCACGATGGCGACGACATGAAAGCTCGGTACGCTGAAATCACTGCCGGCGAAGCCGTCGGCCTTGGAGGCCAGCAATACTATCTCTATGATGATGACCTGATGGCGACGGTGACGAACAACTTCGCTAGGTTTGGTTATCCCGTCGAGTCCAACAACGTCCAACTGATAAAGGGTAAGGTGCAAGACACGCTTACAGTCGCCGAGCCGGTCGCTTTGGCCCATATCGATGTTGATTGGTACGAGCCTGTCAGCGCCTGTCTAGAGCGGGTTATGCCTCATCTCATCGTCGGCGGCGCTGTCGCACTTCACGCCTATTCGGATTGGTCTGGGTGCCGAAAGGCGGCAGACGATTACTTCTCTCGCGCAGGACGGGAGGGACTGGACTTTGACCTCTCGGCTGGACACATGCTTGTGACCCGAACGCACTGAACCTTCTCCGTCCAAAAAGACATTTTTGGGACGGCACCTCCTGCACTAGACACAGCAAGGACTTCGAGAATCGATGCCTACCGCGGCGCCAAAGATCCAAGACGCAAGACCAGCAATCATTGGCTTCACTTCGCTCGGGGGCCTGTAAGGGCTCCTCCAGCGCGGTGCGGATGACAGTGTCCAAGGGCGTGCGCCGGTTTGTCACCTGGTAGGCCGCTAGCAAAGACAGGCTCCAGCATTCGCCAATCGCGGCAGTGCATGATCGAGGGTAGGCGCACATGACCGGTACAGCACTTTCGCCTAAAGACGCGGCGCAAAAGGCGCAGCAGGCGCGAGCGATTCGCGAGTGTCTCGACCGATACATCCCCGAAGGCCAGCCTGTAGCGCTTCTGCAGTTCCCGTTCGACTTCAATGTCGGCAACCACATGATGTGGGTGGCCGCCATGGACTATTTGAAGCAACGTAATGCGCCCATCGCCTATACGGCGCATGGGCATAACCTCGATCTTCAGCAAATGATTCGCGCTGTCGGGGACGGCACGATACTCTTCTCGGGCGGGGTCACTGTCTCGCGCCTATGGCCGCGCCACGCAGAGGTCAAGCGCATCGTCGCCGAGGCGTGCCCCCGTAATCGCCTCGTGTCGCTGCCGTCGACCATGCTGTTCGTCGACGACGAGGACCGCCGCGAGGCGAGCACGCTCTTCGGAAATCATCGCAATGCTGTACTTTTGGCCAGGGACCCGGTCAGCGCTGAGTCAGCGCGCAACGTATTCCCCGGCAACGTCCATGTCGAGACGGTCCACGATTCCGCGCTGCTGCTCCCGCCGCAGCCAAGGCACGCCGCGCCTGATCACGATGTCATCTGGCTCGCCCGCGACGATATCGAGGGCGTCGGATCCCTCGCGCCAAGTGACGTCGAAGTGTTCGACTGGACGCACTATGATTCCGCGGGCATGCGGATCCTGTTTCCAGGGCGCTTTTTCTCCCGCGTCCGCCAACTGGCGCCAACGCTCCGTTCGATCGTCAATAGGCAGATTGCCGGCAGCTACGATCGCTTTGCGCGCTACGTGCTCGCGAGCGGCAACCGCAGGCTGGATACCGGTAAGGTGCTGGTTACTGACCGCATGCACCCACACATTCTCTGCGCCCTGCGTTCGCAGCACAGCGTGCTGCTGCCCGACCGCTTCGGCAAGAACCGCGCTGTGTACGAGTACACAGGTCGGAACTACAGCACCGTCCACTGGGCCGACACATATGAGGAAGCCCTTGAGATTGCGCGTACCGTCGCCCGGAGCACCCCGGTCTAGCAGGCTGTTGAAGAAAGCGACTGAAATGCTCTTGCGATGAATCAGATCAACATTTTTCAGCTCTTCAGTGAGGCTGCGACCGATCCAGTGAGTACTTGCCTGGCCCTGGGATTTTGGCTTCGCTGTTTCTTCTGCCTCAGCCGTCAGGGTTGAGATGTACCTGACCTTTCGATCGTCTTGTACCTCCAGCAAGACATAGCTGGACACCACGGCCCGATGAATATTTCTCACGAGAACTGCACCGCATTAGCACTGTAAGCGTAAGCGAGGAAACAACGTTGGAAGGTGTACGCAAACAGCTGAGTGTCGGGGCAATGTGGACCGCCGGCGGACGCGTCGTCTCAAATCTTCTGGGCGTGGTTAGCATGCTGGTACTGGCTCGACTGCTATCACCTGCCGATTTCGGCCTAGTGACCCTCGCGACTATCGTCCTTTCGATCATCGCGGCCATAACCGAACTTTCGCTCAGTTCGGCCCTCATCCAGCACAAGAGCCCGCAGCGAGAACATTACAATACGGCCTGGACACTAAACATGCTGCGCGCGGCGGCGATCGCCGTCCTGCTGGTTAGCGCAGGTTATCCCGTCGCATGGGCCTATCAGGACGACCGTCTGATCGGCATATTCTTCGCGCTTGGAGGCGGCGCGCTGATCAGCGGCCTCGTGAACCCCCGGCTTGTGGACTTCCGGCGGCGCCTTTCCTTTCACCAAGAGATATTCATCGAGCTGATTAACAGGGTGGTTGGCGTGGTCGTCGCCGTCGTCATCGCCCTGATTTTTCGCAGCTACTGGGCGCTCGTGATCGGCACGCTCGCCTCGCAGGTGGCCGGTGTGATCATGTCGTACGTCCTGCTTCCTTATTTGCCGCGCATTTCGTTTGCTCACTGGAGAAATCTGTTCTCGTTCTCCGGGTGGGTGGCGCTCAGCTCCGGCCTCAATGAGCTCAACTGGCGCGCCGACCAGCTTGCGCTTGGCGCCATGCTGGGCGCCGCCCCTCTCGGCCAGTACACCGTAGGCGACAAGCTTGCCTCGCTGCCAGTGCGTGAAACGACGGCGCCGATTGCAAGCTTGCTCTTCCCAGTCTTTGCACGGCTTCAGGACGATCCTGAACGCCTGCGGCATGCATTCCTTCGATCCCAAGGCCTGCTTGTTGCGGCGGCGCTGCCGGTTGGCATTGGGTTCGCGCTGGTTGCCGAGCCCTTCGTCAGCATGGTCCTTGGCCCGGCGTGGTCCTCGGCCGCGCTGGTGGCTCAGGTGTTAGGCGCGGTCTTCGCCATCATCGCCTTTAAAATGCCGGTGACTCCCTTGGCAATGGGCCTCGGCTGCACGCGGTCGCTGTTTCAGCTTGACCTCGCTTTCATCTTCGTCCGCTTTCCCCTGATTTTCGCCGGCCTGGTCTGGGGTGGGCTGGTTGGTCTTCTGTTCGCGCGATGCATCAGCGCCGCGATCGGCATCCTGATGTATGTCTTCCTGGCGAGGCGTCTCACCGGCGTGTCAGTGAGGGCTCAGCTTCTCGCCTGCTGGCGTTCGATCGTCGCCGCGCTGGTTATGGCTGGCTGTGTCTGGGGCGTCGGCCTCATGATCACCGACAGGTCAGAGTCCCTGCAACTGGCGATCATGATACCGATCGGCGGGATCGGCTACTTCGGGGCAAGCTTCGTACTTTGGCTGGCAAGCGGCAAGCCTGCAGGCCCCGAACGCGAAGCGTTGGATTTGCTCCAGTTCGTTCGCCGCGGAGAATTTCGAACGCCCGCGTAATCCAGCTACCCTGAGTCGGCACGTAGCGACCCAAGAGACACACCGCCGAAGCCGCGTGTACGCGCGTTGGACGGTGAAGTATTCCAAGGCGAAGCAGCCCATGGAAACTCCGACACCAGCCGCGACCAGGCACATGACATTGCTATTCCGATGTTCGGATACAAAAACCATGCCGGCATCGACCGAGCGCACGGCTTCATCCGGGGATGGACGGTGACGAGTGCGAGCGCCCATGACGGCGCCCAACTCAGGAATGTCGTCGCCAAGGACAATACGGCATCGACGGTGTGGGCCCACAGCGCCTATCGCTCGAAGACCAACATCGCTCCTCCACAGGCGAAATCAGTGAAGATAAAACGAATATAAATCTACTAAGAATCGCCAAATGATAGGGCGTTTCGATGCCTGTCTCGACAGAAACTCAAGCCCCCAGGACGGCCTTCTCGATGTCTTCGACGGAGTGGCCGGTGAGCTCCTTGGGGATTTCAAGCAGGAGTTTTGCAGCAAGAAACTTGTGGTAGTGCTTGCGCAGTTCGCCCAGCGAACGCGGCGCGGAAATGATAGCCAGATGTTCGATCTCGCCTACGAGCACTTGCTTGTTGAGGTACTGCGCGATGCCTGCGGAGAACCCGTCTTCGGCGAGCTGGCTTTCATCCGGATTTGCCGACGTGCTTCCGTGACGTCCACCGGAGCCTTTGGCTTCATCCACAATCGATACGCCATGTATGAGGGACAGACTTAGCTCCGTACCCGACCCGTTATTGCGATAGAGGTCTAGCTTCTCGCCGTCAGTGACGGCGACGACTGTGCCTTGCGGTAATATCATTAGGGATTCCTGTGAAGATGGCGCTACTCACGAGGGATTTCGCGAGCGGCTACTCCAGCTAGGCAAACTCGGATGAAGACGCATTGTTCCGGAAGCGACGTTTCGCTCTTCCTGCCGACACCATCGTCATCCGGCCGGCGATCACTTTCGATAGAATCTCGATCCGTTGCAGGTCGCGCTCGCTCATCGCTATCAATCCCATCCGCAATCTCCACCGTCATCAAACCCGGGGAGTGTGACATTCCAACTTTGCAGAAACAGGACACTTCAACTTTGAGGCTACACATAAATTTGCGGCGTAATAGATATTATGGAACTTGCGAGTGCTCCTGTCTCGAAGCGAGACTTCGTTGATTGAACCAGCTGACGACGCTGGTCGAACGGCGTAGCAAACCTGAAATGAAGGATTGGCCTGGCGTGGGTGAATTCGCGGTCTACATCTCCACACAGCCGGTGTTGTCACATTTTGTTGCATTGCAAGATGCGCTCGGCGGGACTACCAAAAAGGCCTCAATGATTGCGAAGAATTCGCCGATTTGACTATCAAGTCATTGAAATGGCATGAATAAGATTAGCGAAGAAGCCTTCCTGCATTACTAAAACTTAATTTGCCCTGTGCAGCTCGATGGCCTTTCCTGTGCTATTTGTTAGCGGCTGCAGCATTTAAGGAAAAGCGCCCCGTGAGTACTATTCCGACAGAGAAAACCGTGCTGGTGTTTCAGGGCGGTGGTGCTTTGGGTGCCTACCAGGCCGGCGCTTACGAAGCTTTGCATGAGGCTGGCATCCGCCCCGACTGGCTGGCCGGGATATCTATCGGTTCGATCAACTCAGCCATCATTGCCGGAAGCCCCGTCGATCAGCGTGTCGATAACCTAAGGACCTTCTGGCATCGGGTCTCGTCCGGACTGCCCGGCCATTTTCTCGGCAATGGCAATGCGATGCGCAAATGGTTCAACGAATCCTCCGCTTTTCTGGGGTCTTTGACCGGCGTTCCCGGCTTTTTCACGCCGCGCGTCTTTGCGCCATGGAACATCCCGGGCGATCCGATGGCCGCGATCAGCCTTTACGACACCGCGCCGCTGCAGGAGACCCTCGCCGGTCTGGTCGATTTCGACCTGATCAATTCAGGTGCCATCCGTCTGAGCCTCGGCGCAGTCGATGTTGTTAGCGGTAACTTCAATTATTTCGACAACCGCGATTGCGCGTTTTCGCCCAAACACGTGGCCGCCTCCGGGGCGTTGCCGCCGGGTTTTGCGCCCGTCGAGATCGACGGCCGCTATTATTGGGATGGAGGTATCGTTTCCAACACGCCGCTGCAGCGCATTCTCGGTGGTAGCGAGTTGGAGACAGATCTTTGCATCTTCCAGGTCGATTTGTTCAGCGCCAAGGGCGTGCTGCCGAAGGATGTCTTTGACGTGGATGCCCGCGAGAAGGAAATCCGTTTTTCCAGCCGCACGCGGCTCAACACCGACCAGTTCCGCAAGCTTCAGTCGGTGCGCATGGCGGCCAAGAGGCTGACTGAAAAGCTGCCGCCTGAGCTGAAGGACGATCCTGATGCGAGGCTCCTTGAAAAGATCGGCAATGATTGCGCCGTCACCATGGTGCACCTGATCTATCGGCATGCCGCGTATGAAACCGGATCTAAGGACTATGAGTTTTCGCGGCTCTCCGTGGAGGAACACTGGAAGGCCGGCCATGACGATGTGGTCGAGACGCTGAACCATCCAGATTGGCTCGACCGAACGCGTCCGACCAATGGGATACGGATTTTCGACCTTGCCGAGCAACGCCTGCGTGGGAAAAAACCATGAAAATTGAAGATGTCGTTCGCAATGCCTTTGCCATGCCGCTGACCAGTCCATCCTACCCGCCCGGGCCGTACCGGTTCGTCAATCGCGAATATATGATCATCACCTATCGCACCGATCCGGAGGCCCTGCGCCGGGTCGTGCCCGAACCGCTGCAGTTCGATGAGCCGCTGGTGAAATACGAATTCATCCGCATGCCGGACTCGACCGGCTTTGGCGACTATACCGAATCCGGCCAGGTCATCCCGGTGACCTATCAAGGGGTCCATGGCGGTTACGTGCATTCCATGTATCTCAACGACGACGCGCCGATCGCCGGCGGACGCGAAATCTGGGGCTTTCCGAAGAAACTGGCCGAGCCATCGCTGACATCCGTCAAGGATGCGCTGGTCGGCACGCTCGACTATGGCGGTCAGCGCGTCGCCACCGCAACGATGGGCTTCAAGCATCGGTCACTCGACGAGGCGAAAATCCTCGAAAGCCTGAAGCAGCCGAATTTCATGCTGAAGATTATTCCACATGTCGATTGCACACCGCGCATCTGCGAACTGGTGCGCTACTATCTGGAGGATCTGACGGTGAAGGGCGCGTGGGAAGGACCGGGCGCCCTGGCGCTGTTTCCGCACGCGCTGGCGCCGGTCGCCGATCTGCCGGTGCTTGAGGTCAAATCCGCCGTCCATATTCTCTCGGACCTGACGCTGGGCCTCGGCGAAGTGGTCCATGATTATCTTGCAAAATAAGGAGTCGAACCATGAAGCTCAGGGACAAGGTCTGCATCGTCACCGGCTCGGCCAGCGGTATCGGACTGGCGATCGCCAAAAAATACGTTTCAGAAGGTGCCAAGGTCGTCATCGCCGACCTGAAGCTCGAGGCGGCGGAAGCGGCGGCCAAGGACTTGACGGCTGCGGGCCCGGGCGAGGCGATCGGTCTTGCGATGGACGTGACCAGCGAGGAAGCCGTGAATGCCGGCGTCGCCGCCGTCGTAACCAAGTGGGGCCGGGTGGACGTGCTCGTCTCCAATGCCGGCATCCAGATCGTCAACAAGATCGAGGACTACGCCTTTTCCGACTGGAAGAAGATGCTCGCCATCCATCTCGATGGCGCGTTCCTCACCACCAAGGCTTGCGTTCCACATATGAAGGCGCAGAAGGGCGGCGCGATCATCTATATGGGCTCGGTGCATTCGCATGAGGCTTCGCCGCTGAAATCGGCCTACGTCACCGCCAAGCACGGCTTGCTCGGCCTTGCTCGCGTGGTCGCCAAGGAAGGCGGACCGGATGGCGTGCGCGCCAACGTCATCTGTCCCGGCTTCGTCCGGACGCCGCTCGTCGACAAGCAAATTCCGGAACAGGCAAAGGAACTCGGAATTTCCGAAGACGAGGTCATCAAGAAGGTAATGCTCGGCGGCACGGTGGATGCACAGTTTACCACGGTCGACGATGTCGCCGAAGTGGCGCTGCTGTTTGCCGATTTCGAGACCAATGCTCTCACCGGCCAGTCACTGGTCGTTAGCCATGGCTGGTACATGCAGTAGCGGTCTCGCTGAGGCATCGCATGTGGGTCCGTCAAGGCTCAACGCTGTTGAATGTGCCGTCGATGCCGCGTTGCCTGCATATGGGAAGACCTTCGGCTTCGGTCCATGTCGCGCCGGGAGCCGGGGCCGCAACTAGATCGGTTCCGTTTTTCTCCGAGTCACGGAATGCTCTAAGGTGCGACCATCGTCTTCAGACTAGCCGTCATGGGGGATCCGGATGAGATAGCCGGCCGGCTCGGTCAGAAAAAGAGCGGCGCACACCGGGCATGACCGCGGCTTACTCCGCCGCCGGCCCGTAGAGACCAAGCTGTTCGAGAAGCGCCCGCTGCCGGCCGGCATTTTCGGCCAGCAGACCGGTATAGCGATCGATGATCCGGTCGCGGTGGCTCGGGTCGGAGACAACGGAGAGCGCGCCGACGATCGCCGCGACCTTTTCCGAGGTCCGCCGCAATTCGTCCAGCAGTTCCGAATTGCCGCTGATCTCGCTGACCACCCGCTTCGTCACCCTGCCGATTCCGGCCGGTGTGCGGCCGCCTGCCGAGACGTACCCGTCCGGCAGATCACCCTTCAGATTGGTGACCGACTTGAAGCGGATGACATCGAAGATCTGATCGACCGCCTGCTTGGCGCCGGTCACCCGAGAAGGATGGTCGGTATCGGCGGCGGCGTGCGGCAGCAGTTCCAGCTTGCCCTTATGGCGCTCTTCGAGCGGCAGATAGGGAACCATCGGTCCGCTGAGCTTGCCGGTTACTGCATCCTTGAAGAGATCGGCGTCGATTGCCGCATGGGCAATCTTTCCGGATGACAGCGCCTGGTCGAGCGCCGCCGCATCGACGACCTCGCCCCGGTCGTAGTTGACCAGCACCGCACCATCGTTCATCGCGCCGAGAACCTGCGTGTCGACCACCCCTGCGTTGGAGTAGACGCCTGTCGCAGCATCCAGCCGGCCGAGACCGATATGGACGGAGAGCACGTCGGCGCCGGTCGCCGCTTCAACCGGACTTGCGGCGTAATCGAAGCCTTCCGACTCGATCCAGCGCTGGTGATGCTGGCGCGCGTAGATCACCACCTCCATGCCGAAAGCCTTGGCGAGCTTGGCGACTTCGCGACCGATATTGCCGTAGCCGAGAATGGCGATTTTCCGGCCCTCCAGCTTGGCGGTCGGGAAGTCCTTGAGCTGGCGCCCGGTATCAAAGTCGCCGTTGGCGACCATCCGGTGCAGCCTGTCGACGGGCAGGTCGGGAACAACCTTGAGGATCGCCTTCATCGCCATCTGGGCGGTCGCCCGGCTGTTGATGCCGGGCGTGTTCATCAAAGGCGCCTCGCCGCCCTCGCCGTTGCCGCCACCCCAGGAGGCCGAGCCCATATTGCCGGTACCCGCGCCGATGCGCACGCCGCCGAACGGGAAGACGGAAGCCTTCGGGATGAAGGTCGCCGCCGCGATCAGCGCGTCATACTGGCCCTTGTCCGTCTGCGGCAGGATTTCGGCCTCGGTGCTGAGATTTGGCTGGTAGAAGAAATGGATGCGGCCCTTTTCCAGCGCCGCCCTGTCGTCGATCGGGCCGGTATGGAAGACGCCGCCCTTTTCCTTGACATAGGTCCTGATCTCGCTGTCGTCGGGCTCCCCATCGGCGCCGAGGCGCAGGCCGACCAGATCGGCGATCAGCACCGTATAGGCGTGTTCGGGATCGTCCTTGCGGACCATCGCGCCGGCCTTCACAGGCGCCGCGAACGTGACGCCCTGCTTTGCCAGTTCCTCCTCGATCACGACGATCTTGGCGCGCAGATAGGCATATTGCAGGTTCTCCAGCAGCGCGACGATATCGGCCGGCTCGCGGATGCCGCCGACCCAGGCGCGGTAGTCGCCGGGCGTTCCCGGGAATGCGTTGACGTAACGCGCGGCGTCGAGGCCGGGCTCGAACGCGCCGTTCGGATGGGTAAAGCCCTCATAGCCGAGCAGTTGCTTCGAACGTGCGATAATGCGGGCATGGATCGCAGGATCGGTAATGCCGGCGTCCTCAACCTTTAGCAGCGTCACTGCCGCACCGCGCCGCTCGGCATCGGTGACGGTGAGCGAAAACAGCGGGTGCGACTCGACCCAGCCGTCGATCACCGCCCGATTGGCCGCAGACCGCTTGTTGAGCTCGACCACCGAGCCGACCCGCGCCTCGGACTGCAGGAGGCCGAAGGTGGTTTCGGCAAAGGCAAGCGCGCTGTAGGTATTGATGACGCCGCCGAGCATGCGGTCTTCCGCTGCATCGTAAAACGGCCCGGCATCCACGGATCGCTTGGCTGAAAGCGGCTGCCGGGCATCGATCGGCGGCGCGATCTTGAGCTGGCGCGGGATCGCCCAGGACGGATCCTGCTGGTTTTTCTCAACGAGCGCCAAAGCATGCGGTGTGAAGGAGGCGACGAAATACCCCGACACCCCGCCGATCGCCTTCTGGAACGGCATGAACAAGCAGCATTTCGCCATCACGGCATCGACCAGCTCGGGCTCCCAAGGCATGGCGCCCAGCATCGACGTCGCGTCGAACACTGCATGACGATTTGCCGGATCGCCATCGATCCAGTTCAGCAGCTCGTGGATCTCACGGCTGGTATAGGCATTGGCGCCGGTCGTCTCGTGGCCGACGCCGACGAAGATCGACACGCCGAGAGCGGAAAGCTCGGCGGCCGTCGGAATCACACCCTCGGAGGCGGCAAAATGAATGCGGCTTTCGCAGCCCTTTTCGGCGAAGCGCTGCATCTCGATCAGCTGTGTGGCCCAGGACTGACGGAAGAAGCCTGCCGCGCGGGCCGGATCGCTTTCCGGGCGCGGCGTATCGACGTAGACGCGCTGCGAGGCGTCGTTGGCGTTCATCAGGTGCTGGACGCAGACGGTATAGCCGCTGTGGCCGCCGCCGAGTCCCACAGCCATCCGGTTCGCCTTCGGGAAGTGGAAATAGCGGTGGATCGCCCGCATCATGTCGGTCAGAATTTTATCCGCCGGGTAGCCGCGGTGCATGCTGCGGGTAATTTCGGCGGTGGTGAAGCCGCCGATATCGTTGCCCTTGTCGTCGAACTTGCGATAGGTCTTCTCGATCCATGTATCGAAAGCGATGCGCCGCAGGCGGCTATCCACTTCGTCGGTGGTCGCATCCGTGATCGGACCGACGCCGAAAAACGGATTGGACGGCAGCTTCGGTGATCCCGACTTCGTCAGTCGGAGCGCTTCAAGTCGCTGTTCCTGCATCTGCTCGATATTTGTCATGATCTGCCTATCGGATTGAAAGGAAGGTGGGCAAGGCATTGTAGGAGCGGCCTTGCCCGGAAGAAGAACTCAAAGCGCCCCGTCCGGCGCCATTCGCGACGTTTGGATAGCGCGACCGATCAGCGCTTTGGGTACGGCAGATCCGGGCCAGCCTGCATCACCGATTATGCCACCCGATACTTGCGTCCAATCAAACTATCTGGAAACCGTGCGCCAGCGGATCGCGGTCATCGACGAATATTGTGTTGTGCCCGATGATTCTAGCCCAGCCGCCGACGCTTGGCTTGATGCCCTTGAACGGGCCGACCATGGTCTCTGCCTCGACGCGGCCTTCAAACACGGTGCCGATCAGGCTCTGCTGGCGGAACGTGTCTCCAGGACGCAGCCGTCCTTTGCCGTGTAGCTGCGCCATGCGCGCCGATGTTCCGGTGCCGCCCGGCGAGCGGTCGATCGCCTTGTCGCCGTAGAAGACCGCGCCGCGTCCGTCGGCATCCGGCCCACTCATATTGTCGCACCAAAGGGCATGATGGAGCCCGCCTATTCTCTCGTCTTCGGGGTGCACCGGATCGCAGATCGTGGCCAGCGCGTCGCGCAGCTTACGGCTGAGATCGACGATGTCTGCAGCCGTCATGCCATCAAGGCCCTGCCAAGCGTCCTGCGGCTCGACGACCGCATAAAAATTGCCGCCATAGGCAATGTCGACCACCAGCTTTCCCAGACCCGCGACGTCGACTTCGACATCCGCCGCATGGAGATAGCTCGCGACGTTGAACATACGGACGGATTCGACAAATTCGCCAGGCTTGTCGTAGGAGATATCGACCCTTCCCGCCGGCGTCTCGATGGACAGCCGACCTGGGATGCGAGGCGTCACCAGCCCCTCCTCGATTGCGGCGGTGACAAGTCCGATAGTGCCCGCCCCGCACATTGGTAAGCAACCGCTGACCTCGATGAAGATCACCGCGAAATCACAATCCTCGCGGTAGGCGGGATAGATGATCGCGCCCGACATGATGTCATGGCCGCGGGGCTCGAACATCAAGGCTTGGCGAACCCAATCATGGTCGCGGACGAAAAGCTCGCGGCGCTCGGCGATCGGGAGATGCGGCAGCATCGGGCCGCCGCCTGCGACCAGCCGCACGGGATTGCCGCAAGTATGGGAGTCGATACAAAAGAAGCTGCGACGCATGAGTTTTTCTTTCGATCAGGCCTTACACGCCAAGATTGCGGCGGCCCTGCAAGGCGCCCTTCGACAGCCGGTCGAGAAGGATAGCGACCGCGACGATGGCCAGTCCTGCCCTCAGACCCAACCCCATTTCCATGCGCGTCAGCCCGCGGGTGACTTCGGCACCGAGGCCCCCTGCTCCGACAAGTCCGGCCAGCACGACCATTGCAAGGGAGAGGAGGATGCACTGGTTGAGGCCGACCAGAAGCGTCGGTGTGGCGGAAGGGATTTCGATCTTGAACAGGATCGCCCGGGGCGGAGCACCAGTGGCCTGGCCGAGTTCCAGAAGATCCTTGGGAACCTGTTTGAACGCCAGCGTCGTCAGACGCAGCATTGGCGGAACACCATAGACGATGGTGGCGATGATCGCCGGGACACGGCCCAGACTGAAGATCATGACGGCGGGGATGAGATAGACCCATGGCGGCACGGTTTGCATGATATCGAGCACCGGCCGGATGGCGGCTTCGAATTTTCTATAACGCGACGCGATCACGCCGAGCGGAAAGGCGATTGCCACCGAAATGATGACCGCGACGGTAACCAGAGCCAGCGTCTGCATCGACGCAATCCAGAGCCCCGTCAAGAAGCAGAAGATGAGTGCGACAGCCGCCACGATCGAAACCCTGAGGTTGATGAGGAATGCTGCAAGAAGCACGACCACGAGGATCACCGCGTAAGCCGGCGGATAAAGCAGGACAGCTTCAATTCCGCCGAGCACAGCCTCGATGAACTTCGTCACGGCATCAAAGAAGGGGTGAAAATTGGTGTTGAGCCAATCGACCACCGGAGCGAGGTAGGCGCCGGGCGAGAACCGGAAAAGATCAGCGTTCATCTTACACCTGCCTTCGCATGACGCGCAGCGCTTTGCGTGAGTCTGTCGAGAACCATGGTCAGGATGACGATGGCAATCGCAGCGTTTATAGAGGTAGCGATATCAAGCGTGCGAACCGCCCCGTAGATCGTCTCGCCCAAGCCGCCGGAGCCGACGATGCCGGCGATCACGACCATGCCGAAGGCCATCATCAGGCTCTGGTTTATGCCGGCCATCACACTCGGGATGGCGAATGGCAGTCTGATCTTGGTAAACATCTGCCACGGTGTCAGGCCACTCGCCTGTCCAAGCTCGATGAACTCGCGCGGCGTCATGCGGATACCAAGCGACGTAAGGCGGATCGCCGGCGGCATCGCAACGATGACGGTGGCTACAAGCGCCGTCGCAGGGCCATAACCCAGCAGCGCGATTGCGGGAAGCAGATAGATATAGGGCGGCAGGGTCTGGATCAGGTCGAGCATCGGCTCGAGGAACCTGTCGAAGGATTTGACGAAGCCCGCGACGATGCCGATGGGGATGCCGACGGCAAGGGCGAGGATGGTCGCTGTTGCCACGAGCGCCAGGGTGCTCATGGTTTCGGTCCACAGCCCCATGATCGCGCAGACCATGATCGCGATGCCAGCGAGAATGCCGGATGTCAAATTTATCAGCCGCCAGCTCAGCAGCGCCACGATGATTGCGACAACGTAGAAAGGCGGCAGTTGAAGCAGCCAGAGAATGCCTGCATAGGTGCCTTCGAGGACCGACCGCAGGAACTCGAACAGCCACTCGCCGTTGTCGCTGATCCAGCTGAGAGCATCATCCGTCCAGGTATCGAAAGTATCCGTTATGACCGAGGTGTCCATTCGCCTTCTCCCTTAAGCTGGCATCTCTCCGAGAGGCGCTCCGGCTACGCCGCGAAGCAAGCCGCGGGTGGTGACGACACCGATAACGGCTCCGTTCTCGACGACTGCCACGGCGTCACGGTCGGACTGCATGGTGAGATCGATGAGTTCGCCGATATCGGCCTCGGGCGAGGTCTTGAGAAGCGTTTCGACGTCGCAGTGCGGCTGCGCGGCTTTGAACTCGGCGACGGGAAACATCACCGAATGCGCCTTTACCAGGTGGATCCGGGAAATGCCCGCGACGAAATCGGAAACGTAGTCGTCCGCAGGTTTCGTGACAATTTCCTCGGCCGTGCCGACCTGCACGATCACGCCGTCCTTCATGATTGCAATCCGGTCACCGATGCGAATAGCTTCTTCGAGATCGTGGGTGATGAAGACTGCCGACTTGCCGAGCGACTTCGTCAGCTGTCTGAATTCATCCTGGAGCTGCCGGCGGATGAGCGGGTCGAGAGCGCTGAAGGGTTCGTCCATCAAGATGATTTCAGGATCGGCAGCAAGCGCGCGCGCAAGACCGACGCGTTGCTGCATGCCGCCTGACAGCTCGGATGGATACCGGGAGGTCCAGTCAGAAAGACCTACCTTGTCGAGTGCGGCCCGTGCCGTCTTCTCGCGCTCAACTTTGGGAACTCCGCGAACCTCAAGGCCGAATGCGGCATTCTCGATGACCGTTCTGTTGGGAAGGAGCGCTACGCTCTGGAAGACCATACCGATATTGCGCGCGCGCATGTCACGGAGTTCGGCGGGATTGAGCTTGGCGATCTCCTTGCCTTTCACCGTGATCTTGCCGAGACTCGGCTCGATAAGGCGGTTGAGAAGGCGAATAAGCGTCGACTTGCCGCTGCCCGAAAGCCCCATGATGCAGAAGATTTCGCCACGTCGGACCTGCAAACTGGCACCGGACACCCCGACCACGCAGTCGAACTCTTGCAGGATTTGGGTCTTGGACAATCCTCGATCGGAGACGGCCTTGACGGCCGCCGACGCCCGGCCGCCGAAGATTTTCCAGACGTTCTGGCAGTCGACCAATACTTCGTTGGAGTCATTCATCGCAGTGTTCATTTCGTTCCCCGCGGGCCGGTCTGATGCTGGCCTGTTGCTCGTCCATGGTAGAGGATGCGGGCCGCCGACCGTGGCGACCCGCGGTTGGCGTCACTCGCTCTTGATGTTTTCCCAGCGCTTGATGAGATCGGCGTGGCTTTCGGTCCACGCTGCAATGGCCTCATCCATGGTCTTGCCGTCGTTGACTGCGCTGTTCATGGCAGTGATATCGGCAAGCGGAACGTAAATGCTGGCGATGACTTCACGCGCATGCGGATAGTCGGCAGAGAAGCCTTTCTTGCCGATCCAGTAGTAGCTCTGCGGCGGCGGGAAGACACCCTTGGGGTCCTGGAGGAACTTGACGTCGTATTTCTGCATCATCCAGGACGGTTCCCAGATGGTAACGGCGATCCATTCCTTGCGGTCGACCGCCGACTTAAGGGCGGCAGTCATGGCAGCCGTGCTGCCTTCGACCAGTTGGAGCTTGAGGTCATATTCCTTGACCGAGTTGCTGGTGTCGCGCATCAGACCGGAACCCGGCTCGATGCCGACGATCTTGCCGCCAAATTTGTCGGCGTTTTCGTTGAGCTGCTCCATGGAGTCGATCGGCACGTATTTCGGCACGGCGACGCCCTGGAACAGACCATGAGAAACCGGGGAGATTTTCTCGAGGCGGTTCTTGTTCTTGTCCCAGTAATCCTGGGCGACGTAGTCCGTCTGCGAGGCGAGCATCTGGATGTCGCCCTTGGTCAGAGCAGCATAGGCGATGCCCCACTCGGAGAACGGCACGACCTTGACGGTGTAGCCCTTGTCTTCCAGAACCTTCTTGGTAATGCCGGTGATCGGCGTGAGATCCTCCCACGACATCGTTCCGATCGTGATGCTTTTTTCCTCCGCCTGAGCGGACGTCATGGTCATCCCGACCATTGCCGCAGCGCAGAGCGCTTTCCACAAAGCCTTCATTGTTGTTTTCCTCTTCTTACGTTCCCATTCTCGTTGAAAACCGGCGGGTCGCCTCAGTCTTCAGATTGCGCGGCAAGGGATCATCCCTCGCGGCCTGCACGCAATTCCTGCAAACGGATCACCGAATTGATGCCCAGCCATGCGATGGGCTCGGGTGGAAGCCGGGACGGCTCGGGGTGATCCATGTATCGTTCGAGATGCCGGGACGTGGTCCCGGTCGCCAGTTCCGCCGCCATCATGCCGGCGAGCGTGCTCTTCACGGTACCCAGCCCGTTTTCGCAGCAGGCGGAGTAAAGCCCTTCTTCGATCTCGCCGAAGGCGGGCACGTGGTTCAGGCTCAGGCAAAGGCGCCCGGCCCAGCTATGTTCGAACGGTATGCCCTCGAGGGCGGGAAAGCGCGCATCGAGCGAAGCCCGATGGGCCTTGGCCATCTTCGCCATCCGCCGTTCGGTCACGGCCACCTTCGTTTCGTAAGTATACTTGGTCCGGATCACGATCCGGGACTGGCCTGAAGAGGAGATCTTACGGACCGTAGCTCCCATCGCATCCGCCGGAAGCAATGCCCATCTCTCCCGTCCCGACGCCTTGCGGCCGATGTCGTCGTCGGAGAAAGGGGCAGTCATCGAGGCATAGGCGAAGATATGCATCAGACGACCGCGATAATGGCCGAAGTCGTCGATATGTCCGTTGACGCCCAGGATAACCTTCGGGGCGACGACCTTGCCGCAAGGGGACGTTGCAATCCAGGTCCCGTTTTCCCGCTTCAACGACGTGACGGGAGAGCGCTCGAAGATATCCACCCTGCCGGAGAGCCCTTGGGCGAAGCTCCGGATGTAATCGGCGGGCTGGATCAGCACCGCCCCCGGCGTATAGATTCCACCGCGATAGAATTCCGTTCCGGTGATCTCGCGCATATCCGCGGCGTCGAGATAGCTGTGCTTTTCGCCTGCACCGGTCAGCGATTCTCCGAAGCTCTGGTTCAGCTTCAGGCCCCTCGCCGTGGCCGCAGCGTTGATCTTTCCGGCCGGATCAAACGTCTCGCGAGACATTCCGTATTCTTCCGCCGCCTGTTTGGCGAAGGCTATCGCGGAACGGTTCTGCTCCATCTCCAAACGAGTGGCGTTCAAGCCGCCGCTCGAATATTCACTGGATGAAAGGGTGTGCGGGACGTCGATCATGAAGCCGGAATTGCGACCCGACGTCCCCTTCCCCAATTCGCTCGCGTCCAAAATGACAATCTTGTCGTCCGGACGCAGTTCGAGCAGACGACGGGCGGCGGAAAGGCCCGCAAAGCCCGCGCCGACGATCAGCCAGTCCGCGGTCACGTTGCCATCGAGGCTTCGGATCGGAAACGAACGTCGACTGATCGCCTCCCAACCCGAGATGCCGTTTTCGACCGGCAAGCGTTTGACGGACTTGGTGATCATCGGATCGTCTCGTCCACCGAGCGTTCCGAGATGTCGATCCAGATCGTCTTCAGTTCGCAATAGTTGTCGTGGGCAAAGATCGACTTGTCGCGTCCGCCGAAACCCGACTCCTTGTAACCGCCGAACGGGGTGGTCGCGTCACCCTCGCCGAAGCAATTGACGGTGACCAGTCCAGCGCGGATTTCGCGCGAGAGCCTGATCGCCTTGCGCAGGCTGCCGGTGTAGACCGATGCCGTCAGGCCATAATTCGTGTCGTTGGCGAGCGCCACGGCCTCGTCGAGGGAATTGAAGGTCGTGACCGACAGGATGGGTCCGAAAATCTCTTCCCTGAAAAGCCGGCTCTGCGGCGTGACGCCATCAACCACCGTCGGCTCGATGAAGATGCCCTTCTGGGTTTCTCCCCCATGAGCGATCTCCAGCTTTTCCGCCTTTGCGTCGTCGAGGAACGACTTCACCTTCTCGAAGTGATTTTTGCTGACCAGTGCGCCGATGCGGTTGTCAGGGTCGAGCGGGTCGCCCGTCCTCCATTCGCGCATATAGGCACCGATGCGCTCGAGCAGTTCGTCCTTGATCTTGGAGTGGACGATAAGCCGCGATGTCGCCGAGCAATTCTCGCCCATGTTCCAGAAGGCACCGTTGACCACCTGTTCGGCAACGAGATCCAGGTCTTCGGCGTCGTCCAGCACGACCGCCGGGTTTTTACCGCCGCATTCGAGGACGACTTTCTTAAGATTGCTGTCTGCTGCATATCGCAGGAAACGCCGGCCGGTCGGCGTCGATCCGGTGAAGGCCACCATATCGACGTCCATGTGCATGCCGAGCGGTTCGCCGACATCCTTGCCGCTTCCCGTGACGACGTTGAGAACGCCAGCCGGAATACCCGCCTCATGGGCAAGCTCGGCGACACGAAGCGTCGTCAGCGTGGTTTCCTGGGCTGGCTTGATGATCACCGAGCAGCCCGCTGCAAGCGCCGGACCGATCTTCCAGGCCAGCATCAGCAGGGGAAAGTTCCAGGGTAGAACGCAGCCGACGACGCCGATGGGCTCGCGCACCACCATGGTCAACGCATTTGGTCCCACAGGATTGGTGTTGTCGTAGAGCTTGTCGATCAGTTCGGCGTGCCAACGAATGGTGTGGATGGTATCCGGAATATCGACGGTCTGGCATTCGCGAACCGGCTTACCGCTGTCGATGCTCTCCATGACGGCGAGCTCATGGCGATTTTCTTCAAGGAGCTTGGCGAATCTGAGGAGAACGGCTTTCCTCTCGCCGGGAGACTGAAGGTGCCAGCGGCCATCGTCGAAGGACTGCCTGGCTTTGGCGACAGCATCATCCACATCGCTTGCGTCACAGGCTGCGATTTCGGCCAGGAGGTCGCCGGTCGCAGGATTGGTTGTTTTGAACGTCTTTCCCGAATTCGCCGGACCGAAGGCGCCATCGATGAAGGCGTTGGTGGCCAGTTGGAGGCTTGCGGCAATTGCCCTGTATTCGGCGGCTGTCAAAGGTTCATGCATGATTTGCTCCCGACGTGATCTGGGCGACCGTGCGCTTCAAGGTGGTAACGACAGTCTGGAGGGTTCTTTTTTCTTCCGAATTGAGCGGGCGAAGCGGCGCGCGAACCGGCCCCGTGCTGAGACCGATCAGTTCGCAACCGTGCTTGATCGACTGGACGAACTTCCCGCATTCGAGGAAATCCATCAGCGGCAGCATCGCGGTCATGATGGCGCGGCCCTTGTCGAAATTCTTCTCGTTCACGCAGGCTTCGTAGAGAGCCACGTGTTCACGCGGAAGGAAGTTAGAGCCGGCGCAGACCCAGCTCTTTGCACCCCAGGCGAAGAATTCCAGCGCCTGGTCGTCCCAGCCGCAGGACAGCGAGATGTGCGGGAATTTGCGGGCCAGCAAATGGAGATTGGCCATGTCGCCGGAGCTTTCCTTAATGGCGACGACGTTCTTCGATTTGCCCACGCGGGCGAAATATTCTTCGCCCATCACGACGCCCATGCGGGCCGGATAGTTGTAGAGCATGATCGGCATGTTGGCTGCGCGGTCGATGGTGAGCGCGTGAACGGCATTCTCGCGCTCTGTGGGCAGCGCATACGGAGGGGACGAGACCAGGATAGCATCGGCGCCGATTTCCTTCGCGGCCGTGGCGTATTCGACGGAGTCTTCCGTCCGCGTCGCACCTGTTCCGATGATGAGCGGCAGGCGTGTGCCGATGACATCCTTGGCATAGGCGGCCAGCTCAAAACGTTCCTGGGCGCTCTGCGCATAATACTCGCCGGTCGAACCGCCAACGATGATGCCATGGACCTTCGCTTCGATCAGCGATTCTAGTACGGCGGCGAAGCCTGGCCTGTCTATTTGCCCATCAGGGTTTAGCGGGGTCACCGCCGGAGTGTAGATACCTTCGAATTTCAAGACGATTTCTCCATCGCTGCGGCGGGCACTTCGACGAGTGCGTCAGCCTTCATTCCCTGTGGTGCAATGAACATCTCCATGTTCTCCCGCGACAATTCCCAATGTTCGAACACCAGGTCGACGACCGCGTCCTCATCGTGGGCACCGATGGCGGAGATGAAACCGTCGTGATGTTCGACCGCCAATTGCAGCCGCTGGCGCATGTCGTCGTTGCGCGGCCGGAAGAAAGTGTGGCCGATCCGTGCGTGGTCGATGAGCAGGCGGCCGAGGCTCGGCTGCAGATAGGCGTTGGCCGACATCTCGCCGATGATCTCGTGGAACCGGTTGTTCTCCAGCACCATCGCGAGAGCGTCGCCGGACACACTTGCCGTGCGGAAGCGTTCCTGCGTGTCCTTAAGGTTTCCGAGCTGCTTCGGCTTGAAGTTCTGGACGGCGAGGCGACCGATCGCTGCGTAGATCATCGGCGCGACCAGAAAGAAGTGCCTGAGCGTCTGGTGGTTCATCGGGATGACGCGCGCGCCGCGGTTCGCCCGGATGTCGACGTAGCCCTCGCCTTCGAGACGTCGGAAGATTTCCCGAACCGGCGTGCGCGAAAGCCCGTACTGCTCGCTCAAGCCTACCTCGTCCAGATCCTGATCGGGGTCGAGCTCCATCGTCAGTATCTGCCGCTTGAGATCGTCGTATAGATCGTTTTTGCCGCTTCTCACGTAAACCTCCTGCACATCGCCGTGTCGGGCAGATCACATGATCTGCGTCAATAAAGTCAGGTTTGCATGGGCCGAGACATGAGTCAATAAAAATGTATAAACTGAGTATACAGTGATTGTTATGAGAAAATACACTCCTTTCTCGCCGCGTTAGAGCGACCGAAATGCCCTACGGACGTCGGTTTTTGCGCACGAATGTGGTGATGTGCCTCGACGCGTTCATGCCGTTTTCGCCCGTGACCGATTGCAACGGCGTAGCTGGCTTTGGCTTTCCCATGGTCGGGAGCGAAGTCTCTGGATCAGGATTTCGGGAGAAGAACGCCGACGGCGAATTCCTCGGCGCTGGTCGAGCGCCCGCCTTGCGCCTTGCGATATTCCCCCGGCGTGAACCCATGCTCAGCACTCAGGGCCCGGGACAGGTGTGGCGCGTCACAGAACCCTGTGGCCATCGCAATCTGCGTGATCGTCCAGTCCGTGGTGCGCAAAAGCGAAAGCACTCGATCCAGCCGGAGTTCGAGATAGAGCTTGGCCGGACTGATCTTCAGATCCGTCAGGAACCGCCGCTCGAGCCCCCGTCGTCCGACGCCAAGCTCGTCCGCCAGGTCGATGACCGTCTTCGGTACTTCGATATTTTGCTGCATGCGCAGGATTGTTTTCTTCACCAGCGGATCGCTCGCTATGCGCCTTGTTTGTTGACCCGGCTGCGGCTTTTCTCCACTCAACGCATTGTCGATCATCATGATGTTCAGGCTTTTAATGGCGGCAGACTGGCCCACGTGCCGCTCAACCAGGAAAGCCGCCAGATGGGCTGCCCCGTGACCTCCAGAACATGTGAGCCGATCGCGGTCGATGACGAAAATCTGGTCGGCGACCAATTGCTCTGCGCTGAATCGGTCAAGAAAATCCTGATGATGAAACCAGCTGACGCAGCATCGATAACCGTCGAGCAATCCTGCCTCATGCAGGATGAAGACGCCTGTGCACAACCCAATGATCGGGACGCCGATTTCGGCGGAACTCTTCAGAAAGCGGATTGCCTCGGCTGTGAGCGCGCTCTTGTCGCCGATCAGGCCACCAACGACCACTATGTAATCATATCGTTCCGCATGTTTAAGACGCGTATCCGGTTGCACCTTGACGCCGCAACTCGACTGCACGCTGTTCATGTCGTCCGACAGAACGGTCCATTCGCATAGAATAGGCCGGGAGCGGTCAGCCTCGTCGGCGGCGAGGCGAAGCACATCGACAAAATTCGCGAATGCCGAGAGCGTGAACCGGTCGGCAAGAAGAAAAGCGACACTTAGGCGCTTTTTGGTGCGAGGCGCGATCATGCGCAAATATTCAATCAAAGCGACGCAATTGTCCAGACGTGCGTTGTGAAATCTCTCTACGTTCCAGGCCACCATATCTCCAACAAGCAGGCACGCCATGACGCGCTTCAACGCACTCAATCTCCTGCGGCATGCACTGACCGGGCATAAGCACTGGGATGAGCAATGGCCGCAGAAAGAGCCAAAAGCCGAATATGACGTTGTCATCGTCGGCGCCGGCGGCCACGGCCTGGGGGCCGCTTATTACCTTGCCAGCCAGCACGGCATCACCAACGTCGCCGTCATCGACAAGGGCTGGCTTGGCGGTGGCAACACCGGTCGCAATACGACGATCATCCGTTCCAACTATCTTTATGACGAGAGTGCGCGCCTTTACGATCACGCGGTTGATCTTTGGGAAGGGCTGGGCCAGGAGCTTAACTACAACGTCATGTATTCGCGTCGAGGCTGCCTCATGCTGGCTCATACCGTGCATGACGTTCAGAGCTTCAAGCGGCATATTCATGCAAATCGGCTGAACGGTGTCGACAACCGATGGCTGACCAAGGAAGAGGCCAAGGAATATTGCCCTCCCCTGGATCTGTCACCCAACGCCCGTTACCCGGTGATGGGCGCCGCCCTTCAAGAGAGGGCTGGCACAGCCCGTCACGACGCCGTCGCCTGGGGATATGCGCGCGGTGCAGCGGCGAGAGGCGTTGATATCATCGAGAACTGCCCGGTCACCGGGATCCGCCGCAACGCCGACGGTTCGGTCGCCGGCGTCGAAACGGCCAAGGGATTCATCAAGGCAAAAAAGGTTGCGGTCTCGGCGGCCGGCCATACCTCGGTCGTCATGGAAACCGCTGGGGTGCGGTTGCCGCTGGAGAGCTACCCACTGCAGGCATTAGTTTCCGAGCCGATCAAGCCAATTTTCCCGTGCGTGGTGATGTCGAATGCGGTCCACGCCTATATCAGCCAGTCAGACAAAGGCGAACTGGTCATTGGATCGGGGACCGATCAGTACACGTCCTACTCGCAACGTGGAGGACTGCCGCTGATCGAGCATACGATCGCCGCCATCGTCGAGATCTTTCCCATCTTCAACCGCATGCGGATGCTGCGAAAATGGGGCGGCATCGTCGATGTCACACCCGATCGCTCGGCTATTCTCGGTAAGACACCGGTTCCCGGGCTGTACGTCAATTGCGGCTGGGGCACCGGCGGTTTCAAGGCCACGCCGGGAGCGGCGCACACCTTCGCCTGGACCATCGCGAAAAACGAACCTCATCCGATCAATGCGCCCTTCACGCTTGAACGCTTCCGTTCCGGCCGCCTGATCGACGAAGCCGCCGCCGCCGCCGTAGCACATTGAGGACATAACTGATGCTGCTGATCCGTTGCCCTTACTGCAATGAAACCCTGCCCGAGGCGGAGTTCACCTACGCCGGCCAGGCCCACATCGTTCGCGCGTCCGATCCTTCGTCACAGACCGACGAGCAGTGGGAGGAGTTTCTGTTTATCCGCGCCAACGTCAAAGGCCCGCACTACGAACGCTGGCGGCACCTGCATGGTTGCGGCCGGTTTTTCAACGCGGTGCGCGACACGGTCAGCGATCGGTTCCTGACAACCTATGCAGCGGGCGAGCTGCGCCCCGATCTTGCTACATTGCCCGGCCTGCCAGCCGGTTCGGAGGTGCTGAAATGAACCAGTATCGCGTTTCGGATCGCGGCCGGGTAGACACCGGACGTCCTGTTGTCTTCAGCTTCGACGGCAAGACTTATCACGGCGCAAAGGGCGACACGGTAGCCTCGGCGCTGCTGGCGAACGGCGTTCATCTGATGGGGCGGTCGTTCAAATATCACCGTCCACGCGGCCCTATTGCCGCGGGTTCGGAGGAGCCCAATGCGCTGATCGGCACGCGGCGCGGCCCTGGCCGCTTCGAGCCGAATACCCGCGCTACCGTTCAGGAAATCTGGAACGGGCTCGAAACCAACTCGCAGAACAAGTATCCCAGCTTGAAATTCGACGTGGGGGCGGTCAACGACGCCGCCTACATGCTGTTTTCGGCGGGCTTCTATTACAAGACGTTCATGTGGCCCAAGAGTTTCTGGAACAAGGTCTATGAGCCCTTCATCCGCGCGGCTGCCGGTTTGGGCGTGTCTCCCAAGGAGACGGATCCAGACACCTATGCGTCGCGCAACATGCATTGCGACGTCTTGATCGTCGGCGCCGGACCGGCGGGGCTGGCGGCAGCGCGCGCGGCAGCGGTCGATGGCCTGAAGGTCGTCGTCGTGGACGAAAACGGTGAAGCTGGCGGCACGCTTCTGTCCGAGCCGCAGGCCCATATCGGCGGACGCCCGGCATGGGACTGGCTGGCTGCCGAGTTGAAAGCTCTCGATGATCTGGGCGTCAAAATCATGACCCGGACCACAGCAATCGCCTATTACCACCAGAACATGATCGGCTTGTGCCAACGCTTGACCGATCACCTCGAGGCCCTGCCCAAAGATACGCCACGCGAACGCCTGTGGCGGGTGCGGGCGCGCCAGGTCGTGCTGGCGCAGGGTGCGCTTGAAAAGCCGCTGGTCTTCCATGGCAACGACCGTCCGGGTGTGATGCTGGCCGGTGCGGCCCAAACCTATCTGAACCGCTATGGCGTCAGGGTCGGCAATATGCCTGTCGTCGTCACCAGCCATGACAGCGCGTGGTACGCAGCCTTCGATCTTCACGGCGCGGGCGCCCGCGTCCAGGCGATCGTAGACACCCGTAACAACGTACGGGAGGAACTGGTGAACGAGGCCCGCGCCTTGGGAATTCCGGTCAAGCTGTCTCATACGGTAACGTCGACCTCGGGGCGTCTGCGCGTCAACTCGGTCGGCGTCAGCCGGGTCGACGGCCAGACGGTCCACTCGGGGCATAGGATCAAATGCGATGCCGTGCTGATGTCGGGCGGCTGGACACCCTCCTTGCATCTTTTTTCGCACACCCAGGGCAAGATCGCATGGGACGACGAACGCACGACTTTCCTGCCGGCGCTCACCCGAGAGGATTGCGTGATCGCTGGAGCCGGACGAGGGCTCTGGGGCATCGAAGCGGCATTGAAAGATGGCGCCGAGCGCGGTCGCGAGATCGCTGCCGCCCTCGGCAAAACCGGTGCGTCGATCGGCTATGCCGTAGATCATGACCGGACCGGCACTGGCGTGTCACACACGGAGCTGCCGACCGACCGCAATCCGGGCAAGGCCAAGGCTTTCGTCGACTACCAGAACGACGTGACCGCCAAGGACCTGCGTCTGGCCGTCCGCGAGGGCATGCGCTCGATCGAGCATGTCAAGCGCTACACGACCAACGGCATGGCGACCGATCAGGGAAAAATGTCGAATATCAACGGTCTGAACATCGCTGCCGATGCGCTCGGCAGACGTCAGCCCGAGGTTGGTCTGACCACCTTCCGTCCGCCCTATACGCCGACGACTTTCGGAGCTTTTGCAGGTTATCATCGCGGCGTTCATTTCGAGGTCACCCGCAAAACGCAGATCGACTCGTGGGCCGAAGCGAAAGGCGCGGTTTACGAGCCGGTCGGACAGTGGCGGCGCGCCTGGTATTTTCCGAAGCCGGGCGAGGATATGGACGCTGCCGTGAGCCGCGAATGCCGGGCCGTGCGCAAAAGCCTTGGCATCTTCGATGCGTCGACTCTCGGCAAGATCGAGGTCGCAGGTCCCGATGCGGTCGAATTCATGAACCGTATGTACACCAACCCCTGGTCGAAGCTTGCGCCGGGGCGATGCCGCTACGGTCTGCTTTTGGGCGATGACGGTTTTATCCGTGACGATGGTGTCATCGGCCGCATGACCGAGGATCGCTTCCACGTCACAACCACCACCGGCGGCGCGGCGCGTGTGATGAATATGATGGAAGACTACCTCCAAACCGAATGGCCCGGCCTCAACGTCTGGCTGACCTCGACCACCGAGCAATGGTCCACCGTTGCGCTGAATGGCCCGAATGCGGCGAAACTGCTGGCGCCGCTGGTCGAGGGGATCGAACTGACGGAGGAAGCCTTCCCGCATATGTCCTGCGTCGAATGCACCGTCGCCGGGATGCCTGCACGACTGTTCCGTGTCAGCTTTACCGGCGAGATCGGCTTCGAGGTCAACGTGCCCGCGCCTCTCGGGCGCAGGCTATGGGAGACGCTCTGGGAAGCAGGCCAGTCATATGGCATCACCGCCTATGGCACCGAAACGATGCACGTTCTGCGAGCCGAAAAGGGCTACATCATCGTTGGTCAGGATACTGACGGCACCGTCACGCCCTATGATGCGGGTATGGGCTGGGCCGTGGGCAAGAACAAGCCGGATTTTGTCGGCAAGCGTGGCTTAGCGCGCCCGGATTTGGTGGCCAAAGGCCGCAGGCAGCTTGTCGGCCTTCTCACCGAGGATCGCTCGAAGCTGGAAGAAGGAGCGCAGATCGTCTTCGACCCGAAGCAGGCAATTCCGATGACGATAGTGGGGCATGTGACCTCTTCCTATCATTCGGACGCAGCCGGCCAGCCGATCGCGCTGGCGCTTGTCGAGGGAGGCCACGACCGGATTGGAGAGACGGTCTACATCCCGATGCCCGACCGCACCATTGCCGCGAAAATTGCCGGGACCGTGTTTGTCGATCCCGAAAACACCCGCCTGAAAATCTGACCCGGAGATGAAGATGAGCACGCAGATTTCTTCTCTGACACCCGGCGTCCTGGTCGAAACCGGAGCCGTACGGGTCGCAGTCTTGCCGGAGCGGGGACGGTTGTCGCTGCGCTCCCGCGGCGACCCTGCGGCGCTGAACAAGGCTCTCGGTCTGACGCTTCCTGATCGGATCGGCCGGCGCGTCATCGCCGGCGAAACCGAAGTCATCCGGCTAGGTCCCGACGAATGGACGATCCTCGTCCCCGTCGGTGAGGTGACTGGGCTTATTGCCGCCTGTGACGCAATCTATGTCGAGCATCCCCACAGCCTTGTCGATATTTCAGGGCGTGAGATCACGCTTGAGATCGAGGGCCCGAAAGCGGTGGAGCTGCTGGCGCTCGGCTGCGCCCGCGACGTCGAGATCATCCCGGTCGGTGAGGGTCGCAGGACGGTTTGCGACGGAACGACGGTGATCTTGTGGCGCGATTCCGGGGACCGCTTCCGTATGGACATCTGGAATAGTTTCGCACCGCACCTCGGCCATCTGTTTGAAATCGGCAGCAAGGAACTTGCTGCAGAAATCGCCTTATCCTGAAAGGAAAATCCAATGTTTGACCGTTTGTCACAAACCACCGTTTCCGACGTGGCGGTTGCCAGCGCCATCGCCGAAGAACTTGAGCGGCAGAAGACCCAGATCGAGCTGATCGCTTCGGAGAACATCGTTTCTCGGGACGTTCTGGCGGCGCAAGGATCGGTGCTGACAAACAAATATGCCGAGGGCTACCCAGGGAAACGCTACTACGGCGGCTGCGAATTCGTCGACAAGGTCGAGCAGGTGGCCATCGACCGGCTGAAGCAGCTCTTCGGAGCAGAATTCGCGAATGTGCAGCCGCATTCCGGCGCGCAGGCCAATCAAGCGGTCTTCCTTGCGCTTCTGCAGCCCGGAGATCGGATCATGGGTCTGTCGCTCGCCCATGGCGGGCACCTCACCCACGGATCGCCGGTGACCATGTCGGGTAAATGGTTTGATGTGGTCTCCTATGAAGTCGATGCCGACACACATCTCATCGATATGGAAAAGGTCCGCGAGAAGGCTCTGGAGACGAAGCCAAAGTTGATCGTCGCAGGTGCCTCGGCCTATCCGCGCCAGATCGACTTTGCCGGATTTCGCAAGATCGCCGACGAGGTCGGGGCCTATTTGATGGTCGACATGGCCCACTACGCCGGTCTGATCGCAGGCGGCAAATATCCGAACCCGGTGCCCCACGCCCATGTCGTCACCTCGACCACCCATAAGACCCTGCGCGGGCCGCGCGGGGGTGTCATCCTGACCAATGATGCCGACCTGGCGAAGAAACTGAACTCCGCCGTTTTCCCCGGCAATCAGGGTGGCCCCCTGATGCATGTCATTGCTGCCAAGGCCGTGGCGTTTGGTGAAGCGCTGCGGCCTGAGTTTGCTGATTACGCCGGCCAGGTCATCTCCAATGCCCAAGCCCTGGCAAGAGTTCTGAAGGACGGTGGCCTCGGGATCGTTTCGGGTGGTACGGACAGTCACATGGTCCTGGTTGATCTGCGCCCGAAAGGCGTAACCGGCAAGGTGGCTGAAATTGCGCTGGAACGCGCGGGCCTGACCTGCAACAAGAACGCAATCCCGAACGATCCGGAAAAGCCCTTCGTTACCTCAGGAATTCGTTTGGGGAGTTCGGCTGGAACCACGCGCGGCTTCGGTGAAGCCGAGTTCGAAAAGATCGGCGTGCTGATCCTGACTGTTATCGATGCGCTGTCGCAGAACCCGGAGGGCATCGCCGAGTCCGAGGCGGAGGTGCGCACACAAGTCCGCGCTTTGTGCGAGGCTTTTCCGATCTACGGTTCGTAAATGAACCCATCGGTCTTCGAGATCGGGATTGCGTGGTGCCGCGGATATAGGCATTGCCGGCAATCTCTGATCTACCGCGCCGCGCGTCTGAAAAGACGCGCAAAGGACGCTGTAGCACTTTGAATTGCTGCATAATTTTATCCGTAAATCGATTCCGATTTACGGAATTATGCAGTAGTCTCGCACTCTCTCCGCCGGGCAGTTCAGCCGCAGGCTCATGACATTCGAAACGAGCGAGAGCTGTACTTTCATGACCACTCACCGCTTCATTCCGACGAGCTTTCACAATGTCATCGGCTCTCTTTCGCCGGCCCTGCACATCGCCGACGGCGATACCGTCGTCACCGAGACGCTCGACGCCGCTGGGCATGACAAGGACGGCATCAAGCAGGCATCCGGCCCCAATCCGATGAACGGCCCGATCTTCGTGGAAGGTGCTGAGCCCGGGGATGCGCTGAAGGTCGAGATCATCAGCATGATCCCGACCAAGGACACGGGTTTCACCCGTAGCGTCGTCGCGGCCAATGTGGTCGATCCAGAGGCGGTTCGTGACCTGCCGCCGCGCGATATCGCCATCTGGGCGATCGACCGTGAGGCCTTGACCGTCCGGCTTTCCGAGCCGGTCGGCGGCCTCGAAAATTTCGTTCTGCCACTCGCCCCGATGATCGGCTGCTTCGGCGTGGCGCCCAGCCTCGGCCAGGCGATATCGACCGCAACCAGCGGCGAATATGGCGGCAACATGGATTATCGGTTGTTCGGCCCCGGCACCACGGTCCGCTTGCCCGTAGCGGCCCCCGGCGCCTTGTTCTTTCTCGGCGACTGCCATGCCGTGCAAGGGGATGGCGAAATCGTCGGAACCGGCGTCGAGACGACATTCGAGGTCACGGTACGGCTGACGGTGGAAAAGAAGGCCGGACTGGTCTGGCCGCGCGGAGAAACGGCCGAAGACATCTTCACCATCGGCAACGCCCGGCCCCTCGATCAGGCGCTCCAGCACGCCACCAGCGAAATGTTGAATTGGCTGGCAGCGGATTACGGCCTGGACAGAACGGCGGCCAGCCATCTGCTCGGCCAGGTGGTGCGCTATGATGTCGGCAATGTCTTCGATCCGGCCTATACGATGGCTTGCCGTGTTGCCAAGAAATGGCTGGTTCGCCGATAGAGGGTCCCCGGCAGGACTCCTCCCCATGCGTGATTGAGGCTATCGTGACACAGCCTGCCGGATGTCGGGACGAAATGGTTCAAGGGCAGCGGAAAGCCCCGTGCGGCCACGGCGGATTTCACCGACGCCGGCTTCCGCTCCGATCAGACCTTTGTTGTGCGCATCGCCGAGCCTGACGATCAGATCGGCGTAACTTTCCGAAAGTCCTGCGCGGATCAACGTTGCCGGCCAATCGGCACGCGGCAGTTCGTGTGCGACGACGCGCCGAGTCGATAACCGCCCCACGGCCGCAGCGATCTCAAGCGCCGTGTATTCGCGCGGCCCCTCGCCATGGACGATCCGCGGCGAAGGGCCATGATCCTGGTCAGCCAGCAGAAGGTCGGCGGCCATATCACCGATATCGGCGGCGGAGACGGTCGGGAAGGGTCGCGCCAGCGGCTGGTGCATGCTCGGCATCACGCCGGTCTCGCCGGCGATCTTCAGGTAGCGTGCCCAGTTTTCCATATGTTCGGCCGAACGCAGGAAGCTCACCCTGGTGCTGCAGCGCCGGAACCGCTCCTCCATCGCGCGGAACAAGCTGGTAATGCCGGTATCGATCGTCAGATGCGCGCCGTAATCCGAGATCGCCAAGATGCGCGGCGGCCGGGCGGCATCGATCGCCTCCGCCATCCGCTCGATCGACTGCAGCATCTGGCGGCTGGCATCGGCGGCGCGCGGATCGATCGGGCAGATGAGCTGTACAGCCGTCGCATCGTTCATCGCGGCGGCCATGGCTTCGACATCGCCGACCTCGGCCATGGCGATCTGGCATCCGAGTGCCGCAAGGAGCGCAGCCTTGGCGGGATCACGGAGCACCGCCCTGACGGGGGCGCCCTCGGCCCGAAGCCTTGTTATCGTTGCCTTGCCGACCTTGCCGGTGGCGCCGAAGATGACAAACATGATCATTCCTTCCTCTGTTCGCTGTCGAAGGAAGATGTACTGCCGCCAGGGGCATTGCCTGCGCATTCAGCCGATCCGTTGCAGGATCGGCCACTTTTCGTCAATTACGCAGGCGGGCGATGGTGCCGGGGCTGACGCCAAGCAGCCGCTTCATGCTGTTTGCCATATGGCTTTGATGCGCGAAGCCTGCTTCCAGCGCGATTTGGCTCAGCGGCAGGCTGGAGCTCCGGATCAGTGCCTCGGCACGCGAGATCCGGCGATGCATCACATACTGATGCGGCGGCATGCCGAAACTGTTTCGAAACTGCGTCTTCAGGTGCGAGAGGCTCAGTCCGGCAAGACCTGCCAGTTCTGCAAGGGAAAGCGACGTGTCGAGATTATCCTCGATGTAGTCGGTGAGCATCCGCTTCTGACGGGGCGAGAGCGCTCTGCCGTTATCCACCGGACGGGAGGTATCGCTGCCCGCCTCGACCAGACGGAGCGCCAAGGCTGTCGCCAGCGTATCAGCATAGAGATTGTCGGACGGCACATCCGCCTCGAGTTCCGCCTTCAAGGCCCAGACGATTGCCTCGAGCCGCGGATCGCGGAGTTGAAATTGCGGCACGATTGCCGTCGCGGGATCGCGGCCGAGGTCGATGGCAGCCCGATGGAAAAGATCCTTGCTGATCTTCAGCCGCAGGATCATGCATTCGCGGTCGTCCTCCCAGACGCCATCGAGGCCGGCTGGCACCACGTCGATATCGCCATGCTTCTGCAGTCGGCGATGCTCCCGCCCGTCACAGCGGCATTGCGCCCGCACCGGTCGGCCGACATGGATTCCGAGGCGATGATAGGGCGTGCCTGAAATATGCGTGCGGCCGGGCGGAATGCGCAAAAGCTCGGCCTCCAGACCGCGCCAGGCACGGCCCTTGCTCGTTGCGAGGATTGTCGCGCTTTCTGTTTGAGGATGATCGTTCATCGGTCCGTTCCGTTCGCTCTTGAATGGGACGGAGACTATCGCAAGCGCCACTGCCGCGGCAAGAAACGGTGTAGCCGGCGCGGGCGAGTTTTCTCAATCGCGCCGCGACAGGAAACCAGAAACGGTCGCCAGGCAAAGCTGCTTTTCCTCGACATGCGGCATGTGGCTGGAATTTTCGAAGAGCACCCATTCGCAGCCCGGAACGCGTTCGAGATAAGGCCTTACCACCAAGGGTGTCGCCTCGTCGTATTTTCCCGAGATCAGCAGCGTCGGGGCTTCGATGCGGTCGAGCCTGTTCTCGATCGTCCAGTCCTTCATGGTGCCGATGACGTGAAATTCGGTCGGGCCGTTCATGTTACGGTAGACCGTGTTGTCCTCGTCCATGATCGCGAAGGTCCGCGCCACTTCAGGCGGCCACGGCACCACCCGGCAGACATGGCGGTCATAGAAGACACGCGAGGCGGCGATATATTCCGGATCGGTGAGGCTTCCCGCCAGTTCATGCTTCAGCAGCGTGTCCTGCACCTCTTTCGGCAGTTCCTGCCTCAGCCGGTTCGCCTCCGAAACCCAGGTGTGCATGTTGGCCGGCGAGTTGGCGATAACAAGTGCCTTCAGGCCTTGCGGCCGGCGCACCGCATGTTCGGCACCAAGCATGCCGCCCCAGGACTGGCCGAGGAAGGCGTAACGATGCTGAATGCCGAGATGGGAAAGCAGCGCGTCCAGCTCCTCGAGAAACAGGCCGACCGTCCAGAAATCCGGGCCCTTTTCCGGAAGGCGGGTGGAGTTGCCGTTGCCGAGCTGGTCGTAATGGATGACCGGACGACCGTCGAGGGCGGCTATATCCTTGAAGGAATCGACATAATCATGGGTGCAGCCCGGTCCGCCATGGGCGACGACGAGAGGCAGCTTGCCGCTCTCCAGCGAACCCGTGACGCGATACCAGGTGCGATAGTCGCGAAAGGGCAGATAGGCTTCGTTGGTCGTGACTTCGCCCACGGGCGTCTCCATCTCTTAGCGGTATGAAAAAAGCATAACGCGGCGGCAACGGGGAAGGCAGCTATCACAAGTTATAGGGTGGCCAATTATGGGTCGGCCGGTCTTCGAGCAGACGGTAATGGGTGGCGCGCACCACGGCCTGGGTGCGGTTGCGGGCGCCGAGTTTCTTTGTCGCGGCGTTCAGATGCATCACGACAGTCGGTACGGAACGGTCGATGATGCGGGAAATTTCCTTGGCGGAGTAGCCTTCCGCCGAATGGCGCAGGCATTCCCGTTCCCGCTCGGTCAGGCGGATCGTGCCGACGCTCTTCGCCCGCGTATCGAAAAGCGAATAGGCGGTCTCATGGAAAACATGGGCAAGCAGGTTGAAGTCGGCGATATAGCGCAGTGCGTGCCGTTCGAAATCTTTGTTCCGGCCGAAGCGGATACCGGTGACGGTCGCATAGTCGCCGCGTGGCATATGAACCGGGACGGTGACACCGGTAGACATATCGCGTTCGCTTAAATAGCGGGTCACCGGCGCGGTGTCGTCGTTCATGAAACGGTTGATCAGCGTGTCGGCGTCCGGGTCATAGTTCCAGAAGAAGGGTGCGGAGGTGCGCAGCGCCACCTGCTGCACCGGATCGATACGGAAATAGCCGCGATTGAACCAGTAGTCGTGCATGTCGTCTGAAATATTCCGCAGCTTCAGCAGCGATGGTATCATGATCGCGCCGTCGAGATCGTAGGGAACGGGTGTATAGTCGTAGATCAGCGCCTCGAAGCCGATCTGCTTCATCGCCTCGAAGGCCTGGTCGATTCGGCCGTCCAGCGTTTCGTGTGCTGTAAACTGCCGTCTGATCGTTCCAATGTCGTCAAGAATGGGCTCGTCAAGCATGGGCTGCTCCCAGGTTCGGCATGGTGCCCACCCTATCACTTCTTATAGCTGGCACAGAATGGGATTTAAGGTAAAAATTTAGCCATGCCCAAATATTGAGCAAGCGAAATCTTCTGCCGGAGCGATCAATGTGGCGTGAAATACAGCCGGACGAACGATTCGAGATCGATGTCGATGGCTATCGCGTCGTTGCCTATAGTTTCGGGACCGGCACAGAGACGGTTTTCTGCCTGAACGGCGGGCCGGGTCTGCCCTGCGATTACCTGCGCGAAGCGCATTCCTGCCTCATCGACAAGGGCTATCGCGTCGTCGCCTTCGATCAACTCGGCACCGGCGCCTCCGACCGGCCGGACGATCTCTCGCTCTGGACGATCGGTCGTTATGTCGAGGAGACGGAGACGGTGCGCAAGGCGCTGGGGCTCGGCAAGGTTCACATGCTCGGCCATTCCTGGGGCGGGTGGCTGGCGATCGATTATGCGCTGACCTATCCCGAAAACCTCAAGACGCTGATCCTCGAAGATACCGTCGCCGACATGCCGCATCTGATCTCGGAACTGGAACGGCTGCGCGCAGCGCTCGGTCCCGAAACCGTGTCGATGATGCAGAAGCACGAGGCGCAGGGCACCTACAATCATCCCGAATATCTCGCCGCCGTCACCATCCTCAACTACCGCCATGTCTGCCGTCTGCCGGAATGGCCGGCGCCGGTGCGCCGCTCGCTCGACGATTGGAACATGGTGCCCTATGAGACGATGCAGGGACCGAACGAGTTTCTCTATATCGGCAATCTCAAGGACTGGAACCGCATCCCCGATCTGCCGCGACTGACGCTGCCGGTGTTCATCACGACGGGAGAGCATGACGAGTTGACGCCGGCCTGTGCGCTCAGGATGAAGCTTGCGCTGCCGAATGCCGAGCTGAGGGTATTTGCCAATGCCAGCCATATGCCGTTCTATGAGAACCCGCAGGATTATTATCCGGCGCTTCTCGATTTTCTCGCCCGGCACGAGGCAGGCTGATGCAACAGGAAGCGGACCGAACCCGACGAAGACAAAGGGGCGATCGCCGTCATGCATCGCTATAAATTCGTTCTGACGCGACCGCTGCAGTTCCTGCCCGTGATCTTCGGCATCAGCGTCATCACGTTCATTCTGGTCAGGCTGATCCCCGGTGATCCGGCGCGCAACATCCTCGGCACGCGCGCGACGCCGGCGGCTCTCGCCAGCATTCGCGCCCAGTACGGCCTCGACCAGCCGATGTGGCTGCAATATGTCTATTTCCTCAAGAACCTCGCCAATGGCGAGATGGGCAAGTCGATCCTCTACAAGATCGACGTGCTGAAGCTGATCGTCACCCGCATCGAGCCGACGCTCGCCCTCGTCGTCTCCAGCGTCGTGCTGTCGGTCCTGATCGCGGTGCCGATGGCGGCGATCGCCGCGCGCAATGCCGGCCGGGCGCCGGATCATGCGGTGCGCATCGTCTCGACCTTCGGCATCGGTTTTCCGCCCTTCTGGCTGGGACTGATGCTGATCATCCTCTTCAGCGTCGAACTCGGCGTGCTGCCGGTCTCGGGTTATGGTGCGACGATCGGCGAAAAGCTGCCGCATCTCGTACTACCGAGCCTGACGGTCGCGCTGTCGCTCTCGACCGTGCTGACGCGCAGCCTGCGGGCGGCGATGATCGAGCAGTTGAAATCGGATGTCGCGACGGCGGCGCGCGCCCGCGGCATGCCGGAGGGGATCGTCTTCTGGCGGCATGTCCTGCCGAATTCGCTGGTGCCCACCATCAACCTGCTTGCCGTCAATATTGGCTGGCTGATCGGCGGCACGGTGGTGGTCGAGAGCGTCTTTGCGCTGCCCGGCATGGGACAGCTGCTCGTCAGGGCGATCTTCTCACGCGACTATATGGTGGTTCAAGGCGTCGCCATGGTCTTTGCCTGCGCCACCGTGCTCATCAACTTCATCGCCGACATCGTCACTGTCGCCGTCGATCCGAGGGTGAAGCTATGAGCATCGAGGCGATCGCCCCCGCCTCCCCCGGCTGGCGCCGGTTCTTCGGTCGGCGGCCGATGCTTGTGCTCAGTGCCGGCCTGCTGCTGTTCTTCGTCCTGCTGGCGATCGGCGCGCCCATTGTCGCGCCTTACGACCCGATCATGCAGAATGCCGAGGTGCGCCTGCAGGCGCCGTCATTGTTGCATCCCTTCGGCACCGACAATTTCGGCCGAGACATCCTCTCCCGCGTTATCTGGGGCGCCCGCCTCGACCTGCAGATGGCGCTGATCGGCGTCATCTTCCCCTTCCTGATCGGCACGACGGTCGGCACGATCGCCGGCTTCTTCGGCGGGATCGTCGATGCGCTGTTCATGCGTCTTGTCGATATCATCCTCGCCTTCCCCTTCCTGGTGCTGATGCTGTCGATCATCGCGATCCTCGGCCCCGGCCTCGGCAGCTTCTACATCGCCATGGCGCTGGTCGGCTGGGTCTCCTATGCACGGCTGATCCGGGCGCAGATGCTGGTGCTGAAAGGCAGCGACTACGCCGTTGCCGCCGTCAGCCTCGGCTTCAGCCGCCCGCGCATCATGTTCCGCCACCTGCTGCCGAACGCGATCGCCGGCTCGATCGTCTTTTCGATGTCCGATGCGACGCTGGTGCTGCTCAGCGGCGCTGCCGTCAGCTATCTCGGCCTCGGCGTCCAGCCGCCGATCGCCGAATGGGGCGTTATGGTCGCAGAAGGACAGAGCTTCATCACCACGGCATGGTGGATCACTTTGTTTCCCGGCCTCTCCATCGTCTGCCTCGCCTTCGGTTTCAGCATGCTGGGCGATGCGCTCGGCGAACTGCTGGGGGTGCATGAATGAGCGGCTCCGTGCTGTCCGTCCGTGATCTCACCGTCAGGGCACATGTCGAGCCCGGCCCACGCACGCTGCTCGATGCGGTCTCACTCGACCTCGGCAAGGGCGAGATCCTCGGTCTCGTCGGCGAGAGCGGCTCGGGCAAGAGCCTGTTCTGCCGTTCCCTGGTGCGCCTGCTGCCCTCCTCGCTGCTGAAGATCGAAAGCGGTAGCGTGCTGCTCGAAGGGCGCGATCTCATGCGGATCGACGATGGCGAGATGCTGAAAGTGCGCGGTGGCGAGATCGGCATGATCTTCCAGAACCCGACCAGCCATCTTGACCCTGTCATGCGGATCGGCGACCAGATTGCCGAGGGCATCCGCTACCATCAGGGCCTTGGCGCCCGCGAGGCCCGCACCGCGGCGACGGAAATCCTGGCGCAGGTCGGCTTCCCCGATCCGAAGCGCCAGTACGACAGTTATCCGCACGAATTTTCCGGCGGTATGCGGCAGCGGGCGATGATCGGCGTGGCGCTGTCCTGCAATCCGAAGATCCTGATCGCCGACGAGCCGACGACGGCGCTCGACGTGACCATCCAGGCGCAGATCCTGCGGCTGTTGATCGACATTCGCGACCGGCGCGGCCTGTCGATCATTCTGATCACCCACGATCTCGGTATCGTCGCCCAGACTTGCGACCGTATTGCCGTGCTGCGCGGCGGCAAACTGCTCGAAGAGGGGCCGAAGCGGACGATTCTGGCGCGGCCGCAGCATCCCTATACGATCAACTTGATCAACAGCCACCCTTCCCTGCCGGGCGCGATATCAGCGCCGTTGCCCGAGCTTGCCGAAGCCAGCCAACCGGCCAGGCCGTTACTCGAAATCGATGATCTCCATGTGCGCTTCAGAGCGGGCGGCGCCCTGCTCAGGGGCGGTGCGAAGACGGTCAGCGCCGTTGCCGGCGTCAGCCTGCAGATCATGCCGGGCGAGACGGTCGGCGTCGTCGGCGAATCTGGCAGCGGCAAGAGCACGCTTGCCCGCGCCGTGCTCGGCCTCACCCCGCTTTCCTCGGGTCACGTCACTTTCGACGGCGTCGATCTGGCGCTGCAGAAAAGCGCTGGCCTGGCAAAGCTCAGGCGCGAGACGGCGATGGTGTTCCAGGACCCCTATAATGCGCTCAATCCCAGACTGACGATCGGGCAGATGCTGGCCGAGGTGCTGAAGGTGCAGGGCAAGGTCGCCAAGGCCGATATCCCTGTTCGAATCGGCGAACTGCTCGATCTCGTCGGCCTCGAACGCGAATTCGCCGGCCGCAAACCGCGCAGCATGAGCGGCGGCCAGTGCCAGCGCGCCGGCATCGCCCGAGCCCTCGCCGTCGATCCCAAGCTGATCATCGCCGACGAATGCGTGGCGGCCCTCGACGTCACCATCCAGGCGCAGATCATCGAGCTCTTCCGCGATCTCACGGCGAAGATGAACCTCACGCTGATCTTCATCGCCCATGACCTCGCAATCGTCCGCAATCTCTGCGAACGCGTCGTCGTGATGTATCGCGGCGAGATCGTCGAGGAAGGTCGCTCCGAAGAAGTCTTCGCGCGGCCGAAGCATCCTTATACGGCGGCGCTGATCGCCGCCATTCCCGACATCGATCCTGACAAGCGGCTGCTGCAAGGCGCCGACGGCAAGGACGCTCCGCATTCGATGCCGATTCAATCAATCAAACGCATGCCATAACAACGAAGGGAACGAACTCATGACAAACAGATGGAAATCAATCGGGCTTGCAGCCCTGCTCGCAGGTCTGACGCTCAGCGCAAGCTATGCCGAGGCCGCCGGCGTGCTCACCATCGGCCGCCGCGAGGATTCGACGACATTCGATCCGATCAAGACCGCGCAGAACATCGACAACTGGGTGTTCTCCAACGTCTACGACGTGCTGATCCGCGTCGACAAGACAGGCACGAAACTGGAGCCGGGCCTTGCCGAAAGCTGGACCACCTCGGATGACGGGCTGACCTACACGTTCAAGATCCGCGACGCAAAATTTTCCGACGGTTCGCCGCTGACGGCGGAAGATGCGGCCTACAGCCTGCTGCGCATCCGCGATGACGCTGCCTCGCTCTGGAGCGATTCCTACAAGGTGATCGACACGGCCGTGGCGACCGACGCGCACACGCTGACGATCAAGCTCAAGAACCAGTCCGCGCCGTTCCTTTCGACGCTGGCGCTGCCGAATGCCTCGGTCATCTCCAAGAAGGGCATGGAATCACTGGGCGCCGATGCCTATGGCGAAAAGCCGATCGCATCCGGCGCCTTCGTGGTCGAGGAATGGCGGCGCGGCGACCGCGTCATCCTGACGAAGAACCCGAATTTCTGGCAGGCCGACCGCGTCAAGCTCGACGGTGTCGAGTGGATCTCGGTGCCTGACGACAATACCCGCATGCTGAACGTCCAGGCCGGCGAACTGGATACGGCGATCTTCGTTCCCTTTTCTCGCGTCGAGGAGTTGAAGAAGGATCCGAACCTCAATGTCGATATCGACGCTTCGACCCGCGAGGATCATCTTCTGATCAACCATGCGCATGGCGCGCTCGGCAAGAAGGAAGTCCGCCAGGCGCTTGATCTCGCGATCGACAAGAAGGCGATCGTCGATACCGTCACCTTCGGCCAGGGCACGGTCGCCAACTCCTATATTCCGAAGGGCGCGCTCTATTATTATGCCGACAATCTGCAGCGGCCTTATGATCCCGAAAAGGCAAAGGAGCTGCTGGCCGCCGCCGGCGCCTCGGACCTGACGCTGAATTATCTGGTGCGCGCCGGCGACGAAGTCGACGAACAGACGGCCGTGCTCGTCCAGCAGCAGCTGCAGAAGGCCGGCATCACCGCCAATCTGCAGAAGGTCGACCCGAGCCAGGAATGGGACATGATCGTTGCCGGCGACTACGACGTCTCGGTCAATTACTGGACCAACGACATTCTCGATCCGGACCAGAAGACCACCTTCGTCCTCGGCCACGATTCCAACAACAACTACTCGACCAATTACAAGAACGAGGCGGTGAAGGAACTGGTCGCCAAGGCGCGCCTCGAGCTCGACCCGAAGAAGCGCGAACAGATGTATGTCGATCTGCAGAAGATGGCCAAGGACGACGTCAACTGGATCGACCTTTATTACAGCCCCTATATCAACGTCTCGCGCAAGAATATCGAGAACTTCTACCAGAACCCGCTCGGCCGCTTCTTCCTGGAAGACACGGTCAAGAACTGAGTTCGGGCAGTATGCAGATGCTCCGTCGCCGTAAAGGCGGCGGAGCATCATTTGTTGCTGCGACACGTGGCTGGGGCCGCTTGCTTACTCGGCGGCCGCGAGCTTGTCCTGCGTCCTGGTGTCGAAGTCGCTGGCGTCGTGGCGCTCGTGCAACTGGCTCGATGGCTCGCCGGAGAGGCGGTTGACCATCCGGCCGCGTTGCACGGCCGGCCTGCTGTGGATGGCGTCGGCCCAGCGCAGCACGTTCTTATAGTCCTCGACCTGCAGAAACTCGGCAGCCCCGTAGGTCCAGCCCTTCACCAACCCGCCATACCAGGGCCAGACGGCAATATCGGCGATCGTATATTCGCTGCCTGCCAGATACTCGCTTTCGGCAAGGCGACGATCGAGCACGTCGAGCTGACGCTTCACTTCCATGGCGAAGCGGTCGATCGCATATTCGATCTTCGTCGGCGCATAAGCGTAGAAATGGCCGAAGCCGCCGCCGAGATAAGGCGCGCTTCCCATCTGCCAGAACAGCCAGGACAGGCATTCGGCCCGCGCGCTCGGCTCAGTCGGTAGCAAGGCGCCGAATTTTTCGGCGAGGTAGGTCAGGATGGCACCGGATTCGAAGACCCGAATCGGTTTTGGCCCGCTGCGGTCCATCAGCGCCGGTATCTTGGAATTGGGATTGACCGCGACGAAGTCGCTGCCGAACTGGTCGCCATCGCCGATCTTGATCAGCCATGCATCGTATTCGGCACCGCTATGGCCAAGGGCCAGCAGTTCCTCGAGCATGATGGTGACCTTCTGGCCGTTCGGCGTTCCGAGCGAATAGAGCTGCAGCGGATGGCGGCCGATCGGAAGCTCCTTGTCATGCGTCGGTCCCGCGATCGGGCGATTGATGCTGGCGAACTGGCCGCCATTCGCCTTGTTCCAGGTCCAGACCTTCGGGGGTGTATAATCGGGAGAACCGCTCATCTTTCAAACTCCTGGCATTGATAGGACAGAGCGCGACGCCAGTTGGGCTGCCGCATTTTTCCTGACATAGCAGAGGCGACGAGGTTTTGTCAGAGGTGTCGAAGCGTTTCACACAATCGTCAGAGCGGCGGCCATATATCAATTTACGCTGTGAACACTAGGGTTTTGTAAGTACCAAAAATTGGTATATTGGGCTCAAAGGAGATTGAGGATGGCTAGAAATACGTCCATATCGCTCGGCGACCATTTCACCAGCTTCATTGATACGCAAGTTCAGGCTGGCCGCTATGGTTCAGCCAGCGACGTCGTCCGGGCAGGCCTTCGCCTACTTGAAGAGCACGAAGCCAAAGTGAAGGCATTACAGGACGCCTTGATTGAAGGCGAGGAATCCGGCCCTGCCACGCCCTTCGATTTCGATGCGTTCAACGCTCGCAAACGGGCGGCGTTCAAGGCGAAATGACCGGCATCATATTTTTTCCTGCCGCGCAAACCGATATTGACAAGATTTGGGATTACACAGCGACGAGTTGGAATGTCGATCAGGCAGAGCGTTATATTCAGGACATAAGAGACGCCTGTCAGGAACTGGCGGAGGGAACACGGGTGAGCCGCCCCTCAGATATTCGGAAAGGGTACAGAAAGGTCTCCGTTGGCTCTCATTTTCTGTATTTCAAAAGCAATGATGCGGGCCAGATCATCATCGTCCGCGTCCTTCATCAAAGAATGGATGTAGCCAAGCACCTGTAAGGCTGTTGCGGGGATTCCTTGACTATTGCGCTCAGCTACCGGGACGGCCGATGATCTCGTCCAGCTGCTCGACGAGCACGCGGCTGCCCTCCACGTCGTTCGCCATCCTGGAGAAGACGTCCGCCATGCCGCGGAAGATGGTCGCTGCCGGATCATTCTCGCCGAGGAAATCGGCAATCTCCTGCATTTCGGCAACCCACCGATAGGCTTTCGGATACATGTCGGGTATGGATCCCGACAGCTTGCGATCGATGTCGGGAAGGTTTTCGGAGAGCTCGGCTTTCAGGCTTTCGGCCGCACCGGAACGCGATGCGGCAAGCAGCATGGCGGTGCCAAGGCCGACAAATCCCTTGTTGATGCCGGCATAACACATCTTCAGTGCCGAGGCGGCGCCGAGCGGTCCGTCGAGCCGGCGGATCCGCAGGCCGCAATCCTCGAGCAGCCGGCTTCGCTCCGCAATATCGCCGCTGATATAGATGGTCGGACCTGATTTGCCGGTGACCGGCGGCCCGCCGATGATCGCACCGTCAAGCACCTCGACGCTGCTGCCTTCGAACCGTGCCGCCAAAGCCTGCATGGTTTTCGGCGCAATCGCGTTGAGGTCGATGAAGGGCGGCGGCGCCTGCATCGCCGACGATATGTCCGCGACGAGTTCGGCGACCTTGATCGCCTCCGCCGGTGGAACGATCGACAGGATCAGCTCGGCCTTCGTCAGTTCCTGGCGGCCGACCGGCACCATGCCGGCTGCCTTTGCCCGCGCGATCGTCTGCTCGCTCCTACCCTCGAGATAGGTCAGCACCGTAGCGCCGTGGTCGATCAGCCGTTTGGCGACAGCACTTCCCATCGCGCCCGATCCAATAATCGCAAAATTCGGCATGTGAACCTCAATCAGTGACGACATCACGTGAGAGTATTTCCGATTTTCTCCGAGTCACGCGAATTGGACGGCTGGAAAGTAACCGTGCTCGCCATGAACGGGATGGCCTTTGATCGAACGGGACTTAATCAGCGAGCGGGGTCAATCCAGCCTCGCCGCCGCCAAGGCGCGCGGCGCCCAAACTGAGCGTCTGCAAATAACCTTGGAGTGTCATTCCGCCCCTAGCCGGAACCGACCCCGAATTGTCAAACAACGAAGGGGCGGACGGCTGGTTGCGGGTTTGATATATTGTAAGTTACTTTATTAGATTATGGCATTCCGATTAATGATCTCGGGGGATGCAAGCGCCATGTATGTCACTCTCCGAGTTGCTCAGTTGGTCCATCGCACTTGTCATTTTGGCTCTCTCGGGCAGGCGGCCATCTATCAGAACTTTATGGCGAGGCTAAGGATCGGCCCCTGCTGGACAGTGTCGAAGATGAAGCCGTCGTCGCTGTAATCGACGCCCACGGCACGGTATCCCGCAATCGCCGATATCTTGTCGTTGAAGTCGTAGCCGATGCCCATCGCCACATCCCAGTCGATGTCCGCGCCGCCTCCGCCAACTAGGCCCCAACCCGTGAGGTAGACCTCTGGGGTCAAAGAGTACTTCCCCCGCAGACCGACCATGCCATCTACCCATGTGGCGCTGTCGCTTTGTTCTACTCCTCCGAACAATCCACCCGTAAAGCTGATCGTCGTGTCGACCGACCAGACCTTAATACCGCCCACGACATCCAGATTGCCGTCAGGGCCATCCAGCACCGCGTAGCCAACCCCGAGCAGGCCAGAAAAGGTTTCCGAAGTGACGTTGACTTCTGTGGCGAGGATGCCTGCCGGCGTGCTGGCATCAGCGCCCAGTTTTACGTAGATCACATCGGCGATGACGCTGAAGCGGTCGTATCGGGCTTCGCCTGCCGCCATGAATGCAAAGTCGAGATTGCCGAGGATGTCGCCGAAGTCGGCGTCGATGTGGACAGTGGGAAGGCCGAACTGCGCCGTGTCCCCCGACAGGCCCGACATCCAGAAATAAGGTGCGACGGTAAAGGTCCAGCCGTCCTGCGCCTCGGCAGGTTGGGGCTGCTGGGTGAGGAGCGGAGAGACGTCGGCGGCCTGCGCCGCGGTACCGATCAGCACTGCCATCACCCCTGAAATCGCTGTTTTCAAGTAATTCCTCATTGACCTTCCCCCTCCGGTGGTTGTGCGATGCGCGATATATCGGATCGCCTCTCCAACCTATTTGAAACACATTTCTTCACCGCGTCTCTCTGCATTGCCCGCTGTCGTGGCTGACTTGCCGTCCCTTGCTTTCCGTTCCTGGTTGCATGAGTGCCCCTACCTCCCACATTATGAGCCCGGTTTCCTGGCCACCCGCGACGCCGAACAGTCCATCGCCTATCCTCGATTCCCTGCTGCAATCTACACTCCCGAATATGTTCCGTCGACATGCGAAGGACGTCGGAGGTCCGAGCGGTGTCTTCGTCCAGAGGCGACGGCGGAGGCACACCTAGGCGACGTGTCGCCAAAGTCGCTGAGCCAGCTTGCGGTATCCGCGATAGGCAGTTCCGTCGTTTCGAGTCACCATGAATGCGGGACTAGTCCGACACTTCGAAAAAGCCCTCGGGTGTCGACGGCGGTTCGGAAAGTATGAGGCGGAATGCATCGGTCATGAATAGCGGCGGCGCCGCTTGCGCTGCCAGCTCCGCGATCCTGGCCTGAAGTTCCTTCACTTTTGCGGGATTCGCTTCCGCGAGGTTTTTGGCTTCCGACGGGTCAGCCGCCAGATCGAACAATTCCAAGGTTCCGGGTATGAGCGCCTGCCATACCAGCTTCCAATCTCCCTGGCGCACCCCAGCAGCCCACGGCTGCACGTTGTAGACGACTTCGGTGCGCGGCGAGACCTTCCCTTCGCTGATCGCCCCCCACACATCGAGGCCGTCCAGCGGCTTGGTCTTGTCGAGCGTGCCGCCAGCGAGGCCGACAAGCGTCGGATAGATATCGACGACATGCATCATCCCATCGACCTTCCCGGGCTTGATTTTTCCGGCCCAATTCGCGAGCGCGACAACGCGGGTGCCGCCTTCGTAGATCGTTCCCTTGCCGTCGCGATAGGAGCCGTTGTTGGGCGGGAGTTCGCCGGTTACCTTCGATTCGCCGGTGAACTTCGCTGAACGCGTTCCACCATTGTCGCTGTGGAATACAATCAGTGTGTTTTCACGCATTCCTCGCTTGTCGAGCGCTTCGAGCACGTGGCCGATCTGATCGTCCATGGCGGTGATCATTGCTGCGTAAGTGCGCCGCGACGTATCGGCGATCTCCGGATAATTGTCGAGATACTCGTCAGGCACCTGGTATGGCGTGTGCGGCGCGGTAAAGGCGAGGTAGAGGTATAGTGGTTTGCTGGGATCGTGTTCTTCAATCCGCTTGACCGCTTCGTTGCCGAAAAGCGTCGTGTCGTAGCCTTCTTCTTCAATGCGATCGTTGTTGCGATACCAATCACCCTCGCCATGCGCTTCGTGCTTGAAATGGTCGATCTCGCCCACCATCGCGCCATAGAAATAGTCGAAGCCGCGCTGACGTGGCCAATATTCCGGCTTGGCGTGGCCGATGTGCCATTTCCCGACGAGCGCGGTTTCGTATCCGGCGTCTTTCAGTGCCTGAGGCAGAAGCCATTCGTCCACCGGTACCCCATAGAGGCCCCCGGAGGGAATGACCGCCGTTTGAAACCCGGTACGGAGTGGATAACGCCCCGTTAGCATCGCGGCGCGCGTCTGTGAGCACATCGGCTGCGCGTAGAACTGCGTCAGCTCCGCGCCTGTTTCCGCCAAACGGTCGATGTTCGGCGTTTTGATGTCGGAGCCATGAAATCCGACATCCTTCCAACCTTGATCGTCCGAAACAATGTGGATGATATTCGGCTGTGGTTCTGCGGCCATTGCGGCCATCCCCGAACCGAATGCGCCGCGAAGAACCGGCAGGCCGAATCCGCCCGTGGCGACGGCGCCTGCCGCGACGAGTGCGCTGGCGCTCAACAAGAGTTCACGGCGCTGCAACCCTGTCTTCGGCTGCGTCCCTGTGGGGGTCTGCGAGCTACTGGTCATCTGACGTCTCCTCTCACTATGCATCGGAAGCCGACATGGCTAGTTGAAGTATCGATTGGCTGGGGGTAGCGCGCCGCCGGGCGATAGCGACGGCAGTAGTTTGGAGCGCAGAGATGCGAGCCGCCTTTCAGAACCTTGCGCGGAATCCTGATCTCCGGCTGGCGCGGATCGTAGCTGTCCAACTCGCGACCGCCGCGCGGGTTTTCCGGAATGCAGCAGGCTTTGGGCGCATCGGCTGGATGCTCCGAAGTGTACCAGTCAGAAGTCCATTCCCAGGTGTTGCCGATCATGCTCAGGAGCCCGTAGCCGTTTGGCGGGAATGCGTTGACAGGGCAGGTCCGCTCGTAGCCATCGGCGGCCAGGTTCTGGTGCGGGAACTCGCCCTGCCAGGTGTTGGCCATGTGGCGACCGGCAGGTGTGAACTCGTCGCCCCAAGCGAATTCGGCGTTCTCAAGACCGCCGCAGGCTGCATATTCCCATTCGGCTTCAGTCGGCAGTTCCTTGCCGGCCCATTCTGCATAGGCAAGTGCGTCCGTATGGGCGATTTGAACGACCGGATGGGTTTCCTTCTTGAACAGGCCGCTGCTGAGGCCGAGCGGATGCCGCCAGCTTGCCCCTTTGACGAAGGCCCACCAGTTGTTCGGATTTCTCAAATCGACTGGCCCTGAGGCCCTCTGGAACACCAGCGATCCGGCGTAGAGCATGTGCGGAAGCGCTCCTGGATAATCTCTCGCATCGGGAACCTGCTCGGCGATCGTTACATAGCCGGTAGCCTTGACGAACTGTTTGAACTCTCCGTTGGTGACCGGCACCCTGTCCATCCAGAAGTCGTCGACAGTCACGCGATGGGACGGAGCCTCCTCTGGGTAATGCGTGTCCGACCCCATGCGGAAAGTGCCCCCGGGGATCAAGACCATGTTTGTGTCGGACGTGTTCGCTGCCACAGGTCCAGCTGTCAGTTCGGCAGGGGCAAGTTTTGTCATGGCTTTCGTCGTTTCGTCGTTGATCGCAAGCCTTCGACCGTGAGGCCAAGAAAGGTTCGGTTCGAGCGATGGCGACAAGTCACCGCTAAACTCCTTCCGGTGATAAGTCTTACCGAGAAAAGGTGGCTGCGCTATTGTCCTTAGGGGAAGATGGTTTTCGGAAGTGGCGAGGCATGCCTTGTTGGCTGGGGAGCGCACATGGACCGCTTTCAGCCAGTTGAGGAATCAGCCAGTGCTTTGGTGACAGCGCCAATCAACGAGGCCGCTGGAAACGGCTTGTGAAGATAGGCGATGCAACCTGCTTGAACCGCCTCGAGTTCGAGCGCGTCATCATCGACGGCGGTAATGAAAACGACTGAGAGCGTGGAGTCAGATTGTTTAAGCCGGTGCCGAAGCTCGATGCCTGACATGCCATCAAGATGGATATCGAGCACGATACAGCCTATCTTGATCGTGGCGTCGCGGTTGAGAAAACTTTCCGCCGACCTAAATCCTTTGGTCGGGAACCCATGAGCGTTGAGCAAGCGCTCGACGCTTGTCCGCATGCTCTGGTCGTCTTCCACGACAGCCACTGTGGGCGGCGAACTTTCCACCGTGTGCCTTTCCCTAACCAGCCGGCGATATGGCCACTTCCAATCTTACCGATCGTAGGCTCAACAACGGACCGCGGATATTGTCCTATGGGGAAGTGCCGGATTTTTATTGCCGGGCGGTCATGCCGCCGGATCGACAAGTCCCAATCGCTCGGCAATCGACACTGCCTCGGCAAGTGAACCCACTCCAAGTTTTTCCATGACACTGTGCCGGTGTGCCTTGACAGTTCTCTCCGACGTGCTGAGATCGTAGGCGATCTGTTTATTGCGCTTGCCGCGGACAATCCGGTCGAAAACTTGGTATTCACGCGGCGTTAGGGCGGCGACGAGGGCGTGGAGAGAATGAACATGGTCCTGCTGGGTACGCCGCTTTTCATACTGCAGCAGCGCCCGTTCGATAGCCCCTAGCAATGCCTTGTTGGATGCATGCTTCTCTAGGAAATCTTCGGCGCCTGCCTTCATCGCTCGAACGCTGTCCTCGATTTCGGCTTGACCGGTGAGAAACACGATAGGCAGCAGCGGTGCCTTCTGTGCGAGACAGCCCTGCAGTTCTGACCCGCTCAGGCCAGGCATTTGCAGATCGAGCAGAATGCATCCAGGTTCCGAGCCTGTCAGACGCGTTAAAATATCGTCGCCCGACTCATAAGAAATTACTCGAAAGCCCGAGGCCTCCAGCAATCGTCCGACCGCGATGCGAAACGACTTGTCGTCATCGACAATATGAACGATTGGTCCCACTGCCTCATCCTCGCTGCGCGAGCGGCAGAACGAAGCGAAACACAGCGCCACCATCAGCGCGATTGTCGGCCCATATCTTGCCGCCGTAGGTTTCGATTATTGTGCGCGCGATGGAGAGGCCAAGTCCAGTGCCAGTCGCCTTGGTGGTGTAGAACGCGTCGAAAACCCTGGCGAGCTGTCCGCTTGGGATGCCGCGTCCAGTATCCGAAATTGATAACTCGACTTCGGATCCCTCTGTGAGAGTTGTCTGAAACACCAGCCGTCTCTCGGTCGACACCGCGTCGAGCATCGCATCCATCGCATTGGTCGCGAGGTTCAATATAACTTGCTGAACATGAACCTGGTCTGCCCGCACCGGAAGTTGCGCTACCGGTTGGCTGAAACTGATTGTTATGTTCCTTCGACCCGCCTCAGCGTGGAGAATTTGGATCGAGCTCTTGATCACGTCCTTCAGGTCGAATTCTTGCCAGTCGATTTCGCTCCGCTTCTTGAGCAGTCCTCTTAGCCGCACGATGATATCCTCGGCACGCTGATCATCGTCGCGGATGTCACAGAGTATTTGTTGGATCAGTTTGAGGTCGGGCGTTTTGCCGCGGATCATGACTTCGGCAGCTTCGGCGTTGGCTCGGATCGCGCCAAGCGGTTGGTTGAGCTCATGGGCGATCGAGGCCGACAGCGCCCCTGCGGTGGCCGACTGGTTAAGGTGCACCACCTCAAGAAGACGACGGCGCGCCTCCTGCTCCGCGCCGTGGCGGCGCCGGCGCTCGACCAGCAATCCCCCAATGACCAAGCCTTGAAGCGCGAGAACGACAAGGATGGCAATGATCAGCCTCTGGTGCTCCTCCCATAGGGTCTTTTCCTTGAAGCTTTGAACTGTTCCCGGAGGGAGCCTGCTCTCCGACAAGTCCCAGTGCTTCAGTTGTCTCGCATCGGCGACGTAGGTCTGCGGCACGTCGACATTGGCGATCACCTTTCCGCCAATCGCATCCGCAGTGAGGTCGGCTACAGCCAGTCCCGCCGATTCAAAGGTGACGGTGTTGCCACCGACAATGCCATGACCGACATAGGTGGAGAAGGGACCATAAATCGGTGCGCTGGCTGTGGCCGCTATCCGTTCGAGCGCGTCCCTCGGGATAAGGTCACGCCCGGTGCTATCCTTCGAAACGGTCAGGAACAAAACGATGCTTTCGGACGGGAGGCGGGCGACGCGCTCGACAAACTCATCAATCGTCAAATCCGTCAAGTAAGTTGTTTCATAGCTCTTGACGAGAAGCGCCAGCTCCTTGCGCGCTAGTGCAAGCCACGAACGGTCGAACTCCGACGAACCGCCGACAATGAAAAGATGGCGTGCGCTCGGCTGGAGGCTGCGAGCCATTTGGAGAGTTTTCGCGATGTCGAACTCGGTAAACGCACCTACCACATCGCTCGGCAGCTTCATTCTGGCGGCAGTGTCGCTACCAAAGCCGGAGAACACTATCCTAGCATTTGGGGCGATTGTACTGCGGTGCGCGACGATGAAGTTGGCCGCCGGCTCTGCGATGGCGATGACAACATCCGGGCGATAATCGACGTATTTCGCGGCGAGATAGCGCGCCATGCGATCTATGTGAATTTTGTCGCTGAATCTGGTAAGGTCGAGAAACTCGGAGAATAGGTCAATCTTGCCAGTGGTTACATCCAGCAGTCGATTTCTCGCCGATTCACCGACAATCACTGGTGCGGGGGTTCTTTCATCCAGCGGGTAAAGGATGAGCACGCGCGGAACCCGCTCCACAATCGCCGCCGAGGCGACATTCGCGGCCAAAACCATCGCGAGCAATAGAAGGCAAGGAAATCCGGATGGAATTCCAACGGTCTGGCCGGACCGAACTTTAGGAGCAGGAACCATACTGAACTCCTCCTCATCACCATCCAAAAAGCCGAAATACACTAACAGGTTAATCAGGCGGCGTCACCGTGGGCAACTCTGGAAGGAGTACCATCTGGAGGTGGCGGCGGCTCGCTTAGCGTGCCAGGCGGGACCGGGGTTTCCTGAGCATGGCGTGCCCTCTTGGGTCGGGGTGCTGACTGCGCTGAAGCCTTGAGTTTCAGGCGCTTCTGCGACGATTTCGGCCGGAGGTTCGTTCCGAGCAGCTGGCTGTTTCGTGCGTGCTGCCGTTGCGGCACTTTTTCTTGATATTCGTCAATGCCGGGACGGTCGACACCGGTATGATCGGTGCTATCATTCGCATTCGAGGATATGGATTTCAAATGTATCGGACGATCATCTGCGGCATCGGCATGGGTCCCCGCCAGACGGCCAGCCGCCTTCTGCGCCGGGCTGCCGCGCTGGTGGATGAAGGCGGAAGCATCGTCGTCATGCACGTCATCGAGAATATCCCCCACCGTCACCTGACGGAGCTTCCCGAGGAATTCGAAACGACCGCCATCCTCGACGCCGAAAAGAAACTAGCATCGCTCTGCAAGGAGATGGAAATTCCGGCGATGATCGAGGTTCGCATCGGCGTTGCCGCTTCCCTGCTCGTCTCCGTCGCAAAGGAGAAATCGGCCGATCTTATCCTGGTTTCATCCCATGTGACCGATATCACCGACTACCTCTTTTCCTCGATCGTCGACCAGGTCGTGCGCCATGCCGGGTGCTCGGTTCTTATCGATCGACGCCCCGATCACGCGCAGGAAGGTTCGGCGTCCCCAGCGGAAGACGCGGCGTTGTTCTAAGCTCTGGAGAGCTTGCGTGACAGCGGGCGCTTTGTCGGATTGACGTCGATCAGAGCGGCCGGTCTCCCCTCCCCGGCGGCGGCCCGACAACCTATATCATTGCCAAGCCAACCAGCAGGATTCGCTGCCCGACCGGAGATATGTATGAGCCAGGATCCCTATGAGCTTCTGGGCGTGAAACGCGATGCGACGCAAAAGGATATTCAAAGCGCGTTCCGCAAGCTCGCCAAGAAACTTCACCCCGACCTTAACCCCGGCGACAAAAAAGCTGAGGAACGGTTCAAGCAAATTTCATCGGCCTACGAGATCTTGAGCGATGAGGAAAAACGCGGACGCTTTGACCGCGGCGAGATCGATATAACGGGCGCCGAGCGGGCGCAACGCAACTATTACCGCGACTACGCGTCGAAGAGCGGGCCTGGCGATCCCTACCACAACAGCGCCGGCTTTGCCGATTTCAGCGATGCCGACGATATCTTCGCCAGCTTCTTTTCACGTCGTTCCGGCGGCGGCCAGACCCGTGGTCGTGGCCGTGACCGGCAATTTTCCATGGAGGTCGACTTTCTCGAGGCCGTCAACGGCACCAGGACGGAGGTCAAGATGCCGAATGGTCCGGCGCTCGACGTACAGATCCCGCCGGGGACGCGCGACGGCCAGACCTTGCGACTGCGCGGCAAGGGCGAGCCGGGCATCGGCGGTGGGCCGGTGGGCGATGCCCTGATCGAAATCCGTGTGCGCCCGCACCGCTTCTTTACGCGTGACGGCGACGATATCCGCCTGGAACTGCCGATCTCCCTTAGTGAAGCCGTGCTTGGTGGCAAGGTTCGCGTGCCGACGCCATCGGGAGCGGTCAATCTGACGCTGCCGCCTCATTCGAACACGGGCAAGGTCCTGCGTCTCAAGAGCAAAGGTGTTTCAAAACGCGGCGGCGGACACGGCGACGTCTACATCTCGCTGAAGATCGTGCTGCCCGACGCCCCGGATGAGCGGCTGACGGACTTGATGAAGGAATGGGCGACGGCAAACTCCTACGATCCGAGAAAGAACATGGAGGCTTGATCATGGATGATCTCGAATTCCGTCTTTACTTGAAAATTGACATCGTCCAGCTCGACCTCTGGATCGAACAGGGTTGGCTGATCCCGGAGATATCAGGCGGCCAGAGGCAATTTCGCGACGCCGACGTCGCACGCGCCCGGCTGATCCTGGACCTCATGGGAAACATGGGTGTCAACGAAGCCGGCGTCGATATCGTCATGGAGCTGGTCGACGAGTTGCACGGCCTGCGGGGAACGATGGGCAAGCTGATGACCGCCATCGGCAAGCAGGAGCGGGATGTTCAGCGCCGGCTGTTCGAGAGCCTCGAGGAGATCGACCGGTTTTAGCCAGAACCAGCTTCTACGTGGTGAACCAATAGCGGACGATGTGGAAGAATAGCGGTGCGGCAAAGGTGATGGAGTCCAGGCGGTCAAGCACGCCGCCATGGCCCTCGATCACATAGCCCCAGTCCTTGGCATTGAGATCGCGTTTGATGGCCGAGAGCACGAAGCCGCCGAAGAAGCCGGCGACGACGATGACCGTGCTGATAGCAGCGGCCTGCAGCGGCGAGAACGGCGTCAGGCGATAAAGCAGCGTTCCCACGAGGATGGCCGAGGCGCCGCCTCCGACCAGCCCTTCGATCGTCTTCGACGGGCTGATATTCGGCGAGAAGCGGTGCTTTCCGAGGAGTTTGCCCCAGACATACTGGAAGACGTCGCTGAGCTGCACGACCACGACCAGATAGACGAGAAGAAGTGCCGACGGCGTGCCGGTCTCCAGCATAAGGAGTGCGGGAGCGTGGCTGATCGAATAGACAGTCAGCATCAATCCCCATTGCACCCTGGCGCTGCGGGCGAGGAATTCGTTGACGTCACCCGTCAAGGTCGCCACCGCCGGCAGGATCAGGAAGGCATAGACCGGGATGAAGATCGCAAACAGGCCGTACCACTCCGTTCCGAGCAGCACGTAATGCAGCGGCAGCACAACGAAGAAGGACAGGAAAAGCGCCAGATGATCGCCGCGCCGCGATGGTGTCAGCGTCCAGAATTCGCGAAGCGCCATAAAGGATAGGAATGCGAACAGGATGACGGTCGCCGTATCGCCGAGGAGGATCGCACCGCCGAACACCGCGACCATGATCCACCAGGAGCGGATCCGGGCGTTGAGATTTTGGACGGTGGCGACGGAGCCGGGCTCGGTCGCGCGCCGCTGAAGGATAAAACCGATGGCTGACGCAACGGCAAGCAGGCCGAGGATGGCGGCCAGAACGATGGAGAACAGGCTGGTCATGCGGTATGCCCCCCATCTGCGAGTTCAATGACCGCGGCGCGGGCGCGAGCCAGGAAGCTGTCCTTTTCCTCGCCCGGTTCGACGCGGAGCGGCTTGCCGAAGCGCGCCGTGCAGGTGATAGGGACGATCAGCATGCTTCCCTTCGGCAGGATGCGCTGAAGATTGTCGAGATGGATCGGCACGAGATCGACATCCGGAAAACGGCAGGCGAGGCGATAGATGCCGCTCCGGAACGGGGCGATCTCATCGGTGGCGCTTCTCGTTCCCTCAGGAAAAATCAGGATCGAACGGCCTTCCTCGAGCAGGCGCTCGAGAGGCTCCAGCGGGTTGCTGTCCGGCGGAGGCTTGCGGTCTATCAGGACGGCGCGTAGGCCTTTCTCCGCGATGAAGCGGCGAAAGGCGTTGGTTCCCCAATAATCTCGTGCGGCGACCGGATGGGTCAGCCGGCGCACCGACCACGGCAGGGCAGCCATGACGGCGACGGTATCGACATGGCTGTTGTGATTGGCGAAATAGATGCGGCGGCGGGGATCGGGCGCGCAGCCCCGCCACTCGCTTCGGGCGCCGACCAGGATACGGACGAACAGCACGAGAAGGCGACGGATGAGCGCGATCATAGTCTCTCCAGGGAACGGGCAAGCGTTATCGTGCGTGTGATGCAGGTGACAAGGCTGCCGGCGGCGATGACCGCGCATGCCAGGATCAGCGACCAGTGGCTGCCTGATATCAGCGTCTCGACGCTCTGGGCGAGGAGGCCCGCCGTCAGCACCGCCATGCGGCGCTGCTTGGCCATGACGCCGCTGAAATCCTGGGGAAGACCGACCGATCCTCCGAAGACCCTGATATAGGCGGTGAGTGCGGCGAGCAGAGCAGCGAGCCAGCCGAGCCAGCCAAAGCCGCAGGCATAGCCAGCCGCGACGAGAAACAGGCTGTCGGCGACCCGGTCGGGAAATTCATTGTAGAGCGGCCCGCTCTTGGTTTTCTTGCCGCCTTCGATCGCGACCATTCCGTCGAGCAGATTGCAGACGAGCCGCAGTTGCACCGAGATCGCGGCGCAAACCATGGCAATCGGATGTGTTGTGAAAACGATGAGCGCTGCGCCTATACCCGCGAATACGACCGATAAAAGCGAAATGCCGTTTGGTGTCGCGCCGCTCCGCGCCAACCACGCGCTGAGGCCGATGGCCCAGGACGACGACCGGCTCGCGATCGGTCGCCGCGAGGCGCCCTCTTCTTCCCCCATTTCATGTCCCCCAACCCCTATCCTCCTTGCTTATCCTGCCAATTGCGTCGCGCCAAGCCGCGACGCCATACAGTTCGGAAAAAATGGCTGCAGAACGCAAGCGCAACAGATTGAACAGCCTGATTTTTAAGCCCATTCGCTGCTTGACACATTTTTGGGCGCTACTATGATTTTTGAACCAAATGGTAAAAAAAGGGGAACAATCAATGACCAAAGATATCCTGATTTCACGCCGGGCAGTGATCGCGTCGGGCATTGCGCTTGGGGTCAGCGGCTTTGCCCCGCTGGCAAGGGCGGCTGCGCCGCTGAAGGTTGCCGGCATTCATGCGTCGCCGGTCGAAAATGCCTGGAACTCCTGTCTGCACAAGGCGCTGCAGGACGCGGCCAAGGAAGGCGTCATCGAATATGTCTTCTCCGAAGGAGTCTCCGGCACCGATTATCCGCGCGCCATGCGCGAATATGCCGAACAGGGCAACAAGCTGATCATCGGCGAGGCCTATGCGGTGGAGAAAGAGGCCCGGCAGGTCGCGACCGATTATCCCGACACCGCTTTCGTCCTGGGTTCGAGCGGCGAGCAGGCTGGCGACAATTTCGGCGTCTTCGGCACCTGGAACCATGACGGCGCCTATCTCGCCGGCATGCTGGCGGGCAAGATGACCAAGTCGAATGTCGTCGGTTCGGTCGGCGCCATCCCGATCCCCGAGGTCAACATGCTGATCAATGCGTTCGCAGCCGGCGTCAAGGCGGTCAATCCGGATGCAAAACACCTCGTCTCCTTCATCGGCACCTTCTTCGATCCGCCGAAGGCCCGGGAAGCCGGTCTTGCCCAGATCGACGCCGGCGCCGACCTCCTGTTCGGCGAGCGCATCGGCACGGCCGATGCCGCCAAGGAACGCAACATCAAGTCGGTCGGCTCGCTGATCGACTATACGCCACGTTATCCGGATACGGTGTTTGCCAACGCCATGTGGTATTTCCGCCCGATCCTGGACGCTGCGATCGCCGATGTCGCTGCCGGAAAGCCTGTTGGACGGAACTACACGTCCTACGGCCTGATGAAGGAAGGCGGCAGCGACATCGTCTTCGTGAAGGGCGTGGCGCCTGCTGAAGCCGAGGCTGCGATGGAGGCCAAGCGGGCGGAGATCAAGGCCGGCACCTTCGAAGTTCCGAAGATGATGGACGAGCCGAAGTAATTCGGCTGATGCGTGGCGATGCGACGGATCTGGCGGCAGCGATCAGGCATGACAGCCTGAGCGCTGCGGAGGCGATGGAGGCTTCTCTTGAGGCAGCCGTGCTGCAGGAGCCGCTCGGCGCGATCGCCTATCTCGATGCCGTCATGGGCCGAGCCTCGGCGGAGGCCCGCGACAGCGAGCGACGGAACGAGCCCGATTGCTTTTCCATCAGGCCTTTCGCCGGTGTGCCGACCTTGGCGAAGGATCTTGGCGGCCCTTTTGCCGGGCTGCCGGTAACGGCAGGCTCCCGTCTCTTCGAAAGAAAAGGCGGCGAAGCGGACTCCGATCTGGCTGCCCGTTTCCGCGACGCCGGCTTTTGCCTGTTCGGCCTGACGACGAGCCCGGAATTTGGTCTGTCGCTCGCCAGCGAACCGGCGATCGGACCGATCTGTCGCAACCCACTCGATCCGGCACGAACCGCGGGCGGCTCTTCCGGCGGTGCGGCGGCAGCGGTTGCCGCCGGTATCGTCGCGATTGCGCATGCGACCGACGCCGGCGGCTCGATCCGTGTGCCCGCCGCCTGCTGTGGCCTCGTCGGACTGAAGCCGACGCGCGGCGCCACTCCCGGCGGGCCATCCTTCGGCAACCACTTGGCCGGTATCGCCAGCGAACTCGCGGTCTGCCGTTCCGTCCGGGATACGGCGCTGATTTTCGACGAGCTGAGCGGCAATTCACGAGGTCCCTTTGCGGATCCCTCCCCTGCCCATATTGACAACGGCTGTCTGCGGATCGGCCTGTTGACCGATACCGGGTCGATCTATCCAACTGAAGGTGAGCGGCTCGCAGCCATCGGGGATGCGGCTCGAGCCCTCGAGAGCGACGGGCACGAGATCGTTCCGCTGAGTTGGACCGAGTTCGAATGGAGTGTCGCCGCCAGCCGCCGCGCCTTCGCGGATATCGTCTCCGTCAACCTTGCAGCACTCATAAAGGCGGCGGCGCTTGATGAAAGCAGGGCCGAGCCTCTGACGCAGGCTTTCGCGGCGCGCGGACGAGCGCTGTCGGCCACCATGCTTTGGAACACGCTGAGCGAGGCCGTCCTGGTGAGCGGTAACCTTTGGGCGCTGTTCGACAGGGTCGATTGCATCCTGATGCCGCTGCTGTCTTCCGCGCCTCTTGTGATCGGCTCCTTTCCGTCCGATCATGCCGACACGGATCTGCATCTCGAGCGGATGACGGCATTTGCGCCGCTTGCCTGCCTCGCCAATATTTCGGGTTTTCCTGCTTTGACACTGCCTTTCGGACAGGATGAGCATGCCATGCCGCTGCCGGTGCAGATCATGGCGCCGATGGGTCACGAGCCGCGTCTGCTGTCGCTTGCCGCACGCCTGGAGGCCGAGGGGCGGTGGCAGCACCGTTTTCCCGTCGTAGGACTGCCGTCATGACCGCGCCTGTGCTGGAGATAGCAGGCGTCAGCAAGCGCTTCGGCGACAATCTCGCCAACGACGATATTTCCATGACCCTTGCCGGGGGTGAGGTCGTCGCTCTGCTCGGCGAGAACGGCGCGGGCAAGACCACGCTGATGAGCATCCTTTTCGGCCATTACATGCCGGATGCCGGTCGCATTCTGATCGAGGGTGCGGAGGTGCCGCAGGGCAAGCCACGTGCAGCGATCCGCGCCGGCGTCGGCATGGTGCATCAGCATTTCTCGCTCGCGCCCAATCTGACCGTTCTCGAAAATGTCATGACCGGCACGGAAAAACTGTGGTCCTGGCGCTCGGGAACGTCAGCGGCGCGGAAGAAGCTGCTCACAATTTCCGAGCGCTTCGGCCTCAAGGTCGATCCGGATGCCCGCCTTGGCGACCTGTCGGTCGGCGAGCAGCAGCGCGTCGAGATCCTGAAGGCGCTCTATAACGATGCCCGCATCCTGATCCTCGACGAGCCGACGGCGGTGCTGACCAATATCGAGGCCGAACGGCTGTTCACGACGCTGAGGGAAATGGCCCGCCAGGGCCTGTCGCTGATCTTCATCTCGCACAAGCTCGACGAGGTCATGGCCGCGGCCGACCGCATCGTGGTCTTACGCGGCGGCAAGATGGTCGCCGAACGCAAAGCGTCGGACACCAGCAAGGCGGAACTCGCCGAATTGATGGTCGGGCGCCGTGTGACGCGGCCCGTGCGCGAGCCGTCGACACCCGGTGCCGTTGCTCTCGAAGCCGTCGATGTGACGGTGCGCACCGGCGGCATTGATCGGCTGAAGTCGATCAGCTTCCGGCTGCAGCAAGGAGAGATCCTCGGCATCATCGGCGTTTCGGGCAATGGCCAGGCGACATTGGCGCATCTTCTCTCCGGTATGCTGGCGCGCAGTACTGGCGACCTGCTGCTGTTTGGCGAAGCCGTCGGCAATCTCAGTGTCGAGGATGTTGTCGACGCCGGCATCGGCCGCATTCCCGAGGACCGCAACGAGGAGGGCGTGATCGGCGAAATGGCGATCTGGGAAAACGCCGTGCTGGAGCGCATCGCCTCGCCGGCCTTTTCGCGCCATGGCCTCGTCAACCGCAAGGCGGGCATGGCCTTCGCGAGCGAAATTATCGACGGATTCGATGTCCGCGGCGGCGGCCCTGCCATCCGCACCCGGCTGCTTTCCGGCGGCAATATGCAGAAGCTCATTCTCGGCCGCAACCTGCATCGGCGGCCGCGCATCCTGATCGCGGCGCAGCCCGCGCGTGGCCTCGATGAGGGAGCGGTGGCGGCCGTGCACGCCCGCCTGCTCGAAGCCCGCCGGCAGGGCACGGCCGTGCTGCTTATCTCCGAAGACCTCGACGAGGTGATTGCGCTCGCCGATCGCATACAGGCAATCGTCGGTGGCCGCCTGTCGCCGCCCGTCGCGGCCGAAGACGCCGACGCCCGCAGGCTGGGGCTGATGATGGCCGGTGAATGGCAGGAAAACCCAGAGGCCGGCCATGCGATTTGAGCGTCGCGAGCACCGTCCGCTTTACCTGCTGATTGTCACGCCTGTGATCGCGGTGATCGCAGCGCTGGCGCTGGCCGGCATCCTGATATCAATCGCCGGCGCGCCGGTGCTCGATGCCTATTGGCGCATCCTGACCGGTGCTTTCGGCTCGCGGCTGTCGGCGACGGAGACGCTGACGCGGGCAACGCCGCTGATGCTGACGGGGCTTGCCGCCGCCGTCGCTTTCCGGGCACGGCTCTGGAATATCGGCGCTGAGGGTCAGTTCTATCTCGGCGCCATCGCCGTTGCAGCGGCAAGCTCGAAACTGCTTGGCGATCTTCCCGCACCTATCCTCATTCCGCTGCTGCTGCTGGTCGGCGCCATTGCCGGCATGGTGCTGATCCTGATCCCGCTCTGGCTCAGGCTGCGCTTCTCGGTCGATGAAGTCGTCACCAGCCTGCTCCTGAACTTCATCGCCGTGCTCTTCGTCTCGATGCTGATCGATGGCGTTCTCAAGGATCCGCTCGCCTTCGGCTGGCCGCAGTCGCAATCGGTCAGCGATCATGCCATGCTGCCGAAGCTGATTGCCCGCTCGCGCCTGCATATCGGCTTTGCGATCGCGATCGCGCTGGCCGTCGTCGTCCATTTCATCCAGTCCCGCACCGTGTTCGGCATGCAGTCGCGCGCCGCGGGCCTCAATCCCGGCGGCGCGGTCTTCGCCGGCGTCCCGCTCGGCAGAACGCTGGTGAAGGTCGCCTGCCTTTCGGGCGGGCTTGCAGGGTTGGCGGGAGCGATCGAGGTCATGGGCGTCAAGGGTTATGTGACGACCGACCTGTCACCGGGCTTCGGCTATGCCGGTATCGTCGTCGCCATGCTCGCCAACCTCAATCTACTCGGCGTCGTCTTCGCCGCCATTTTCACGGCCACCATGTTCGTGGGTGCGGACGGCATGAGTCGCGGCCTCGGCATCCCGACCTATATCGCCGATGTCACGGTGGCGCTGTCGCTGCTAACGATGCTGATCGCATTGTTCTTCACCCAATACAGGATCCGGCGATGATGCAACTGTTCGACATCATCGCTTCCGCCGGGCTCTGGGCGGCAATCCTGCGGATCGCCACGCCGCTGATTTTCGGCACGCTCGGCGCTCTGCTCTGCGAACGGGCGGGTGTGCTCAATCTCGGCATCGAAGGCATCATGACCTTCGGCGCAATGATCGGTTGGCTTTCGGTCTATCACGGCGCCGATCTCTGGACTGGCCTGCTGATTGCAGCGGTGGCCGGCGGCGTCTTCGGCCTGTTGCATGCGTCGCTGACGGTGACGCTCGGCCTCTCCCAGCATGTCTCCGGTCTCGGCGTCACGCTGTTTGCCTCCAGCTTCAGCTATTATGTCTTCCGGCTGATCGTGCCGCTTGCCAATACTCCGCCCACCATCGTGCCGTTCCAACCGATCGCCATTCCGGGTCTTTCGACGCTGCCTTTTATCGGGCCGGCCTTCTTCACGCAGACGGCGCCGACCTATCTTGCCATCCTTATCGCCCTGCTGATGGCTTACATCATCTTCCGCACGCCCGTCGGCCTTGCGATCCGCATGACCGGCGAGAACCCGCATGCGGCTGAGGCTCAGGGCGTCAATCCGATGAAGGTGCGCTATGGCGCGGTGATTGCCGGAAGCGCGCTGATGGGAATGGGCGGCGCTTTCCTGACATTGTCGGCGTTCAACAGCTTCTTCCCGACCATGGTACAGGGACGCGGCTGGATCTGCATCGCGCTCGTCGTCTTCGCCTCCTGGCGGCCGGGACGCGCGCTTTTCGGCGCGCTGCTCTTTGCCTTCTTCGACGCCTTTCAGCTTCGGCTGCAAACCGCGCTAAGCGGGCTTGTGCCCTATCAGCTCTTTTTGATGACGCCCTATATCCTTTCCATTGCCGCCCTTGCCGTCATGGCCCGCCGCGCCCGCGTTCCACAGGCGTTGATGCAGCCCTATCGCCGCGGCGAACGCTGAACCACTTCTGTCCAATGAGGCTCCGATGTTCGATCTGATCGTCAGAAATGCAAATCTCCCCGATGGCCGAAAGGGGATCGATATCGGCATCCAGGGCGGCAAGATCATCGCTGTCGAGCCTAATCTCCAGGCGCAGGCGCAAGAAGAGATCGACGCGACCGGCCGGCTGGTCAGCCCGCCCTTCGTCGATCCGCATTTCCACATGGACGCCACCCTGTCGCTCGGCCTGCCGCGCATGAACGTATCCGGCACCCTGCTCGAGGGTATTGCGCTCTGGGGGGAGTTGCGCCCGATCGTGACGAAGGATGAACTGGTCGATCGTGCGCTGCGCTATTGCGATCTGGCGGTCACGCAGGGTCTGCTCTTCATCCGCAGCCATGTCGATACCAGCGATCCGAGGCTTGTGACCGTCGAGGCGATGATCGAGGTGCGCGAGAAGGTCGCGCCCTATATCGATCTGCAGCTGGTCGCCTTCCCCCAGGATGGTTATTACCGCTCGCCGGGCGCAATCGATGCGCTCAACCGCGCCCTCGATATGGGTGTCGACATCGTCGGCGGCATTCCGCATTTCGAACGGACGATGGGTGAAGGGACGGCGTCGGTCGAAGCGCTCTGCCGCATCGCCGCCGATCGCGGCCTGCCGGTCGATATCCATTGCGACGAAACCGACGATCCACTCTCGCGCCATATCGAAACGCTGGCTGCGGAAACCATCCGCTTCGGCTTGCAGGGGCGCGTCGCCGGCTCGCATCTGACCTCGATGCACTCGATGGACAACTACTATGTCTCCAAGCTCATTCCGCTAATCCGGGAGGCCGAGATCAACGTCATCCCCAATCCGTTGATCAACATCATGCTGCAGGGTCGGCACGACACCTATCCGAAACGCCGCGGCATGACCCGCGTTAGGGAATTGATGGATGCCGGGCTCAACGTTTCCTTCGGGCATGATTGCGTCATGGATCCCTGGTACTCGATGGGATCGGGCGACATGCTGGAGGTCGGCCATATGGCAATCCATGTCGCGCAGATGGCCGGCATCGACGACAAGAAGAAGATCTTCGACGCGCTGACCGTCAATTCGGCGAGAACGATGGGGCTTGAGGGCTACGGCCTGGAAAAGGGGTGCAGCGCCGACCTCGTCATCCTCCAGGCCAGCGACACGCTGGAAGCGCTGCGGCTGAAGCCCAACCGGCTGGCGGTAATCCGCCGCGGCAAAGTCATCGCCCGCTCGGCGCCGCGCATCGGCGAACTTTTCCTCAACGGACGCCCGGCACGGATCGACGGCGGCCTGGATTACGTGCCTCGTTATTGAGATAGGGCGAAAGCAAAAGGGCCGCGAAGCCGCGGCCCTCCTCAATCCGCCTGGCCTGGAGCCTACTTCTTCGAGGCCTCGTAAAGCGCCTTTGTTTCCGCGTTCATCGGGTAGAGGCCGGGCAGCGATACGCCTTCATCGATCCTGGTCATGATCCAGGCTTCCATGCGCTCCTGTTCCGGCGCTTCCGCCAACACCGCCTCGAGCAGATCGGCCGGAATCAGTACTGCGCCGTCCTGGTCGACGACGATGATATCGTCAGGGAAGACCGCCACGCCGCCGCAGCCGATCGGCTGCTGCCAGGCGACGAAGGTGAGGCCGGCGACCGATGGGGGTGCTGCGACGCCACGGCACCAGACCGGCAGCTTGGTGTCGAGCACGCCGGCAAGGTCGCGCACGACGCCGTCGGTGACGAGGGCTGCAACGCCTCTCTTCTGCATGCGGGCGCAGAGGATATCGCCGAAGATGCCGGCATCGGTAACGCCCATCGCATCGATGACGGCAACACAGCCTTCCGGCATCGCCTCGATCGCGGCGCGTGTCGAGATCGGCGAGGCCCAGGATGCGGGCGTCGCCAGATCCTCGCGGGCCGGAACGAAACGGAGGGTGAAGGCCGGCCCGACGATGCGCGGCTGGTCGGGCTTCAGGGGAACGGCGCCACGGATCCAGACGTTCCGCAGGCCGTTCTTCAGAAGAACGGTGGTCAGGGTCGCCGTCGAGACGGTCTTGAGGGTTGCTATCGCTTCAGCGCTGAGGGCCATCGGTATTCGGTTCCAATTCGGTTTCTGTCAGATGCTCTGGATCATGCCGCCATCGACGCGGATCACCGATCCGGTGAGATAGGAGGCAGGTTCGCTTGCCAGGAAGGTGACGACATTGCCATATTCTTCCGGCCGGCCATAGCGGCCGAGCGGAATGCTGCCGGTGCTCTCAGTGACGACGTCATCGATGGAGCGGTTTTCGCGCTTGGCCTTCTGCTCGTCGAGGAAGGTGATGCGGCCGGTGGCAATTCGGCCCGGCAGGACGATGTTGACGGTGATACCGTCGCGTCCGATCTCGCGCGCCAGTGTTTTCGACCAGCCGACCAGCGACAGGCGCAGCGCGTTGGAGATACCGAGATTGGGGATCGGCGCAACTACGCCCGATGAGGTCGAGGTGACGATGCGTCCCCATTTGCGCGCGCGCATCTGAGGCAGCACCCGATCGGTAACGGCGATGACGGAGAGCACCATGCTTTGGAAATACTGGTTCCAAACCGCCGGATCCTGGCCGGAGACAGTGGTCGGCGGTGGGCCACCGGTATTGTTGACGAGGATATCGACCGGTCCGAACTGGCGCTCGATTGCAGCGACATGCGCATTGATCGAACCGAGATCGGAAAGGTCCCATTGCAGCGCCAGCGCCTTGCCGCCGTCGGATTCGATCGCAGCCGCGGTCTTCTCAGCGGCGGCGAGATCGATATCCGCCGCGGCAATTCTGGCGCCTTCGCGCGCAAGCTTGGCGGCAATCGCGCTGCCCAGTCCGCCGCCGGCGCCAAGCACCAGGGCCGTCTTGTCCTTCAGGCCGAAATCCATTTCATCCATCTCCTCATAGGGTCTGGCCATCTTTCGGAGCAATGGATCGTAAATAAAATATGGCTTCTGCTTCGTTCAAGAGATAGAAAAACTATCGATGGACACACGTTTTCTCGAAACCTTCATCGTCGTTGCCGAGCGACACTCGCTGGCAGAGGCCGCCCAGCGGCTGAACCTCACGCCTGCCGCCGTTGCCCAGCGCATCCGCGCATTGGAGGCCGAGCTCGGGGTGCGACTGCTGGTGCGCTCCGGCCGCGTGATGCGGCCGACGGAGGCGGGTTTTGCCATTCTCGAACGTTGCCGGGATCTGGTGCGCGATACACGCGACCTGAAGGCGATGGCCGGTACCGCGACGATTTCGGGCGAGATGCGGATCGGGGCGATCAATACGGCGCTGACCGGTCTCGTTCCCGGCATTCTCCACCGCCTTGCGCAGGACTATCCGCTGATCGAAATCTTCCTCAAGCCTGGCGCGTCGATGGACCTCTATGCCGAGGTTCTGAACGGCACGCTGGACGCCGCCTTCATCATCGAGCCGCGATTTCCGATGCAGAAGACGCTGACTTTCAACAAGCTGCGCCAGGAACCCCTGGTGCTGATCGCTCCGCGGGACTGTGAGGGAGCGGATCCGCTCGAACTGTTGACGGCCCTGCCCTTCATTCGCTACGACCGCAACCAGTGGGGTGGTCACATCGCCGATGAATATTTGCGCGAGATCGGCATCCATCCGGTCGAGCGTTATGAGCTTGACGCGCTGGAGGCGATCGCGGTGATGGTAGACCGCGGTCTCGGAATCTCGATCGTGCCGGATTGGGCGCCGCCCTGGCCGGCGGGATTAGATATCGTCAAGCTGCCCCTGCCCCGCTCGTCCGCTATGCGCACCGTCGGCATCGTCGTGACACGATCCTCGCCGCGCGCAAACCTCATCGCCGCACTGCTGGAAACCAGCCGCGCGGCGATGGCAGCCTGATCAATTTCAGGCGATCTTCTGACGGACCGGGAGTTTCCAGCCAGGCCGGACGAAATGGCAGGTATAGCCGTTCGGAATCCGCTCCAGATAATCCTGGTGCTCGGGCTCGGCCTCCCAGAAATCGCTGACCGGCACGACTTCGGTGACGACCTTGCCGGGCCACAGGCCGGATGCATCGACATCGGCGATCGTGTCCCTGGCGACGCGCTCCTGCTCAGGGGTGACATAGAAGATTGCCGAGCGGTAGCTCAAGCCGACGTCGTTGCCCTGGCGGTTGCGCGTGCTCGGGTCGTGGATCTGGAAGAAGAATTCGAGGATTTCCCGATAGCTGATCCTTGCGGGGTCGAAGATGATCTCGATCGCCTCGGCATGGGTTCCGTGGTTGCGGTAGGTGGCATTCGGCACATCGCCGCCGCTATAGCCGACGCGGGTCGAAATCACGCCGTTATATCGGCGGATCAGATCCTGCATGCCCCAGAAGCAACCACCGGCGAGGACTGCACGTTCTTCGGTCATTGGATATCTCCTTTTCCGCAAGAGATAGTGTCTCCTGCCGCCGATTTCCACACGGTGCAAAGAGCACAGCTGTGCAATTTCCCTGCCGAGACCCCCGATCCTGTCATGTCGATGTTACGCGCCGGCGCTAGCAAGGCCTTGGACAATCCTGCGGAGGCTGAGCCTCGACACCTGATGGAGACGGTTATGAATAGACGCGAATTTCTGATCACATCGTCGGCTGCAGCCGGTCTGCTGGCTCTTCCGCGTTTCGCATCGGCTGCGGCCGGCACGATCGATCTCTACAGCGGTTCGGATGCCAACATCGTCGACCTCTGGAACAACGTCATCCGCCCGGCCTTCGAAAAGGCGCATCCGGGTGTTGCCCTGAAGGTGACCGATGCCGGCGATAATAATGGTCTGCGCGCCATCGCCGACCGTGCGCTCGCCGCGCTGAAGACAAAGACCGATCCGCAGGCCGACCTTTTCGAGCAGTTCGATCCGCGCCTGCCGTCCGGCGGCATCGATGCCGGGCTCTGGGTCAAGTTCTCCGCCGAGAACATCGAAGGCTACGACCATATCAACCCGCTTGCCTTCGATACCCGCTACTCTCTTCCCTATCGCGGTTCGCAGGTCCTTCTCGCCTACGACACGACCAAGCTCGATCCGAAGGATGCGCCGAAGAGCTGGGATCAGCTCACCGCCTGGATCAAGGCCAATCCGGGCCAGTTCATCTACAACCGTCCCGACAAGGGCGGTTCGGGCGGAAACTTCGTCCGCCGCGCGATCCATGAGGCCAATGGCCGCGATCCGAAGAAGTTCAAGATCGACAATTTCAGCGCCGACTTCGCCACCGAGGCGCTGACGCCGGCCTGGAAAATCCTCAACGACCTCGCCCCGGCGCTCTATGACAAGGGCGCCTATACGGCCGGCAACACCCAGTCGATCCAGCTCCTTGCCCAGGGCGTCGTCACCATGGTGCCGGTCTGGTCGGACCAGGTGCTGCAGGCGATCTCCCAGGGTGTGCTGCCTGATACGACCGGCCTCGTGCAGCTTACCGATCTTGCCCTTTGCGGCGGCTTCTCCAGCATCACCGTGTTCTCGAACGGCGCCAACAAGGATGCGGCGCTCAAGCTTGCCGCATTCATGCTGACGAAGGAAATGCAGGAAGCGATCATCACGGAGATCGGTGGTTTCCCCGCCATCTCCTGGGATCACATCTCCGACGATCTCCGCAAGAAATATGCCGACGTCATTCCGTCGACCATTCCGACCTTCCCGGGCGGCGATTGGGAAAAGGCGATCGCCGATGGCTGGTACCGCAACGTCGCTCCGGGCATCAGCCGCACCTGATGTCCACTGACACTGCGCCGGCGGTTCTGCGCCGTCCCCGATCCATCAACGGGGGGAGCTCTATCGGGCTCCTCCTCGTTGCCCTGCCGGTCCTCCTGCTCGCATGGCTGATCGTCTTTCCGATCTTTTCGGCGGTCGTCGGCACGATCTTCGTTCGAGGTCCTGACGGTGCGACGGAATTCTCGCTTGCCTCCTATCGCTTCTTCTTCACCGATGGCTACAGCCTCGGCAATCTGTGGCTGACGCTCTGGACCACCGCCGTCTGCGGTATTCTGCTTCTGGCGATCGGCCTTCCGATCGCGCTATACCTCCGGTTCTCGCAGGGGCGACTTGCCGCCTATGTGCAGGCTCTTGCGATCTTCCCGATGTTCGTGCCGTCGATCATTCTCGCCTATGCGCTGATCAGGACGATCGGGCCGAACGGCACCGTCGACCTGCTGCTGAACGCCGTCAGCCTGCCCAAGCTGCGCACGCCCTATCTGACGCCGTGGGGACCGGTCATCGGCCTCGTCTGGGACAATCTTCCCCTGACGGTGCTGATGCTGACGGCGGGGCTTTCCTCCGTTTCGAACAGCGCGATCGAGGCCGCTCGCGATGTCGGCGCAGGACCGCTCCGGGTGTTCATCTCGATCATCTTGCCGCGCATGGGCAATTCCTTGCTGGTGACCGCGTCCTTCGCCGTGCTCGGCATCTTCTCCGCCTTCACCCTGCCCTATGTGCTGGGCTCCGCATCGCCGGAGATGATGGGGCCTTTCATGCAGCGCACCTTCGCCGACATGAACGACCCGCTGAACGCCATGACCCAAGCCGTCATCACCTTCGGCTTCTGCCTGGTCTTCGGTATCTTCTACATCAGGTCGATCGCCCGCAACCGCGAGGCCCAGCCATGAGTGCCGGTAGATCGGGTACGGATCTTCGCTTCGACTGGATCGGCATGCTCTTCGCGTGCCTGCTGACGCTGTTCATCGCGCTGCCGCTGATCGTCGTCGGAACGTGGGCTTTCACCGAGGTCTGGCGTTATCCATCGGTGATCCCGCAGCAGTTCGGCCTGCGTTTCTGGGGCCAGACGCTGGCGCGTCCGGATGTCTGGGAAGCGCTCTTCCTCAGCCTGCGGCTGACGACGACGGTGACCATTCTTTCCGCCGTCATCTGCCTTCCCGCGGCTTACGCCTTCGCCCGCATGCGCTTTCCCGGCAGGAACATCCTGTTCCTGTCGTTCCTCGCATCGCATGCCTTCCCGAAATTCGGCCTGCTCGTCGCCATTGCCGGCATCTTCCTACAGCTCGGCCTGATCAGCACTTTCTGGGGCGTCGTGCTGATCCAGCTTGTCGGCACGCTGATGCTGATGATCTGGATCCCGGTCGCAGCCTTCCAGAATGTCGACCGGCGCATGGAAGAGGCGGCGCGCGATGCGGGTGCCACGCCGCTGCGCGTCTTCTGGTCGATCACCCTGCCGCAGGCCGGACCCACGATCGCTGCCGCACTGCTTTTGACCTTCGTCGGCACCTTCTACGAGACGGAAGGTGCCTGGCTGATCGGCGCGCCTCAGGTCCGCACCATGCCGGTGCTGATGATCAGCTTCATCAACAATCAGATCGTCGTGCAATACGGCGCCGTACTGTCAGTCATGTTGTGGGTGCCGTCCTTCATCGCGCTGATGTTTGCCCGCCGCGTGATCGGCACCGGCGCCTTTGCAAGAGGTTTTGGCGCGTGAGGTTAATTCAGGGAAGGGTTTGAGATGGCACATCTTTCGATCGAGGGCGTTTCGAAGCTGTTCGGGACCGCCTTTGCCGTTCGCGACTTCTCGCTCGAAGTCGGAGACGGCGAGCTCGTCTGCCTGCTCGGCCCATCCGGTTCCGGCAAGTCGACGCTTCTCAGGATGATCGGCGGCTTCGAGCGCCCAAGCGGCGGAACGATCCGCATCGACGCGAAGGATGTGACGGTGCTGCCGCCCGAGCGGCGCCCGACCGGCATGGTGTTCCAGAGCCATGCGCTCTGGACGCACATGGACGTCTTCAACAATATCGCCTTCGGCCTGAAGCTCCGCCGGCTGCCGAAAGCGGAAATCCGGCAACGCGTCGAGGATGCTTTGGCCCTGGTCGGCCTCGCCGATTACGGGCGGCGGATGACGACGCAACTCTCCGGCGGTCAGCAGCAGCGCGTCGCGCTTGCCCGCTCGCTCGTGCTTGAGCCGAAGATCCTTCTGCTCGACGAGCCCTTCGCCAGCCTCGACCAGCATCTGCGCGAAAGGCTGCGGGAGGAAGTGCGCGATATCCAGCAGCGCCTTGGCATCACCACGCTCTTCGTCACCCACGGCCAGGACGAGGCCTTAGCGCTCGCCGACCGCATCGTCGTCATGCGCGACGGAGGCACCGAACAGATCGCGCCGCCGAGCACCATCTACCGGCAGCCGCAGACGGCTTTCGTCGCCGGGTTCATCGGCTCGATGAATTTTGTCCAGAGCCGCGTTAGAAACGGCGTCTGTGAGCATCCGCTGTTCCCGCTTCCGGTTCCCGTCGAGGATGGGCCGGTGACGCTTGCCGCCCGCCCGGAAGCGCTGACGATCCGTCCCTCGGAGCGGGTCGATGCCGCGACAGTCCATCGCACCGTCGATTTCGGCACCCACAAGATGGTCGATGTCGATCTTGCCGACGGCACCCGCCTGAAGGCGATGGTCGCACCGGACGATCGGATTCGGGCCGGGATGAGGGTCGAGCCGAGTTTCGCCGGCTTGTTCGTCTTCCGCGACAACGAGCTCGTCCATCAGTCGATGCCGGCAAAGGGCGATGTGGAGATCGCAGAGCTCCTGCGGATTTAAACTGGAGGAATGCGCCCGTTCACGCCTTATTCTGGAAGCCTTCGAGCAGCCAGGGATGCAGCGCCTTGCTGGCGGCCAGGATATCGCTCTTTCCGAAAACCTTAGCGCCGGAAAAACGGGTGACGATGCCGCCCGCCTCTTCGACCAGCAGCGCCGAGGCGCCGAAATCATGGATCGCTAGCCCGTCTTCGAAGAATCCGTCCAGCCGGCCGCAGGCGACATAGGCAATCGACAGTGCCGCCGAGCCGAGGCGGCGCACACCTGCCGTATTCGCCATCAGGCGTTTGATGGCCTCGAAATAAGTCTCTTCCGCAACCGCCGTGACTTGGCCGGGGATCGGCAGGCCGGCGCCGACAAGCACATTCTCGATGTCACCGACATTGGCGCAGCGGATACGTTCGCCGTTGAGATAAGCGCCGCCGCCGATTTCGGCGCTGAAGAGCTCGTCCAGCATGGCGTCATAGACGACGCCCATGACGAGCCTGCCGCTTTCGACGATCGAGATCGTCATGCCGAAATGCGGAATGCCCCAGGCGTAATTGGTCGTGCCATCGATCGGGTCGATGTAGATAACAGGCGTGTCCGGACCCGCCGTGCGGTTGCCGACGGCTTCCTCGCCCTGGATGGCATAGTCCGGGAAGGCCTTCGCCATCTCGTCGACGATGATCCGCTCGACAGCGACATCGATTTCGGTCTGATAATCGCGCGGCGCCTTGGCGATCATTTCTGCCGACGTTCGTCGCCGCAGCGAGCCGCGGGCGGTTTCGCCCGCCTTCAATACTGTTTCGGCAAGCACGACGAGACGGGACGAGGCGGTCGGGGAAAGACGCGCGGAAATCGGGGAAGATGTCATGAGAAAAGTCCGGATGCTGCTGATATGACGGAGTGAATCGCGAGGAGCCCATCCCTTCGCAGAGGCCGATGATGATTTTATGAAGCGCGCTCATACCGAGCGGATTATCTCAGGATCGCTTCAAGCTCGGAAATGGTCGGAAACGCCTTTCTTGTTCCATGTCTTGAGACGGTGATGGCCGCGGCTGCAACTGCGTGTTCGATGGCTAGCCTGTCCAGCCGCTGTCCGCGTAGCGCGCAGGATGCAAGTGCTGCGGCCATGAACGTATCGCCTGCGCCCGTTGTATCCACAACATCGCAGATTTGGGCGGGCACTTCGATGCTATCGTGCCGGTTCACGAGCGTCGCGCCGTCGCCGCCCAGCGTCAGGACGATTTCGCGCAGCCCTCGGCTCAACAGATATTCGGCTGCATCCCTGCCCGTCGCTCCCGTCAGGGTCTGCGCCTCACCCTTGTTGAGGAAGGCGATGTCGATCAACCCCCAAAGATCGGAGAAATAGGAGCGCACCGGCGAGGGATTGAACGCGGTGATCATGCCGATCTCCCTTGCATGCTCCAGGATATCGCGGGTCGTCTGGTCGGACAGATTGCCCTGCAGCATCATGAGATCGCCGGGGCCGGCCGTCGAGAGAATGCGCCTGACATCGGACAGGGACAGGCTCTGCGCCGATTCCGTCGTCGTAACGATGGCATTTTCGCCGCCCGGCAGCCGGAAGATGATCGAGACATCGCTCGATGCATTTTCCATTTCGATCAGTTCGCTCCGAAGCGGCTCGTCCGCGAGGTAATGGCGTATCGTATCGGCCCTCGCGTCCCTGCCGACAGGCGCCACCAGCGTTGTCGGCACGCCGCAGCGGGCCATGACGACCGCCTGGTTCGTGCCCTTGCCGCCGAGATCGCTGCCACTCGCATTGCCGAGGATCGAAGCACCGATGACGGGAAGTTCGGAGACGGCGATGGTTTCGTCGATGGCGACGTTACCGACTATGTAGGCGCGCATGCATCCGCTTTCGCAAGGTGAAGCTAAAGATAAGGCGCATCGTGAAAATCGATCTCGAGTTGCATCGCCCGGCCGAAGATTGCGCTGAGCCGCGCTTTTTCATCCTCTTCCAGCGTTTCTCCGGCGATGTCGAGTTCATTCTTCAGCCATTGCGCCTGGGCGGCGAAATTCGGATCGACGTGCAGGTCGACCCATTCCTTCAGCAGCGGATCGCTGATCGGGCGGCTGGCTGCTTCCTTCGACCAAGTCCAGTACATCCACTCGGCCGCAAACATCGCCGTGACCGTGTCGAGGAAGCCACCCTGGCGGGCTATCTCCAACATGCCGGCGCGAAAGCCCTCGACCTCGGCGATGCCGGTGTCAAAGGACGAGGGATCGATGCCGCGACTGGCGAAGGTGCGCTCGAAATAGGCGATCTGCTCGTTGGCAAGCGCGTCGAGAACCGCGATCAGCCAACGCTTCTGCGGCATCGTCTTCGCGGTCGCCGCCGCATAGGCAAAGATCGAAATGGCGCTGTCGACAAAGGCGCCTTCATAGACGAGATAATGCTCGAAAGCCTCCTTGCTCAGCCTGTCATTTTTCACGTCCTCGACGAAGCGGTGGTTCAGCATCGCGCCGAGGACAGCGTCATTCTCGCGCAGGATGCGGCCCGAAAGGCTCTCTGCCGCCATGCTCAGCCCTCTAGTCCCGGTTCGGCCGCCGCCCGGAAGGCGCGCACGCGCTCGATATCGACCGGGTTCCACCAGACGCCGCCTTGCTTCAATGAAGACGCAACGATGACGCCATTGGTGCGGCTCAGAATATCGACGATGTTGTCCTTGTTGACGCCGGAGCCGACGAGCAGCGGCAGGTGCGTCGCCGCACCGATTTCCTCGATCTCCTCCATCGTTGCCGAATTGCCGGTCCGCTGGCCGGTGGCGATGACGCCATCGACATCAAAGAAGGCAAGGTCGCGCGTCAGCTCCTGGATCGAGCGGTCGGCGACGATAGCGTGGCTGCCATGCTTGACGTGGCTGTCGGCAAAGACCTTGATGTGCTCGGCCCTGAGCAACGAGCGGTAGCGCATGGCTTCGGCCGCCCTGCCCTCCATAAAGCCTTCATTGGCGACATAGGCATTGGCCCATTGGTTGACGCGAATGAATTTGGCGCCACCGGCCATGGCAATGGCGAAGGCGGGGATCGGCGCATTGGCCAGCACGTTGACGCCAAGCGGAATGCCGGCCGCGCGCGCGATCCGGTCGGTGACGACAGACATGAAGCCTGTCGTCTCGGGGCCGATATCCTCGGGCTTCGAGAACGGCACGTCGCCATGATTTTCGATGATCAGCCCATGCAGGCCGCCTTCCACGCAGGCTTCGGCGTCGCGCATGCACGCGTCGTAAATCGCATCTATCGCAGCCCCCCGGTAGCGCGGCGCTCCCGGAAAGGCGGGGCAATGGATCATGCCGATCAGAACCTTGTCCTTACCGAAGATATCCCTGATGGCGTTGGGCGGCCTGTCCGAAATTTCCTGCATGTCATTCCCTTTCCAATTCCTGGCGCGTGCTGACATCACGCCTGCTTTTCGGTGAGCCAGCCGAGGATGTTCTTCCAGAGCCGGCCGTAACCTTCCCATTCGCAGAAAGCGGGCGAGAGCCAGTGCGGGCCAATATCCGACGTCCAGGCCGCCGTCCGCCCAGTGCCATGCGTACCGACGACGAGCAGCGGATGGCCGCCCTGATCCTGAGGCAGGCGTGCGACGACCTCGACATCGGAACGGTCGCGCACTTCGACCTCGTTGACGCCGAGAAGCACCGGCCAGGCGCCTTCAAGCCCCTGCATCGTCGGATGCTCCGGCTTCACTACCTCGGCAACCGTGCCCTCGGGGATCTCGACGCGGTCGTCGTAAGGAAGGCACGTGACGGGCAGCGTGTCTTCGACCGGGGTGCGCCGCCAGCGCGCCTTGCCGTCGATGCCCTGGAAGGAGAAGTAGCCGCCGACCATCAGTAGGCCGCCGCCCTTTTCCACCCATGCCTTCAGAAGTTTCAGCCGGTTCGGCACGGTGCGCGAATGCAGCCATACATCCGGCGGCAGCAGCAGCGAATTGGCGCCGATATCCGAGAGGATGATGGCGTCATAGGCATCGAGCCCCGCCATATCGAAGGGGAATTTCTCCACTGCCTCATGCGCCGGCATATAGGTGAGTTCGAAGGCGCTGCCGGCGAGCGCCTTCACCAGCGGTTCGGCGCCGAGATGGAAGGTGACGCTGCCGAACTGGTCGAAGCCTTTGTAATGCGTGGCGGAGCTGACCCAGCTCTCGCCGACAAGGAGGATTTTCTTGGTCATGGTCTGCGGTTACCTGTGATCGATTGAATTGATGGAGCTAAAGCACGTCGCGCAAAAGTGTGAAGCGGTTTTGCGATAACGACATGCGTAAAAACAAAGACCTAAAGCGCGACGCGCTTTAGCCCCCGGCATGAAAGACGCGGCGCGGATTGCTGCGCATCATCTCGTCGAGAACCGTCCTGTCGAGGCCGTGCCGCTGAAGACGGGGAAGAAAATGGCGAAGGATATAGGCGTAGCCATTGCCGCCGTAATGCGTCAGCATCATCTTCAGAAAGACGTCGTGCGACAGAAGAATCCGGTCGAGATATCCGGTCTCGACAAGACGCACGATCGCGCGCGCCGCCTCCTCGTCGCTCGGGCACTGCACCTGCTGGTCGGCATAGAAGAAGTCCATGCCGATCATGTCGTATTCGATGAAGGCGCCACGCTCCGCCAGCTCGCTCTGATAGGCAATGTCGTCATGCGATGGATTCATGTGGCAAAGCACGGTGTGGCGGAGATCCGCCCCCTCTTGCGCCACCACGTCGAGCACGCGGTGGCCGAGGCGGAACCAACCCGGCAGATGCACCATCAGGGGAAGCCCGGTCAGCACTTGCGCCCGGGCAGCGCCGCGCAGCGATTTTTCTTCCTCGGCGGTGAAATCCGAGGAGACGCCGATCTCGCCGATCAGGCCGATCCTGACGCCGGTGCCGTCGACGCCTTCCCTCGCCTCGCGGACGATCTCTAATGCGATGTCATCGACGCTCATTGCCGCGACGCCTTCCGGATGTGAGGATCCGAGGTAATAACCGGCCCCCATCACGATGTTGAGGCCGGACGCTTCGGAGATGCGCCGGAGCGCCAGCGGATCACGGCCGATGCCCTTGCAGGTCGGTTCCACCACGGTGCGCCCGCCCGCCGCGGCGAAGTCCTTGAGTTCGGCCACCGCCAGATGTTCGTCGTCGAGCGTGATATTGTGCTTGTTGACGAAGGGATCCTGCCTGAGTTCGCCGAGGATCTCCATGCAGACGAAGCTTTCGGCGAGATATTGCCGTTCCGGCGTCTTCGGCGCATGCCACCAGCAGCGGCAGTCGTTGAGGATATGCTCGTGCATCAGCGTCACGCCGAGTGCATCCGCCGAAACGGGGCCGGTAACGGTCATCACCTTGCCGGAGTGGACATGCGCTTCGGACAGGCTATCTGCTGTCTGTTCGCTCATCGATTCATCCTTTCCTGCCCAGCCGGAAATGGAAATTGGCCGTGAAGATGCGCGTGTTCAGCCAGATGGCGACGAGGATGATGGCGCCGGTGACGATCTGGGTGAAGAACGGCGATATGTGCATCAGGATCAGGCCATTGCCGATGACGGCGATGGTCAGCGTGCCGAGCACGGTGCCGAGGATGGTGCCGCGTCCGCCCATCAGCGACGTTCCGCCGAGCACGACGGCGGCGATCACCTGCAGCTCGAAGCCGACGGCGGCATTGGATGAGCCGGAGCCGAGGCGAGCGGCGATCAGCAGGCCGGCGACGGCGCAGGCGATACCGGAGATGATATAGACCGAGGCGATGATCCATTTGGCGGGCATGCCGACACGCCGCGCCGCCTCCGCATTGGAGCCGACCGCCACGACCTGACGGCCATATTTGGTCGCGGTGATGACGACGTAACCGAGAATGGCGATGACGACGGCAATGACCGCCGGGATCGGGAAGCTGAGGATTTCGCCCCGACCGAGCGCGAAGAAGCCCGGTGCATCCTTGATCGGGATGGAATAGCCCTGGGTCAGATAGAGCGCCAGGCCGCGCAGGATCGAGAGGCCGGCGAGCGTGACGATAAAGGCCGGAATGCCCTGATAGGCGGTAAACCAGCCCTGAACCAGCCCCATGAAGCCGCCGAGCACGAGCATGCCGATGACGACCGACGGCCAGGGAACACCCATCGCCATGACGATCGCCGCGACCGCATTGACGAGGGCGACCTGCGAGCCGACCGACAGATCGATGCCGCCGGTGATGATGACGAAGGTCATGGCGATGGCGACAATCAGGATGGGAGCAGCCTGGCGCACGATGTTCAGGATATTGCCAAGCGTGAAGAAGGTTTCGCTGCCGATCGAGAAGAAGATCATGCAGGCCAGGAAGAAAATGGCGATCGACAGGACCTGTGCGTGTTCACCGAAGAAATCGGCGACGCGCGAGCCGTGGCCGCGTTCCGTATAAGCCGTCATTGTCTGGCTCCTTCACCGACGATCAGCCTGACGAGATCCTCGAGGTTGGTGCTGCCGATCTGCCGCTCGGCCACCATCGTGCCCTCGTACATCACCGCGATGCGGTCGCAGACCCGGAAGAGGTCCTGCAGCCGGTGGGTGATGAGGATCACCGAAACGCCGTTCGCCTTGACGCGGTTGATCAGGGCCAGCACCGCTTCGACCTCCGCGACTGCAAGTGCTGACGTCGGCTCGTCCATGATCAGCACCTTCGGCTTGAACGAGGCGGCGCGCGCAATGGCGATCGCCTGGCGCTGCCCGCCGGAGAGCTGAGCGACCTTGCCGGTCAGCCTCGGGATGCGGATCTCAAGCGAATCCAGCATCTTGCGCGCTTCGGCCAACATCGTCCTGGTGTCGAGAAACGGCCCGCGGCTGAGTTCACGGCCGAGAAAGAGATTGCCGACGACATCGATATGATCGCAGAGACTGAGATCCTGGAACACCATTTCGATGTTACGCCCACGCGCATCCGCGGGGCCGGAGAAACGAACCTCTTCGCCTTCCATGGTGATTGTGCCGGCATCGGGAATGTAGGTTCCCGAGATGATTTTCGTCAGCGTCGATTTGCCGGCGGCGTTATCGCCGACGAGGCCCAGGCATTCGCCGGGGAAGATGTCGAGATCGACGCCGCGCAGGGCCTGGTGCGAGCCGAACGACTTGCGGATGCCGCGTAGCGAGATGCGCGGGTCGGATCGGGTGCCGCCGGAAGTTCCGGTTCCGGAGGGTGCGAGCCCTCCGGAAGCGGCGGCAGCGATGTCACGCTGTCCGCTTTCGATCATTTGAAGACGGCCCGGTACGGCTCGACATTCTCCTTGGTGACGATGGTGATCGGCACCGAGATCGTCTTGGTGACGGCTTCGCCGGCCGAGGCCTTGACGAGTGCGTCGACGGCGGCACCGCCCATTGCGGCCGGATCCTGCTGGACGACGGCGACGACGAAGCCGGCATCGATGCCGGCAATGGCTTCGGCAGTCAGATCCCAGCCGAACACCTTGATCTTATCCTGCTTGCCCTGGCTCTGGACGGCGGCGATCGCCCCCATCAAGGCCGGCTCGCCGGTGGCGTAGATCGCGGTCAGGTCAGGATTGGCGGTGATCAGGTTTTCAGCCGCCGCAAGGGCGTTGTCCTGGATGTTCTGCCCATCGACGACGCCGGCCATTTCAATGCCGTCGACGCCTTTCAGGGTCTTTTCAAAGCCCTCCTGGCGGATGTTCTGGATGAACGAGTTCAGCGCGCCGACAACGCCGAGCTTGGCTTTGCCGCCCATGTTCGCCTTGACGTAGTCGAGGAAGTATTTGCCCATATCGGCGCCGGCCGCGGCATTGTCGACGCCGATCTGTGCCTTCTGCGGGCCATCAGGCAGGATGGCATCGATGGCGACGACGGGAATGCCGGCATCGGCCGCCTGCTTGACCGCCGGCATGATACCATTGACGTCGATCGCCACGACCGCAAGGCCGGAGACCTTTTCCTGAACATAGGTTTCGATGGCGCTGTTCTGCGCCGTCGTCTCGTTGTTGGCGTTGAAGATCACCAGCTTGACGCCGGCGGCATCGGCCGCCTTCTGGGCGCCCTCATTCATCTGGTTGAAGAAAAGTGCCTGCTGGTTGATCTGCACCAGCGCGACGGTCTTCTTTTCCTGCGCCGCGGCGCTGGACAGGCCGATGAAGGTCAATGCCGTGAAGCCGGCGGCGGCGATCATCGTTCGTCTTGTCAAATTCAGTGTCATGTTCTCATCCTCTTTTGGTTTTTTGACGTTGCTGATTATTATTTCGCAGGCGGCGCAACGGAGTTCCGCACCACGATTTCGACAGGCAGGAGTTCTTCCGAGGCGGATGGTTTCCACTCGTGCCAATTGGTTTCCAGTAGCAGCTCCAGCGACCGCCGGCCGATCTGGCGCACCGGCTGACGGATGGCCGTCAGCGGCGGCGCAAAGAGATGAAGCGGACCGACATCGTCGAAGCCGATGACCGAGATGTCAGCAGGGATCGAGACGCCTTGGCTTCTGAAGACCTCGACCAGCCCGATGGCGATCTCGTCGGAGCTGGCGAAGATCGCCGTCGCCTTTCGGTTTCCGGAGAGATAGTCGAGCGCAGCCGCACGGCCGTATTCTATCGTATATTCGCCGGCATAACGATCGGCCCGGGCCTCGTCGCCATGCTGTTCCCTGAGCGCCTTCAGCAGGCCGTCATAACGCCTGCGGGCACTGATCATGCGCTCGTCGCCGCCGATGAACAGGACATGGCGATGGCCTTGTTCGGCCAGATGCTGGCCGGCGAGATAACCGCCCTGCTCATTGTCGCAGAACAGCTTCGGCGCCTTCGAATTGGGAATGTCCTCGTCGACGATGATGACCTTGCCGCTGCCGTTGATCAGCGCGGCAAGCGCGCCGTCGTCGGGATGGTTGGTGACGAAAATCAGGCCGTCGACGTGATTGCGCTCGATGAGCTGCAGATATTCGATCTCGCGTCCCGGCCGGTTGAGGGTGGCGTGCAATGAGACGGCGAGCTTCTTTTCATCGGCCGCCTGCTCGACGGCGGCGACGAGCGTTGCGAAGAAGGGATTGGCGATATCGGGCACGACGAGGCCGATCGTGTCCGAGCGGCCCCTGCTCAACCGGCGCGCATGCGGGTTCGGCCGGTAGTTCAGCGTCTTGATCGCATCCTCGATGCGCTTCTTGGTCTGAAAGGGAAGATCGAGACTTCCGTTGACGAAACGCGACACGGTGGTGACCGAGACGCTGGCAGCGGCGGCAACATCCTTCAGACTTGGCGTCGTTCCCCTGGCCATTGATGGACCTATTGTAAAGCGGTTTAGTAAAGCGCTTTACAAGACAATATCGATTGCTCGCCGTTGTCAACAGCGATGAATGTGCAGGATCTGTTTTTTTGCGAGACGATCGAAGCTCGACCGGCAGGATGTCAGCCGATCGTCGGGTCGAGCTTGTCGCGCAGCCAGTCTCCGGTGATGCTGATCGACAGCGTCGTCAGCATGATGACGAAGGACGGCGCCAGCATGATCCAGGGCGCGCGGGTCAGATATTCGCGTCCGTAGCCGACCATGTTACCGAGGCTGCTCATCGGCGGCTGCACGCCGAGGCCGAGGAAGGAAAGGCTGCTTTCCATCAGGATGATCTCTGGGAAAGTCAGCGTCATCGAGACGATCAGCGTCGAGGCGATGTTCGGCAGGATATGCTTGAGATAGACATGGGCCGGCTTGGCGCCGAGCTGCGTGACGGCGGCGGCATAACCCTGGCCACTGGCGGCGATGGCAAGGCCGCGGGCGATGCGCGCATAGCGTTCCCAGCCGTAGAAGCCCATCAGGCAGATAAGCAGCGGCAGCGAACTGCCGAAGAAGGCAAGCACGGCGAGCGCCATGATCAGGAACGGCATGGCCGCCTGAAAATCGGCAAGCATGACGACGATCTGTTCGACAACGCCGCGAAAATAGGCGGCGAGAAAGCCGAGCGTCGTGCCGACGAAGGCCGAGATCAGCGTTGCGCCGAAGGCGATCAGCAGCGAGATGCGGATCGACACGATGAGGCGGGAGAGAACATCGCGGCCGAGTTCGTCGGTTCCGAGCCAATGCGCGGCATTGCCTGGCAGTGACAGCCGGTTCTTCAGGTCGAAGGCGGTGATATTGTAGGGCCGGATCCAGTCGGCCGCCAGCGCGATCAGGATCACGACGGCGATCCAGGCAAAACCGATCATTACGAAAACGGGCACACCGCGCTTCTTCGTTGCGCGCACTTCGTGGATGACGGTCGCCGGTTGAGCAGAGATATTTGTCATGGTTCCGCTCCTTAATGCCTTGCCTGGTTGCTGCGCAGACGCGGGTCGAGATAGCCGTAAAGGATATCGACGACGAAATTTGAAAACACCATGGTCGCTGCCACCAGCAACAGGATGCACTGGACGACGGCGAGATCGCGGTTTGAGACGGCGACGACGAGAAGCCGGCCGACGCCTGGCCAGGAGAACAGCGATTCCACCACGACGGCGCCGGCGATCAGCGTGCCGACCATGAAGCCGGCGATCGTCACGATCGGGATCGCCGCATTCGGCAGCGCATGGCGCCAGACGACGTTTCGCCAGGCAGTGCCCTTGGCGCTGGCGGTGCGGATATAGGGCTGGCCAAGCACCTCGATCATCGCGCTTCGGGCAAAGCGGGCAAGAATGCCGGCACCGCCGATGCTCATGGTGATGATCGGCAAAATGGCATGCATCCAGCTGTCCTGGCCACCCGATGGCAGCAGGCCGAGCGTGACGGAGAAGATCAGCACCAGCACGAGGCCGAGCACGAAGCTCGGCATGGTGAAGCCGACCACCGCGCTCGCCATGACGGCGCGGTCGGTCGAGCTGTCGCGGTGGAGGGCGGCGTAGACGCCGGCCGGAATGCCGATCACCAGCTTAAGGATGAGGGCCGGGATCGTCAGCTCCAGCGTTGCCGGAATGCGGTCGAGCACGAGCTGGATCGCCGATTGGCCGTCGCGCATCGAGATACCGAGATCCCCGCGGGCGATCGCCCCGAAATAACGCAGATACTGCACCCAGATCGGCTGATCGAGACCCCAGGCGGTGCGGAAGGCGCGGATTGCCTCCGGCGGCGCTTCCGGACCCATGATCGTCAAGGCCGGGTCGCCGGAAAGACGCAGGACGACGAAGGCGAAGGTGACCACCAGCACGATGGTCATCAGTGCGCGGAACGCTCTTATCAGGAAGAAACGGATCATGGCTCAGCTCTCCATGAGCGTTGATGCGGGTGCGGGCGCAACGAGGTGGCAGGCAGCTCTCCGGCCCGCCTCGACGGTGACGAGTTCAGGCGTCTCGATGCGACAGCGCTCGACCGCATGGCCGCAGCGGGGATGAAAGGCGCAGCCGGCAGGCCGGGCAGCGGGGTTCGGCGGTTCTCCCTGCAGGATGATACGGTCGCGCAGCGCCGTGCCGGGAACCGGAACGCTGGAGACCAGTGCCTGCGTATAGGGATGCAACGGGCTGCGGAAAATATCCTCCGAAGCTGCTTCCTCGACGATCCGGCCGAGATACATCACCGCGACTCGATCGGCGATGTTGCGTACGACCTTCAGGTCATGGCTGATGAAGGCCATGGCGATGCCGCGCTTTTCCTGCAGGTCGCGCAACAGGTTGATCACCTGCGCCTGGATGGAGACGTCGAGAGCCGAGACCGGTTCGTCGCAGACCAGAAGCTCCGGATTGGTGGCGATGGCGCGCGCGATGACGACGCGCTGGCGCTGGCCGCCCGAAAGCTCGTGCGGATAACGCTCCGCCTGATCGCGGCGAAGACCGACGGCGACGAGCAGTTCGTCGACACGTTCGCGCCGCCCCTCCTCGCTTCCGACGGCATGGATGGCAAGCGGTTCGCCGATCTGAGCGCCGATCGAGATGCGCCGGTCAAGGGCTGCCAGCGGATCCTGGAAGACGAGCTGCATGCGCGCCCTCAGGCTACGCCAGCGCGGCGTTCTGAGTGCCGGCATCGCCTCGCCGTCGAAGCGGACGCTGCCTTCGGTCGGAGTTTCGAGCCCGAGCAGTAGCCGGCCCATTGTCGATTTTCCTGAGCCGGATTCACCGACGATGCCGAGCGTCGTCTTCGGTGCGACCGACAGCGAAACGCCGTCGACCGCCCGGACATGGCTCGGCTTTCCGAAGATGCCGCGGCGCATCGTATAGGTCTTGACGAGGTCGTTCGCTTCGATCAGCTGAGGTTCGCTCATGCCCATGCCACTCCCTGCTGTGCCTGCATGAGGTTCCGTTTCGATGCGGTGGCGCCGTCACTGAGCGGATGGAAGCAGGCGGTTGCACGGTCGTCGTCAAGTGCGACGAGCGGCGGCACCTTGTTATGACAGAGTTCCGAGGCATGGCCGCAACGCGGCGCGAAGGCACAGCCACCGGGCATGCGGCCGGGTTGCGGCACGGTGCCTGGGATCGGTACCAGCCGGTCGCGGCCGGCATCGATACGCGGAATGGCATCGAATAGCCCGCGCGTATAGGGATGGCGCGGCGACCGGAACAACGATTCCGTCGGGCATTTCTCGACGATGTTGCCGGCATACATGACGCAGACGCGCTCGCAGATCTGCGACACCGCACCGAGATCATGACTGATGAAGACGATCGCCATGCCGGTTTCCTCACGGATCGAAATCAGCAGATCGAGGATCTGCGCCTGGATGGTCGCGTCCAGCGCCGTCGTCGGCTCATCGGCGATCAGCAGATCAGGATTGCCGGCGAGCGCCATGGCGATCATCAGCCGCTGGTTCTGGCCACCGGAAAATTCATGCGGAAAATTGTCGAAACGGCGCACGGCGTCGGGAATGCCGACCATTTCCATCAGGCGAACGGCCTCGTTGCGGGCAGCCTTGCCGGTCAGGCCGCGGTGCAATTCAACGGCCTCGGCGATCTGCCGGCCGGCACGGATGACCGGGTTGAGCGAGCTCGACGGATCCTGGAAGATCATGGCGATGCGGCCGCCGCGTATGCTTTCGAGCTTCGTGCGCGACGCGCCGATCAGCTGATCGCTGCCGAGACGCACGCTGCCTGCGACGGAAGCCTTTCCAGGCAGGAGCCCGAGTGCCGCCAGCCAGGTGACCGACTTGCCGCAACCGGATTCGCCGACGAGACCCACCGCCTCGCCTTTCTCGATTGCCAGATCGACGCCGTGAAGGACTTCGATACCGCTGAAAGCGACCTTCAAATTGGAAATTTCGACCAATGGCATTTCAGCCTCTCCTTCTTGCATTCCCGCCGGCCGCCAGATCCGAACGAGAGCATGATGTCGTCTGAAAACCGCTCACACTTTTCGACATCATGCTCACGCCTGTCGGGCTTGCCTGGTTTCCGGATAGCCGGTCTACCAAATGGCAGCGAGCCGGAGTTTCCCCCGGCTCGCTGATGTCGTCAGATCTTGATCAGGACCAGTTGCCCTGGCGGAAGTCCATGGCGAAGGCCGATGCGGCCTTCCAATTGATCGACTTCGACTTGGCGGTGAAGACGGCGTTCTGGTGGAGAACGGTATAGGCGGGGTCTTCGCGCTCACAGATCTGCAGCATGCGGGCGAAAGCGTCATGGCGCTTGGCGCGATCGGTGCTGGTCTCGAGGAAGGTCGACAGGGTGTTCATTTCGGCGTTGGTCCATTCGCCGACCTGCTGCTGCTGGCCGTTCGGACCGTGCTGGGCGACGATCGAGGAAACCGGATCGGGGAAGCTTGCGGAGTTCGACCAGTCGCGGACGGCGCGCGTCGGCGTCTTTTCGAGGATCTGCTGCCAGTTTTCCTTCATTTCGATCTGCACGTTGAGGCCGACCTGCGCCCACATTTCGACGAGGATCTGCGCCGTCGGGGTCTGGTTGGTATAGTAGTTGTTCAGCAGGCGATACGGGATCGGATCGCCCTTGTAATTGGCTTCCTTGAGGAGCTGGCGGGCAAGATCCGGATTGTATTCCGGCACGGTCCAATCCTTGACCAGCATGTCGCCATAGAAATCCCACTGCAGGCCGGCCGGAACGCGCGTGCGGCCCGCCCAGAGCGAGTCGACGATCGCCTGGCGGTCGATGGCATGCGTGAAGGCGCGGCGCACCAGCGGGTTGCCGAGCTGGGCATGGGTCTTGTCGAATACAGTCAGGCGGTGGTTGGTGATGATGCCGCCCTGGACTTCGAAGGCAGCGTTCTTTTCAATGCCTTCGATCTGGTCCGGCGGGATGTCGCTGGCGAGGTGATATTCGCCGGACAGCAGGCCATTGACGCGTGAGGCGACTTCCGGAACTTCGACGAAGCGGATCTGCTTCACCGGAGGGCGGCCGCCCCAATATTCGTCATGCGCTTCGTAGATCAGATAGGTGTCCGGCTTGAATTCGGCGACGCGATAGGGACCGGTCGTGATCGGTGCGCGGGCCCAGTCGAGATAGCTCTTTGCCTCATCCCAGCCGCGGCGATTGGCGATGGCGCTGGCGGCAACGGAAATACGGCCTTCCATCGTCACGTCAGGCGAACCGTTGACGAAGCGGACGGTGTATTTGTCGACGATTTCGATGCCGAGCAGGGCCGGCCAGATACGGCGGGCGACGGCCGGAATTTCGACCGGCAATTCCTTGCTTTCGCGGCCGAGCGGGTTCTTTTCGGTGACGAAGATCGTCTTGCCGGTGCTCGGCTGCGTATCGCCGAACATACGTTCCTTGCTGAAGGAGAAGGCGACGTCTTCGGCCGTCATCTCGTCGCCATTGTGGAATTTGACGCCCTGGCGCAGTTTCAGCTCGACGGTCTTGTCGTCGATACGGCGCCATTCGGTGGCGAGTGACGGAACGGCCGAGAGGTTGCCGAGCCAGTCGAGGCCGATCAGGCTTTCCCAGAGCGACGAATTGAAGATGCGCTGGCCGACATTCGACTGTTCGCGCAACGTATCCAGCGTGTTCGAGTTCGAGATCTTCTGGACGGCGATAGTGATCGAAGGACGGTTGTCGGCCTGTGCGATGGAAAAACGCGGCAGGATCAGCGAGCTGGCGACGCCGGTGGCAAGGCCGAGAGCACCGCGACGGGTGAAGGTGACCATGGGAATATCTCCTTGGGTTCTCTGGTGGTTCGGATCAATGGCTGCGTTCGCTCAGGCCTTCGGGGCCGGAGCGATAATGGGTCAGGGTTCTGTCGGCATGTTTCAGGCGCCAGGAGAGCGCCTTCTGCGCATAGTCCCGCACGAGCGCGGCATAGGCCGGATCGTCGGCGAGATTGGTGAATTCGTTCGGATCATGTTGCAGATCGAAGAACAGCGGCGGCAGCGCTGCGAAATGAACGTATTTGTATCGCTCGTCCTGGATGACGCAGAGGCTGCAATCATTCATGCCGAGGCCGAGGAAACTCTGCGGCTCGGAATAATAGACGTCGCGGAAGTCGTATTCGTAGTGCAATTCGGTACGCCAATCCTGCGGCCGGCCCTCGCTCAGGAAGGGCCGCAGCGACAGGCCGTCACAGGCGTGCGGGATCTTTCCGCCGAGCCAGTCGAGTATGGTCGGCATGACGTCGATGCTCTCGGTGAAGCCGCTTTCGATCGCACCGGCGCGGGCATTGTCGCCGGCGTCCTTGATGACGAGCGGGATGCGGAAGCTCGGATCGTTGTAGCCGATCTTGCCGAGCAGGTGATGATCGCCGAGCTGCTCGCCGTGGTCGCTGGTGAAGATGATCAGCGTATCGTCCCACTGTCCGGTCTCATCGAGATAGTTAAAGACCCGGCCAAGGCAATCGTCGACCTCGGTAATCAGGCCGCAATAGGTCGCGCGCATCTGGCGCAGTTCCGCTTCGTCGAGCGTCGCACCGAACCCTTCTGCGCCCTGGAAGAAGGAGCCGCGGCGGATGCTGTCGACATAGAATTTCATCAACGGATGTTGTGCAGCCTCGGTGTCCGGGTTGGCTGCGCGGATCGGCGCCGGCATGTCTTCCGGCCGGTACATGGCATGATAGGGAGCAGAGGCGACAAAGGGCGGATGCGGCCGGTAATAACCGAGATGCAGGAAGAAGGGCTTGCCGTCGCGGCCCTTGAGATAGGTCAGCGCCCGCTCGGTGAAGAAGGTCGAGTCCGAAAATTCCTTCGGAATGCGTGACGGACGGTCGGTGGCGCCGGCAACGGCGCCCTCGCCCTCGGGCAGCCAGATATCAGGACGATGCTCCGGCAGCTCGAAGCCGTTCTGTGCCACCCAGCCAAAATAGCCCTCCATATTGGGCTCGAAGGCGCCGACCGGATGGAAGCCGTCCATCATGTCGCCGAGCACCCTGAAGCGCGGATCGTTCGGCGAAGTGGTGCGCGGATCCGGCACCGTCGTCGTATAGCCGATCAGCGCCGGATCGTAGCCGACGCCGCGCAACGCCTTGCCGAGGTTGAGGTGGCGCTGGTCGAGCGGCACCGTGTTCTGCACGGCGCGATGGTTCATCAGGTAGAGGCCGGTGAGCAGGCTCGCACGGGCCGGGCCGCAGGGAACGCAGGTCGTCACATGGTTCCTGAAGGTCACGCCCTCGCGACAGAGCCGGTCGAGATTGGGTGTCTTCAGGAAATCGTTTTTCCCGTCGGCACGCAGAACGTGCGGAACGAAATCGGCTCGCCATTGGTCAACGACGATGAGTAGAACGTTTTTCTTTCGCATGGAGCCCCCACTTGTGCGGGGCTGTTTGAACCGCGATTATTGCAGCGCGATGACCACTTTTTCAAAGTTCCATGACATTGAACGGATCGTGGGTTTCTTCGCTTTTATTCCAGAAGCGTCATGCAATTGTAATATTCACGACACACTCATCGCGCGCGCGTGACCTGACCGCGGCACGCACTGTCCGTTTTGCCGTTCTTTGAGAACCTGAGGCGTGCTTCCCTCGGCAAGATCATGGACGCGAGAGACGTCTCCTACGATCAGACGACGGCTGCTCTGCCGGATCGGTGCTCGACTGAGTCTATACCAAGTGATCCGTCGACGCGTCGAAGAGATGGATCTGGGTCGGATCGATCGAAAGTCCGATCATGTCTCCTGCCTTGACCCTGTCGCGCCGCGTCTCGACGATCGTCAGTTCCGGCTGGGTCTCCGCGACGATGAAGGTCGAGGAACCGGTCGATTCGACGAAGGCGATCGGCACATCGAAACTGCCATGCCCGGGCTCGACGACGCCGATATGTTCGGGCCGGATGCCGGCGATGAGCTTACGCCCGGGTTCGATGGCGCGTGATATCGCAAGCGTCTGTTTCACCGCGCCGAAATCCAGGATCAGGCTCTTTCCGTCTTCCGCGGCGATCGCGGGGATGAAATTCATGGCCGGCGAACCGATGAAGCCGGCAACGAACCGGTTCGCCGGCCGGTCGTAGAGGTCCAGCGGCGCGCCCTGCTGTTCGATGACGCCGTCGCGCATCACCACCACATGGTCGGCCATCGTCATTGCTTCGACCTGGTCGTGCGTGACGTAGACGAAGGTGGCGTGCAGTCGGTCGTGCAGCGACCGGATTTCCTTGCGCATGTGGACGCGCAGCGCAGCATCGAGATTGGACAGCGGCTCGTCGAACAGGAAGGCCTTGGGGTGGCGGATGATGGCGCGGCTCATGGCGACGCGCTGGCGCTGACCGCCGGAAAGCTCGCGCGGATAGCGCTTCAGGAGATGGGAAAGACCTGTCGTCGCCGCCACGTCCTCGGCGGCCTTCTTGGCCTCCGCCTTGGCGATGCCGCGGATGCGAAGGCTGTAAGTCAGGTTTTCCTCGACCGTCATGTGCGGATAAAGGGCATAGGACTGGAACACCATGGCGACATCGCGCTTGCGCGGCGGCACGCCGTTCATCAGCTCGCCGGCAATCCTGAGATCGCCCGACGAAATGCTTTCGAGGCCGGCAAGCGAGCGCAGCAGCGTGGACTTGCCGCAGCCCGACGGGCCGACGAGCGCGACGAAAGTGCCCTTGGCGATCGAAAGGTCGATATTCTTCAGGGCGTGGAAGGCGCCGTAATATTTGTTGACGCCTCTGAGCTCGATCTGTGTGGTCATTTAAGGGCTCCAGAGGTGAGGCCGGATACGATGCGGCGCTGCAAGAGAACGAAGATGGCAAGGATCGGCGTCACATACATCGTGGCGTAGGCCATGATGTTGTTCCACTCGTTGGTGTTCGGCCCCATGAAGGAATTGAGGCCGACGCTTGCCGGCTGAAGGTCAACCGCCTGGATCATCGACTTCGAATAGACGAATTCGCCGAAGGCCTGCATGAAGATCAGGATGGCGCTGACCAGGATGCCGTTGCGGGCGAGCGGCAGCACGATGTTGAAGAAGGCGCCGACGCGCGAATTGCCATCTACCAGGGCCGCCTCCTCCAGTTCCTGGGGAACGCTCATGAAGGTGGCGCGCACCAGTATGACGAAGAAGGGCATGCTCTTTGCCGCGACCGCGATGATGACGGCAAGGCGTGGATAATTCAGCATGCCAATCTGCGAAAAGCCGACGAAGATCGGCGTGATCATCAGCGAGGCCGGCAGGACCTGCAGCATGAGGATGAGAAAGAGACCGATATCCACCCAGACATTGCGGTATCTGGCGAGCACATAGGCGCAGCCGACGCCAAGCAGGGTGATGAGCGCCATGGAGCCGAGAGCGATGACCAGCGAGTTCCAGAGATAGCGGCCCATATCCCGGCTTTCCCAGACATAGGCATAGGTGCCCCATTGCGGTGCAGTCGGCCAGAAGCTCGGCGGCGTCGCGAACATCTCCGAGCCGCTTTTCAGCGCGGTGATGTACATCCAGTAGAGCGGGAACAGATAGATCGCCGCCATGACGACCGATATGGCGAGCATCAGGCGGTCGCGGTTCGTCGTAATCATCCGCGCACCTCGTGGCGTGTGGACCGGACATAGACGACGGACGCGAACATGACGAAGACGATCATGATGACGGAGATCGTTGCGCCCTTGGCGAAGTCGTATTGGCGGAAGGAGAGATCCCAGGCCCAGTATTGCGTGACGTTCGATGAATTGTTCGGCCCGCCCGACGTGATCGCGGCGAAAAGATCGAATTGCTGCAAGGTGAAGATCAGGCCAAGTGCGATGATGGCGCCGATGGTCGAGCGCATCATCGGCAGCGTGATCGTCCAGAAGCGCTGCCAGATATTGGCGCCGTCGAGTTCGGCGGCCTCGTAGAGATCGGCGGGAATGCCGGCAAGGCCGACGGAGAGCAGGATCATGTTGAACGAGGTGCCGAGCCAGACATTGGCGATGATGACGGCATAGAGCGAATAATGCGGGTCCGAGCGCCAGAAGATGTTGCCCGAGATGATGCCGCTTTCCTTCAGGATGAAATTCAGCACGCCGAAATCGCCCGACAGAATCCAGTTCCAGATGGCGCCGACGACGAGGCCGGGCATCACCCAGGAGACGAGGAACAGGCCGCGCATCCATGAGGCGCCGGGAAAATTGACCCAGAAGAACAGCGCCAGGCCGAAGCCGATCAGGAACTGGCCGGCGATGGAGCCGACGACGAAGATGACGGTGTTGTAGAGGATCGGCAGCGTCTCCGGCTGCGCGAAGAGGTCGGTATAATTCTTGAAGCCGACGAAGGGACGCGAGAAGGTCCCGAGGCTGAACATGTCGACCTCCTGGAAACTCATCACGACATTGTAGATCAGCGGCAGCCCCGCCATCAGGAACAGAAAGCCGAGCGGGAATGCGACCAGCACGATATCGAAACCGCGGCCGTCCCTGACGCTCATCAGGATCCTCTTCATGGGTCCTCCGATACTCCGAACGGGGCCGCCTGGCGCATGATGCGGAAGACGGCCCCTGCCGGGAGGAAATGATGGGATGAACCAAGGTTCATCCGGTTAAAAGACGCGTTGCTTCCGGTTCCTCTTCTCCCCGCTGGGGAGAAGAGGGAGCAAGCGGCTCGCTCGCAGCCAATGATCAGCCTAGTACTGCCTTGATCTTGTCGGCGGCCTGGTCGAGCGCGTCCTTCGGGCTCATCTGACCGGTCAGAGCCGCCTGGATGGCGTCCTGGATCGCCTTGGAGATCTTCGGCCATTGCGGATGCGGGCCGCGCGGCTTGGCGTATTTCAGCTGTTCGAGGAAGACCTTGAGGGCGGCATCCTTCAGTGGCTGACCGGTTTCCGGGATCGAAATGTCGGAGCGAGCCGGAAGCTGGCCGAAATTCTTGAACATCTTGTCGTCTTGCGAGGCGAAATATTCGAGCGCCTTGAAGGCTTCGGCCGGATGTTTGCTGGTGGCGAAGATCGCCCAGTTGAAGTCACCCATGGCAGAGGAGCGTTCAGCCCCTTCCTTGGGAACCGGGAGCAGAGTGACGCCCCAGTCGAACTTCGCTTCCTGCGTCATGCGGTCGAGCTCCCATGGACCCGAGATCGCCATTGCCGCATTGCCGGAATTGAAGGTGCCGGTCGAATCCCACTGGCCGCGCGTCAGCGTATCGGGAGAAGCGAGCTTCTCGTCCATGATCGTCTTCCAGACCTCGAGCGCCTTCACCGCGCCTTCGGCGTTGATGTGCTCATAACTGCCGCCGCCCATCTGAGCCCAGGGAAGGAACTGGAAGGTGCCTTCCTCGTTGGCCTTGGCCGAGAAGGCGAGACCGTAGACGTTCTTGGCGGGGTCGGTCAGCTTGCGCGCGTCCTCGACCAGCTCGTCCCAGGTCTGCGGCGGCTTCGCCGGATCGAGGCCCTTGGCCTTGAACATGTCCTTGTTGTAGTAAAGCGCGATCGTGTTGGTCGCCTTTGGCACGCCAAAATACTTGCCATCCCACTCGACCGATTTCAGCGGCCCCGGAAAGTAGTTCTCCGGCTTGATGACGGTCGACTTGGCGATCATGTCAGTGAGATCGAGGAAGGCGCCGCGCGACGAAAACAGCGCATGCTCCGGGTTGTCGACAGCGATGATATCGGGCGCCTGACCGGTCGCATAGGCGCGCATGGCCTCGGTGACGACGTCGTCGAACTGGATCAGCCGGTATTCGATCTTGATGCCGTTGTTCTGGGCGTTGAACTCCTTGACGAGGTTCGGCGCCGGCTGGGTGTCTTTGTCCAGCGACCAGAGCGTCAGCGTGACGTCCTCGGCCTTGGCCGAAAGACCGAATATCGAGACGCCTGCAAGCGCGAGAGCGCCCAGAATTGCATATTTGCGGATAGCCATGGTTCTCCTCCTTTGTGGTTATCCCCGTTTCCGGCAATTCCTCCTTGCCGGAAACGATATCATCAGATGGGATCGACGACGAATTCGCCGCCCCGGGCATGCTTGAGGTGGTTCAGCGCATAGACCTGGCCGGTCATTTCAAGCGCGTCGCGATAGACCGGGTCGTGCCAGCCTTCGATGTCGATCGAGCCCGACCAGCCGGCAACGCGCAGCTCGGAAATGATGTCGGTCCAGTTGCTGTCGCCGAAGCCCGGCGTGCGCATGAAGACGAATTTCTCCTTGCCGAAAATACCGTGTTCCTTGATGACCTCCCAGCGGATGGTCGCGTCCTTGCCGTGGACGTGGAAGAACTTATGCGCCCATTTGCGGATCTGCGGCAAAGGGTCGATCAGATAGACCATCTGATGGCACGGCTCCCACTCCAGCCCGATATTATCGTCCGGCGTCTCGTTGAACATCAGTTCCCAGGCGTCGGGATTATGCGCGATATTCCAGTCGCCGCTTGCCCAGTTGCCGTCCATGGCGCAATTCTCGAAAGCAATCTTGACGCCCTTGTCGGCCGCCCGCTTGGCAAGCTCGCTCCAGATCTGCTTGTAGCGAGGCAGGCTGTCTGTCAGCGGCTTGCCGCGGATGCGGCCGGTGAAGCCGGCAACGCAGGTGGCGCCGAAATGATGGGCATTGTCGATACAATGCTTCCAGCCCTCCAGCGTCTCGAGGTCGATTGCGGTCTCTTCCAGCGGATTGCCGAACATGCCAAGCGTCGAGATGGTGATGTCGCGGTCGCCGATCGCATCGAGGCAGCGCTTGCCGAGTTCGGCAAGATCCTGCCCCTTGGTCGTCTGCCAGAAGAAGGGTTCGAAGCTTTCGAAGCCCAGGCCGGCGATCTCGCCGATGCGGGTAGCGGCATCGCCCTTGTTGCCGCTGACCATGGTGCCGATTCGAATGGATTTTGCAGGGTTGCTCACGTCACGTCTTCCTATGCTGAAATTTCGACGCGCCTGCCCGTCTTGGCGCTTTCGATTGCGCCGAAGACCATGGCAAGGCTTCTGATATTATCGGAATTGACCGTCTCGGGCCGTTTGCCGGTGCCGATCGCCGCGATGAAGTCGGCGATGACGCTGGCGTGGCCATGGGTTTCCTCGTCATGTTCCGGACCGGGAACGTTTACGGCAGCGGAACCATGCAAAAGGCCGGGCTCTTCGCCGGCAACAGTCGCCTTGAAACTCTCCTCGCCATCCCAGGTGAGCATCCCCTTCGAGCCGACGAGACGCCACTGGCTTTCCCAGCTGGTGCGCTCGCCCTCGGCGCACCAGGAGCCGCGATAGGTGAAGACGATGTCGTCGGAAAATTCGAAGATGGCATTGGCTGAGGCGCCGTGCCGGTACCACGAACCCTTCGGATTGCGCTCGACGCAATAGACGGCGAGCGGCTTCCGGTCGGCGACGTAGCGCGCCGCATCAAAGGTGTGGATCGCCATGTCGAGAAGCAGGACGTTGTCCATCTCTTCGCGGAAACCGCCGAAATGCGGCGCCAGGAAGAAGTCGCAATGGATGCCGGTGAGTTCGCCGATCGCGCCGCTTTCGACGAAGCGACGCAAGCGCCTGACGCCTGATATGAAGCGGCGGTTCTGGATGACGGCATGGATGCGGCCGGTCTCGGCGGCTAGGCCGACCAGAGCGGCGCCCTCGGCAAGCGAGGCCGCCATCGGCTTTTCGCTGAGCACGTGGCAGCCGGCCTTGAGTGCCGTCGAAACGACGTCGTAGCGCGCAGCCGGAATGACGATGTCGAAGACCAGGTCGGCCTTTGTGGCCGCGATGACGTCGGACAGGTCCGAACCGATGACGGCGCCATCAAGGCCGAACTCCGCAGCAAGCTTTTCGGCCGTCTCGCGGCTCAGGTCGACAAGGCCGACGATCGTGATGGAATCGGCCAGCAGAGGGTTGGAAGCGATGGCTCGCAACCAACCTTTGGACATAGCTCCGCACCCGCACAGAATGGCACTGAATTTCACGATTTCCTCCAGGGGAACGGTGCCAACTCTCCTCGTGACACGCACTCCGTAAACGTTTACGACTGTATGCGGAAACATTTTGCGGTGTCAATAGACGCCAAATGGGAAATTACGGGCCCAGATCCGGACGGATCTGAATTATAGAAACGGAGCATGATGTCGTCCGAAAACCGCGCACACTTTTCGGCATCATGCTCCCGGGAAAATCGTCAGCGATGAAGGGGATTCGCCAGCTTGCCGAACACTTGAATATCTCGATCGGCACGGTCTCCCGCGCGCTGAACGGCAAGCTCGATGTCAATGAGGAAACGCGCCGGCGGGTGCTGGCGGCGGCCGAGGAACTCGGCTACGTCGCCAACCAGTCTGGGCGGAGCCTGAGGCAGGGGGAGACGAAGGTCATCGGGTTGATGATCGAATCCAGCAAGGAGACGGTCGAGAACGCCGACAACTTCTTCCTCGGCGTCACCAGCGGCCTGCAGAGCGTCTTTGCCCGCCACAAGCTCGACCTCCTCATGCTGCCCTGCCCGAGCGACGAGGACCCGCACGAATATCTGAAGCGGATGGTGGCGCGGCGCATCGTCGATGCGATGATCATCTCGGACACGCAGCGCGTCGACCGGCGCATCGACTTTCTATCGCGGGCGAAGATCCCCTTCGTCGCGCTCGGCCGCAGCCTTTCGGCCAGCAATTTCCCCTGGATCGATCTCGATTTCGAGGGCGTGGCGGACCATGCCGTCGAGCGGCTGATCACGCTGGGCCACCGCCGGATCGCAATCACCGCGCCATCGAGCGAGGCCAACCTCGGCTATCTCTTTATCGACAGCTATCGCCGGGCGCTCGAGCGGCACGACATTGCCTTCGACTCCTCACTCGTCATCCGCGTCAGGTCGAGCGAACAGGGCGGCTATCAGGCGGCCCATGAGCTGCTGCTGCTCGAAGAGCGGCCGACGGCGGTGATCCTGATCTACGAGCTGATGGCGATCGGCCTTTACCGCCGCTTGATGGAATCGGGCGTCATGCCCGGCCGCGACCTTGCGGTGATCGGCTTCCGCGACGCTCCGCGCGCACGGTTTCTGCAGCCGTCGCTGAGCTGCTTCCGCATCTCGCTCTACGATCTCGGCGTCGATCTGGGCCGGATGCTTCTCGCCAACATGCCGGCTTATCGAGATTTCTATCCGAACGAGGGCCGCAACATCGTCTGGCCCCTCGAACTGATGCCCGGCGAAAGCGATGCGTTCGATGTTGGGGCCATGGTCTGAAGGTGGCAGGTTGGATATAGTCCCTGCTTGATGGAGAGTGGATGGTTTCGATGAAAATGTCCTTCATGACCGGCGCAGCCTTCAACCGGAATCCGAGCAAGGCGAAGAAGGAAGCGAGCGAGCGGCCGGTGGTGATCACTGATCGCGGCGAAGCGGCCTATGTCCTTGTCAGCTATGCCGAATTTCAGATGAACTGGACGCCGAAGACGCTGTTTGAGGCATTGCGCGATCCCTCCGTTGATGAGAGGGAATTGGAACACGCGCAGCTGGGCTTCGACAACAGGACCGTCGAATTCTGAAGGCTAGTTGTATCGTCTTGCCGCGCGGGGACTGCCCGCAGCGTCCTACGCACCGGCCGGAAAAAACCGGTTCTCCGGCCGCGGCAATCCGAGATGCTCGCGCAGCGTCGTGCCCTCGTATTCGCTGCGGAACAGGCCCCGGCGCTGCAATTCGGGAACCAGCCGTTCGGTGACGTCGGTGAGACCCTGCGGCAGATAGGGGAAGACGACGTTGAAACCGTCCGAGCCTTCCTCGTCCAGCCAGCGTTCCATGTCGTCGGCGATACTTGCCGGCGTGCCGACGAAGGCGAGGCCAGCATAACCGCCGTAGCGCTGTGCCAGCTGCCGCACCGTCAGATTTTCTTCGGCGGCAAGCTTCAGCACCTGGGCGCGGCCGGTCTTGCTGGCATTGGTGTCGGGAATATCGGCCGGCAGCGGGGCGTCGGGATCGAAGCCCGAAGCGTCATGGCCGAGCGCGATCGAAAGCGAAGCGATGGCGCTGTCGTAATGCACCAGACTGTCGAGCGTGGCGCGTTTGGCGCGTGCCTCGTCGATGCTGTCGCCGACGATGATAAAGGCGGCGGGCAGGATCTTCAGATGGTCGCGGTTGCGGCCGATGGCTTCCATGCGGGCTTTGATATCGGCATAGAGCGCCTTGCCGGCGGCCAGATCGCGCGGCGAACAGAAGACCATCTCGGCGGTCTCGGCGGCAAGCTGACGGCCGGGGTCCGACTGGCCGGCTTGGACGATGACAGGCCAACCCTGCGGCGGCCGGGCGATATTGAGGGGTCCGCGGACGCTCAGTTCCTCGCCCTTGTGGCCGAGCACATGCATCTTCTCCGGATCGAAGAACAGGCCGCTTTCACGGTCGCGGATGAAGGCATCGTCGGCGAAACTATCCCAGAGCCCGGTTACCACATCATAGAATTCCCGGGCGCGATGATAGCGTTCGCCATGCTCCATATGTTCGTCTAGGCCGAAATTGAGCGCGGCATCGGGGTTCGATGTCGTGACGATGTTCCAGCCAGCGCGGCCGCCGCTGATATGATCGAGCGAGGCGAAACGCCGGGCGATGTGATAGGGCTCGTCGAAAGTGGTGGAAGCGGTGGCGACAAGGCCGATACGCTCCGTCACCGCTGCCAGCGCCGAGAGCAGCGTGAAGGGCTCGAAGGAGGTCACAGTGTGGCTGCGCCTCAGCGCCTCGACCGGCATGTTGAGCACGGCAAGATGATCGGCCATGAAGAAGGCGTCGAATTTCGCCCGCTCCAACGCCTGCGCGAAGGACTTCAGATGGGCGAAATTGAAGTTGGCGTCGGGATAAGAACCGGGATAGCGCCAGGCGCCGGTATGCAGGCTGACGGGACGCATGAAGGCGCCGAGGCGCAACTGCCGTGGGGTCATGACTTTCCTCATGGATCGGGCAAGGCGGCCGCCTGCCCCGCATTGGGCGTTCTGTCTGAAGCCGCTGCAGCGACGCATCGGATATCGGTTACGTAGGAACTCGACGAATTCAAATCGAGGCCGGCTCCGCTAATTTCTGGAAGCGATTTCGGCGCTTTTTCAGCCACGTTTTCGCAGAACCGCCCGACTGAGACACTAATCGCGGCAGCCAGAAGCCGATAAGCAAACACTTTTCATTTTCCATCGCATCTATAGAATTTGTGCTCTTATGTCGGCGCTTAATTTCTTTCACCGATAGGCTCGTCAGAATTGGAGACATCGATGAACACCGTGCTGAGGCAAGCAGATCAGATCCGGCCCGTAGCCGACCGTATCGGCAGCGATGATGAGGCGATCGCCACCGCCCGCAGACTGGCGGCGCAATTTGCCGCACGCGCAGCCGAGCGCGACGCTGACCGGATCCTGCCGTTTACCGAACTGGATCTTCTCGCCCAGTCCGGCCTTCTGGCGATCACCGTGCCAGCGCAATATGGCGGGCTCGACGTCTCCAACGCCGTGCTTGCCGAGATCACCGCGATCCTGTCTGAGGCGGACGGTTCGATCGGCCAGATTCCGCAGAACCATTTCTATATTCTCGAGGCGCTCAGAACCGACGGCGGCGAGGAGCAGCAGCGTTATTTCTTCGGCCGGGTGCTGGCCGGCGATCGTTTCGGCAATGCGCTTTCCGAGCGCGGTACGAAGACGGTCGGCCACTACAACACGCGCATCACCCGCGACGGTCCGGGTTACCGGATCAACGGCCGTAAATTCTATTCGACCGGCGTCATCTTCGCCGACTGGATTACCATCTTCGCGCTCGATCCGGAGGATCGGCTGACCATGGCCTTCGTGCCGAAGGGCACCGAAGGCGTCGAGATCGTCGACGACTGGGACGGCTTCGGCCAGCGCACCACCGGCAGCGGTACGACCATCCTCGACAATGTCTATGTCAGCGCCGATTCCGTGGTCTTCCATCACAAGGGTTTCGAGCGGCCGACGACGATCGGCTCGGTCGGCCAGATCATCCATGCCGGCGTTGATCTCGGTATCGCACGGGCGGCCTTTGCCGAAACGCTTGAGTTCGTCAGGACGAAATCGCGCCCCTGGATGGACAGCGGCCTTGAGCGTGCCTCAGACGATCCGCTGACGATCGCCAAGGTCGGCCAGATCGCCATTCGCCTGGAAGCTGCAACGGCTCTGGTGGAGCGCGCCGGCCATAAGGTCGATGCTGCGCAGGTCGAGACGACGGAGGAAAAGGTGATCGCGGCGACGCTGGCGGTTGCCGCCGCCAAGGTGCTGACGACCGAAGTGGCGATCGAGGCCTCGAACACGCTTTTCGAGCTTGCCGGAACTTCGTCGGTGCAGGCTGGCCTTAACCTCGACCGCCACTGGCGCAATGCCCGCACCCATACGCTGCACGATCCCGTGCGTTGGAAATATCACGTCGTCGGCAACTACCATTTGAACGGCGTAGCGCCGCCGAAGAACGGCGCGCTCTGAAATCTCCCCGTCTTCCAACCGAAAACCCCACCGCCGGTGCCGGCAGTGGGGTTTTTGCTTTCGGTGAAAGATAGCCGCCTCAGCTATAGAGGCTGACCTCCGGTATCTTGTCGTTCAGCACGAATTCACCGACTTCCTTCGCCTTGTAGAAGACAGGATCGTGCAGCGTGTGAGTGCGGACATTGCGCCAGAACCGGTCGAAACGGTATTTGTCGGCCGTCGAGCGCGCGCCCGTCAGCTCGAAGACGCGCGAGGTGATGTCGAGCGAGACATGGGTGGCGTGGACCTTGGCGGCATAGGCTTCCGCTGCTGCTGCGCCGCGCTCGCGCTCGGTGACGTCGCGGCCGCGGGCAAGACCCGCCTGCACGGCGGCTGCGGCATTGTCGGCAAGGGCCGCCGATGCTTTCAGCGCGACAGTGAATTCGCCGACGCGTTCGAGGATATAAGGATCATCCGCCGCCCGCTCGACACCGGAGGTTATCCACGGCCGGGTCGTGTTGCGGACGTAATCGACGGCGGCATGCAGCGCGCCCTCCGCGGTGCCGAGATAAAAGTTGACGAAGACCAGTTGGATGAACGGCGTGTTGAAGGTCGACAGCACCGGCGGCGCCACATCAGGTGCAGCGGGCGCGCCGACGAAATCCTCCTCGTAGACGGGGAAGTCGCGGAACTCGACGCTGCCGCTGTCGGACAGGCGCTGACCGATATTGTCCCAGTCGTCATTGGCGACGTAACCTTGACGATTGGTCGGCACGGCGAAACCGGCGATCTTGTCGTCGAGCGTCGCATTGGCATTGATATAGTCGGAGACCCGCGCCGCCGTGGAGAAGGACTTGCGTCCGTTCAGCACATAGCCGTTGCCGCGACGGGTAAGCACCAGCCCGGGATCGCGCGGATTGACGGCCGCCCCCCAATAGAGGTTCCTGGCGACCGTATCGCTGCCCAGCGCATGGGCGCGCGCCGCATCGAGGGCCCAATAGATGTACTGGCTGTTGACATAGTGGTAGCCGAGCAACTGGCCGATCGAGCTCTCGCCCCGGGCGAGAATGCGCACCAGCCTCAGCCCGTCGACCCAATCGAGGCCACCGCCGCCGATTTGCGTGGGATGCAGCGCATTGAGCAGCCCGGCATTCTTCAATTTGACGATCTCGGCGAGCGGCGGACGGCCTTCGCGGTCGAGGTCTGCGGCACGCCGCGACAGGTCGGCAGAGATCTCCTCGGCACGGGCAAAGAGGTCTTCGCGCGTCGGGTTGCGGCTGGCCGCGAAGATGACATTGGATTGGCTCATGGGCGGAACTCCAATTCTCCAAAAAGATGATCCGGCGGGAGCCGCACGCTTCCGCCGGAAGGATCGAAGTGCGTGGTCTCAGAACAGCTTGTCCGGGATCCAGCTGGCGGTCGCCGCATCGCTCGTGCTGAAGGCCGGGATCTTTTCGGCCAGTTCCTCGATCGTCTTGACGCCGGCTGCACGCAGGCTTTCCTGCGTCAGAAGCGTCGGCTTCACGGTGATTTGGTGGGGAACCGTCTGCCCGGCGATTTCGAGTGCTGCGGCGCGAATGGAGACGGCGCCGACGACGGCGGGATTGGTCGCGACGGTCGCGACCCAAGGGCTGCCTTCCTCGGTGATTTCCTGGATATCGGCCGTCGAGACGTCGGCCGAATAGATCTTGAGCTTGCTTGCTATGCCGAGATCGTTGGCAGCCAGCTTCACGCCGCGAGCGAATTCGTCATAGGGGGCGAAGACGACCGATATATCGGGATTGGCAGTGAGCACGGCCTTCGCTTGATCGGTAGTCGAAGTCGCCGTCGTGTCGCTGACATTGCCGAAGCGAGCCTTTTCGACCACGCCCTTATTGTCCGACTTGAACTTGTCCCAGACCTCGTTGCGACGGTCGAGCGGCGCAAAGCCAGCGACATAGACATAACCGGCGTTGAAGCTGTTGCCGTTGTCCTTCACCACCTGCTCGAGCGCCAGTGACGCGAGTTCGTGATCGCTCTGCTCCACCTGCGGAATCTTGGAATTGTTGAGGTTGACGTCGAAGGCCACGACCCTGATGCCCTTGTCGAGCGCCTGCTGCACGACGTCGCCGAGCGATTCCGGCAGGCCGTGATCTATGACGATGCCGGAGACGCCGAGATTGATCGCCTGCAGGATCTGCTCGCGCTGTTCGGCGGCATCCTGCCGGCCGGGGAAGATGCGCAGATCGATATCCAGCGCCTTGGCCTGAGCTTCAGCCCCTGCCTGGTATGCCTGGAAGAAATCGCCGGCCGAGATGTAGCTGATCAGCGCCACTTTGACGCCGCCTTTGTCGAAAGGGGCAGGAGCACCGGATAAACCGTCGGCTTTTGCGCCTTGAATGAAAATGAACGGAATGATGGCGGCAGACAGTGCGAGCCGTGCGAGGGATTTCATCGTCGCGTTCCTTCTAGCAAATCGCGGGGCGTCGTCTGACAGGTCTGACAGCCCCTGCGACGCGTCGGATTATTAGATATAATCTCTATGTTTTTAGTAGAGTAAATGATCCGATTTTATGGGCTGTGGGAGATTCTTTGTTTCCCGAGGGCAGTTCGCCGGGGAAAGCCGTGCCTGGAGTTCGACCGCCCGGACAGGGCACACTCCGGCTTCGATTACAGTCCCGGACCTTTGTCGATGCCGCTTCTTCACATTGAAAATATCACCCGCAGCTTCGGGTCGACGCGGGCGCTTGCCGGCGCTGATTTTTCTATGGAGCGCGGCGAGATCGTGGCTCTGATGGGCGCAAACGGCGCGGGCAAATCGACGCTGGTCAAGATCCTTTCCGGCGTGCTTCCGGCCGATGGCGGCATGGTCAGCCTCGATGGCCGCGCCTTTGCGCCGCGCAGCCCGGCCGAAGCGGCAAGGGCGGGTGTCGTCACGGTGCATCAATCGACGGATCTCGTCGGCGCGGCCGGTCTGACCGTTGCCGATGCCTTGCTGCTCAACCGGTTTGCCGATCGCAGCACACCCTTCTTCGTCTCGCGCGCCGGCATCCGCCGTGCCGCGCAGTCCATGCTCGATGCCGCCGGCTTCACCCTGCCGCTGGACCGCGATTTCGGTGACCTCGCCAGCGCCGATCGGCAACTTGTGGCGATCGCTCGCGCGCTTGCCAACCGCGCCGACCTCCTCATCCTCGACGAGCCGACGGCGAGCCTTTCCGGAGAGGAAAGTCGCCGCCTCTTCGATATTCTGCTGAAGCTTCGTAAGCGGGGCCTGGCGATCCTCTATATCTCGCATCGTACCGCCGACCTCGAAGCCATCGCCGACCGCGCGCTCGTCATGCGCGGCGGCCGCGTCGTCGGCACCTTCGCGCGGCCGATCGATTTTTCGAGCGCCGTCGAGACGATGATCGGCCGCAGACTGGATGCGGCTCGGCCGGATGCGCGGCCTGCGACCGGACCAGTGATTTTCGAGATGCGCGATATCAGACTGCTCTCTGGGGCTGCCTCCTTCGATCTGTCATTGCATGAGGGCGAGGTGGTGGCGGTGACCGGTGTGCTTGGCGCCGGCAAGAGCCGGCTGCTATCGGCAATCTTCGGGGTAACTGCGCTTGCAGGCGGTGCGATGTTCCTCGGCGGTCGGCCCTACCGGCCGAAAGGTCCGGCCGAAGCGATTGCATCAGGCGTGGCGATGGCGGCCGAAGACCGTCATCGTTCCTCGCTGATGCCACCGGCATGGCCCGGCCATTTGCTGTCGGCGACGATCAGCCTGCCGCATCTTGGCAAATGGTATCCGCACGGTTTCCTTGTCGGCGGCCGTGAGCGCCGCGAGGCCGAGCAGGCAATCACCCGTCTCGGCATCAAGGCCGCGGGTCCGCTCGCCTCGGTCTGGTCGCTGTCCGGCGGCAACCAGCAGAAGGCGGTGATCGCCCGCTGGGAGGCAGAACCAAGCCGGCTGCTGCTGCTCGACGAACCTTTCCAGGGCGTCGACGTCGGCGCCCGTCATGACATCATCCGGGCAATCCGCGCCCGCACCGACCGGGCGACGCTGATCGCGACCTCCGACCCGGAGGAGGCCTATGAGGTGGCCGACCGCATTCTCGTCATCGACCACCACGTGTTGAGGCCCGCGGCAGACGGGGCCGCTCTTGCCTCCGCCATCCAGGGAATATCCGCATGACGACCATCGATGACGACACTCTTCCACAGGCAAACGCCCGGCCAAAGGCATCGCCGCAAGCCCATAGCAGCAGCCTTGCATCTCTCGGGGCATTTCTCCGGGCGGGCGCGGTGTTCATCCTCCTGGCACTGCTCATCGTCGGCTTCACCATTGCCCAACCCGCCTTCATCAATATCGCCAATCTGATGAGCATTCTGCAGGCGGTGTCCGTCGTCGCCATTCTCGGCGCCGGCGTCACCGTCACGCTCGCCGTCGGCGGTTTCGACCTGTCGATCGGCGCAGTCGCCGCATCGAGCGTGATGGCGGCCAGTTACGCGATGATCGTCTGGGGCCTTGATGCCTATGCGACGGTGCCGCTTGTGCTCGCCTTCGGCGCTCTGGTCGGTCTCGTCAACGCCTTCCTCATCGTCCGCCTGAAGGTGCCGGATCTCCTGGCGACGCTGGCGATGATGTTCCTGCTTTCCGGCCTGCAGCTGATCCCGACCGCCGGCCGGTCGATTTCGGCCGGCCTCACCCTGCCCGACGGCTCGAAGGCGACCGGCGCCTACGACCCGGCCTTCCTGCTGATCGGCCGCTACAGCATCCTTGGCACCCTGCCCGTTTCCGTGGTGCTGATGGCGGTGGTCGCCGTCGTCCTCTTCATCCTCACCGAGCGCACCCGCATCGGCCGCTTGCTGTTTGCGACCGGCGGCAACGAGGTCGCGACCCGGCTTGCCGGCGCCTCGACGGTGCGGCTGAAGACGCTCGCCTATGTCCTATCGGGCACGCTGGCATCGCTCGGCGGCATTGTCATCGCCGCCCGCGTCGGGCGCGGCGAAATTTCCTCCGGCGGTTCGCTGCTGATGGATTCGGTCGCTGCCGCGTTGATCGGCTTTGCCGTCTTCAACCTGCGCCGCCCAAACGTGCTCGGCACCATTGCCGGCGCCGTCTTCGTCGGTGTGCTGCTCAATGGCCTCACCATGCTGAACGCCCCTTATTACACACAGGATTTCGTCAAGGGCGCCGTGCTCGTCGGCGCGTTGGCGTTGACCTACGGCCTCGGCCGCAGCAATCCCTAATTCCAAGGAAGAAAACATGACCCGCGAAATCAGGCTGAACGCCTTCGACATGAATTGCGTCGGACACCAGTCGCCGGGGCTCTGGCGCCATCCGCGCGACAAGTCCTCAACCTACAAGGATCTCGACTACTGGGTGCATCTGGCAAAGACGCTGGAGCGAGGCAGGTTCGACGGGCTGTTCATCGCCGACGTGCTCGGCGTCTACGATGTGCTGAACGGCAATGTCGATGCTGCACTTCGCCATTCGGCGCAGGTGCCGGTCAATGATCCGCTGCAGCTGATCCCAACCATGGCCTACGAGACCGAGCATCTCGGCTTTGGCCTGACGGCGTCGCTCTCCTTCGAGCACCCCTACACCTTCGCCCGCCGCATATCGACGATCGACCATCTGACCAAGGGGCGTGTCGGCTGGAATATCGTCACCTCCTACCTCAACAGCGGTGCGCTCAATATCGGCCAGCCGGCGCAGACGAAGCATGATGACCGCTACGACCTCGCCGAGGAATATCTCGAGGTTTGCTACAAACTCTGGGAGGGAAGCTGGGAGGATGGCGCCGTCGTCCGCGACCGCGAAAGCGGTATCTTCACCCATCCTGACAAGGTCCACCCGATCCGCCATTCCGGCAAGCATTTCAACGTGCCCGGCATTCACTTGAGCGAACCCTCGCCGCAGCGCACGCCAGTGCTCTACCAGGCCGGCGCCTCCAGCCGCGGCAAGGATTTCGCCGGCGCCCATGCCGAGTGCATCTTCGTCGCATCCCCGTCGAAGCCTGTGCTGAAGCGTTACGTCGCCAATGTCCGCGAGGCGGCCGAACGCGTCGGCCGCAACCCGCGCGAAATCCTTGCCTTCAATCTGCAGACCGTGATCCTCGGCGAAACGGACGCGGAGGCACAGCGGAAGTTCAACGAATACCGCAAATACGCCTCCTTCGAGGGAGCGCTGACGCTGATTTCCGGTTGGACCGGCATCGATTTCGGTCAGTTCGGGCCGGACGAGGTACTGCGCCACCGCCATACCAATGCAGTGCAATCGGCCGTCGAGACCTTCACCACCATCGATCCCACCAAGGAATGGACGGTGCGCGAAATGGCCGACTGGGTCGGCATCGGCGGTTTCGGCCCTGTGTTCGTTGGTTCGCCGCAGACGGTCGCCGACCTGATGCAGGAATGGATCGAGGATACCGATGTCGACGGCTTCAACCTGGCCTATGCCGTGACGCCCGAAAGTTTCGAGGATGCCGTCGATCTGCTGGTGCCGGAACTGCAAAAGCGCGGCGTCTACAAGACCGATTACGCCAAGGGAACGTTGCGGGAAAAGCTTGGTGGCAAGGGACCGCGTCTCGTCGCTCCGCATCCGGGTGCTGCTTACCGCAACCTCGCGGGAGAACCGGTCAGGCTTGCCGCCGGCGGCTGATCGGCACGGCTTGCTCAGGCGAATGCGCACAGGGCAGAAAAATATCTCGCCCGGCTTGCGCATTTGAATTTAATATCCGTCGCAATGATCTTTTCGCCGTGAATATAGTCTGGCGAATTGTTCACCGATCAGGAGGGGTCATGACCGTATCATCTATCTCGCGGCGCACGCTGATGAAGGGCACTGCCCTACTGCTTGCCTCGACGGCGCTCGCCCGGCAGGCGCTCGCGCAGACCGCGTCCGGCGGCGGCCGACTGATCGTTGCGGCCGATTCCGAGCCGAAGAACCTCAACCCTGCCATCGTCGCCTCGAACGGCGTCTTCTTCGTCGCCAGCAAGGTGATCGAGCCGCTCGCCGAAGCGTCGTTCGACGGCAAGGACGGGCTTTCACCGCGCCTTGCGACCTCCTGGGAGGGCTCGGATGACGGCCTCTCGGTCACCTTCAAGCTGCGCGACGGCGTCACCTGGCACGATGGCAAGCCGTTCACCTCGGTCGATGTCGCCTTCTCCGCGCTTAACATCTGGAAGCCGCTGCAGAATCTCGGCCGCCTGGTCTTCGCCAATCTCGAAGCCGTCGATACGCCCGATGATTACACCGCCATCTTCCGCTTCTCCAAGCCGACGCCGTTCCAGCTGATCCGCAACGCCCTGCCTGTTGTCACTAGCGTCGTCGCCAAGCATATTTTCGACGGCACCGATATCGCCACCAACCCTGCCAACAACACGCTGATCGGCACCGGTCCGTTCAAATTCGCCGAACACAAGCCCGGCGAATATTACCGGCTGACGCGCAATGAGAATTACTGGGACAAGGAGCAGCCGAAACTCGACGAGATCATCTTCCGGGTGCTGCCCGATCGCGAGTCGGCGGGTGCAGCACTCGAAGCCGAGGAAATCCAGCTTGCCGCCTTCTCAGCTGTGCCGCTGGCCGATCTCGACCGTATCTCCAAGGTCGCCGGTATCAAAGTGATCTCGAAGGGCTATGAGGCCCTGACCTACCAACTCGTCGTCGAGATCAATCATCGCCGCAAGGAATTGGCCGATCTCAGGGTGCGGCAGGCGATCGCCCAGGCGATCGACAAGAAATTCGTGGTCGATACGATCTTCCTCGGTTACGCCGCCGCTTCGACCGGGCCGGTGCCGAAGAATGCACCGCAGTTCTATACACCCGATGTCGCGACCTATGCGTTCGACCCTGCGGCCGCCAACGATATCCTCGACAAGGCAGGATACAGCCAAGGGACTGACGGCAACCGCTTTACCCTGAAGCTTCGCCCCGCACCCTATTTCAACGAGACCCGGCAGTTCGGCGATTACCTTCGCCAGGCGCTCGCGGTGATCGGCATCAATGCGGAAATCGTCAATGCCGATGCGGCCGCGCACCAGAAGGCAGTCTATACCGACCACGACTTCGATCTCGCCGTCGGTCCGCCGGTCTTCCGCGGTGATCCGGCGATCTCCACCACCATTCTCGTCCAGTCCGGGACGCCAGCCGGCGTGCCCTTCTCCAATCAGGGCGGCTACGTCAATCCGGAGGTCGACAAGATCATCAAACAGGCCTCCGAGACCGTCGACACGGCGTCGCGCACCGATCTCTATCGCAAGTTCCAGCAGCTCGTCGCAGCCGATCTGCCGCTGATCAACGTCGCGGAATGGGGTTTCATCACCGTCGCGCGCGACAGCGTGCTCAGCGTTGCGGATAATCCGCGTTGGGCTGTCTCGAACTGGGGCGATACGGCGCTACAATCGTGATAGGATCGGCGGCAATTCTCTTCCAGAGGCCCTGTCCGGCGTGAGACGTGCTATCATCCTCCTGAGGCGCAGGGCGATCAGCAGCATTCCGGTGCTGCTGATCGTGGTGATCTTCACCTTTTTCCTGCTTGAATCCGCCTCGGGCGATGCCGTCGACGCCTATCTTGGCTCGATCGGCGGCGGCGATGCCGCACTTAGGCAGTCGCTGCGCGAGAGCTACGGCCTCGACCAATCGATGTTCGCGCGCCTCTGGCTCTATCTTTCCTCACTCGCACGCTTCGATCTCGGCTGGTCGGTCGCCTTCGGCCGGCCGGCCGGTGCGCTCATTGCCGAACGCCTGCCCAATACGCTGCTCCTGATGGGCAGCGCGACGGCGCTATCCTTCGGCCTCGGCTCGGCGCTCGGCATCCTTGCCGGGGCGCGGCCGGGCGGTCTGCGGGATCGGCTGCTGTCGATCGGCTCGCTGATCGTCTATGCCATTCCGAGCTTCTGGCTCGGCCTAGTGCTGAGCATCGCCTTTTCGGTGAAGCTGCGCTGGTTTCCGATCGCCGGCGTCGCGACGATCGCTTCCGGCAAGACAGGATTTTCGCGCGCGCTCGATATCGCCGATCATCTCGTTCTGCCGGTCGGCGCTCTGGCGTTGATCTATCTCGCCTTGTTTCTGCGGGTGATGCGCAGCGGCATGGCCGAGGCCTGGAAGCTCGATTTCGTGCTCTTCGCCCGCGCCAAGGGTCTGTCGCGCAGCCGGATCGTGCTGCGCCATGTCGCGCGCAACGCGCTGTTGCCGCTCGTCACCATGCTCGGACTGCAATCGGCGGCCATGCTCGGCGGCAGCGTGGTGATCGAGAGCATCTTTGCGATCCCGGGCTTCGGGCGGCTGGCGCAGGAGGCGGTCAACGGCCGTGACGCGCCGTTGTTGATGGGCATCATCGTCACCAGCGCCGTCCTGGTCATCTCGGTCAATTTCCTCGTCGATCTCGTCTATGCCGCACTCGACCCGCGCATCGGCGCTTCGGAGGGCGGCGTATGAGCTGGCTGCGGCGACTGTTGCGCACGCCGGAAGGTGTGGCCGGATTTGCGATCCTTCTCGTCCTGCTTTTAGCCGGGCTGCTCGCTCCCGTCATTTCGCCGGGCGATCCGCTGAAAATTGCCGGCCACGCCCTGCTGGCGCCATTCACCGATCCGGGTTTTCCGCTTGGCACCGACCGTCTCGGCCGCGACGTGCTGGCGGGCCTGCTCTATGGTGCCAGAACCTCGCTTGCCGTTGGCCTGGCGGCGGCGTTTGCGGCCATGGTGCTTGGGCTCTGCGTCGGCCTTGCGGCCGGTTTTGCCGGCGGACTCGTCGACGAGGCGCTGATGCGGGTGGTTGACGCCTTCCAGATCGTGCCGGCTTTCCTGCTCGCCCTCGCTTTCGTCAGCACCATCGGCGTGTCGACACCCATTGTCGTCCTTGCCATCGCACTCGGCACCTGGGCCGATCCGGCGCGGCTGACGAGAGCGCAGGTGCTTGCGATCCGCGAGCAGGATTATGTCGCCTCGGCAAGGGTGATCGGCATGCATCCGGCCGAGATCGCTTTCCGGGAAATCCTGCCGAATGCATTGCCACCGGTGCTGGCGCTTTCGGCCACCATCGTCGCCGGTGCGATCCTCACTGAGGCAGCGCTGTCCTTCCTTGGTCTGGGTAACCCCAATATCGCCACCTGGGGTTCGATGATCGCAGAGGGCCGCAGCGTGTTGCGTTCAGCATCCTATCTCTCGGTCATACCGGGTGCGGCACTCGCCGTGACCGTGCTCGGCGTCCATCTCTTCAGCGAGGGTCTGGGCAAGGCGCTTGGCGACAATGGCGTGAGGGCGGCATGAGCGGCGTCTTCTGTAGCCTGCGGCAGCTTTCGGTCACCTACGGGCGCAGTGGGAACGGCGCGGCCGCGCTCGACAATATCGATCTAGATATCGTCGCCGGCGAAAGGCTGGCGATCATCGGCGAAAGCGGCTCCGGCAAGAGCACACTTGCCCGCGCGCTTGCCGGTCTGCTGCCGGAGGGAACGAAGGTCGGCGGCGAGATACTCTGGCCCGGCCTTGGCCATCCGCCCCGCCCAGGCCGCGATTTCGGCCTCGTCTTCCAGGATCCGGGCTCCAGCCTCAATCCCGTTTTGACGATCGGCGAACAGATCGCCGAGGGCGCCAGACGCCATCTCGGCCTAAGTTGGAAACAGGCCTATATCAGGGCCGAGGAATTGCTTGAGCGGGTGAGAATACCGCAGCCCGACAAGGCGATGCGGGCCTTTCCGCATCAGCTTTCCGGCGGCCAGCGCCAACGCGTGGCGATTGCGGCGGCGATTGCCGCGAGGCCTGCGCTGCTGATCGCCGACGAGGCGACCAGCGCGCTCGACGTCGTCGTCCAGGCCGAGATCGTCCGCCTGCTCGACGGGCTCGTACGCGAAGACGGCATGACGCTGCTCTTCATCACCCACGACATCGCGCTTGCCTCCGGCTTTGTCGATCGCATCGCCGTTTTCCGCAATGCGAGGCTGGTCGAGGCAGGCCCCGTCTGTTCGGTGCTTTCGGCGCCCAAGAGCGACTATACCGCCGCCCTGATCGCCAGCCATCGAGACCTCGCGACGCCGCCGCTGATCGTGGAGGTGCGGTCATGAACGACAGGCTGCTTTCCATCGAAAACCTGTCGAAAGGTTTTTCGTCTGCGGGACGCCGGATTGCCGCTCTCGATAATGTGTCGCTCACCATCGCGGCGGGGGAAACGCTCGGTCTCGTCGGCGCCTCCGGCAGTGGAAAATCGACGCTATCGCGCATCCTGCTGCGGCTTGTTGCTGCCGATGCCGGCTCGATTCGCTTCGAGGGAGAGGATTGGCTCGCGCTGAATGGTGCGCCTTTGCGGCGCCGGCGGGCGCGTATGCAGATGGTGTTTCAGGATCCGCTCGCCGCCTTCAATCCGGTGGCGAGCGTCGGTGCAGTGCTCGACGATCCGCTTCGCATCCATGGCGTCGTCGCGAAAGATCGACGTCCTGGCGAGATCGCCAAGCTGCTGGAGCGTGTCGGCCTCACCGCAGATCATGCCGCCCGTCCGGTGCGAGCACTCTCCGGCGGCCAGCGGCAGCGTGTGGCGATTGCGCGGGCGATGGCGACACGGCCCTCGTTACTGGTGCTCGATGAGGCGGTCTCGGCGCTCGATGTGACCGTGCGTGGCAGGATCTTGGAGCTTCTGGTCGATCTGCAGAAAGAACAGGGCGTTGCCTGTCTGTTCATTTCGCACGATCTTGCTGTGGTGCGCGCCGTCTCCCACCGCATCGCCGTTATGGATGGCGGACGGATCGTCGAGACCGGACCGGCAGCGGCGGTCGTTGCCGCGCCGCAATCCGATGCCGCCCGCGCGCTCGTTGCCGCCGTCCCTCGTCTCGTGACCGATCCCTGCTGAAGGAAGTGTCCATGTCCGATCCTGGTTGGAATCCCCTGCACGGTGTCCCCTCCTACCCCGCAGAGCGCTTCGCTGCCCTTGCCGACAGGATCGGCGGCATATTGCGCAGCCGCAACGACATCCTGCTCGTGCAGGCCGAGGCGGTGGTGGCGCTGGAGGCGGCGGCCGTCAGTCTTGCGCGTCCCGGCCTGACAGCACTCAATATCATCACCAGCCCCTATGGCGGCTGGTTCGGGCAATGGCTGCGGCGGGGCGGTGCGACGGTCGCCGATATTGTCGCCGAGCCAGGCCTGCCGGTCGAGATCGAGGCGGTGGCAAAAGCGCTCGACGCCGGTCCCCGGATCGATGTGCTTGCCTTGGTTCACGCGGAATCGGCGAGCGGCATTCTGAACCCCCTGCCCGAGATACTGGCGCTTGCGCAGGCACGCGGCATCGTCACTGTTGTCGACGCAGTCGCCTCGGTTGGTGGCCATGAACTTAACGTTGACGATCTCGGCATCGACATCGCGGTGATCGGGCCACAGAAGGCGCTCGGCGGCCCGGCTGGCGTGTCCGCACTTTCCGTCAGCGGCGGCGCCTGGGATCTGATCCTCAGAGACGGCGCCCCGCGCGATTCGATCTTGTCTTTGGCCGATCTGAAGAGCTGGATCGACGGCGGCCGCCGTAGCCTGCCGGGAACACCGGCGCCGCTGGAATTCTTCGCGCTGGAGACGGCGCTCGACCGCATCGAGGCCGAAGGCCTGGAGAATGTCGTCGCTCGCCACGCTCTGGCGGCATCGGCGACACGGGCAGGGCTTGCCGCACTCGGAGCCTCGGCCTGGGTACCGGCAGCAAAGGCTTCGAACCTGGTGACGGCGGTGCCGGTGCCGGAGGCGCTGGCGCCTGCCGCGCTGATCGCAACCGCCGGGCAGCTCGGGGTCGAGCTGAGCGAAGGCGTCGGAACCGCGCCGGCCCGTCTCGTGCGGCTGAACCACACTGGTCCGCGCGCCGCATTCCAGACGGTGCTCTCGAATGTCGTGGCGTATGGTGCGGCCCTCAGGCAGGCCGGCCATGCCGCGGATATCGCAGCCGCTTCGGAGGCGATGTCGGCGGCCTATAGCCGCTGATAGGATGTTCTCAGAGCCGGGAAGGCCTGTCGGCGACCACAAGGCCGCCAGCCCGACTTAAGCCCGGCCTGACGAAAACTTCCCGGCACCCCGACGAAAGCCCTATTCGGCCCTTGATAATCACGGCTCGTCAAGGCAGGAGAGTGGCATCGCGGAGACTTGATGCAGATGACGAGATTGCTGGATGCGCAGGGCTTGGAGATTTCGCATGAGGGGCATCGTACCCGCCTGAAATGGCACCGGTTGCGCAAGCAGTGTGCCGATCCGCTGTTTTCCGCCGAGGTGATGGCGGAAGGCTTTGCGGCGGGCGCCTCGATGGAGCTCGATCTGCGCGTGCGCGCCGACGGCGGTTTCGTCGTGCTGCACGACAAGGAACTCGAAGGCGAGACGACAGGACATGGACCGGTCGCCGAAAAGAGCGCCAGTGACCTCAGGGATATCAGGATGCAAGAGGGCGACCGGCCGCTGATCCTCAGCGAGGATCTCGCTGCCATGATGCAATCGACGCATCCAGCCGCATTGCTGCAATTCGACATGAAGGACGACTTTGAAGCGATCGGCGCCAGGGGCGTCGCGCATCTGGCCGCGCATTTTAGGGATATCGCCGCCTCGGTGATTGTCAGCGGCGACAGTCTCGACCTCATCGTCGCGGTCAAGGAGAAACTTCCCGATCTCCTGCGCGGCATCGATCCGACTGACAAGCTCTACGGCATCAGGAAGGCCAGCGGCTGGAAGGCGGTCGAGACGGAACTGCGCGCTGACCTGCGCGGCCCGACCGAGCCGGACACGATCTATCTGCACTGGCCGCTGATCCTTGATGCGGCCAATGCGGGGCTGGATATGATCGCGCTCTGCCAGGACGAAGGCAAACGCGTCGATGCCTGGACCTTCACCCTGAAGGATCCGGAGGCCGGTTTCAGCGAAGAGGAATGGCGAGGCTTTTCGGCGCTGATGGCCCTGAAGCCGGATCAGATCACCACCGACGAGGCACCGGCGACAGAACGCGCCTGGCGCCGCCGCATGGCGGATTAACCGGCGGACATTGGAGCATAATGCCGAAAGGTATGAGAAGCTTTCGATACCCTGGTTCTGGGTTTGTCGCCTGTTTTTTTGCAGTTTGCATCATTTTAAACTTCTGATGCTATCCATATCCAGCAGACAAATGTTGGTGTCCGATATGCAAGTTGTTGATACTAAAGCAATTGCGCAACAAGCAAATTCCAGCTTGCAGGAAGCGTGGCATCTTGGGTGTACGGGCCGGTCGGTTGAGGCACTCACACTGGCCGGCGAAATTCTTGCCGATGCCAAGGCGCGGGGTGACGATCGGCTCGCCGCGCAATGCGACACCGACATTGCCTGGTACTGTTTTCAGATCGGCAAGGCCGAACTTGGACTGACGCATGTCCGCCGGGCGGTAGACTTCTGGAAATTGAGCGGGGAGCCCAAACAGGAATCCTGCGCCCGGGCGTATTCCGGATGGTTGCTCTTGGAACTAGGCCTGCCCGAGGAAGCGATCGAAGAAGCCACCCGCGCGTTGGATCTGGCCGACAAGACCGCAGACTTGAAAGCGCAAAGCCTGGCGACCAACGTCATTGGAATTATCTTCTGGTACAACAAACAGCCCGACCGGGCCATTTTGATGAGTGAGCGGTCCGTCGAACTCGCCAGATCAATCGGCAATAAGACCTACGAATGCTGGTGGCTCATCAATCTCGGCGGCGCTCATTCGGAAGGCGGATATATCGCGGAGGCGCTCGGCCAGCCGGGGGAAGGACGCCAGATGCTGGTGAGAGCGCTGGAACTGACCGAACAGGCGCTCGACATTGCAACCGAGACCGGCGACAGCTGGGCTGCTCGCATCTGTCTCGGCAATAAAGCCGAATTCCACAGCCACTTGGGCGAACATGACAAGGCGCTCTAGTGCATGGTCCGCTACCGGCTATTTCAAGAGAACAGCTATGTCAGGGACAGGCAGCAATATCTCTACACCTTGGGCCAGATCTACAACAATTCCGGAAAATTCGCGGAAGCCCTGTCGCCGCTGCTCGAGGCGACGGAGCTGATCGACGACGGCGGTAGTTTCGATTCCTGTATCCAGATCTATCTCTATCTGTCGCAGGCCTATGAAGGGCTGGGACAGTTCGATCCGGCGCTGGCGGCTCATAAGAAATACCATCAGGCCTATTTGCGCAATAGCGCCGAGAGAACCCAGCAGCGCGCACGTCTCGCCGAAATTTACTATGAAACCAGGCGGTTCAAGGAAGTTGCCGAAACGGAGACGAAGCGCGCAGAAACGCTGGAGGCCTCCTATCAGAAATTGCAGGAGCAAACCGATATCCTTGCCAGTGCCGTCTATCTGGACACGCTGACCGGGCTCTATAACCGCAAATATCTCGACAGCCGCTTTAAAGCGCTGACATCTGAGAAGCGCCCATATTCCATCGCGATGCTGGATGTCGACCACTTCAAGTCGATCAACGACAACTTCTCTCACATGATCGGCGACCGGGTCCTGAGTACCATTGGAGCCATATTGCGCAGCCAGTTGCGAATTACCGATCAGGCAGTTCGTTTTGGTGGCGAGGAATTCGTCGTCCTGCTCGCCGGCGCTCCCCGAGGCGCCGCCGATGTCTGCGAAAAGCTGCGTTCGGCCATTGAACAGTGGGACTGGTCCGAGATCTGCAACGGGCTGCACGTCACGATCAGCATCGGTGTTGCCGGTACCCTGTCTGCCAAGTCTCCGAACGAGATTTTGGCGATCGCCGATCAGAATCTCTACACGGCGAAAAAGAGCGGCCGCAATCGCGTTGTTGGGTAACGCTCGCAGTTTCGCCAATCAGGCGGATCGCGTCTCTGGGACGGTGTATCTATAGTCCCTCGATGTCGAGGATGAATGCGAATTCGCCGGCAAGCCCCGGCGAATGGGCGATGACAGGCCCGCCCTGCGCAAGCAGCCTGTCGACCGGCGGCATCGCCACCACCGCGCCGGCCTCTTCGGCGATCAGCGCGCCGGCGAGCATGTCCCAGGCATTGAGATGGCGTTCGTAATAGAGATCGGCAGCCCCCTCGGCGACGCGAACGAGGTCGATTGCGGCCGCGCCCATGCGGCGATAATCCATACCGCGTTCGTGGAGCCGCCGCGAGAGCGCGAGATGGTCGTCGAAGCTCGTCTTGCGGGAATGGCCGAGAATGACAAGCGCATTGGCCGGATCGACGGTCGCAGCCGCATGCACCGGAAGCCCGTCCTTGAAGGCGCCGCCGCCGCGGACGGCGTGAAAGACTTTGTCTCCGGCGGCGTCGTAGACCACGCCGATCTCCACCTTGCCGCCGACGACGAAGGCGATCGAGACACCCCAGTGCCGGAAGCCTCTGATATAGTTGGTCGTGCCGTCGATCGGATCGACGACCCAGGTGCCGCCCTCGCCCGACCGTCCGCCGCTTTCTTCGCCCATGAAAGTGTCATCCGGAAAGCGCGAGAGCAGGCCGTCGCTGATCGCCTGCTCGGCCCTCCTGTCGGCGATGGTGACGAAATCCTGCAATCCCTTGTTCTCGACGGCAAGCGAGCCGGGGGCAGAGTCGTGCCGAAACCGGGCCGTTTCCCGCCCGACTTCGAGGGCAACGATGATCGCGGCCTCCGCCCGTGCGCGGATGGCGGCGGTGTCGAAAGCGGTATTCATCAGGCAGTCCTTCTTCTGATCAGTGTCACCGGTGTGAATTCGACACGCGCCGTCAGGTCCGGCTCGACGATGCGGCTCATCAGCAGGTCGACCGTCTTTTCGGCCTGGACGTCGCAGGGTTGGCGGATGGTCGTGAGATCGTAGGCGGTCCAGCTCGCCTGAGGAATGTCGTCATGGCCGATGATGGAGAGCGGTGGCGTATCATCGCGGCCGCGGCCCTGCATGACGCGGTCGATGACGCCGCAGGCCATGTAGTCGTTGGCGCAAAACAGCCCGTCTATGCCGGATGCGGCAAGTTCGGCTGCAGCATCGTAGCCGCTCCGGTAGTCGTTGATTCTGACCTGCAGAAACTGCGCCTCGACGCCGAGCTGCTTGCAGCGTGCAATGAAGGCCTCGCTGCGCCGCCGCGCCGTATAGGATATGGCAGGGGCGGCCATCACGGCGGGTTTTCGCGCGCCACTGTCGATCAGGTGGGTGGCGGCGAGATGGCCGGCCATGCGATCATCGGAGATGATGCGGTCGACGAAGGGAATGTCATTGCCCTTGTTGATCAGCACGATCGGCACACCCTCAGCCGCACACTGCTCGCAGATCTCGGTCGGCGGGGCATCCGAGGTGACGATGACGCCTGAGACGGCGTAATGCAGCAGCTGGCCGATGACCGTCGAAGTATCCGCCTCCGGCGAGGTCGGCAGCAGGATGGGGCGGAAATTGCGGGCGAGCAGCATTCTTGCCAGATGCTCGATCTGCAGCGTGCGGAACGGATTGTCGAGGCCGGCGGCGACGACGCCGACGAGATCGGAGCGTTTGTTGGTCAGGCTTCGAGCAAGATAATTCACCCGGTAGCCAAGTTCCTTGGCGGCCTGATAGACCTTCTCGCGCGTCTTCGGCGAGACGCTGGCATCCGGCGTGAAGGCGCGCGACACGGCGGCGCGCGAGACGCCGGCCACACGCGCCACGTCGAAGGAGGTTACCTTGCGCGGTCCCTTATCCCTGTCTGCCAACTGCTTTTTCCTTAGCCGCAGGCGGCCGCATCAGATCGGGCAGATCCGTGCAGATGCCGAGAACCGGAAGCTTCATGATGTCATCGAGAATGGCCGGCCGCTCCTCGTGCCAGAGCACGATCTCGCGGCCAGCATCGAAGGCACGGCGCATCAGCGCGTCGGTCACCAGATCCTGCGGACGTTCGCCTGCCCTCTCCCAGCATAGATGCACGATATCGGCGCCGGCCTCGTCGGCGAGCGCGTGCGGATCGTGGCCGACCCGGATCAGCACCGAAAGCGGGAAATCGCAGGCCGCGTCGCTAAGTTCGCGCACCTGTGCTGTGTCGAAGGAGCCGAGACAGGCGAAACGCTGGTTCATCTCGGCAAGGTGCTGCCAGCAGCGCATGCCGGTCCCAGGCGCCTTCAATTCGACATAGAGGCCGGTCCCGGTCTCGCGGCCGAGTGCGGCCACCTCCGAAAAACTCGGCACGTCGACGCCGTCGAGGCCGGCAAGCTCCGCCGCCGTCATCTCGGAAATGCGGCGGTCGATGCCGAAGACGCGCTCGAGATGGTCGTCATGCGAGACGACGACCACGCCGTCCTTGGTCAGCTGCGTGTCGAGTTCCCACATTTCCGCGCCGAGCTCGGCGGCGCGGCGGAAGGCGGCGATGGTATTTTCGCGTTCATGGCCGCTGGCGCCGCGATGGCCGATGCAAAAGGGAAGCCGGCCCTTGCCCGATGGCCAGCCGTAACGCTCAAAAAATGCCGAGAAATCGCGGGTCATCAGAGCCTCCTGCCATTTTCGTCGAAGACGAATATGCCGCGGCTGTCGATCGCCCAGCGGACGTCGTCGCCCACATGGATATCGCTGCGCACCGGCTGGATCGAGCGCAGCAGCGGTCCGCCGGCAAGAGCCACGTCGTAGAGGTTCTCGCGACCCTGTGTTTCGGCAAAGGTGACCTTGCCCGGCACGGCGATGTCGCCTGCCGGCGTAAAATGCTCCGGCCGGACGCCGAGCATCAGCTTCGTGCCCTCGGCGGCGCCGACAGAATCCGGCAGCGGCACGCGGATCTCGCTTTGCGGGATGATGAAGGCGCCCTTGTCCACGACGCCGCGCAGGAAGGTGATCGGCGGATTGCCGAGAAAGCCGGCGACGAAGGCGGTCTTCGGATCATTGTACATTTCGGCAGGCGTGGCGATCTGAACGATCTCGCCTTCCTTCATGATGGCGATGCGGTCGCACATGCTCATCGCCTCGACCTGGTCGTGGGTGACGAGAATGGCGGTGATGCCGGTCTCGCGCTGCAGGCGGCGGATTTCCGAGCGCATTTCGAGGCGCAGCTTGGCGTCGAGATTGGCGAGCGGCTCGTCGAGCAGCAGCACATCGGGCTTGCGGATCAGCGCGCGGGCCAGCGCCACGCGCTGCTGCTGGCCGCCGGAAAGCTCGGCCGGCCTGCGGCCCATCAGGTTGCCGATCTGAACGAGGGCGGCGATGCGGTCGACTTCCTTGCGGATTTCGGCGGCCGGCATGCCCTTCACCTTCAGCGGAAAGCCGATGTTCTCGGTAACCGTCATGTGCGGATAGAGTGCATAGGACTGGAAGACCACTCCGACATTGCGGGCCTGGCTCGGCAGGTCGGTGACGTCGCGGTCGCCGAAGAGGATGCGCCCGCCGCTCGGCCGGTGGATGCCGCAGACAGAAAACAGCGTCGTCGACTTGCCGCAGCCGGAAGGGCCGAGCAGCGCCAGCATCTCGCCGTTGCCGACTTCGAGCGTCATGTTCTCGATGACTTTGGTGGAGCCGAAGCTCTTCGAAAAATTGTCGAGGAGGATGCGCATCAGCCTTTGCTCCCGCCGCCATAGATGTTCATGAGGTATTTGTTGAAGAGCGCGTAAACGATCAGCACCGGAACGAGATAGAAGACGCCGACTGCTTTGAACATGTTGAAGTCATAATTGTTATCGTCGGCGAGGAAGGCCGCAAGATAGACCGAAAGTACCTGCACCTGATTACCAGGCGCCAGCACCTGCGGCAGGATGAACTCGCCCCAGCCGGAGAGGAAAGAAAACAGGCCGAGCGCCATGATCCCAGGCTTGACCTGCGGCAAGACGAGGCTGCGCCAGACCCGGAAGCGCGAGGCGCCGTCGACGACGCCGGCCATTTCGATTTCCCACGGCACCGTGTCGTAGAAGCCCTTCATCAGCCAGATGCCGAGCGGCAAATCGATCGCCGCCTTCACCAGGATGACGCCGATCAGCGAATTGTAGAGGCCGATCATCTGCAGCACGATGAAGATGGCGATGATCAGCGTCACCGACGGGAAGGCATGCAGCACCATGACGCCGGCAAGGAAGAAGCCGCGCGCCGGCACGTTCAGTCGTGACAGAACATAGCCCGCCATCGACGAAACGATGAGCACGAGGCTGGTGGTGCAGGCCGCAAAGAGCAGCGTATTCACAGTCACCTGCCAGATGTTTGCCTTGCCCTCCGTCGTCTGCCAGAGGAATCGCCAGTGACTAAGCGTCAAGCCGGAGGGCAGCAACGCGTCCGCCTGCTTCACGGTCACGGTGTCGAGGAAGAGATAGACATACATCAGCAGCAGCGGCAGGCTGACGATAGTCAGGGCCGTTATGACAGGCCAGCTGCGGTAATTTTCCGAGGGCTGCGATCGTTCGGCCATGGTCAATCCTCGATCAAGGGCTTGGCGACAAGCGTGCCGTAGTTGAAGACGCGCAGATAGAGGAGCGACAGCATCACGCCGATGACGACGAGCACCAATGCCATGGCGGCACCCAACCCGTATTCCAGATTGCCGGCATAGTTCCTCAGCGCCGTGTGATAGGCGGACAGCGCCCAGACCTCGGTCGCATTGCCCGGTCCGCCATTGGTCGCAAGCAGGATTTCATTGAAGGAGGCAAGCAGCGACAGCGTCTGATAGCAGGTAACGAAGAGGATCGGCCAGCGCATCTGCGGCAGGATGATGTAGCGGATCTGCTGCCAGCGCGAGGCGCCGTCGACCTCGCTCGCATAGAACTGGCTCTTCGGAATGGCCTTCATCGCCGAGGAGAACACCAGCATGCCCATCGAGGCGCCGATGAAGCCGTTGATCAGCACGACGAAGAGCCAGGCGTTATAGGCGTTGTCGAGCAGGTAGTTCTTCGGCGGATAGCCGAACTTGCCCATTAGGATCGAAATGAACCCGGTGTCCCAGGCGAGCCACTTCCATAGCATGACGTAGATGACGACGGGGGTGATGCGCGGCAGCAGCCAGATTCCGCGGAAGATCGAAGCCGGCGTCGGCGGCATGTAATGCGTCCAGATCGCCAGCAGCAGCGCATAACCGACATTGAACAGCATCAGCACCAGCGCGACGTAGAGCACGGTATTGAAAAGCACGCGCGCCATGTCCGGTGAGGTGGTCATGCGTGAGAAATTGTCGGTCGTCCAGACCCAGCCGGTATAAGTGGCCTTGGCGACGGTTTCCTTCTGCTCGGGTGTGAGTTTAAACCCCAGGCTGTCCAGCGCCGAAAAGAGCTGTTCCTTGCTGTCGAAGCGGGTGTTGAGAACAGAGCGGTTGAACTGTTCGGAAATCTGTTTGACGTCGCGCGTCGAAGGCCGGTCGGCGAGATCCTTGATCATGCGCTCGACGTCGCGGCGCGCCGTGAACACCTCACCTGCATGTTTGGCGCGCAACTCCGTGGCGATCCCCGGCGCAAGCCCGAGACCTTCGACGGCCTTGAGGCCCGCCTCGTCGATCGTGTAGCGCGGCTCGGCCATCTCGGCGGCGATGTCTGGGATTGCCGATTTTAGCGCAATCATGGAGTTGGGTGCGATCTGATAGACACCGCCGGAAATACCGGTCGCCGTCGTCATGCTGGTCATCGAAAAGACCGCCGTCAGAACGACCGGCATCAGGAAGAAAAGAACGATCATGATCGCCGCAGGCGCGATCATCACCAGTCCGAGCGTTCTGGACGATTTCATGGAAGCCTCCTCGCGGACCGACCGGGCAGCGTTGCCGCCGCCCGGAAGAGTGCTTCAATCTTAGCGGATGACGATTTTGTCGCCGAGCGTGCTCTTCAGCTCGCTCTCCGCATCACCGACCGCGGCGTCTACAGTCTTGGCGCCAGTCCAGGATGCCTCGAGGTTCTTCCACATGATGTTCCAATATTTGCCGAAATCGGAGTTGTTCGGCATCGCATTGGCATGCGGCAGCAGGCGCTCGGTGGCTTCGCGGGTCCAGCGGTCGGCCGAGTAGAAGTCGACCGTGGCTTCCGACTTGGAGATGCCGAGATGGGCTGATTTGACCGCATGCAGCGCGTTGGTGCGCGGCTCGGAGGCGATCTTGACCAGCTGGGCGGCGATCTCGGTGTCTTCCTGGTCGTGACCTGCGGTCAGCAGGTAGACGAGCGGATGGGTCAGCGTGTTGGCCTTGCCGCCTTCGCCGGCGGGGATCAGCGTGAAGATCACGTTGCCGAAGAAGTCCTTCAGGCCTTCCTGGTTGACGAGGCGGGCATAGTGCCAGGTGCCGCCATCCCAGATGCCGGCCTTGCCGGTGGCGACTTCCTTCCACCACTGGTCGCCCGGCATGCCGATATGGTTCTTCTTGGTAACACCGGTCTTCACGGCATCGGCGAAGAACTGATAGGTGCGGGTCATCGCGGCCTTGTCGAAAACGAGCTTGCCGCCTTCTTCCATCGTACCGCCGAAGCTGGTGTAGAACTGCCAGTAATCAGGGCCGTTGCTGGTGCGCGGATAGAAACCGTAGCCGGCCTGGACGAGGCCCTTGTCCTGCATCTTCTTGGCGTCTTCGAGCAGGTTCTTCATCGTGTACTTGCCGTCCTGGACGCTCTGCGGCAGCGCATCCAGATCGGCGTCGCTGTAGCCGATCGCCTTCATGTAAGGCTTCCAGAAGAACATCGGACGGGATTCGGCATCCTGCGGGATGCCGTAGACGGTGCCGTTATAGGACGCGATCTGCAGCAGGTTTTCATAGATGTCGCTGAGCGGCCAGGAGTCGAGATCGACATAATCCTCGATCGGAACGATCAGCCCGGCCTGCGACCAGGGTGCGATGTCTTCATGGCCGCTGACGACGATATTCGGAGCGGTCTTGGCTTCGGCGGCAAGGGTCAGCGCCTGCTTGAAGTCCTCCCAGGCCGAATAGGGCTTCTTCTCGACGGTGATCTTCAGCTCTTCGCCCTTGAGGGCGGCTTCGCGCTGCAGCTGCTGGGCTGCGATCTCGATGGCGTCGAGGCGATAGACGTCGTTCGGGCCGGTACCGCCGGCCCAGACGCTGATGTGAACGTCCTTGGCGAGTGCAATTGCGGAGGTCGAAGCCAGGATGGCGGCTGCGACGGCAAGGGATTTCAATGTCGGCAAAATGGTCATCTTCTTCGTCTCCCTAGAAGAGCAGTGTGAGGCCTCTTGATGGGTCATCACTGTTGCGTGATGGCCGTTCCGAAAACCCCACGAAAACGTGGCGTATCCCGCTCTAGGGGTTGAACGTAACGGCCGAATGACAAAATTGAGCACGTGTGCAAAATTATTATGACGATGTCCGCACGACTTGCAAGCGGCGGTTTTCGACAGGCGTCTTTTACGCTTCAAATTGCGTGTTTCCTGGTCTAGCATCACCGTCATGAGCCTTGAATCCGTCCGCGCCTTCCTCAGCGCCCACGCACCCGATATTGAAATCATCGAAACCGCCGAGAGTTCGTCGACGGTGGCGCTTGCCGCCGAAGCCCATGGCGTCGAGCCGGCCCAGATCGCCAAGACGATTTGCCTGCGTGTCGGCGAGCAGATGATGCTGGTCGTTGCCGGCGGCACGGCGCGGCTCGACAATCGCAAGTTCAAGGACAGGTTCGGAGCCAAGGGGCGCATGCTCGATGCCGAAGAGGTTGTGGCCGTCACCAGCCATCCGGTCGGCGGCGTCTGCCCCTTCGGCCTGCCGTCGCCGTTGCCCATCTATTGCGATATCTCGCTGAAACGCTTCGATGAAGTCGTGCCGGCGGCCGGCTCGACAAACTCGGCCGTGCGCATCGAAACCGGACGGCTGGCGGAGCTGACCGGCGCCAGCTGGGTCGATGTCTGCCAGTAATGGCGGCGAAGAGCTTCACACGGCGGAAAGAGTCCCTATATTACATCTCGACATGCCGTGATTGCGCATGACAGGAGATCAGGAATGCCGAGTGCCGTTTCGCGTTTTGCCAAGATCGCGGCAATTGCCGCTCTGACGAGCGCTACCGTTTTTGCTTCCCTTGACGATGCCGAAGCGCGCCGCGCCGGTAGCGGCGGTTTTGGCAGCCGCGGCACACGCACCTTCCAGGCACCGCCTGTCACCAGCACTGCGCCTGGAACCGCCGCGCCGATCGAACGGTCGATGACGCCGCGTTCGCAGACCACGGCACCCGCCACCGCGCAGCAGCCTCTCGGCGCTCAGCGCCCCGGTTTCTTCGGTGGCTTCGGCCGTTCGATGATCGGCGGTCTGATTGCCGGCGGTCTTCTCGGCATGCTGCTCGGTCACGGTTTCGGCGGCGGCTTCGGCTTGCTCGGCATGCTGTTGCAGATCGCCTTGATCGGCGGCGCCGTCATGCTCGCCATGCGTTATTTCGCCAACCGCCGCCAGCCTTCCTACGGCGTCGGAGGCCAGAGCCCATCCTATAACATGTCGCCCACGAATAATTCGTCCTTCCAGATCCCGACGATCGGTTCGGGGGGCGGTTTCGGCGGGCAGTCGCGCGGCAATCGGCCAAGCGACGAGATCGGGCTGGCGCAGGCCGATCTCGATCAGTTCGAGGAACTGCTGACCCAAGTGCAGACCGCTTACGGCGCCGAGGATTACGGCGCCTTGCGCCGGCTGACGACGCCCGAGGCGATGTCCTATCTTGCCGAGGAGCTTGGCGAAAACGCCACCAACGGTGTGCGCAACAGCGTCTCCGACGTCAAGCTGCTGCAGGGGGATATTGCCGAGGCCTGGCGCGAAGACGGCCAGGAATATGCGACGCTCGCCATGCGCTATTCCTCGATCGACGCGATGGTTGAACGCGACAGCGGCCGCGTCCTTTCCGGCGACGACCGCCGTCCGAGCGAAAGCACCGAGGTTTGGACCTTCGTGCGCAAGTCTGGCGCCGATTGGAAGCTTGCGGCGATCCAGGGTGCCGAGCAGCGCGCCGCCTAAAGCGACGCGTCACGTCGGCATTCTGTTCTAATTCACCGCCACCGGTTTGGAACGCATGCGGGAGACCGTCTCGCGTTCCGCTCGCTTGCAGCGCATCGGCGGCAGGCCGCGATCCATCAGGTCCATGTCTTCGAGCACCATGTCGCCCATCTTCTTGAAAGCGCTGTCGAGCGCGCCGGCCCGGTGGGCCGAGCGGATGAAGCCTTTCAGGCTCCGCACCGGATGATCGGCCGGCAGCGGCTCCTCAGGATAGACGTCGCTGGCCGCGACGATGTGGCCTGACGAGACGGCCGCCATCAGCGCATCGAAATCGACGACATCGGCGCGGCTGAGCAGGATGAAGGCCGCGCCCCTGCGCATGCTGGCGAAGGCCTCAGCGCCGAGAAATCTTCTGTTCTCGCTGGTGACGGCCGCGACGACGAAGACGAAATCACTCTTCGTCAGGACATCCTCGAGGCTCGCCGGCTCGACGCCGTTTTCCTCGAGGATCGATTGTGGCAGCCAGGGATCGAACACCCTGATCCGGGCTCTGAAGCCGGACAGCAGCCTCCGCAGCGCCTTGCCGAGATCGCCGAAGCCGACGATGCCGATCTCGGAGCCGGCGAGCAGCCGCGCACTTGCATTCCCCTCCCCTCCCCAGAGTTCGTTGCCTTGGCGAAAAGCGACATCCGCATCGACGATGCCGCGCGCCAAGGCCAGCGCGAAACCGAGACCGATTTCGGCGACCGGCTCGGCAAAGACCTGGCCTGTGGTCACCACATGGATGCCGCGCTCAAAGAGCACCTCATAGGGCATGTTGTTGAGAAGATTGCTTTCGACATTGAGGATCGAACGCAAGGCCGGCATTCTGGCCAGCGTTTCCGCCGAAAGTGGCGGTTGGCCGATGATGTAACGCGCCTTGCCGAGGACTTCGTCGCCGAGACCGGCGATATTCTCGGGATCTGCCTCGACGATCTCATATTTCGCCTGCAATTCGGCGCGCGCCTTGTCGCTGAAAATCAGATCGAGCGTGCGCGGCTCGGGCGCGCTGATCGCCAGCGGCCGTTCGGTATTCGTCATGGCGTCTCCTCCATCACGGCGGTCTGCGCCGTCTCTGCCGGACGATTGATAGCCTCTGTGGGGGACCGTTTCCAGTTCGATCTTGAGTCGCTGGGGCGCTGGGAGGCGCTATCGAAAGCGGCATCTGCCTATCAGATAAGCAATTGAATTGGCTTGTTATTTCATGGCATTTTCGTTGACGACGCGAATTCTTTGAACTAGCGTGATGCACGCGACTTGGAACCATGCCTGTGTTCGGCGGCCGCAGGATATTCGAAAACTCACGAGGGGAATGAGCAATGAAATCAGCAATCAAGAGCGGCCTGCTTGCCTTGGCTGCCGCAGTGCTTCCAGCCGTCGCCTCGGCCCATCCCGCTATCGGCGAAGCTGCCGGCTTCAGCCATGGCTTTGCCCATCCGATGTCTGGCCTCGATCATGTCCTCGCCATGGTGATGGTCGGTGTTTTCGCATTTCAGCTCGGCGGCCGCGCCACCTGGCTCGTGCCGACGACCTTCGTTCTGGTGATGGCACTCGGTGGTGCTCTCGGCGTTGCCGGCATCAATGTTCCCTTCGTTGAAATTGGCATCGCGCTTTCCGTCGTCGTCCTCGGCGCCGTTGTTGCGCTCAACGTCAAGGCGCCGCTCGCCGCAGCACTCGGCATGATCGGCCTCTTCGCCATCTTCCACGGTCATGCACATGGCGCCGAAATGCCGGAAAATGCCGCCGGTGCCGCCTATGCCGCTGGCTTCATGGCCGCGACGGCGCTTCTGCATGTCGCCGGTCTCGTCCTTGGTTACGTCATCGGCCGCGCCGGTGAACGCCAGGGCGTCTTCGTGACGCGCACGGCAGGTGGCATTGCCGCCATTGCTGGCGTCGGCATCCTGGCCGGCTTGATCTGAACCGGACGGCATTCCTGAACGAAAACTGGGCAGCAGCAGCGGCCTAGACATCTCAATCCGACCAGAACGCCCGGCAGGCAAGCGCATCGCCGGGCGTTTCTGCGTGATTGCGGTAAAGTGCTGTGGACTTGACCCAAGTCAAATCCAGCCACGTCGTACCAGGCTATATCTAGCCAACGATCAACGAACGGACATCCAAATTGACGCAGGCATGCCTTGCCGATTGTCGGCGAGACGTGAAAGTCAGTATAGTGATTTCAGAAATTTCTGAAATCACAGACGCAACGGAAACGACCATGAACCTTCCGCCTCTCGTCCAGTCCTTCGTTCTCCACTTCGGCGAAATGGGGTCGCGCTGGGGAATCAACCGCACGGTCGGCCAGATCTATGCCCTGCTCTTCGTTTCGCCCGCGCCGGTCTGCGCCGAGGAGATCGCAGAGTCGCTCGGCATCTCGCGCTCCAATGTTTCGATGAGCCTGCGCGAACTGCAGGCCTGGAACCTCGTCATCCTGAAACACAAGCCGGACGACCGTCGCGATTTCTTCACCACACCGGATGATGTCTGGCACATATTGAGGACGCTTGCCGAAGAGAGAAAGAAGCGCGAAGTCGATCCGACGCTGTCGGTTCTTCGAGAGATCCTGATGCAGCGGCCGGCCAGCGAAGCCGAGCGGCATGCGCAGCAACGCATGAGCGAGATGCACACGCTGATCGAGCAGCTGACGCATTGGTATGAAGACGTAAAACAACTTGAAACAGAAAGGCTCGCAACGCTACTCTCGCTTGGCGCGAAAGTGACCAAGCTTCTGGAGGCCAAGGACCGGGTCGTTTCGCTCGGCCGCAGCCGCCGGCCAAATCCTGCGAACAAGAGTTAGCGCCATGGGCACTGCTTTCTTCGACGCGAAGGACGGACGGGGCGCCAAGCCGGTGCCGGACGGCGATACTGTCTCGCCTGTCACTGGCCCCGATAATGTCAAAGGTGGGCTGCGCAGAGCGGCAATACTGCAGGCGATGGCCGCCGCCATCTGGATCCCGCAGGCGGCATTGCTGGCTGTCTCGGTCGGCCGGATCGCCGATGGCGGCGGATTGCATGACGTTCTCTGGCCCGCCCTCGGTATCCTCGCCCTCGGATTTGCAAGAAGCTGTCTCGATGCGGCTGGCGGCCGCCTGGCTTTTCAAGCCGCCCGCGCTGAACTCAGCCGCAGGCGGCAGATCGCCGCCGCGGCACTTTCCGTGTCGTCGCCGGTCGATCGCGACCGATCTGCCTCCGGCAAAGCGACAAGTGTCATTGGCGAACAGGCCGAGCTGATCGTGCCTTATCTCGCCCGTTTCCAGCCGGCACGGATGAAGGCCAGCCTCGTGCCGCTCATTATCCTTGCCTTTATCCTTCCGGTCTCCTGGATCGCCGCTCTGGTTTTGCTGTTTGCCGCGCCGCTGATCCCGATCTTCATGGCGCTGATCGGGTGGCGTGCCCAGGCGGCCAGCGAAAGGCAACTCGTCGCGACCGGCGGCCTAAACGGCTTCCTGCTCGATCGGCTGCGCGGACTGGCGACCATCCGTGCGCTCGACGCGGTGGATGCAACGGCACGGCGCCTGCGGTCGGAGGCGGAATCGCTGCGTGCGCGCACCATGGCGGTGCTGAAGATCGCCTTTCTGTCCTCGGCGGTGCTCGAGCTTTTCGCCGCACTCGGCGTGGCGATGATTGCCGTCTATGTCGGCTTCAGCCTGCTCGGCGAGATCCGCTTCGGCACATGGGTGGGACGGCTCGACCTGACCGAGGGACTGTTCATCCTGCTGCTCGCGCCGGCCTTCTTCGAGCCGCTGCGCGAACTCTCGGCCGTCTGGCATGACCGGGCGGCCGGCGAAGCGGCGCTGAAAGCCCTGGACTCACTCGCTGCCGGCGGGCTGTCCATCCAAGGAGCAGCCGACGTTGCGCCAGCGGTATCTGCCGTCGTCGAAGCGCCGGCCATCCGACTTGAGAATGTTGATTTCCGCTACAACGCCGCCGAGCCGTTGATCCTTGACGGTCTCAACCTCGATATCGCGGCCGGCGAACATCTGGCGTTTCTCGGCGCCAGCGGTTCCGGCAAGTCGACGCTTCTTTCGCTCATATCAGGGCTGGCGCCCTGCACCGGCGGCCGCATCATCATCGGCGGCATCGAACTTGCGGATGACACCGCAGCTGCCTTGCGCGCCAGCATGGCATGGATCGGTCAGAGACCGCATATTTTCGCGGGTACCATCGCCGGCAATATCGCGCTCGGCAGGCCCGGTATCTTGCATGGCGATGTGACGGATGCGCTCGACGCCGCCAGGCTCGGAAAAGTCGCCGCCACCTATGGCATGCGGCCGCTTGGCGAGGGCGGGATCGGACTTTCCGGCGGCGAGGCGCTACGGCTTGCGATCGCGCGGGCGGCCTGCAATCCGCATCTCCGGATCATCCTGGCCGACGAGCCGACCGCGCATCTCGACGCCGCCACCGCCGCCGAGGTTACCGAGAGCCTGCTTTCGCTCTCCAGGGGCCGCACCCTTATTGTTGCGACCCACGATCCGCTGCTTGCCGCCCGCATGCATCGCGCCATGCGCGTCGATGCCGACATCGTTATGAGGGAGGCCGCCGAATGAACGGATCTGCTGCAGACCTCAAGCCGATCCTGCGCCTGTTCCTTGCCGAGCGCCGGCGTGCGCTGCTGCTCGGCGCAGCACTTTCGGCGGCGACGGTGACCGCCGGCATCGCCCTGCTCGGCCTGTCCGGCTGGTTCATCACCGCCACCTCGCTCGCCGGCCTTTCGGCCGCTGCCGCCGTCACCTTCGACGTCTTTGCGCCGTCTGCCGGCATCCGTCTGCTCGCCATCGTCCGTACGGCCGCACGCTACGGCGAAAGGCTTGCGACCCATGACGCAACGCTCGGCGTGCTCGCCGCCCTGCGTGAGAGGCTGTTTCGCGGCTTTGCCGAACCGGGTGCTGCCCGTGCGCTCGCGCACCGTCCCGCACGGCTGCTCTTCCGGCTGACGGCCGATATCGATGCGCTCGACTCCCTCTATCTGCGCATCCTGGTGCCGGCCGCGGTGGCGATTGGCGCAGCACTGGCGGCAAGCGTTGTCCTGGGGCTGATGCATCCCGTGTTCGGCCTGTGCTTCGGCCTTTTTCTCGCCGGTGCCGGCCTCGGCCTGCCTGTCATCGCCGGGCGGGCGGCGCGCAAACATGCCCGCCAACGCGCCCATGGCATCGAGGCGCTGCGGTCGCGGACGATTGATCTCGTTACCGGCCAGACCGATCTGCTGATGGCCGGCCGACTTGCCGCACAGAGGGAGACGATTGCCGCGGCAGACCAATACTGCGCCCGCGCCGACGACCGGCTGAACCGCGTCGAGACCGGCCTGACATTCGGCTTCGGCCTCGTATCCACCCTGCTGCTGACGGCATCACTGCTTGCCGTCGCGGCACTTGCGGAAACGAAGTTGATTACCGCTCCTGTCGCCGCACTCGGCCTGCTCGTTGCCTTTGCGGCAGTCGAACCCTTCGCAGCGCTGCGCCGTGGCGCCCTGGAACTCGGCCGGACGCTGCTTGCGGCAAGGCGCATCGCGCCGCGGCTTGCCGTCGCGGCGGCACCCGAACCATTGGCGGCGCCGTTGCCGGGATACGCCATTTCGCTGGTGAAAGTGTCAGCCTTCCATGAAAACTCCGCCGTGCCGGCGCTCGAGGATATCGAACTAGCGCTTCAACAGGGTGAACGACTGGCCGTCATCGGCAGCAGCGGCGCCGGCAAGTCGAGCCTGCTTGCTCTCCTTTCCGGCGAATTGCCGGCAAGGACGGGAAATGTTGCCGCGATGACGGCGACGCTGCTGACGCAACGGACAGAGCTTTTCGAGGACAGCCTGCGCGGCAACCTGCTCCTTGCAAACCCGGATGCGAACGAGGCTCGTCTTCTCGAAGCGCTCGCCGCCGCCGGCCTGCTTGCCGATATCGAGGCCATGCCTGGGGGGATCGATACCCGGCTCGGCGAAGGCGGGCTCGGTCTTTCCGGTGGCCAGTCGCGCCGGCTAGCGCTTGCCCGGCTCTTCCTCCGCGACACGCCGCTCTGGCTGCTCGATGAGCCGACAGAGGGCCTTGACGGCGTCACCGCCCGAGACGTGCTCAGCCGTCTGTCAGCCATGGCGGCGGGCCGCTCATTGGTGATCGCCACGCATATCCGCCGGGAGGCATCAATCGCCGACCGCATCGCCGTCATTGAAGGCGGCCGCATCATAGAAGTTTCGCGCCGCGGAGAGGCGGCGTTCGAAAAGGCACTCGACCGGCTTCGGCCGGACTGAGCGAGACTGCATGCCCTCACGCGCCGTCGGCGCTGAGGAACGCCCTGTACCCCGTGGGACCGTGGGAGAAAGACAATGGAACTAGATATCGTAGCACTTTCGCGCTTCCAATTCGCGCTGACGGCGCTTTACCACTTCCTGTTCGTGCCCCTGACGCTCGGCCTGTCCGTGCTCCTGGCGATCATGGAAACCGTCTATGTCATGACCGGCCGGCAGATCTGGCGGCAGATGACCAAATTCTGGGGCACGCTGTTCGGCATCAACTTCGTGCTCGGCGTCGCCACCGGCATCGTCATGGAATTCCAGTTCGGCATGAACTGGAGCTATTACAGCTATTATGTCGGCGACATCTTCGGCGCGCCGCTGGCGATCGAAGGTCTGATGGCCTTCTTCCTGGAGGCGACCTTCGTCGGGCTGTTCTTCTTCGGCTGGGACAAGCTGTCGAAGGTCGGCCATCTCGTCGCCACCTGGGCGGTGGCACTCGGCTCGAATTTTTCCGCGCTCTGGATCCTGATCGCCAATGGCTGGATGCAGAACCCGGTGGGATCGGCGCTCAATCCGCAGACGATGCGCATGGAGATCACAAGCTTCTTCGACGTGGTCTTCAATCCGGTGGCCCAGGCGAAATTCGTCCACACTGTGTCGGCCGGTTACGTCTGCGCCTCGATCTTCGTGCTCGGCGTTTCCGCCTGGTATATCCTCAAGGGCCGGCATATCGAGCTTGCGAAGCGCTCGATGACGGTCGCGGCCTCCTTCGGCCTCGCCTCGGCACTCTCCGTCGTCGTGCTCGGCGACGAAAGCGGTTATCTCGCGACCGAGAACCAGAAGATGAAGCTCGCGGCAATCGAGGGCATGTGGAAGACGGAACCGGCACCGGCGGCCTTCACCGCCTTCGGCTTCCCCGATCAGGAGGCGCGCGAAACGCATTTTGCCGTGCACATCCCCTGGGTCATGGGCCTGATCGGCACGCGGTCGCTGACGACCGAAATCCCCGGCATCGACAAGCTCGAACAGCAGGCCGAAACCCGCATCCGCGACGGCATTAAGGCTTACGACGCGCTGATGCAGATCCGCTCGGTCCCGGGACAGGGTCAGGTTGCGCAGGAAGTGCGCACTTCCTTCGAGGATCTCGGCCATGATCTGGGCTATGCTCTTCTTCTGAAGCGCTACGTCGACGATCCGCGCCAGGCGACCGAGGAGCAGATCGTTCAGGCTGCGCGTGATACGATCCCGCACGTGCCGACACTCTTCTGGTCCTTCCGCATCATGGTCGGCCTCGGTATCTTCTTCATCCTGCTGACCGCCACCTTCTTCTGGCTGTCGGCGCGGCGCCATCTCGACAAGTACCCGCTGCTTTTAAGGATTGCCGTGATTGCCATTCCCCTGCCCTGGGTTGCCATCGAACTCGGCTGGGTCGTCGCCGAGTTCGGCCGCCAGCCTTGGGTGATCGAAGGCGTGCTGCCGACGGCAGCCGCCGTCTCCAGCCTCGGCGCCGGCACCGTGCTTCTGACGATCATCGGCTTTGCGGCACTCTACACGACGCTGATCGTCATCGAGATGGGCCTGATGATCAAGGCGATCAAGCAAGGACCGGAGCCGGACGACGAGCCGGAAGCGATTCTGATTTCCGAAACCCTCGTCCCGGCCGCGGAGTGACCTGCCATGATCCTTCACGAACTCATCGACTATGAAACCCTGCGTCTCATCTGGTGGCTGCTGCTCGGCGTCCTGCTGATCGCCTTTGCGACAACAGGCGGTTTCGATCTCGGCGTCGGCACGCTGCTGCCTTTCGTTGCCCGGACCGATACGGAACGGCGCGTGGCGATCAACACCATCGGCGCCACCTGGGAGGGCAACCAGGTCTGGCTGATCCTCGGCGGCGGCGCCATCTTCGCCGCCTGGCCGCCGCTTTATGCGGTCTCCTTCTCGGGCTTCTATCTGGCGATGTTCGCGATCCTCTTCGCGCTCATCCTGCGGCCGGTCGGCTTCAAATACCGGTCGAAGCGGGAAAGCGCCAGTTGGCGGAGCGGCTGGGACTGGGCGCTCTTCGTCGGCGGTTTCGTGCCGTCGCTGATCTTCGGCGTTGCCGTCGGCAATGTGCTGCAGGGCGTGCCCTTCCGTTTTGCCGACGATATGCGGATCTTCTACGAGGGCTCGTTCTTCGCCCTGCTCAACCCCTATGCGCTGCTCTGCGGCCTGCTTTCCCTAGCCATGCTGACGATGCATGGTGCGGCATGGCTGGTGTTGAAGTCGAGTGGCCCGGTGGCCGAACGTGCCAGACGCTATGGCAGCATCGCCGCCCTTGCCGTTATTCTGCTTTTCGCACTCGGCGGTCTCTTCCTGTGGATCGGCGTCGGTGGCTATCGCATCACCAGCGATATCAGCCCGATCGGCCCCTCCAATCCGCTGTTGAAGACCGTGGCGCTGGAGAAAGGCGCGTGGCTTACCAATTATGCCGCCCATTCGTGGATGATCATCGCGCCGGTCCTCGGCTTCGTCGGCGCGGCACTGGCCTTCATTGCCATGCGGGCAAGGCGCGAGGTCATGACGCTGCTCTTCAGCAAGGTCGCGATCTTTGGCATCATCTCGACAGTCGGCCTATCGATGTTCCCGTTCATCCTGCCCTCCTCGCTCGATCCGCGATCGAGCCTGACGGTCTGGGATGCATCCTCCAGCCACATGACGCTGTTCATCATGCTGGTCGTGACGGTGATCTTCCTGCCGATCATCTTCGCCTACACAGCCTGGGTCTACAAGGTTCTGTGGGGCAAGGTCGATGAGAAGTCCATCACCGATGAAAATAGCCACGCTTACTAGAGCGATTCAGTAGAACCGCTCTAACCTTTTGTTTTTACGCAATTCCGGACGGGAAACCGCTTCGCACTTTTCCTGGAATTGCTCTGAGGGAGACCAAACGATGTGGTATTTTGCATGGATCCTCGGCCTACCGCTGGCCGCAGCCTTCGCCGTCCTCAACGCCATGTGGTATGAGCTGATGGACGACGCGGCCAGGAAGAAAGCTTCCGAGCCGCGCAAGTAGAAAAGCAAAGGGCGCGGTTCAAACCGCGCCCTTTGCTGTTGCTTCAGCCTTCCAGCCACTTCACCTGATCGGGTGTGAGCTTGATGTCGAGCGCCGAGAGACTGTCTTCCAACTCGGCGACGGTGCGCGGCCCGATCAGTGGAATGACCGGAAAAGGCTGGGCGATCACATAGGCGAGTGCGATGTGGATCGGATTGCGGCCGAGTTTGTTGGCAAGCTCGATAGCGCGGTCGCGGCGTCCGAAGTTGCGCTCGGAATACCAAACCCGGACGATCTCCTCGTCGTCCCGCTTGTCGCGGCCGGCGCGGTCGGTAAAGAAGCCGCGGCCCTGGCTCGACCAGGCGAAGTTCGGGATCTGCTTCTCGTTCAGCCATTTCTTCCAGTCGTCATCGGAAGCGGCAACGCAGCCGGCCCAGATCGGATCGAGCATCTCGGCGAGCGAGAAGTTGTTGGAAAGTGCTGCCGGCGCCGTCTTGCCGGTCTTTTCGGCATAGGCGATCGCCTCGTCGAAGCGCGCCCGCGTCCAGTTCGAGCCACCGAATATGCCGCGGATGCGTCCGCGTTTGACCTCGGCATCCATGGCGTCGACGAATTCACCGACGGGCACGTCGGTATTGTCGCGATGCATGAAGTAGATGTCGACATAGTCGGTCTTCAGCCGGGCAAGCGACTGGTCGAGCTGCTTTGCGATCATATCGGGATAGCAGAGCGGCGAATGGGCGCCCTTGCCGATCAGCACGATCTCCTCGCGAGCCACCTTGCGGCTCGTGTGCCAGTCGCCGAAGATCGCCTCCGTCTTGCCGCCGCCATAGACATAGGCCGTGTCGAAGGCGTTGCCGCCGGCTTCGTAAAAGGCGTCGAGCGTCAGCGAGGCGGAGGCAAAATTCGGGAAGAACTCGAAGCCCAGCGTCACCACCGAGGCGGGCTTGGAAATGCCGGGAATCTGACGCTGCGGAACGCTGTTGCCGCGCGCGACCGTGCCGCCGGCAATGTTTACCGTGCGCTTGCTGGCTTTTTCCACGCCGTATTCAAGACCGACCGAGGCGCGCCACTGGTCGAGTACACGCAGGTTTCCGATCGAATCCGCCCAGCTCATGCCGGGAGAGCTGAATTCGGTCTTGCCGGCGTGGATGGCATCGCCCGCCGCATCCGCCTCGAAGGAATAGAGCCAGCGATCCTCCCTGAGTTCGACGGTCTCCTGCTTGCCGCCCTTGAAGATCTCGATCTTGCCGACGCCGCCCTTGTGGCCGGAGGCGAACCAGAAGTCCTGGACCTCGATCCGGCCTTCCGAGCCGATGATGCGCAGCACATTGTCCTGCTGCGCCATGATCGAGCAGGAGACTTCGGCGATGATCTCGTTCGGGAACTTGAGGACGGCAGATGCCCATTCATCGACGCCGCTTTGGCCGAGATGGGCGACGCCCGAGACCTTCTCCGGTTCGAGGAAGGCCTTGCCCTCCGCGGCGCCTGATATCAGTCTGGCCATCGAGACCGGATAACCGCCGACATCGAGAATGCCGCCACCGGCGGTGTCGTTGGCGAAAAGCCGGTGTTCCGGCTTATAGCTGCCCATGTTGAAGCCGAAGCTCGAGCGGATGATGCGAACGGTGCCGACGGCGCCGCTTTTGACGAGTTCGACCAGCTTCTCCGTCTGCGGATGTACGCGGTACATGAAAGCTTCCCCGGCAAAGACGCCGGCTTTTTTCGCCTCGTAGTAAACCGCTTCGGCATCGTAGGCCGACAGCGCGATCGGCTTTTCCACCAGGATGTGCTTGCCGGCACGTGCCGCCTTGATCGCCCATTCGGCATGGCCTGTGTGCGGGACGGCGATATAGATCGCATCGATCTCCTTATCGGAGAGCAACGCCTCGTAACCATCGACGATGCGGGCGCCGGGGAAATTTTCGGCAAGACCTGGCTTTGCAGGATTGCGGGTGGCGATCGCCACCAGTCTGCCGGTGCGCGAATGAGCGACGCCGTCTGCAAAGGTGCGGGCGATGGTGCCGGGGCCGATGATGCCCCAGCGGATCGGTTGATCTGAAGTCATGGAAAATCCTCTTTCGTCTTTCTGTCCTGGGATTTTAGTTCAGCGAAGCCGCTTGCCGGCGCCGTCGAAAAGGAATGAGCGGTTGGCGGGAAGGCCGACTGTCAGCGTGTCGCGATTGCCGGCGACGCGCGATTCCGGCCGCTCGATGATCAGTTGCTCGGGACCAATGGTGGCGTAGATGTAACTGGTGTTGCCGAGGTGTTCGGCGACGTCGATGGTGACGGTGAGGTCGGCATCGCCCGTGCCCGCATCGACGAAATGTTCGGGACGGATGCCGAGCGTCACTTTTGCGCCGGCTTCGATGGGATCGGCGACCGGCAGCGTCAGGCGGGTATTGGCGTCACTTTCCAGCGCGATCACCGCCCTGCCCGGCTGCGTTTCAACCACCACGGCGTTCAAGAAATTCATCTTCGGCGAGCCGACGAAGCCGGCGACGAACTGATTGGCGGGATCATCGTATAGGTCGAGCGGCGCGCCGATCTGCTCGATATTGCCGGCGCGCAGCACGACGATCCTGTCGGCGAGCGTCATCGCTTCCGTCTGGTCGTGGGTGACGTAGATCATCGTCGTGCCGAGCTTCTTGTGCAGCCTGGAGATTTCGACGCGCATCTGCACGCGCAGTTCGGCGTCGAGGTTCGACAAAGGTTCGTCGAACAGGAAGACCTGTGGTTCGCGGACGATGGCGCGGCCGATCGCGACGCGCTGGCGCTGACCGCCGGAAAGCTGCTTCGGCCGGCGCTTCATCAGCTCGGTGATCTGCAGGATCTCTGCGACATGGCGCACGCGCCGCTCGGTGTCGGCCTTCGGATTGCCGTTCATGCGCAGGCCGAAGCTCAAATTTTCCTCGACGGTCAGGTGCGGATAAAGCGCGTAGGACTGGAAGACCATGGCGATGCCGCGATCGGCCGGCTCGACGTCGTTGACGACCCTGCCGCCGATCTGAAGCTCGCCTGACGTAATGTCCTCGAGGCCGGCGATCATCCTGAGCAGCGTGGACTTGCCGCAGCCGGACGGGCCGACGAAGACGACGAATTCGCCGTCCTTCACCTCCAGATTGGCGCCGTGGATGATCTCAAAGCCGCCGAAGCGCTTGACGATGTTGCTGAGTGAAAGCTCTGCCATGCAGCCTCCCGATTATTTGCCCGATTATTTGATTGCGCCGGCCGCGATGCCGGCGATGAAATGGCGTTGAAGAGCCACGAAGATGACCAGGATCGGCGCCGTCAGGAGCACCGCGCCGGCCATGATGCCGCCCCAGGAGACCTTGGTGAGGCCGATCAGCGTTCCGAGCGCCACCGGCGCCGTCATCATTCCCGGTCTGGAATTGATCAGCAGCGGCCAGAGGTAGTTGTTCCAGGAGGCAAGGAAGAGGATGATCGCCAGTGCGGCCATGGTCGGGCGCGCCAGCGGCAGGGCGATGCGCAGGAAGATCTGCCATTCCTTGACGCCCTCGACGCGGGCGGCATCGAAAAGCTCGCCCGGCATCATCGAGAAGGACTGCCGCATGAACAGAACGCCGAGCGAATTGAACAGCGGCGGCACGATCAGAGCCACCCAGGTGTTTGCCAGTTTGAACTCGCGCGCCACCATGATGAATTGCGGGATGACGACCACGGAGAAGGGAAGCGTGATGGTGCCGAGGATGATGGCGATGACGATGGAGCGGCCGACGAAACGGTAACGTGCCAGCGCCCAGCCCGCCATCGAGGTCAGCAGTACCGACAGGACCGTATAGATGAGCGCGACGCCGATGGAGATCACCATGGCACCGATGAAATCGGTATCGGCCTGCAGGTTCTTGAAATTCTCGACGAAATTGGTCGATGGCCAAAGCACGATGTCAGGGCTGAAGATGCCGTTATCGGGCATTGTCGAGAAGACGAACATCATCCAGAGCGGAAACAGCCAGATTATCGCAAGCGGCGCCAGTGCGGCATGCAACGCGATCTGGCGCAGCAGAAGGGATTGAGATTTGGATTTCATTTCGGATCCCTCCCGACCCAGAGATTGAGAAGCGAGATCGCTACGGCAAGGGCAGCCATCGTATAGGCGATCGCCGAGGCATAGCCGAAGTTCAGCGAGGTGAAGCCCTGGCGATAAAGCAGCAGGCCGAGCGTCTCCGTGCCGCCGCCGGGACCGCCGCGATTGGTGATGAGGAAGGGCTCGGCGAAGAGCTGCATGGTGCCGATCACCGAGAGCACCACGCAGAAGAGGATGATCGGTTTCAGGAGCGGCAGTGTGATATGAAAGAATTGCTGGATCTTGCTCACCCGGTCGAGTGTCGCTGCCTCGTAGACATCGTCGGGAATCGACTGCAGGCCGGCGAGGATGATGATGGCGTTGTAGCCAGCCCAGCGCCATGTGACGGCAAGGATGATCAGCGCCATGGCGGCATTGGCATTGTCGAACCAGGAGACCGGGCTGAGACCGACGGCCGAGATCAGCTTGTTGATGATCCCGAAATCGAGGCTGAACATCAGCCGAAACACCGCGGCATAGGCGACCTCGCCGACGACCACAGGGGCGAAGAAGGCGAAACGGAAGAGCGGGCGCGCTTTCAGGAGCGGCGAATTGAGCATGACGGCCATAACGGTCGCAAGCGCGATCATGACAGGCACCTGGATCACCAGGATGATCAGCGTGTTGTAGAGGGCATTATAGAAGGCCGGGTCGTAGAAGAGCCGGCCCCAGTTGGCCTGGAAACTATATTTCCACGGGTTGATGCGGGTGTTCTGAAAGGAAATCAGGAACGAATTGATGATCGGCCAGACCCAGAAGGTGGCAAAGACCAGCAGATATGGGGCGAGGAACGCATAGGCGCTCCGGGTTCTGAACGGCATCGAGCCTTCTCCTCACAAAACCAATGAATGGTCGCCCGCCTCGCGCGGCGGGGAAAAAGCCGGGCGCGTCAAGCGCCCGGCTTCGTCATTCACTGCGCGATCGGAAGGCCGGTCGCCGAAGCGATCTGGTTGGCGGCATCGTCGAGAGCCGCCTTCGCATCGGGATAGCCGCCGGAGAAGAACTTCGTCTGCGCCGCCTTGAAGATGGCTTCGGCATCGCTCTGGAAGGCGGTGCCGCGGCTCGGCACGATCTTCGGCAGCGTCGCGAGGATATCAGCCCAGACCTTCTGACCGCCCCAATAGGGCTGTGCTTCGTTGACGAAGGGATCTTGAACGGCCGAGAGCAAAGATGGCACCAGACCGAATTCCTTCAGCATCGTTACCTGACCCTCGTTCGTGCCGAGGGCGTAGTTGACGAATTTCCAGGCCGCGTCCTTGTTTGCGGAGGTCGCGGAAATAGCGAGCGACGAACCGCCGAGATTGGCGGCATGCGGGCCATCGGCCGTCAGGCTCGGCATCTTGTAGACGCCCCACTTGCCCTTGAGATCGGGCGAGGTCGAACGCAGGGTGCCTTCATACCAGCCGCCATACAGCTGGCTTGCGGCCTTGCCGGCGGTATTGGCCTGGATCTTTTCGTCCCAATTGGCCGCCGTCAGCGTGCCGGCATCCTTCATTTCCTTCACCTTTTGCAGTGAGGAAACGCAGGCCGGCTGGTTGATGGTAATGGACTGGCCGTCGGTCGAGTAGTAGCCGCAGCCCTGCTCGTTGGCGATCATGCGAAACCATTCGCTGTCGCCATTGAAGTCCGCCTGCGCCATGACGACGCCGGGGTTGGCGGCGGAAATCTTCTTGCCGGCGGCAATAAAATCATCCCAGGTGTTGATCGTGCTCGGATCGACGCCGGCCTTTTCGTAGAGGTCGCGGCGATAGAAGACGGCGACAGGGCCGGAATCCCACGGCATGGCATAGGCGACGTCTCCGACTTCAAGCTCGGTGCGCTTGAATTCGGGGAATTTCGCCTGAATGTCGGGCGTGTAACCGAGCTCCTTCAGATTGGCGAAGCAATCGGGAAAACGGCTCCAGAAGATTTCAGCTTCGAAATTCTCGATGCTGACGATGTCGGGCAGGCCGTCGCCGCCGGCGGCGCAGGCCGCGAGCGTCTTATCGAAGACCTGGGCGTTGCCAAGGTCCTCGACGGTGATCTTGATATCGGGAAACTGTTTGTTGAAGCCTGGAAGCGTGGACTTCAATGCCGACGCGGCGACATTCCAGCTCCAGATGGTGAGATTGGCCGACTGCGCGTATGCGGAGCCGGAAGCAAGCACTGCGACAGCTGCGGTCGCAGCGAGAAGTTTGAAGCGCATTGAAAATCCTCCCTTTTCAATTGCCGATCTTTCACGAACGCGGTTAGACTATCTGTAAGGGAGCGGGTGTCTCCTAAAAAGGGAACATGAATTTGGCGGAAAGTAAGGTCGGCACACGTGCAATCTACCAGCCCGGCGCGAGCAGCATCGAGGGTTTGCCGACAGCGCTGCAGATGTTTCATGCCCATCCGCCCGTCATGGCCATGCCGCACTGGCATGCGCAGGTCGAAGTCAACTACGTGATGCGCGGCACCGTGCACTACCGGATGAGCGATCACGAATTCCGGCTGAACGCGGGCGAAATGTGCCTCTTCTGGGGTGGTCAGCCGCATCAGATGGACGAATCCTCAGACGATTCGCTCTATGCCGGCGCCCATCTGCCGCTCGTCTATTTCTTCCGGCTGCGCCTGCCGATCAGCGTTTCCAGCCGGCTTATGAAGGGTGAGACGCTGCTGACCTCGGCAACGGATGCCGCCGACAACGAAAACTTCACCCGCTGGTTCCGCTATGCCAATTCCGGCGATCCCGCCAAGGCCCAGCACGCCGTCGACGAGCTGCTGCTACGCATCGAGCGCATTGCGCTCGAACCCTATTCGATGACGTCGCAGGCGACCATCAATCTCGAGGGCGATCACCCGCATCCGCATTCCTCGCGCAGCGTCGCGCGCATGTGCGATTTCATCGCCGCCAATTTCCTGCACGACATCGATTCGGTCGATATCGCCCGCGCCGCCGACCTGCATCCGAAATATGCGATGAACCTGTTCAAGCGATCGACTGGCATGACACTCAGCAAATATGTGACGCTGCTACGGCTGTCGCGCGCCCAGGCGATGCTGATGAGCGAGGGCGCCAACGTGCTGCAGGTGGCTATGGACAGCGGCTTCGGCTCGATCAGCGCCTTCAACAAATCCTTCCGCCACATCGCCGGCATGTCGCCGTCGGACTTCCGCCGCGATATCCGGCTGGTTACCACGGTCCCGGCCGGCGCTTTCCGGAACTAGCTCAGGGCCAGCCGCAATTCGGCGTTCTGTGCGTCTGCCTGCGACTTATTTTTCACTGGGCAAAAAAGAGCCAACGCCTAAGGTGGCGGCAGAATACGCCCATTTTCTGTGCAAGTGCATGCACTATTGCATTTGCCAGGAAATTGGTGCCATCGCACTCTTAATAAAATCAATGATTTATAATTTGGCACGCACTTTGCTTCGATAGTTGCAGAGTTGGTGGCTAGGGTTCCGGCGTCGCAAGGCGTGGCTGGTCCGAGAGCTACCACCGGCAGGGGAGACATCCCGCCGGGTGCACGGCGGGACAAAAGCCCGGGAGACCTCGTAAGCCAAGGGATTGGCGGCACGATGGTCATTGCCGATCCCTTTTGAAGAAAAGCAAAAGGGGAATTTCAATGCAGACTTTTTCGAAGATCCTATCGATTACCGCACTGACGGCGTCCCTGGCGCTCGGGCTCGGCTCCATCGCCAAGGCCGAACAGAAGACCGATTTCAAGGTCGCCTGGTCGATCTATGTCGGCTGGATGCCCTGGGGCTACGCCGCCGATCACGGCATCGTCAAGAAATGGGCCGACAAATACGGCATCAAGATCGAGGTGACCCAGTTCAACGACTACGTCGAATCGATGAACCAGTATACCGCCGGCGCCTTCGACGCCGTGACGCTGACCAATATGGACGGCCTGTCGATCCCGGCTGCCGGCGGCGTCGATACCACGGCCGTGATTGTCGGCGACTTCTCGAACGGCAATGATGCCGTCATCCTCAAGGACAAGGCGAGCCTTGCCGACATCAAGGGCCAGAACGTCAATCTCGTCGAATTTTCCGTCTCGCATTATCTGTTGGCTCGCGCGCTCGAGAGCATCAAACTGACTGAGCGCGACGTGAAAGTGGTCAACACCTCCGACGCCGATATGGTCGCCGCCTACAAGACGGCTGACGTGACCGCGGTCGTCACCTGGAACCCGCTGGTCTCGACCATCCTCGAGGATCCCACGGCCAAGAAGGTCTTCGACAGCTCGCAGGTGCCGGGCGAGATCATCGACCTGATGGTCGCCAATTCAGGCGTGCTGAAGGACAATCCGAATTTCGGCAAGGCGCTCGCCGGCATCTGGTATGAAACCGCAGCACTGCTGACTGCGGACAGTGCCGACGGCAAGGCTGCGCGCGAGGCGATGGGCCAGGCATCAGGCACCGATCTCAAGGGCTTCGAATCCCAGCTTGCCGCCACCAAGCTGTTTGCCAAGCCGGCCGATGCCGTTGCCTTCACTGCCTCGGGCAGCCTGCCGAAAACAATGGATCTTGTCCGCAACTTCCTGTTCGAAAAAGGCCTGCTCGGCAATGGCGCGCCGTCGGCCGACGTCATCGGCATCGAAATGCCTGATGGCAAGGTCCTCGGCGACAGCGGCAACGTCAAGCTGCGCTTCACTGAGACCTACATGAAGGCCGCCGCCGACGGTTCGCTCTGAGCCATGTCAAAGCAGCGGTGCGGCGTTGACCGCACCGCCTACCCTTCATCAGCGGAGCTATCCCTATGCGCTGGATCAACACGAGGCCGAGCCGGGGCGCGCAGCTTGCCTTGACGCTGCTGCCCTTCGTGCTGCTGATCGTTGCCTACACTTTCGGCTCGGCGGCACGGCTGGCGGAAAACGCCAACGACAAACTGCTGCCCGGTCTTGCCGGTTTTGCCGATGCGATCGATCGCCTGGCCTTCATCGCCGATCCGCGCACCGGACAATACCTGCTCTGGTCCGATACGGGTGCGAGCCTGATCCGGCTGTTGGCCGGCCTCGGTATCTCGACAGTCACCGCGCTCATCATCGGCATGCTGATCGGCATGCTGCCGTATCTCAGGGCGCTGCTCTCGCCCTTCGTCGCCGTTATCTCGATGGTGCCGCCGCTGGCGCTGCTGCCGATCCTTTTTATTGCCATGGGGCTTGGCGAAGCCTCGAAGATCGCGCTCATCGTCATCGGCGTTGCGCCGACGATGATCCGCGACCTTGCGCTGAAGGCGCTGGAACTGCCGCGCGAACAGATCGTCAAGGCTGAAACGCTCGGCGGCTCTTCCTGGCAGATCGGTCTTCGTGTCGTGCTGCCGCAGATCCTGCCGCGGCTGATCACCTGCCTCAGGCTTCAGCTCGGTCCTGCCTGGCTGTTCCTGATCGCCGCCGAAGCGATCTCGTCGGATTCCGGCCTCGGATACCGCATCTTCCTCGTCCGCCGCTATCTCTCGATGGACGTCATCTTTCCCTATGTCGTCTGGATCACGCTGCTCGCCGTGATCATGAATTATATCCTCGATCGCATCCGCATCGCCGTCTTCCCCTGGTCTGAGCTGGAGAAGCAGGCATGAGCGAGTTGGTGATCGAAAAGGTCTGGAAAGAGTATGGCGACCAGATCGTACTCGAAGATGTGTCGCTGACCGTCGCTTCGCGCGCCTTCGTCGCGCTTGTCGGCCCGTCCGGCTGCGGCAAGTCGACGTTCCTGCGCATGTTGCTCGGCCAGGAGCGGCCAACGCGAGGGACGATCCTGCTCGACGGCGAAGCTCTGCCACAGGAGCCAGGGCCGGATCGTGGTGTCGTCTTCCAGCGCTACTCCGTGTTCCCGCATCTGACAGTGCTCGGCAATGTGCTGCTTGGGCGGGAACTCGCAGCGTCTCGCTATAAAGCCAAGCTTTTCGGCGCTGCCCGTCGCAACGCCGTCGACGAAGCGCGGCGACTGATCGGCGAGGTCGGCCTATCCGGTGCCGAGGGCAAATATCCGGCGCAACTGTCAGGCGGCATGCAGCAGCGCCTGGCTTTGGCGCAGGCCCTGATCATGAAGCCGAAGGTGCTGCTGCTCGACGAGCCTTTCGGCGCGCTCGATCCCGGCATTCGTGCCGAGATCCACACATTGATGAAGCGGCTCTGGCACGAAACGCAGATGACCGTCGTCATGGTGACGCACGACATGCGGGAGGCCTTCACGCTGGCAACGCGCGTCGTCGCCTTCGAGCGCAAGCGCGACCGCCCGGAGGAAAAGGAGCGCTACGGCGCGACGATCACCAAGGACATTTCCATCTGGCCGCCCAGGCTTGCCGGCGCGCCCTCCATCTTCAGCCCCGACCGGGACGGCCCGGTCATTTCTCTGGGCCTTCGCCGGGACGACCCGGCTTCCAGTCCGTCAGGAGAAAAACCATGATGCATGTCAGACGTTCGCCCGAAGAAATTGCCGCCAACCGGCAGCGCTACGAGGAACACCAGAAGAAGGGGCTGGAATTTGCCCCAAAGGCCCTGCCGGCGCCGAGCCCCCTTCCCGCCCCCGCAATCGATGCGGCTGCGATCATCCATCAGGAAACCATCCCCGGCGGCTGGTACTGGTCGACCGCGCTGAAGCGCGGCGAGGCTCTCCGCATTGATCAGGGCGAAGGCGGATCGACCGTGGCGCTCGTCGCCTGGAACGCCGCTGACACGAGTGAACGGCTCAATCTCGTCGATACGGTCAAGGTGCAGTGGACAACCGCCCTCGGCAAGGGCCGCGTTATCTTCTCGGACATGGGCCGAGTGATGTTTTCGCTGATCGAGGATAGCTCCGGCGCTCACGACTGCCTGATGGGCGGCTCGACCGCAGCTTCGAACGCTGCAAAATATCCTGGCGTCAAGAGCCGCAACACCCGCGACAATCTCGTGCTCGTCGCCGGCAAGCTTGGTCTCACCAGGCGCGATATTCCCGCAATTCTCAATCTCTTCGCTCCCGTCCGCGTCGACGATGACGGTGGCTTCCACTGGCGCGGCAAACTCTCCAACAGCGGCGACTATGCCGAACTGCGCGCCGAAATGGACATGATCGTCGGCTTTTCCAATTGTCCGCATCCGCTCGATCCCGACCCGGTCTATGCTCCGAAGCCGGTGATCGTCACGCGCTTTCGCGCCCCCGCCCCCGCAATCGACGACCTCTCGCGCACGGCGACCGCCGAAGCCCTTCGCGGCTTCGAGAACAACGCCTCGATGCTGGCCTGAGGGAGGATGACGATGACCGATTTCATCAAGACTTCAGCTTCGCGCAGCCTGGAAAATGCCGTGCAGGAACATTTCATCCCGGCCGAAGCGCCGTGGTCCGGCATCGTGCGCAAGGGTCAGACCATCCGCATCGAGGACAGCTACGGCCAACAGGCGATCGACACGCTGTTTTATCGCGCCGATGACTTTGCCGAGCGGTATTCCAACCAGGATACGATGCGGGCGCAAGGTGGCGCCTATATCGGCACCGGCACGAAGATCATCTCGAACGAAGGCAACGTCATGCTGGTCATGACGGCCGACAGCTGCGGCCGCCACGATACATCAGCCGGCGCTTGCTCCTGCGAGAGCAACACGGTGCGCTTTGGCCACGGCACCAAATACCTGCATGCCTGCCGCGACAATTTCGTGATCGAGGTGACCAAACACGGCATGAGCAAGCGCGATATCGTGCCAAACATCAATTTCTTCATGAACGTGCCGATCAAGCCGAACGGCGAGATGACCATTGTCGACGGCATTTCCGCGCCCGGCGACTATGTCGAGCTGGTGGCGGAGATGGACGTGCTCTGCGTCGTCTCCAACTGCCCGCAGATCAACAATCCCTGCAACGGCTTCGATCCGACGCCGATCCGGGTGCTGATCTGGGACGGTGAGGACTGATCGATGTTCACCAAGGTTCTTATCGCCAATCGCGGCGAGATCGCCGTCCGCGTCATCCGCACATTGAAGAGGATGGGCATTGCCTCGGTCGCCGTCTATTCCGATGCCGATCGCTTCTCGAAGCCGGCGCTGACCGCTGATGAGGCCGTCCGCCTCGGCCCGGCGCCTGCTTCCGAAAGTTATCTTGACGTCGATGCCGTCATTGCTGCCTGCAAGGCGACGGGCGCTGAGGCCGTGCATCCAGGCTACGGCTTCCTCTCGGAGAATATCGGTTTTGCCGAGCGGCTCGCCGCTGAAGGCATCGCCTTCATCGGCCCGCGGCCGGAGCATCTATCGGCCTTCGGCCTGAAGCATACGGCGCGCGAATTGGCGAAAGCGAGCGGCGTGCCGCTGCTGCCCGGAACCGATCTCTTGCAGAGTGTTGACGAGGCGCTTTCGGCTGCCGAGACCGTCGGTTATCCCGTCATGTTGAAAACCACAGCCGGCGGCGGCGGCATCGGCATGCAGCTCTGCGCCGATGCGGCCGGCCTCAAGGCTTCCTTCGAAAGCGTGCAGCGGACCGCGCGCGCCAGCTTCGGGGATGCGCGCGTTTACATCGAGCGTTTCGTTGCTGAAGCGCGCCATGTCGAGGTGCAGATCTTCGGCGACGGCAAGGGCGGAGTGATTGCGCTCGGCGAACGTGACTGCTCGCTGCAGCGGCGGAACCAGAAGGTCGTCGAGGAGACGCCTGCGCCTGGCCTTTCCGCGGAGACAAGGGCGCGCCTGCACAAGGCGGCGGTCGATTTGGGAAGCTCGGTCTCCTATGAATCGGCCGGCACTGTCGAATTCATCTATGACCCCCAGCGCGAGGAATTCTATTTCCTCGAGGTCAATACCCGCCTTCAGGTCGAGCATCCCGTCACAGAAGCCGTCTTCGGCATCGACCTCGTCGAATGGATGATCCGGCAGGCGGCCGGCGAGGACGTGCTCTCGGGTGCTAAGGCCCTGACGCCGAAGGGTGCGGCGATCGAGATGCGGATCTATGCCGAGATGCCGCATGCCGATTTTCGCCCGAGTGCCGGCCTTTTGACCGAAGTCATTTTTCCGGAAAGCGCCCGCGTCGACGGCTGGATCGAGACGGGAACCGAGGTGACGCCCTTCTACGATCCGATGCTTGCCAAGCTGATCGTGGCGGCGGAAGACCGGCCGGCGGCGATCGAGATGCTGAAGGCAGCACTCGCCGAAACGTCGATATCAGGCATCGAGACCAATCTCGATTATTTGAGAACGATCGCCGCTTCCGAATTGCTTGCCGGCGCCAAGGTGGCAACGACGGCGCTGCGCGACTTCGCCTTCATTCCGGATGTCGTCGAGGTTCTCGCGCCTGGCGCGCAGTCAAGCATTCAGGAACTGCCGGGCCGGCTCGGCCTCTGGCATGTCGGCGTGCCGCCGAGCGGGCCGATGGACGAGCGCTCCTTCCGCCATGCCAACCGGTTGGTCGGCAATGCCGACGTGACGGCTGCGCTCGAATTGACGGTTTCCGGCCCGACATTGCGGTTTTATGCCGACCAGACGATCGCGCTTGCCGGCGCCCGGATGGCGATGACATGCGACGGCGTAAAATTGCCGCATGACACCCCGGTATTGATCCGTGCCGGTCAGGTTCTGTCGATCGGTACGATCGAAGGACCGGGACAACGCGCCTATCTCGCCGTCGCCGGTGGTTTTGCCGCTCCCGTTGTGCTCGGCTCGCGGGCGACTTTCGGTCTTGGTCAGTTCGGCGGCAACGCCACCGGCACCCTGAAGACAGGGCATGTGCTGCACTTTGCCCGCCAAGTACCGGCCGAACCGGTGAGACCAGCGACGGAGGCAGCCGTCTTGACGCGCGAATGGGATGTCGGCGTCGTCTATGGCCCGCACGGGGCTCCCGATTTCTTTCAGGATGGGGATATCGAGACGCTGTTTTCGACGGCTTACGAGGTGCATTTCAACAGCGCCCGCACCGGCGTTCGCCTCATCGGTCCCGCCCCGGTTTGGGCACGTAGCGACGGCGGTGAGGCGGGGCTGCACCCCTCCAACCTGCACGATAATGCCTATGCGATCGGGGCGATCGATTTCACCGGCGATATGCCGATCATTCTCGGCCCCGACGGTCCGAGCCTTGGCGGCTTCGTTTGCCCTGCAGTGATCGCCCGCGACGAGCAGTGGAAGATGGGCCAGTTCAAGCCCGGCGACCGCATCCGTTTTCATGCAGTAGTGCGGCCGGAAGACCCGATCGCCGGCCCGGCGGTGCGGCGGGTCGCGGAAGAGACGGGTTCGCCGATCCTCGGCACCAGCGAGGATGGCCCGGTTTCTGTCGTCTATCGCCGCCAGGGCGACGACAATCTGCTCGTCGAATATGGGCGGATGGCGCTCGATATCGCGCTTCGGCTGCGGGTGCATCTGCTGATGCAGGCCGTTGTCGAGGCCCGCCTGCCCGGCGTCGTCGACCTCACCCCCGGTATCCGCTCGCTGCAGATTCATTATGACGGCACGCAGCTGACGCGCCGGCGCCTGCTGGGACTGCTTTCCGAGATCGAGGCGACGCTTCCGGCAGCCCAGGAGGTCACGGTGCCGAGCCGCATCGTGCATCTGCCGCTTTCCTGGAACGATCCGGATGCGGAGCTTGCGATGCGCAAATATCAGGAGCTCGTGCGCCCGAATGCGCCCTGGTGCCCGTCGAATATCGAGTTCATCCGCCGCATCAACGGCCTTCCCGACGAACAGGCCGTTCGCGATATCGTCTTCGATGCCAGCTATCTGGTGCTCGGTCTCGGCGATGTCTATCTTGGCGCGCCGGTTGCGACCCCTGTTGATCCACGCCATCGCCTCGTGACGACGAAGTATAATCCCGCCCGCACCTGGACGCCTGAGAACGCCGTCGGCATCGGCGGCGCCTATATGTGCATCTACGGCATGGAAGGACCGGGCGGCTACCAGCTCTTCGGCCGCACCATCCAGGTCTGGAACACATGGCGGGAGACACCGGCCTTCGCCAGGGGCAAGCCCTGGCTGCTGAACTTCTTTGACCAGATCCGTTTCTTCCCTGTTAGTAATCAGGAGTTGACGGAGGCGCGCGCCGCCTTCCCGCACGGCGGCTATCCGATCCGGATCGAGGAGACGGAATTCTCCTATGCTGCCTATGAGAGAGAATTGCAGGCGAACGCAGCGTCGATCGGTCGCTTCAAGGCAACGCAGCAGGCCGCCTTCGATACTGAGCGCCAGCGCTGGAAGGAAGCCGGGCTCGACAGCTTCGTCACCGATGAAGGCACGGGCGAAAGTCCGGATGGGGATATTCCCGACGGCTGCTTCGGTGTTGCCAGCGCCGTGCCCGGCAATATCTGGAAATTGCTGGTCGAGCCGGGTGCCTCGGTTGCGGCCGGCGATACACTCGCCATCATCGAATCGATGAAGATGGAAATCAACGTCACCGCCCATGCGGCAGGCCGCGTCCGCGACCTGCGTGCCGGGCCGGGAAGAAACGTCAAAGCCGGCGATATCATCGTCGTTCTGGAGGAATGCTGACATGCTGCCGACCATCCTCGATCTCTCAAGCCTTCGCGCCGCCTATCAATCCGGCCTGACGCCGCTCGACGCCATCGAAGAGGTGATCGCCCGCCGCGCCGCCTCGAAAGATCCGGCAATCTTCATCACGCCGGTGCCGGATGAAGAGCTGCGCGCCGCCGCGAAAGCTTTGATGGCACGCGCGCCTGAAGCAAACAGCCTGCCGCTCTGGGGCGTTCCCTTCGCCGTCAAAGACAATATCGATGCCGCCGGCCTGCCGACGACCGCTGCCTGCCCGGCCTATGCGTATCGGCCGGAAGCCGACTCCACCGTCGTTGCCCGGTTGAAGGCGGCTGGCGCCATCATCATCGGCAAGACCAATCTCGACCAATTCGCGACCGGCCTCAACGGCACGCGCTCGCCCTATGGCGCGCCGCGTTCGGTCTTCGATGCAGCCTATATCTCAGGCGGTTCGAGCTCCGGATCATCAGTCGCGGTCGCCTCCGGCCTTGCCGCCTTCGCGCTCGGCACGGATACGGCGGGTTCCGGCCGCGTGCCCGCCGCCTTCAACAATCTGGTCGGCATCAAGCCGACGCCGGGTCTTCTGCCGAATACTGGCGCTATGCCGGCCTGCAGGAGCGTCGACTGCATCACGATCTTTGCCGCGACCGTCGGCGACGGCGTCGCGATCCGCAAGGTCGCCGAGGGTTTCGACGCTGCCGATCCTTTCTCCCGTCGCGCCAAACCGGCCAACCTGCCGGTATCGGGGTTGCGTATCGGCGTCCTGACCGACGCCGAGCGGGAGTTCTTCGGCGACAAGGAGGTGGAGGCGCTCTACGACCAGGCGATCGAACGGGCCAAAGCGCTCGGTGCGACCATCGTGCCTTTCGATTACGCGCCATTCCGCGAGGCGGCCGCGCTTCTCTATGACGGGCCGTGGGTCGCCGAACGCCTGGCGGCGGTCGAGACCTTCCTTGCCACCAACGCGGCCGATTTCGACCCGACGGTCAGAGGGATTATCGAGGGCGCCAAGGGTAAGACCGCGGTCGAGGCTTTCAACGGCCGATACCGGCTGGAAGAATTGCGTCGCAAGACCGAGGCCGAATGGGAAAAGGCCGACGTGCTTCTGCTGCCGACTGCACCGACCACTTACACCGTTGCGGATATGCTGGCCAATCCCGTCGTGCTGAACGGTCGCCTCGGCCGCTACACCAATTTCGTCAACCTGCTCGATTGCGCAGCGATCGCCGTTCCGGCCGGCTTCGGAAAAGGTGGCTTACCGGGCGGCGTTACCGTCATCGCACCTGCCTTCACCGACGATGCGCTGGCGCCGCTTGCCGACGCGCTGCACCGCGCGGCAAGCTCCGGCATGGGCATCGACCGGCAGGCTGCGATCCCCGAAGCAAGCCGTGTTGTGCCCGGCGATGACGGTTTTATCGAAATTGCGGTCGTCGGTGCGCATCTGACCGGCATGCCGCTCAATCACGAACTGGCAGGCGCAGGCGGGCGTCTGGTCAAGACCTGCCGCACGGCCGGCGATTATCGCCTCTTCGTCTTACCCAATACCACGCCGCCGAAACCCGGGCTGCTGCGCGAGCCCGGCCACAAGGGTCAGGGACTGGAGGTCGAGGTCTGGGCACTGCCGGCCGATGCTTTCGGCAGGTTCGTCCAGAAGATTCCGGCACCCCTCGGCATCGGTAAGCTGACGCTCGAAGACGGTCCCAGCGTCTCTGGCTTCGTCTGCGAGGCGCATGCGGTGAAAGGTGCCGAGGAAATCACCGCACTTGGCGGCTGGCGCAACTATATCAGCGCCAAGCTGGCGAGCTGAGAGGAGGCCTAACATGGCGGCAAAACTCGTCTGGCGCCTGATCGATCTGCTGCGGGACGGTCTGGCCGCCCGCAGCGAAGCGATCGGCAACACCTGTGTCAGCCCTGGCGGTTCTGAGAGCGTTCGGCAAGTTCGACGATAATGCCGTCGGGATCGCGAACGAAGGCGATCTTGTTCAGCATCTCGGAGTGGACGGCAAAGCGCGGCCGCTCCTTGATCTCGACGCCCGCCAGTTCGAGGCGGACGAAGGTCTCGTCGACATTGTCGAAATGAAGGGTGAGGTGGCGGACGCCGGCCGTATCGTCAGGCACGTCGACTGCTCTCGACGCGCCGCCGGGCGGCGCAAAGACCTCCAGCATGCCGCCGCCTGCATCGAGGAACGCGACTTGCATGCCATTCGCCATCGTCTTGCGCAGCACGAGGCTGAGGCCGAGCAGGCCACAGTAGAAATCGACGGTGCGGTCCATGTCGCTGACCGTCATGCCGACATGCTCGAAGGATTTCAGCATCGGAGAGCCCTTCCCGATTCAGACGGTGGCCGCAGCCCGCCATTCCCCTGCCGGAAGCCAGGAGCGATAGAGCGGATGATCGGCGGCGATCGGCATCGGCGTCGGTTGTCCGGTTCGCTGCGAGAAATAAGCGGCCGTTACCAGTTCCAGCGAATTGCGGGCATCCTGCAGCGTCACCGGTGGGTCGGTGTCTTCGACGATCGCCTTATGGAAGAGCTCGAACTGACGGGTGTAGCCATCCTCGCCAGGCACATAGGCGGCGAGCACTTCGTCGATCCGCGCCTGATGTTCCTCTGTCCCGGCGGTGAACGTCCACGGATCACGGCCCATCGTATAGGGTTCGATGATGCTTTCGGCGACGAGGTCGTTGAAGCAGAAGCGCAACCGCGAGATCTCCTTGCGCGAACCCAACGTCATCGACAGCGTCGCCAGCGAGCCATTCTGCATCTTCACCGAAAGGGCTGCCGTATCCTCGACCTCGATCGGATTGACCAGCGTCGCCCCATAGGAAAACACCTCGGCGCAAGGGCCGTGCACATAGTTCAGCATGTCATGGGCGTGGATGGCGTGGCCGAGAAGGCCACCGCCGAGTTCGCTCGCCCATTTGCCGCGCCACGGCACGGCATAATAATCCGGCCCGCGCCACCAATGGGTTTCGATCGTGGTCAGGAACGGCTTGCCGGCCAGGCCGCGTTCGATCAGCAGCTTCAGCTTCTGCAGGCCGGAACCATAGCGATACTGGAAGATCGGCATCAGCTTCTTGCTGGGGAAGCGGGCAAGGATGCGCCCCATCTCGTCGACCTCGGCGATCGAGCCGAAGAGCGGCTTCTCGCAGATCACGTGCTTGCCAGACTCGATGCCCTTGCGGCACAGTTCGAAATGCGAACTCGGCGGCGTCGAAATGTCGATGATGTCGAGATCGTCGCGGGCAAACAGCGAATCCGCATCCTGCGTGTATTCGCCAATGCCGTACTCCTCGCACAGCGCTCTGCCGCGCTCCTCATCGAGCGAGCAGAGCACGGGAACTTCGAAAAGCTCCTTGTTCCAACCGAAGCCGGCCAGATGCCGCGCAGCGATGCCTGCGCCGATGACGCCGACGCGCAATTTCCTGGTCATGATATCCTCCTCAGCGAGCGCCGATGCGCGCGGCTTTCGCCTGGGCTTCGAGCGAAAGACGGCAGACTTCAAAAACGTGATCCTGGGTCATCGCCGTCTGCGTGCGGTTGCCGACGTCGGCGGTGAAAGCGTCGAAATAATCGAGCTTTTCGCCGCTGCAATCGATATGGGTCATTTCCTTGCCATTGACCAGGAAGAGGTGATCCTTGCCCGGCCGGCCGGCGATATCGATATATTTGCGCAGTTCGATGTAGCCTTCGGTGCCGAGAATGGTCAGGCGCCCGTCGCCCCAGGTCGGCAGCGCCTCCGGCGTGAACCAGTCGACACGGACATAGCCCGCCGCCTTGTCGGAACGCAGAAGCACCTCGCCGAAATCCTCGAAGGCGGGCTTGTCGGGCATGCCGAAATTGCCGATCGAGCTTGCAATGACCTCACCTGTGGTCGAGCCGGTATAGAACAGGAACTGGTCGACCTGGTGCGAGGCGATATCGACGATGATGCCGCCGAAGGCTTCGGGATCGAAGAACCAGTCCGGCCGGGTTGGCAGCTGCAGCCGGTGCGGGCCGACGCCGAGCGTCTGGATCACCTTGCCGATTGCGCCTTCGGCGACGAGCTTGCCGGCCTTGACGGCGGAGCGCACGCAGTGGCGCTCGGAAAAGCAGATCGAGAAGATCTTGCCGGTCTCGGCAACGGTGCGCCTGACCTCCTCGAGCTGGGCGAAGGTCGTCACGCCAGGCTTGTCGGTCATCACATCCTTGCCCGATCTCATCGCGCGGATGGCAAGTCCGGCGCGGTCGCGGGGGATTGCGGAAATGCAGATGACATCGATCGACGGATCGTCGAACAGCTTTTCCCGATCGATCTGCGGCGCGTCAGGATAGGTCTTCTCAAAGGCCTCGCGCAGTGCCGGCACCGAGGTCTGCGGGCAATAGCCGACGAACTCGCCGCCTGAAGCAAGCAATCCCTTCACGTGATCGAACGTATGCCCATGGTCGATTCCGACGACGGCAAATCTCAACATTGCTGCAATATCCTCCTGGGATTTTCGTGCGGCCGGCCGATGCCAGCCTCCTCCATGTTGGGCAAAACAGATAACGAAAGCCGGCTCCTGTCAAGGCGAGATGGAGGGCAAAATCGTCGCGGCCTGTATTTAAATATTTGAAATTCAACAGTTATTTTGTATCTAAATAGTTATTTTGTGGGCTTTTGCAATTGGATTCCAGAGGAAGCCCGCCGCCCGAGCCGATCAGGCGAAAGTCTTTTTCCCCGACGCATCTTGCCCCGTCTCCGTGAATGTGATCGATTTCGGCTGCCGCCGGGCTGGAGGGCGGCAACACCCCGCAATGTTTTTAAAGAGCGCTCCCCGCTCGCCTGTGACGGAAGATCACCATGTCTCAACCTCTGCTCGATGTCGCCGCTTCGGATGGTCTTTTTGTCGGTCGCATCTGGAATCCCGAAGTGCAGGGACCGAGCATTGTGATGTTACGCGAGGGTATGCTGGTCGACATCACGTCGCGCGAGGCGCCGACGCTGAGCGCTCTCCTGGAGAGGTCAGATGCCGCCGGCTTTGTCCGCGCAGCAAGTGGCAAGGCGGTTGGCTCGCTGGCGGACATCGCCGCCAACAGTACCGGAGCTCCGGATCAAACGCGCCCTTATCTCCTTGCGCCCGTCGACCTGCAGGCAGTCAAGGCCTGCGGCGTTACCTTTGCGCAGTCGATGATCGAGCGCGTCATCGAGGAGAAGGCCGCCGGCAGTCCGGAACGCGCCGCCTCGATCCGCGAGCGTGTCAGCACGCTGATCGGCGGCAGCCTCACCAATCTGAAGGCCGGTTCGCCGGAGGCCGCCAAGGTCAAGCAGGCATTGATCGACGAGGGCATGTGGTCGCAATATCTCGAGGTCGGCATCGGGCCTGATGCCGAAGTCTTCACCAAGGCGCCGGTGCTCTCCTCCGTCGGCTGGGGTGCCGATGTCGGCCTGCATCCGATCTCGACCTGGAACAATCCGGAGCCGGAAATCGTGCTTGCGGTCAACAGCCGCGGCGAGATCAAGGGGGCGACACTCGGCAACGACGTCAACCTGCGCGATGTCGAGGGCCGTTCGGCACTGCTGCTCGGCAAGGCCAAGGACAACAACGCCTCCTGCTCGATCGGTCCTTTCATCCGCCTGTTCGATGCCGGCTACAGCCTGGATGACGTCCGCAAGGCCGAACTCGACCTGAAGGTGTCAGGCGAGGACGGCTTCGTGATGCACGGCAAGAGTTCGATGTCGCAGATCAGCCGCGATCCAACCGATCTCGTCAAACAGACGGTCGGCGCCCATCATCAATATCCCGATGGTTTCATGCTTTTCCTCGGCACGCTGTTTGCGCCGACGCAGGACCGGGACGCGCCGAAGCAAGGCTTCACCCACAAGATCGGCGATGTCGTCGAGATTTCCTCGGCAGGCCTCGGTGCGCTCGTCAACACCGTGCGGCTCTCCACCGAATGCCCGCCCTGGACCTTCGGTATTTCGGCGCTGATGAGCAATCTGGCAAAGCGCGGTCTTCTCTAAATTACTGATTCCGTCGCCTGCCCTGCAGCAGGTCGAGAACGGAGTTTGCCGCCTCGAGAACGTTTGTCCCCGGGCCAAACACGGCTGCGACGCCGTGTTCATGCAGGAATTCATAGTCCTGGCGCGGGATGACACCGCCGCAGACGACGATGATATCACCACCGCCCTGTTCCCTCAGCCTGTCGATCAACTGCGGTAGCAGCGTCCTGTGACCGGCCGCCAATGACGAGACGCCGACGACATTGACCTTTTCGCTGAGCGCGACGCCGGCGGCTTCCTCCGGTGTCTGGAAAAGGGGACCGGCGAGCACATCGAAGCCGATATCGCCGAAGGCCGAGGCGATCACCTTGGCGCCTCGGTCGTGTCCGTCCTGGCCGAGCTTGGCGACCATGATCTTCGGCCGGTGCCCCATGGCTTCCGTCACCTCGGTCATGCGAGTCTTGAGCACGGCGAGTTCCGGCTCATTTTCATACGCTTGGCCATAGACGCCCTTGATCACCACAGGCGTGGCGGCATGATCGCCGAAGGCATCGCGCATCGCATCCGATATCTCGCCGACCGTGGCGCGGGCCCGCGCCGCCTCAATGGCGGCTTCGAGCAGATTGCCCTTGCCGCTCTGTGCGATCTCGGCCAGGGCCGCCAGCGTGTCGCGCGCGGCTCGGCCATCGCGCCGCCTCTTGGTTTCCTCGATACGTCTGATCTGCGCTTTGCGCACCGCGCTATTGTCGATCTCCAGAATGTCGATCGGCTGTTCGTTGTCGAGCCTGTAGCGGTTGACGCCGACGATGACCTCCTCGCCCTTGTCGACGGCTGCCTGGCGGCGCGCGGCCGCTTCCTCGATCAGCCGCTTTGGCAGGCCGTCATTGACGGCCTTCGTCATGCCGCCGAGAGCTTCCACCTCCTCGATCAGCGCCCAGGCTTTGTCGGCAAGCTCCTTCGTCAGGCTCTCGACGTAATAGGAGCCCGCCAGCGGATCGACCACCTTGGTGACGCCGGTTTCGTGGCTCAGGATCAGCTGCGTGTTGCGGGCGATGCGGGCGGAAAATTCCGTCGGCAGCGCGATTGCCTCGTCGAAGGAGTTGGTATGCAGCGACTGCGTGCCGCCGAGCACGGCCGACATCGCCTCGAAAGCGGTGCGGATGATGTTGTTATAGGGGTCCTGTTCCTGCAGCGAGACGCCGGAGGTCTGGCAATGGGTGCGCAGCATCAGCGAAGAGGTCTTCTTCGGCTGGAATTCCTCCATGATGCGGGTCCAGAGCAGCCGGGCGGCGCGAAGCTTTGCCGCCTCCATGAAGAAGTTCATGCCGATCGCGAAGAAGAAGGAGAGCCTGCCGGCGAAATCATCGACATTTAGGCCCTTGGCAATCGCCGCCCTGACATATTCGCGACCGTCGGCCAACGTGAAGGCAAGTTCCTGCACCAGCGTCGCGCCGGCCTCTTGCATGTGATAGCCGGAGATCGAGATCGAATTGAATTTTGGCATCTCCTTGGCCGTATATTCGATGATGTCGGCAACGATCCGCATCGAGGGTTCGGGCGGATAGATATAGGTGTTGCGGACCATGAACTCCTTGAGGATGTCGTTCTGGATGGTCCCCGAAAGGTCGGCTCGTGGAACGCCCTGCTCCTCGCCGGCCACGATGAAGGAGGCAAGGATCGGGATGACGGCGCCGTTCATGGTCATCGACACCGACATTTCGCCGAGTGGAATGCCGTCGAACAGGATCTTCATGTCCTCGACGCTGTCGATTGCCACACCCGCCTTGCCGACATCGCCCTCGACGCGCGGATGATCGCTGTCATAACCGCGGTGGGTGGCAAGATCGAAGGCGACCGACAGGCCCTTCTGGCCGGCGGCGAGATTGCGGCGATAAAAGGCGTTCGATTCTTCTGCCGTGGAGAAGCCGGCATATTGGCGGATCGTCCAAGGCCGGCCGGCATACATCGTCGCGCGGGGCCCGCGGGTGAAAGGCGAAAAGCCGGGAAGCGAACCAAGGTGCCCGGCGCCGTCGAGATCCTCGGCCGTATAGAGCGGCTTGACGGCAATGCCTTCCGGCGTCTGCCAGGTCAGCTTCTCGGGCGAGGTGCGCAGTTCCTTTTGCGCAAGTTCCGCCCAATCCGACAGCGTCTTCTTCGTCATGCGTTTCCTCCGGCTTTTTTCATCCCCACCCTACCATTTCACAGGCTCCTCGTGCGATAGAGCCCGAACAGGATGATTTTAGGCCGAGCCGGCTAAAATCTGAATCCTATTCTACATTATATAGTTAGAGCATGATGTCGTCCGAAAACCGCTCACACTTTTCGGCATCATGCTTTTGGATAATTAATGCGGCAAATCCTTGATTTCTATTGCCGACTTTGGGACCCGCCTCATGAAGACAATGCAGATCTATGCCTTCGACATGAACTGCGTCGGGCACATCAACCACGGTCTGTGGACGCATCCGCGCGACCGCTCAGCGCACTATACCGATCTCGACTACTGGACGGAGTTTGCCAAGACCGCGGAACGCGGCAAGCTGGACGGCATTTTCCTGGCCGACATCGTCGGTGTCTACGATGTCTACAGGGATAGCCCTTCGCCGGTGATTGAGACGGGCGCGCAGATCCCGGTCAATGATCCGATGATCCCGATTTCGGCGATGGCCTATGTGACGAAACATCTGGGTTTCGGCGTGACCGTCAACACCACCTATGAGCCACCCTTCCTGCTGGCGCGGCGGATGTCGACCCTCGACCACCTGACCAAGGGACGGATCGGCTGGAACATCGTCACCGGTTATCTCGACAGTGCGGCTCGCAGCATGGGTTTCGACAAGCTGCCGGAACATGATGCGCGTTACGACGCAGCCGAAGAATATCTCGAAATTCTCTACAAGCTCTGGGAAGGGAGCTGGGACGACGATGCGGTGGTGCGCGACAAGGCGGGCGGCGTCTATGCCGATCCCTCCAAAGTGCGCTCTGTCGGTTACGACGGCAAATATTACCGGATGGAAGGCATCCATCTCTCCGAGCCCTCGCCGCAGCGCACGCCCCTGCTCTTCCAGGCCGGCGCCTCGGCACGCGGGCAGGATTTCGCCGCACGCCACGCCGAATGCGTCTTCATTGCCGGGCCGAATCCCAAGGCGGCCAAGCCGACTGTCGATGCGCTGCGGGCGAAGGCGACGGAATTCGGCCGCGGCGCCGACGCATTGAAGATCCTCAGCCTGATCACCGTCGTCGTCGGGCGGACGGAGAAGGAAGCACGGGACAAGCTGGAGGACTATCGCCGCCATGCGAGCGTCGAGGCTTCGCTTGCGCATTACTCCGCTTCGACAGGCATCGACTTTTCGAAGTATGGATTGGACGACGTCATCGACCAGAGCTCGACCAACGCCAATCAATCGGCACTTGCGGCCATCACGAAACAGGCGCCAAAGCCAGTGACGCTGCGTGTCATCATCGACCAGATGGTGCTCGGCAGCCGGATGAGGCCGATAGTGGGTTCGCCGGAACAGATCGCCGATCATCTCGCGACATGGATAGAAGAGGGTGGCATCGACGGCTTCAATCTGGCGCGAACAGTGGCGCCGGAAAGCCTGCGCGATTTCGTCGACCTGGTGGTGCCGGTGCTGCAGGAGCGCGGCGTCTTCAAGGCGGACTATGCTGCAGGACCCTTGCGGCAGAAGCTTTTCGGCGGCGGGAACGGCAGGTTGCCCGCCGCTCACCCCGCCGCCCAGTTCCGGCGCTGACTTATCGGTGGTCCAGCCCGGCAACCAGCCGGTCGCCAAGCCACTGGATGCCGCAGACGAGCACGATGAGGACGGCCACCACCGCGATCATCACACTGGTTTCGAAACGCTGATAGCCGTAGCGGATGGCGAGATCGCCGAGGCCGCCGGCGCCGATCGCGCCCGCCATGGCCGAGGCGCCGATCAGCGTCACCAGCGTGACGGTGAAACCGGCGACGATGCCTGGCAGCGCTTCAGGCACCAGCACCTCGCGGATGATCGTCCAGCGATTGCCGCCCATGGCGCGCACGGCGTCGATCAGCCCGCGGTCGACCTCGCGCAGCGATACTTCGGCGATACGGGCGTAATAGGGCGTTGCGGCGATGGCGAGCGGCACGATGGCCGCCCAGGTGCCGAGCGCGGTGCCGACGATCAGCCGCGTCAGCGGGATCAGCGCTACCAGCAGGATGATGAAAGGCACTGAGCGAAAGCCGTTGATGACTGCGCCGAGCACGCGATTGATCCAGAGGTTTTCGGCGATGCCACCGCGCGCCGTCGCGACCAGTGCAAGGCCGAATGGCAGGCCGGCGACGAGCGAGATCAATCCCGAGGCGAGGGTCATCAGGATCGTCTCCCAAAGGGAGCGAATAAGCAGTTCAAGCATGATCGGTGTCATAACCAAGCACCTCCACCCGGGCGGACCGGGCCGTCAGGAATTTTTCGACCTTTCCGGCAAGCGCGGGGTCGCGTGCGGGAACGGCGATGAAGAACCGCGCCACCGGCTGGTTCTGGATATGGTCGATGCCGCCATGGACGAGGCGGAAGCAATGCGGCAATGCCGCCGAGAGTTCGGCAAACAGCGCGCCCTGCGCCTGCGGCCCGGCGAGATCGACGCTGAGAATGACCTCCCTGCCGGCCGTCGCCGACAGCCGACCGGCGATATGTTCAGGAAGCTGCGGGCGGATGCCGCCGAGCAGGCTCCCGGTGATATCAGCCTGCGGATTGGCGAAGACCGACCAGACCTGCCCTTCCTCGACGATCCGCCCGGCATCGATGACCGCGACGCGATCGGCAATGCCGCGGACCACTTCCATCTCGTGGGTGATGAGCAGAATGGTCAGTCCGAGCTTACGGTTTATGTCTTTCAGCAATGCCAGGATCGACCGGGTCGTTTCCGGATCGAGCGCCGATGTCGCCTCGTCGGACAACAGCAGTGCCGGGCGTGCCGCCAGCGCCCGGGCGATGCCGACGCGTTGTTTCTGGCCGCCGGACAGCGATGCGGGATAAGCCTTCGCCTTGTCTGCAAGGCCGACGAGTTCGAGCAGCTCATGCGCTCGTTTCAGGCGCTCGCCCTTTGCAAGACCCTCGATCTTCAGGGGCAGCGCGACGTTTTCCTCGACGGTTTTGGCAGAAAGCAGATTGAAATGCTGAAAGATCATGCCGATGCGGCGGCGCAGCGGCTGCAGGTCCTGTTCTGAAAGTCCGGTGATGTCTCGGCCTTCGATGAGGATCTCGCCGCTATCGGCGCGCTCCAGGCCGTTCAGGCAGCGGATCAGCGTCGATTTGCCGGCGCCGCTGCGGCCGATGATGCCAAGGATCTCGCCTCTCTTCACCGTCAGCGAAATGCCGTCGAGGGCTGCAGTGGTTCCGAACCGTCGCTTCACGTCGGTCAGTCTCACCACCTCTTCGGAAGCCGCCGCTTGAGACTGTGCCTCGATCGCCGTGGTGGAAACAAGGGAATTCATGTGGTTTTCCTTACAAATACTGAAGGCGGTCCGGGCAGAGAACGCCCGGACCGCCTCTCGGCAGGCCTTAACCCCAGCCCTGCCTCGGATCAATAGGCGCTGAGACCCGTTCCCTTATAGACCTTTTCGAACTCGGCCTTCACGGTGTCGTTCTGATAAGAAGAAACAAGCGTCTTGACCCATTCGGCATCCTTGTTGTCGTCCTTGACGGCGATGAAGTTGCGGTACGGATTGTCGGCGATCGGCTCTTGGGCAATGCGTTCGGCCGGCGAAAGACCGCTTTTCAACGCCCAGTCGGTGTTGACGATACCGGCATCCAGATCGTCGATCGAACGGCCGACGATGCCGGCGTCGAGTTCCTTGATCTCGATCTTCTTCGGATTGTCGGTGACGTCGGCGACGGTCGCGAGAATACCGGTGCCGTCCTTCAGTTTGATCAGGCCTTCATTCTGGAGAACGCGCAGCGCACGGCCTTCGTTCGAGGGATCGTTCGGCACGCCGATGACGGCACCTTCCGGGATCTCTGCGACGGACTTGTGTTTCTTGGTGTAAAGGCCGATCGGCCAGACCCCGGTATAACCGACGCGAACGATGTGATAGCCGTGCTGCTGGATCTGGTTGTCGAGATAGGGCTGGTGCTGGAAAGCGTTGGCATCGATTTCGCCGCGCTCCAGCGCTTCATTCGGCTGGGTGTAATCGTTGAAGATGACGGTCTCGATCTTGAGACCTTTCTTGCCCGCCTCGCTCGTGACGACACGCCACACATCCTCATCCTCGCCGGCCATGATGCCGACCTTGATCGACTTGTCCTCGGCAAAGGAAGGGTGGGGTGCTGCAAAGGCGAAGAGCGCGGCAGCGGAAACGACCACGGCGGCAAGAGCCGCGCGGCGCGAAAGGTGGAAGCCGTGAAGATTTTTGTTCTTGGTCATTGTATATCCCGTCTGACTGAATGAGGCCGAACGCCCCGAGCAGGCTGATCATGGCAAATGGGCGGATCGCGAGCGAAGCACGAATGTCTGATGTGGAGGGAGGGCCGGAAAAACTCTTGCCCTGCCATCGATATCGGCAGGATAAATTTCCATCAATTTTGTGGATTAATTGCGGCTCGTGAGCATGTTGCAAAAATGAAAACGGCGCCTCCGTGGCGCCGTTTCAAGCCTATCCCGACGCTCTTCACTCGGCAGCGATAAGTGCCTGACTCCGGCTGGGAAAGAAGGCCTCGAGCTCGCCGATGACTTCCCCGATCCGCTTGGAAAGTGGATCGGATGAGACGCGGTAATCGGTGAAGTCGCGGTCGGATGCATAAACCGCGGTCGGCAGCGTGTGAGACATGAAAAAACCGAAGAGCGGCCGGAGCTGGTGCTCGACCATCAGCGCATGGCGGTCACCGCCGCCGGTCGCAGTGATGATGATTGGCTTGGCGCGCAGCTCATGCGGGTCGATCAGGTCGATCAGATGCTTGAAGAGACCGGGATAGCTGCCCTTGTAGGTCGGCGCTCCGATGACCAGCACATCGGCATTGACGATGTCGTCGATGACTTCCCTGGCGCGACTGTCGAGATCGTCACGGCGCAGCGCCTGGCCAAGCGAGGGGCCGACATCGGTCAGATCGTAGATGGTGTTGTCGAAGCCGTATTTCTCACCGGCGAGACCGGCAACGTTTTCAACAAGTGCAAATGTCTTCGAGGGGCGGTTGAAGCTACCCGCAAGGCCGACCAATTTGTGAGCAGACATGCCATTTCCTTCCAATATCGTGCCGAGACCGACGTCATTATTGGGACGAATATTATCTATAAAAATAGTGGATTAAAGGAATGGTGATCCCTCTTCCCCATAGGAGGAGAAAAATACGTTCGGGCCTATGGGCGAAGGCGACGTGCGAAACTGCATGATGAACCGGGCCGGAGTGTCGGTGACATTCCGGCTCCATCGATTGTCCATAAGCGATGTCGCGTCAAACTGGTTTCTGCTTGGGAATACGCGGCAGGAAGACCGTGAGGAGACCGAGCAGCGGCAGGTAGGAGCAGATGCGGTAGACGAAATCGATGCCATGGGTGTCGGCGAAACTGCCGAGCAGGGCTGCACCAAGCCCCCCTGCCCCGAATGCGAAGCCGAAGAAGACCCCGGCAATCAGCCCGACGCGCCCGGGCACCAGTTCTTGCGCGAAGACGACGATTGCAGAGAAGGCCGAAGCGAAGATCAGGCCGATGACGACGCTGAGCACACCCGTCCAGAAGAGGTTGGCATAGGGAAGCAGGAGCGCGAAGGGAATGACGCCGAGGATCGAGAACCAGATGACGAAACGCGCGCCGAAGCGGTCACCGATCGGCCCGCCGAGGAAGGTGCCGACGGCGACCGAACCGAGGAACAGGAAGAGCATCAGCTGTGCCTGCTGCACGCTGAGGGCAAACTTGTCGATGACATAGAAGGTGAAGTAGCTCGATACGCTGGCCATGTAGACATTCTTCGTTGCCGTCAGCAGCACGAGGATGAGCAGCGCCCAGACGACCCTGTTCTGCGGCAGCGGCAGGGTCCGGCTTATTGCCGGCTTGCTGGCATTCTGGCGCCTGTGGCTGATGTACCAGTTGCCGACCCAGCTCAGCACGACCATGCCGACCATGGCGATGGCGGCGAACCATGAGACGCTGTGCTGACCGAGCGGCAGCACGATGAAGGCGGCAAGCAGCGGGCCGATCGCCTGGCCGGCATTGCCACCAACCTGGAAGAAGGATTGCGCGAAACCGTGGCGGCCGCCAGAGGCAAGACGGGCAACACGCGAAGATTCCGGGTGGAAGACCGCCGAGCCGAAGCCGATCAGGCTTGCGGCAACCAGCAGCAGGGTGAAACTGCCGGCATTGCCGAGCAGAATGAGGCCGCAAAAGGTACTCGCCATACCGACCGGCAGCGAATAGGGCATCGGCCAGCGGTCGGTGACGATGCCGACGAGCGGCTGCAGCAGCGAAGCCGTGACCTGGAAAGTCATAGTGAGGAGACCGATCTGCACGAAATCGAGATCGTAGTTCGCCTTGAACAGCGGATAAAGCGAGGCGAGCAGCGACTGCATGATGTCGTTCAGCATGTGGCAGAAGCTGACCGCCATGAGGATAGACATCGTCGTCTTTTCGAAACGAGGCGGGCTCTCGGCAACGGTTGCCATCAATACTTCTCCTGCACAGGCACGGCCGGTGCCATGCCACGTCGCTTTTGTTCGATGGATTTTCGGGCGATCGGGGCTGGGAAGACTCTCGTGCGACGGTCGCTGAACTGCATTTAGCGTAAGCCGGGACGCAATTACAGCCCAGTTTTATCCGTATTGGTACGGCTTTTGTTCGATTTGCGCTTCCGCCGAGTGATTTCTGCGTGATTTCACGTCTTTCCGGGCGAGGGCTTTCATATCACAGTCAGCAGCGATGATCACATATCCAGTGGGCTATGTGAAAACAACCATGGAAAAGCCATGCAGGGGATACTACAGCTGCACCGATTGAAAATGCGATCGAGGCTGAAAACACACGATGAATGTCAAGACAGCGAATGCGATAGACAGCTATGTCGGAGCGCGCATTAGATTGCGCCGGCAGTTGCTCGGGATGAGCCAGGAACGGCTTGCCGAGCAGATCGGCGTGACCTTTCAGCAGGTTCAGAAATACGAGAAGGGCATCAACCGCATCGGCGCGAGCCGGCTGCAGCGGATCGCCGAGGTGCTACACACGTCGCCGAGCTTCTTCTTCGAACAGGAGAATTCCGAGCCGTTGACGCTGCAAGGGCTGGATCTATCCGCGAATATGGACCCGGTCGCTGAATTCCTGCGAACGAAAGAGGGATTGGTGCTCAATCGCGCCTTTCTAAAGATCGCCGACAGCAATATCCGCGAAACGGTCATCGCGCTGGTGAAGGCGATGGCGCAGGCGGAAAGTCGAGGTCTGACATTGGGAGCCTCCGTAGCGGATATCACCCTTCCGCTCGGAGAATAGGCGGGTATCGCAGCGTTGCGCCTGGCGAGCCGACCGGCCAATCAATGGCATTTCCCGAAAGGGTCTGCTTGCGATTTGGCATTTGCCGGATCGCTATCTGAGGGACGGCGCCGAGCTGGGCGCTGAATTCTCCGCCTATCGCCTGGATCTTGCGCTGGGCGCTCTGCTGCAGGACCGCGACAGAAGCGCCGTGTCCCCTCCCCCAGGCAGATATCAGGACGGTTCTCTGCCACGGCGGCACTGAACAGCTACTGACTGTCCAGGTGCTTGCCCACTGCGGACCCATTGCGGACGTACTTCAAAGAGCCGTGCACGCTCGATATCTCGCTTCCGAAGTATCCGATCGGCTATGATGCCGGTTGTGCAGCCTTGCTCTTGCGATTCGGTCAGTGAATGCGCGATTGCCACGCTGGACAGCGGCACCGGGCGGCCTGTTCAAGCCTTTGAAAAAGATTGGACAACCTCGCGGTAGGGTCTTGTTAACCCTATTTGCCTTGCCACCCCTCCAGAATCGGCGCTAAATGCGGTTTCACAGCGCCCAGGGCTTTTAAATCGCATTTTCGAGATTTCCATGAATATGGCACCGCAGATAGAAAAAGCAATTTCTGATGTCGACCAGCTGATTATTGGCCAGGCGCAGGAACTGTCCGATAAGCTGAAGCAGCATCGGCTCGAGATGTTTCCGCCGCGTGCATTGAAGGGTTTGAGGGAATTTCAGCTTGCCGAGGCGGCGCGTTTCCTCGGTGTCACCAGCGGCTATCTTCGCAACCTGTCGCTGGAAGGCAAAGGCGCCCTTCCCCAGGTCACGCCGTCGGGCCGTCGATCCTATACGGCGGAGCAAATGGAAGAGATGCGCAGCTTCTTGGAGCACAATGCCCGCGCCGGAACGCATTATATGCGTCATCGCCGCGGCAACGAACATCTGCAGGTCGTTGCCGTCGTCAACTTCAAAGGTGGCAGCGGCAAGACGACGAGTGCAGCACACCTTGCCCAGCATCTTGCCTTGACGGGTCACCGTGTCCTTGCCGTCGACCTCGATCCGCAGGCCTCTCTCTCCGCCATCCACGGTTTTCAGCCGGAGTTCGACGTCGACGAAAATGAGACGCTCTACGCCGCCATTCGTTATGACGATCAGCGGCGTCCGCTGAGAGAGATCATCCGTCCGACGAATTTCCCGAACCTTCATCTGGTGCCGGGCAATCTCGAACTGATGGAATTCGAGCACGATACGCCGCGCGTCCTTGCTCAGGGCAAGGCGGGCGACTATGGACGCGTCTTCTTCGCGCGGCTGGACGAGGCGCTGTCCTCCGTCGCCGACGATTACGACGTCGTCATCATCGACTGCCCTCCCCAGCTCGGCTTTTTGACCATGAGCGCCATTTGCGGGGCAACGGCAGTTCTGATCACCGTACATCCTCAGATGCTCGACGTCATGTCGATGTGCCAATTCCTGCAGATGCTCGGCGAGGTGCTGAACACGCTGAAAGGTGCCGGCGGCAACATGAACCTCGACTGGTTGCGTTATCTCGTCACCCGCTACGATCCGCAGGACGGGCCGCAGACGCAAATGGTCGCCTTCATGCGTTCGATGTTCAAGAACCATGTGCTCACCAATCCGATGTTGCGCAGCGTCGCGATCTCCGATGCGGCGATGACCAATCAGACGCTTTACGAGGTCGAACGGAACCAGTTTACCCGCGCGACCTATGACCGCGCGATGGAGGCGATGGATTCCGTCAACACCGAGATCGCCGATCTCATCCACAAGGCTTGGGGGCGGAAATGACCGAGAAGTTTACTGCGGTAAACTGGGGCGAGGAGCTGGCTGATGGCGCGTAAGAATCTCCTCTCCGGCCTGATGGACGATTCCAAGAAGTTTACTGCGGTAAACAATGAGGACGAACCACTCCACAGGGACGAGAAGCAGCAGCTCACCTATAAGGGGATCGGCGCTCTCGGTGCCGTGACACGCAGTATCGATGCGCTGGCTGCCAAGGCCGATGCGGCCAAAGCGATCGAGGAGAAGCTGGCGACCGGTGAAACGGTGATTGATCTCGACCCTGCCCTGATCGAAGATTCTTTCGTGACCGACCGGCTGGCGCATACCGACGAACAGTTTCGCGAATTGGTCGAGGCGATCCGGTTGCGCGGTCAGGATTCGCCGATCCTCGTCCGGCCGCATCCTGAGAAGGACGGCCGATATCAGATCGCCTTCGGCCACCGTCGCGCCCGGGCCGCCAAGGAACTCGGCCGACCTGTCCGCGCCGTGGTCAAGAAACTCGACGATCGCGACCATGTCATTGCGCAGGGCCAGGAGAATTCGGCGCGCGCCGATCTCTCCTTCATCGAGAGGACGATGTTTGCCGACAAACTCGACACGTTGGGCTTCGACAGGGAAACGATCATGTCCGCGCTCAGCGCCGACAAGACGACGGTTTCCAAGATGCTGTCCGTTACCAAGCGGATTCCAGCCGAAATCCTGACCGCGATCGGTGCGGCCAAGACCACCGGCCGTGATCGGTGGCACGATCTGTCCGTGAAATTCGAGGCCGAAAACATCGCCGCACGAGCGATAGAGTTCACCAGATCGGCGGAATTCGAGGCGGTGGAGCCGGATGCCCGATTCGATATGCTGGTTGCCTTCATCAGCAGGAGGCAACAACAGGCCTCATCCATAGCGGCGCTTCAGCCCACCGCTCACGCCTGGCAGCGCAAGGACGGCGCGGTCAAGGCGAAGATCAAGGATGACGGGAAACAGTTCACCATCGCGTTGAAGGCGGAGAAGGCGGAGAAGGCGTCTGCCTTTGGAGCCTACATCGCCAGCAATCTGGATCGCCTCTACGAGGCGTTCGAGAAGACACAGGATTTGACCAAGAACGGAGATCAATAAGCAAAAGAAAAGGCCCCCGAACGTTGCCGTCGCGGAAGCCCTCTCTGATCTAGACACCCAGAGAATCACATTTCCGCGAATCATAGTCAAGAGTCTTTGGCACCGAATTTGGTGAGCTGCGATCTTTTGCCTTGAAGAAGGCGAAGAAAATGGAAAGCGGAAATGTGACGACGCCCTTCGGGCGGCGGCCGATGACGCTTGGCATGTTAGCAAGCCAGGCGGCTGCTCGAGAAATCGAGCCCGGCCAATCTATCGACAAGTGGAAACTCTATCGTGCCCTGTGCGAGGCCAAGCCGCTGCTCGGCATCACCGACCGGGCGCTCGCTATTCTGAACGCCTTGCTGAGCTTTTATCCCAAGGGGGAGCTCTCTGAGGAAAACGGGCTCGTGGTGTTCCCTTCCAATGCACAGCTCTCGCTGCGCGCACATGGGATGGCGGAGCAGACGATCCGTCGCCACCTGGCGAGCCTGATCGAGGCCGGGCTGCTGATCCGCAAGGACAGCCCGAACGGCAAGCGCTACGCCCGCAAGGAGCAGGGTGGGGAGATCCGCGAGGCATTCGGTTTTTCGCTGGCGCCGCTACTGGTGCGCGCTGAGGAGATCGAGCGGTTGGCGGCGGAGGTGGTTGCGGAACGGTTGCACCTGCAGCGGCTCAGAGAACGCCTGACGCTTTGCCGGCGCGATGTCGCCAAGCTCATCGAGATGGCATTGGAGGAGGGTGCCGCGGGCGATTGGAGCCGGATTCATCTGCATTTTCGCGATGTCGTCGAGCGGCTGCCACGGTCGCCTTCCGCCGAACAGGTCGCCGCCGCACTCGACGAATTGGAGCTGCTGCGTGAAGAAATCACCAATCAGTTGGAAATGCAGGTTAAAACTCAAAATCATAGCGGCAATGCCCAACATTATGAGCGGCACATACAGAATTCAAATCCACAATCCATTACTGAATTTGAACCAGCTTCCGAAATGAAGCAGGGCGCAATGGCGGACGATCGATCGGCGGGTCGGGCCGAACCGACAGTCCGAATACAGAAAGATGAAGAGGAGAACGGGCGTGTGCCGGCCACAAGTTCTGCCCCCGCTGCCAACGCCGCGCTCAAATCCTTCCCACTGGGGCTGGTGCTGCAGGCCTGCCCGGAAATCGCAGCCTATGGACCGCAGGGCTCGGTCGGCACGTGGCGCGAGCTGATGGCCGCGGCTGTGGTCGTTCGTTCGATGCTGGGCGTCAGCCCATCGGCCTATGAGCAGGCCTGCGACATCATGGGACCTGAAAATGCGGCCACCGTCATGGCCTGCGTCCTCGAAAGGGCAGGGCACATCACCTCCGCCGGCGGTTACCTGCGCGATCTGACACGGCGCGCCGAGAGAGGGGAATTCGCCATCGGACCGATGCTGATGGCCCTTGCCCGCACCAATTCGCCGATAAGTCGGAAGACAGGATGAAATTCGCTTCGTGGTCTTCCTGGCGCAAATTGTTATGGTTAACGAAGCGTGACGGAAACGAAGGCCAAGATAACTTCTGATTGGAAGCTTCTCACTGTCAGATCAGAGGGTTAGGAGTTTGACGAAAACCTGCGAGACGAAGGGGCACTCGCAAGTGGGTGGGCGACCACGTCGGTTGATGAAGAAAACACCACGTCCTGACAGTTGACGCGAAACGTTTTTTGACGATACGGCAAGGCGATAGCACAAATGGCGGATGATTGCCGGTGGAGCGGAAGAACTGCGGAGCATGGGTTTGAAACGGGCGGTGGACTTTTTCTTGGCTTTGATTGCGGCGGCGATCCTGCTCGTTCCAATCCTTGTCGTCGCTCTTTGTGTTCGCCTTACCTCGCCGGGACCGATCCTCTATTGGTCAAAACGTGTCGGCCGTTTCAATCAGATCTTCCTGATGCCGAAATTTCGCAGCATGCGCGTCGACACACCGACGGTTGCCACGCATCTGCTCGAAGATCCGGATCGCTTTCTGACACCGATCGGTACGTTTCTGCGCAAATCCAGCCTCGACGAACTGCCGCAGCTCTGGTGCATTCTCGAGGGGAAGATGAGTTTCGTCGGCCCGCGGCCGGCACTCTACAATCAATATGATCTGATAGAGTTGCGGACGGCCCATGGTGTCGACAAGCTCCTGCCCGGACTGACGGGATGGGCGCAGATCAATGGCCGGGACGAATTGCCGATTCCGGAGAAGGTAAAATTCGATGTCGAATATCTCGAACGCCGCTCGTTCGGCTTCGACATAAGCATCCTGTTTATGACGGCCGAGAAGGTCATCCGCCGCAAGGGAATAAGGCATTAAGCTACCTACTTCTGATAGATAAGCGGGGCGGGGGACCTTACTTTCCGATTATTTCAGTTGCGCTCGTTGCAGAAAATGACAAGAAGGTGGTTGTCTGATTGATCCGCGAGACGCTGGTAAGCAATGCCCGAAAATACCCCCACTGAGACGCCGCGCTCAGGATGGTTCTTAATGCCGATGCAAGCGCTCGTCGCCCCTCTGCTGGCGATGCCGCGGGTTGCCAAACGCGCTCTGGCATTGCTGCTGGATTCC
>NZ_JABFCP010000001.1:0-45763 GCF_013087615.1 Rhizobium sp. WYCCWR 11152 | reverse complement strand
TGGCGGAAGACTTCTGCCGGCGTTTTGTAGCCGAGGCATTTGCGTGGCGTTGCGTTCAGGCGGTTGCAGATCTCGGTGAGATCGCGGTCGCTGAGAGACAGTGGATCGACCTCTCTCGAAAGCCATTTCCTGGCCCGTCTATTGGTGTTCTCGACAGTGCCCTTCTGCCACGGGGATTGCGGATCGCAAAACCATGTCTGCGCTCCGATGCTGGCCTGCAGGTAAGGCCAGTCGGTGAACTCCGTGCCACGATCGAAGGTGATCGAGCGACGGGCGAGGTGGGGCAGGGATTGTAGCACCTGGATCAGGCCGTCCATCACCGGCCTCGATTGCCGGTCATTGTTGCGCAGCAAGACGGCAAATCGGCTGACCCGTTCGACCAGCGACGTCACGTTGGCCTTTCCGAACTTCTTGCGAAACTGGATGAGATCGCATTCCCAATGCCCGAACTGTTTTCGCTCGGCGACGGCGTCTGGCCGGTAGAGAATGTTGACATCCGGGGTGAACCGCTTGCCATGGCGGCGTCTGGCGTGCCGCGGCCGGCGTCTGGCACGATGCTCCGGCAGGTGTCGCCACAGTTTGATGGCGTGACCGTCCGAGGAATAGGCGAACTTATAGATCGTCTCATGGCTGACGGAGATCGGATGGCGCTCAAGCTGCAATCGGCCGGCGATCTGTTGCGGCGACCAGCCATGCATGATGCGCTCGATCACCGATTGGCGGAGCTGCGCGAACCGGGCAAGTTTGCGCAGCTTGGCACGCCGTTCTCGCGCCGTGTCATTGGCCATCACGCAGTAGTAACCGTTGAGGTCCGGCATCTCACGATCCTCGAACGTATTGCGGCGCAGCTCACGGAAAATGGTCGAGCGATGTCGGTGCAGCTTCTCGGCGATCACATCAACGCTGACCCAGCCGTGCGCCAGCGGGCAATCTTGCGGCGTTCATCGATATCGATCTGGGAGTAGGTGCGCTTCATGTCTCGTTCCTTGCAAGGATAAACCGTTGTTATCTATTGCAAGTCGCACTTCATCCTTGAACCCACCCCGGCTACAAGCATTGTGGCGGCAGGGTTGGAATGTCCGTTTGTGTGCAAAGTAGAAGTGTCATTTTGGGCGCGTCTTCAGCTATTTAGAAATGCGACACTCGGCATGTCCACTTGCGCTGAGGCAAGCCCCCGACCGGACCGGCTGGGCCGGGTTGCAAGGGAAGGGAGGGGGCGGATGAGACGCACCCATTGGCTTTAGCTTTGACAGTTGCAGCAGCCGGTCATTCCGCCGCATCGAGGTCAGAGAGCGCTTGGCGCCGTCGGGCAATGACGGCGGGATCGTTCATGAAATCCCTGTTCCGACCGGGCTTGCGGCTCCGCGGCGTATAGCCGTTCTTCTCGCTGTTGGTCTTCACCTTCGGCGTTGGTCGCTGATCCTGCCGCTCCTTGATATAGGCCAGCACATCGGAAAGCCGCTTGTTCTCCGTGATCGCCGCATGCGTCACCCGCTGGTCCTTGTCGAACACCCGATAGGACAGGGAATGGCCTTTCCAGCGCACGTCGAGCCGGCCATCGGCATAGGCATAGGTCTCGACATAGCGACCAACCAGGCCACGCGTCACATCACTCTCTTCCAGCATGATCCGCTGGCGCTCGAACGAAAACGTCAGCTGCGCCCCGACATAACGCTGCTCACGCTTGCACAGGATCTCCTGCAGCCGATCCGATGGCATGTTGATCGGCCGATGCAGATTGTCAGGACGGGTAGGGGCGATGGCAAACCGCTGGTTATACCGCGCCATGAACCGCGGCAGAAAAGCATTGCCATCGTCCATGCTGCCGATGCCCGCTAACCGCAGTTCCTTGATCAGCCGATCCTGCAATGTCCGGTTCATCCGTTCAACCCGGCCCTTCGCCTGGCTCGAATTTGCGCAAAGAATCTCGATGTTTAGTTCCGAGAGTGCACGCCCGAACTGGGTCATGCCCTGGCCACTCTTGGCCTCCTTCTTCGCCACCCGGAACACCGAATGCTTGTCGGAATAGAAGGCAACGGGAGCACCGTGATCCTTCAAATAAAGCTCCAGCGCCTCGAAGTAGCTGAACGCGCTTTCCGAGCGCACGAAGCGCAACTGCATCAGCTTGCCCGTCGCATCGTCGACGAACACCAGCAGCGAACACGAATCGCCGCGATCCTCGAACCAGCGATGTTCCGATCCGTCGATCTGCACCAGCTCGCCATAGGCCTCGCGCCGCAATCGTGGCTGATGAAACGTCCGCCGCTGCTTGCGCGACAGCCAGATGCCGGCGCCCGTCATCCATTGGCGCAGCGTCTCGCGCGACACCGTCAGCCCATCGAGCTCGGCAAGCTTCTCGGCTGCCAAGGTTGGACCGAAATCGGCATAGCGCTCTCGAATGAGAGCCAAAGCATAATCGCGCACGCCCGGGCTGATCCTGTTGTTCGACGGTCGGCCGATCGCCTTGTGCCGGATCGACGCCGCGCCGGTCGTCCTGATCCGCTCCAACAGCCGGCGCACCTGGCGCTCGCTCAAGCCCAGAACACGCGCCGCCGAGACCAGCGTCGCCCGGCCGTCAACGACCTTCGACAAAACCTCGATCCGCTGCAGATCACGCTCGCTCATCGCTATCAGTCCCATCGGCAATCTCCCCGGCGCCAATCAAACGCGGGGAGTGTGACATTCCAACTTTGCAGAAACAGGACACTTTAACTTTGCGGCTACAGACGGTCGTCGCATAATCTAGTTTATGGAACCTATGGTTGGCTTCAGGTGTGTTGCTTTTACTATCGGCGACTGCCACGTAGCGGAGATGACGGAGATCCATGTCTTGCCCCTGGGCACCCGGGTTTGGATGCCTTATCGTTTCGTATCGTGGTTACGCTGAGGCCAACCACGTGTGACTAGCATCGTCAGGCTCCAGTTGGATCCGGCTTGGTCAGGTGGCCGCCGTAAAACTCTTGCATGCGGCTGCGATCGCTTTGATGCCGATGGGCCGTAGTTTTGCAAGATTTCATTTGCTTTCTGGAATTTGGGTATCTGGTGGCACCGCGTCCCTCAATTGAATGATGCAAATAAGTTCTATTCATGGGTCGCGAGTGCACGCTTCACGCGAAGCACTGTGGCTGTCACAGTCACGAACACGAGCGGGAGCGACCCAAGCATCAGCAGCGGGCTTAATTCCCACCCGGCATGTTGACATGCCTCGAAAGCCGTTTTGATGAGACCGACGAGGTAGTAGCTGATGGCGATGATTGAGAACCCCTCGACCGCGCGCTGGATCTTCACCTGCGTCGCTGCCCGTTCAGCCACCGACCTGATCTGAATTGCATTGTGGAACTCGACCTCGACCTGGATGCGGGTTTGGAGCAGGTTCAGGAGATGCAAGGTGGCACCGGACAACTGCTCGAGCCTATGGGCTGCGGCCTCGCAGGTGCGAACCGCTGGCTTGAAACGCCTGGTGATGAACACACCAAAGCGCTGGAAGCCCGGCACATGTGTCTCGCGCAGCTCGCTGATGCGTTCCTCGACGATCTTAGCATAGGCCGCAGTCGCGCCGAAGCGGCTGCGAGTTTCCGCCGAAGCGGTGATGATGGCGGCTGAAAGCTCCGAGATCTCGTTGAGCAGGTTCTTGTGCTGATCTGCCGGCGTCGACTGATTGCGGTCTGCCAATTCTCCAAGCCGCGCATCGAACTCGGCAAGCCGCGGCGCGAGCCTTCGTGCGAGTGGCAACCCAAGCAGCGCCATCGAGCGGTAGGTCTCTACCTCGTAGATTCTACGGACCATTCGCCCAAGCCGATAGGCGTTCAAATCCTTGTTGAACAGCAGCGTATGGCTCCACCCGTTAGAACGAACCCGGAAGTCGGAGCAAACTTGGCCAGCCCCTCCTCCGATCATTGACGCGGCGCTGACATCAAACCCGAATTTCGGCAGGAAGTCGCCCAATTCATCCGGCGCAGGCCCCATTACCAGGATACTGACCTGACCGATAATCGATGCCGAAGGCAGACCGAGCATTGCGAGAATGTCGGACGTCACCAGCGTTGGCGCCGGCCATTGTTCCGGTTCGTGATCGAGCATTGTCACGCGTGTGACGGTTACGAACTCTGTGTGATACTCGACACGCGTCTTTATAAGGTCGGTGTCATGCTTGCCCAAAGATATGGAGCCGCCCGTTTGTCTAGCAGGCGACTGAGCCGGCATCAGAGCGAAATGCTCGACGAGTGCCGGCCCGGCGAAATATATGGACGGCCGCGCATGAAGTTCGGCCGTAAAGTCCGCTGCCGTCGGCTGATCCGTCTCTCCTGTTAGCATGCCGCGCCCCCGAACTAAATCCCGATTGCCTCATAGGTGTCGGCGACCTGCCGGATGGAAGCGACATAGGCTGCGGTCCGGTAATCGCCGAGTTCGGGCTGTGTCTCGAGAAGATCGCCGATGCGTGCCCAAGTGCTGCGCATGACGTCTTCGAGGCCGGAGCGGACAAGATCTATTTCGTCGCCGCGTTCGAGGAACTCGTCGCGGATGTCGGCGGGGAACTCCCTGCCGGTCATCCGCTCGAGCGCCGCCGCAATCGTCTGGTTGCGTCGCTCGCGCCGACGACGTTCCATCAGGCCGAAGGGGATATGCGTCAGGTTCTTGACCCACTCGAAGTAACTGACGACAACACCGCCGGCATTGACATAGAGATCGGGGAGAATGGTGACGCCGCGGGAGCGGAGGAGCTTGTCGGCCTCGAAGGTGACAGGACCATTGGCCGCTTCGACGACGAGGTGGGGCTTGATGCGTTCGACGTTCTCGGCGTGGATAGCATTTTCCGTCGCCGCCGGGATGAGAACGTCGCAGCGCTGTTCTATCTCAGTCATGTCGCCAGCAAAGGGCCTGGCGCCTTCAAAGCCGAGAATGTTGCCGGTGCCGATTTGGTGCTGCTTGAGCGCTTCGATGGAAAGGCCTTCGGGGTTGGCGACGTAGCCGTCGCGATCAGCAACAACGTTGACGCGTGCGCCGTCCTCTTCGGATAGGAACTTGGCGGCGTGATAGCCGACATTGCCGAAGCCTTGCACGATAACGGACGCGCCTTTGAGATGGCGCCGGCCATCAAGACCTTGCGTGCGAGTGTCGCGAAGATAGCTCTGGATGGCGAATTGCACGCCACGAGCAGTGGCCTCCGTTCGGCCGGCGATCCCGCCCTTCGACAGCGGCTTGCCGGTGACGCAAGCGCGAGCATTGACGACGTCGGTCGGATTGGCACGGCGGAATTCATCCATCATCTAAGCCATTTCCCGTTCGCCCGTGCCGCCAATATCGGGGGCTGGAACGTTGACACCGGGACCGATCAGGCAGCGTTTGTTCAGTTCCTGGGTAAAGCGGCGGGTGATGCGCTCAAGTTCCTGCGGCGACCACTCGCTCGGATCGATCTTCAGTGCGCCCTTGGAGCCACCGAATGGCACGTCGACGAGCGAGCACTTGAGCGTCACTAATGCGGCAAGAGCCTCGACCTCATCGGCGTCGGGCATTCGAGGCATAGCGGATGCCGCCTTTGACCGGTTCGCAGTGCTCACTGTGGACCGATCGCCAGCCGATGAAACTGTACATTTGACCACGAAGGCGCACGCCGAAGCGAACCGTGTAGGTCGAGTTGCATTGGATGATCCGTTCAGCCAGTCCCTCCCCCAGATTGAGGAATGACATGGCATGACGGAAGTTCTGGTCGACACTTTCAAGGAAACTGGCGGAATTCATCGGGCAATGCTCGTTGGGGCCTTCTGTTGTTGTAAACGACTGGCGGGTTGCCAACCCCACCCTGCGAGGGGTGAGCCGCAGCCCGCGTTCAGAGCGACACGCCCGACACCATCAACGCCAGGCGCCTGAAGTCATGACAAGGGACTAGACCGCCTTCTTCAGACGCATGGCCTCAGGATCGTAAACCTGGCCAAAGCGATTGTTCAGGAAATCTGCGAGCGCGACTTCCTCCTGCCGAACGAAGCCCTTCTGAGGCAGTTTTCCATCGGCGAGGAGGTCGAGAACCGTCGTGATGCCGGCGGCCGTCGTGATTTGGATCGCGCTCATCGTTTTGCCCGCGACGACACCCGAATAAACCTTGTTGGCGTAGGTTTCCTGCATGTAGCGGCCCTCTTTCCAGCCACACACGGTGACGAAGATCACGACCACGTCCTGCATCGTGGCCGGCAGAGCATTTTCGAACAGGTCCTTGAGCACGTCCCGGCGGTTCTTGAGATTGAAGTCGTTCAGCAGCGCCTTGATTATTGCCTGATGGCCTGGGTAGCGGATCGTGCGGTAGTTCATCGTCCGAACGCGGCCCTCCAGCGTCTTGGCCAGGGTGCCGAGACCACCAGATGTGTTAAATGCCTCGTAGGTAACACCATCCAGCGAGAATTCTTCGCGCTCTTCCATGGCCGGCACTGTAATGAACTTGCCCTCAACAATCGCCTCACATGGCTCGATGTATTCGTTGATCAGACCATCCGTGCTCCAGGTCAGATTGTAGTTCAGAGCGTTCGACGGATATTGCGGCAAGGCTCCAACGCGCATGCGCACGCTATCCAGCGTGTCAAAGCGCTTGGCAAGGTCGTTGGCAACAATCGAGATAAAGCCGGGCGCGAGGCCACACTGGGGAATGAAAGCAACATCTGCACCTTCGGAGAGCTCCTCGACCTTCTTGGTCGTTGCGACATCTTCCGTCAGGTCAAGGTAATGCACCGAGGCTTCCAGTGCAGCCTCGGCGACTTTGCCGGTCAGGTTGAAGGGCGCCGCGGACAGAACGGCGAACTTCCCGCGAAGCATCACTACGAGTGCCCCGATGTCGGTGATATCAACGACTTTTCCGGAAATCGCAGGATGCTTGTCGAGCTTGTTGATCTGCGCCTGATCACGATCGGTTACGACGACATTGTAATTGCCTGTTTCGGCCAGCATCAATGCGATGGCGCCACCGATCTTACCTGCGCCAATGACCATTATATCCTTCATTTCAGTCCCCTTCGCTTCAGGATTTGAATGTTGTCAGTTTGACTAGATCACACGCCATATCATAGGGTCACATTGCTATTTTTGTTGGCTTGTTTTAAGCACTTCGCCGTATTGGATAGTCTGAATGCAGAGGTTCTGATGAATGTAACGGAAAAAGACCGCGAACTGCTCGATTTGCTTGGCGAGGATGCGCGCGCGCCCGTGGCGAGCCTTGCCAAAAAGCTCGGTTTGTCGAGAACGACCGTTCAGTCCAGACTTGATCGCCTGGAGCGTGAAGGGGTCATTGCCGGATATAACGTGAGACTGTCCGATGAGTATCAATCAGGTCTTGCGAAAGCGCATGTCATGATCACGCTCGCGCCAAAAGTCTTATCACAGGTTTGCGTTTCGCTGCAGGCAATCCATGGTGTGAAATCACTGCATTCGGTGAGCGGCACATTCGATCTAATTGCGGTTCTCGAAGCTCCGTCGATTTCGGAACTTGATCAACTCGTCGACGGGATCGGAATGATCGATGGCGTTGAGCGAACGCTTTCCTCGATCATCATGTCCACCCGGCTAAGCCGCTAGAGCGTATCTGGATTTAGTTGAATCGGCAGGGATTCCGTTTTTGTGTGTTTTGTGATTCAAGATGCTGGCTGGAGTGGAGGCCAGCATCGAATGACGCGACCTCTTTCCAATGATCTTCGTGAGCGTGTTGTTGCTGCAATCGAAGCCGGTGAGAGCTGCCGGTCGGTTGCGGCGCGGTTCGGTATTGCCGTGTCTTCAGCGGTAAAGTGGTCGCAGCGTTATCGTTCGAGCGGATCTGTCGCGCCTGGGAAGATGGGCGGCCACCGCAAGCGGGTTCTGGAACCGCACCGGACGTTTATCGTGGAGCGGATCAACCAGACGCCGCATGTGTCACTGCACAGGTTGAAGGAAGAGCTGGCCGCGCGAGGGGTGAAGGTATCCCACGATACGGTATGGCAGTTCCTGCGGCGTGAGGGATTGCGGTTCAAAAAAACCACTGTTCGCCCTTGAGCAGGCGCGCGCTGACGTCGCGCGACGGCGACAGCGCTGGCGATCCTGGCAGGCTGGCCTCGATCCAAGACGGCTGGTCTTCATCGATAAAACCTGGATCAAGACCAACATGGCGCCGCTTCGAGGGTGGGGGCCGAAGGGCAAACGCCTGCGCAGCTTCGCCCCGCACGGACATTGGCGCACCCTGACTTTCCTCGGCGCGTTGCGCTGCGATCGGCTCACCGCACCCTGTGTCTTCGATGGACCGATCAACGGTGAGTGCTTTCGCGCCTATGTCGAGCAGCAACTCGTACTGGTGCTCAAACCCGGCGACATCGTCGTGATGGATAATCTCGGCTCCCACAAGTCGGTCGCCATCCGTCAGATGATCCGCAACGCTGGTGCTCGGCTCTGGTACTTGCCGCCGTACTCCCCCGACCTCAATCCAATCGAACGGGCTTTCGCCAAAATCAAGCACTGGATGCGCCTGGCTCAGAAGCGAACCATCGATGACACCTGGCGCCACATCGGACACCCCGTCAAAACCATCGAGCCCAGCGAATGCAGCAACTACTTCGCCAATGCCGGATACGCTTCCGTCAAAACCTGAAACGCTCTAAATACATCCAGCTAGATGCGCCTCGCCGCTGATTGCGACGCCAGTATCTATACTTTGAAATTGACAAGGCGTTCTATGACTTGAAGGGGATGCTCAAGACCAACAGCGTCAAGGGTCTTGACCTGCGACCGGCAGGAATATCCAGTGACCATGACAACGTCCCCTTTTTGTCGGCCTGCGATTGGAGACTTCCAACTCATTTCATAGAGCGCTTTCGATAATCTTCTGTTGCGCGTCTCGTGCCCAAACGTGCCCGCCATCCCGCAACACCCCGTCTCGGCAACTGCGAGTTCAATACCCAATTGCGCGAATACCGCCTTCCACTGCCCGATGGCGGCAGGCGCGTTGGTTCTTTCCGTGCAATGGGGCATGAGCGTGTAACGTATACCTTCGATGGATTTGGCTAGAGGTTGCTCTGCTAGAACATTTGCAAGCCACTCTTGCGGCAGGGCTACATCGGCCCCTAGGGGCTTGCCGGGCACCGCGCTATATTCGCTGCGGAAGGCAAGCGTCATTGAAGGATCAATGCCAACTAATGTTACGCCAAGGTCAGTAAGCCCTTTCAGGTAGACGGACGTTCCTCTTGCCGCCCTTTCAAAGCGGCCGAGATAGCCATGCACATGCAGCGCTTTCCCGTTGATGTGCGGGGCGGCAAGCAAAGGCTCATAGCCCAGCTTGCGGGCAAGGCTGATCGCCGCCAGTGCGACATCCGGATCGAAATAGGAGGTGAAGACATCCGGCACGAATACGACTGTCCGGGACAGTTTTGCATTGGAGAACCGTGTCAGGTCCTCGGCATGCGCAATGGCCACTCCCAGCCGCCTGGCTTCCTTGGGTAGCGATACTGCGGGCAAATGTGGAAGTGCCGTCAGCCCAGCCAGACGCGTCAGTGCCTTGCCAGGCACAGTGCCTGCGACGAGGTTATATAGCGGCCGCACACGCGCCATCATCGGCAGCATTGTTTCGATGGATGCAACGAGCGGGTCCTTGAGGGGCCGCAGATAGCGGCCATGGTAGATCTCCAAAAACTTGGCCCGGAAAGAGGGGACACTCACCTTAATAGGACATTGCCCGGCGCAGGCTTTGCAGGCGAGGCAACTGTCCATCGCCGCCTTGACCTCATGCGAGAAATCGCCCGCGTTTACCGGGGAAAATGAATTGACGATACGGCGTGGCAGTTGCCACAGCCTGCCGGCCTTGCGCAAACCCTCTGCTTCTCTCCGTGGATCAATATTTTTCTCGGCCAGCATTCGCAGCCATTCGCGCATGAGTGATGCTCGTCCTTTGGGCGATTGACGCCGATCCCGTGTCGCCTTGTAGGAAGGGCACATAGGACTGGTTTCATCAAAATCGAAACAGGCACCATTGCCATTGCAATAGGCGGCGTTGTCGAACGCGGCGCGGATTTCGTGCCCAATAATCCTGTCGAAACCGCCGCGGAGCGGCACCTCATCGATCTTCAGCAAAGGTCTTCCGTTGATGCTGGTGATCTTGCCTGGATTGAGCCGGTTTTGCGGATCGAAGCCGCGCTTGATGTCCTGCAGGCAAGGGTAAAGGTCTCCGAAGAATTCCGGCACATATTCCGAACGCACGCCCTTGCCATGCTCGCCCCATAACACGCCGCCATATTTGCGGGTGAGCGCCACCACCTCATCACTAATTTGGCGAACCAGGGCTGTGTGATCCGGTCGAACCAGATCAAGAGCCGGGCGGACATGCAGCACTCCAGCATCGACATGGCCGAACATGCCGTAGGACACGCCTGCCCTATCGAGAAGATCGCGAAACTCGCGGATATAGGCGGCCAAATGCTCAGGCGGCACGGCGGTGTCCTCGACGAACGGCACCGGCCGAATCGATCCTTCGACATTGCCGAGCAAGCCCACCGCGCGTTTGCGCATGGTCCAGATCGCCTCGGCATCGGCATGGCCGCGCGCCACCGTGAATCCCAACCGGTTTGCACCGGGCCGCGCCTCGAGCGTGGTAGCGACCTCCGCGATCTTTTGCTCAAGTTCGTCGGGGCCGCCAGCCAAGATTTCGACGATGTTGATGCCGTTTGCCGCCCGCTCCCCGTCGGAGGGAAAGAAACGGCCGATCGCGTTCCACACAATATCGCCCTTGGCAAGATCGAGAACTTTCTCGTCAACCGTTTCGATCGAGGCGACGCCGAGGGAAACCAGGTTGCGGGCATCTTCCAGCGCAGCATTGAAATCGCTATAACGGACGTTGATGAGGGCCACCTCGGCAGGAAGCGGCATGAGATTGAGTTCGGCCTCAGCAATCAGGGCGAGGGTTCCCTCCGACCCGCACAGCACGGCGTTGAGATCAAAAAACCCGTCCTGTCGTCGCACATGCGCCAGATCGTAGCCGGTCATGTACCGGTTGAGATTTGGGAAGACCTCGGCGACCCGCTCCTGCGTTTCCCACGTGATGCGCTCCACGATCCGATGCACTTCACCGATGCGGTCATCGCGCGCACATATCTCCGTAAGCTCCGCGTTTTCGAGCGGGCGTGACCAGAAATCCGAGCCGTCCGTCAGCACGACCCGCAGACCCAGAACATGGTTCGACGTCTTGCCATAGAGGCAGGAGCCCTGCCCGCAGGCATCGGTGGAAATCATACCGCCGATCGTCGCCCGGTTCGAGGTGGAAAGTTCCGGCGCGAAGAATAATCCATGCGGCTTCAGCTCCCTGTTGAGTTGGTCCTTGACGACGCCCGCCTCAACGCAAGCCGTACGTCGCATCGGGTCGATTTCGAGAATACGGTTCATGTGCCGTGAACAATCGACGACTACGCCATCGGTCAGAGCTTGGCCGTTGGTGCCTGTGCCACCACCACGCGGGGCGATGACGATGGTGAGGAAAGCTGGCTCCGAAAGGGTGCGGGCGATGATTTGCATGTCTTCCGCATCGCGGGGAAAGACAATCGCCTGCGGCTCCACCTGATAGATGGAGTTATCCGTAGCATAGACCGTGCGGGAGGCCGCCCGCGTTTCAATATCGCCGCGAAAGCCCGCCTCGATCAGACGCTCGGAGAAGCTGACAGGAGCGTCAGCGATGGAAGCTGGGCGATCGAGGCATGGAATCATGGCGGGAGAATTGATCCTTTCAGAGCCGCACAAGCCCGTTCGATGCGGTTCAGCGCTTCGACCAGTTCCTCCTCCGATGTCGCATAGGAAATGCGGAAGAAGGGGGAAAGACCGAAAGCAGAACCGGGCACCACAGCTACCTGTGCGTCTTCCAGGAGGTAATCAGTAAAGTCAGCATCAGTGGCGATGGTCTTTCCATTCGGGGTGACCTTGTTCAGTATACCGGCGCAGCTCGAAAAGGTATAGAATGCTCCCTCGGGTGTGCGGCATTCCAGACCCGGAATGGCATTGAGTCGACCGACCACCAGATCGCGACGTCGCTTGAAACTTGCCTGGCGGTCCTTCAGGAACTCTTGTGGACCGTTGAGCGCGGCAATAGCAGCTGCCTGACTGATCGAGCACGGGCAGGACGTCGCTTGGCTTTGGATGACCGCCATGGCCTTGATCAGCGCCTTAGGGCCACCGGCATAGCCGATACGCCAGCCGGTCATCGCGTAAGCTTTGGACACACCATTTACCGTGAGCGCTCGCTCTTTGAGCCGCGGTTCGAGTGCCACCGGTGTAACGAACTCAAATCCGTCATAGACGATATGCTCATACATATCGTCCACCATCAGCCAGATATGCGGATGACGTAGTAGTACATCGATCAGGGGCTGGTAATCCGCCGCACTGTAGGCCGCGCCGGACGGATTGGACGGCGAGTTCAACAGCACCCAGCGGGTCCTTGGCGTAATCGCGTTCTCAAGTTGTTCGGCCTGAAGACGAAACCCGGCCGCCGCATCGCACGGCACCAGAACAGATGTACCGCCGCAGACTTCCACAATGTCGGAATAGGAGGTCCAGCAGGGCGTGGGTATGATAACCTCGTCTCCCGGATCTATGGTCGCCATGAAGGCGTTGAATAGGATCTGCTTGGCGCCGGCGCCGGCGGTCACTTCGTCGATGGCGTAGTCGATGCCGTTTTCCCGCTTAAACTTCGCGCAGGCCGCCTGCTTGAGAGCCGGCGAACCATCAAGCGCGGTATATTTGGTCTCACCTGCGTCGATGGCCGCCTTCGCAGCCTGCTTGATATGGTCCGGTGTGTCGAAATTCGGCTCGCCCGCGCCGAGAATGATGACGGGGAAGCCCTCTCGCTTCATCGCTGCGGCTTTGGCGCCAATTTGCAGGATTTTCGAAACGCCGACAGAGGCGATCCGCGCGGCGGGTCGGAAGCCCGCCTCACCAATGTCTACTGAGATCATCATGGCGTAGAGCTCTATTCAATAATGAAGGAGACACCCTGCGCTAGCGGCAAGGCTTTCGAATAGTTGATCGTGTTGGTGGCGCGGCGCATATAGGCCTTCCACGCGTCGGAACCGGACTCACGGCCCCCGCCGGTTTCTTTTTCTCCGCCGAATGCCCCGCCAATTTCAGCGCCGGAGGTGCCGATATTCACATTTGCGATGCCGCAATCTGAACCATCCGCCGCCAGGAAACGCTCGGCTTCGCGCATGTCCAGCGTGAAGATCGACGAGGAGAGACCGGCACCTACTGCATTGTGGTCGGCCAGAACAGTATGGAAGTCGCTGTACTTTAGGACATAAAGAATTGGTGCAAAAGTCTCTTCCAGCACCGGACCTTCATGCGCGGGCATTTCCACCAGGGCCGGCTTCACATAATAGGCGTCCGCGCTACCGGCGTCGAACCGCTCGCCACCATGTACCGCACCACCATGGGTCTTGGCTTTGGCGATTGCTCTTTGCATCGCTTCAAAAGCCAGTTTGTCGATCAACGGACCGACCAAGGCGCTTCCGTCAAGCGGGTTGCCGACGGAAACGCTGGAATAGGCCGTCTTCAAGCGCGGTACGAGCTGGTCATAGACGCTTTCATGAACGAAGAGGCGGCGCAGCGTGGTGCAGCGCTGGCCGGCCGTGCCCATTGCGCCGAAGGCAATGGCACGCAGTGCCATGTCGAGATCCGCGGAGGGACAAACGATACCGCCATTGTTGCCGCCCAGTTCGAGAATGGCCCGGGCGAAACGCTTGGCAAGACGCGGACCGACCTCGCGGCCCATCCGGGTAGAACCAGTTGCCGAGACCAGCGGCACTTTCGGGTGATCGATCAAGACTTCGCCTGCGGTGCGATCGCCGATGAGCACTTGCGCAAGATTAGCTGGTGCATCACCGAAGCGCTTCAGGGCGCGCTCGAGGATGCCCTGCGCGGCAAGCGCGGTCAGGGGTGTTTTTTCGGAAGGTTTCCAGACGACGCTGTTGCCGCAAACCAGCGCCAGAGCCGCGTTCCAGGCCCAGACGGCAATTGGGAAGTTGAAGGCGGAGATGATCCCTATGACACCGAGCGGATGCCAGGTTTCCATCATCCGGTGACCGGGGCGCTCCGTGGCGATGGTCAGACCATACAACTGACGAGACAGGCCTACCGCGAAATCGCAGATATCGATCATTTCCTGTACTTCGCCCAGGCCTTCGGAGGGGATCTTGCCTGCCTCGATGGACACGAGACGGCCCAGATCGGCCTTGGCAGCGCGCAGTTCCTCACCAAACAGTCGTACCAGTTCCCCACGCTTCGGCGCAGGCACCAGACGCCATGCGCGGAATGCAACATCTGCGCGATCGACAATCTGAACTGCTTCAGTTGCAGACACTGTTTTCAGACTGCCGGTCTGCTCGCCTGTGACGGGAGAGAAGGAGCTAAGGTTCCCGCCAGTGTAGGCGGCTTTATCCACGTCGAGGCGGTTCAGAATGGAAGCAGCTTCCGCCTTGAGGGAGAGATTTACAGGAACATTGTTCATCTATGGAAACTCCGGAAAACGGTTGGTTCGGCCGGTCACTCGGCGGCAGAACGCTTCTGAATCGCATTAAGGCAGGCTTCGATCGACGCCTTTTCGATGCCTTCGTAGTGATCGAATTCGTTCAAAACTTGTGCTCCGAGGCCAGCTGCGAATCGCACCTGGTTCGGGCTCGCTTCGAATTCCTGCTGAGCACCGTCGCCCAGATTTGACTGGAAGATTCCGGCCGCACTGACGGGCAGAAAGTCTTCATAGACGATGGGATCGAAGCGGATAAAGCCTTCGGCGATCAACGTATCGAGATCGACCGACGCCGTACGCCCAACCTTTTCGGTCACTGCATAAGTGAAGTAACCGAGACCCTTGGAGCGGATTGACGCCCAATCATCTGGAAAAGCCTTGAACGTATCGGCAAGTGCGGCCGCATAAGCTGCGGCATTGGAGCCATCGGCGGCCGGACGTACGATCTTGCGAGTGTCGTTCAGCAGCTTGTCGTAAAGGGCGCGGCCATTCGGAGTCAATGCGACGCCGCGCTGCTCGATCTCGCCGAAGCGGGCCGTATGGGTGGCAGCCTGCCAGCCCCCCTTGCCATCCTGGAAAGAAACTGGCTCTTCCAGAGCCTTGAACGACGTCTGGCGCAGAAGGATCGGGCATTTGCGTGTGGGCGGACCTTCGATCACAGCCTTGGGCGCAATGCCATATTCCGGCATAAGCGCTTGCACCTTGTCGATGTCCAGGGTGCGGGGCGTCAGGTGGTTGATGTGCGGCCCCTTGAACGAAACGACATCCGCTAACAATCGGTGGGCGTCGTGAAGGCGATGGTACATGGAAAGCTCTACATTGGCCTTTTCGTGCCAGCGGAAGGTCTCCAGTACTTCCGATACGAAACGGGCAGCATCTTCCTTTCCGAACCCGCTTTCCCTCTCCGCCTTTTCCGTCAGGGAAACAGCACCATGCGTGAAGATCTGGCGCTCGGCAAGAACGGCCTGCGCCTCTCGCCGCAGGTCTTCGTCCGCGATCAGGTCGAGGCGCAGGAGCGAGGTAAATACGCGGAAGGGATTGCGCTTCAGCGCCTCTTCCCCAACCGGCCGGAAAGCCGTCGAGTGAACAGGAACAGCCGCGGTCGACAGATCATAATAGCCGACCGGATACATTCCCATCACCGCGAAGATGCGACCCATCATTGCAAGCTCAGCTGCGGTGCCGAGCCGGATGGCCCCGTGCCGCTCCTCGGAAATGCGCTGCAAGTTGTCAGTCGCTTCGAGACGGGATTTCAGCTCCGGATCGCTGGCCAGCGCCTGTTGGTTCACGCGAGCGACCAACTCCATGAGTGTGCCATATGCCGGAACTTCTTCTCGATACATTGCGGACATCGCACTCGAAAAGGAAGCCCGGATGTCGCTTGCGGAAACCTTCTCCGGCATGGTGGAAATTCCTGTAGTTAGCGCTTATCATTCACTTTCATCACCGTAACCCGGATTTTCGTAGCCGTGTTGTGAGATATTCGGTTAAATTAATGAGCGATTGGAATGTATATGCGAAGAGCCATGATCCCGGACATCATAAATCTGCAGGCATTCGAATGCGCTGCGCGTCACGAGAACTTCTCCAGAGCAGCTGAAGAACTCAATCTCACCCAGGGTGCCATTAGCAGGCAGATAGCTGAACTTGAACAGCAAACTGGACTTCGGCTATTCGAGCGCATCAAACGTCGTGTCGTGCTTTCTGACGCAGGACAGAAACTGTTGCCTGAAGTCAGACAGCTTCTAGTGCAGTCTGAGCGGCTGATGATTGGAGCCGTAGCAGCCGGAACCATGAGTTCGTCCCTGCGAATTGCCACACTGCCGACTTTCGGGGCCAAGTGGCTTGTTCCCAAGCTCGGAAGGTTCATTGCCGATCATTCCGACGTTGCTATATGCGTTGAGTCCCGCTCGAGCCCGTTCAGTTTCGCCGAGGAGAATTTTGATATGGCGATTCATTTCGGGCAGCCCACATGGGCAGGTGCAACCGCCACGTTCTTGTGCAACGAATCCGTTTTGCCTGTTGCAAGCCCGGCTTTTCAAGAGAGGACTCGTGCGGCAACGAACGACCCTTTCTGCAGTGCGCAATTGTTGCACTTGACGACAAGACCAAAGCTGTGGTCTGACTGGTCCGCCCATCACGGCATACGGATTCCGCGCGCGTATCAGGGTCCGCGATTTGATCAATTCTCCATGATCATTTCGGCTGCGGTCGCGGGCCTTGGAGTCGCTCTCCTCCCTACATATTTGGTTGAAGATGAGCTTGCCTCCGGCACGCTGGCCCCGTTTGTCCCTCTATCAATGCAAACGGAGAATGCGTACTATATCGTTCGCCCCGAGCAGAAGCGAACGCTAGGGCTCGCAGTGGAGTTTCAGGAATGGCTTCTTCAAGAAATCAATAGATCAATCTCTATCACCGCTCTGGGGCCAAATATTTCATGAGTCCCGAACAACATGCTGCCGCGAGCAAAGCCGCTATCTCGTTAGGGACTTTCCCTGACTAACGAGAAGTTGCAGCCGAAAAATACAATGACGTAGAGGTTCGTTTGACTTGGCACCTGGCGTCGACACCTCCTACGAGAAGGTGTCGACGAATTTCCAAAACAACCTTGCCTCAATCCGCCAAAGGGGTGCCAGGTACTCTCATTGGGAAAGAATTGACACGCAACGCTCAAGCGCTAGCTCATAGTTAGTGCGTCCGTCAGCTTGTGTCTGACCCCACCATTCATAGTTCTGCGGGATTTCTTTGCCTTTCCGCTCGGGCGCGCCCGGAAGGGCTTCAACCAGATCCTTTGACAGTAGCGCGAATGCGTCGCTATTTATTGGACCGTACGGAATTTCTGTGGAGAATGCCGCCTGGGGCTTCGCTTGGGAAATATAGGCCAGGAATTTAAAAGCATTTTCCTTGTTGGGTGCATCTTTCAGCACCACCCAGTAATCATATTGCAGCAAGGCTTGTTCCCAAGATAGGGCGAGTGGCGCTCCCTGCTTTTTTGCACTTATGATCCTACCATTGTAGGAAGCAGCCATATCGACCTCACCGCTCACAAGGCTTTGAGGCGCGTCCGCGCCAGCGACCCACCAACGGCCAACATTCGGTTTCATTTTTGTGATCTTCGCAAACGCGCGCTCCACGTCGAGAGGATAAAGCGCTTGAGGCGAAACACCGTCACCCAAGAGTGCTGTTTCTAACAGCCCCCCGTTTAACAGACTTTCACATTTCGGAAGGCCTCGTTTACCTGGATATGCATCAACGTTGTAGAAATCTACCCAATTCCTTGGAGCATTCTCTTCAGAGAACATCCTAGTGTTATAGGCTACGTTCAACGAGAATATAACAGCGCCGACCCCATACTTGGACTTTAGATAATCGGGCATACCATTCAGTGTATCCTTCCCGAAGAGGCTGTAGTCAATTTCTTCAGCTGCGGATTTATTGACCCAGGTAGGTAACGAACCTCCATTTATCTCAGTTATGTCTGCGGCCGGTTGACCCAGTTTAATTGAAGCCAACATCTTGCCGTCGTCTTGCGGCACGACGACAACTTTGATCCCCGTGTCACGAGTGAACGGCTCAAAGAAGGCTTTGCGTTGAGCAGCCTCCCAAGCGCCACCTCCAGATGTAACAACGACCTCTCCAGTTCCGTTTAGGTTTTCAGGCACAGTTTGTGCCCAGGCGGATGTTGCCACTACTGACCAGCCCAGCGCGGTACTGATGGCGATGGCAAGTACTGATGTATTCATGCTTTCTTCCTCCTTGACTAAGGCTCCCACTCAAGCAGTGTAAGGGTACGCGCCTGTTTGGCAGAGCGGACGCCTTAAGCGTACGTAGCTTCAGCCTTGAACGGTCATTTCCCTGAGTTCTGGACTGCCCAATAGGAAATCACGTTTCAAGCATTTGGGAAGCAGCCCTGACCACTCTGGTTATTATTCTCACCATCTGTTTGGAGGTCCGAGACTAGTAGGTGGGCGGCGTGATCGCGCTGAGGATTTCGCTCTGTCGGTCATCGACGTTGCGAAAGCGGTGAGGCAGCCGGCTGTCGAAATAGTATCCGTCACCCGGTTGCAGCACTCGTTTCTGATCTCCAACCGTGACCTCCACCTTCCCCGATAGCACCATGCCAGCCTCCTGCGCGGCGTGTGAAAACTCCTCGCCTGTATCAGCGCCGGGCGCATAGCGCTCGTGCAACATCAACAACTGTCGGTTTGGATGATCCAGTCCGATAACCCTATATGAAATTGTATCGACCTTTCCAATCTCGGCCAGGTCAACAGACGCGTAGAACGGAGAGTATGGAAGGGTCGACTGCAAATCGGAGAAGAAGCCAGGCATTGTCGTGCCCAAGGCTTCGAGCACCGCGCTGAGCGTATCAATCGAGGGGCTCATCCGATCTCGTTCAATAAGGGAAATTGTTGAATGAGATATCCCTGAACGGGCGGCCAGTTCTCGAGCACTCAAATTGCGGCGACGGCGCAACTCATGCAGCTTGCTCCCGATCTTGGGCATGTGACAGCTCTCCCCGTATCATTCAACCAGACCCACAACGACACCATCCATGTCGAAGGGAAGACCAGATGCAACATACAGGCTAAATGCTGGTGAATATACTGAACAGGCGGTTGACTGGCGATTGCCGGGCCGCTGAGCTTCCACGATGCTGGCGTGGATTATCCCAATTTCAGGAGATTTTGATGACGCCGCGTCTTGAAGCGTTGAAAGGCAAATTCGTCCAGCTGAAGCAACCGACCAGGGACGCCGTCTCCGATACAGCGCAAGTCGAAACAACCGTAAAGGAGATCATCGCAAATGTCCGCAAGCGAGGTGACGCGGCGGTTCGCGAATACTCCCTCGCCTTCGACAAGGCTGACGTCGCAAACTTCGAGGTCACCGAGGAAGAAAAGCTGAAGGCTGTTGCTGATCTTGATCCGCAGACCCGCGAAGACACCGAGTTCGCGATTGCCAATGTCCGTCGCTTCGCCGAGGCGCAACTTGGCACTATTTTGCCTCTCGAAATCGAGAGCCTTCCCGGTCTTCACCTCGGTCATCGTGTAATCCCGATTGAAACGGTTGGCTGCTATGTACCGGGCGGTCGTTACCCGCTTCTTTCGGCTCCGGTGATGACCATCGTACCGGCAAAGGTCGCTGGCTGCGACCAAGTCATCGCTTGCCTTCCGCCAAATGCTCACCCGGCCATGATCGCTGGCTGCCATCTCGCGGGCGCCGATCGCATCTTCCGCGTCGGCGGCGCGCAAGCAATCGCCGCCATGGCATATGGCACCGAGACGATCCCGGCCGTCGACAAGATCGTCGGGCCCGGCAATGCCTTCGTTAACGAAGCAAAGCGCCAGGTGTTCGGCCAGGTCGGTATCGACCAGCTTGCCGGTCCCAGCGAAATATTCGTCGTTGCTGACGAAACGGCCAATGCAGTAACGATCGCAACGGACCTGCTCGCCCAGGCCGAGCATGATGTCCGCACCCGTGTTGGTGTGGTCACAACCGACCGCAAACTCGCTGAAGACATTCTAAGCGAAGTCCACAATCAGTTGGAAACCCTGCCGACGGCACCGGTGGCAGCGGTCGCGTGGAAGGACTACGGCGAGATCACCGTTGTCGAGGACGAAGAGGCGATGATTGCCTACTCCGATCACATCGCAACGGAGCACTTGCAGGTCCACACCCGTGATCCGCAGGCAACCGCGCAGAAGCTACGCAACTACGGCTCGATTTTCATTGGGGAACTTGCCAGTGTCGTCTATTCCGACAAGTGCTGTGGCACGAACCATACCCTGCCGACGATGGGTGCAGGGCGCTACACGGGCGGGCTCTGGGTCGGCTCCTACGTGAAGATCGCTACCCACCAATGGCTGGACGAACGCGGTGTTGCCGCCGTTGCTCCCGCAGCTGTTCGCCAGAGCGCGACCGAAAAACTCGAGGGCCATCGCCGCGCCGCCGCACTTCGTCTTAGACCGAAGCAACTCGCCGCAGAGTGATGTGGTCCCACCTTGAAGTTTGCATGACCGATGCGATCGATGGGATTGGCTCCTCATGGGAAAGGAGTTGGCTTTGCGGCTCTCATGGAGACACAGGGCGGCGGGAACCCAAAAGGAGCGCTTACTTCAACGCACCCATTGCGAGCAGTTGGGTCATTTCCGACCGATGGGATTTCTGAATTCATTCGCGGCTCTGAAACGCTGAAACTCGGTCTTAGCAGTAGACAAAAGGCCTCCGTTGATGAAGAGGTCTCTGGCGACGGCGGCCATTGCCTTGGCTGCAAGTGCTATGCCCTTGTGTGCGGCCGGTGCCTTGCCTTGCGCAACGAGTTGCCACGAGTGGGGCGGCGTTCCGACGGCATAACACGGCACATGGCATTGGACGGTTGGTACGATCCAACTCAGTGTTCCTACGTCCGTCGACGACGATGGGGTCAACCTTCCGTTCAGCGGCGAATAGATGTCGCTTGAAAGCACCTCATTCTTCTCCGGCAGCCCATACTCCGCGTAGGACGTCCTTATGTCCGTAGGCGACAGGGTCTTTTGAATCTCGGCGGTAAACCTCTTGTCCGCGTCGTCTAATTGTGGCCCACCAAGTACGGCCAGGTTCCGATGCGTAGCCATTTCGAGCGGAGCATTCCCAACAAGATTGGCTGCCCCCGAAAGCTGCTTGAACGCCATTGTATCTCGGTCATTAGCGCAGCGCCTTGCACGATCTTCCAAAGCAGTAAGCGACTATAATCGATGGTATACCTTGGAGCGCGCGCTCCAAGGTGGCAGCTACGCTAGATAATCGGTTAGTATCGTGTCTCCTTATCTAAGGGCCACAATGGTCGTCGGATCTGCTTATAGTCGTAGCGGGTCAGGTCTTGGCTCATCAGGCCAGGGCTATCCGCGAGATAATCACGCTTGATTATGCTGGCGAAGCCGTCCCTCCACTTGTTGGTCGATTTAATTCCCACGATCTTGAAGCGCGATACATCGATCCCATGCATCAAAAATATCTCAGGATCGTACACCTGGTGGCGCTCGGAAACGACGATGACCTCGGTGCCACCTACTTGTAGCCGCACGGTCGGCCCTACATTCATCGACCGTCCTTTTTCTTCAGCGGACATACGGATGAAGCGGCCATCAGTTAGGGCTTTTACATATGCGTTTGCCTCGATGGGCGCACCATGCATTTCATCGGTCTTACCGCCGAGGGTTATCTGGATCGTCTTACCGACACCTGCCTCGTGCGACTGTCTGACAACCGCTGGATCGCAAACGGCAGCGTAGCAAGCCTCTCGCAGATCCGCCTCAAGCATTGCGCGCAAGAGATAAGTCCCATCGCCAGGGCATCCTCCCCCCGGATTATCTGCCCCGTCGAGTACAGCCACAGGCCAGTCGCCCGATGATAAAGCGATTTCGACGGCTGCTTCTGGGGAAAACGATTGTGCTCCAATGGTCTCTCTAGAATCCCAGACCAAACGGGCAATCTGCTTCGCGGCACCACCGGCCTTTTCCGCATTGCCATTGGCCACCACAAGTACCGATGCCCCCAAGTCCGAGTTGTCGACGTACGGGAAGCCATGAAAGAACGTGCACGAGACAATGTCGTCGTCCTTTTCAAATTGTCGACAAAGATCGTTCACTGCGGCGGCAACACCATACATTGTTGTGACGGGCGCTAGTAGGAAGGGGATCTTCTCAATATACAGTTCTGGAATAACGCTGCCATCCAGCAGTCTAGGGATGATATTTACCGCGTCCTGACCCCTTTCGAACATATCCGTATGAGGATGGTAGCGAGTGCCAAATGCCGCGTCGACTAATTCAGATAATCTCGGGTTTAAGTTCCCATGCAGATCCAGCGTTATCACGATTTTCACTTCTGGACCGACGAGTTGCCGAACCTTTTCGCAAATGTCTACTTCAATATTGCTCACGCCATGGGCGACCCCTGCGCCATGTAGAGCCAGAGCTACCGCATCGAGAGGAAGAGCTCTCTTGATGTGTAAAAGCAGATCATCGACCATTTGTGCATAGGCGTCCGCGTCAATGATACCCGAAGGCTCGTCATCCGCATGTAAAGTTGGCACCACTGTTGCACCTAAACTAGCCGCAGCATCCAGCATTCCGCCTAGATAGGATCGCACCCCTTCGTGCTTAAGAATGAGCGCGTCTCCCCGCACCACATCAAAGTCGGAAGACTTCGCGTCTTGGAGCCGAAATGTATTCGTTTCATGCTCGATGCCGCCAACTGCAAGCTTAAAGGTCATTGTAACTGTAGTCCCCGTTGAAGAAGAGGCGCTGAGTAGAAGGATGTCCGTTCAACTAGCTCGGCCATACCTCAACCCCTTCCGATGAAGTGTCGTAGCTAATTGCCCGGACACGTCCGGATCAAAAGCCGACGTTTATCCTCGATTGCGACGCCGCCCGCCTCAGTTAGTTCAGCATGACGCAATGCTCGGGTTTCCAAGACACCGTTACCGAGGTGCCACCGGTATAGTGGGGTTGACCGCGGTTTTGCCGCTTAGCGATGATGGTTTCGTCACCGCACCGAATGTGGTATCTGGTCATCTCACCAAGGAAGAGCACGTTCTCGATGACGCCGGCGACGGAGTTCAGTGCCTCGGAAGACGTTGACACAGGGGTGATGTCGATATGCTCTGGGCGAACAAAGAGCCAACCATCGTCACCCTGGGACTGACCCGTCAGTTGTGCTGAGCAGGTAGAAATCCCTGCCATCGTCACCTTGCCCGCTCCGTTTTCCGCCTCATCGACGCGACAGGGAATCATGTTCGATTCTCCAACGAATGACGCGACGAAGCGGTTTTTGGGCTTACTATAAAGACCTTTGCTGTCATCTACCTGCACGAGCCGACCTTCGTTGATCACGGCTATGCGGTCGGACATTGTTAGCGCCTCGTCCTGGTCGTGAGTTACGAAGACAACCGTCATGTTGAGTTCTTTCTGAATCCGCATGATTTCGATCTTCATGTGCTCTCGCAGATTCCGATCCAATGCCCCGAGCGGCTCGTCCATAAGCAGGATGCTCGGATTGAACACGATCGCTCTGGCCAAGGCGATGCGTTGCTGCTGACCACCTGATAGTTGGTTGGGATAGCGGCTGCTGTACTGATCCATCTTGACGAGTTGCAAGGCCTTTGCGAGCTTTTCCTCGACGTCTTTGCGAGGCGTCTTCCGGACTGTGAGGGGGAAGGCGACGTTTTCTGCGACCGTCATATGCGGAAAGAGCGCATAGTTCTGGAAGACCATGCCAATTCCGCGCTCATAAGCGGGAAGATCGACGATCGACCGAGTGCCCAGGAAGATGTCACCTGATGTCGGTGTTTCGAAGCCGGCGATCATCTTGAGGGCGGTCGTTTTGCCAGAGCCCGATGGTCCCAGGAACGTAACGAACTCCCCGGGTTGGATGTGGAGATCGAAGTCTTTCACCACATGCAGAGGGCCATAGAACTTCTGAATGTTTTTCATTTCAAGGCTAGTGGACATATTTGTCTCCGATCATTCGGCCGTACTGGCCGCAGTGCGCTTTTCGTAACGCACGCGGATCAGTTGGACTGTGATTATCGATGCCGTAACGAGCACGACGATGAGAGTGGATGCTGCGCTAAGAAGCGGATCGATCTGATACTTGATATCGGCCCAGAACTTGATTGGAAGCGTCGGTGTCTGACGTCCCAGAAGGAAGAGGCCGACAAGAAGTTCGTCGAACGATGTGAGGAACGCGAGCAGGCTTGCCGTGAGAAGAGCCGGCTTCAAAATCGGAAGTGTCACAAGGCGAAGCACCTGATGCGGACGAGCGCCATGGACTGCGGCAGCTGGTTCAAGTGAGGCGTCGAAGTTCCTTAATGCGGCGGCCATCACTACTATGACGTAGGGCACGGACAGCAACACATGTCCGATCACCAAGCCCGTGAAGGTTCCAAGGATTTTGAGACGAGCCTCGAATACATAGAGAGACGTTGCGATGATTACAACCGGGACCATAAGAGGAGACAGTGAGACCAGGAAGAGCATCTTCTTAAACAAGAACTTCGTGCGCACGAGCCAGAAGGCGCCCATGGTCCCAATGATCGTAGCGACGAATGCCGCGGCGATCCCGAGTTGGATCGAGAAGAAGAAGGACTGGTGCCAGTCCGCAGCATTCGCCAACTTTTGCCACCATTGCAGCGAGAAACCCGGGGGAGGAAACACCACGAACGGCGAAGAGCTAAATGAGAGAATCACCACGACGATCAAGGGCGCTGTGAGGAACATTAGGATCGCGACCGTGTAAGCCCAAAGCCAACCGCCATTTTTGGTGAGCAGGGCTCTTGTGACCGCATGGGTGCCTCCCTCAATAGCGGCGACGAGTGGAGCAAGCATTCGCTTTGCGCGCTTAAGCAGGCGAGCCGCAGCACGAGGCTCGCTATCCGGCGAGCTCGTCGCCGACGACCAGATCATTTCGAGGGGAATGAACAAGCTCGCGACGAAGAGGATTGCGATCGTGACGAAAAGCAGGACCATAGACGAAGCGTATCCGAGTTCAAAGTTCAGAAGCGTCGTCATTTGATCTACAATGAGTTGCGAAATCATCGTGTCGCTCGGTCCACCGAGGAGAGCTGGCGTGATGTAGAAGCCGATGGCGGTGATGAAAATCAGGATTCCCGCCGAAAATACGCCTGGCAGCGTCATCGGCAGATACACACGAAGGAAGGCTTGAACGGGTTTCGCCCCAAGGATCTGGGCCGCATGCGCGTAATCGTGGTCGATACGTGCCATTGCTGAATACATCGTGAAGATGGCCATCGGCACGAAGACGTGTGTCATACCGACTACAACCGCGAAGGTGGTGTTTAGGAGTTGCAGAGGCGCGCTGATCAGGCCAAGCCAGATCAGCGCGTTATTTATGATCCCTTCACGCCCCAGAATGATCATCCAGGCATAAGTCCGGATCAAAAAGGCTGTGAAGAGAGGGATCAGAATGAAGACGCTCAGAATGGACAGAGAGAGCGAGCGAACCTTGGTCAGGAGATAGGCTACCGGGTAGCCCAGCAGAAGCGAGACCACGGTGACAATAAGACCTACGCGAAGTGTATGAAGGAGAATGTTGAAGTTCACGGCACTGGCAAACACGCGTCCGTAATGTGCGAAATTCAGCTTCGTACCTTCGAAACTTCCCCAGAAGATGTAGGACAGCGGAATGACAAGGAACCCGATCAACAAGACGAGAAGTGGAGTGGCTGCGACAACGCTGCCCATCTTTAATTTGCGGTTGGATCGGTTCATCGGTTTTTGTCTTTCGGCCAGCCCCTCAGACGCCGAAGCGACGGGATTGAAAGCTGCCACGTCCATGATGCCTTTCTCCTTCGCTGCTCGTCAAGGACGAGCGGCGTGTATCGAATTCTTCGTTAGGAGGTGGCGCGTCCCGCGCCACCTCACTGCGACAGGAGAGCTACGCAACGCTCGAGTGCTACGTCCCAGTTCGTGCGTCCATCGGCATTCTTGGTGTTCCACCATCTGTAGTCCTGGTAGACCTGCTTCTTTGCGATGGAGGGAGATCCTGGAAGGATATCGAGCAGTTCTTTCGATACGAGGCTGAAAGCTTTTTCGTTGACCGGGCCGTAGGAGATAGCTTCTGAGAACGCAGCCTGTGGTTCCGGGCGAGAAACGTATGCCAGGAATTTCTCGGCGTTTTCCTTATTCGGGGAACCCTTCATGACGACCCAGAAGTCATACTGAAGCAAGGATTGATCCCAGGAAAATTCCAACGGCGCACCTTCCTTCTTAGCGCCGAAGATACGGCCATTGTAGGCATCGGCCATATCAACCTCGCCACTGATCAAACTCTGAGGGGCATCTGCACCGGCGACCCACCAGCGACCGACATGGGGCTTCAGTACCGCCACTTTCGCGAATGCTCGGTCCATGTCGATGGGATAGACCTTGTCAGCGGGGACGCCGTCGCCCATAAGCGCACCTTCAAGCAAACCGCCGTCGACGAGCTTTTCGCATTTGGGAAGGCTTCGCGCGCCTGGGAATTTCTTTACGTCATAGAAATCGACCCAGTTTTTCGGTTCTTGGCCTTTCGGAAACTTCGTGGTGTTGTAGGCGACACCAACCGAATAGAGTAGCGCACCTACACCGTTCTCGTTCTTCATCTGCTCCGGCATTTCCGCAAGGGTGTCCTTTGCGAATAGGCTGTAGTCGATTTTCTCGACGGCGTCCTTTTCGACGAAGCCGGCGAGAGCACCGCCGGGAACAGATGTGAGGTCGGCTTCAGGCTGGCCAAGCTTCACCGAAGCTAGCAATTTGGCGTGATCTTCCGGTACCAACACCACCTTGATGCCGGTGTCACGTGTGAAAGGATCGAAGAAGGCTTTCTTCTGCGCCGCTTCCCAGGTGCCGCCGCCGGAAGTGATGACGAGTTCGCCTGTACCTTTAAGATTTGCGGGTACTTCGTCAGCCTTGGCGGGTGCCGACAGGGCAGCAAGCAACAAAACCGCGGTGAGTGATTGAGTAATCGTTGTGGTTTTCATCTGTATTCCCCTTTTTTTGAAGTAGCTCTGGTTTAAATCGAACGTTGGTCCCGTGCCATGGCCTGATCGTTGTCTGGCTTTGCTGTGTTCGAATGTCTCCCTTACGCTGGCTCGCTGCTCGTTCTTCCACAGCGATCGCTAGCACCGGCGACCCATTCGGAATGGAGGGGTGCGTTATGCGCCACAGCAAGAATCCTGTTTCGGGCGCGGCAATCTCCGCGACGGTTTCCCCAAACAGATCGCAGATAGTTCCGAGCCGCTGATCTTTATGAATTCGGTCGCCAGGCTCTACCTCCGAGTAAAACTCCCCGTCTGTCGGACAGGCCACCCAGATATAGTCGTCACAAGGAACCCGTGCTCGTTGGAATTCGGTTGACGGCGTGTCGAGTATTCCTAGAGCCCGTGCGACATTAAGGACGCCGTCGACATGAAATTGCACTGAGGCTTCGTCAACTAATCCATTCGCGCCGGCCTCCGACATGATTGCGAGCCTGTTCTTCGAGGCAAATCCTGTCGGCGGGCGGCCTGGCTTCGGTATATGAGCAACGGGGAGGCCGACGACGAGTTCGGCGTCGAAGCACATCGCCATCCGTCTTGCACGTTCGTCCAGGACTGGGTCGTCCGTGTGCTGGAAGATGGTGAACTTGGAAACGTTTTCTCGAAGATCACCTCCGTGCATATCTACGTAGCAATCCGCACCCACGCACCACTCGTTCATTATTGCGTCACAGAGGATCTCAGAAAACGAGCCGTTGGGGTCGCCTGGGAACGAGAAATTGATGTTTTTTCCATCGAGGGGACAGACGTATTCGCTGTATTTGTACAGTGCGGGCTGGTTCACAAGCGGGATAATCGAAACCGATCCCTGAATTTTTCGGGGATCGAACAGTTTCTGAAGGCGAACAGCAGCCTCGATAGCGGCGACCTCATTCACATGAACGCCTGCCGAGATACAAAGCCTCGGCCCATCACGATCGCCACGGATCTCGCACAGAGGCCACATGTATCCTGAAAGACGAGGGTCGGCGAAGGAGAAGTGGCCTCGGAAGATGCCAGGCTCTCCATACGCAACGCTGTTCGATGAGGCAGTTATCTTCATTGTCGTAGCACTCGTGGTTTCCGATGCTTGGTCCTATTGCGATAGCATCTCTACACAACGACTCATTGCGTCGTCGTAGTTCGTCCGGCCATCGGGACGCATCTCAGCCCACCATTTGTAGTTTTCGAAGATTTGCTTGTCGGCGATTTCCGGCGCTCCGGGGAGATCCGCAGCGATTTCCTTCGGAAGAAGACCGAAAGCTTCCTTGTTGACAGGCCCGTAGCGCATGGCCAGTGCGAACTGCGACTGAGGGACAGGCCGCGAGATATAGGCCAAAAACTTGCTTGCATTTTCTTTGTTCGGCGAGCCTTTCATTATGACCCAGTAATCATACTGAAGAAGCGACTGGTTCCATGTGAAGGCGATGGGCGCACCTTCCTGCTTGGCCATGGCAATGCGGCCGTTGAAGGAAACTGCCATATCGGCGTCTCCGGAGATGAGGCTCTGCGGAGCTTCCGCTCCACCGGACCACCAACGTCCCACGTTGGGCCTAAACTGCTTGATTTTCGCGAAGCCGCGATCGACGTCGAGTGGATACAGATTCGCCGGCGAAACTCCGTCTCCGAGCAGAGCGCCTGCCAGAAGACCGCCCGCGAGTATACGTTCACACTTCGGGAGCGCTCGCTTCCCCGGGAAGTCCTTCACATCGTAGAAATCGACCCAGTTGTCCGGATGCCTCCCATCGGCAGTGAATTTGTTGGTATTGAAGGCGATAACGGCGGAATAGAGCAGGGCTCCGACGCCGTTCTTGTCCACGAGTTGCTCGGGCATTGCTGAGAGAGTTTCTTTCGCGAAGAAGCTGTAGTCCATCGGCTCAACGGCGTCCTTCGAGATCCAGCCGGGAAACTCGCCGCCGGAAACGGACGTCAGATCCGCATCCGGCTGACCGACTTTTACTGATGCAAGCAGCTTTCCGGGATTGGAGGGAACGACCACGATCTTGATTCCCGTATCCTTGGTGAACGGGTCGAAGAACGCCTTTCGAAGCGCCGCCTCGTAGCTTCCGCCGTCGACTGCCACAACGACCTCTCCGGAACCCTTCAAGTTTTCCGGAATGTTTTCGGCGCGGACTGCAGAGACTTGTGTTACGGCCATCGCCGCGAAGCTAAGTGCCAGGCTGATAGTTCTAGTTGTCATCGCATTCCCCTTTTGGTTGTCTAAAGAAACGGCCCATCAGCTCATGCCAATGCCAGCACAGGAGTGCTGGGATTTCCTCCTTCAATGAAACCGTGGCAGCAGAAAGCGACAGGACCGGTCATGATCACCATGTTGTTTTCGACAAGCTCGATCTGAAGTTCGCCCGCGGGAAGGTGTACCGTGACCTTGGGAGAATTCACGAGACCTCGCATCTTCGCAGCATAGACGGCAACGCAAGCCCCGGTCCCGCATGCTTTGGTGAGAATGCCGGGACGCTCCCACACGGCGAGGCGTATGGTTTGCGAGTCGACGATCTGGGCCACGCCAACGTTGACGCCTTCCGGGAAAAGCGGATCGTTCTGCACGACCGGGGCATAGGTCGGGATGTCGTCGACGACGAGTTGATCGACGAAGAACACAGCATGCGGATTGCCAATGTTCAGCGCGACCCCATTGGAAAGAGGTCCGCTTGTCAAAAGGACATGACGGGTATCGATTTCGCGGCTCAACGGGATTTGCTGCCAGTCCAGGCTAATCGGCCCCAATTTAACGCTGATCTGCCGAAGACCTGCTCCGCAGCATTGCAGCACCCCGGACTTGGTCTCGATCAGGACTTCCTCAGTCTCCGTCTCTTCAAGCAACAAGTAAGCCACGCAGCGCGTAGCATTCCCACACGCACCGACTTCCTTGCCGTCGATGTTGAAGATTCTCATCTGCGCGTAAGCGCCTGCCTTTCGTCCCTCGTCGGAGGGTCGTTCGATCGTGAGCAGTTGTTCGCCGCCAGCTCCGACGTTTGTACTGCAAATCCTGACGATGTCCTCGACGTCAAACGGCTTTGCGACCTCACGCCGATCGACAATCACGAAATAGTTTTCCAACCCGTGCATCTTCACGAATGACCAAAGCGTCGGCGCATCTACGGACGGGGTCTGCGCGAGGAATTCCATGTGGTTCATATCGCGACCGCTTTCAAAGTGCTGTTGCTGCGTCAGCGTAGGTATTGGAGGCCTGCCAAGGCCTCTCCACCTCGAGGGTGAGAAGGTCCTCGATCGTCTGGCGACGCCGAGCCTCCCCTGTTCAAGACTCATTAACACGCTCGTATTCGATATAATGGCCAGGCTTTCGATAAGGATTTGAGTCTGCCATGACGCGCGCTATTAGGTCTATGACTGTCATGCCATGACGGTGAAGCATTTTTTCGAATGAGCTACCTTCAGCTAGCCCGGGAATGTAATTGCATTCCAAGAACCAAATATTCGATTCCTTGCAAACTCTGAAATCGAATCGCACCATATTGTAAAAATCGAGTGAAGAAGCGATCTTTTGTGCTATTGACTGTAGCCTGAAGAAAATATCACTATTGTCGCTTATTACTTTTTTCTTGGCGATTCTGCTAGAGTATTTTTGGTCGCGCCCACAAAATTGCATATCCGCTTCGAGTTTTACGATCGGAAGTGTTGTGATCATACGCGATCCTATTATACAGCCACATGTATACTCGTCACCGGGAATGAACTCTTGAATAAGCGCTGCCTTATCGTGGGCAAATATCGTGTGAAGAAGGGCCTCAATCTCCGTCTTCGAATTGGAAGGCTCATGGAATAACTTGGCAAATAGTGATGAACCAAGTGAATTCGGCTTCACTACGATCGAGTGCCTCAATGACTTCACGATTTCTAATGAATCGGCAACGTTTGCCGGTGTTACGAGTGTTGTCTCTGGCACTCTTACGAGTTCAGCGGGCAATACCGAGGATACGAAGGCCGACATTGCGTATTTATTCATCGTCAACGACGCGACGTGTGGGTCGCCGAAAGTGCCTCTTAGACCTGCAAGCGCCGCGAGCGTCTGGACGCCTCCGTCCTCTCCGAACTGTCCGTGCAACAAATTCACGACGTATTCATCGCGAGATTTGATCGAATCAAAGGTGGTAAGCAGTGTATCTCCAGGGAGAGTGCTAGTGTCGGAAAGATAGGCCTGAAGCTTCTCGATTGTAAGCACACTGCAGAATGGGATTGTGCGGACAAGACCATCGTTTCGGCTAATGTGATACAGATGTTTCACAGCGAATGGTCGCTTTTCATCGCTGAGAGCTAAATAGGAGGAGATGACATTTATTAAGGAAGTAATGGATCCGTCATACTCTGTTGAGATACCACCAAATAGGAATGAAACTTCAAGGGCCATATTTTTGTGTCCTTCGTCGCTGTTTGAGTTTGGGATGCGGTAATTTGGGACCGGTCAACCTCTGGTTTCGTATTGCATTGCGAACACAGGTTCTCTGAACCCGACACGGCTGGACAGCTTCTGTAAGGGTCAATATCTTGCTCCTTTTTGGTTCGTCGCTAGCGGCATCACCCTAGCACCCTCAATCAACGATCTGGAGTGGGTTCGTGGCGGTCTCTCCTACCTTTAAGTCGGGCATGCCTGGTACTCCTTAACGTGTTCAAACCAATGCGGTTATCCCGCAACGCGGATGCGGAGGCCGTTCCGCTGCCTCGCAATAGCTCTCAAGATTCGTGCCAAGCGGGCCGATTGAGCTGACGAACAATAATTCGCCGCGATTCCAGCTATGTGGGCGCAAAATACGGGATTGAGAACAAAAATGCCTGTCACGTAACCGACAAAGGAGCGACAATGCCGTAACTCATGACGTACCCCACTAAATAGGCCATTTGGAATTTGCCAACTTAGATCCCTGACGCGAGAAATGGTACTCGGCGAAGGCCTCGAAAATTACGAGCAGATCATTTGTTCTGAAGTTGGCGAAGGATGGGACGCTACTGAAAAGCGGAGCTTTCTGAACGATCTACGCCGGGCGGGTGCCCTTGAAGAAGCAGCTATTAGGTAACTTGGACCATGCCGTACGACGTGTTGTCACAAGTGGCGCCTTCTTCGTCGTCTAAGGGTCATGATTGCTGACCGTGTGTGCGGGGGCGAGAGCTTCGTTGACATCACTGCCACTATCATAATGGACAGCAGAGTAGGACGTTAACCCTATGCAGGCACCAGACGCGGCATGGCGCTTTTCATCGCCGGAGACAGCGCTTTGCGGCAAGTGATCAGAATTTGTTACGGCCGGTCTGGTGATGGCTGCTCTACAAAGTCCTAGAAGCTACGCATGGATAAATGAGACATCCTGCCGGTTGGTCAGATATTGCACAAACGGCCACCATTCATTGGCCCTCAGAGGGTGACAATCTATTTCGACATTGTCATCACCTTTGTCGGTTACGTGACAAGCGTTCTTGTTCTCAATCCCGTATTTTGCGCCCACATAGCTGGAATCGCGGCGAATTATTGTTCGTCAGCTCAATCGGACCGCTTGGCACGAATCTTGAGAGCTATTGCGAGGCAGCGGGACCGCCTCCGCATCCGCGTTGCGGGATAACCGCATCGCCTCGAACACACGAAGGAACGCCACACATGGCAGCTCTGCGTCAAATTGCATTCTATGGAAAGGGCGGAATTGGCAAGTCCACTACGTCCCAAAACACGCTAGCCGCCCTCGTGGACCATGGACAGAAGATCCTCATCGTTGGCTGTGACCCTAAGGCGGACTCTACGCGCCTGATCTTGAACTCGAAGGCCCAGGATACGGTTCTTGATCTCGCAGCAACGAGGGGTTCGGTTGAAGATCTTGAACTCGAAGACGTGCTCAAGGTAGGCTATAAAGGTATCAAATGCGTGGAGTCTGGCGGCCCGGAGCCAGGCGTCGGCTGCGCGGGACGCGGCGTTATCACGTCGATCAACTTTCTCGAAGAGAACGGCGCCTACAACGATGTCGACTACGTGTCTTATGACGTGCTCGGTGACGTTGTGTGCGGCGGCTTCGCGATGCCGATCCGTGAAAACAAAGCTCAGGAAATCTACATCGTCATGTCCGGCGAAATGATGGCGCTTTATGCCGCCAACAATATCGCCAGGGGCATCCTGAAATATGCTGCAGGCGGCAGCGTGCGCCTGGGTGGCCTCATTTGTAACGAGCGTCAGACCGACCGCGAACTCGACCTCGCCGAAGCGCTGGCTGCCAAACTCAATTCCAAGCTCATCCACTTCGTACCACGCGACAACATTGTCCAACATGCCGAACTTAGAAAGATGACGGTGATCCAATATGCGCCGGACTCTCAGCAAGCGGCCGAGTACCGCACACTTGCCCAAAGAATACATGACAATTCTGGCAAAGGCACCGTCCCGACCCCCATCACTATGGAAGAACTTGAGGACATGCTTCTCGATTTCGGGATCATGAAAACCGATGAGCAGATGCTTGCCGAACTTCAAGCCAGGGATGCCAGGTTGATAGCTGCCCCGTGATCACACTGACACGAGCGCGCAGCGACAGGCAAAGCGCCCGCCATCCCGCGAGGGAGGTTTTCATCCGGAATTTGTAAGGGGTAGGTTCAATGAGCCTCAAATACGACAATGACAGTGACTTCCATGCGAAGCTTATATCAGACGTGCTGTCGCAATATCCGGGCAAAGCAGCGAAGCGCCGTAGTAAACATCTTAGCGTGGCAATGAGCGAAAAGGGCGCCGGCGAGGACCCAAACGCAATTAGCGAGTGCGAGGTAAAGTCGAACATCAAGTCTGTTCCTGGCGTGATGACGATCCGAGGATGCGCCTATGCCGGTTCAAAGGGCGTTGTCTGGGGACCGATCAAGGATATGGTTCACATTTCACACGGGCCTGTGGGCTGTGGTCAATATTCCTGGTCGCAACGTCGCAACTATTACGTCGGTCTGACAGGCATCGACACTTTCGTGACCATGCAATTTACCTCCGATTTCCAGGAGAAGGACATCGTTTTTGGCGGTGACAAGAAACTGGAAAAGGTCATCGACGAGATTGCTGAACTTTTCCCGTTAAGCAATGGCATCAGCCTGCAGTCCGAATGTCCGATCGGTCTGATTGGCGATGACATTGAGGCGGTGGCGCGAAAAAAGGCCAAAGAACACACGACGACCGTCGTGCCGGTGCGCTGCGAAGGCTTCCGTGGTGTGTCGCAATCGCTTGGCCACCACATCGCGAACGATGCAATTCGAGATTGGGTCTTCGACAAGAAAGACTTTAAATTCGAGGCGGGTCCCTACGACGTAAATGTCATAGGCGACTATAACATTGGCGGCGATGCATGGGCATCGCGCATCCTGCTCGAAGAGATCGGACTGCGCGTGGTCGGCAATTGGTCGGGAGATGCAACTCTCGCCGAAGTGGAGCGCGCGCCTCGAGCTACGCTCAACCTCATTCACTGCTATCGGTCGATGAATTACATCTCCAGGCACATGGAGGAAAAATATGGCATTCCATGGATGGAGTATAATTTCTTTGGCCCATTCCAGATCGAAGCCTCGCTGCGCAACATAGCCAAGCATTTCGGTCCGGAGATCGAAGATAGAACCGAAAAAGTCATCGCCAAATACCGACCCTTCGTCTCGGCTGTGGTCGACAAGTATTGGCCGCGCCTCTTTGGCAAACGGGTGATGCTCTACATCGGCGGACTGCGTCCTCGTCACGTCATTACCGCCTATGAGGACCTCGGAATGGAAATCGTAGGAACCGGCTACGAATTTGGTCACGGCGACGACTATCAGCGCACCAGCCACTACGTAAAGGAAGGTACGCTGATCTACGACGACGTGACTAGCTATGAACTAGAGAAATTCATTGAGGGAATTCGGCCGGATCTCGTCGGGTCGGGCATTAAGGAAAAATACCCGGTGCAGAAAATGGGCATTCCGTTCCGTCAGATGCACTCGTGGGACTATTCTGGTCCGTATCACGGTTATGACGGTTTCTCGATTTTCGCCCGGGACATGGACATGGCCATCAACAATCCCGTTTGGGGTCTTTACCATGCGCCCTGGAAGAATGACCGCGCTTTGGCGGGAGTGGCCCTAGCATGAGAACCTAGAATTTCTCGAAGAAACCGCGGAGGCCTTACCCGGATCGAAGGTCTCTGTACCTCCTCCATGTCGCAGCCAGATCGAAAGAGGTGACCCTATGCCGCAATCAGCCGAGAAAGCTCTCGACCATGCGCCTTTGTTCTGCGAGCCGGAATATAGGCAAATGTTAGCCGAGAAAAAGCTGAAATTCGAACGCCCACACCCGGATCAGGTCGTGTCAGAGCAGCGCGAATTCACGAAGACCTGGGAATACCGAGAGAAAAACTTGGCCCGCCAAGCCCTTGTCGTCAATCCAGCCAAAGCCTGTCAGCCACTCGGCGCGGTTTTCGCAGCGGCGGGATTCGAGCGAACGATGTCATTCGTCCATGGCAGCCAAGGTTGCGTTGCCTACTACAGATCGCACCTATCACGCCATTTCAAGGAACCGTCATCGGTGGTCTCGTCATCGATGACAGAAGACGCGGCTGTATTTGGCGGCCTGAAAAATATGGTCGACGGTCTCGCCAACACATACAAGCTTTATAACCCGAAGATGATCGCGGTGTCGACCACATGCATGGCAGAGGTCATCGGAGATGACCTGCATGGTTTCATCGAAAATGCCAAAAGCGAAGGTTCGGTCCCGCGCGATTTCGATGTCCCCTTCGCCCACACACCAGCCTTTGTCGGCAGCCATGTCGATGGCTACGACAGCATGGTAAAAGGTGTGCTGGAGAATTTCTGGAGGGGCACCGCGCGAAGTGAAGCGACCGCTTCTATCAACATCATTCCTGGATTTGATGGCTTCTGCGTTGGGAACAATCGCGAATTAAAACGCCTGCTCAATTTGATGCAAGTGAATTACATCTTCATCCAGGACGCATCAGATCAGTTCGATACCCCCTCCGATGGCAACTTTAGGATGTATGACGGGGGGACCAAAATCAATGACGTGAAGGCGGCGTTGAACGCGGAGGGGACGTTGTCCCTGCAATATTACAACACTCGCAAGACGTTAGATTACTGCAGAGACGTTGGACAAGCGACGACCTCCTTCCGCTACCCTCTCGGCGTCGAAGCTACCGACGAACTCCTGATGGCGATATCTGTGATTTCCAGGAGAGAAATTCCCGAGACGATCCGCCTGGAGCGCGGGCGACTCATTGACGCGATGGCGGACAGCCAAGCTTGGCTGTATGGAAAAAAATACGCGATTTACGGTGATCCAGATTTCGTTTTTGGGATGGCGCGCTTCATCATGGAGACCGGCGGCGAACCAATCCACTGCCTCGCCACAAACGGCACCTCAGCTTGGGAGAACGAGATGAAGGAACTCCTCGCATCCTCGCCCTTCGGGAAGAATGCACAGGTTTGGCCAGGCAAGGACCTCTGGGCACTGCGCTCGCTGCTTTTCACCGAGCCGGTGGATCTTCTGATTGGCAATTCTTACGGGAAGTATCTCGAGCGGGACACCGGCACCCCATTGGTTCGGCTGATGTTTCCAATTTTCGATCGGCACCATCATCATCGATTCCCCCTCATGGGTTACCAGGGCGGACTGCGTCTTTTAACGACGATCCTGGACAAGATCTTCGACACCCTCGATCGCGAAACAATGCACGCGGGTGTGACAGACTATTCGTATGACCTCACTCGCTAAGAACGGGGTCAGGCGGCCTTTCTCTCCACCAGATTTGAAGGCAGACGAATGTCCTCGCTCAACGCCAAAATCAAAGACGCCTTCCACGAGCTCGCGAGTGAAAGGGGCGGCAGCAAGGGTCCGAAGGGGCGCCGAAGGAATTGCGCGAGGCCAATGGCCCCGGGAACGGCCGTCGGCGGTTGCGCTTTCGACGGCGCCAAGGTCGCACTGCAGCCGATCACCGATGTCGCACATCTGATTCACGCACCGCTCGCCTGCGAGGGAAATTCCTGGGACAACCGTGGCGCTGCCTCGTCAGGTCCAACACTTTGGCGCACGAGCTTCACGACTGATCTTACGGAAATCGACATCGTAATGGGCCACAGTGAACGGAAGCTCTTTAAAGCGATCCGGGAAATCAAGGATGGGTATGCGCCCGCGGCAATCTTTGTCTATTCAACCTGCGTTACAGCGATGATCGGTGACGACATCGACGTTATTTGCAAGCGAGCGACAGACGAATTTGCCTTGCCGGTGGTGCCGGTCAATGCGCCAGGTTTTGTCGGATCTAAAAACCTCGGCAACAAGCTAGCGGGCGAGGCGCTGCTCAAGCATGTCATAGGTACTGTGGAGCCCAATGAGCCAGGCCTTTGCGACATCAACATACTCGGCGAATTTAACCTCTCTGGTGAGTTCTGGCAGGTGAAGCCGCTCTTGGATAAGCTCGGCATCCGCGTCCGCGCCTGTATTCCCGGAGACGCGCGATATCTGCAAGTCGCCTCCGCCCACCGCTCACGCGCAGCGATGACGGTGTGTTCGACAGCGTTCGTTTCGTTAGCACGTAAGATGCAGGAGCGGTGGGACATTCCATTTTTCGAGGGCTCCTTCTATGGCATTTCCGGCACCTCGGAGGCGCTCCGGCGGATCGCCGATCTGCTTGTAATGAAGGGTGCTGACCCCTCGCTTTTGCAGCGCACGGAAATCCTTGTAGCGAAGGAAGAGGAAAAGGTGTGGAAGAGGCTAGAAGCGTACCGACCTCGCCTTGAGGGCAAGCGCGTACTTCTAAATACAGGCGGCGTGAAATCCTGGTCGGTCGTCCATGCCCTGATGGAGATCGGCATGGAGATCGTCGGCACATCAGTCAAGAAATCGACGCTCGAAGATAGGGAGCGAGTGAAACAGACCCTGAAGGAGGAGAACCTCCTGTTCGAGACGATGTCGCCGCGCGAGCTTTTCTCGCTTCTACTCGAGAGAAAGGCCGACATCATGCTGTCGGGCGGACGCACCCAGTATATAGCGCTAAAGGCAAAACTGCCCTGGCTCGACATCAACCAGGAGCGTCATCACGCTTACGCTGGCTATGAGGGAATGGTGCAACTTGCCCGACAAATTGACCTGGCAATTCACAATCCGATTTGGCCGCAGGTGCGCGAGCCGGCGCCATGGGAGCCGGGCTTGGTCGTTGAAAAGCGAGCGAAAAGAGAAGCGTAAGCGCGTCGAACCAAAACCGCGAGATGACTCGCAAAGAATGTTGAGGTCGTACTATGGCACGCGTCGTATCTCAAACCAAGTCGGCGGCGGTCAACCCCCTGAAGTCGTCGCAGCCGCTTGGTGCTGCCTTCGCCTTTCTGGGCGTTGACGGCGCAATACCTCTGCTCCATGGCAGCCAGGGATGTACGAGCTTCGCGCTCGCACTACTCGTGAGGCATTTCAATGAAGCGATCCCGCTGCAAACGACGGCTATGAACGAAGCCGCGACAATCGTCGGCGGCGCAGATCGTCTCGAAGAGGCAATTCTCAGCCTCAAAGCCCGCACGAGGCCACGACTAATCGGAATATGCACGACCGCATCGGTAGAGGCCCGCGACGAGGATGCCGCCGGTGATGTCGAAAACATCAAGCGCAGGCGGGCGATAGAACTTATGGGGACCGAAGTGGTCGTCGCCAAAACGCCGGACTTTGACGGCGCCATAGAGGAGGGTTGGTCCAAAGCTGTTACCGCCATGATCGAGGCAATAACGCGACCTGACAAGCAGTATCGTGATCCGGGGAAGGTCGCGATCTTGCCTGGCTGCAACTTAACAGTAGCTGATATTGAACATTTGCGCGAGACGGCCGTAAGCTTCGGGCTCGACCCGGTTATTCTGCCCGACGTATCCGGAGCACTCGACGGCTCCGTCCCCGAACAATGGATGCCGGCAACGTATGGCGGCACGAAAGTGGAGGAGATCCGCGATCTCGGTACGACCATGCAGTGCATTGCAATCGGTGAGCATATGCGGCGATCGGCTGAAGCGCTGCAGAGATTAACCGGCGTGCCGTACGTGCTGTTTAGATCGCTGACGGGTCTAGAGAACGTCGATCGCTTTATTCGCGTGCTTGCCGCTGTGTCGCGAAAACAGACACCGCTCAATGTCCGCCGCAACCGAATGCAGCTGCAGGATGCCATGCTCGACGGACATTCCCATATGGCAGGCAAGAAGATCGCAATCGCCTCCGAGCCGGATCAACTCTTCCAGTTCTCCGATTTTTTTACCGCCATGGGTGCGGAAATTGCGGCCGCGGTCACCACGACCGGCACTTCGAAAGCACTCGAGATGGTACCGGCGAAGACCGTCAAAGTCGGCGATCTCGGTGATCTGGAAAGTCTCGGCGCAACGGCCGATCTTATCGTCACACACTCGCACGGCCGAGAAGCTGCCAAGCGTCTCGGCGTTCCGCTGATGCGGGTTGGTTTGCCCATGTTCGACCGCGTCGGCAGCCAGCACAAGCTTACAATATTATACCGGGGAACCCGCGACATGATCTTTGACCTCGCGAACATCATTCAGGCTAACCGCCCTCCGAACACTTGGCCGACTTGACCCAACCGACGCGCGGGAATCGCAAAATGAGATCAATTCGTCGCCTCTCGCTCTTCAATGGCAGATTCTATCAACAGCGGCCGAAACGGCAGGTGGGCGCTTTGAGAAGAGCCCACGCAAGATGTGAAGGGACTGAATGCGGAGTTAGAATCGGCCGGATTCTTTGTCATCTACGACGCGACACGCAACGCGTGTCGGCGGGCAATCGGCGGGCCTTCGGCGGAAACATTTATCATCGACAGAACTCGTTAAATCGGAGGAATCTATGACAAGCGCATTCGTGGCTCGCGACGGATCCCGATGGATGCCGGAATATTTAGATTCGATCAACCCTGCGATGTGCATCGGCTGCGGTCGCTGCTTCAAGGTCTGCTCTCGCGAGGTCATGCATCCCTACGGCATGGACGAGGCAGGCGAAATGCTCGGTGTCTGTGATGGCGAGGACGACTTTAATGGTGAGCTCAGTCGCGTGATCATGGTCATTGATTATCCCGGCCGCTGTATCGGCTGCGGAGCGTGTGCGCGCGTCTGTCCCAAGAACTGCCAGACTCATGTCGCCGTTGATCATCGTGCGGTGCACGGATCTTGATTCCATTCGGAGCGATAGAAGCCGCCGGCGCTATTCACAGTGCGGGACAATTGCATCGGTTCAAGACGTGGAGAAGGCGGCATGGCAACTTAGCATGCAAGCAAATCCAGCCATGCGATGCGAAGCTCTTTCTGGGCATCCAGTCTTCCATTCGGAGGCAATGATCACAGGAAACACCAGGTCGAAAGTCGAACGATCTGAAGAGAGGAGGCATTGAACTGTGCATTTAGCCGCGACGACAGCCTTCCCGTTACATCCTTGGGCGGCCGAAGCGGGCTTCGGATTTGAAAACAAGATCCAACCACGAGCTTCTAAATGAGGATCCTTATGAGAGCATTAGATATCTCTGTCGTTGGAGCAACCGGGGTGGTTGGAACGGCCCTGATCAAGTTATTGGAAAAAAGCGAGATTGCGGTCGATCGACTGAGGCTGTTCGCCTCCAGTTCGGGTGCGCGTCAACTCAAGTTTCGAGACCAAACATACTTAGTTGAGGCACTACGCGACATTCGCAATATCGATGATACCAAAACCGACATTGCATTCTTCTCTGCAGGCGGCGACGTAAGCGCCGTATGGGGACCTCGGTTCGCATCCCAAGGAGCCTTGGTGATTGATAACTCGAATGCTTTTCGAATGAGCCCTGACGTACCCCTCATCGTACCACAAGTTAACGCCTGTTCACTTACGGTTCGTCCACCGTCTGGAATAGTAGCAAATCCAAATTGCTCCACGATACAGCTGGTTCGGGCACTACGACCGTTGATAGCGACGTTCGGCGTTAACCAGGTTCTTTTGACTACTTATCAAGCCGCCTCAGGAGTTGGCCGGCGCGGGATTAACGAGCTAGAAGACGGTGCCGAAGCCTGGCTCAAGGGGAGCACGCGGCCCGCTGCGGAGAGCTTCCCTGTCTCTCTTGCATTCAATGTCATACCGCAGATCGGAGAGATTTCCAGCGAAGGCGTGGCTCTCGAGGAACGCAAGCTGGTTCAAGAGTCACGGAAGATCTTCGGTATGCCTCGTCTGCAGTTAACCGCCACCTGCGTTAGAGTGCCGGTAAAGACGTGTCATTCCGAGGCGGTATACGTCGAGTTCGACGATCATGTTCGACTAGAACAGGTCCATGAGCTCCTGGCAAATGAACCAGGTGTTCGACTTTATGCTGACGAAATTCGCGACGGATATCCAACGCCGCGCTTTCTGGGAGACCCTGCATATGTTCACGTCGGTCGAGTCCGAGTTAATCCAGAGAATCCGCGCGGGCTGTGGATGTGGGTTGTAGCCGACAACGTTCACGTCGGAGCCGCACTCAACGCACTCCTCATCGCACAGCTTGTGATCGCCAATAACTTGATGGATGAAACATGAAGACGACTATTGTCAAATTCGGCGGTTCGAGTTTTCGAGATCCTTGTGACTACGCTCGAGTTGCTCAGCATTTAGCTAAGCTGCGGGCTGCAGGCGGAACCAAGATTATCGCCGTGGTCAGCGCAATGTATGGTATAACCGACAAGCTGAAAGCAACCATGCTTGGCGTCAACAGGGAAGCATCACCATCGAATCTCGATGCGGCACTTGCCACGGGCGAGATGCTAAGTGCCTGCATGTTGGAAGCTGCGGTCAGTCGCCTTGGGATTCCCGTGACGTCGTTGAACGGCTATGTCCTAGGGATACGCACAAATTCAGACTTCGGTCGGGCTTCAGTAGAAAGCGTCGATCCTCAGCCAATCAGGGCTGCACTTCAGGAGCATGACATTGTCATTGCCACGGGTGGTCAGGCAATTGATCAATTGGGCAGACTAACGTTTCTCGGCAGAAACAGCTCCGACCTGACAGCCGTCGTGATCGCAGCTATGTTAGGAGAGCAAGCTTGCGAAATATATTCAGATGTTAAGGGCGTCTACACCGCAGATCCTCATCTTGTACCAGGGGCACGATTAATCCCGAAGATTGGGTATTGGACGATTGCGCAGATGTCGCGGCAAGGCGCAAAGGTGCTGCACCATAGGGCAGTGGATTATGCTAAAAAGCACGCAGTCGCCATAGTTTGCAAAGCACTGACTAGTGACGGAGCGGAGACGGGCACGATCATCACAGGCCACGGATACTCCGGTTCCGTGACAGTAGCACGCGACGCAGCAGTATTAGCTGTCGCGAGTGACGCAGAATGCGACACTCTCCTTGTGCTTCTTGATCAACACGACATTAGCTCAATATTCTTTGAAGTGGACGGCAGGCCTTGCCTTTGCATCATAACCGACATCGATTTTGCGATGCGCCTTGTCGCATCGGCAGGCACGCGCGCGGTCGCCATCGGATCAAGGGTCGTGGTGACCGAGCTTAATGGCGCGATGTCGCGCGTCCACCTTCACGTTGACTACGAGAGCGCCTTGGCACATGCACAAAACATCCACGAACAGATGTATCCTGCAGCCATTCGCGATCTTGTGATAGAGAACGACTAAACAGCGCCACAGGCGACGCCCGAATGGAGGCGGCGGCGAAGTCGCTTGATCTGGCCATCGGCCCGGGGATGCTTCGACTTGGTAGCCGGGTGATCGCTAGCGACGATCGCCTGTTCCACCGCCCTGATAACCTCGGCACATCGTCGACTTCAACATGCAGCCTTCATCGCAGGGACAGGGCGCGGACAGACGCGATCGTTAACTTCGAAAACGTCATTGTCGAATGCAGGTTCTGAATCGCCGCTTTCCAGTTGGTAGACGAGGACAGTGCAAAGCGGCTGAAATCAACCCTTCGCCTTGCAGTGCGCCAGCACCTCGTCCTCGTGCTCCAACGCGCGCTTGATGCCCTTGCGCCGGCCGCTGGTTGCCAGACTCATCGCGCAGGTACCTCGCATGCTCGGGCCATTGATGCGGCCAGCGGCAGTCCGCGCCGCGGTGCCATATGACTAACGGCCCTTGATGACATCGCGGTCGGTCTTCAGCGCGCCTCCTAGTCTCCGACTTGTTTGATGTCCAGATGTCGTGGAAGTCTCGTCGCCAATGAGCCCAGCAGGCGGCCTCCTTAAAGCGAGATGTTCCCTTTTCTCCAGGCGCGTATAGCTTGCCATATCCTTTGTAGCCGTCAGCCTGAAGGATGCCGCTTGATTGCTTGAGGTGGCGGTGGACGTGCTCTTCTTTCCAGTCAGGAGCAAAATAGTAGACTGCACCGGGCGGGGAACTGCCTGCCCATGGACGCTGATCGCGGACATACGTCCAGATCCTGCCCTTCTTCACACCCTTGCCCAACCCCATATCCCGCAGCGAGCGATCCAGCACTCGGATCGGGGTGTCGTCGGCATGAAGGAGGTCACTTGCCATAATCGCCGTTTCGATCCGCTCGATGAGAGGCTGAAGCACCTGCATGGCGCGACCACACCAATCAACCATCGGCTGTCGGGAATGTCGGCGCCCATGCCGGCGAAGATCTCGTTCAGCCGGTACAGTGGCAAATGGTCGTCGAACTTCGAGACCAGAATATACGCCAAGAGGCCAGCGCCGGCCATGCTGCCCGGTATCGGGCGGCTGGGCGCTGCCACCTGCACCATTTTCTCGCAGCAGCGGCAGGACTTCTTCAGTCGAGCAACCTTGATGACTTTCATCTGCGCGGCGATCATGTCGAGGATTTCGCTGACGTCCTCACCGACAAGACGCAATTCACCTCCGCATTCCGGGCAGCAGGAGCCAGGATCGAGCTCTCGGCGCTCGCGAACCGCCTTGTCCGAGACGCGTGGGCGCCGGCGCATGATCTTTTCAGCCGTATCCGCCAAGGGAACAACAGACGCCGCCTCATCAGGTTCATCGATTGGCGCCGTACTGCCTTCAGCGGCGGCGATCAACAGATCCTCAAGCGCCAGTTCCAACTGCTCGATTTCACGCTCAATCTTTTCAGACGACTTGCCGAAGACCTGTTTCTTCAGCTTGGCAATGCGCAGCCGCAGCGTTTGGATTAACTGATCATGCGCTTGCAATGTGGCCGACATCTTCGCATTTTCCGCCTGCAAAGCGGCAATCATTGCCTTGAGAAAGGCTGGATCGTCCGGAAGATTTGTCGTCGCGCTAGACATGATCCTGACTACCACGAGCCAGGAGAAATTTCCATAAAAACCAGTGGTTTCAGTGAGATAAAATCACCCGACACGGGCCGGTGGCGCACCCCAATCAGGACGACGCCAATCGATCCCTTCCCACAACATCGCCAGCTGGGCCGACGTCAGCCGGGCAGTCCCGTCGGATGCCGAAGGCCAAGGAAACCGCCCCTTCTGCAAGATCTTGTAATACAGGCAGAAGCCCTGGCCATCAAAATACAGCAGCTTCAAACGATCGCCACGCTTGCCGCGAAAGGCGAAGACCGCGCCGCCAGTCGGCTTCTGACGCAAAACATCCTGCGCAAGCGCGGCAAGGCCTTCTACTCCCTTGCGCATGTCCGTGATCCCGCACGCAAGATACACCCGAACGCCGGTCCCAGGCCCAATCATGCTGCTTCCACTGCCCGGATAATCTGCGTCAGGACATCGGGAGCCATAGAACTCTCGAAACGAAGCGTGCGGCCGCAGCTCAATCGTAGCACGATTATTCCGCAGCAGATCTCTCTTCCTTCAGAGACATCGGCCTGAGCCGCACTCAGCCCGACCGGAATGAACACCGCATTCCCTGACGTCGAGAGCAGCCCCTTCTTCTTCAACTCGCTGCGCCAGGTGTAGATCTGCTGCCGTGTGACATCGTGACGACGAGCTACCTCGGTGATCGTGGCTCCAGCTTCCCCAACCGCCGTAACAATCGCGAGCTTGTCCTCGTTGCTCCACCGACGTCGGCGTTCTTGCCCAAGAATTTCTACGCGCATCGCAACCTCGCCTAAGACACGTCGCTAACGACGTCGTTAAACACGTGTCTTAGGCCATCAAGATCTCAGGCGGCAGGCGGTGCCAATCGGGCGGTTACGCCCAAAATAGACATGGCGGACTTGGCCAGCGCAAGCACCGCGGGCGTGATCCAAACTCACCCACCGGCTAGCTTCATAGAGTCGCGCCGCTTAGGGCCGGATGCTTCGATCCAGGTCGAAGCATGACAGCGTTAGAAGCCGGCGACCTTGGCGAGCGCCCGTTTCTCGCGGCGGCGCTGGACCGAAGAGGCAATGTTCATTGCCTCCCGGTATTTCGCTACGGTGCGGCGGGCGAGATCGACGCCGCCCTTCTTCAGCATGTCGACGATATCGTCGTCGGAAAGCACCGCCTCCGGGCTCTCCTGCAGGATCAGCGCACGGATCTTGTGACGCACGGCCTCGGCCGAATGGCTGTCTCCGCCGGCGACGGCGCTGATCGAGACGGTGAAGAAATATTTGAGTTCGAAGAGGCCGCGCGGCGTCAGCATATATTTATTCGACGTGACGCGGCTGACGGTGGATTCATGCATCTTGATCGCCTCGGCGACCGTTTTCAGGTTCAGCGGGCGCAGGTAATCGACGCCGTGCAGCAGGAAGGCGTCCTGCTGGCGGACGATTTCGCTTGCCACCTTCATGATGGTTT